>CBDDKU010000012.1:0-346871 GCA_965230375.1 Cryomorpha sp.
GTACAGACCCAAATGATCAGCACCAATAAAAGTTCCTTCCGTATTGTATTTTAACATGTATATATCTTCACCGTCATTAACCGATCCAGGGAATGTTGCTTCGAAGCTTTCATCGCAATACGTGCCCATGGGTAGTTTTGAATAAACATAGGAATCACCTTGTGGAGAAACAAATAAATCAAGAGCAACCGCCAACTGCAAATCGCTAGGATTAACAACTACAGTGTCTTCAGGCATTTTAAACCATTGAAGTTCACCATCCGTATTGTACTTGATCAATAGGATTCCTTTTCTATTCGAAATAACAGAAGTATCAGAATCAAGATTTAACTCATAGTTGACTAGACGGCTACTGTTTACATTGCATAAGAGGTAAACACCATTTAGCGAATCTGTCGCCAGGCCCCAAGAACTGTCGCCGCTTGTTCCGCCAATAATCTTGGTCCAGCGATGCGCCCCGTCACAGTCAAAACTGGTTAAAGCAGCATCGTGCACCCCATTGCTAAAAAAGGTCTCATCATCCAATGTATAGGCATCTTCCAGACTCCAGGTCACATATGTATTACCTTCCGCATCTGTCGTTATGTGAAAAGCATTAGAACGTACTTCCTGCCCCCACTGCCAGTCGGTTTGGGAAAAGGCTGTAACCGAACAAAGAGTTAATAGGAATAGGTATAAAGTCTTGGATAAGAATTTCATGGCTCACTGTTTGGATTTGTAAGATAGGGAAATCGGAGGAATAGCTTCACTGAATTAAAAATTAGGAATACCGGAATTAGGAATGTCTTCAATTCGAGAAAATAAGTCATTTCGAGTGCCCCGATTTTTTTCGGGGTGTATCGAGAAATAGACGGCAAGAAGTGAGTTGCGAATTCGGAATGCTGGAATTCGGAATGAACGATTACAGTTTACTCATCGCTGCTATTATTACAGTTTTGAGCTTGGAAAGGGGGCACCGTACACAATCAAATTTCCCGCATGCGTCTCCGCGCTCCGGGCATACTGACGCTATCGGTCAGCATTGCTTCGCTAATTCCTAATTTTTAATTCCCTCATTCTTCCCAAGTTCTCCCCTACTTCCAGAATGACGAAAGGAATCCATAACCGAACTCTGCCCCAAAAAGCCAAAATTGTTCATTTACGAACAACATCTAAAAAAGCATAAACCACGTGCATGCTAAGCTCAATGCCCGTATTTTCGCCAATCAACATTGAAGGTATACATTATGAAGACTTGGTTATCTGTTTTTTGCTTTTTGATTTCAACATGGTCATTTGGACAGGATGCTCAGTACAAAGTTGAAATTGACATCAACCATATCGTTGAAGATCAAGTCAAGGTGCGCGTATTTCCACCAGCCCTCGAGAGTGAGAAAGCCGTGTACAATATGCCCAAGATCATTCCCGGCACTTACGATGTGAGTGACTTCGGGCAATTTGTGCATTCGATGATCGCCATTGACACGAGTGGAAACGAACTAGCAATCGAGAAACTCGACGTGAACCGATGGGAAATTGACAATGCGCCGTCGCTTAGCCACATCACATACCTTGTAGATGATAGCTATGACGAGCCTCGTGGAGCTGGAATATTCGAGCCAGCAGGTACCAATATTGATGCAAATGCAAATGTGGTTCTGAACCCATTCGGATTCTCGGGATATTTTGAAGGAACCAAACACCTTCCCCAAGAATTGCATGTAACCAAGCCAGCAAACTTTTACGGAGAAACTTCCATGCAGCCAGTGTCAAAGAGCGATTCTCTAGACATTTTCCATGCGAAGAACTACTATGCCTACCACGATGCTCCCATTCTCTATGCTGCAGCTGATACTGCCAGCGTGATGGTTGCCGGAGCGCGAATTGCAGTCGCTGTCTATTCTCCCAATGGCGTGATTTCGGCTACTGATATCATGAACGAAGTAGAAGGAATTTTTCCAGCAGCTGCCGAATACCTTGGTGGAAACCTACCTGTTGACCGATATTCTATTCTGGTCTATCTAACGGAAGGAGCCTCGGGTACTGGAGCATTTGGAGCCCTCGAGCATATGACATCTACCGTATTTGTTCTCCCGGAAGCGCCCATGACAGCTTTGGGCCAGACTTTTAGGGATGTTACCGCTCATGAGTTTTTTCACATCGTAACTCCCCTCAACATCCACTCTGAAGAGATTCACGATTACGACTTTATGAACCCGCAGATGAGCGAGCACTTGTGGCTCTACGAAGGGTGCACGGAGTATGCTGCACAGCACGTTCAAGTGAAAAATGGAGATATGGATCTCGATACGTTTCTGTCTGTAATGAAGCAGAAAATGGCCACAGCATCTCAATACGACAGTGGTATCGCCTTTACCGAAATGAGCAAAAAAGCCTTAGGTGAACACGCCAGTCAATACGGAAATGTATATGAACAAGGAGCCTTAATCGGAATGGCTTTGGACTTGAAATTGAGAGCCCTTTCTGGTGGAAATTACGGCACACAAGAATTGATGAGAGATCTATCGGCAGAATACGGTGTGGAAAAGCCATTTAAAGACGAAGAGCTATTTTCTGAAATAGCGCGTATTTCTGGGCAGCCAGAGATCGAAGCATTTCTCGAAAAGCATGTCGCAGGAACTGAACCCCTCCCATTTGCAGAACTCCTTGCACCGGCTGGAATTTACTATGCCGAGCAAGAAACGAAGGAGTTAATATCAGGTGGGAACATCGCTATCGGGTATAATCCAGATACGGAAAACCTAATTGTGATGGATACGAAAGGACTCGACTCATTTGGACAAGACCTCGGTTTTAAAGAAGGTGACCAATTAGTAGAGTGGAATGGCAGCGAAGTGACCATTGAAAACCTTCGCGATATATTGGATGCGTATCGCGCCGAAACAGAAGTGGGTGACAAAGTGATTGTGAAAGTCTTGAGAGAGAAGAAAGGGAAAGAAAAGGTGGTGAAGCTCAAGGGGAAAGCCATCATGACTACACGAACATCGACCGATGTTTTAGTTGCGGCAGATATTTCGGAACTTACGCCTGAACAAAAGGCATTTCGAAAGGCCTGGATCAATAAGTAAAAATGAGCCAAATCGCTCCACTTGGCAGCCCTAAAAATTGGGTTGACCAAGAAGTGTGGATAAATGCAACGCTAGAACAAGTCGAAAAGGACTTTCGCCTACAGGGGCTGGATATATCCCTGACCAAAGGTAAGCGCGAATATCCCGAGCTAGTTTCCGAATTGGTTGATCTTATGGAAAGCCTTGACCTACTCAATCACGACAAGTTTGCAGGGCTCCTCTATCAACTTGACATTTCGGAGAAGAAAATGATCTCCCGCCTTCATAGATCAAACCCAGAGAACATTTATGCAATGGTGGCCCACGAAATAATCAAGCGGTGCTTTGAAAAGGTATGGTGGCGAAATCACTTTAAATCTGACTCCAACCTGTAGAAGGCCAACAGAAACCTGTCAGCAATTCTCATGGGCTGATGGTAAAAAATGGTATTTTTGCATGACTAATTACGGTGCACATACCTTATGGACAAATTTTCTTTCCTCGGCAACACTTCGATCGAGTGGGTTGAGGAACAATACGAGCAATACCTAAAAGATCCACATTCAATTGCTTCTGACTGGGCCCATTTCTTTGAGGGCTTTGAGTTTGCAAGAAAAAACTACGATACCGACTCCGAAATTCCAGAGAACGTTCAAAAGGAGTTCAAGGTGCTAAACCTTATCGAAGGGTATCGCTCTAGAGGCCACCTATTCACTCATACAAACCCCGTCAGAGAAAGGCGTAAATACAGCCCAACTCTGGATTTGGAAAACTTTGACTTGAGTGAAAAAGACCTCAACATCACCTTTCAAGCTGGAGAAGAGATTGGAATCGGTCCTGCTACGCTAAAAGAAATCGTTGACACACTCAAGAAGACTTACTGCGAGAGCATTGGCCTGGAGTACAACTATATCCGTCATCCTGAACGCAAGAAGTGGATCAAGGATAAAATAGACCTGAGAAACAGGCCAAAATTCACTGACGAAGAAAAACTAATCATCTTCGACTTCCTGAACAGAGCAACATCTTTCGAGCAATACGTTCAAAAGAAATTCGTCGGCCAAAAGCGTTTTAGCATCGAAGGTGCAGAGTCGCTTATGCCAGCTCTTCACGCACTCGTACAGCGCGGATCTAAATTCGGCGTGAAAGAAATGGTCTTTGGAATGGCCCACCGCGGACGTCTAAACGTCTTGGCCAATGTTTTCAAAAAGAACTTCAAAGAAATCTTCTCTGAGTTTGCAGGGAAAGAATACCTCGATTATGAAGATTTTGATGGTGATGTAAAGTACCACCTTGGATACTCTACTGAGATCATCGCCGAGAACGGTGAGCCGGTTCACTTGACATTGGCCCCTAACCCTTCTCACCTCGAAGCTGTAGATCCAGTAGTTGAGGGATTGACTCGAGCCAAATTGGACTTATACCTAAAAGATGAAAAATCGGTTCTCCCGATTTTGATCCACGGTGATGCGGCCATCGCGGCTCAAGGAGTCGTTTACGAAGTATTCCAAATGGCCCAGCTCGAAGGGTACCGCACTGGTGGAACCATCCACATCGTCATCAACAATCAGGTTGGGTTTACGACGAACTACCTCGACGGACGCTCTTCGACTTACTGTACTGATGTTGCTAAAACGACACTTTGCCCAGTTTTCCATGTAAATGGAGACGACATCGAAGCGGTAGTTCAAACGATATTGATCGCATTCCAATACCGTCAGGAATTTGGACGCGATGTGGTGATTGACCTGCTCTGCTACAGAAAGTACGGCCACAACGAAGGTGATGAGCCGAAGTTTACACAGCCAAAGCTTTACGACCTTATTTCGAAGCATCCGAATCCAAGAGAAATCTACCTCAAGCAATTGCTTGAAGAGAAGATCATTACCCAAGAGCTTGCCGATCAATACATCGAAAAGTTCAACGGCGTTCTAGACAGAGAGTTTGAAGCATCAAAAGAGATGACCAATGTCTATGTCAAGAAATTCTTGGAGCAAACCTGGGAAGGGCTTGAGCCAGCAGAACCCGCTGACTTTGACAGTTCTCCCGAAACGGGATATGACAAGAAGAAACTCGTGGACCTGGCACACAAGATGAATACCTTGCCAGACAAGAAGTTCTTCAGAAAGGTGGTGAAACTCATGAAAGACCGAATCAAAATGATTGAAGAAGATCGTTTGGATTGGGCTATGGGTGAATTGCTCGCTTACGCTACTTTGCTCGAAGAAGGCCACAATGTGCGCGTTTCGGGTCAAGATGTAGAGCGTGGTACATTCTCCCACCGTCATGCTGTTCTCAAGACAGAAGACAACGAAGAAGAATACATTCCGCTCAACCACTTGAGCGAGAATCAAGAAGAGTTTAAAATTTACAATTCACTGCTCTCCGAATACGGTGTGCTTGGATTTGACTATGGATATGCATTCGCCAACCCGCATGGATTGACCATTTGGGAAGCTCAATTTGGAGATTTCTTCAATGGAGCCCAAATCATGATCGACCAGTTTATCTGCTCGGCTGAAGACAAGTGGCGTACCATGAACGGCATCGTTATGCTCCTTCCACACGGATATGAAGGAATGGGATCTGAGCACTCAAGCGGACGCATGGAGCGATTCCTACAACTCTGCGCCGAGTACAATATGCAAGTTTGCAACGCGACTACGCCAGCCAACTACTTCCACCTGCTGAGAAGACAGCTTCACAGAAATTTCCGTAAGCCGCTTATCGTATTCACACCTAAGAAACTCCTCCGCTACCCTGCAGCAGTCTCTAAAATGGATGAACTAGCAACGGGCAGATTTCAGGAAGTCATCGACGATCCGAATATCGATCCAAGTGCTGTGGATACTGTGGTGCTCAGCTCAGGAAAAATCTACTACGAGATTCTCGAAGAAAAAGAGAATACCGACTCTGGAGAAAACATCGCTGTGGTGAGAGTTGAGCAACTTTATCCGTTGCCAGAAAAGCAAATTGATAAAGCTCTCGAGCGTTATCCGAATGCGAAAAACTATGTCTGGGTACAAGAAGAACCAAAGAATATGGGTGCCTGGAGTCACATGGCTTTGAACTACCAAAATGTAAAACTCGAATGCATTTCGCGTCGAGCTTCGGCTAGCCCAGCATCAGGTTCGGGAGTGACATCTGCTGCCCGCCAAAAAGAAATACTAACACAGCTTTTTAGCTATGCCAAACAAACCGTTAAATAACTAACTCCATGTTTGAAATGAAAGTGCCCAGTCCGGGCGAATCTATATCTGAAGTTGAGATCGCTCAATGGCTTGTCAGCGACGGAGACTACGTTGAAAAAGATCAGGCCATTGCCGAAGTCGACTCCGACAAAGCAACCCTAGAGCTTCCAGCTGAAGTAGCTGGTGTTATTACGCTCAAAGCTGAAGAAGGCGATGCGGTTGCTGTTGGCGACGTGGTTTGTTTGATCGACACGGAAGCACCGAAACCGGAAGGCAAGGAAGAACCTGCCGCAGTGGAAGAAGCGCCAAAGGCAGAAGCCAAAGCCGAAGCTGCTCCAGCACCTAAAGCAGAACCGAAAACTGATCCAAAACCAGCCGCTGAGAAATCGTACGCAACAGGTCACCCATCCGTAGCTGCTAAAAAGCTCATGGACGAAAATGGTGTCTCGGCAAATCAAGTGAATGGAACCGGCCCCGACGGACGCATCACAAAACAAGATGTGGTAGCGGCCATGGCAGCTGGATTCAATACGAGCTCTGCCGCTGGCTGGGGTGGAACTCGCGATATTGAGCGCAAGCGCATGTCGATGATTCGTCGTAAAACGGCTGAGCGTTTGGTAGGTGTCAAGAACGAAACGGCTATGCTCACCACGTTCAACGAGGTGAACATGAAGCCAATTATGGATATCAGAAAGAAGTACAAAGAGCTTTTCAAGGAACATCACGGCGTAAACCTTGGCTTTATGTCTTTCTTTACCAAAGCGGTTACTGAAGCTCTGAATCTCTTTCCACACGTCAATGCGATGATTGATGGCGACGAGATGATATCGCACAACTACGCCGATATCGGTATCGCAGTAAGTTCACCAAAAGGACTTATGGTGCCTGTGGTGCGAAATGCTGAGCAGATGGGTCTCGCTGAAATAGAAGCAGAGATTAAGCGACTTGCCATCAAGGCGCGCGATGGAAAAATTGCCATTGAAGATATGCAGGGTGGAACCTTTACCATCACCAACGGTGGGGTATTTGGTTCGATGATGAGCACCCCAATCATCAACCCACCGCAGTCGGCCATTCTGGGAATGCACAACATCGTGGAGCGCCCCATGGCGGTAAACGGAGAAGTTGTGATCCTTCCAATGATGTATGTGGCTCTATCTTACGATCACCGCATTATCGATGGAAAAGACTCAGTTGGATTCCTTGTGAAAGTGAAGGAAATGCTCGAGAATCCAGAGAAAATGATTTTCGGAGCTAAGGACCCTGCAGAAATATTGCTGGGGCTGTAGTACTTCGATTCTGAATAAAATTAAAAAGGCTGGGTAGAATTATCCGGCCTTTTTTCTTTGCGCTGAAAGAAAATCCGGAAACCTGACACCACGCGATACGCTGCTCTAATCGCGCGGTAGTGTAGCAAGTCAACTGTTAAATATTTCCTGATAGAATCGTGCTTTCAACCAATTACCAACGACTCGAGACCCAGTACTGAAGAAAAGGCCAGTCGTCACTGGCCTTTTCCTATGGGGTCAACCGCGCTAGGCGCGAAGCAGCCATCGGGCTATAATGCCCATTTCGCAACAGTATCTCTTTGTAGAGATGAATGGCTTCTTCTTTCTGCCCCATTTCAAGCAAGGAAGCAGCCAGATACCAAGTGGCCTCTTCGTAAAAAGACTGTACAAGGTGCTGGCGACTTCGTTCAAAATTTTTGCCCGCGGACTCAAATTCGTTCAAATGGTACTCACATAACCCCAGGTAAAAGAGAAGGTTTACATCACTCTCCATATTTATCCCCAACAGCTCTTTTTTCGCCTTTCCATACCGCTCTTTCTTTATGGCCCTCAAAGCCCGATCAAACTGGTCGATATAGGAAGGTTCTTCGCTCTCCGAATTCACATACTTCTGAAAAAGAACAGACGGTGACCTAAACGGTCTTTCCTGGCTGGCGGGGAGGCTTTTCACATAGTTCTGCCCCTCTGGCTCACTGTTAAGGTAAGCAGGTGCCACAGCGAGCTTCAGATCGTATACGTAAACTATTTGCACATTTGACTTGATGGCTCCCTTGCGCTCAAAGGCTATTTCATCAATACCCACGCGCGGAACAGCTTCAACTTGAAGCTCATTTCTCGCCATTTTCACCGGTCTTTGGTCGAGAGCGGGTGTAGCCTTCACCTGTCTTTCCAACTCCAGAGAAGTAATCAACTCCATCGATATAAGCTCCGTGCCTTCTGTTTCTTCAATTAAAAGCATCGGCTCCTGATGGATTGGCTCATACTGCAGATCTGACTCGGTACTTTCCGGCCAAAATGAAAACAGGAGAGCAATGGAAATGACGCCTACGACTACAGCGCCTGCTACGCCGTTTGATTTCAATTTAGGCACGGTTTGAAGCCCTGCGGGATAGGATTGATATCCATCCACAGCATCTTTCAAAAAAGGATCCATCGACATCTCCTTCTCAAATTCGTTCCTCTCACGGGGAGACATCTTCCCACCGATATACTTTTCTATGTTGGCTTTTGAACTAATCATGGCTTTGAGCTTTGCTTTGATTCGATGGACATGCGGAGATTGCGCTTTCCATTTTGAAGGTGAGACTTCACCTGTTTAACAGACAGGTTCAGGTTATCGGCAATTTCGGTGTACGATCGCTTCTCGAAATAAAAGGCCTTGATGCACTCGCGCTGGGCCTGTTTCAACTCCTTTAGCGCCGCATCCATAGCCGACATCCGTCCGTCGATGATGTCGCTTTCATACGGCGACCTATCTCGTTCGGTCTCCCACTTCGATTCGTGCTTCTTAACGGTCTTTTCCTTTCTAATCACTCCCAGACAATGGTTTTTGGACAAGACATAAAACCAGGTTCTAAACGTTTGAATCTCGTGGCGTTCAATATCCCGATCGAGCTTCACAAAAATATCTGCAACAGCATCTTTCGCCGCATCGGGGTCCTGAAGGTATTTGAGCGCAACACCATAGCACAAATGGGCATACCGGCGGTAAATCTCCGCCAGTATGCGTCTGCGATCAGAAAGAAATAAACCGACTAATTCTTCATCGCTTTTGTGCCGATATGTCCATTTTCGTAG
Source organism: Cryomorpha sp. (assembly GCA_965230375.1). GTDB lineage: Bacteria > Bacteroidota > Bacteroidia > Flavobacteriales_D > Cryomorphaceae > CBDDKU01. The sequence continues at coordinate 9,325 of CBDDKU010000012.1, forward strand.
CAATTATCTTCTGCTGATGTGACTGTTGTGTTCATAGAAATAATCAAAATATCCCTTTGTTTCGATCACCACTACACCTCCGGTCAGGTCTCCGTATTGAGCGGGAATGCCCCCTGTATGAACGGTAATTGTCTTGATCGCCGACCCGGGGATGTTTCCCATGCCACCCGTAACCTTGATTCCATCGATCAAAGTGATGGATGTTCCAGGTCGTGATGAACGCACGATAAACTGACCACTTTCATCGGTTCTCAGCTCGGGCGTCAGGCTTCCAATCAGCCGAGCCGGAGTCTTAATCAGCGGATTGAATTTCAAATCGGCGGCTTTTACCACCATGGCGTTGGGGCGGTCTTTGTCGAAGAGCGTGATCCCTTCAATGACTACTGGTGGAAGGGTATTGTCCATGGCCAATTCGACTTTCCCGAGCATGTAAATTTTACTGGGTGTTACTTCAATACCTTGAATGGTTCGTTCGTTGTAACCGACATATCTGAATTTGAGATCGTAGCTTCCAGGTCTGAGCGGTTTCAACTTAAAACGCCCGTCTTCATCGGTTACACCTCCAAATGTTTGTCCTCCATATTCAGTCGAGACGGTAGCGAAAGGAAGCGGTTCACCAGATTCGTAGTCAATAAGCTGTCCGTGAATTTCTCCGAATTGCTGTCCAAATGAAATGAAGGAAATAGTTGCGAGCAGACAGGTAAGGATTAGATTTCTCATCATTTTTTACCATAGGATGCGAGGATGAGGGGAATTCCATAAATGGGTTTGTGTTGTATTATGTATTAAGTACAAAGTATTAAGATATTGCGTGTTTCACTGATTAATATTGACCGCCATCTTTGTACCTGATACTTAATACTTGGTACATTTTTCCTTCCCTAAATCGAACGGATTAATTTAGTTCATTTGAATATCGAACACCGATCAACGAACCTCGATTTGCGAAATTTTGATTTTGGTGATTTCTTCTAAAATCGCAAATCGATGTTCCTTGTTCTGAAATCAAAGAACTCTAGAGTGGATAACTTCAATCTCGGGAATACACTTGATCAGGTCAATATTCACCCTAAATCTTAACCAGTCTAACACCCCAAACCAACCAAGTAGCAACTAAGGGGCAACTAAGGGGTAACTAAGGGGTAACTAAGGGTCAGATTCAAGGTTATATATTAACACGTCCAATCCTGCCTATCCGTCACCGATTCGTTGACCGCAATCTTGATAATTGGTACAAGACATACCACAGACTCATTACCAATACCCTACTCTACTCAATACCTTATACTCAATACCCTATACTCAATACCCTAAACTACCTATCCTCTACCTACAGCAAACAAAAAAAGAGCCCGAACGTATCCGGGCTCCTTCAATTATGTATTCCTGCGGTCCTTGGTCTTACCAAAAACCCTTGGAAAGGGCTTCGCTTCAGAAGCGACCTCCATTGGAGGTCGGTGAAACGTAAGACTTGACCGAGTTGGAATGGTCAGACATTACACACCTCCTTTAAATTAGTTAAACAAGACCTTTGGTAGTCATCCAAGCAAATTATGGCACTTGCCAAAGACCACCGACTCTCTGTCGGGTTTCTGTATAACAAGTAACGCATAAAATGGTTGAATTGCTATACCCCGAATTCGATCTTGTTCACAATACTTCGTGAAATTCTTGAAAAGCTAGTGCCTACTTGGCTACAGCTACAGACGCCAATATGGAATCGAAGATTTTTCGTCCATCGGTATTACGCAGCCACTCATCTGCCGCACGCTCAGGGTGTGGCATCATTCCAAACACGTTTTTGCCTTCGTTGCAAACTCCGGCAATGTTCTCCAAAGAGCCATTTGGATTGCTCTCTTTATTGAAAACCCCATCCTTGTCGCAGTAACGGAAAATAACCTGTTGGTTTTCGTTGAGCTGCTTCAGCACTTCTTGGCTGGCGTAGTAGCGCCCTTCACCGTGTGCGATTGGAATATTCAACACCTCATCAGAATCGAGTGCTGCCGTACAAATCGTGCTGCGCGTAGCTGGCTTGAGGTAAACGTTTTTGCAAATAAACTTGTGGTTGGTGTTGTGAAGGAGTGTTCCAGGGAGTAACCCCGCTTCGCAAAGAATCTGGAAACCATTGCAAATCCCCATGGCATAACCGCCGTTGTTACAGTGCTCAATCACGCTTTCCATAATTGGAGAGAAACGTGCGATAGCTCCTGAACGGAGGTAGTCACCGTAAGAAAATCCACCGGGAACAAGCACAAAATCTACACCTTGTAGATCGGTGTCCTTGTGCCACAATCTCACTACTTCTTGTCCGAGAATAGTCTCAAACGTGTAGATCAAATCTTCATCACAGTTAGAACCTGGAAATATTACAACGCCAAACTTCATTTTCAAATGGATTTATTGCGCTGCAAAGATACCCTTTTTGGCCGGAAAAACGAGTTCAGAAAACAGAACCAAAAACGGGACTGGCCAAGGCAGCCACTAACCAAACGTAGAAGAGTATTGAAGCCCAAAATCGCTTTGAGTTCACGACAAAAAACTCACCCATGGCCACTGAGAACGGCAGGGCTAGAAGAGCAACGGGAAAAAGTTTTTCAGCTTCTAATCCAATGGCGTAAAAGAACGTGGCGATCAGGAGTACCGCCGTCCAAATAAAAATTTTCTTTGAGTTCTTGAGATGAACAGTCGAAGTGCTCATCACCGATAAGATCTTAAACACGCCTAGAACAAACATGAGCACCGTTAAAACCGTAAGCGTCCATTCCCAAAACTTCCAAGTGGCTACTTCCACGCTCCATACTTCAGAACCGCGAGTAATGTAATCGTCCCACGGAATTTGATAGTCGAATAGAAAGATGACCGCGAAGAGGTAGATACATGGAGTAATTAAACCAGCAAGCGGCACCATCCATTCGCGCAATTCGAAGCTGCGCAGCAGGGCTGGAGCAATCCAAAGTACTGGCGCAAGCAACAGGAGTGGCGGATAGAAAAGGACAGCAAGAGCTATGAACAATCCCGCATCGTAAAGCGGCGAAATGGCACGCTGGGCTCTAAACAAGGTGAGAAGTCGTCGCAAGGCGAGTAAGAGGAAAAGCAGCCCTGTAGAAAACGGGTTAAAATACCAGCCTTCGAGATCAAATCCCACCATTAGGATGTAGAGAAGCGCCGGAAAATAGTTCTCTTTCGAGTTGAAATTATGCCCATTTGAAATGGCGTTGATCAGGACAGCCGAGCCGAAATGAACGAGAGATCCAATGGCCAAAAGTCCGATTTTGGAAGGAGCCAAAAACCCATAAACCCATTGATACACAGGTCCGCCAACCACATCGTGCACAGGCGCCGAAAAGAAGAAGGCCAAGATGGCGAAAGCCAGCACTGGCAGGGCCAAGAAGCCCAAAACAAACGAGCGATTTGATCCGTAAAGTCCAAAGATCATAGCTGGCTAAGATAAGGCTTTTGTGATCTTGAATTTATCAGTACTTTTGGCGTGGAAAATTTCAATTATGGAGTACATCGTAGGACCTATCGCAGCATTGATCAAGTGGACATTTGACAATATTCTCGTTCCAATCGGGGAGCTTCCTGCTTTTATGAACCCAAACAATATCTTTATTGTTCTCGGTTTCGTTGGTCTCTTCTACTGGCTTAATTTGCAAGGCAAATACAACAAGAAAGCCAAGTCTGAAGGTATCAAGTAAGACTTACATCAAGTCCTTCCCAATATCTCTTCTTACATAACTTCCTTCGAAGTTGATCTGATCTACGGCCTTGTATGAGTTATTCAAGGCTTCTTGGATTGATCCGCCCATACCGGTACAGGCAATCACGCGCCCACCGGAAGTCACCAATTCAGCGCCATCCATTTTAGTACCTGCGTGGAATACGGTAGCGTCAGCTATTCCTTCCGCTCCTGCTATGACTTTGCCTTTCGGATATGAGCCTGGATATCCACCCGAAACCATCATCACAGTTGTAGCAAAATCCGACTTGAAATTCACTGACTTTCCTGCCAGCTCGCCTTTTGCTGCGGCTGCGAGCGTCTCGAGAAAATTCCCTTCGATGCGCGGCATCACCACTTCGGTTTCCGGGTCTCCCATGCGCACGTTGTACTCGATCACAAAAGGCTCATCGCCAACTTTGATCAAACCAAAAAAGATAAACCCGGTGTAAGGAATACCATCTTTCTTCAAGCCTTCAACCGTAGGGCGAACTACCTTGTCTTCGATTTTGGCCATAAAGGCATCGTCAGCAAATGGCACAGGGCTCACAGCTCCCATTCCACCTGTATTCAAACCCGTATCGCCTTCGCCAATGCGCTTGTAATCCTTGGCATTTGGAAGAAGTACGTAGTCTTTTCCATCCGTCAATGCAAAAACCGAAAGTTCAATCCCATCGAGAAAAGCTTCGATTACGACGCGCTGTGATGCTTCACCGAATTTGGCGTTTGCCAACATATCTTCGATCTCCTTTTCGGCTTCTTCTAAATTGTCGAGAATGAGCACTCCTTTACCTGCAGCCAAGCCATCGGCTTTCAGCACGTAAGGCGCATCAATCGAACGCAAATACGCTTTTGCTTCGGCGAGTGTCTCCTTCGTAAATGTCTTGTAAGCCGCTGTAGGAATGCCGTGACGTGCCATAAAAGCCTTGGCGTAATCCTTGCTTCCTTCCAGCTCCGCTCCTTCTTTTCCAGGGCCGATGATTCCCACGCCAGAAAGCGTTGAGTGATTGGCAAAATAATCGGCTATTCCTGCAACAAGGGGTGCTTCAGGGCCAACAACGATCAGGTCGATGGATAGCTCAGCCACTTTTGCTGCCACCGCTTCAAAGTCTTCTGGATTCAAAGCCAGATTGGTTCCAACTTGAGCTGTTCCAGGGTTTCCAGGAGCGATATACAAATTGCTACAAGAAGGGTCTTGTGCGATTTTCCAACTAAGTGCGTGCTCTCTTCCACCGGAGCCTAATACCAATACATTCATGGGACTGTGATTTGCGGATGCAAAGAAAATGAATTGAAGACAAAAAAAGGGGAATCCCGAAAGATTCCCCTTGAAATGCGTTTCACAAACGGCTTAGCTTACACGCTTAATGCTGCATCCAAGCTGGCGCGTACTGTTCGGCTTTGGCTTCTTACCATTCACATGCGCGTCGATCGCATTCTGAAGGTAAGGCTCTTTTACCGAGTCAGCAGAATCAACGCTATCGTCGATTGCTCCTTTGTAAATAAGCTTCATGTCGGCGTCGAACATAAACACGTGTGGCGTAGTCAATGCACCGAATGCATCAGCTAGAACGTGGTTCTCATCGAGTACGTAGTATCCTTTGAGACCTTGTTCTTTGTAACGCGCTTGCATGTCTTCCATACCATCGCCTTTTGTACGTTTCGCTTCATTTGAGTTTACGAGTACCATCCCCATATTGGCTTTGGTAGCCATATCGGCAATGCTCGGGTAGCGGCCTTCCCATCCTTCAGACTTCGTACCGTTACCAACAACAAATGGACAAGTATTGCAGCTAAAAATGACGATCAGACCGTTTTCCTTGGCCGCATCGTTTAAGCTGATTTCCTTTTTGGAAACATCCATCATTTTCAAATCAGCTTTCGGCGCTGATTTTCCTATTTCTAATGGCTCAGGAGAAACTGCCGTAAAAGCAACCATTCCACCCAAAAGAGCCAGGACACCAAGGCCCAAAATCCATTTTTCCATAACAAGTTTTTTCATGCATTTAAAATTAACACCAAGAACCTCTGGAAGGTTCCAAAGAATGTTAAATCACTATGAACAATACTCTTCGTAAGCCATCTTCAGGTTCTCAGCGATCATCTCAGCTGGTCGACCTTCAATGTGGTGGCGCTCTACAAAGTGAACGAGCTTTCCGTCTTTAAACAAGGCCACAGAAGGAGATGAAGGTGGGTAAGGCAAAAAGTACTGACGTGCGCGATCCGTTGCTTCGCGATCTACTCCGGCAAAAACCGTTGTCAGATTGTCTGGCTTCACAGCTGAGTCGAGTGAAAGCTTGACGCCTGGGCGAAGAGCACCGGCTGCACAACCACAAACAGAATTCACAACCACAAGCGTGGTTCCTTCTTCCTTGTTGAGCAATTCGTCTACTTGTTCTGGTGTATGTAGTTCGTTGAATCCCACTGAAGTCAAATCTTCCTTCATGGGAGCTACTAGTTCTGGAGGATACATATTCTTTTCAAATTTTCGGTAAAGTTACGAAGTCGGTGTAATCTCACAGATCGAAATGCACATGTGTCGTATAAACAACGTCTATCCGTTTTTCCGCTTTTCTCTGAAAAAGTCTTGAAGAAGTGTTGCAGCCTCAGCTTCCATAATTCCGCCCACCACTTCGGTTTTTGGGTGAAGGACTTTGGCATCGAGTGTTGAAAACCCTTTTCGAGCATCATATGCTCCAAAAACAAGGCGCTTTACTTGCGACCAAGCCAGCGCTCCACCACACATTAGGCAGGGCTCTAGGGTAACGTAGAGGGTGCATTGGTTCAAGTATTTACCACCAATGTGGTTTGCCGCTGCTGTGATTGCCTGCATCTCGGCATGAGCCGTAACATCGTTGAGCCGCTCGGTGTAATTGTGAGCACGAGCGATGATCACACCATCAAAAACGACCACGCACCCAACGGGAACTTCATCGGCATCATACGCCAATTGCGCTTCGCGAAGTGCCTGCTTCATAAAGAACTCATCCGACGGCGGGGCTATTTCCATGTGGCAAATATATGGAGATGAAATCGAAGAAAAGGGTGGAATTGGAAAGTCAAAATCCTAACTTTGGCGCTCAATTTTACAAGCATGCACAGATCACATCATTGCGGAGAGCTTCGCATTGAAAATGCCGGACAAGAAGTAATCCTTTCTGGCTGGGTACAACGTTCAAGAGACCTCGGGGGAATGACATTTGTCGACCTTCGCGATCGGTACGGAATTACGCAGATCGTATTCAATATGGAAGACGATGCCGAGCTATGCGGAAAGGCGCGAAAACTCGGACGTGAGTTCGTTGTGAAAATAACGGGTAAAGTCAATGAGCGTCAGAGCAAAAACCCGAAAATGGCAACCGGTGATATTGAGATTTCGGCAACCAAGCTTGAAGTGCTTAACGGGAGTATCACTCCACCGTTTACCATCGAAAACGAAACGGATGGTGGAGAAGAGCTGCGCATGCAATACCGCTACCTCGACCTTCGTCGATCAGTAGTACAAGAAAAAATCATTTTACGCCACAAACTCGCAAAAGCTACAAGAGACTACCTCGATGGTCAAGGCTTTTTGGAAGTTGAGACGCCTTACCTCATCAAATCGACGCCTGAAGGTGCGCGTGACTTTGTGGTGCCAAGCAGGATGAATCCAGGTGAGTTTTATGCGCTTCCTCAATCGCCACAAACATTTAAGCAATTGCTGATGGTAGCTGGATACGACCGCTACTTTCAAATAGTGCGTTGCTTCCGCGATGAAGATCTTCGCGCCGACCGCCAGCCCGAGTTTACGCAGATTGACTGCGAAATGGCTTTTGTGGAACAAGAAGATATTCTCAACACATTCGAAGGACTTACGCGCTACCTCGTGAAAGAGCTTCGCGGAGTTGAACTACCAGAATTCCCGCGGATGGACTACGCAGATGCGATGCGCCTCTACGGATCGGACAAGCCAGACACCCGATTTGGAATGGAAATCCAGGACTTGACTGCACTTGCTCAGGGAAAAGGATTCAAGGTGTTTGATAGCGCTGAATCCGTTCTTGGAATTGTAGTGAAAGGTGCCGCTGAATACAGTCGGAAGCAACTCGACGCACTGACAGATTGGGTTAAAAGACCGCAAATTGGTGCGAAAGGACTGGTCTATGTAAAGTACCAGGACGAACATATTTTGAAGTCTTCTGTCGATAAATTCTTCGATACGGAAGACCTTACCGCGTGGTGTAAGCACATGGGTGCCAAGCCTGGTGATCTGGCTTTGGTTTTGAGTGGAGATTTGAACGCTACACGGAAGCAGATCGGTGAACTGAGACTTCACATGGGTGATCAGCTAGAACTGAGAGACCCGAATGTATTCTCACCACTTTGGGTGGTTGACTTCCCAATGATGGAGTGGGATGAAGACTCAGAGCGTTTTCACGCGATGCACCACCCGTTTACATCGCCAAAACCCGAAGATGAAGCAAAGTTGATGACTGATACAGCATCTGTTCGAGCCAACGCATACGATTTGGTCATAAATGGTGTGGAGATTGGTGGTGGATCGATTCGTATTCACGACAAAGCTCTTCAAGCCAAAGTGTTTGACTTGTTGAAGTTTACACCCGAAGAAGCGCAAGCTCAGTTTGGATTCTTGATGAATGCATTCGAATACGGAGCACCACCACACGGCGGTATCGCCTTCGGGTTTGATAGACTTTGCTCACTCCTCGGTGGATCTGACTCGATCAGAGACTACATCGCATTCCCGAAAAACAATGCAGGGCGTGACGTGATGATCGATGCCCCAGCGCCAATTGATGAAGCACAGCTAGAAGAACTGGCGATCGCCCTTCGAGCTATCGAACAATAAACTGATTCATGTAAAAAGTAGAAACTCCGCCACTTGGCGGAGTTTTTTGTTTTATTTCTTCTCTTCTGGTTTGACGCGGATCCACACTTCTCTGGATATTCCAAAAGTTATGTCTCGCCATTCGTTTAAGGCATTTGCCCATGATCCAGGGCCGAACATTTCGTCGTATTCTTCACCCATATCCCAATCTTCTTTGTCGAACTCAGCCCAGTTGTCCATGTTCCAATTAAGAGCTACTTGACGCGCTTCATCAGATGATGCGAAATTATTGTTCCACAACTCTATATCTTCATCGGGATGATTGGTTTTATAGATTTCGAGAATTTTCTCCATAAAGGCTTTAAATCGGTAGTACTGACCATTTTCAATTCCCATTCCCCAAGACATAAACATGTCCGTGGGTTCACCTGGAACCGACATTTTCTCATTTAAAGTCCAGTACTCCGTAACCCCGTATTCTTCGATATACTTTGCTACGTTCTCGCTCCAGTCCTTTGCATGATCCCCCAAGCCTGGAGAGTCATCTATATCAGAAAAAGTGAGTGGTCCCATTGTCCAAACAAACCACCCTGCATCGGCTCCAGCCGCGATACGCCAAAGCGAAGAGTTATACGGCGCTTCGGAGTGGAACTTTTTATTATGGGCATGAACTGCTTTTACAAACTCGTGCTCCATACCTATTTTAGGCTGCATGTAAGAAAGCTCTACCATGACATATTTTGAACTGTCTTCTTGGCAAAGCATGACCATTGGAATGAGCATTCCAATGAAGGAAATCATCAACTTTTTCATTTGGTTAAGGTTTTGGTTGAATGTCAAGATACGTAAATTACTGATGTTAAGAGCCTTTTATTTTTAGACACCTAAATGCGCTCAGAAGGGCTGGCTTAATTCTTGTAAGTTTCGGGACAATGAAATTCTTAGCAGCTTTTCTTCTTTTCGTGGTTTCAGTTTCCTCGTTTGCTCAGACAGAAGATGAGTTGAAAGAAAAACGAGAAGCTCAAGAGTTTTGGTATCACTTCTCAAAGGAATTGGAAAACCCCAGCCAGATCACCAAACTCGACTGCCGACGAGCCGACAAAATTGATAGTTTGTTAACGCTCATTCCCAAATTGAAAAATCTCGTCTGGCTGAATATGTGGGGGCTAGGGTTAGATTCTATTCCCGACTTCTTCGACAGCATACCCAAGTTGACTTGGTTTGATGCAGGAAAGAATAATCTCACAGAACTTCCTCCTTCCTTCAACCGTCTCACGCAGCTTTCGGAAGTGGGGCTATATTCGAATCAGTTAAAAAGCGTTCCCGAAGTCTTGTTTGAGTCTGCACTGACATCACTTCAACTACAAGGAAACGAAATAGGCGGAGAGTTTGTCTGTAGTCCGAAATGGACGGAAATGACATACCTGAATATTGGCCACAACCAATTCAATCGAATTAGTGGTTTAAACCATTTGCAAAATATTGAAGTCTTGTCCTTGACATCAAATCGGTTTGTCGAATTGCCTGAAGAGTTTAAAAAGTGCCGACAAGTCCAGACCGTCTACATAGACTTCAATCCATTAGAGTCCATTCCAAAATCCTTGTTGACACGGCCAAAACTTCGCTACATTCTAGTCGAAGGCACATTGATCTCCGATGAACTTTTAATTGAGTACCGAAATCGGTATCCACATATGGTATTGGATGAATGCCCTACCTGCTGATTTATCTGGATATCATTAAGAGAACCACTATTCAATGCCTATCTTCGAGGTGAATTAAAAAATTTGAAATGAAAAAACTCGTATTACTCGCTGCCACTGTAGTGATCTCATTGTCTAGCATGGGACAAGATTCTTACACTGAAACATTAAAAGAATACTTTAAAGCAGCTGGGCAAGCAGAAACTTTTAACTCTGTTATCGACCAGGTAATTGGGATGTACAAGCAACAAATGCCAACAGTTGATGCCGCTACTTGGGATATGATGTCAAAGGAATTTAAGGGTTCTTCTATGGATGAGCTCAGCGTGCTTCTCGCGGATGTTTACAAGAAGCACTTGACAGAGAAAGACCTGAAGGAAATTATCGCTTTCTACAATACACCTGTCGGCAAGAAACTGGCAGCTGAGACTCCTGCTATCACAAACGAGTCAATGGCTGTAGGTCAGGCTTGGGGAGCGCAGATTGGACAAAAGGTTGCTCAAAAAGCCCAACAGGCGTCAGGACAGTAAACCATGATTTTACCACCGAAGACCTTGACTCACTCAAGGTCTTCGGCTATTATTTCCAGTCTCCTTCTTCGAGCTCGAACAGCTCTCCCACTTCCACTTCAAAAATCTTAGCCAACTTGAGTGCCAAGACCGTGGAAGGCACATATTTTCCAAGCTCCATTGCGTTTATAGTCTGCCGGCTCACCTGAGCCAAATCGGCCAACTTGCCTTGTGTGATGTTCTTTCGTGCACGTTCTATTTTGATGTTATTCTTCACGGCTAGCTGTTTTTCGCAGCTTCCAAAGCTGATAATTAAAGCGGCCAATAAAGAAGACCAAAACAGTGAACATGTTAAACAACATCACGAAATAGAATGATATGTCGTAGACAAAGAGCATGGCGAACAAGAGAATACCGTAATTCCAATAAATCGCCCACACCAGCGAGTCGAGCCGTAGTTTAGAGATAAACTCGTCTTCATCCCTTTCCTTTGAAAAGGCTACAAGCAAAGATCCAATAATCATTGCGGCACCAAGTATCTCGTCGAAGATATTGTTCTCAATAAAGCCGATAAACTGACTTTTACCCATAAACTCATTAATGAAGATGGCTGGAACTTGAACGGTTAGAAACTCCAGATTCCATTCAAAGACAATTTCAAAAAAACCTAGAATAAAGGTTGGAATGAATATAGCCCAGCCTACTTTCTTAAACCTCGCGGGAAATAAATAACTGCTTTTCATACCTCTTAGTTTTGGTTAAAGGTATGATATTTTTTACTTAATGTAATGTTTATTTTACATTTTGTAATGTTTTCACGTCATTTTATCGGAGATTCAGGGTCTTCCATCACAATAAAATCAACGAGTTTGGCCGCTAGATTTGCCGTTAACGAATCGCGGTCAAGTGATGGGTTTAGCTCAGCAATATCACAGGAAACGACCTTCTTGCTTTGAAGTATGGCTCTGAGCATTTTGAATACAAAATATGGTGTGAAGCCGAGGGGTGACGGAGCACTAACGCCCGGTGCGTAGGCCGATGAAAACCCATCCATATCGATGGTAACATAAACCCAATCCTGTTTTTCAATGAAGGCATCCAACCTTGATTTTAAAACTCCAAACTCAGGATTGGAAGACTCGCACTCGAAGTTTACTGCGTAGTCAATATTTGGAGACTCGGCTATTTGAAACAGCTCCTTGGTATTAGCTTGTCGCTGGATACCGACTGCAAAGTAGGACACGTCAATATTGGAGCCTTCACTCTCGTGAAAAATTTGCGAAAAAGGAGTTCCAGAATTGGTATTCTCTTCAACTGGCCTCAAGTCAAAATGCGCGTCAAAATTGATGATTCCGATCCGCTTCGGGGTTCCATTTGCGTATTTCTGAATCCCATTGAAGTGGCCATAAGCCATGTCGTGACCTCCACCGAGAACAATAGGAAAAACTCCAGCACCTAGAAGCTTACACACCTTATCGGCCAGCATCTCTTGCGCCGACTCCATGGCATGTCTCAAGCAAACCACGTCGCCAGTATCTATCACTTTGCGCCCATCGAAGTGGATCGGGTGCTTGGCAAGACGCTCACGTATTGATCCCGGCCCTAAAGCAGCGCCGATTCGACCGCGGTTTCTCCTGACGCCTTCATCGCACGCATACCCAAGCAAAGCCATATCGCCCTCTACAGGCTCTTCCTCCAAATTGACAATTTTAATCTCCTGGTGCCAATACTGATTTCCTTTATCGGGGTTTGACGGTCGGCCAACCCACTGATCGGGAGTTGACGGCATGTAGACTGCTTTTTCCATTCCTTGCTGCTTTGCACGCAAAAGTAATCGATTGGGGTATTCGGACTCGCGATTGGGCAATTCCTCTTACATTTAAATATCATTTCCGCGAACAACATAGGTCTGAAACTCGGTGAGAATGTCATTTTAGAAAATGTTTCGTTCGACCTTGCCGAAGGCAAAACACTCTGCATTGTAGGGAGTAGCGGTTGTGGAAAATCATCACTCCTCAAGTCCATAAATGGACTCTACCCTATTGAAGGAGACCTCTCAATAAATGGCCGCTCCATAAAGGATGTACCAGCTGAAGAATGGAGACGAAATATGGGTTTCGTTTTGCAGCACCCTGCCCTCTTCCCACACTGGACAGTAGAGCGAAACATTGGCCTTGTGCCTCGACTCAAAGAGTGGGGTAAAAAGGACATCTCTGAGCGCGTGCGCGAAATTCTCGATCTGGTCCGCTTACCCTACAGCGATTTTGGAAGGCGGCTACCCAGTCAATTGAGCGGTGGGCAGCAGCAACGCGTAAGTATTGGGCGCGCACTGGCCGCAAACCCCGATGTGGTTCTGTTTGACGAACCTTTTAGCGCTCTAGACCCAATTACGAGAAAGTCACTTCAAGAAGAAGTTTTGCTGCTCAAGAGTGAGCTAAATAAAACATTCGTTTTTGTAACACACGATATCAATGAAGCCTTTTTGCTCGGTGATGAAATAGCTGTGATGCAAAGTGGAAGAATCATTCAAAAAGGCAGTCCGAAAGAAATAGAGAGAAGCCCAGCAAACGAATACGTTCAAAGCCTGATACATGAAGCGCACACTTAGTTTTATAGTGCTCATCATTATTTGTGGTCTGAGTCATGCTCAGGTGAAGGTCGGTGCGAAGAACTTTCCCGAGTCGCACATATTGGCAGAAATCATTTCACAAGCTATCGAGTCAGAGACGGAGCTTGAAGTAGAACGAAGATTTGGCTTAGGTGGAACCCTCATTTGTTTCGAAGCACTTCGTACAGGTGAAATTGATCTCTATCCAGAATATACAGGCACCATATCTCAAGCAATTCTGAAATCCAAAGACCAAAACCCCGGGATCCCGGCTTTATCAAAAGCTCTTGGTGATTATGACCTAAAGATTGGTCCAAAATTGGGGTTTAACAACACCTATGTCATTGCAGTAAGGCCTGAATTAAACCTAGATCGCATCTCAGACCTTGCAGTACACCCAGAGCTGAAACTCGGGTTTTCGAATGAGTATATCAAACGTCAAGATGGGTATAGTCAGCTTGCCGAGCACTATAAGTTTCGATTTGATGAACCTAAAGGACTCGAGCACGGTTTAGCATATCAAGCGCTTGAATCGGGAGAAATAGATGTGACGGATGCGTACAGCACCGATGGGAAACTGGCTGGTTCGAATTTCCAGTTGCTAGAAGATGATTTGGACTTTTTCCCCGAATATGAGGCCGTACCCTTTTACCGAAATGATTTAATCCATAATCACAGCAAAGTAAAAGCGGTGCTTGAAAAACTTGAAGAAACCTTCTCGGAAGAAATTATGAGGGGATTAAACTATCGCTATGAAGTAGAAGGAACAGAGCCTGCGGTCATTGCTCACGAGTTTCTATTAGGTATCGGTTTCAGCACTCATTTAGACAGCCAAGCAAAAGTCCACCCCATTCTGCGGCAAACAGGCGAGCATCTTCAGCTCACATTGCTCGCTACATTGATGGCTATATTGGTTAGTGTCCCACTAGGTCTTTGGATGAATTTTAAGCCCAAAATGGCCGGCGCAGTGATGGCTATCGTTTCTACCATTCAAACTATACCGAGTTTAGCTCTGCTCGGCTTTATGATTCCGCTTTTTGGAATTGGTTTCTGGCCTGCTTTGATTGCTCTTTTCCTTTACGGCCTGCTCCCGATTGTCAGGAACACCTATACCGGCTTGAACGAAACCGACCCTATTTTGGTAGAAGCTGCCACAGCTATGGGAATGAGCCGGGCGCAGATCTTAAGTCAACTCAGATTGCCCCTTGCCTATCCGCACATAATATCGGGTATCCGGACGTCATTAACGATCAATATCGGAACGGCTACCTTGGCTGCATTTATCGGCGCCGGTGGACTGGGTGAATCCATTATCACTGGGATTACACTCAATAACCACGAGATGATTCTGCAGGGCGCCATTCCCGCTGCCTTGCTTGCCATTTTTGCAGATCTGGGAATTCGCTTGATTGAGCGAAAGCTCAGGCCGAAAACCGCCTAAGGCCACACATCAACATACGATGGCACAGCAAGAAGTATCACGGCAAATAGAACGAGCCACAAGATCAATTTCCAAATCCACTTGATCCATACGTCGTAAGGGATTTTTCCGATGGCTAGAATCCCCATGGTGATACCAGAAGTGGGTATGATCAAGTTGATAATCCCATCGCCAAACTGGAAGGCCAGCACAGCAGTTTGTCTTGAAATCTCAAGGATATCGGCTAGTGGAGTCATAATGGGCATAGTAATAGCGGCCTGACCCGATCCTGATGGAATGAAAACATTGATAAAACATTGCACCACAAACATTACCTGCACCGATACAGCTTGAGGGATTTGCTCAAGCACCTGACTCAAACTATTCAAAACGGTATCAATGATTCGACCGTCTTCAGCAATGACGAGAACACTGCGAGACAAACCAATAATGAGCGCTGCCGTCAGCATTTCAGAGGCTCCTTTGGTAAATGCCTTCACAGATTCAGAGACTTTCATTCGAACTAGAATGGCAGAAACAATTCCCAGCGCTATAAAAAGACCCGAAATTTCATCAATGTACCAGCCCCACTGATTTGCCCCATACATGAGTAAGACAAGGGCAACTAAAAACAAGATGACTACCAGTTTGCGCTTTAGATCAAATTTTGGGACGACAGGCTCTTCTGCTTCAACATCTCCTTCAGCTACAAATGCAGCATTCGGGTTCTTCTCCAATTTGCGCACATATGCCATCACGAAAGCAATTCCAATAAGTGTGAAAATTGTCCAAACCACCCATCGGTAGCCTGCACCAGACCCAACGGGTAGCTCTGCGATTCCTTGGGCAATACCGACTGTAAATGGATTGATTGAAGCCCCAGCAAAACCAGAGGCCGATCCCACAAATGGAATGGCGATTCCAACGATATTGTCGTACCCCATATTCCTAGCCAGCGGAATAGTAATTAGAATAAACACTAAGTTTTCTTCACTCATTCCAAAAGTGCAGCCCGCAAAAGAAAAGACGACCATTAGAAGGGGAATGATTAAATGCCTGACCTGTGGGTTTCGCTTTGCAAAGGTGAGCAATGACCCCAGTGCAGCATCCAGAGCGCCGGTAGCCGCTAACATCGAAAAGGCTCCTCCAGCAAGTAACACGAGAGCGATGATATGGGCCGCTTCAGTAAGCCCCTTGATGGGTGCTAGTAGGAGGTCTCCGATTGTTTGCGGATTGGCATCTACTGACTGATAAGTTCCGGGAACGACGACTGTTCGGCCATCTAATGTTTCTCTGGCAAATTCTCCAGAGGGAATAATCCAGGTAAGTATTGCAAAGAGAACGAGAACAACCGAAATGATGACTAGCGCATCAGGTGATTTTTTAAGCAAGGGTTCAAATTTTTGGAAAAAATCGGAATAAAAATGGATAATTCAAGAGCTATCGCATGATATAGCGAATGCTCAATCCAAAACCTTCGAGAATCAACCACCTTTCTCCTACAAACTGAAAAGAAGGAATATAATCAATGGATGCAGCGAGGGGCAGACCATCGAAGCGGTATTCTATGCCACCGACAAGGTCGATTCCCAGGTTGATTTGAATTGACTCATTGGTACCTTCAGCCGGATTGATCACATTGTTTCGACCGTGTAAGCCCAAGTGAATTCCACCGCCAGCGTAGGTGCTAAAATTCGGTCCGAGATTTAAATCAAAATCTTGCTCAAGAAGTGCAGTGAAAGCGACTCCTCCCCATCTGATCGAGAAAATACCTTCTCCATAAAGGTCTTGCTTCAGCTGATGTCGATAATTCAACAGACCACCGTATGACAGGCGTCCACCGACGGCTGCTTTATATTCTTGTGCAAACAAGCTGGAGCCAAAAAAGAAAGCCATGACCAAGACGGCCATGGCTTTTACCAAATAGGCTTTATTAGAGCGTACCTCTAAGTTCTTGTTCTCTCTCAATAGATTCAAATAGAGCTTTGAAGTTACCTTTTCCGAAGCTTTGAGCGCCTTTTCTTTGAATGATTTCAAAGAACATTGTCGGGCGGTCAAGCACTGGTTTGGTAAATATTTGAAGCAAATATCCTTCGTCATCGCGATCGATCAAGATTCCTAATTCCTTTAACGGCTCAAGGTCTTCATCTATTTCACCAACCCTATCCAAAACCGTATCGTAATATGTTGTTGGAACATAAAGGAATTCAACTCCGCGATTCTTTAAAGCTGTAACAGTTTCGATGATATTGTCGGTAGCCACGGCGATGTGCTGAACTCCAGCCCCCTCGTAAAAGTCGATATACTCTTCAATTTGAGACTTTTTACGCCCTTCTGCTGGCTCGTTTATTGGAAATTTAATTCGACCGTTTCCATTACTCATCACCTTACTCATAAGAGCAGTGTATTCAGTAGAAATGTCTTTGTCGTCGAAGGAAATGATCTGAGCAAAGCCCATCACTTTGGCGTAGAAATCAACCCACTTATTCATCTCGCCCCAACCTACATTTCCGACCATGTGGTCAATGTATTTTAAACCGACTGGCTCTGGGTTGTAATCGCTCTTCCATTCTTTAAATCCCGGAAGGAATGTTCCATTATAATTTTTTCGCTCTACGAAGATGTGAATGGTTTCTCCGTAGGTGTGAATTCCCGACTGGATTACATGGCCATTATCGTCTTCTGACTTAGTAGGCTCCATAAAAGACTTCGCTCCACGCTTGGTCGTTTCTTCCCAGGCTTTAGTCGCATCTTCCACCCATAGGGCAACAACTTTCACCCCATCTCCGTGCTTCACGATATGCTGATTTAGCGGGCTTTCAGCTCTCAATGGGCTCGATAGCACCAAGCGAATCTTATCTTGTTGCAAGACATAACTTACCTTGTCCTTATTTCCAGTTTCTAGCCCGGAATAAGCTACGGATTGAAATCCAAATGCCGTTTTATAGAAGTGAGCGGCCTGCTTAGCGTTACCTACGTAAAGCTCTACATAATCCGTTCCCAGAAGCGGGAGAAAATCCTGTGCTTCAGGAACAATTTTTTCCAAGTTCAATGTATCAGAAGTGCTTGCAGTCATAGTCTTTAATCTTTCCGTAAAGATACAAAAATGAGCTAGTCAAACAGGGTTTTTCACTGGTTCTAACAGATCCCAATATTTCAGCTTTAACACTATTTAGACAATCAAGTCCCTTTAAATCAATCCATCGAATGAAGTAAAATCCTATTTTCGTTTAAAATCTAAAAGCATGAAACAACCTTTACTCTTTATTGCGGCAATTGTACTTTGTTTGTCTGCAACAGCTCAATATGAGCTCACGTATTTTAATGAGGCTTACACCGAATTTGGTGATGGCTCAATCATAGAAGACGATGATTTTGACGATGGAATTTGGGATGACCCTGCCTTCCAAGTTGATCTTGGCTTCGACTTCATGCTTGGGGAAGAAGCTTATTCAAGCATGTTTCAGGTCGGGCTTGGTGCTGAATTTGTGCTCTTTAACTCGTCGACAAATGCTGGCTTCGGTTATGGAAGTGATCTCATAGATGGAGAAGCTATAGATGGTGGCGATCCCTCGGTAATTCGCTACAAAACGGAAGGAGATGTTGGTGACCGCATTTTCAAGATTCAGTATGAGAACGCAGCGTATTACAACGAAGCTTTTCCACTAGAAGGTGGAGATGGAAGCGTTGAACAACGCATAAACTTTCAAATCTGGCTTTACGAAGCTGATGGCGCACTAGAGTATCGATTTGGCGCAAATTCAATCACAACTCCCCAAGTACTTCACGATGGCAGCCTCGGACCTTTCATCTTGTTCGTAACAGGAATAAACATAATTGATGACACATTTGAATACGGTCGATACTTGAGCGGAGACCCAGCGGCTCCAGACTTCACTGTATTGGATGAAAACACGCAGCCAAATGTTATTGCAGGCGATCCTGCTGATGGACAGGTTTATCGTATCGCTCCGAGCACAAGCAGCGTAGATGAGATGCCTGAATCAACGGTTTTAGTTTACCCAACTATTACCCGAGATTTTATCAGAATTGACTTTGATATGGTTCAGACAAATTACCACATCTTCGATATCACTGGAAAGTCGGTTTCTGCAGGTAAGGTTTCTCCAAACCAACAACTTGACGTTCAAAGCTTGAATAGCGGGGTGTATATGATCCAACTAGATGGAATCGACCGCACATTTAAGTTTGTGAAGGAGTAATCCCAAAACATTCATTTTATAGAAAAGGCTTGTTTTAAACGACAAGCCTTTTTTAATGTTCTTTATGTCTGAGTCTACTCCAACCAAGACTTCCAGTAAGTATCATCGGCTATATCGAGAGCTTGCTGAGTCACCTTCAATGGTTTGAAAGTATCGACCATTACGGCTAACTCTTCTGTCTCCTTTTCGCCAATGCTGCGCTCTGCAGCTCCGGGGTGTGGGCCGTGCGGTATACCAGCCGGGTGAAGTGAGATATGTCCTGCTTCGATATCATTTCGACTCATAAAGTCACCATCAACATAATACAGCACTTCGTCTGAATCAATGTTACTGTGATTATACGGCGCCGGCACCGATTTTGGGTGGTAATCGTATAGCCTTGGACAGAATGAGCAGATCACGAAACCAGCTGTTTCAAAAGTCTGGTGGATCGGTGGTGGTAAGTGAACTCTTCCCGTTATCGGCTCAAAGTCGTGAATAGAAAAAGCGTATGGATAGTTGTAGCCATCCCAGCCTACAACATCGAATGGATGTGATGCATAAGTAAACTGATGAAGAAGGTTTTCCTTTCTGATCTTGATAAGGAAATCTCCTTTTTCATCTACCGGCGATAAATCTTTGGGACGACGGATATCGCGCTCGCAAAATGGCGAATGCTCAAGCAACTGTCCAAAATAATTTCGATATCGCTTTGGTGTGTACACAGGGCTAAACGACTGAACTACAAAGAGTCTATTCTCTTCCGTCTCAAACTCCATTTGGTAGATCATCCCACGCGGAATGACGATGTAGTCTCCGTAAGAAAAGTCCAGGTTCCCAAGAAACGACTTGAAGGTTCCCTTTCCTTTGTGTACAAAGATCACCTCATCGGCATCTGCGTTTTTGTAGAAATAATCGGTCATCGATTTTTTCGGTGCTGCCAACTCGATGTAGCAATCAGAATTGACAAGAATCGGCACACGACTTTCCAAAAAGTCATCAGTCGGCTTCACCTGAAATCCTTTCAAACGGAGCGACTTCAAATTCTTCTCAACGGCGATTTGCGGACTTACATCTACGGGTTCACCCATAGCTTTCACCATAGTAGGGCGGTGGATGTGGTATAGTAAAGACGACATCCCATCAAAACCAATCGTTCCAAATAGCTGTTCGTAATACATTCCGCCACCTGGCTTTTCTGGAATGGTGTGTCGCTTGTGTGGAATACTTCCTAATTGATGATAAATGGGCATAGTGACTTATCTAATTGTTGTAAAGCAAAGATATTAAATCATCTTCCTATACCCTCCTTGAACTTCGTCGATTTTTGTAAATCAAATCTCAATCTATTCGTAAATTTGCCATCCCTAAATCTTTAAGATTATGTCGCAGAATATTTTGGTGATCGGAGCTGCAGGTCAAATTGGAACCGAGCTCGTACAAGAACTTCGCAGAATGTATGGAACCGACAAGGTTGTCGCATCAGATTTGGCCGAAAAGCCAACAGATGCTTTAGCCGATGGCCCATACGAACAAATCGATGTTCTCGATGCTAAAGGACTCTTTGATGTGGTCAAAAAGTATGAGATCGATGAAGTGTACCATTTGGCAGCTCTACTTTCTGCCACAGCCGAGATGAAACCGGCGCTAGGCTGGAACTTAAACATGAATGGTCTCTCGAATGTGATCGAACTAGCTCGTGATGGACATATCAGGAAGATTTTCTGGCCAAGTTCTATTGCCGTTTTTGGCCCTCACACGCCAAAAGACATGACCCCACAACGAACCATTATGGAGCCTACTACGGTTTATGGTATCACCAAGGTAGCGGGCGAAAGTTGGTGCGAGTATTACAACCGCCGATACAATGTAGATGTAAGAAGCGTGCGCTTTCCTGGCATCATTGGGTATAAAAGTGCTCCAGGTGGAGGGACCACTGATTACGCCGTACACATATTTCACGAGGCCATAGCACACGGAAAATACGAGTGCTTTCTCAACGAAAACGCCGAATTGCCAATGATGTACATGCCGGATGCTATCAAAGCGACACTCAATTTGATGCATGCACCTGAGGATCAAATCAAGGTGCGAACCAGCTATAATATCGCTGGGGCATCTTTCACTCCAGCTATTCTTGCCGATGCCATTCGCAAGCACATCCCAAACTTTGAGATCACTTACAACCCAGACTACCGCGATTCAATTGCAGCATCATGGCCTAGCAGTATAGACGACTCTATGGCTAGAGCCGATTGGGGATGGCAACCAGATTACAATCTGGAGCGCTTGGTTGAGGACATGTTGGTAAATCTTCGCGAGCCGACGATTTAAATCGGTGTAACCTTCCCAAAACAATTTCGTAGTTAAGGGAGCTAAAACTCATACCGATGAAGCTCCTTATTCAAATATCCGTATTGTTCGTCGCCCTTTTTGGGTTTGAACTTCAAGCAAATGGTCCCGATATCAATATCTCGGGAAGTAAGATTAATTATACCGACTCTAGTGGTCTTAGACAGGGCTACTGGCAGATTACTGGTGATATTTCGATCGAAGAAGGTTATCGAAAAAATCAGGTAATCGAAGAAGGTGAGTACTTGAACAATAAGCGCGAAGGACTTTGGAAAAAGTACTACCCGACCGGATCACTGAGAAGTGAGATTAACTATTCCGACAACCATCCTTACGGAGATTACAAAACGTATTACCCAGAAGGCAATATTGAAGAAGAAGGAACCTGGTTATCAAATCGAAACATAGGTACTTTTAAGCGATACCACGAGAATGGTAAAATCGCTCAAGAATTCAACTTCAATACTGCCGGAAAGAGAGAAGGTGAGCAGACCTATTACTACGCTACAGGTGTTTGTCAAATGAAGGTAGAGCTTGACAATGGAGTCGTACACGGTCTGTATAAAACGTTCTATCCGGATGGATCACCCATGGAAGAAATGAGAATGACCAATGGCGTCATCGAAGAAGGAAGCCTTGTGGCGTATAAGCCAAAGAAAAAGGTTAAGACAGATGTAGAAATGCCAACACTGCCTCGCACAGAGACACGTCCAAATACAACAGACAAGCCAAACCTTGCTGAGTTTAAAGAAAGTGGCTTTAACACCCTCTATAACAAAGACAAGCAGGTGACACAGGTAGGTGAGTTCCAAGAAGGTCGCCTATGGAATGGAAAGTGGTACCGATACAATGAAAACGGGATTCTCAAGCGCGTCGAAGTGTATAAGAACGGTCGCTTCATTGGCTATGGAATCATTGAAGATTCAAACAATTAAACATACATTTGAACCGCTGTCTTAACTACATTAATCTCCCCAAATGAGCAGTCAACTCAAACTCTACAATACTCTCACGAGAGAAAAGGAAGTTTTCCAACCGTTAAACCCACCACACGTGGGTTTATACGTTTGTGGCCCGACCGTGTACAGTGATGTCCACCTCGGAAATGTGCGCTCCTTTTTAAGTTTCGACATCGTATTTCGATACCTGACGTACTTAGATTACAAGGTGAGATACGTGCGCAATATCACTGACGTAGGTCACTTGGTAGATGATGCCGATCAGGGAGAAGATAAGATTGCAAAGAAAGCGCGCCTTGAGGCCCTGGAGCCGATGGAAGTCGTTCAGAAATACACAAATGGATTTCACGACGTGATGCGCATCTTCAACATACTTCCACCGTCAATCGAGCCTACCGCCACAGGACATATTATTGAACAAATCGAAATGGTCAAAAAGATCATTGATAATGGTTTGGGCTATGAAGTAGATGGATCTGTTTACTTCGATGTGCGGAAGTACGCCGAAAAACACAACTACGGTAGCTTATCGGGAAGAAATATTGACGACCTCAGATCAAATACCAGAACTCTCGATGGACAAGATCAGAAGAGAGATCCACTTGACTTTGCCATCTGGAAAAAAGCTGAAGGTGGACACATCATGTATTGGCCTTCACCCTGGGGTCAAGGATTTCCAGGATGGCACCTGGAGTGCTCTGCCATGAGTACAAAATATCTTGGAAAGGAGTTTGACATCCACGGCGGTGGAATGGACTTAAAGTTTCCTCACCACGAATGTGAAATTGCCCAAAACCAAGGTGCAAATGAAAAGGGCGGTCCCCGATACTGGATGCATGGAAACATGCTC
Organism: Cryomorpha sp.; assembly: GCA_965230375.1. Lineage (GTDB taxonomy): Bacteria > Bacteroidota > Bacteroidia > Flavobacteriales_D > Cryomorphaceae > CBDDKU01. The sequence goes on from CBDDKU010000012.1 coordinate 32,474, forward strand.
ACCGTAGAAGGGCGCAAAATGGCAAAATCTGAAGGGAATGGATTTACCCCTGAAGAACTTATTACAGGAAATCACAAACTCCTTGAGCAGGGTTACAGCCCGATGACGGTACGTTTCTTTATGCTTCAGTGCCACTACGCCAGCACATTAGACTTTTCGAATGAAGCATTACGTGCGGCCGAGAAGGGGTACAAACGCCTTTCTGAAGGAATTAAAACACTCGAATCGCTGGAATCATCCGACTCTTCTTCAGTAGATGTAGAAGCTTTGAAGAACTCTTGCATTGATTCCATGAACGACGACTTCAATACCCCAATATTGATTTCGAAACTCTTTGAAGGTGTCAAGATGATCAACCTGATTAAAGCCGGAACGGAAAAAATCAATGCTGAAGACCTTGAAAAGCTGAAGAAAACTATGCATTCTTTCACCTTTGATGTACTCGGGTTTAGGATGGAAGATGATAGCGCTAGCCAAGGTGGAGATCTCACTGATAGCCTGATCGAACTTGCCATAAATCTTCGAAAAGGTGCCAAGCTGAGTAAAGACTTCTCAACGGCAGATCAAATTCGAAATGAACTTTCGGCAATGGGAATTACACTCAAAGACGGACCAGAAGGAACTTCTTTTGAAATAGGTTGATTCGCTTACCAGATTGCACTAGGCATTGACTATATTCGGTAGCCAAACCGAAGTCAATGGCCCAAGAACGTCCCACCCTATACTTACTCGATGCGTACGCACTGATTTTCAGAGCTTACTACGCCTTTATCCGCAATCCAAGAGTCAACTCAAAAGGCATGAATACATCAGCCATTTTTGGGTTTACCCTGGCATTAACTGATGTAATCAACAAACACAATCCTTCGCACATTGCAGTTGGATTTGATTTGCCTGGGGGAAACGTTAGGAATGAAGTGTTTCCCGAGTATAAAGCCAACAGGGATGAGACACCTGACGACATTCGAATTGCAGTACCGTTTATTCGCCAGATCATTGAAGCCTTCAATATCCCGATTGTGGAAATGGAAGGGTATGAAGCCGACGATGTCATCGGTACGATTGCCAAAAAAGCTGAGAAAGAAGGGTTCGACGTGTTTATGGTAACGCCAGATAAAGATTACGGTCAGCTGGTTTCCGACCATATTAAGATGCTTAAACCGGCCCGAAGTGGTGGTTCCGCAGAGTTGATGGGGCCAAAAGAAGTCTGTGAAAAGTTTGGAATCGAGCGTGTCGATCAGGTAATTGATATGCTAGGTCTTTGGGGCGATTCGGTCGATAACATCCCGGGGATACCTGGAATCGGCGAAAAAACAGCGCGAAAACTCTTGGCTCAATACGATTCGGTAGAAGGTCTTATCGAGCACGCTGAAGAGCTAAAGGGCAAAATGAAGGAAAAGGTTATCGAGTTTGCCGATCAAGGAATTCTCTCTAAGAAACTTGCAACTATTATCACCGATGTTCCTGTAGAATTCGATGCTGAAGTCTACCAAATAGAAGAACCAAACAAGGAAATGCTCAAGGAGCTCTTCACCGAACTGGAGTTTAAAACCCTTGCATCTCGTGTGTTAGGTGAGCAGATCACTGTGGGAACCGGAGAACAGATGGATCTATTCTCAGCTGGTTCTGAGTCGACGAACTCCGGTGAAAATGAGCCTTCACAGCATGTATTTGACCCATCCAAAGCCAATTACAAACTCATTGAAACAAAAGACAAGCGGGCAACATTGATCAGAGATATGTTGAAGCAAAAGTCTGTGTGTTTCGATACGGAGACTACTTCCGTTGATGCTCATAGTGCTGAGCTTGTAGGAATGTCTTTTTCTTGGAAGGCGGGTGAAGCCTATTACATTCCGCTTCCTGAAAATCAAAACGCAGTTTCCTTTATTCTAAACGAATTCAAACCATTTTTTGAATCGGAAGAAATCGAAAAAATAGGCCATAACTTGAAGTACGACATCACCGTTCTGCACTGGAGCGGCATCGACGTGAAAGGTCCTATGTTCGACACGATGTTGGCACATTACCTCATCCAACCCGACTTAAAGCACGGAATGGACGATTTGGCAGGCATCTATCTCGGCTACCAGCCAATTAGTATTGAATCGCTGATCGGCAAAAAGGGAAAGAACCAAAAGAGCATGCGCGATGTACCTGTTGAAGAAGTAGTAAACTACGCTTCTGAAGACGCTGATATCACGCTTCAACTCTATGAAATTTTCAAGAAGGAAATTGAAAAAGATAAGGGGCTAAATAAGCTTTTCTACGATGTAGAAATGCCATTAATGCCCGTTTTGGCCCGGATGGAGTATGCCGGAGTTAACATTGATCGATCGGCGCTTGAAACCATTTCGAAAGAACTAGGTGAAGCTTCCGAAGAAGAAATGAAAGCCATTTTCGAGATGGCAGGTCACGAGTTTAATATTGCCAGCCCAAAACAGCTTGGCGTAGTTCTATTTGATGAGTTGAAGATTTCGGATAAGCCAAAAAAGACAAAATCTGGTCAGTACGCTACGAATGAAGAAACTTTGCTGCGACTCGAAAACGACCACCCGATTGTCGGAAAAATACTCGAGTACAGACAAGTAAACAAACTGAAAAGCACTTATGTAGATGCGCTTCCCGAACTGATCAATCCGCGCGACAACCGCATTCACACTACCTATATGCAAGCCGTAGCTGCTACGGGTAGGCTTAGTTCACAAAACCCAAACCTTCAGAATATACCGATCAGAACGGAGCGCGGTAAAAAAGTGAGAATGGCCTTCATTCCTACAGATGCCGATCACACCATATTGGCGGCTGACTATTCCCAAATCGAATTGCGACTCATAGCCGATTTGAGCGGTGATGAAGCCATGCTCGAAGCCTTCAACCAAGGTGAAGATATACACGCTGCTACGGCAGCAAAAGTCTTTGATGTTCCTTTAGATGAAGTAACCAGAGAGATGCGTTCAAAAGCGAAAGTGGTCAATTTTGGGATTATCTACGGTATATCAGCTTTTGGACTTTCGCAGCGCATTCAAACCTCTCGTTCAGAAGCAGCTGAACTGATAGAAAATTACTTTGCGAAGTATCCCGGGATTAAAGCGTATATGGATGGCAGTATCGAATTTGCTCGTGAAAAGGGCTATGTGGAAACTATTTTAAAGAGACGTCGCTATCTCAAAGACATCAATAGCCGCAACGGAACGGTTCGTGGATTTGCCGAGAGAAATGCCATCAATGCACCCATCCAGGGCTCAGCTGCTGATATGATTAAGCTTGCTATGATTCGGGTGGATGAAGAGTTTCAGAAGAAGGGATTTAAGTCAAAAATGATCCTTCAAGTACATGATGAACTCGTGTTTGACGCCTTAAACTCGGAACTCAATGATATTAAGCCAATTATTGAAAAAGAGATGAAAAATGCGATCTCGGATCTAAAAGTCCCGATAAAGGTCGACATGGATCAGGGCGTAAATTGGTTGGAAGCCCATTAAATACTGAGAGAATAGCGCAACCTTTTAGCCTTTAACACAGTATATAATTAAACATTCACCTGTTGATTGATACCCAAAGTGATCAGTTGATAGACGGAATGTGCGATTAAATTTGTTTAGAAACCATAGAAACTAGGATGAATCTTAAGAAACGAAACCTTGCAGGAGTGTTAATGATGAGTAGTGCGCTATTGCTCTGGAGTTGCGGGGATGCCCCAAAAGCCGACGAAGCCATTACTGAAAGTGAAGTTGAAGTAACGGAAGTTCCACAAGACACAGAAGAAAATGTCTCTAAAGTAAAGGACATTTTTTACGCCGTTCCCTCTACCATGGAGATGGCATCTATCTTGAAAAAGACAGGTGCGACATACGACATGTCACTTCTAAACGATGTCAAAAAAGTTAACGATTACTCGAGTGCTGCCAAACAAGCCCTAAACCTAGGCGTTTACGGAGCCGACTTGAGTTATGCGAGTATATTCAATCAAAACCAGGAGTCGATAATATACCTCTCTTGCACAAAGAAGCTGGCAGATAAACTAGGTGTTACTAAAGCCTTTGATGACAGCACTATCGAGCGCATGGAAGCTAATGTTGAAAATCGCGATTCTCTTTTGAGCATTGTTTCAGAGACTTACTACATCCTAGATGCTTATTTGAAAGAAAACGGAAGAGACAATATCTCAGCTATGGTCATTGCAGCTGGTTGGGTTGAAGGACTTTATCTTGCTGCCACAATCGCATCTGCTGATACTGAAGAGCCAAATGAGCAGCTGATTCAAAGATTGGCGGAGCAAAAATTGTCTCTTGGGAATCTGCAAAAGCTTGTTGAAGCTTACAATTCAGACAATTCATTAGATGGAATTATGGATGATCTGGGACGAATTGAAGCTGCTTACGGAAGCGTGAATATCGAATCTGAGAAAACTACAACTTCGCAAGGCGAAGATGGTGTGACAGTCATTGGTGGTGGTGTTAAGAAAGTAAGTCTAAGCCCCGAACAATTAGAAGAGATCACTACTGTAGTTTCAGAAATTCGCAACAGCTACGTTGGCTAAACTCCCCTTGAATCATGAAAACTCTTAGAATATTATTTATTATTGGTGCCATTTGTTCTGTTCAAACAGCATTTGCTCAGTGTCGTGGATTTGTTAAAAACAACTGCCGTGAAGCTATGGGTGAATATGTGCCTGGAGAAAACTTTAGCGCCGCAAAACTTTTAGCAGGAGACCAGGCAGAAGTTAGAATGACTTTTCAAAGTGGTGAAGATTATAGACTTCTGATTTGCAACCACCCTATTCTCGGGCAAGTTGAATTTCAAGTTTTGGATACAGAAGAGAATATGATTTTTGACAACGTCGAAAATGAGAACACGGATCACTTTGACTTCAGAGTAGCTGGAACGCAGGAGTTCATCATTAGGCTGAAAGCACCAGAAGCAGATGGCTCGAGCCTTAACCCGCAGGGCTGCGTGGCCATCATGGTTGGACGCAAGTTAGCCGAATAAGCTTAACGACTTTAACATAAAAAGCCCCCCGAATATTCGGGGGCTTTTTGCTTTTCATATAGTTTGATCGCTCTATCGCTGGATCATTACCTTCTTTGTATACTTTCTATCACCGAGACTAAACTCTACAAAGTACATTCCCTTGGCTAAAGTTGACACATCAGTGTAAATGGTCTTTGAAGACCCTATGTAACCAGAGTAGAGCGTTTCAATTTCTCTTCCAGCAATATCTCTAAGGATTATATCCATCTGCTCTGCATCGCCAAAACCATCTATGGAAATCTGCACCATATCACTAGCTGGATTCGGGAATATTGATACTCCTTCTTCAAACTGAGCGTCGGAAGTAAATGTAGGCGCCGAGATGTCTTCGAGATTAATATCGTCGATATAGATGTTGTTTCCATTTTCTGAGATGAACTCAAATCGCACTCTAAAGTTGTTATTCAAGAAAACTGAAACGATGTTCTCAATACTCACTTCTCCCCACTGATCCTGACTTGTAGGAACAAATTCCCCGGTATTATTCCCTGGTACCGAGTAAAGCTCATCATCATCGATTGTTTTTCTCAAACTCCAGAATTCTCCGCAATTCTTTGAGATCCAAACTCTGAGTACATCATTACTTTGCCAGTTCCGGCGTTGACAAGCATACTTAAAACTCAAAGCGGCGTTTTCTTCAATTCCTTCAAGTTCAAATGTCTTACTCAACATGTACTCTACTTCCCCTTCTCCATTTTGTCTCCCGTGCACATACACTGAGTGATCTCCCGAATAGGCAGCAGCATCAGTTACTTCCCAGTCAATATTTCCAGTTGCATTCTCTGTATACCAGATAGATTCTTCTCCATTCACGACATCTTCACCTTCAAAACCTTCGAAAAATGGCAAGGCCGTTTGAGCCGTATCAAGCACTGTAATGAACGATTCTTCGATTACTGAGACTTCATCATTTCCATCACTAGCTGCTAAGGTCACAGCATAAGTTCCAGGCTGTGTATAAACAACTGATTGGAATTCCTCTGTTGAAGTAGCTGGCTCTCCTCCATCGAAGGTCCATATTCGCGAAACCACACCATTATATGAGTAATCCTGGAAGTTGACTGCTTCGCCAACACATACCGTTTTGCGGTCAACTGCAATTTCAGCGGCGCATATTTCCGGCTCGAGATCAACTCCTGTTTCGATTAAGTTCTCTTCTGTCCACAAACTGCTACGCGATGCCGTGCTACTATTCAAAGCGGCGATCATTCTATCGGCCTGACCCAGCGTAAACATTTTAGAGCAATAAGAATACTCCATATAGTTTTCGACATTATCCAGCGATCCGCAAGACTCACCACTCAAGACACATGATGTCCAACCAATGGTTGCAGGTGTGTCATCAACCCCATCATCCGAACCACAATTCGATTCAAGCTCAGGTTCGTTTGTGCTTCCCCAAGTGTGTGGAAGGTTTATCCAGTGCCCCACTTCGTGAGTCATTGTATGGGAGCGGTTTGGCGAAGAAGTTCCAATAGCACCGACATAATCTGAGCGAATGACAATTCCATCGATTTGCGCTCCAAATCCACCTGCCACAGATCCCGGGTATCGAGTATAACCAGCTGCACCACTTCCGATAGTCTCACACACCCAAACGTTCAGGTAGCTACTTCTGTCCCATATGGGAGAAATCGCATCATCTTTAAGGTTTTCTCCTCCTTCGTATGTAAGCGTACTTTGAGTCCGTATGATTCCGTTGGTACAGTTACCATCAGGGTCACGCTGAGCCAGAGCAAAGCGAATTCCGACATCAGCAACGAGATCAGTAAACTCGGGACGCACCGCTGAAGCTCCAAGGTTTTGCGCAGAAAAGTCTTCATTCAAAACACGGATAGCATCTTGCACCTGTTCAGGTGAAATGTTCTCCGGTCCGTTGTTGTGTACTATATGAAAAACGACAGGGATGGTATAAACTTCATTATCCTTCGCTTGATTAGAGCTTATGAATTCTCGCGTAAACATCTCTAGCTCGAGCGCGTTTTGCTCCATCTCATGCACATGCTCCGGATGGGCTTCGCGATACGCGCGCTCCATCTCTTCGGTGTGGCATTTTACATGCAGTTCTTTTCCGTCGGTATCTACATCTTGGCCAAAACTTGATACACAAGAAAATACCAAAGCAACAGCTAAAACTGAGCTTCTCATAAACATATAGGCTTTAATACAATACTATTCTCGAACAAGCTTGCGAACTATTTGTTCGCCTGATGATTGCATCCGCACCATGTAGACACCTTTCGAAAGGTCGCTTAGTGGGATTTGGATCAGTTGCTGTCCTGTTGGTTGGAAACCATTAAAAACTTGTTTCACGACGCGACCTGACAAGTCAAGGATGTCAATTGTGACAGCTCCTGATTCCTGGAGCGTATATTCCAGACTTGCCTGATCTTGAGCAGGGTTAGGGTATAGCGTCAATCTCTCGAGAAATGTCACTCCGTCTAGTCCAAGTGTGGCTCCATCCACTAAATTAATGTCATCCAGATACAAGTTGTTTCCTCGGTAGCTTCTGAATTCGAATCGCACTCTGAATTCGTCATTCAAAAAGACGGATACAATATTATCAATCTCCACTTCAGTCCAATCATCTTGGCTCTCTGGCACAAACTGACCAGAAACATTGTTGCTTACAGTTGGCAGATCATCCATATCAAGAGTTCTTCTCACACTCCAAAGCTCACCACAATTTCTGGAAATCCAGACGCGTAATTCATCATCCGAAGAGCCTAAACGTCGCGCGTGAGCATACTTAAAGGTCAGCACCGCATTCTCTTCTATCTCCGAGAGGTCATACGTTGGGCTCATCAAGTATTCATAAGAATAATTCGCTGTCGTATTACTTCTTCCGCGTACATAAGCACTTTTTGATCCGCTGTAGGCTGCATCATCAGTAATTTCCCACATCACACTATTCCCGTCGGGATTGTTTATGTACCAATTGTCGTCATTATCTTCCAAGTCAGAGATAGATTCAAACCCTTCAGAGAATGGAAGTTGATTTTCGCCTAGTGGAAGAACTGTTACGAAGTTCGTCTTAGTTTCCGTTTCGCTACCATTTGCATTCCCAGCTGTTAGTGTAACAGAATAAGTACCTGGGGTATCATAGGTAACTGATGGATCAGCTGCATTGCTAGATGATGGCGAACCTCCTTCGAAAGTCCACTCCCATTCGGTAACACCGTTATATGATTCATCTACAAACTCTAAGGTTTGTCCCACACAAACAATCGGTTCAACTGTTGTGCTGAACTCTGCTTGACACACCACTTCAGGATCAAGGACTCCTGTGAAGGATAAGTTATTGTCCGTCCATAGGTTGTTTCGACTTCCCGTATTCGAGTTCAACGCGGCTATCATTCTTGATTTTTGACCACTGGTAAACATCGTGGAACACCAAGAGTAATCCATAAAGTTCTGGACATTGTCAAGGGACCCACAGCTCGATGCACTCAAATCACAATTTTGACCGTACCACTGATAGCCAATTGTATTTGGCGTATCAGAAACACCATCGTCGCCATTACAGTTGCTAGGAATACCAGGAGTATTGCTTCCACCCCAAGGGTGTTCAAGGTTGAGGTAGTGACCTACTTCGTGAGACAACGTGTGTCTATGGTAAGGTTCAGAAGTTCCGATACTTCCCACATGGTTGTGCTCTATCAAAATACCATCTACCTGTGTAGACCAGTTGGCCGGAAGGTAGGCGTATGCAGCGGTTCCGCCTTCAATGCTGTTCACAACCCATACATTGAGGTATCGTGAACGCGTCCAGATTGATGCATCACCATCTTTCACATTGTCCGTAGCATCGAAGGTGTTGAGATCATATACTCTGTTGATTCCATTAGTACAGTTTCCGTTTGGGTCCTTTCTGGCCAAACGAAACTCTAATCCAACATCTGCAATTAAGTCTTCAAAAGCCGAAGAAGTATTTCCGATATCAGCATTTGATTCATTGTAGTCTAAGTTGAGCATATCTATCGCGTCGTGGATTTGCTCGTCTGAAATATTTTCGTTCCCATTGGCATGGACAACGTGAAATACTACAGGAATAATGATAGGATCACCATCTTTTCTTTCATCTGTAAAATTCCTTGTAAACTCTTCTAATTCGGCTCTATCAATCTCCTCTTGAATCCGAGCTTCGGGGTGGGCTTCAAAATATCTCTCTTTAAACTCATTTTTACCACACCAGTGATTACCTGGGTGGTCGTGTGAGTGGTCATGTGATTGTGAAAATCCTGTGCTTACAAGGAGTATTGCAGCAACTAAAGTGGTGGTCAATTTGATCATAAGATTCTATAAACTTTTCGCAGGGCGCGCTAAAATACTAAAACAGAGTCGTACAAGCCAATACTAATCTATATGGGGCTTGGACGCATCTATTACAGGTCAACATCTGAATACCCTATTGCGTTTTAACTAACCTGAACTGAATGTTGGAAACCTAACTTAGCTGAGAGCTTGTTCAAGGTCAGCAATTATATCGTCAAAATCTTCTATTCCCACACTCAACCGAACCAAACTGTCTTTTATTCCTGCTTCAAGCCTTTCAGATTTCGGGATAGACGCATGGGTCATGGATGCGGGATGCCCAATCAAAGATTCAACCCCTCCGAGAGACTCTGCCAATGCAAACAGTTTACATCTCGACACGAGCTCATGTGCGGCTTCAGTTGTATCATTCACCAACGAAAACGAAACCATCCCGGTAAATCCATTCATTTGTCGTTTGGCAATATCGTGTCCGGGATGACCTTTCAATCCGGGGTAGAACACTTCAGCAACCGATGGATGCGTATTTAGAAACTCGGCTACCCTTTGACCGTTCTGGCAGTGGCGTTCCATTCGCAAGTGCAGCGTTTTGATTCCGCGAAGAGCCAGAAATGCATCCTGTGGTCCACAGATAGCGCCTGAAGCATTTTGCATTCGATAAATTTCCGTTGCGATCTGATCATCTGATGTGACCAAAGCTCCCATGACCACATCGCTATGGCCACCCAAGTACTTTGTGACAGAATGCATCACTACGTCGGCACCGAGCTCCAGAGGCCTTTGAATGTATGGTGTAGAGAATGTATTGTCAACCGCCAATATAGCCTCTGACCCTTTCAACATTTCAGCCAATGCAGCGATATCAATAATGCTCATAGTCGGATTGGTTGGGGTCTCCACCCAGACCATCTTCGTTCGCTTATTGATGAGCCGCTCTATATTCGACAAATCTTGCATGGATGTGTAGTGCATCACAATTCCATACTTTTCGAAGATGGTATTAAACAGCCGATAAGAGCCACCATAGAGATCGCTCGTAGAGATCACTTCATCACCCGGATTCAGCATCTTCATCAAGCAATCTATCGCAGCCAGACCACTACCGAAACAGGCCCCGTACTTCCCACTTTCGAGAGATGCTAAGCTAGATTCTAAAGCCGAGCGTGTTGGGTTAGAAGTTCGTGAATATTCAAACCCCTTGTTCACCCCAACCTTCTCTTGTACATAAGTCGACGTCTGGTAAATTGGGGTCATAATAGCTCCCGTACTTGGGTCTGGTTTAACACCTGCGTGGATAGCTTTGGTTGCAAACTTCATAGTCAAGATTTTGTTTCAGTTGACATTGACTTATCACTAGCCTCCTTCCTTTTTTTATTGCGGATTGCAGTAGAGCGCAACCAGCGCGGAAGAATAAATGCTCCAATAAAAAGGTAGGGGTAGTATGATACCAAGCGCCATAAAAGTGCAAGTGCTCCTGCCAAACCGAGTGGAATGAATTCCTGAAGAAAGCCCGAAAATGCAAACTCCGCTACACCAGCACTTCCCGGTGTTGGGCTGATGAGCATTATCACCCACATCACCAATTGTCGCGCATAAATTAAAACGTGGTCTCGGAATCCATCGATGAACCCTAACTCGGGTGAGATAAAGGCTAGCATCAATAAATTCACCACAGCGTACCGCGCAAACCACGATACATATGTTGCTCCAATCGATTTTACCCAATAAGCTAACTTTTTACCCTTCAACTCTTTGCTCGTGGTGATAATATCGTCTCCTGTTTCAATAACGTTGTATCTCCATCTTCTCAAAAATGGAAGTCTGAAAATCTGTAGAAGCAGATACTTAAATGCACGTGGAAAGAAAAAGATTCCGAGTAAGATGCTCGTGGTTAGTATGCAAATGAAGAAGTAACCCACCCAAAAGATACCCTGTGTTCCCAGCTCTATCCCAAACATGGTCTTTTGCATATTGACGGGGAATAAGTCTGATGTCCCAATCAGGAACAAAACGAGTAGCACCATGGTGATATAGAAAAGCTCGTCGAGCAGCGCCGAAACCATGACAATAGCTGTACTCTTCCCTAATTTTATCCCTTCGCGATTTAAGATAAACATGGCCACGCCAGAACCACCCACTACACTTGGCGACAAGGCAGATGCGAACTCCCAAAGCAAAATCACATTAAAGCTTTGTCGCCAGGAAAGTTCCTTATCAGTGAGTACCCTGATCCGATACATATAGGCCAGATCTCTGAGAGCCATGCCCATCAATGCCATGAGTAACCAAAAAGTACTCATCCAGGTCCAGTCTATTTTGGCTAGGGTATCTTTATAGGTAATCTCCCTAAACTCACCATCACACTCATCTGTGAGCTCAAAATCATCCGGGTCGTTGGCATCTATAACTCCATTTTCATTTCCATCCACCCAGGTGTAGTTTCCGCAGTCACCCGCGTTCACTTCATCATAGCGCGTTTCGTTTAGATTGAAATAAAGCATCAAACCAGCTACCAACAGGCCAAGACCTATCGGAAGTGCCATTTTCCGTGGGCTAAGCTTTCGGGTGATGTCTTTTTCTTCAGCCAATCAGTTCAATTAAATCAGTAAAATTGTGAGCTATAAATCTCAAAAGTAGTTAAACATAGACGAGATGAAGACATTCTTCTACCTAAAAACATGTAGTACCTGCTCGCGCATCATGAAGGAATTAAATCTTGGAAATGACGTAAGTCTCCGAGAGATAAAATCAGAGCCATTATCAGAGGATGAAGTAGATCGTCTGGCTAAAAAATCGGGTAGTTATGAAGCCCTATTTAGCAGAAGGTCACAACAATACAAGGCTCTTGGCTTGAAAGACAAAACCTTAAATGAGTCCGATTATCGCACGTATCTCTTGGAACATTATTCCTTTCTGAAGCGACCAGTTCTGGAGCTTGATGACGCCATCTATATCGGCAACCAGAAGACTGTAGTAGAGCAAATGAAAGATGCCATCTGATTTGGCTATTTTTGCCATTCGAAAACGCAACTATGTTGAAATCAATGACCGGCTTTGGCAAGGCCACTGGAAATTTTGCCGGCAAGAAAATTACCGTAGAAATCAAGACGCTCAACAGCAAGCAATTTGATCTATCGGTGAAATCGCCAAGTCTCTACCGCGAAAAAGAACTCGAAGTGCGTAGCTTTCTCTCTGAAGAATTGAACCGCGGAAAAATTGATACCAACATCCACGTAGATGCTTCGGAAGGCGACAAGAAAGTATCGATCAATCAAGGATTGGCTCTCGCCTATTTGAATGAGATAGATGCATTAAAGACTGCATCTAACGACCGTCTGATCGGAGACACGCTGAACACGGTGTTGAACATGCCTGAAGTACTGAAATCTGAAAGGCAGGAATTGGATTCCGAAGAATGGGGTGCAGTGATGAGATTGATCAAAGATGCTACGGCTCAACTCAACCAATTCAGAGATAACGAAGGTGCGCGATTAGCTGAAGACATCTCGAAAAGAATTGGGCTGATAGAATCTCTACGACAAGATGTATCGGCTATGTTGCCAGAGCGCTTGGCGCAAGTTAGGGAACGTATCGAAAAAAATATTCAAGACTTCATAAAAGAAGACCAGAGCGATAAAAATCGCCTTGAGCAAGAGATCATCTACTACCTCGAAAAACTGGACATCACCGAAGAGCACATTCGCCTGGAAGGGCACTGCAAGTACTTCATCGAAACCATGAACGGGTCTGGCTATGTGGGAAAGAAACTCGGTTTTATTTCGCAGGAGATAGGGCGTGAGATAAACACCATGGGAGCCAAGGCCAATCACGTCGGCATTCAGAAGAAAGTGGTGCAGATGAAAGACGAGCTTGAAAAAATAAAAGAGCAAATGCTCAATATCTGCTGATGAAAAAGGCTGGGAAATGTATCATATTCTCTGCTCCATCTGGAGCTGGTAAAACGACTATCGTTCGTTACTTACTTGGTGAGTTTCCCGAATTGTCCTTTTCTATTTCAGCCACATCGCGCCCTGTACGCGGTAAGGAAGAAGATGGAAAGGACTACTATTTTTTGACAGGTTCTCAGTTTGAAGAGAAGATCAAAAAAGATGAGCTTCTCGAGTGGGAAGAAGTCTATCCAGGCCGTTTTTATGGTACGTTGAAATCTGAGCTCGAACGGATTTGGAACGAAGGCAACACCGTCATATTTGATGTGGATGTAGTCGGAGGAGCTAAGCTCAAGACTTATTTTGGAGATCAGGCTTTGGCCATTTTTGTGCAACCGCCTAGTATAAAGGAGCTCGAAAAAAGACTTCGCAAAAGATCTACGGAGAATGAGCATAGCTTGAGGCAACGCGTAGGCAAAGCCGCAGAGGAATTAACATACGCCAGCGAGTTTGACAAAGTATTGGTGAATGATGATTTGAAAACTGCTTGCCACGAGGCAAGAGATTGGATTCGAGAATTCTTAAGCGCATGAAAAAAGTCGGACTCTATTTCGGAACCTTTAACCCCATCCATGTTGGCCACCTGATAATAGCTAACTACATGGCCGACTTTACGGAGTTAGACGAGGTGTGGCTCGTTGTTTCACCCCAAAACCCGTTCAAACAGAAGAGCAGCTTGCTGGCAGATTATCACCGGCTACAGTTGGTTAGAGTCGGCGTAGAAGACAATCCGAAAGTGAAAGTCTCGGATATCGAGTTTCATCTCGATAAGCCATCCTATACCGTCCACACGCTAGTTCATCTTCAAGAAAAGTATCCCAATATTGAATTTGCCCTGATCATGGGAGAAGATAACCTGAGAACACTCCACAAGTGGAAGAACCACGAAGTGATTCTGGCGAAGCACAATATATACGTCTACCCTCGGGTGCTCACTGAACAGGAAAAGGAAGACCTTAAAATATACCGCACCAAAGCCGCTCTCGCCAATCACCCCAGAGTGATTCGAGTGGATGCACCTGTTATGAAGCTGTCGTCGAGTTTTATTAGAAAGGCTATCAAAGAAAATCGCAATGTGAGATACCTTCTCACTGAGCCTGTGCATCAATACGTTAAAGAAATGCACTTTTACGAAAAGTAATTTGGCACAGGAATTGTCTTGGTCTCATCGAACCTAAACTTTAAAAAGATGAAACTAGACAACACCTACAAACAACTCTCTCAGCAAGCCAGAAATTTGATGAAGCAAGGACAAGTTCAAGCATACTTAAAAACATTAATTGCTCTAAACAAACTGGAGAAACAAATGTTGACTTTAAAAGCCGCTCCAACGAATTTTTAACTTTGGAATCTCTATGAACGAGATCCGAATCGACAAGTTTTTATGGGCTGTGCGCCTTTACAAGACGCGCTCCGTGTCGGCAAATGCCATTAAAGACGATCAGGTGTTTCTGAACGAAAACCTTGTTAAACCTGCTCAAGCAGTTAAAGTAGGCGATGTGGTTCGCATCAAGCGAAACCCGATCTGGCGATCGTATCAAGTCAAAGAACTTCTGAAAAACCGGGTAGGTGCCAAGTTGGTTGAAAACTACATCGTAGAAGTGACGCCACAAGAAGAAATTGACAAACTAGAGATGATCAAACTCATGCCCGGTTATGACCGAAAAAAGGGACTGGGCCGGCCGACCAAAAAAGAGCGAAGAGATTTAAACAAATTTGATGAATGGTAAACTGAATTTCGTTCCGGTTAGGCTAACGGATACAGAAGAACTTCTCGCGCTTTCCAAAAAAATATGGCTCCCAACCTTTGCTCCACTCTTCACCGAAGAAGAACTCGCATCGATATATGGAGATATGTACAAGCGTCAGAAAGTCGAAGAATCGATCTTAGACCCGACGTACTTCATGTTCTTCGTGGACAGTGATAAGCGAATTGGCTATGGAGCTATCCAGAAAGATGGCGATGTGATGATGCTCGATAAAATCTACATCGACCCAGATTTACAAGGGAAGGGATTTGGGAAGAAATGTTTAGAATGGGTGGAAGGTCAGGCAAGAGAGAAAAACTGTGAGAAAATCAAGCTTAGGGTCAATCGTCGCAACAAAGGAGCCATTGGTTTTTATGAAAAGCTAGGGTTTGAAATTGTGGAAACCATTGACTTTGATGGGCCAAACGGCTATATCTACGACGATTACATCATGGAAAAGCTACTTTTCTACCGCTCATAAATCAAAAATCGGGGTTTATCCTAATTCATAAGACAAGAACGAAACCCTGCCGTATGTTTGTTTCGTAAACATTAAACAAACAAAACATATAGCATCATGAAAACGATCTTAACCCTCATCGCATGTTGCGCCATCATGTATAGCCAAGCATCGACTGGCGTTGACACCACGAAAGTGGAAGAAAAGCAAAGCACAAAGCAGACGACAACATTGCTCACTGCTGAAGAAGACAAATTATTTTTTGAAGGTGGTTTAGACCAAAAGGTGATAAAACCCGTTTATACTACTGTTGAGCAAGCTATTTTTACTGCTCAGATCAAACAGATTAAAAAAGACGACTGATATACTTTTCGCAACGGTGATCAGTTTACTCAAGGCGGCCGACGGGCCGCCTTTTCTTTTTTGCCATCCTACTTTTCATTCAGTTTCGGTCTTCAAAAATCACGTCCCAACCCTATTTAACTGATTGGTCAAATCAAACAAAGACTTCTAGTTCTTCTTGGCTTTCAAATAGAAGCATCGGAATCACGCAACAATTGGCAAAATTGGGAGTGGAAATAATGATTGGATATCCCTATCTTACAGGGCGTTGATTTCTGGGATTCAACCTAAAATCACCTAAACCAATCATTTGTATGAAAACAAGATTACTCATGCTGTGCATGGTCGTTTCTGCCAATTGCTTACTCGCGCAGACTTTCACCAACATGACCAGTATTTTGAACAACACATGGGGAAGCACGCCATGCGTTGCCGACATGAACGGTGATGGATTAGACGACGTCGTTACCCTAGTCACTACTTCTGGAAGAGATATTTCAATAGACTACCAGCAGCCAGATGGCACCTTTGATCAAGATCATTTACGATGTAAACGCCACTATAACTCCGAGCTGGAGTATTGCAGCAGGTGATCTAAACTCAGACGGCTACTTAGACCTCATGTTTGGTGGTGGATCAAGGGTCGCATTCTACCTTTCAAACTCTACCGGGACAGCCTACACAGAGCAGTACATCAATGACTATATTTTTAGCCAGAGAACCAATATCGTTGACATCGACGGTGATGGCGACTTAGATGCATTTGCCTGTCACGACATTGATGAGAGTCACCCTTACCGAAACGATGGGAACGGGTTTTATGACAGAAGACCAAAGCCTGATTCAAACCATTCCCCTCGCTGGAAACTACGCGAGTGTTTGGACCGATTTTGACAATGATGGAGATACCGACTTGTACATCGCCAAATGCCGACAAGGCTCCTCTCCGGGAGCAGTCACGAGAGAAAACGCGCTCTACGTAAACGATGGAAACAACAATTACTCTGGTAATGTCATCGCCGACTACGGTCTATTCGATAACGAACAATCTTGGGTTACCATATTTGAAGACTTCGACAATGACGGCGATCTGGACACCTACACAGTAAACCACACCGCCCAGTGCTTTTTGAGAGAAAACGATGGGAGCGGGTTTTACACGGACGTGAGCGCCGGAAGCGGATTGGAAATATCTGACCTGGGTTCATGGGCTTTGATTGGAGCCGACTTCGATAACGACGGATGGGTGGATATGCTCATGGAGTCAAGTGGCGGAATCAACAAAGAGTTTTACCACAACAATGGTACGGGCGATATGACCTTTACCGGGTCGGCTCTGCCTTTCGATAAAGGTGCTTTGGGAGACTTGAATAACGATGGCTATATCGATGTTTTCACTGGGCAAACGCTTTGGATGAACGACGGTGGAAGCAACAACTATTTGAAAGTCGCATTAACTGGAACCAACTCCAACATCAATGGAATCGGGGCACGAGTAGAGTGCTATAGCGATTTGGGTATGCAAATCAGAGAGTGTCGCTCTGGGGAAAATTTCAAACCCATGAGTTCACTTGATGTTTTCTTCGGTTTGGGCTCTGACACCGAAGTAGACAGCGTCATCGTTCGATGGCCTTCAGGGCAAGTAGACGTTGTAGTAAACCCAGCCATAAATTCTCGGGTGAGTGTGCTAGAAGGCTTACTTCCAGCATTGATTCGCATCACGCACATTGATCCCTATTCGCAAGAAATTACCATTAAGAATTTCGGTGGAGAGCCCGAAGACATAAGTGGGTACAGACTCTGCTCTGAATTCGACTGTACGGCAAACTTAACTGATCTAATATTGATTGATGGCGACCTAATCCTATCGACCAATCAGGAAGTAACTGTGGCTTGGACAACAGGGTCCGGGTTTTCTATCGAAGGTGCAGACATGGCCCTATTCCTTCCAACAGGAAGCACCGATTTGGCGGATAACATGGTCGATTTTGCCCAGTGGGGAACCGGAGGAAATGGAAGTGAAAACGTAGCTGTGACCAAAGGAATTTGGGGTAATAATGAGTTTATACCACTTGGGTACGACTATTCCTACACTGGAAACGGTGATGAAAATGGACTCCCCTTCTGGCAAGAAACGCCTTTTTGTCCCCTACCAATTGATGGACTTGCATCAAATCTAACGCCAACCGGGGCCGACCTATCATGGACTGAAACGGGTTCAGCTTCTATCTGGGATTTGGAAATAGGGCTCGCCGATTTTATACCAACTGGCTCCCCAACTAATGCAGGTGTTGGAAATAACTTTGCCTTTACAGGAGATCAAGGAACTGTTTACGACTTCTACGTTCGCTCAGATTGTGCTGAGAGCGGTGGAATCAGCATTAGCGATTGGGCAGGGCCATACCGCTTCACGCTTCCCGTGCCTGTGAGCAATTGTGAAAACGCCATTGACGTGAGTGTCGGCGGAACGTTCAATACAGGAACGATTGATGGCGTTTACAATGGATTTGAATCTTGCATGATGAGCAGTCCAAACAATGCCAACTGGTTTGTTTATACTGCACCTGCTGACGGAACGCTCAATGTTTCTTCGGTTGGACTAAGCTCTGTAGACACGCAGTTATCAATAGGAGTTGGCGAGTGCGGGTCGCTGACCGAAATTGCCTGCAACGATGACTTTACGGGATCTCCACCGTGGGAATCTGAAGTGGAGTTTGATGTGACAGCTGGTACCGACTACTTCCTGATGTGGGGGGATGGTTGGACCACCAACGCCTCTGATTTCACCGTAAACTTTGAGCCTGATGAAAACTGCGCTGCTCCAACTAATCTGGCAGTCTCAGGAATCACAGGAACAGGAGCTAATGTGAGCTGGACTGAGAATGGAAACGCCATCCAGTGGGAACTTGAAATAGGAAGCACTGGGTTTTTCACCGACAGGAAATCCCACCCACACATCCAATAACGAAGTCTTCGCGCTGACTGGTTCTGAAGGCCAATCGTTTGATATATATGTCCGCTCAGATTGTGGGTTCAGTGGCGGGTTTGGATTCAGTGAATGGGTCGGGCCAGTGAATGTGATCTTACTGAACACCACACCAGGGTACGAATGGCTCGAATTTACAGACGCCACCCCCACTCGACTCGAACTTTCTACCGTAGCCAATAGCGATGATGAAGAAAAAGACATCGCCGTGGCTGACCTCAATAACGATGGATTTGACGATGTGATCGTCTGCCGTAAAGAGCCATTTTCAAATTCTACGGAAGGAGGCAAATCCGATCTTATTGCTGATCAACGAAGATGGAGTCCTTGTAGACCGTACCACTGAGTTCGCGCCTGAATTTCTGAGCACTGAAACATTTGCCCGAGATCTCTACATCGATGATTTTGATGGAGATGGGTGGAAAGACGTGATTATCGCAAATACTTTCGATCAGCAGCCACAGTACTACGCCAATCTCGGAAACGACGGGGAAGGAAACTGGCTCGGTTTGGCCGACGAGTCAGACACGCGCTTCCCGACTCTTACAGGAGATGCTATTCTTTTCTGCGCAGTGTGGGGAGGCGATATCGACGGCGATCTTGACCAAGATCTCTACTTTCGTAAACTACAAGCAAGGTGGTGGCGGTGGAGTTGCCAAAGACTTTCTCCTGATCAATGATGGAACCGGAGTTTTTACAGACGAAAGTGAATCGAGACTCGGGAATTTGCGAAACTCGGCCTTCGGTACCGCGGTTCAGATCTATGATATGGACAACGATGGAGATCAGGACATCCTGAAAATTTCCACTCTTTTCTCCGTCTTGCCTTGGGGCGACAACGGTCTCTTTGTTCTTTTCAATGATGGAACGGGGTCATTCTCCAATTGGCAAAACATTGCGCCAACCGCGCCATACATGTTTGAAGTGGCTGATTACAACGGCGACGACCAGTTAGATGTATTTGTTGTGGATGATGGAGCTGACTTCCTGATTACGGTAAATTCAGTTATTCCCGATCAGAGCTTGAATACAACCATCACACCGGTCGTTAACGGGTTGAATGGATTTGGTGGAAACGTACACGCAATCGACTTGGACTTGGATGGTGATTTAGATATTGCTGTGTCTGATGTCGATGTCGATATCCCACCTTGTAATTCAAACCGGAGACTGGCCTTACTCGAAAATCAGGGCGGTGTATTTGTAGATCATCACACCACTGACAATTATCCGTGGGAGATGAATAGCTACGACCTTGGGTTTATTGACGTCAATGGGGATGGACTTCAAGACTTTATCACTGGGGGCTGTAGCGGATACAATGTCTTTATGAGCAACAATTGTGATCTCGTTACAAGCTCAGCCGATTTTGATCTTGATGGACTGGCAGATGCCTGCGACCCCTGTCCGACAAATCCTGATCCAAGTTGTGCTCCCGATGTGAATTTCCCAACCGTAGGGCTTCACGGATCAGTAGCAAGGCAATGGAATGAATTGCTTCTAGAGTCAATTCGAAGAGACTTTGCACGGCCAACAGTTCATGCCAGAAACTTATTCCATACTTCACTCGGTATGTGGGATACCTGGGCTGTCTACAACGACACGGCCTGCACCTTCCTTCTTGGCCAAACGGTGGATGGATTCGAATGTCCTTTCGACTCCGTACCAACACCTGACGATGTAGATGAAGCCCGCGACAAAGCCCTTAGCTACATGTCATACAGACTCCTATCGCATCGGTTTTCAACCTCTCCAAACGCAGCTCTTTTGCAAATGGCATACGATGCACACATGGACTCCCTGGGCTATGATATCAGTGTAGTGGCTCAAGACTACGTAAATGGAGATCCCGCAGCACTCGGGAACTACGTTGCTCAATGCATCATCAATTTTGGATTGCAAGACGGTTCTAACGAACAAAATGGTTATGCCAACATTAGGTATGAGCCTGTGAATCCACCCATGATTGTTGATGTACCTGGAAATTCAACAATAGAGGACTGGAACCGTTGGCAGCCGTTATCCTTAGACTTGTTTATCGATCAAAGTGGAAATGAAATTCCGGGAGCCACTCCACCTTTTTTGAGCCCGGAGTGGGGACAGGTTAGTCCTTTTGCCCTTCAGGAAGAAGATAAAGACACCTACCATAGAGATGACTTCGACTACGAGGTGTATCACAATCCAGGATCACCTCCGCTGATTGATACAACAGGTGTTGAAAGTTCCGAAGATTATATGTTTGGCTTTATGACAACCTTGCTTTGGAGCTCGCATCTGGATCCAACGGACGGGGTGATGTGGGATATCTCGCCTGCATCAATTGGAAAGCGAGATGATCTTCCCGAAACTGTGGCTGACTACCCCGATTTTTACAACCAAATGGATGGAGGAACTACCAGCCCTGGCCACCCAATAAACCCGGCTACTGGCCAGCCGTACGCACCCAACATGGTGCCGCGAGCAGATTACGCCCGCGTTTTAGCCGAATTCTGGGCTGATGGTCCCGATAGTGAAACACCTCCCGGCCACTGGTTCACAATCTTGAACTACGTATCAGATCACGAAGATTTGGAGAAGAAATTTATGGGCGAAGGTCCAGTTCTCGACGATCTCGAATGGGATGTGAAATCCTATTTCATGCTGGGTGGCGCCATGCACGATGCCGCTGTTTCTACCTGGGGTATCAAAGGATGGTACGATTATTTGAGACCGATTTCGGCCATCAGAGCTATGGCCAGCCGTGGACAGAGTTCAGATCCGGGTGGAGAATCTTATCACCCTGCCGGAGTGCCTCTCGTGCCCGGGTATGTGGAAGTCATTGGCGAAGGTGACCCCCTAGCTGGAGATGACAACGAATTCCTTGGTGATATCAAGATTAAAGCCTGGAAAGGGCACAATGCCATCAACAACGTTGACGTCGATGAAGCTGGCGTAGACTGGATTCTGGCTTCGACATGGGAGCCCTACCAGCGTCCTTCATTCGTCACCCCGCCATTTGCTGGATACATTTCCGGACACTCCACCTTCTCGCGTGCGGCAGCGGAGATTTTGACATCACTAACCGGAGATGAGTATTTCCCAGGCGGAATGGGAACATTCACAGCTCCTCAAGACGAGTTTCTAGTCTTCGAAGATGGTCCTAGCGTTGATGTTGTCTTGCAATGGGCTACCTATCAGGATGCTGCCGATGAATCAGGTTTGTCGCGAATTTGGGGTGGAATTCACCCTCCTTGCGACGATATTCCAGGAAGGAAAAATGGAATTGTCATCGGACAAGATGCCTTTTCAAAAGCCTTAACTTATTTCAATGGATGTCAACCGATCGTGCCTTGCGAAACGGCCGATCCTATCGCAATTTGTCAGGATATCACCATCGACTTGGATGAAAACGGTCTTGCAAGCTTAAACCCTAATGATATCGACAATGGAAGTAATGATGAATGCACGGCACAAGAAAACCTGATCATGTCTCTCGATATCTCAGAGTTTACTTGCGAAGATGTGGATTCGAGTCCAATCACTGTTACGCTCACCGTTACCGACGAAGCAGGGAATAGTTCAGAATGCACCAGCCTCGTGACCATCAACCCTGGAGTCAACTGCTTCGATTGCCCAGATCTTGAAGCGAATATTTCCGATGCTTGTGATGATGGTAATGTAAATACAGAAAACGACGTTGTAAACGCCGATTGCGAATGTGAAGGAACGCCAGTTTTGGCTTCCATTTCTGGATCTATTGATTGGTCAGAATCTTGTGGAAGTGGCGAAATGTCGGTCAAATTTTATGAGCCGGGCACGACCAATTTGCTCTACGATCTCACTTCACCTTTTGATCAAAGCGGAGGATTCCAAATCATGAATATCTCGATGGGCACATACGATGTATTCATCAAGCCCAGCGGTCACCTTAAGAAAGGGTTCACTGGGATTGCGGTAACGGCCGGCGTGAATGTCCTTGATGCAGGATCATTTGTGGGTGGTGATATCAATAACGACAATGTCGTCAACATCATCGACGTCTCCTTCATAAACAGCGCCTTTGGGTCGACTAGTGGTGATGATGCCTTCAACCCTCTCTGCGATTTCAATTGCGATTCGATTGTGAATATCATCGACATCTCCATTCTAAACAACTACTACGGACAAGTAGGAGAAGAACCTAGCGACGGTCTTTAGCAGATAAACCCAATTAAAATATCAAATCGGAGTCCTAAAAACGGGGCTCCGATTTGTTTTATTACTTATCGCCACATTCTCTTTGGGTCTTCTATGATTTTGTTGCAAAGCCCTTATCCGAGCTATTGCACCGAAGAAATTCGAACGAATAGATTTGGCCATATTTCCCACCACTACTTGTAACGTGCTCATTTCTAATTTATTCGTAACTTACCAAGCATAACCAATATTAACCAATCCACTTTCTACTGTCCTCTGCACCTAACCAATGCAGTTGAATTTTGAAAGTCGAACAACCTCTCTAGCTATGAAATCTAAGCTTTCTGTGGCTGTAGAATGCATTCGTGTATATACACCCACCACCTGCGGGCATATTCAACTCGCCGCCTTTTCTATCGTTTTATTTTTCTTCTCACTTCAAAACAGTCATGCACAACCTGTAAATGACAATGTTTGTGGAGCTATTACCGTCCCAGTTGATGGCAGTATTAACGTGTATTCGAATGTAGACGCCACGTCTCAAACCGATGAAGTAGTACCACCCGGTGGCTTATGTGCATCTCAATCTAATTGGTGTGGAGGTAATGCCGCGGTAGAAAATTCTGTTTGGTTCAAATTTTTGGCTCCTGCATCAGGAATTGTTAACGTACTGACGTGCAATGACGGCACAACAGTAGATACGCAAGTAGCCATCTATCTAGCAGAAGGTTGTGGCAACTTCACCAGCTTCACCTTAATTGGAGCAAACGACGACCTCGCTGGATGCACCCAAACGTATGCATCTAGTTTGGATGCTTGTGTAATCCCAAATCGTCAATATTATCTTCAAATCGATGGCTACAACGGAAGTTCTGGCGATATTGCCCTAAGCCTGACATCTGGTGATGAAAGCCTTTGCATCGACTGTCCGGACTTGGGAGAAGACGTGGGTGCTTCTTGTGATGATGGAGACCCGGACACTATGAATGATGTGGTTACTTCAAATTGCGAATGTCAGGGCGCTCAACCATGCCAGAATGATGTTTTATTTGCTACATACACGTTCAATGGCTCTGATTTGATGGTCAGTGGTACATGCGTCTACGAAAGTGAATACAATACATACGCAAATGCCATTTCCGGCGAAACTTACGAGTTCACTTCCAGTCAAGATCTTGAACCTGGTTTTATTACGGTTACGAGCGGTGCTGCGGACGGTCCGGTACTCGGGTTTGGCTACAGTCCAGTCACTGTAGAGTCAGATATAAACGGAACACTTTATGTCCACTACACTGTAGATGGTGCATGTAACACCGAGAGCGGAAATTGTACGGCAAATTCTGGCCAATGCATTACTTGTCCTGAATATTGTGAAGATTTGGATTTAGCTGTTGGATCACCTTGTGATGATGGTGACTCAAACACTATAAACGACGCTGTCACAAGTGAATGCGAATGCTTTGGTGAGCAAGCCTGTAGTACAGGAAGTGACTATGTAACACGGACCTTATTAGAAACTACTGAATTAGTCCCTGGATCAAGCTGTAACTACGAATCAGAGTACAACGAATGGACTAACGCTATCTCAGGAAATCAGTATACTTTCACTTCAGAAGACACCGAAGGAACTCCTGGATTCATCACTGTGCGAGCTTCAACCCCCGGGGGAGCAGTTTTAGGCTTTGGATTCAGTCCACTTACGATTACTTCAAACATAAACGGCTCATTATTTGCACATTATACGGTAAATGGTGTTTGCGAAACAGAAGCCGGAACATGTATAAGCACAGCTGCATTTTGTAGCTCATGCCCAGTTTATTGCGAGGTATTAGACCTCGTTGAAGGCACTCCCTGCGACGATGGCGACCCTGATACAAATTTTGATAGAATTACAGAAGATTGTGAGTGTGCAGGTGCCTTGCCATGCATGGGAGATTATTTTTGGGCGTCGATAGCTTCGCAAGGAAATGATTTGATTCAAGATTTCACGACTTGTAATTTATTTGATGACTATAATGAATTGGAGAATGCTATCTCTGGTGAACAATATACCTTTACTTCTGACGATGGCGATTCAGATGCATTAGCTTTTATAACTGTGCGCAGCGGAAGTTTTGATGGAACGGTCATTGGACAAGGCTATAGCCCGCTCACTGTCACAAGCGATGTCGATGGTTCCTTGTTTTCATCTTACACAGCTGATGAATACTGTGATGATTTCCCAGACCTAGGATGTTTGGTATCGACCGTTCAGTGTATTTCATGTCCAGAATTCTGCGAAGACCTCGGCCTGACCGTTGGGGATCCTTGTGATGATGGGGATGAGGAAACCATTAACGATACTGTGACGTCTGATTGTGGTTGCGAAGGGGTATATCCAGTGCCAGCAAACGACCTTTGTGAGAATGCAGAATCAATTTCTGTATTGCCACCCGGAGAGTGCACCATATCTTCTGCTACGACTGGAACTACTCATGGCGCAACTGACAACCAAGGAGCTTTTTCCTGTGATTTAACAGGTGGTGATTGGCCTGACGTATTCTACACATTCAATTCGGGACCATACAGTTCTGTGATCATCACGAATGGAAACCTCACCCAAGTTGACATGGTCATGAGTGTTTCTGAATCTTGTGGCGGCGCAAACATATTGTGTGAAATAGGAACAAACAACTATGAACTTGGCGTTACACCAAACACAGATTATATCATTCGCATAGCTCCAAATATTTCATTTGGTTCAACGGGTACCTTTCTCCTGTGTGTAGAGGGAGTATATGATTGTCCTGACTTATCTGCGAATGTGGGCGACGCATGCAACGATGGGAATCCGGGAACCATAAATGACACTGTAACATCTGAATGTAGTTGTGAAGGAAGTATTGTATTTGATTGTCCTGAACTGAGCGCAAACATCGGCGATGCGTGTGATGATGGTAATGGAAATACGGAAAACGACGTTGTAAACGCCGATTGTGAATGTGAAGGAACTCCAATTGCAACTGCTTCCCTTCTGGCTTTGGAATGTGGTGGAGAAGTCATCCAAATTACATACGCCTTGGCAGGAGTCAATGGTGGTGGAGAAGCTACATCTGAAACTCGAACCATCTATGCATTTGCCCCAGATGGCGGTGGCACTACGCCAACATACACTGGAAGTTCTTGGCCGTATGTCATCATTTCGGGTAGTTTAAACATTGATCCAAGCATATCAGCTTCGCTGACCACAAATCCGAATGGTGTGCTACTTGTGAATGGCTGGCCTGCTTATCAATTTGCAGGTGATGAAAGCCCCGATGAAGCCAACGGGACATTCGGACCATGGTATTACTTCTTGCCAAATGGAGACCAGAGTCAGGATGCCTGCCCGACAGACTGCCCAGGGCTTGGTCTCAACATCGGAGACTCTTGCGATGATGGAAATCCGGGTACAGAAAACGACGTTGTAAACGCCGATTGCGAATGTGTAGGAACACCAGTTTTGGCATCCATTTCTGGATCTATTGATTGGTCAGAATCTTGTGGAAGCGGTGAAATGTCGGTTAGATTCTATGAACCGGGAACAACCAATTTGCTCTACTCTCTCATTTCACCTTTTGGCCCGGGCGGAGGATTTCAAATAATGAATATCCCGGTGGGCACTTACGATGTATTTATCAAGCCGAATGGTCATCTTCGGAAAGGGTTTACAGGTACTGAGCTAACGGCCGGCGTGAATGTCCTTGATGCCGGATCATTTGTGGGTGGTGATATCAATAACGACAATGTCGTCAACATCATAGACGTCTCCTTCATAAACAGCGCCTTTGGATCAATTAGCGGGGATATCAACTTCAATCCGCTCTGCGATTTCAACTGTGATGCAATTGTGAATATCATCGATATCTCCATACTGAACAACTATTACGGACAGGTAGGAGAAGAACCGGAAGATGTTGCTGTGGAGTGATAATGCCGAGCGATCTCATGCTAGATCAGATCTAGGAGTGTTTCACTCCAAAATCGATAGAAATAAAAAAACCCCAGTGAATGCTGGGGTTTTTTGTTGTCCCACACTAGGGGCTTCCCGATACTTGAATCGGGATAAACTTCTCGCCCTAGAAACAAAAAAATCCTCAAGCTTTCACTTGAGGATCTTGTTGTCCCACTAGGGCTCGAACCTAGACTCTTCTGAACCAAAATCAGACGTGTTGCCAGTTACACCATGGGACAGTGTCCAATAAATCGGAGTGCAAAAGTAAATATTTTTTTATTCTCTTCAAGAAATCTCAAAAAAATCACAATTCTCCCGAACTTATACCAACTCTCATGTGCCGAGTCACAACGCGGCTTGTTATTTTGTTAAATTCGCACGCATAACCACGTACGGATGAATTTCAGAAAAGCAAATTTGATGACTGGGTGGAGTGTATTCCTTATCTCTACCATCGTATATCTTCTTACCATTGAGCCAACAACCAGTTTTTGGGATTGTGGTGAATTTATCACCACCGCCTATAAGTTGGAGGTGGGTCACCCACCCGGAGCACCGCTCTTTATGCTCTTAGGCCGCCTGTTTTCGGCTTTTGTTCCTGTGGAAGTTGTACCGGTCACCATCAACGTACTCTCTGCGCTCTGCAGTAGTTTCACGATACTTTTTCTCTTCTGGACCATCACGCACTTTGGGCGCAAAATGGCCCTAAAAGATGGCGCTGAAATGAACAGTGGTAAATTGATCGCCATAATGGCTAGTGGAGCCGTAGGTGGATTGGCATTTACTTTTTCGGATTCGTTCTGGTTTTCAGCTGTAGAAGGTGAAGTATATGCCATGTCATCGCTTTTTACCGCAGCCGTATTCTGGGCAATTCTCCGATGGGAGAGTCTCTCAAATGGTAAAACCGAAATGCGCTGGATTGTCTTAATCGCCTACTTGATTGGACTATCAATCGGGGTTCACCTCTTGAACCTTCTCGCTATTCCAGCCATGTGTTTTGTATTCTACTTCAAACGCTACAAGCCAAGCCCGAAGGGAATTGCCATCACATTCATCCTTTCTTTAGTCGTACTTGGTGCTGTACAAGGGATTATTATCCCAGGTGTAGTATCGCTGGCTGGGAGCTTCGAACGCTTCTTCGTTAATGACCTCGGCTTTGGATTTAACTCAGGTGTTATCGTTTATGCGATTCTCACCATCGCGGTACTCACTTATGGGCTCATTATCACCCACAAGAAAAACATGCCGAGTTTCAACACGGCTATACTTTCCATTGTCGTAATCATCCTTGGTTATTCCACTTTTGCAGTTATCACAATTCGATCTTCAGCCAATCCACCCTTGGATGAAAACAATCCTGAAAATGTAATTACACTCCTCTCTTACCTCAACCGTGAACAGTATGGAGATCGTCCTTTGGCCCATGGCCAGTACTGGAATTCGCCTCAGGCTCCCGGTCAGGAAGGAAGAGCTGATGGCAAACCAGTCTACGCAAAAGCCTGGGTAGTAAAAAACTCAGCTGGTAGAACCATCGATTGGTTTACAGAAAAGTTCGATGCCGAAGCCTTTGTAAATGCTTCTGGCCAGCCGTACGAAATCGACCAAGAGTACGTGGTATCTGATGATCGGAAACAGTCTATCATCAAATACGACAAGAAGTTTACCGATCCGTTTCCGCGGATGTATAGCGCTCAAGACAATCACATCAGAGCATACAAGGTATGGTCGGAGTATAAGGGGACACCAATTCGTGCCACTGGCCCTGATGGTGCCCCAACCACGATAAACAAACCAACTTTCTCCGAAAACCTGCGCTTCTTCTTCCGCTATCAGGTGAACTGGATGTATTGGCGATATTTTATGTGGAATTTTGCCGGAAGACAAAACGATATTCAAGGCCACGGTGACTTACTGAATGGAAACTGGCTATCTGGAGTAAACTTCATTGACAACGAAAGACTGGCGTCACAAGAGAATTTGCCAAGTAGTTTGAAAGACAACTTTGCCTACAACAAATTCTTTATGCTCCCGCTCCTTCTCGGATTGATCGGGCTGCTCTACCAACTCTACCGCCGACCAGACGATTGGTTTGTCACACTCCTACTCTTCTTGTTTACAGGTCTGGCCATTGTCGTTTACCTCAATCAAACACCTTACCAGCCAAGGGAGCGTGATTACGCCTATGCCGGTTCGTTCTATGCCTACGCCATATGGATAGGTTTGGGAGTTTACGCCTTGTTTGAAGCGGCATTTACGATTAGCATGAAGCAATTGCAAAAGGTCGGTTTATATGTGCTTGGATCCGCTGGAGCTATTTATCTCATGGAGATGATGGGTGCGGGAGAATCCAGCCACTTCTTCTCTTACAGTGTTGCTTATTTAGGAGTGATAGGCTTAGGACTTACGGCCTTAATGATCTTACTGAATAAACAGACGAAGAACCCAAGGCTTTTAGGTATAGCCGTAACGGTCATTACGCTCCCGGTGCCGCTTTTGATGGCCGCTGAAGGATGGGATGATCACAACCGTTCGGGGCGTTACACTGCGCGCGATTTCGCTTCCAATTATCTTGAAAGCTGTGAGCCAAATGCCATACTATTTACTAACGGTGACAACGACACATTCCCACTGTGGTATGCTCAAGAAGTAGAAGGAATCCGTACAGATGTGCGCGTAGTAAATCTGAGTCTCTTGAATACCGATTGGTATATCAACCAGATGAAACGCAAGGTTTATGACTCCGACCCAGTTCCTTTCTCGCTTGAAGAAACGAAGTACCGCCAGGGAACACGAGATGTAGTATTCCTGGACGAAACCAATAACCCGAATCGAATTCACGTGAATGTCGAGCAGGCCGTTTCATTTATAGGTGATGATAAAAACCTAAGAGCTGGCCGAGGTGGTGAAAAGATTGCACTGATGCCAACTAAGAACTTCTACATTCCAGTAGACAAAGAAAAAGTTCTTCGAAACGGATTGGTAAGCGTTGAGGATACGGCCAAAATTTCTGATCGCGTAGAATGGAGAATTGATCGAAGCTACCTTCTGAAAAACAACCTGATGCAGCTCGATCTCTTTGCGACCAACCAATGGGAACGACCCATCTATTTTGCCGTTACAACAGGTCCTGATAGCTATATCAATTTGGATGAATACTTCAAGCTTGTCGGTTTGGCCTATCAGCTTACTCCAGTGAAAAGTGAAAACAATCCAAACCCAAATATGTACGGTTCGGTCAACACTGAAGCGATGTACACAAACGTCATGGAGAAGTTTAGATGGGGTGGAATGGAAGGCGATGACCAAATCTATATGGATGAGAATAACCTCCGTATGACGAACAATATCCGTCTTCAATTTGCGAATCTCGCGGAGCAACTAATCGCTGAAGAGAAAACAGATAAGGCTAAGAACGTGCTGGACAAATGCATTGAAGTAATGCCAAACCACAACGTTCCTTACGATCGCTTGATGGTTCCAATCATTCAAAACTACTACCGCATAGGTGACGACGAGAAGGCTAACGAGATTTTAGAAGATGTTTTTGACCGTTACGCAGAAGACTTTGAGTACTACATGTCTGTAGATGTTGAAGATGCCATTCAACTGCAACAAGACATCCAAATGAGTTTTGCCGTGGTACAGCGATTGAATCTATTTGTGAATCAGATGTACCCGCAAGACGATGAGATGAAGAACAAGATCAAAAGTCGTTTCGATGAGTTAGACGAGGCTTTTGATTTGAAGATTCAAGAAATTGAAGCTTACCGTACTCAACC
This sequence comes from Cryomorpha sp., assembly GCA_965230375.1. Taxonomy (GTDB): domain Bacteria; phylum Bacteroidota; class Bacteroidia; order Flavobacteriales_D; family Cryomorphaceae; genus CBDDKU01. Next base: position 63,170 of record CBDDKU010000012.1, read on the forward strand.
TAGAGTAAGCTTCTAGTCATGGTTTACCTCGCCAAGACTCCAGATATTCTCAAGCCATTGGCAGGAGATCTGATTTGGAGTCTTGACGATGCGACCAATCAAGTTTACCTAACATTTGATGACGGACCTACGCCCGGTGTGACCGACAAGGTGCTGGATATTCTCGATGAATACGGTGCAAAGGCTACCTTCTTCTGCATCGGGGGAAATGCGGCGTCGAATCCGGAACTTTATCAGGACGTTTTAGCGAGAGGTCATCGCGTGGGTAACCATACATGGAACCACATGAATGGCTGGCAGTTTAGCGACTTTTCTTATTTGAGAAACACCCTAGAGTGCGCAGAAGTTGTCGAATCAAACCTTTTTCGCCCACCGTATGGTCGCATTAAGCGAAGCCAGGTAAAGAGCTTGAAATCGCGGTTCAAAATTATAATGTGGGATGTCTTGCCTGGGGATTGGATGGCTAGTAAAAGCCCAGTAGATTGCTTGAACACAGTGACTAAGCACACCATACCCGGTTCCATCATTGTCTTTCACGACAGTCTTAAAGCCAAAGAAAACGTTCTGGGCGCATTGCCAGCATCTTTAAAGCACTTTCAGAACAAAGGGTGGGAATGTGTGGCTCTACCCTAAATGATAGGCCAATTGGCCTTTTAAGTCGCTCAGCGGCATTGCACCAGAAGCTCTCCAAACCACTTTTCCTGCTTTGAAAAGCAAAAAAGTTGGAACGCCTCTTACTTGAAAAGCATTTGCCGCCTGAGGATTCTTGTCTATGTTAACCTTCAAGATGCGAATCTTTCCTTTCTCGTCTTTGGCCAATTGATCAATAATCGGATTCATCGTTTGACATGGACCACACCAATCGGCGTGAAAGTCGACAAGAACGGGTGTTTCACCATTCACTATTTCCTTAAAGTTAGCCATTAGAGCTCTACTGTTTCTTTACCTGCGTCCATCCAAGCGTCCATTCCACCGTCGAGGTCATAAACAGTGTAACCTTTGGCTTTCAGCATATCGGCAGCGTTGGCACTTCGCCCACCTCTTTTACAATAAACTAAGACAGGCTTTGATTTGTCGAGCGATGCGATACCCTGAGAAAATGCATTGTCATTCATCACATCAGCGTGAATAACTCCTTCGGATACAACGCCTTGTTGGACTTCTCCAGGCGTTCGCACATCGACAACCTGAACATTGCCCGTTGCGATCATACTTTCAAACTCATCGACATCAACCACGGTAACTTTACCAGTTTCCTGAACAATCGACTCTTCAGTTACGGAGTTGTTTTGATCGGTTGAAGATGCCCCGCAAGACATAAAACAAAGGCTAATGACTACAAGTCCAATATTTCGCATGATTATCTAATTTCTCCCAAAGTTCGGCAAAAAAAAATCTCCCATGAAACTGGGAGATTCTTACTTCAAATATTTTTAAGTCCTTAAAAGTATCGCGGACTCTTAGTCTTGACATCATCATTGAACAGGTCGTATCTGAGCATGACTTCATGACTTCCATTGTGGTAGCTGTTCAAGTCGCTCGTTCCAAAGTCGTATGAGTATCCAGCTTGAAACTTTGGTGTGAAGTTAAAAGACACGATAGCTGCAAATGAATCTTCCGTTCTATATGCTGCTCCAAGCCACAATTTCTGCTTGATAAGAAAGTTTGCCGATACGTCTACACTCACAGGACCTCCATTTATAACTCGAACAACTGTCGAAGGTTTAAACATAACACCTGTGCTGTCTTTGCTTAAGCTAAAGACATATCCACCGTGCAAATAAAAGTGCGGTTGATTTACATCTTGAGCGTCGCCCATATTGCTTCCGCTATTCAGCTCATTCTCAAGAATTGTCGGAACACTTATACCAGCATAACCTCGATCTCCGTAGTAATAAGCTCCAAATCCGAAATTGGGCATGAAGTTATTCTCGACATTCGAGTTGAAGACAGGGTCATCAGGATCTACATTATCCAACTCTGAAAAATCAGCCTGGTGAATTCCGAATCCAGCTCGCAGACCAAAGGATAGCTTAGACTTCTCTGTAACTTGAAGTCTGTATGCAAAGTCTCCCCATACACCTGTGGTATTCGTCGGGCCAATATTGTCGTTTTGGATTGTTAATCCAAGCCCAACATTATCATTAGGGAGTGGTGAATGTATGCTCAAGGCTTGGGTAGATGGAGCTCCTTCGAGTCCCACCCATTGCTCTCGCAAAACACCGGTAAACGAGAGTGCTTCTCTACTACCAGCATAAGCAGGGTTAATGACTAGCTGGTTCCACATATACATCGTATACAGTGGCTGCTGTTGGGCTTGTGATGGCAATGCACTTAGTGCAATTATGGCCAGAACACCCAGTTTTAATATGATTGATTGTCGCATAATCTTATCGATTAGAGGTTTTGGTTCTATCTATTGAGGTATATGTACCCACTCTTCGATTCCGTTTCATCGTCACCACCAAACTCAATGGTGTAGAAGTACGTGCCTACAGGAAGTGGTTCTCCTGCATTCAATCCTGAATCAGATCGACCATCCCAGTTGTTGTTGTAAGGGCTTGCCGAGAATACAACGCTACCCCATCTATTGAACACAGTCACTGTATGATCAGGGTGATATTCAAGGCCACCGATAATCCAGAAGTCTCCGTATCCATCTCCATTAGGTGAAAACCCTTCAGGAATCACAATAGCATCGTCGAAACAGTTCTCTTCCGATACATCCAGATTGAGATCTCTTCGAATATTTCCACACTCAGGACTCGTAACGGTATAAGTGAACATATAAGTTCCTTCAGCGTCTGGTTTAAAGAATCCAGGCACTTCGTTGTCGTCTTCATCAGTCCAAACACCTCCTCCATCAGCACCTGGCATAAAGTTGATCAGATTTACTGCTCCACTTTCAACACAGAGTGGTGTCGGATCTAAAGGATTACCCGCACTTGGTCCGTCGGACACTTCAACATTGATAGAGGCCGTAGCAACAGTACAAACCAATCTATCGATAGTATACGTGTACGTTTGGGTCCCTATCTCGTAAATCGGCTCTGTTGGATCTACTTCTTCTCCTTCTAAATCTGTCCACACACCGTCATCATCCGCTCCAACCAGGAAGTCGAGTAAGTCGACGTCTTCACCAGCGCAAATCATGATCGGATCTCCGAGTGGCACTCCTGCATCGGGTACTGCCACAATATTCAAGTCAACTTGGGCACTACGATCACCGCAGGCCGCATTATTCACTGTGTAGAAATAAGTCGCTATTTCAGCAGTTGAGAATGTAATCATCCCATCGGGAATCACATTACCATCGGCATCAGTCCAGACACCACCTGCATCTTGACCTTCTAGATAATCATCGAGGTCAGCTTGTCCATCTACAACACACACGCGAGGGTCTTCTATTGAAGCTCCAGGGTTTGGTTCAGATACAACTGTCAAGTCAATTGCAATAGACTGTGGGTCACATGGCGATGCTTCAACGGTGTATACAAACCCGAATGTTCCTGTTGTGAATGGATCAAACGTTCCATCCGGGATTGGTGTTCCATCGCTATCAGTCCAAGATCCACCTTGATCTTCGTTCTCAATGTAGTCATTGAGATCTACCGCATCTGACGTTACACAAACATCCAGTAAAGATCCTTCTGTTCCAGGATCCGGAAGTTGTACAATTGTCACTTCGGTCGTCGTTTCAGTCGGACATCGTCCATCTGTATTAAAGGTCACAATATATGTTCCCGCATCACTCAGCGATGGGTCAATTGTTCCTGTAATTGGATCAATGCTCAACCCGTCAACATCAGTTGTATAAACTCCACTGTTTACTCCATCTACTTCTACCACTTGTGGCGCGTCCGCAGTACAAAACGATTCTGCAGCATAAGAAATATCATGGGTAAAGAAACAAGTCAAAGTCGGGTCATTCTCACCATCTTCATTTGGCTCTCCATTTCCGTTTGGATCTGGGTTTGTACCTGCGTGTGAAAAGTCTTGACCGTTAAATGGTCCATCAATTCCATTGTTCACAACACCGTCTTTACTGGTAACCGTAACCTGATCGAAGTAACCATCTTGTTCTGCACCGTTCATGTCAATCCGAACGACCAAGTTGATCGCGTCAGCAGCACCACCAGGAAGCGATCCATTACCAGGTAATAATCGTCTGTCAGTAACTCCATCAAAATCAGGGTTAACACCACCTGACAAAATTCCAAAAGTCAAAGTAGGTGCCCCAATCAATTCTGCCGTAGCTCCTACAGGTAACCCACCGTTAATACTTTCAATTACCTGAATATTTTGCGAAGCACTCTCAGCGAGGTTCTCAACAAATATCTGGTAAGTGATGTCGAAAATTCTCGATCCAGGTGCAGTTTCCACAACGCTCTGGGCAGCCTTTGCCGATCCAAGTGTAGAAGGGCAGTAAGGAATAGTAAAACTGTTGGATGGGAATCGGAAACCACAGGCCAGATCAAGACCTTCGACGAGGTAGTCTCCGGCGAACTCTGGAAAGAGTGTGCTTCCTGTTGCTCCTTCAATTTCTTCTCCATTGAAATACCATTGGTAAGCGTCAAATCCGAATACCTGCATAACCGCGTTACCGGGAATACATGGAAGGGTACCTGTAACACCTGTACTCAAACCAACAACTGGTTCGAGGGTAAACCCACTAAAGTAACCTGCTGCTCCTACATTATTAGATCTAGTGATCAATGCAACGTTCATTACCGAATCACTCTCGAGAATAACGTTTTCTGATGGAGCATTGAACTCATAGGTCACCCAATCTGGGTTCCCCGGAACAGGGGTTTCACCTGTTAAAGGTGTGCCCGACTCATTGACGAAGATGCTCGTACCAGTCTTGGTTACGATATTAATCTTTGCAGCTCCACTATTGTTGTTAAAAAGACTGTTTACAAAGGGAAGTACAACTTCTTTTGCTCCAATACAGTTTAGAGGTGGTATAAAGTTCAATCCTACTGTTTGACCGATGTTCGTCGAAGAACCTGACAAGGTCTGATACATATACACCTTTTCTGTTGCTAGAATGTACATGTTGTTGTCAGCAGAAAAATCTGCAGTAGGGATAATGAAAAACTCTCCTTCATCCAGCGTTACAGCAGGTGTCGCACTTCCATTCAAAAATACATCTGTATTATCTTCAGTTGCCACAACCATAGGACGCTCCGTAGTCTCATCTCCAAGACCGCGCACAAGGATATACTCCTGTCCTGTAATTTCAGCTGGAACCAATTGATCCGCTCCAATACATTGCCCCTGGTGGTTACCAGCAAGCCATGAACCACTATTACAAATAATAGGCTTAGTAGAAGTAACTCTGGTTCCGTTTGAATTGTTTATTGTCGCGTCATCGTATTCAGAGTGATCAATTCCAATCGTATATGATTCGAATGCGTCGAGGGTAATTACAATATCTTCTCCCGCCGTTTGTCCGATGTAATTAATTGGATCTTTAATCATGTCGAAGGTGATTACGGTATTGTCTTCAGTTGCCATAACTGATACAAAATGCGATCTACGTTCTTCATTCCAAGTATTGTCGTTATTGTAGGTATTGTAGATATGTCCCGTGTAGAATCTCTGCCCTAAACCTACTTGACCTTTAGATGTTAAAGACATTCCCTGAGAACCTGAAAGGTGACGCATATTGACAAAGAACGGCTGGAAACTGCTAAAATAGAGTCCTTGAGATCTGATTTTCAGATTCAAGCTATCAGTAGGAATTACGTTTTGTGGGTACGTATCTGTACTACCATTCCCATCGGGTGAAAAATGATATTCCTGTGGCATATCACGAGATATCCATACCGTGTCAACTAGGTTTTCGAACCCATCTCTGATAACTACAGGAATGGTGTCTTCCGTGGGAGTCGATAAGCTGACAAAGTGTTCCCTTATATTAGATGTGCCTGTACCAGGTCCAGGTTTTGCGTAAAATGGAGGAATCCAGTGTTTAGTATCTAGCTGGGCAAATGCTCCGGTAAAGAGCATTGTGAAGAGTCCAAACAGCAGAATACTTTTTGTTTGCTTTAGGGGAGTCATCGTTTTGGTTTTAGTTTTCATTTCTGTCCATCATTTGCGCTTTGCCAAACTTGAACTGTATAAAAATTTCATGTGTGCCATCAGCGTACTTCTTCAATTTAGACGTTGTAATGTCATAAGAGTAGCCTATGGTTAAGTAATTCATAATCTGATATCCAGCAAAAACAGCTGCTGCATCATCACTCCGATACGTACCTCCGAGCCAAAGGTTACCATCGTATATAAATCGAGCCGAAAGATCCACCTGTACAGGAAGTGGATCAACATATTTTACTAAGGTTGAAGGCTCTACTTGGAGTTTTTCACCCAAGTCGAAGCGATACGCTCCAGTTAGGTAATAATGTACGGCTAAATTTCCATCTCCGTCACCGGGAAACATGTCGAGCTGATTGTTTAAAATTTGGTTGGCCGATACCCCGACATAAAATTTATCGCTGTACCAAAGTGCTCCAAAGTTGGCGTCGGGTTTCGTTTCTGAGGCTACCTGATCTGTAAGTGTAAGGTCTCCTTCTTCTCTCAAGGTAATCTGAGACCCATCAATTGTCATTTGGGTAATTCCAAAGGTCAGCCCCAAAGAGAACTTCGTTTTTTCACTTGTCTGAATGTGATAAGCGTAAGCTCCTTGAACACCAAATCGGCGGGTAGGTCCGGCAACATCGGTGTAGAGCATCCCACCAAAGCCCATTTTCTTGGAACGGCTCGGCGCGTCGAGACTCATAAAATAAGTACGCGGCGCATCTTGAATACCGGTCCATTGCGTTCGGTGAACAGCCAAGGCATTGAAGTAGTTTCCTTTACCTGTAAAGGCCGGATTAAAACTTATTCCCGACCATTGGTATTGGGTAAATTGCTGAATTTGCTGACCAAAGACAGTGGTTCCAATACACGAAAGGAATAGTACAAGCAGTATGTTTGTTCTGACTTTCATTATCTGTAGATCGTTATTGGTCCTGTAATTGGATCTGGGAATCGTGCGTCATTTAGCTCGATGCTAAAGTAGTAAGTACCAATTGGAAGCGGTTTCCCTTCGAAGGTACCATCCCAGGCAGATCCGCTGTTGTAGCCTTTGGCTTCGAATACGGATATTCCCCAACGATCGAAGACGTTTACGACGTTATTCGGGAATAGTTCCATATTGTCAATAATCCACGTATCGTTTATTCCATCGCTGTTAGGTGTAAATCCGGAGCTGACCGAAACATCGGGTATGAGATTGATCACAACACTATCTGTTTGCATACAGCCGTTCCCATCAATGACCGTCACAAAAAATTCGGTCGTTTCCGTAATAAAGCCCGATGGGTTTGCCTGAGTTGTATCAAGACTTCCTGTTGGGTTTGGATACCACACATAAGTCTCCCCTGTTGGAGATGTTGGACTTCCGCCGAGAGTGAAAATTTCTTCTGCAAACACATCTTGTATAGGACCGGCATCTGCTTCAGGTTGATCGTTTATCGTCACTTGTACGGTATCCATATGGCTACATATTCCATTGTCGGCATGAAGAATATAGTCGTACACTCCGGGATCTTGGTCTACTTCAAGAAGAGCGTCAAAACTAATTGTATCCAAATCAAGGGTAGTCCAGGCGAAGCCTGTCGCATCTTGACCAGAGCCGATAAGAATCTGGGGCAATGTCTCTGCACAAAATGCAGTATCAGGTCCAGCGAAAGCAAGAACTTCTACAGGCGAGTCGATCTCAGCTGTGGCATCAGCCATACAGCCCCGGTCGTCTGTTACGTTGAGTGTATATTCACCGAGACCTAGATTATCGATTTCAGATAAATCACTTGTAAATCCATCTGGACCTGTCCAGTCATAGACATAGGGAGATGTTCCGCCAGAAACAGTAGACTCCATGCTACCATCATCTGATGTGTTACACGAAGCGTCCACAACAGCTGTAATGTCGACGATTAATTCGGAAGGCTCAACAAGGATGTATGAATCAGTAGCGAAACAACCGTTTTCATCGGTTACTTCTAGGATATATTCACCAGCTTCTAATCCACTTATATCACCCTGATCAGATGAGAATCCATTTGGTCCAGTCCAAGAGAAGCTATAATCTGGCTGACCTCCGCTTACGACTGCCGAAACGCCGCCATCAGCTTCTCCAAAACAAGTAATCTCAGAAACATCCAGGGTCAGATCAAGTGGAGTAGCCTCAATAAGCTCTACAGAACCATCAATGGTACAGCCATTCATATCTTCCAGGACATATACATAAGTGCCAGCTTCCAAATCGATCAAGCTTAGATCATTTGAAGTAAAGCCATTTGGACCTGTCCAAGACACAGTATAATCCAGAACCCCTCCACTAGGTGCTAAGTCAATTGAACCAAGATCATTAACACTCGCACAACCTGGGTTTTCGAATGTCACCAGTACATCCAGAACGGTCGGTTCAGTAATTTCATACATTCCCGACACTTCACATCCTATTGCATCAATAACATCAATAGTATAAACACCTGCTCCTAGACCAGAGATTGACAAGAGGTCGCTATTAAAATTATCAGGTCCTGTCCATGAAATTGTATACGGCTGGGTTCCCCCCACTAACTGAATGTCAATAGCTCCAGATAAATCTCCAGAACAAAGAACTTGAGTAAGAGACTCGGTTAGGATCATTTCTGGATTTTCTTCTATCTCAAAGTCTTCGGTGTAAACACATGCATTATCATCTCCTACCGTCAGGGAATACGTACCGGGCTCCAAATCCGGCAAGTCGAGTTGGTCAGAGACAAACCCGTTTGGCCCCGTCCACGAAATCTGGTAAGGTCCCACCCCACCAAAAACTTCTACACTGATCCAACCTGAATTAGCACCAAAACATGATGCCATATGATCTGATGTGACAATGATGATATCAGGCGCATTGATTGTGGATGTACCAATATAGATACAACCATCAGCTCCTTCCACTTCGTAGGTATAAACACCTGCTTCCAGCCCGGTTATGAGTTCACCAACACCTACATAACCATTAGGGCCTGTCCAGTTCACAGTGTATGGAGCCGTTACATCGGCAATAGTGAGTTCAATGGTCCCATCAGATCCATAAGAACATGCTAGCTCAGAAGCCACAGACTGAATGTCACCACCCGGATTGGTCAGGATAATAGTTGAGTCAATAAAACAAGTATTGTCGTCTGCAACAAACAGGTTGTAGGTTCCGACACCAAGATTTACCAGATCTAATTCTTGAGGAAGTGGTGAACCTGTGTCACTTGTCCAGTTTATGAAATATTCATCCGACACAACCCCTCCGCTTACCGACACGGAAATACTTCCATTATCAGCCAAACAGTCTGGGTTTACCGCATTAATTGTCAGCTCGATAGGAGTGTTTTCCAAAACTTCGTACTGGAAGGCAATTTGACATCCCGAAACATCAGTAATGGAAACATCATAAATTCCACCGGAAAGGTTTTCGATGTCTTCAGAGTTTGCTGTAAATCCATCGGGACCAGTCCATGCAAAAGTGTAAGGAGCTTGCCCTCCACTTACTTCAAGATCGATTGACCCTGTTGGTATTCCACCACAAAGCACATCTGTAATCGTTTCAGCGGCAACTATATCTGGAACCAGAGTCAAAGTGACTGTTCCAGAAGCACTACAATTATTCATATCTGCTAGAGTGTAGGAATAATCACCAACTGCAAGGTTCTCGATAAAGTTTCCATTCCCAACAAACCCATCAGGGCCGGTCCAATCAATAGTGTAAGGTGCCGTACCCAATGATGGATTCAATGAGATGCTTCCATCGTCACCAGCGCAACTAACAGGTACTAAAATCGGAGATGTTGTAATTTGATCTGGGTCTTCAACATCAAAAGTGGCCAGGTAAAGACATCCATTGGCATCTACAACTTCAATAGTGTACGTCCCAGACGAAATATCACTCAAATCTTCCTCGTCTGACACTAAGTTCCCTGAACCATCGGTCCAAGCATATGTCAGTGGTTCTGTTGCCCCATCAATTGAAATATCTATTCCACCATCATTTCCTCCAAAACAAATTGGATGAACTACAACTCCTTGAATGTCTCCATTCAGGTCGGATACAACAACAAGTTCCGAAATCGCACATCCATTTTGATCTGTGGCAACAACAGTATATTGTCCAGAAGTAATATTCGATAGTAGAGCTTGATCCCCGACTAACAATCCATCAATATCAAACCACTCGTAAGTAAATGCACCGGTACCACCTGTAGCATTTGCTTCAGCATTTCCATCTGCCTGCTGGCAGTTTGCATTCTGTACCGTCACATCTATAAAGATGGAGTCTGGATCACTCAAAGTGAAACTCGCTGAACTCGTACAGGTGTTCGCACCAGTCACGAGAACTTCATAGTCTCCAGACACTAGACCAGAAATATCTTCAAGATCAGATATGAATCCATCAGGTCCAATCCAGCTATAGGTGAATGGGGCAGATGAACCAACCGTTTCATTAATCGAAATATCAATACTTCCATCAGCCGAGCCAACACATAGCGGATCAGTTAGAATAGCTGAGACTTCAAACTCAGCTCCTGAATCTACTTCGATAGAAGTATTTGCATTACACCCTTGGATATCTACTACTAGAACACCATATGACCCTGGCTCTAGGTTTTCAATCTGGTTTCCGTTGCTGATAAATCCATTTGGTCCGCTCCATTGGTATAAGAAGCCTGGGCTTCCACCTGACACATTTAGTGTTATAGCTCCATCGTTATTCCCGGGGCAAGATTCGTGGGTCACATCAGCAACAAACGAAATTGGGGCAGGCGAACCAACGGTAAAAATTCCAAAGAACTGACATCCCGTATTGTCGGTAATTGACAGCTCATAATCTCCTCCTTCCAAATTTGAAATGTCTTCATCTAAAGAAGTGAATCCGTTAGGACCCGTCCAACCTAATGCAAATGGTGCTGTTCCACCAACAATCTCAATTTCTATTGCCCCATCTGTCTGTCCGTTACACGATACATCAAAAACAGATACCAGAACTTCAAATGAATCTCTTGTCAACTCAATAGTTTCTGTGCCTGTACAGCCATTATCGTCCGTGACATTAATGGTATATTCTCCTGGGGCAAGGTCTGTAATTTCAGCGTCCGTACTTATTTCAGTACCTGTTTCATCTTCCCAGCTATACGAGTAGTTTGAGATAACTGTACCTCCAGAAGGTTGTGCGTTCAAAACACCGTCATCGGCAGTACAACTCGGCTGAGTAACTATAACTCCGACAGTAATTTCTGATGGCTCTAGCACTTCGCCATCAATCAAGACAGAGCAGTTTTGCGCATCTTCAATCGTAGCTGTGTATACTCCTGCCTCGAGTCCATTTATCACAAAGGAGCTCGATGTAAATCCGTTGGGCCCTGTCCAAGAAATCGTGTAAGGTCCAGTTCCACCAGAAGGATTTGCAGCGATTCCACCATCTGTACTTCCGAAGCACGAAATGTGCGTGATATCCAAGTTTCCAAGCACTTCGGTTGGTGTACCAACATTATAAGTCGCCTGCAACTCACAGCCATTATCGTCGGTTACTACTACATCGTAATCACCAGACTCTAAATTGGAGATGTTCGCTCCAGTACCTGTAAACCCATTAGGTCCTGCCCAAGCAATAACATAGGGCTCTTGGCCTCCATTCACAACCAGGTCAATACTTCCGTCTGTTGACCCAAAACAAGACACATCTTGAATTGTTGGCGAGCCCGTAAGTAGGAATGTCTCAGAAATGGTATACGTTTCTATGAGCACACAGCCTTGGGCATCAGTGAGCGTCAAATTGTAGTCTCCTGCCGAAAGACCAGTAATGTCCTGATCGGTAGAGGTAAATCCATCAGGGCCTGACCAATCAAAGTTAAAACTTGGTGTTCCGCCAGATGGAACCACTGAGATTTCACCATTTGAATCTCCAGCACAAAGCGCATTTGAGATGATAGCTACAAGTGCCAATCCATTTGGCTCAGCTACTTCGAAGCTAGTAATCACTACACAATCGTTGGCATCTGTGATTGTCAGATCATAGGTTCCTGCTTCTAAGTTTGAAATATCCTCATCCGCGCTAGTAAAGCCGTTTGGCCCAGTCCAGCTAAAGGTGTACGTTGGAGTTCCACCTTGTACATCGAGATCAATGGATCCATCAGTAAAGCCAAAGCACGATGCATCTTGAATAGTTTCAACCCAAGTAATTTCATCGAGTTGGTTCACATCAACGCTGAAGTTACCCACGCAATTGTTGAAATCGGTAATCGTCAGGTCATATGTTCCGGCTGCTAGTCCAGCAGGATTTGGATCTGCCGAAGAATATCCATCAGGCCCGATCCAGGCGTATGTATAAGGTGAAGTTCCACCCGTGACAGCCGTTGCTATCGAACCACTTGATTCTCCAAAGCAAAGTACATCGACCACAGTAAATGTGACATCAATTGCATCTGGTGAAGTGACAGTATATGTGTCGGTCACCGAACAATTCGTAGCATCAATGAGAACAATGGTGTAGGCTCCTGGCTCTAAGTTTGAAATATCTTCGTCCGAAGAAGTAAATCCGTTTGGTCCCGTCCAATCAAAAGTGAAAGGTGGAGTACCTCCTGTGATAGTCAAATCTATTGCTCCGTCCGTACTCGCTGGACAAAGAGTTTGACTCACGTCTCCATCTATTAGAATCAAATCTGGGTTTAAAAGCTCAAGTGAGCCGGTTGCAATACAACCCAAATTATCTTCAACTTCTACGTCGTAAACTCCAGGTTCAAGCCCCGAAATATCTTCATCTGTAGAAGTGAATCCGTTTGGTCCCGTCCAGGAAATCAAGTAACCTGGGGTTCCACCCGAAATTGTCAAGTCAATAGATCCATCGTCTCCGTTGTTGCAAGTAAGCGGTGTGGAGTCTAACGAAATCTCAAGTAATACTGGTTCTGTTACCTCAATAGAGTCTAGAAGTTGGCAATTATTCTGATCGGTAAGTGTGAGGTAATACATACCGGCGAATAGGTCAGAAATCGTTGTACCGACCCCTACAAAACCGTCTGGTCCTGTCCAATCATATAAATATCCCGGTGCTCCACCAGACCCCAGTGCATCTATAGAACCAGTATTCGTTCCAAAACAAGAAACATGGCTAGGCGTAAAGTCAATATTCAATTCTGTTGGCTCAGAAATAGTCACATCCAAAACTGTTGTACAAAGCACAGCATCGGTGACTGTAACTTGGTAAAGTCCTGATTCTAGTCCTACCAAATCTTCATCTGTTGATGTGAATCCATTGGGGCCATTCCAAGCATAAGTATAAGGTGGAAGGCCTCCCGTTGGTATTAGGTCTATTTCTCCTTCAAAACCGCCACCGCAAAGATTGTCGATATGGGTTTCAGAAGCCTCAAGTAGCGGGTTTTCAGTAATAATGAATGACGAGTCTGCCAGACAGTTGTTCGAATCTTCTACACTCAATGTATAAGTCCCCGGCTCTAATGGCCCGATAGACTCTGAACTCGAAGAGAAACCATTTGGACCAGTCCACGAAAAGACAAATGGTGGTACCCCACCAGTAACAGTCATATCTATTGCCCCATCGTCATCACCAAAGCAGTTAACCGGTGTTAACACAGCATTAAACTGAATAGTATCAGGTGGATTTGGAAACACATAGGTCGTGTCAAACTGACAACCGAGTTGGTCGGTAACTTCCAGATTAAATACAGGACAGAGTTGTGAAGCCGAAATTCCACTTTCACCACTCGACCAGTCGTAAGTATAGCCACCATTTCCACCGATAACAATAGGAGTAGCGGTTCCATTACATAAATCGGCACATAACGGTGGTGAAGCATTCATCGAAAAAACTGTCAGCGGCCCTGGCTCATTAACGAAGACGTCTACGTTGCACGGCAAGCCGCCCTGCCCAATATCTATAACGATGACCGTGTACGTTCCGGCACCAAGGTTGGCCCAAGAAGGTGTGTCTGGCCCACCAATCCATTGGTAGGTATAAGGCCCAACTCCATCAGTTGGTTCAAGTACCGCGGCAATACCATCATCTGATCCATTACAGGTTGGTGCTGTAGGATCAGCAACGATTGTGAAGAAAGGACAAGATCCTGCCGCCGCAGCCACGGGCTGAACTCCACTATCTTGAACCTTGCTCATCAAGCCATTGGAAAGCTGTTTAAATGCGTTATCATCTGTGTTAAGGAGATTGATTAAAATCCCATTCTCAGCGAACGTTTTTTCTGTAGCTATGAAGCTACCGCTGATGTTAATTGCAGCGCTATTAGGCGTTGAAAAGACAACATCACCATTTCCTGATATGGTTAATGAGCGAAGTTCAACAGTTCCATCTAACTCGATTTCAAGATCTGTATGGGCTTCAATCCATACATCATCTCCAGCTCCGGGCAATTCTCCGGCAGGGCTATCATCTTTGACCCAGTGTTTGGCTGCAGACCAGTTTCCCGATCCACCCTTCCACTTAAAAACATCAGCCTTGGCCCCACTCACAAGGAGAAAGAAAGGAGCTAGCAATAGCGCGATTTTTCCAAATGCCTTACAATCAATCATATGCGTGACAGGGAACGAACCCTGCTTTTTTATTTCGTGGACAAGCCGCTATTCCCAGAATGATTTCATGAGAATTGGACGAACCCAATCTTATTTTCGAATAAGTATAGTCGTAAGCATATGCTACGGTGAAATAGTCCAAAAAGTTAAACTTTAACATTCCGGACACGGCATCTTCTGATCGAAATCCGAGTCCAATAGCCACGCGTTCATCGTAATCCAGCCAAACATTGGCATCGAAAGATGGTTTGGTATTCGCAGTAAATTTGAGTAGTCCAGCGGGAATTACACTCATTTTCTCTCCTGCCGGAAACACTTTCCCAGCCATTAAGCTGTAATGTGACTGGATGGTAACATCTTCTCCTATTTCACTCAACGTTGGGCTCGTCAAATGATCGGCACTCAAGCCAGCAAACCATCCTTTTCCGTAAAGCCAAACACCAGCTTTCACATCTGGAAAGACGACTTCCGATTTTGATTGAGCCACTACAGGATCTGTCGGATCGGGAACCCGTATCAGCGCTGCATCAAATCGATACTGAAGCATTCCCAGCCCGACTCCAAAAGACAAGCGCGTATTGCGATTCATTCTAAGGTGAACCGCATAAACTCCGTGAATCGTGGTTCGGCTCGATGGTCCTGTATTATCGGCTTCAACTATAGCCCCGAGTCCATGGATTACTCCTCTTTCGCTGCTAATCTTTTTAAGTCTCCAGTGACCGCTTGCGACCAAACTCTGCGGATTATTTTCAAACCCAACCCATTGATGTCGGTACCCAATTCTCGCTTCAAAACACTCCTTTAGCCCTGCATTTGCAGGGTTTATTGCAAATGCATTGAACATGAAGTTGGTGTATTGTCCAGACTGTTGAGCAACAGCTATCTGAGCTATCAAGACAAATACTATGAACCAAACAATCTTCCTCATCGCATAATAGTTACTGAGCCAGTAACAGGCTCGAGGTTAAACTGGAGGTCATTTAATTCGATCACGTAATAGTAAGTGGCGGCAGGCAGGCCATCACCATCCCAGTCGTTGTTGTATCTCGTAGCTTGAAAGACTTTTGTTCCCCAACGCGAATAGACGATGATCTGGGCGTTTTCCCATTCTTCAATGCGACTTATCTCCCAAGTATCATTGATCCCATCACCGTTTGGTGTAAATCCTGAATACGGCTGGATGGCCCTTCTTAAAGTGAATGTGACTTGATCTGAATAGAGACAACCGTCTACTTCAGACGTCACCGTGTAAGTATATTCTTGGGGAGCAGGACCGGGCGGTAGGGCAGTAACCGGTGTCCCCTGAGTTTCATTTAAACCCGTACCAGACCAAGTGAGATCGGGAAACGCATCGTCGGCAAAAAGCTCTACTGTTTGCCCTTCGAGAATAATCTGATCTCCCTGGCTCCCTTCGAGTTGAAAGTTGGCGTTCAAATCAAACGAAACTGCAGGACCATCAACAGAAACAGATACCTCACATTCACCTGGGTTTATGGCACCTCCATCTTCGGCTCCCGAAATCAAAATGTAGTACGTAGTTCCTTCATCAAGACCAGACAAATCGACATTTGCACTACCACTGATTTCAGTCTGACAATCTAGTGGAGTACCAAAGGTAGATGGATCGCAAGGATCGGCAGCTTCGAAAATCGCCAAGTTTACAGATTGCCCTAAATCGGCATCTGGATCGCAAGAAATTCCGGTGACAGACACGGTTGCATCGCCTTCATACGTTTGGTCTGGAAATGCCGATACGTCTATTGTTGTAAACTCAAAAAAGACGGCGTTATCGGCAGCATTAAAGCAAAAGTTAGACGGGATTGCAGCTGGCAATCCGTTTGCGGTAGAAAGCGTCTCCGCTCCAGACCCAGAGCACAATCCTTGTGGGTCATCGCAGTTTTGGCCAAAGGCGTTTTGGCACAAAATCAAACAAAGAAAAACAACCACCTCGAAGGGCGATAGTCTAGTCATAAGGGGGAATTCTGTTTAACACATAAAGATACGGAATACCCACCCCCTAGGGTTTCACAGGTTTACAGTTATTCACAGGGAACTGTGTAGAATGCATCAGCTCAAACGGCTTAGTTCACTGAGAACCAAACCATCGCGGCAACACAAGAAATCCCTACGGCAATTAAGTTGACGTAGTCATTTGTAAGCCAGGAAATTCCCTTTGAAATATGCACTCCTTCTCCAACTTCAATATCACTCCAATCATCCCCTTTTGAAGACTTGTATTTAACTTGCCAAAGGGCCCCAACGAGACTATCTATCAGGTTTCCAAATACACCTACTGCGCTAATTATCAGGAGTTGACCCCATCCAATTTGATCGGTCAAGAAAAAAGCAATTGAAGCAATCAAAAAGGAAAAAACCACTCCAGCCAGAGTACCAACTAGCGAAACCCCGCCACTCAATCCAGGTTTAACTTTCTCGCCACTCGTCAGGTACCTTGTTCGCCTAGCAAATCGAGACCCGAGTTCTGAAGACGCTGTATCGCTCATGGCACAGGCCACACCTGCCACACCAGCAAAGAGTGCAGCTTCGCTTCCATTCACGAAATAAGTACAAAAGAAAGCCAAAGGTATTCCACCATTTGCCATGACTTGCACCATATTTCTTCCTCTGCGTTCTTCAGGTGTAATTTGAGTAGGAAGCCTTGACAACAAACTACCCAAAACAAAAAAGCTCGCGTAGACTGCGATCCACTTTGGTTCGGGAGAAACCACCAAATACACGCCTACAATCATAGCCGCCATAGCTCCTGATATGGTTAACCACCCCATGCGCCAAGCCAAAATACCTCCGATGAGCAATGCTAAAATCGCGAAGAGAATACCAGCGGATTCGAAGCTCGGGCCCAATAAAACCCAGTAGAGCAGCCCAAAGGGAACCGTAATATTGTCAAAACCGTCTTCAAAAATGGCTTCAACAAAAGCGAGCACCAGCGAGACTGCGATAACCACGTAAATGTTGTCGAATGGAAGCGGCCATTGTGGGATAAATGCAGGTATAACACCTAGGCAAAAAACCGATACCAGAAAGAATGTCAAGCTCCCCTCCCAAGACTTGGCGCCATAGTCAGACTTATACTTGGTTCTACCCCAAAGATGCCCGATAATTGCTGCACATCCATCGGCTAATGCCATGGTTATCATAGGGTAGAAAACAAGGGTTGGTCGATCGTGATAAAAGAAGAGTAAGACCCAAAATGACATAGCAAAATACGGTATCCCCCACCCCTTTTTGCCAGATACAGGATTCTTAAAAAAGCCCTTAGCTACAGCCAACCAAAGAATAGGAACACAAAAGCCAACAAGCCACAGAGTCCACTGGTGCGGAATTTCTAGCAGGACTATAAGGGCAGAAATTCCGATAGCACTGATATGCAAGAACTTTCTACCAATCTGATAGGAGAGAATTTTCTTGCGGATTAAGAGTTGTGAAACGGCTACTAAGGCTAGTACCGTCGTAAACAGGCCAATAAGCTGATATAGGCTATTTAATTCTTCCGAAGACATCTGTTTCACTGAACGCTCATGTTCATCTACTAAAGTAACTGGACTAAGTGAAATACAAAACCCGAGACCTACGGCAAGGGAAAGTTAAAAGTAGCCCCGCTAGGAATCGAACCTAGATCTAAAGTTTAGGAAACTTCTATTCTATCCATTGAACTACGGGGCCAGTATTCGGCCTGCTCAAATTACCTGACGGTTGAGCCGTTGCCAACTTCTTCAGAAGGACTCACAAAAGCGAGCTTGCCGTCCGCATCTTCGGCCATGAGAATCATTCCCTGAGATTCTACCCCTCTAATTTTTAGCGGTGCCAGGTTTAGCAATACAGACACCTTGGTTCCCGGTATGTCTTCAGGTTTGTAAAACTCAGCTATTCCTGAAACCACTGTTCTCTGATCAAGTCCTGTATCTAACTGTATCTTGAGCAACTTGTCGGTTTTCGGAACCCGTTCAGCTTTTATAATAGTTGCTGTGCGTATATCGACTTTTGTGAAGTCTTCAAAAGCAATAAGATCTTTCATAGGTGAATGGCTTGATTTGGACTCATCTTGATTAGACTGGTGCAGCTTTTCGACTTGCGCATCCATAGCTTCGTCTTCAATTCTAGAAAACAGGAGCTCCGCCTTTGCGATTTGGTGTTCAGCCGCAATGATTTCTGCACTACCCGCCAAATCCCAGTCTTGGGCTTCCATCTGGAGCATATCAGCGAGTTTGGCTGATGTGCTTGGCAAGAATGGCTTAGCTAGAATGGCCAGGTTAGCTGAAATTTGTAAGCACACGTTGAGTATATGACCGGCTAGTTCCAGATCGGTTTTAGCATGTTTCCATGGCTCGGTCTCCGTCAAGAGTTTATTTCCAAGTCTGGCCAGACCCATCATGACGTTCTGTCCATCTCTAAACCGGTAGGCTTCTATGCTTTCTTCGATCTCTCTCTGCGCCGAAGCGATGGCTTCATCTACACCAAATCCTTTCGTTAGCTCTTGTCCAGCTACGGTGGTAGTCGGCACCTTTCCATCAAAAAACTTATGGGTCAATACCAATGTTCTGTTCACGAAATTTCCGAGTACCGCAACTAATTCATTATTGACTCTGGCCTGAAAATCAGCCCAGGTAAACTCGCTATCTCTGAACTCGGGAGAAATGGCGTTGAGCACATATCGCAGCTCATCTTGTTTTCCGGGAAAGTCTTCAAGGTACTCGTGAAGCCATACCGCCCAGTTTCTCGAAGTGCTTATTTTCTTCCCTTCCAGATTCAAAAACTCGTTGGCCGGAACATTCTTGGGTAAAATGTAGTCGCCGTGGGTCTTGAGCAGCACAGGGAAAATAATGCAGTGAAATACGATATTGTCTTTGGCAAGGAAATGCACCAATTTGGTGTCATCAGACTGCCAGTAATCTTTCCAGTCCTTTCCGTTTTCTTCGGCCCACACCTTGGTAGCCGTGATGTAACCTATAGGCGCATCGAGCCATACATATAGCACTTTTCCATCAGCTCCATCAACTGGAACAGGAACTCCCCAATCCAGATCACGGGTCATGGCACGGGGCTGAAGTCCGCCGTCTATCCAAGATTTGCATTGGCCCAGAACCTGCTTCTTCCATTTGCTTGGGTCGTGCAATTTCACACCATCAATTTCACCCAATTCGAGCCAGGTGCGTAGCCAATCTTCATGCTTATCTAGTGGGAGGTACCAGTGGGATGTTTCCTTCAAAACCGGCTTTGTACCACTCAAGGTAGAGCGTGGGTTGATCAATTCTTGCGGACTCAGGGTGCTCCCACAATTCTCGCATTGATCACCGTAGGCATTGTCGTTACCACACTTCGGGCAGGTACCCATGATGTATCGATCTGCGAGGAATTGCTGAGCCTCTTCGTCGAAGTATTGCTCGGCAGAATGAACGTCAAAAGCTCCTTTTTCGAGAAGCGTTTTGAAGTAGTCTTGTGCTGTTTCTCGGTGCCTTTTGTCAGATGTTCTGTGATAGATATCAAAATCTATCCCAAACGCCTTAAAGGCTTCCTTGTTTATGCTGTGAAACTCATCGACAATCTCCTGCGGGCTAATCCCCTCTCTCTTTGCCTTCAGTGTAATAGCCGCTCCATGCTCGTCGCTTCCACATACAAAAGCCACATCTCTGTTTCTAAGTCTCAGATACCTTACGTAGATATCTGCAGGAATGTACACGCCGGCCATGTGGCCAATGTGAAGGGGGCCATTCGCATATGGAAGGGCTGCCGTGATGGTGTATCGCTTTGGATTATTCAAAGGGAATGTGCTTGTTTGTGCTGCGCAAAGATAGTTACTTCATCAAACCAAAATCAACCTTATGAAGTCCCTTACACCACCACATCTAAAGCATGGTGATCTCGTTCAAATCATCTCCACGGCAAGGAAGGTAGATCGCGAATTTATCGATCATGCAGTAACGGTGCTCGAATCATGGGGGCTTCAGGTGAAGCTGGGTGAAAACCTGTGGGCAGTAGACAATCAATTTGCCGGTGATGACGAGGCTCGAACGGCAGATTTAAACAGCGCTATTCGCAATGAGGATTGTCGGGCCATTTTCTGTGCTCGGGGAGGATACGGCACTGCTCGCCTTTTAGAAGGTATGGACTTCGAAAAGTTGAAAGCCAACCCCAAGTGGATAATCGGCTATAGCGATGTCACAGCGCTGCACAATGCTGTATTCAACTCCCTCCGACTGCAAAGTTTGCACGCCACTATGCCGGTCAACTTCCAGACCAATACGGTAGATGCACTTGGCACATTGAAAGATTTGCTATTTGGTAAATCTGTGGAATATGGTTTTGATGAGCACCAGTTTAACCGAGCTGGCGTCACTGAAGGCCGTTTGGTAGGGGGAAACCTTAGCGTGATTTACAGTCAACTCGGTTCAGATTCCGCACTAGATGGAAAGGATCAAATTTTGTTTTTGGAGGACTTAGACGAATACCTCTACCACATCGATCGGATGATGCTAGCACTAGGACGGTCAGGAATGCTTTCGCGGCTTAATGGAATCGTAATTGGCAGTATGTCTGATATGAATGACAACGCCATTCCATTTGGAAAAGATGCCTACGAGATCATTGACTCTCACGTTCGAAATCTAGGGGTACCTGTAGCTTTCGGTTTTCCATCCGGGCATATTGATGACAACCGAGCTTGGGTACACGGAAAAAAAATAAGGCTGACCGTCAATGACGGCCAGCCTTCTCATATAGAGTATACCGAAAATTAGTCTCTCTCAAACTTCGTGTACTCAGCTGGAATTTCGAAAAGCTCAGCGCTCAACTCAGACTTATCTACAGTGTTAACTTGTAGTTTAGTCAATTCCACACCGTCAGTTTTACGCTCTACACCAACCATCGGGAAAAATCCGTTTAGGTTTGGTACGTTCATAAAGTAAACGGCTAGTTTATCTTTACGGTTCAATGTTTCGAGCATTGGCATCATAAAGTCGAAGTCATCATTAGCAACCCAAAAAGTTACTTCACGACCATCTGACTTCCCTGTTACCTTTACCTCAGTACACGTGTAACCGTTAATCTCTTTCGTATTGTTCGTTTTCTGAACGTACACTTCTGTATCTCTCGCTGGGCGCTTGTTTGGCACATCGATATACATTTTACGCTCAGGGCTCAGAGCTTTTACAGTGTTAGCCTTTGTATCAATAATCATGATACCCTGGATTTCACCATTTTCGCTCATTTCTTCTACACGAATTTTGTCACCTTTTACAAAGTAAGTGTAGTTAGCAGTCACAGGACCAATCGTTTTGGTAAATTTGATTGTACCTTGAAAAGGTCCAGAAGCAAAGGCCCCGGCGCTCAAGGTAATACCAAGCATGAGGGCAGCAACTTTTTTCATCATTTGTTTCATAAGAATGTACAGTTTAAGGAACCAGTATGATTCGCAGTTTAAATTAACATGTCTGTTTCGACCAACTCTCTAGGAAAATCGGGCGAGTCACATGCTATTACGCATTTAGCTGGCTTAGGTTTCAAAATTCTCGAAAGAAACTGGCGCTATCGGCGCGCTGAAATAGATATTATTGCTGAAAATGAGCAATTTATCGTTTTCGTGGAAGTGAAAATGAGAAAGGATACAGTGATGGGAAATCCGGAACAGGCGGTCACTTTGAAGAAACAAAAGCGAATTATTTTGGCAGCCAATGAGTATTTGGTGAGCAATAATCTAGAGAAAGAGGCTAGATTTGACCTCGTTTCTATAGTGTACGGCGAAGGTCCCCTAAAAATCGACCATATTCCAGACGCATTTTACCCCACCCTCTAGCAAAAACATGACTTATGGCAGATCGAAGAAGACAGGACAAAAACAAAGGTGAGAAGAAAGGGAAGAATCTTTCAGGACGATTTAGTCAAAAGAAAGGGCCAGAAAAAGGAACGGAGAAAAGGTCAGATAATCGGGAGAAAAAGGAAGGCGATAAAAAATGGCGACCTGCTCCTAAGTTTCGGAACAAGTCCTACTCCAAAAAACGCACCGATGACGGAACCCTCCGTCTCAACAAGTTTATTGCCAACTCGGGCATTTGCTCCAGAAGGGAAGCCGATGAGTTTATCAAAAGTGGTCTAGTAGAAGTGAATGGGAAAACCATCACGGAAATGGGCTACCGCGTACAGCCCACAGATGAAATAAAATATGCGGGGGAGCGCATCGCACGTGAAAAACCGGTTTACGTATTATTGAACAAACCCAAAGACTTTGCCCTGTCTGGTGTAGAAACACCTACCCGAAGAACGGCCTATGGGCTTCTCAAAGGTATTGGAACCAACCGAATTGGTCCAGTGGGCAGAATGAACCGTGACACATCTGGTCTGGTGATTTTCACGAACGACGGCGAGATGGCAAAACGACTCAGCTTATCGAAGTCAAGTACTCAAAAGATTTACCACATCCATACCGATAAGCCAGTAAAAGCTGAGCATATTAAGGCGATGAATGAAGGGTTTGAAATAGATGGAAAGGAAATTAAAGTCACTGAAGCAAGCTATGTTGGAGACGGCAAAGACAGAAAACAGCTCGGCCTTGAGATTAGAGGTGGTAAAAACCAACTCGTGCGCGATGTAGTGGGGCACTTTGGCTACAAGATTCTGCGACTCGACCGTGTGGTGTATGCTGGCTTGACCAAGAAAGACTTGCCTCGTGGCAAGTGGCGACACATTACTCCAGCCGAACTTACGACACTCAAGATGTTGAAATAAACGAGGCCTTACCTACGTTTGAATGGATATTGTCAAGAGATTTGATATTCATTGAAACGCCTTCTCAAATACCTTTTTGTCTTAGTTTCCCTTGCTTGCATCGGACTTGTGGCGGCCTATTTTCTCGCCAAAAAATTTGAGCCCGAAGTCAAGGAGATTGTTGTGGCTGAGCTAAACAACCACCTTTTGGTGCCGGTGGATGTGGAAGACATCAACTTGAGTCTGATCCAACGTTTTCCCTACGCCAGCCTGCGCTTTAGCCATGTGGTTATCCCCGAGGTAGGACCCGGCAAAACCGAGTCTGACACCTTGCTCTATGCCGATGACCTCTACCTCCAGATAGCGCTGATCGACTTCTTCAAACAGAACTACACAATCTCCGAAGCTGAGATAAATGGCGGGTTCTTCAAAGTGGCCATGTATCCCGACAGAACCGACAACTTCCGCTTCTGGAAAGCCCGCTCCGATAGTTCCGGCAAGGCAGCTATTTCTTTAACCAACGTCGATTTTCAAGATTTTCGATACACGCTGGAGAATGCCGGAAAGCTCAACTTAGACATCGAGATTTTGAAAGGAAGGGCAAACGGCGACTTTGGAAACCAGGCCTACACAATCGATGCCGATTGCGATTTGTTGGTGCACAGCATTGGTCAAGCCGGAGACACGCTCTATTTGGATCAAGAACTCTCCGGCGATTTTGTTTGCGAGATCGACCACCAAAACAGCTTTTACAAATTCAGCAGCAAGGACTTAAACATTTCTGATCAGAAGTACCAGGTAGATGGCGCCTTCGCACCGAAAGAAATAGATCAGTGGGTGGTAGATATCAAGACTACTGGTGGCGACCTCGAGAAAATGGTTCGTCTCATTCCAAGCACCAATCGCTGGACTTTCCAGAAGTATCAGGCCAAAGGAGATGCTGATGTAGATTTAAAACTCAAGTATGGGAAGTCTTTACATATCCTCGTTGGATTTGACAATGTCGATGGTTCCTTCCAGCACCACACTGCCCTCGGGAAGGCTAAGATCTCCAATGCCAAAGGTGTCTACTCACTGAAAAATGACATGTCCACCTTGACTTTAGATGCGCTTCAAGCTTCCATTGGTGGGGGAAAACTGGAAGCCAAGGGAAAAATCGTCGATTTCAAAAGCCCCGCTTTCGATCTTAAGATGAAAGGGAAAATCGATCTCTCTGAGCTCAAAAACCTGATCAATATTTCACTTGCTGATGAACTGGATGGTAGCATTGCACTAGACGGAACCCTGAACGGGAAGCTGGCTGCTCAAAGCGCTGAAGCAAAACTCGACATGCTTCGCGGCATCGACTTCAATGGGGTGATCACTTTGAGCGATGGATTGATTCGTATGAAAAACCAGTCACAGCTCTACGATGAAATCAATGGAAATTTGAGCCTCGAGAACAACGCGATCACCACAAAGTCGCTATCAGCAAGGGTGAACAAAAGCCCATTCACTTTGTCGGGCGAGATTGTAAACGCCCTGCCCTATCTCACCCAGCGTGGACAAACTTTGAAAGTGGATGCCGAATTTAGAGCTGACAGACTTGATTTTAACTCCATTCTCACTCAGGAAGAGTCCAAAGCCGATACCACCTATAAACTCGAATTGCCTCGCGATCTCGATTTCGATCTCGATATCCTCGTGCAAGAACTGAGCTTCCGCCGATTCGAAGCCAAAGATGTGTCTGGAAGAGCCAGGCTATCGAATGGAGTGCTCACACTTAATCCTTTTGAGTTTAAGTCTTGTAATGGTTTAGTAAAGACCAACATAGCGATTACCGAAGAAGGCGATGCCTTTGCGATTCAATCCAACTCCATCTTGAAGGACATGTGGCTGAACGAGGTCTTCTATTCCTTCGAAAACTTTGGACAAAGCTTGATCCGACCTGAAAATATCGAAGGTAGAACCAACGCCGATATTCGCTTTGAGTGCCAGATTTCATCCGACCTTCAAGTCAAGTCCAGCTCTATATTCTCCGAAGTTGACCTCATGGTAATTGATGGAAAGCTCCACGAATTGGAAGCCTTCCAGGAGATAGGCGCTTATCTGCGTCAATCGGGAATCTATAAGTCCTTCTTGCGCATTGATGAACTCGAACGCGAATTGAAACATATCGAATTCGACACGCTGGCCAATCAGATTGTAATCAAAGATGAAGTGGTAACCATCCCGCGCATGGATATCTCATCTTCAGCAATGAACCTACAAGGCTCAGGGACTCACTCATTCTCAAATGAAATCGACTACGCCTTCAACTTCAAGCTGAGCGAAGTGCTGAGAAAAGGGAAGGGAAACAGCAATGAATTTGGTCATGTTGTGGATGACGGCACGGGGCTAAACATTTTCTTAAAGATGTACGGTACCACATCCAACCCACAGTTTAGTATGGATAAGGACGCCGCTAGAGCTAAGCGAAACAACCAGTTTCAGGAAGAAAAGCAGACGTTTAAGTCGATTCTCAAAGAAGAGTTCGGACTCTTTAAAAAAGACACCACCCTTCAAGCTCTGCCAGATCCTGAGCCAAAAGGAGAAACCCAATTTGAAGTGACATGGGAGGGCAGTACTAAATCTGATACAAGCAAATCTGCAGAGAAGGATAAGAAGAAGAAACCCAATCCTCCCAAACAGGATGATGAAGACGACGAAGACCTATTTGGTGGAGATGATGACCTTTAATTGGAATCTGGCCCAAAAGATTTTTACTTTTAAGTCAAATTCTACTTTATAGACGAAAGCTCTACTCAGAAACGTAATTAGCTGAATGAATTTATACTCCAGAAAGCAGCAATGGAAGGCCGTGCTGCTGGTGCTTGCTACGGTTATTGTGGGTTTATCGCTTTGGTACTCCAATCACATCGTCAATAAAATCAGGTCGGAAGAGCGGCAGAAAGTTCAGCTATGGTCTGAAGCCGTTAAGAAGCGTCTCACCCTGATCAACTATACCCAAGAGCTTTTCTCAGAAATGAGAACAGAGGAGCGCAACAAAATCAATATATGGTCGCAAGCCACCGGACGTGTAACCACGGCAAGTGATCGAGAACTTAAATTTCTTCAGGACATTCTCGCGGCTAATAAGACCATCCCGGTCCTCGTGGTCGATAAGTCAAACCAAGTGGTCTTCGACCGAAACATCGACAAGAAATACCTGGCCACTAAGGCACGCACAGATAGTTTGCTCAATGCCATGGCGTCTAAATACGAGCCGATCAGACTGAGCATCTCAGGTATCGATCAACGCGTGTACTATCAGGATTCCAGAATCATTACCGAGCTTGAGAAAACCCTCGATGACCTGATCAATTCCTTTATCAGCGAGACGGTGATGAACTCGGGATCGGTTCCGGTGCTGGTAATGGATTCGACTCAAACCGAGGTCATCAATTTTGGAAATGTCGACTCTACCCTCGTGGCTGATTCCACCAGTCTATCAAAACAACTAGCGGTGATGGGTGCCGCAAATGACCCCATTCAAGTAAAATTCGGCCAAAAGGTTGTGGCCTACGTGTTCTACACCGATTCGGTTATTATCACTCAACTCCAATATTTCCCGATTGTCCAGTTTATCATCATCGGTTTATTCCTACTCATATCCTATCTAATATTTAGCACCTTCCGACGCGCAGAGCAAAACCAGGTGTGGATTGGTATGGCCAAAGAAACCGCGCACCAGCTCGGTACTCCGCTTTCGAGCCTGATGGCATGGATACAGCTTCTGGAGAGCAAAGGCACCGAAAAGGAAGTGATCACTGAGCTGAACAAAGACATCGAGCGATTGGAAATGATCACCGATCGTTTCTCTAAAATTGGATCTAACCCAGAGCTCAAATCTGAGTCGGTAGTAGAAGTGATCGACAAAACCATGTCCTACCTCCGCCCCCGCCTTTCCACACGCGTGAAGTTCTCCATACAAGCCGATGGCGAAGGTCATATCAAGGCTATGATCAACCGTCCGCTATTTAGCTGGGTGATCGAAAACATCCTCAAGAACGCGGTGGACGCTATGGAAGGAAAAGGCGATATCACCATTGTGGTTAGCCACGAAATCCAAAACGTTTACATCGACATCACCGACACGGGGAAAGGTATAACGGGGAAGAATCACAAAGCCGTTTTCCAACCGGGCTACACTACCAAGAAGCGCGGCTGGGGATTGGGCCTTTCACTCACTAAGCGCATCATCGAAAACTACCACAGCGGAAAGATTTTCGTGAAGCGAAGTGAACCGGGTGTGGGGACCACTTTCCGGATAGTCTTGCGCACCAAAGCCTAAGTCTACACCCGATTTAACTACCTTGGCGGCATGGCTGGCATTTACATCCACGTTCCCTTTTGCAGGCAGGCTTGCCACTACTGCGACTTTCACTTTTCGACCAATACAAAGCTGAAGGCTCAGCTCGTAGATGCCATCGTAAAAGAGATCGCTCAGCGACACGAATACTTGCCCACCAAATCCATCTCAACGATATACTTCGGTGGTGGAACGCCTAGCCTGCTCTCAAAGGATGAAATTTCGAAGATTCTCGATGCCATTCACTCCCATTTTGATGTAGATAGAGAGACTGAGATTACGTTGGAAGCCAATCCAGACGACATCACTCCTGATGTGCTTCGTGAGTGGAATTCTCTCGGAATAAACCGACTCAGCATCGGGATTCAAAGCTTTCTCGACGAGCAACTCAAGTGGATGAACCGAGCACACAACGCCGAAGAAGCACTGCGGTCGGTAAAATCGGCTCAAGAAGCGGGGATCAACAACATCACCATCGACCTAATCTACGGGTTACCCGGACTTACAATGACAGAATGGGAAGATGAACTGGCTCGGGTAGTGGACATGGAAGTCCCCCACGTCTCAGCCTATTGCCTAACGGTAGAGTCGGGCACTGCACTAGGGCATTGGGTGGCCAAGGGCAAGGAAAAACCCATAGACGAAGAGGCTGCCAATGCCCAGTTCCTGATAATGGTGGATGTTTTCAGCCGAAGCGGCCTGGAGCAATACGAAGTCAGCAATTTCGGAAAAGTCGGGTTTTACTCCCGACACAACACGTCGTACTGGAAGGGTGTACCTTATCTCGGTTTGGGTCCTTCGGCGCATAGTTTCGATGGAAGAAACCGCGGGTGGAATCTGGCAAACAACCCAGCCTTTATCAAAGCCATTGATGCTGGCGAAACACCCTTCACTCCAGAAAAACTCAGCACGACCGACAGGCTGAATGAATACATTATGACTGGGCTTCGAACCAAGTGGGGTATCGATTTTCAGGTGATTCAGGAGAGGTTCGACTTTGATTTTGAAGGCCAATATCGCGATGTGATCGACACCATCGTCGAGAAAGGATGGGCAAGCCTGACGGATGGAAATCTGGTACTAACGAGAAAAGGCTTGTTTCGGGCTGATGGAATCGCGTCTGATTTCTTTATTTTGAACCATGAAGATTGAAATAGAAATCGCTGGTCAGAATTACCAGGCAGACCTTTCGAAAGGAATCGACATCTCGATACCGCTCTCCCCAAATGGCCCGCGCGCTTGGTATGTTGATCCGCTCAGTATCGAGCCAGTGGTAAACGACCAATTTACGGGCAGCGTAGCCCTTGGTGGCAGTGTCAACTTTCGGCATATTTATTTCAATCCGCATGGGCATGGTACACACACCGAAACGGTGGGGCATATCGATGAGAAGATTCTATCGATCAACAAAACGCTGACCCGGTTCTTCTTCAAAGCCGAGTTGATCACGATTGAGCCAAAGCCATTTGCTGGCAAAGAATCCGAATTCATCAAACACGGCGACTTAATCATCACGCGAGAGGCAATTGAAGCCCTGATGAAAAGTGCCAACTGCGAAGCCTTGGTGATTCGCACCATACCTAACACAGATTCAAAGCTCTCACAGAATTATTCCAATACAAATCCGGCCTACTTCGAACCCGAAGCTTTAGCCTGGATGCGCGATCGGGGAATAAAGCATTTACTCACTGACCTGCCATCGGTAGATCGGGAAAACGATGGCGGAAAATTGCTCGCCCACCGCGCCTTTTGGCATGGCGGCCGCTCAGGCGACGGAGAGTCAACCATCACCGAATTGGTTTATATCAAAAACGACATAGCCGACGGCAATTATCTGCTCAATCTTCAGATCGCACCTTTTGAAAATGACGCCAGCCCAAGTAAGCCGGTGCTTTATGCCTTATCAAAATGAACATCGAACGCTTTAGAGAAATCTGCCTATCAAAAAAAGCAGTAACTGAGTCTTTTCCCTTTGATGAAACTGCACTTGTCTTTAAAGTCATGGACAAGATGTTCGCCATTTGTTCCGTCGATAATTTCCAATCGTTTTCGCTGAAGTGCGACCCTGAGTGGGCCATCGAATTGCGGGAAGAATATCCTGAAGGAATCTACGGCGGATACCACCTCAACAAAAAGCATTGGAACACCATTCGAATCGATATGAATGTGCCAGAAGACTTGATGGATAAAATGATCCAGCACTCTTACGATTTGGTGGTTTCAAAGTTGACGAAGAAGCAGAAGGCGGAACTCAATGAAATGAAGTAATTTCGCGTACTTCAACGATTGGAAATGAATAAAAAGAGTATATCCAAACGCGTTCTCGGGGCCTTCTTCCAAGGCCTGCTCTTGGTGGTGCCAATCACTGTGATTGGGTACACCGTATATCGTCTTTTTGTCTTTCTCGACGATCTCATCCCGATGGATATTCCGGGCTTAGGTGTAGTCGTCTTGTTTTTGGGAATTACAGCGTTGGGATTTCTCGGCTCACTGTTTATCACCCAGCCCATCGTAAACTGGGCCAACCGCCTACTCGATCGGATACCCCTCGTCAAGACAATCTACACTGCTATCAGCGATTTGCTATCGGCCTTCGTGGGGCAGAAGAAAAGTTTTTCGAAACCCGTATTGGTCAAGCTCAGCAAGGAAAGCGATATTGAAAAACTCGGCTTTATCACCAACGAAGACCTGACCAGCCTGAATATTAAAAGCGAAAAAATAGCTGTGTATTTGCCGCATAGCTACAATTTTTCGGGAAATCTATTTATTGTGCCACGCGAAAACGTGACCCCGATTGACGCACCGACTCCGGAAGTCATGAAGTTTATCGTTTCGGGTGGTGTAACTGATCTCGGAAAGAAAAGCAATGAAAAATAGCCGAACGGGTTCCCTTCTCCTACTCCATCTTATCGTATTTATCTTTGGATTTACGGGGGTTATAGGTCGCTTGATTGAGTCGAGCTCCGATATTTTGGTCGTATGGCGGATGATAATCGCAGCGGTCGCAATAGGTATCTTTTCCTACGCCACGCGAAAGATCAACAAGTCGCTGCTGGTGAATTTTGTTCCCTATGCCCTGACGGGATTGATTATTGCCTTGCATTGGGTCACCTTCTTCGAAGCTATCAAAGTCTCGAATGTCTCGGTTGCATTGGCCTGTTTTAGCTCGTCGTCCTTGTTTACGGCCATTCTCGAGCCATTGATTTTTAAGAGAAAGGTCGACAAGTTCGAGCTTTTTGCAGGCTCGCTCGTGGTAGTCGGACTGCTGCTCATATTCAGCTTCGAAATGCAGTATAAGCTCGGGATTATGCTGGCGATCGTTTCAGCCTTTTTGGCTTCCCTTTTCACTACGATAAATGGGCGTTTTATCCAGAAGGACAATCCATACCGAATCAGCCTCGTTGAAATGATGGCTGGAGCTGTGGGGATGTTGATATGGGTAGGAATCAACGGGAAAATTGGGCCAGAGATGCTCTACCTTCCCACTTCCGACTGGATGTGGCTCCTCGTGCTCGGTGTGATTTGCACCGCCTTTGCCTTTGTGGCTAGCGTGAATGTGATGAAGGAACTCACTCCCTTTACCGTTTCGTTGACAATCAACCTGGAACCGGTTTATGGAATCATTCTCGCATTTCTGATCTTTGGCGCAAGCGAAAAAATGACCCCCGGATTTTATGGGGGTACTGTACTTATTCTGGGAGCGCTGTTTCTCAACGCGCTGCACAAAAAAGGGCGATTGCAAAAACTTAACCCGCTACGAAAGCGTTCATCTCTCGGTTAAATCAAGAAAATGGATACGAAGACAATAACATATTCTGAAAGTCTCACGGAGTTTCATCGATTTAAAACCCGAGCCGTAAGGGTGGGTTCGATTGGAATTGGCGGTGATAACCCGATCCGGGTACAGTCGATGACCACCACCGATACCATGGACACCGAAGGGTCTATCGCCCAGAGTATCCGGATGATCGAAGCGGGATGCGAGCTTGTGCGATTGACGGCTCCTTCTAAAAAAGACGCTCAAAACCTTGGCCCTATCCGAGAAGGTATTCGCAGCAAAGGGCATGACGCTCCGCTGGTGGCCGATATCCACTTCACCCCAAATGCCGCTGAGATAGCAGCAAGAATTGTCGAGAAAGTACGAGTGAACCCCGGCAATTACGCCGACAAGAAAAAATTTGAAGAACACGATTATACCGACGAAAGCTACCAGGCCGAGCTCGATCGGATTCGAGAGCGCTTTGCGCCACTTGTTGAGATCTGCAAAGAAGAAGGTACAGCTATGCGGATTGGTACCAATCACGGATCCCTCTCCGACCGTATTTTGAGCCGCTACGGAGATACGCCGCTCGGGATGGTTGAATCGGCTATGGAGTTTCTCCGCATTTGCCGCGATCACGACTACCACGAGATTGTACTGAGCATGAAGGCTTCCAACCCACAAGTGATGGTGCAGGCCTACCGCTTGCTGGTGAATCACATGATGGAAGAAGGGATGAACTACCCGCTCCACCTCGGTGTCACGGAAGCAGGCGAAGGAGAAGACGGACGGATAAAGTCGGCGGTGGGAATAGGAACGCTCTTAGAAGATGGATTGGGAGATACGGTAAGGGTATCGCTCACCGAAGAGCCTGAAGCGGAAATTCCAGTAGCGCGAATGTTGGTAGATCGCTACGCTAATCGAAAAACAGGTGAAGATATTCCACCGATTCTTGACTACCCCATCGACCCATTTTCTTACACCAAACGCGATAGCGCCCACATCGCCAATTTCGGTCATGGTGAAGTCCCACGGGTCATCGCGAATCTATCTGATCGAAATGAGATCACTCCGGCATCGCTTTTCGCCTTTGGCTACAGCTACAGCGTGCCCCTCGACAAATGGAATCTGAGCGATCAAGCTGTTGATTATGTCTATGTCGGTGAAAAGTCAATCAACTTCGAAACACCTGGCACCCTTGGAATCATCGCTGATTTGAAAGCTTGGAAGGAAGTCTCCGATAAACCACGTTCTTATCCCCTTCTCGAAATCAAAGAATTTTTGGAAGAAGGTGAAGTATCACCAGAACTCAATTTTCTAAAACTTGATGCTCGGGAGCTATTTGACGCTAGCATCCAGGCTAGACTCGCAGATGCAAGCAGAACGATTTTAATTCTGGAAACAAATCACCCCAATGCCGTGCCAATGTTACGCCGTGGGTTTGTCGAAATCATCAATAAAGGTATCAAACTACCTGTGGTGATAAAGCGCGATTACCCAACCGAGTCGGCCGAAGAAGTACAGCTCTATGCATCTACTGATGTCGGTGCTCTGATGCTCGACGGTCTTGGCGATGGGGTATGGCTTACGTCCAAAAATACAGGCGACAAGAGCTTAAACAACCTTGTATTTGGAATTCTCCAAGCCACCAGAACGCGGATCAGTAAAACGGAGTACATCTCTTGTCCCTCTTGCGGAAGAACGCTTTTTGATCTTCAGGAAACCACCGCCAAAATACGCTCTCGAACCAATCACCTGAAAGGGGTAAAAATTGGTATTATGGGCTGCATCGTAAATGGCCCGGGCGAGATGGCTGACGCCGATTATGGCTACGTAGGAACAGGTGTTGGCAAAATCACCCTGTACAAGGAGAAAGAAGTGGTGAAGCGCAATGTTCCTTCTGAAAAAGCTGTAGATGAGCTAATTGAGTTGATCAAGTCGCATGGCGATTGGGTGGAAGTGGAGTAAAAAAAGGGCCCGAAGGCCCTTTCTCAATTCTATGTTCAAAATTCTATTCGATCGTCATTTTTCTTGTAACGCGGTGGTCGTTCGATCTGATTGAATAGGTATAAGTTCCCGGAGCTAAGCCTTGCGCATCAAACTCATACACTTGAGCTGAATTGGCGGGGATCATTCCCAACCTTTCATCGCGTACAAGCTTACCACTTATGTCGTACACTTCAAGGAATACTTCCCCAGTCACATCCAGTTGGAATTGGATTGAAGTGGTTCGGACAAATGGGTTTGGATAGTTCTGCGTGAGCTTGATGCCCGATTCGTAAGAGATCTTGTCAACAGAGCTGATCAAATCCACTCTAAATCGGAGAAGTGGAACGAGGTTTCCGCCATCGTACCACCAACCGTTTGGACCTGACGATACATTACTAAAATCGTAGAATACGCCGGTATACGTTTCCTGTCGGTCAGAAAGACCGATGAACATAACGTCATCACCAATAGCAGGAAGCTCGAGCTCGGCCTGATAAATGGTGTTTGGCTCTACAAGGATAGGCTCTGGAAGTTCATATGATACCCAGTTTAGGTCTCCACCTGCTTGGGTAAGGTCTTCTTCTTCGATGGTAAATTCCAACTCATCATCTCCAAAGTATCGGAACAACTCGTTGTCAACAGATTCTTCTTCTAAAACCGAACCACGGCGTACGTTGGGGAAACAAACTTCTCCAACTTCAGTGTTTACACTTCCACCTGTTTGCAGGACAAATTCGACATGGGTGATGGCCAAATTGGTGATACCCGTGATGTCTTCAAAAACAAATCGGTTACCCCAAATAAAGTCATCTCCTGCAAATGGGTAGTGTGAAATATTATTGCGGTCATTCCCCATAATACCAAAATCTTCATCCCCATTTACCTCAAAGAATGAACTCGTTCCAATGTTGTCAGATGGCCTTTGCTCGGTTTCGGCTTGAATCACTTCGTAGTCGATAGAATAGGCGCCCACATCGGGCATCGCCCACATTTCTGGTTCAATTCCATACGCTCGAATGGTATCACTAGCTCCAGACTCAAGGCTAATTGGCTCGCTATAATAAGTCTCGGAAGGAACTTCCTCTAGTGGGCTGTTGATTGTGACCATCAGCTGCACATTCGTCTGTATTTCCGTACCCATATTGGACACTTCGCAAGCAAAGTTGAATGGCTCCTTTACGTAGTAAGGGTGATCAGAATACTGCAAGTCACCGAGATAATCTGCGTCTACTAAGTCTACATCATCTACTTGCTCAAACCACTCATTGTACCACGTTCTTCCGATTACGAGGTCATTCTCAGGAATCTCTACAATCGAGATATCATCGAGGATGAGATAGTAGTGCGACATGGAGCCCAAGAGTCCTGGATCCCATTGAAACCGAACCCGGCAGTCATCGAGGGCAGCAGCACCGGCTAGCACATCCGAAATATCGAGTGCTGCGTTACCCGTAATGCGCTGATTTCCTTCCGCTTCAAAGTAGTCAAATAGGTCATAAATCACCCAAGTGTCCCCACCATCCACCGAAAGTTCAGCGGTCAAATTGTAGTCATTACAGCACATACGCCAGTCCTGATAAAATGATAGGTTAGCGAATTCAACTCCCTCGAGGCTGAAGGATGGAGAAGTCAAGCTGGCATGAGCGGCATTGGCCAGCGTGGTTGGGTTACCCGTTTCATCTCCTTCTACAGCTGTGGAGTTCCATCTGTCTACATCTATCATCATATAGCCGTTGTCAGCTGTTTCAGAGTCTAGGGTTATCTCATACCCAAAAGCCCAGTTGGGAATGTGCAGGCCATAGACATCCTGATACTCTTCGGGCAGAGCCACGTTGGGGTCATAGCCGTCTTCGAGGCCAGCAGGATAGGTATGAAACCAGAGATCTCCCTGAGCTCCACCAGTGGTCCATGCTCCATTACCCATTTGTCCGTCCAGTCCATTTGAGAAGTCCTCAGACCAGAAAACGGTCAGTTCTTCATCGCCGCCCTTTGCTCTGTCTTGAGCACTTGGTATGCGGATTTCATCGCCTTGTTTTGGTGCGTCGATTACGCGAGCTCCAATTTGGCGAGCAGTTTGGGCATAGCCCGCAGTGAATGCAAGTATTGCACCCACCAGAAAGTAAAGTCTTTTCATTGATTTAAAAGATTGATCTCTCCTAATATACTGAATTGTCGGAGCTTATCGTCATCTATTTTCTTTCACCACTTACTCAGATTTGAGAACCACCCCTTGGCAACGTATCAAAAGGTACCCACCACTGATAGCTCGGGCTTGCAAAGAGGTCATGTGCAAGTTGTGGCGGCGTTAGGATGTATTCGCCCCCAAGCAACCACATTATTACCCCGGCTTAGCACCGCCATGTGACCGCCATAGTACCGCCTTAATACCGCCTTAGAGCAAAGGGACGCGAAAGATAGTTTCTGCCCATTTATTCGCATATTTGAGGAGGACTGTTAGAGTGAAGCGTAGAGCTGTTAAGCCAGGCTGGAAAACAATAAATAAAGAATTTTCAGCCCATATGCTAGATAAAATATATACTTGCGTAGGCCGAAGTCCGCGCCACCGCTAGTGCTACGGCCAACTCTCTTACCAAGTAACCTCTAAATTTTCAATACCTGCCTTCTTTTACTTTAAACTTAGTTTCTAGCATTTTTTTCGACCTTCCTGTAGCCAGGATAATCATGTAATCCTGATTCGCCACTGAAACCGCTTTGTCTGGGTTTTTTATCAATTTCTGGCTACCACTTTCCAATCGACTTAAGCCTATCAAAACAGCATTAAATTCATCTTTCAAATGCTTAAATACTTCAACACAATCCTGTCCAACGTATTGGTTATCTTTCAGCACCTGAAATTGAAGCAAATCAATATCATCCTCGCTAACTGAAGTCGACATCAAGTCGTCTGTAATTCTGGCAACATCTGGTTCAAAAAGATAACTGGCTATAAGCTTTGAAGTAATTGAATTTTTGGAAATGGCATAGTTTACACCAACTGACTCAAATGTATCTCTGAGCTCCAAAGACTCAACCAGAGCCACTAAATTCAAATTCCTAAACCTCTTTTTCAAATTAATAATATAAACTAAAGCTTCCGTGTCATCATCAAAATTGACAAACACGTTAGAAGCCTCCCCTATGTTCACATTATTCAACCCTTCGTAGTCTTTGTGATCGTTATACAGGATAAATAATTGGCTCTTCGGATACAGACTTCTGATAACTTCAACATCATCCCTATTGTCCGTTACGACCGCCATGGGATGATTGGAATGAGCTATTTGCATTAAAATTTGATTCGCGAAAGAATTCCAACCTATCACGACGAAGTGATTTTTCATATCTGTTCCGTTCAATCCCATCTTTTTCTTGTTTATATATTCAGAAACCGCTCTAGAAATTTGAGCGAGGAGATACCCTAGAACTCCTAAACTTGATATAATAATTATTAAAGAGACAATTTTACCCCCTGGCGTAACCGGGTAAAAATCGCCATACCCCACTGTGGTAAGAGTAATAATCGAGTACCACAGAGCATCATATATTGTATTAATATTTGAATCTGATGAACCATTCTCGAACCAAACCATCATTGAGAGGATCAACAAATAACAAGCTACAATTACCAGTATTTGTATAAACTTCTTACCCTTCATTTTCAGCTACGGCCTTAAGTTCATTTTTATATTTCTCTAGGTGTTCAACAAACTTTTTATTCATCCATTCCACGCAACCTGTCAATTCCAAATAAGACCTTCCATCTTCGGGAAAGGTATGGATTGCAAAATGGGATTCGGCGAGTAGCCATACACATGTAAATCCATGGGGCGAAAACTTGTGCTCCACAAAATTGATAATAGTATATCCAGATAATTCAAGTATTTCTTTCAATCTGGGTACCAGCTCTTTTTCATCAACTTGGTGAATCCATGTTTGGTAATTGTATACTTCAAATTGATTCATCGCTTTAATATAAATCCCAATTTCCCTTCAAGTAGTAATGGTAGAGTACAGGATTATGAATGGTGTTAATCTCAATCTCTTCCATTTCTTCAACATAAATATTTTTTCCAAAGGACACCATCATTCTCATCGCCTCTTTATTAATCCACTTTGTCTTGATACCGTCAAAATCCTTGGTTAGGGTTTGGCGCTTCAATTGAGTTTGATTAAACCGTTTCGAACCGACTACCCACCCCCATTCTCCAAGTGTTATTACATGGTTGTGTAGTGGTAATGTACCGAATCCGGCTGATTCCATAGTTCGGTCAATACACACAAACGCATTGGTTGCAAAATAAGGGCTACCTGCTTGTGTAACGACGATTCCATCTTTAGATAGCTGTTTTGAGCACAAAGAGTAAAATTCTCTGGTATACAACCTATTAAGGTCAACTGACTTTGGGTCTGGAAGGTCAATGATAATCACATCAAATATTCTCTTTGTTGCTTCCAAATATTTGAAGCCATCCTGGTTTAAAACTTCCACAAGCGGCGAACTGAGCGCACCCTCATTTATGGAGCGCATAACAGGATGTTCCTTAGCTATTTCCGTCATTTGTGGGTCTAAATCAACCAATACAATTCTTTCAACTGAATTATACTTCAATATTTCTCGAATCGCACAGCCATCTCCTCCTCCAAGAACCAATACCGAAGTTGGATGTACTGCTAGCTGCATGGCCGGATGCACAAGGGGTTCATGGTACTTATCCTCATCAACTGTGCTCAACTGTTGATTTCCGTTGAGGTATAACCAATAGTCATTCTTCCATTCCGTTATCACAATCTTTTGATACTTAGATTGTTGGGAATAAATAACTTTATCACGGTATCTTTGCTGTTCACCATGAAAGATGATAGGTTCAGCAAACACGGATCCGACGGCA
Organism: Cryomorpha sp.; assembly: GCA_965230375.1. GTDB lineage: Bacteria > Bacteroidota > Bacteroidia > Flavobacteriales_D > Cryomorphaceae > CBDDKU01. The sequence continues at coordinate 101,478 of CBDDKU010000012.1, forward strand.
ATACAAACAACAGTAAAACTTCCAGCGATAACAATAAACCTTTTCCTTGACCACAAACTCTTTCGCATACTGAAAAAAAGTAAAAGAGCTACCATCAGATTTATACCCCCTAGTATGAAAGGAGTATAAGTGAGGCCCAAATAAGGCAGACCAAGGAAGGCAAAAAACAAACCTCCAACCAAACTTCCCCAATAGTCCTTTTCTAGGACGGACGCAATGTTTACCCTGAGATTTTCAAACTCCTCATTCAATCTTATTACCAGGGGTATTTCAAGGCCAATTAGCACACCTATCAAAATACTCAAAGCGTAGATAATTAAACCCAAATAAGCACTATATCCTGCGACTGTGTATGTGATTAAAGAAGAAAAGGAAACTAGGAGAGAAAGTGCCAATTCAATTGCAATAAACTTTGTCAATAGATTTCCTTGTATGTGCCTACTCCATCTACTACCCAGCCCCATTGAAAACAGCATAATGGACACAATCATAGTCCACTGGAGAATAGAGTTACCCAAAAAATAAGAAGCCAGAGTAGATAAAGTGTATTCCGCAACGATACCCGAAAGCCCGGTAGCAAATAGGGCAAGCTTTAGAACTTGAGATTTACCTTCCAAAACTTTTCACTTAGATACACCAAGAAATCAAAATTGAGCTTCCAATATAGGCGAATGCCTCGATTAAAGCCGCTCCTGTGTTTGGTTTTTCTTGGTTCACAATTTCATCCGTCAAATTGTAACCTGGCAAGATAATTTTATCAACCAGTATTCGTACAATAGGAATTAGAATTACACCAATTGCAACGATAATTACAATCTCAACCAAAGTAGATTTGAACCCCTCAAAATCAATAGACAAGGCCAACCTAAATAAGTTTGAAACTGCAACAATGGCTCCAGCGAACCCTATGCCAGCAGCAACATTATCTCGTTCTATTTCATGATGAATATCATATTTAGTAATCGCATTGTACATCAGCGACACCAAAAAGTATATCGCTTGACCCAAAACCCAAAACAAGAGTGCGGAAAGAATACCTGATTCCATCCCTCCCTGATCACCGATAATGGCACCAAATATGATTAAACCAGAACCAACATAATTAGCAAATTCTATTATACCGGTTCCCACGTTTCGATCTTCGAGAATTTCCTTCTTAAAACTGAATTTCTTAAACACAATTTTATCATTCAAAAATGCAGACACGTTCAAGAGAATGACACCTAGGACTCCAAAAACTAAAATTTCTAGAAAATCCAATTTTAATCCTTTGGATGGGCCAATAATGGCACTACCTATTACAATAAGGATACCAACAAAATAGCCTACATAGGCAATTGAAAATGCAACATTATCCTTTTCGGCTAGTTCGCCTACAACTTGGATTTTTGGATGAAAAATTCGAAACGCGAACCTTCCAATCAATATAAGGAGCAGCCCTGAAACAAGGTAAACAACTGTAGGGACTAGAAAACCCAAGAATTCATTGTTAAGAAAAAAATCCATTTTACTTTTTTTTTCTGTTTTGGTTTATTTACCCACTCCTCCGCTCCTTCCGCGTGAAGAAGACCCTTTGTATCGAGAACTCGAGCGACTCGTTTGACTACTTCTTTTCACACGTCTCCTAACATCACTTTTGAAAGTGGAAGATTGTTTATTCCAAGATGAAGATGAACGAGTATTTGCATTGTATTGACTTTTTGTCCCATAGGCATAACCTTGATCGGTCATCGGTCCATAATATGACCTACCAGACCCATAATACCCTGTGTAATAATCATTGTAATAAGACCTGTAATAGGGATATCTACCCAGGTAAAACAAATCACTAAAAAGCCGGTACTGTCCGTAGAATACCCAGAAACTTCTTCCACCACTATCTGATTGCCAGCGCCCATATTTCTCATTCCCAACTATGTCTCCGTAACCGGGAGGCGCAGTCTTCTTTTCGACCTTCCCGTTTTTCTTATACGCCAATTCCATCCCCATATCATCAATATGCTTATTGAAAAACCTGGGACTTACGACGAGCCATGCAGTTGCAGAATCACGCACAATCGTATCCGCAGAAGCTATTGAAGTATAGATAACTTGGTATAGGTGCTGATACTTGTTCGACTTCTTATCATAATTCATGTCATCCAAAATTATGCTGAAGGAATCGTGGGATCGATACTTTTTTATAAGATCATCGATAGGCTCATTCTGGTATTGTCGTTGACTCTCTGAACATCCAACAACCAACAACATCAGCGCTAGACACAATAATTCAATAGGTTTGTAAGACATAGTTCTTCGTATATTCACTCTTCCGGAGCTGGAAAGATATTAGATATTTCAAACTCTCTAATTATAGAGCCAAGAGAAATTTCAAAACTATTCTCACCCCACTGTCCAATGCTCAGGACATTTTTGCCTGATTTATCTTTAAAGTCCCACATTATCAATTCTGTCCAACTTGAATCATCTTTTGCTGGCCCTTTAGATATGTCCCTAAAATATCCTGGACATTCTTCTACCAAGCTAAATCTCCCCCCTTTATACTCTATATTATTCATAACTTTTTTTTTAGACTGCAGTGCAGCCCTAAATTCACCCAATAACTTAGGAGCACTCACTTTACTCATGAGTGATAATTCTAGCTCGTCGTCATCATCAAGACAAAGAAAGAAGTTTGTCGTGCCAGAAGAAACCTTAAACTCTTTTGAGAAATACCCGTCTCCCCAGTCATATTCATACTCTGCTTCAACCAACCAAGTTTGCATATCATAATCAAACACAAACCCTTTTTTCAAATCAGTAACCCGATATTGATATTTAAGGTCCTTTTTCTTTCTAAATAGTCCAAACATAAAATTTTGTTGTCTTTAAGGTTTAATTCTGGGTAACAAACGAGCACATTTAAAGAATACTAACATTCTTAGTAATTACTCTAACTGGCGACCATATTCCAATCAAATCATTAGTTATTACGATTTTAGATGGCTTATAATCAACATCAGCAACAAGCGTTAATGATTCCGCATTTAATTCTGCAATTCTTCTTAAATAGTACGAAGAGTTTTCTTCAAAAATGAATATTTTCCCTTCATCGAACTTGGTTAACTTATCAACCGATAGGTTGCTACATATTAGAATATCACCTTCTGAACATCGCAATTTTTCACCGCACATTGAATTGTCTACCAATTCAAATGCACGGTAGATGTAGCCAGTCATCATGGTCAGACATACGGAATCTAATGAAGCTAGATCGCATCCCTCGGTACGTAATTCAGAATAATGTGAAAAATTGCTCTTCTTGACTAGTGGCACTGATATATAGGCATCGTATTGACCCGATGGAATAAGGTTATTGGAATCACTGAGCTGCAAGGAGCTTTGGATTTTCGCGACCTTAAACAAATCATTTACCGTTAGTTCTTTCTTCAAAAACAAATCCAGACTTATTCCAAAATAGTCTGCAATCTGAATCGCAGTTTTAATCTTTGGGTCGGCTCTACCTTCTTCGTAGGCCCCAACACTAGCCCTAGTAATTTGAAATAGATCAGCAAATTGCTGCTGATTAAGACCTTTAATTCCTCGTATTTTCTTGATATTGGCTCCAATAACCGACATTTAAGACTAACTTTTTTAGCTAATATAATGTTTTTTAGTATTATTGCTATGGAATTAGCAAACTACAATAACTTTGTAGCAGTAGAAATTTGAAACAACAAAAACGCGTTAAATGAACAACTACTTTGAAATTGTCAGAAACTACTTACTCGAATTAGAGTATAGCATTGACCAGGAAGATGAATATGAAGGACTCTTCTTGGTATCGAATGAATCATCTGGCATCAAAAACTTAGTGATTATTTGCACCAACCCTATCCTTATCATTGAACAATTTTTGTTTGAGATAAGACTAGAGAGCGTGGAGCTCTTTAAAAACTTACTAATGAAAAATAGAGACATTGTACACGGAGCTTTCGTTCTCGATGACGAGGGTAAGAAAGTAATCTTTAGAGATACTCTTCAACTACGAAGTCTTGATTTGAATGAAATTGAAGCATCGATCAACTCGCTCAGTTTACTCCTGGGCGAATACTCCGATGAACTAATAAAATACTCAAAATATTAAAAGAAAAACATCATGGGAATACTTAACAGACTATTTAATATTGGACAAGCAGAAGCACATTCTGTTGTCGACAAATTAGAAAACCCAATTAAATTGACTGAGCAAGGAATCAGAAATTTAAAATCAGATCTTGACAAAGCTCTGCGAGCGCTAGCGGAAATAAAGGCACTAGCTATCAGGTCCAGAAAAGACATTGAAACATTTCAAAGCCAAGCTTCTAACTACGAGAAAAAGGCAATGCAATTACTTGAAGAAGGGCAAGCTGGTAGTATCGCTACTGAAGAAGCTGATAGACTAGCTAGCGAAGCTTTAAAGAAACGTGAAGAAGCCATTCAAAACAGGTTACGAAGCACTAAAGAAAAGCAAAAGTTTGAGGCAAATATTGAGACTATGCAGTCAAACATCAGTAAGTTAAAATCACAATTAAGTCACTACGAAAATGAGTTAAATACTTTAAAGGCTCGTGCGAAGGTTAGTAAAGCTACCAAAAACATAAACCAGCAATTGTCGAAGATAGACTCGTCAAGCACTGTTTCAATGCTCGAACGCATGAAAGAAAAGGTAGAACAGGAAGAAGCGCTTGCAGAGAGTTATGGAGAAATTGCAAACGAGAACAGAAGTATTGATGATGAAATTGATACAGCTTTATCTGCTTCAAATAAAACATCTACTCAAAATGACCTTGCCGCGCTGAAGAAAAAAATGGGAATGGATAAATAATTTGATCTTAAAGTTACCTTTTTAACCTTCCAAATTGGAAGGGCTTTTTATCTATACTTTTAAGAATGCGAGCATAGGGGTGAGAGACATAGAACTCTATATGAAAAAGTACTACCGAAATAAGACATAGTCTCAACTACAATTTTGTGTGCATTTTGAAAATGACCAAAGATCAACTTGAAGATTTCAATTCTAAGTAAGGCTGGTATTGCTGAGACTTCAACCTTCTTTCATTGACCCTGCAAAAAGCCAAGAATTTGGTATTCTGGTTAAGTGAACACTCTCTCGAGCTGAAAGTCAAAAGTTGCGATTCTGATGAATCTGTTGAACATTGAATCGACCTGTCTTTTCATCAGTTTCTTATGTCTATACCTTTAGCCGCAAGACTATCCAGAAAAAGTTTAGGTTCTAAACTTCTATTCGTAACCCATCAATTATACAACTCCTCTCCCTTCTTGTAGAATTCATCTTTTGGGTTCCAGGCTGGAGCCGACTTCGCATTTCCAATCATTCGGCCGCCTAGCACGTAAGCTCTCGTGTACTTAAGCATATAATCGAAATCAATGGAATCTGGGTTGTCGGTCTGTTTGTGCAGATACTACTTAAAAATACCCTCATCAAAAGCCGTGGCCGCCATTCCAAACATCACGCCTGGCACGCCTTTGTCTGCGAAGCTGTAGTGATCGGAGCGCATGTAGAGATTCTGATCTAAAACCTGATCCGGTTTTCCTTCCAGGCCAAAAGCCTCACAAGCACTTACCATATCATCAGCCGAGGTAACGCGCTCAAGCCCGACGATCATCGCAAAGGTGGTGTCGTTGTAGCCCCCATTATCGGCATTGTAGCAGAGCTTGGTTTCCTTAAGTGGAATAATGGGATTGTTCACATACCACTCACTACCGAGCAAGCCCTTTTCTTCTCCTGTAAAGAAGATAAATACGACGCTTCGCTTGAGTGGGTACTTCCCAATGTTCTTTACCGCTTCCATCACCGTAACCGTACCAACGGCATTGTCGCGCGTTCCATTGAAAATGCTGTCACCTTCGGCATTTAATTCTCCCACACCAACATGATCGTAGTGAGCGGAGAAAATGACGTACTCATCTTTGAGCTCTTTGTCCGTTCCTTCTACTACCCCTATCACATTGTAGGTCGTGAAGTAGTCTTCGCGTGCACCCTTCACGCTCAGCGAGCCACTTCCTTCGTATTCTTCAAAAAAGCTTCGGCTTTCCCCTGACGCATCGTCGAGCCATACATGTGGTATGCTCGTCTCTTCAGGCTTTTCTTCAGCCAGTCCCACCTTGGCAGTTCCCATGTAGTAGCGCAAGATTTTCCAGGTAGGCTGTGGCGAACCGTAGAGCTCTACAAGCGATATTGCTCCTGCTTTCATGGCTCGGTCTTTCTTTTTACGACCTTCTTCGAATGCTTCATAAGCCGTAGACTTGGCAGAAGATCCCGTGCGCACTACAACTATTTTTCCATCCACATCGGCACCGGCAAAATCTGCTTCTGAACCGTAGTTGAGATAGATTATCTCACCTTCTAAATCGGCAGATTCTCCCGACATCATGAGCAAAGCTTTGTCAAAACTGTAAAGTGAATCGCCAACTGTCAATCCACCTTCAGAAGGCGGAAACGACTCAACCATAGGTACGGGTTGGTAATAAGAGTCCATCCCGGGAATGATTTTCACACCGTTCTCTTTTAAATGAGATGCCAAATAGCGGGCGGCCAGGTCTAGCTCAGGAGACGGGGTGTTGCGGCCGCGCATCTCATCAGATGCCAAAAATTCAATCTTGGCCTGAATACTTTCTTTGGTAACCGTTTCTTCAACGAGTTTCTTATCCTTTTGCGCAAAGCTTGTGAATGAGCCCAAAACAAAGAGGGCTAAAAGGCCTTTTCGAATCATCATAGTGGTGGTATTGTGGAAAATCGAATCCCAAAGAAAACATTTTCCCGCTTAATCAGTACGCAAATCGGCGTGTACAGGCTCTAAAGTCCGTTAAATCTCCTCCAAATTGAGGTGAATATCCATCAGTATTGGCTGAAGACTATCCTTTACGGCATTGTATGCATCCAGATATCTTGGATCGACCGGTTCGCTCGGTGGTAAGTCTTGTTTGTAAGGGTCTACCTGCTTTCCGTTTTTCCAAAACCGGTAGCACACGTGCGGACCTGTAGCTAGTCCTGTGGATCCTACATAGCCAATGACCTCTCCCTGTCGCACAAAGTCGCCTTTTTTGGCAGCGCGCTTACTCATGTGAAGGTATTGGGTGGTGTAGGTGGAATTGTGCTTGATTTTCACATAGTGCCCATTGTACTTCCCGTAAGCCGAAGCGATCACCGTCCCGTCTCCTGTCGCCATAATCGGTGTTCCAGTCGGTGCAGCATAGTCGGTACCGAGATGGGCTTTCCAGCGCTTTTGAACAGGGTGGTACCGCTTGAGCGAGTACTTCGATGAAATTCTGGAGAACTGGAGTGGCGCCTGAAGGAAGGCCTTCCGCAGACTCTCTCCTTTCTCGTCGTAGTAGTTTGCCACGCTATCCTGCTCAAAGCGGTAGCTAAAAAAAGACACATCACGGTGCTTAAACTCGGCGGCGTAGATGTGCCCCACCCCGACCAATTGGTCATCGACGTATTTTTCCTCGAATACTACCCGAAAGTAATCGCCTTTTTGGATGCGGTAAAAATCGACTGTCCAGGCATAAATATCAGCTAGTCGATGCGCCAATTCCGTTCGGAGATCCTGATCGGCAATGGTTTGATAAAGCGAACTTTGTATTACCCCTCCAGCTTCTCTGATGCGGTACTCCACGGGCTTTTGCCCCGTAGTCGCAAAAACAGAATCAGCCAAGTGATAAATCACATAATCAACCGAATTGGTTTCGACCACAAAATAGGTCGCCGTAGCGGCTGAATCCTTTTGGGTAAATACAGCATACTCGTCTTCCGCCTTCAGTCTCCGCACATCAAAAACGTCTTTACTAGCCTTTTCGAGCTCAGCAATCGTTGCGTAAGACACGCCATATTTTAGCAAGATGTCTGCTAAGAATTCGTTCTTGTGGATCACCCCTTCGTGGATGTCGTAGTTGTCGATTTCAATACCGTAGCGCTCTTCGATGATGATTTCTTCCAGCGTCGTTTCATCAGGAGCATCGGGAATAACAGGGTCCTGATTTTGTCCACAACTCCAAACGACAAGAGGAATCAAAAAGATGAGCTTACGATCGAGAAAAAGGGGGGTTCGCATGGTTGGCGAAGATAGAAAAACAGCGGCTTCTTTAGTCCAGTTTGGCTATTGGATTCGCCAAATTGTCATAATCAACAAGTTCCATTTTGATGGATCCCACCAATACTTTTGCCTTTGCCAAAACCGGGATTCGGTTTCCATCGTCAGTGATCCAAACGGTCATGTCTTCGTCGTCTTCAAAGATTCTTCCCTCCTGCACCACGGGCACAAATTTCATACATCGATAAGTTCCGCTCCGCAGTTCAATGGTCTCTTTTCCCAGATATCTGATTTTAAGCGGATACACTTCCTCATCCACAAAAGTGGGGATAGTAAAAACCTGATTCTTTTGGATTCCAGTAAAATCTAGGGTTCGCGCATAGTAAAACGACGACAGCATGTCTTGCGAGTACTTTGGAATCGCGAAGGTATCGCCCTTGTGGGTTTTTACTGCTGCTTTGTTTTGGAAAAACTGGTAGTTCTCCTGCTTCTTATAGCCACCTTCTCTGATATCGCGAACGAATTCCCAGGGAAATACACCGTCCTTGTCGAGGTAAGTCTCATAGCGGTCTCTCACTTTAAAAAACCAGTTGAACGCCCCCAAAGAACGGCCGGTACCCACGATGTGGTAGGCTTCTCTTCCTTCAAATTTCTTTGGTGATTTCTTCACGTGCAACTCTGCTTCACCAGCATCGATAATACCATAGTGGAGCACGAATTTGAGATACTCCCCTTCCGAAAACACGGAATGGTTGATCGGTGGCATGTCCACTTCGGGCAAGGTATCAAGACTCGCTTTGGGTGGTTTGGTTTGCCCAAAAGCCACCAATCCGCAGATCATAGCCAAAAAGAATAGTTTGAATGCCTTCATGTTTAGTGCAAGTTCAAGAACTATTCCAAATTTAACTATTCTCTCCAGCAGATCTGTTAAATCACAATGTTTACGATACGTCCGGGAACAACGATTACTTTCTTCGGTGAACCGCCATCGAGATATTTCTGAGCTTCTTCTGCTGCCAAAACGGCCGCTTCTATATCGGCTTTAGACATATCGGTAGGCAGATCGATTTTGAAACGCATTTTTCCGTTGAACGAAACAGGGTACGATACCGAATCGTCAACCATGAGTTTCTCATCAAAAGCTGGCCAAGGTTGAGCAGTAATCGTTTCCGTATAGCCCAATTTTTCCCACAGTTCTTCAGCAAAGTGTGGAGCGTAAGGAGAAATTAAAACGAGGAGATTTGACAAAACGTCCGCATTGTTTGACTTCTCAGCCTGTAGCTCATTTACAGCAATCATCATGGTGCTCACAACCGTATTCCACGAAAGGCGATCCAATTCTTCCGTGACCTTTTTAATGGTCTTGTGAAGGATTTTTAGCTCGGCTTTAGATGGGTTTTCTTTACTCACATCGAAGTTTCCATCGCCATCGTGGAAGAGTCTCCAAAACTTGCGGAGGAAATTGTGCACACCACTTATTCCTTGTGTATCCCAAGGTTTTGATTGCTCGACAGGTCCAAGGAACATTTCATAGAGTCGCAAGGTGTCGGCACCATATTGCTCGCAAAGGTCATCCGGCGTCACCACATTGTACCATCGCTTCGACATTTTCTCCACTTCGTGACCACAGACGTACTTGTCTTGCGGGTTGAGTACGAAAACGGCATCGGCATAGTCCTTCCGCCAATTTCGAAATGCTTCGATATCGAGTTCATCGTTGTGTACGATGTTCACATCTACATGAAGCGTCGTGAAGTCGTATTCCCACTGAACGTTTGAAAGATCCATTCCGTGGTTTTTGCCCATCAATTCCTGAAGGAGTGTATTGAGTTTGTGATCTACTTCGAAGGCGTGCTTGTTCAATTTTTGATTGTCTTCCCAATCATCGAAGATTTCCTTGGTCACGAAAATCTCTGGGAATTTTCTCGGTGAAGGCAGCTGTCCTGGATCTACTTCCGGAATGAAGTAGCTACTCAATTCCAAACGATACACGAGACTCGATCTTCCGAGAATCATCCCCTGATTGACCATTTTCTTGAATGGCTCGTTGAATGGAATATGGCCCAGGTCAAAAAGGATTTTTGTCCAGAAGCGTGCGTAGAGCAAATGCCCTGTTGCGTGCTCGGCACCGCCCATGTAGAGATCTACTGCGCCCCAGTATTTAAGCTTTTCTGGGGAAGCGATCGCTTCTGCATTTTTTGGATCCATATAGCGGATGAAGTACCACGACGAACCGGCCCAACCGGGCATGGTATTGTATTCCATCTCGTCGCCTTCAAATACATTCCAATCTTCTGCTTTTGATCGAGCCAATGGTGGCTCACCCGATTCGGTAGGCAGGTATTTGTCAACTTTTGGAAGAGTGACCGGTAGCTTTTCATCTTCGATCAAGCCCGGCTTTCCGTCCTTGTAAAACACTGGAAATGGCTCACCCCAGTAACGCTGGCGAGAAAAGATCGCATCTCGCAGGCGGTAGTTGGTCTTACCTGTTCCAATTCCTTTGGCTTCCATCTCGGCAATAATCTTCGGTACCGCCTCCGCATATGTCAATCCATCGAGAAAGCCCGAATTTTGCAGCGTTGCCGTTTTTTCTGCGAATGCTTCATCTTCGATCTCAATACCTTCAAAAATCTGTGGGACTTTGATCTCAAAGTGTTTGGCAAAGTCCAAGTCGCGTTGGTCTCCAGCAGGCACGGCCATGATGGCTCCAGTACCGTACCCGGCCAAAACGTAGTCGGCGATCCACACAGGTATCTCTTCTCCGGTGAATGGGTGCGTGGCGTATGCGCCGGTAAACTCACCCGTCACGTGCTTCACATCACTTTGCCTATCTCGTTCAGACCGCGACTTGGCATGTTTGACGTAGATGTCAATGGCCTCCTTGCGATCTGGAGTTGTAATCTTTTCTACTAAGCTGTGCTCTGGTGCGATCACCATAAAGCTCACCCCGAAAATGGTATCGGGACGAGTGGTAAATACATCGATCTTTTCAGCGGATCCCACAAGCTGAAAGCTGACAGATGCTCCCTGAGATTTTCCAATCCAGTTTCGCTGAATCTCCTTGATGGAATCGCTCCAGTCGAGTCCTTCTAGGTCGGAAAGCAAACGATCGGCATAGGCAGAGATGCGCAAGCTCCACTGCTTCATCAGGCGCTGTTCCACGGGGTGTCCACCTCGCTCGCTCAATCCGTCTTTGATTTCATCGTTAGCCAGAACTGTCCCTAGTGCAGCACACCAGTTCACCCAGGTATCTGAGATAAAAGCGAGCCTGAAATGGCTGAGTACTTCACTTTTTTGGGCTTCATTGAGAACACCCCAATCAGTAGCGGTAAAGTCGCCGGCAAAGTGCTGCCCAAAAGGATAGCCTTCTTCTTTCAGCTCCTTGTACCAGTCTTCATCAATAGCCGCATTGACCCCATAAGTCCCGTTCTCTTCAAACTTCGCAATCAGCGTTTGAATTGGCTCTGCTTTGTCTGAGTCTTGGTTGTACCAGCTATTGTATATCTCTTTAAAAATCCACTGAGTCCAACGGTAATATTCCGGGTCGGAAGTGCGCACTTCACGCGACCAGTCGTAGTTAAAACCGATGCGTTCCAATTGACCCCTGTATCGATTGATGTTGTTTTCAGTCGTAATGGCTGGGTGCTGCCCCGTTTGGATGGCGTACTGCTCGGCTGGCAAACCGAAAGAGTCGTAGCCCATAGGGTGAAGCACGTTGTACCCTTGATGCTTTTTATAACGAGCAATCACATCCGAAGCGATGTAGCCCAGTGGGTGCCCCACGTGTAGGCCGGCACCAGAAGGGTAAGGAAACATGTCGAGCACGTAGAACTTTTCCTTCGATGGGTCTTCTGTTACCTGGTAAGTCTTTTTCTCCTTCCAGTTTTTCTGCCACTTGGCTTCGATGGATTTAAAATCGTAATTCATCTTAGGTCATTTGGGGGGCAAAGTTATTGATTTCATTGGGGTATTTAATCAAGAATTGATCTGTTGAAATCAAAGCAAAATAGGGAATCCTGAACGTGAAATATTTCTACTTTAGCACCTCCTTATGGCGGCAAATCCAGAAAAATACGCAAAGAAGCGTGCGCGTTCCAGCGCAATCACCACCGTAATAGGAATGGCCCTGGTGCTATTCATGCTCGGAATTTTTAGTGTCTTGGTGCTCAATGCTCAAAAGCTTTCGCGGTATGTGATGGAGAACATTCACGTTCAGGTTTTCTTGAAAGCCGACCTGAAAGATGCTGAATTGCAGCGCTTGCGAAAGGAAATAGATGCTGAGCCATTTACCTTGAGTACCAATTTTGTGAGCAAAGAAGAAAGCGCCCAACAACTCTCTGAAGATTTGGGTGAAGATTTCGTAGAGTTTTTGGGATTTAATCCTTTGGAAGCGTCTATCGATCTCCGAATTGCTCCGGCATATACCCACCCAGATAGCCTGGAACAGATAGCCGCTGATTTAGAAGACCGTTCGCAGGTTTCAGAAGTGGCCTACAGCCCTAATCTGGTGCGCCAGATAAATGAAAACGTCAATAAAATTGGGGTGGTGCTTCTCGGATTTAGCGCTTTGCTGTTGTTGGTAGCCATTGCCTTGATCAACAACACCATCAGGCTCACCATTTACTCCAAGCGATTTATAATTAAAACCATGCAGCTCGTTGGGGCTACATCTGGCTTTATTCAGCGCCCGTTTATACTGACTGGTATCATGCAGGGACTACTCGCGAGCTTCATCGCCATCCTACTCATTTTAGGTATTCTATACACTGTACGCCAGGAAATTCCGGACTTCTTTGAGTTTAATGACCTGATAATGTTTGTTAAACTCTTTGGGCTCGTTTCGCTCCTGGGGGTGATTATTTCAGGTTTTTCTACGTTATTTGCAGTAAGACGGTACCTTAGGGCCGATCCGAATAAAATTTATTAACCGCCCATTATGTCCACTCAAAAGGAACACAGCCCAGAGCAAAACACCGAGCAAGTCTTTGCCCTTCAGAGTCACAACTACAAGTTGATGCTAATTGGTATTGGTGTTGTCGTAATCGGATTTCTTCTGATGATCGGTGGTGGAAGTGAAGATCCAAACGTCTTCAACGAAGAAGTTTTCAGCTTTAGAAGAATCACTCTGGCTCCTATTACGGTTTTGATCGGATACGCCGTAATTTTCTACGCCATTCTCAAGAAGAAGTAATAAACCACTTCGCATTCCATGGGAATTATTGAAGCCATTGTCTTAGGAATCATCCAGGGACTCACCGAGTTTTTGCCCGTTAGTAGCAGTGGCCACCTCGAAATCGCCAAAGTACTTTTTGGAAAATCGTTGGCTGGAGAAGAAAGTCTTCTGTTCACCCTCTTACTGCACGGCGCCACTGCATTGAGTACTATTGTTGTTTTTCGGAAGGATATTATCGAAATTTTCAAAGGCCTTCTGGAGTTTAAATGGAACGAGGCAACCAAGTTTTCTAGCTTGATCGTAGTCAGCATGATCCCCGTCTTTTTCGTTGGAGTTCTGCTAAAAGATGAAATCGAAGCCCTTTTCGATGGGCAGATCGTTCTGGTGGGCTGTTCGCTGATCTTCACGGCTATATTGCTCTACGCCACCACGCGAATCAAAGAGCACGAAGGAAAACTAACCTTCAAGCGCGCACTCATCATTGGAATAGCTCAAGCCGTAGCAGTTCTCCCGGGAGTTTCTCGGTCCGGATCTACCATATCTGTGGCACTTCTCGCTGGCGTAAGTCGCGAGCGAGCCGCACGTTTTTCATTCTTAATGGTTCTTCCTGTCATTATCGGCGCCATGCTACTCGAAGGAAAAGAATACCTCGAGCATGGAGATGAGCTGAAAATAGACGTGCTCGCCATGAGCCTTGGTGTCCTTGCCGCTTTTGTGGCAGGTGTTTTGGCTTGTCGGTGGATGATTCGTATTGTGAAGAACAGCAAACTCGATTACTTCGCCTATTACTGCGCAGGGGTTGGTCTGATTGCCATAATCGCCGGACTTGTTTAAGATGAAGGATCCAAAAGATTTTACCGCCGAAGACGTTATCAACGGTCAGCTCCTTTACATTGATAAACCACTCGAATGGACATCCTTTGACGTTGTCAAAAAGCTCCGCTACAACCTTCGCAAGAAGTTTGGGTTTAAAAAGCTAAAGGTAGGCCACGCAGGCACGCTCGACCCACTCGCTACAGGATTACTTCTGATCTGTACGGGGAAATTCACCAAAAAGATCCAGGAACTCACCGGGCAGGCGAAAACCTACACCGGGACTTTCACTTTGGGAGCTACAACTCCATCATTTGATCTGGAAACAGAGCCCGAAAACCAAAAGGACTATTCGGCTATATCCAAAGAAGATATTGAGAAAACGGCGGCAGCGATGACGGGAGAGCAACTCCAAACACCACCCGTATTTTCAGCTAAATGGGTAGATGGAAAGCGCGCCTATGAGTCGGCTAGAAAGGGAATCGAAGTGGAGATGAAGAAACAAGCCATCGAGATTCACGAGTTTAAAATCACCTCGATCAATGTCCCCGAAGTTGAATTTGAGATCACTTGCTCGAAGGGAACTTATATTCGCTCTATCGCACACGATTTTGGCCAAAGCCTTAGTGTTGGGGCTTACCTTTCTTCTCTTCGCCGAACGGCTATCGGAGATCACCGGGTTGAAAATGCCATTGGGCCGATTGAGTTTGTTGATCAGTTGGAAATCCCTGATTAAAGTTGACCGCTGCTCCGTAGTAGCTGCGCTGCTGCGGAATTTGCTTTAATTTCTTAAAGCTCCAAGTCTCATGTAGAGTGCTGCTCAAACGTTGTCAATTTTCAATTATTCATTGGCCATTTGTTTGATCCCGCCCTTACAGGGCTTTACCATAGATCGCATCCATGGCATCCGGTTTCACCGAATGCTAGGACCTTGCGCCCTGACGCTTACGGTCAGGGCTCGTGTACTTCTAAAATCGCCAATCGGTGTTCCTTGTACTGACGCTCCTTGCAGTCGGTCACCACTGCTTCGCAGTTCTGAAATCAAAATGGTCAACAGATATTCTCATTCCTTTTCTTTACATTTGCACCCGCATTTTTTGTCTTAAAAATTACGCCCTGAATGAAACTTTCAAAGTTCAAGTTCAACCTCCCTTCTGAGCTAATCGCTCAATACCCAGCAGAAAACAGAGACGAGAGCCGACTTCTCGTACTAAATCGCCAAGATGGTTCCATCGAGCACAAAACGTTTAAGGACGTTATTGACTACTTCGAAGACCAGGACACGTTCATTATGAACAACACCAAGGTTTTCCCAGCCAGACTCTATGGAAACAAGGAAAAAACTGGGGCGCAGATCGAGGTGTTCTTGCTACGCGAACTCAACAGAGAGAGCCTTCTCTGGGATGTTTTGGTAGACCCAGCGCGTAAAATTCGAATTGGAAATAAACTTTACTTTGGCGAAAACGACGAACTCGTAGCTGAAGTAATCGACAACACCACTTCTCGCGGTAGAACCTTGAGATTCCTTTTTGATGGGACCTACGAAGAGTTCAAGCAGACTATCACGAAGCTTGGAGAAACGCCTATCCCAAAGTACATCGACCGTCCGGTAGAAGAACTAGACAACGAGCGATTCCAAACCATCTTCGCCAAAGAAGAAGGTGCCGTTGCAGTTCCTACAGCTGGTCTTCACTTTAGCCGTGAGCTATTGAAAAGACTCGAGTTAAAAGGAGTCAACTTCGCAGATATCACTCTTCATGTTGGACTTGGAACTTTCCGCCCGGTAGAGGTAGAAGACTTGACGAAGCACAAGATGGACAGTGAGCAAATGATGATTTCTCAAGAAGCGGCTGACGTGGTAAACGCTACTAAAAAAGCTAAAGGAAAAGTTTGTGTAGTGGGAACTACTGCGATGCGTGCCGCCGAGACTTCGGTTTCAACAGAAGGCCTGCTCAAGCCATTTGATGGGTGGACAAACAAGTTTATCTTCCCTCCTTACGAGTTTCAGATCGCTAATGCGATGATCACCAATTTGCACAGCCCTGAGAGCACATTGCTTATGCAGGTAGCGGCATTTGGCGGGTACGAAAACGTAATGGCTGCCTACAAAGAAGCCATCAAAGAAAAGTATCGCTTCCTCGCTTATGGTGATGCGATGCTCATCATCTAAATGTCACGTCGCGGTGTCATTGTCGTAGCCGGTGGAACGGGTACGCGAATGAATTCTTCTCTAGCCAAGCAGTTTATGCTCGTGGCCGGAAAGCCTATCATGGCGCATACCTTGCAAGTGTTTCACGACTTTGATCACGATGCTCAAATTGTGGTGGTGCTTCACCATTCTCTTTTTGATACCTGGAAGGCTATTTGCCTGGAGTACAATATTGATGTTCCTCACGATTTGGTAGAAGGTGGAGCCGAGCGGTTTCACTCTGTGAAAAATGGTCTCGCTGCCCTGAACTCCGATGTTTCCATAGTGGGTGTACACGACGCTGTGCGTCCACTGGTCAGCAGAGAAACAATCGAGCGGTGCTTTTCAAAAGCGGCAGAACACGGTGCTGCTATTCCGGTGACACCCGTCACAGATACCATCCGCCAATTAGGTGAACGCGGTAGCAAAACCTTGCTTCGATCACTACTCCGAGCCGTTCAGACACCACAGTGTTTTGAGCTGGATCTTTTAAAGCAAGCCTATGAAACGCCCTTTGAGCCCGGATTTACCGATGACGCATCGGTGGTAGAGCACATGGGCCACGAAGTGATTCTCACTCAAGGAAACCGAACGAATATCAAAATTACGACGCCCGAAGATCTATATATCGCCGAGGCGTTTTTCTCAGGCGCTTTGAAAGCTTAACTCGAGCCGACTGAATCCCTTACCTTTGCACCTATGATTTCCAAGAAGATCGACATACGCAAGCTGTCAGAAACTGAGCTGATTGAAACCCTCGAATCGATGGGTGAAAAGAAGTTTCGCGGAAAGCAGGTCTACGAGTGGCTGTGGTCAAAAAGGGCACGCAGTTTCGATGCGATGACGAATCTTTCGACTGGACTGAGAGAGAAGCTGGATGAGAAGTTTGAGATTCGATCTATCACCATCGCCGATAAGCAGGTGAGTAGCGACGGGACGATAAAGTACGCGTTTAAACTTCACGAAGGTCATGTAGTTGAAGGAGTATTAATTCCGACTGAAAACAGAACCACAGCCTGTATCTCTTCGCAAGTAGGCTGCAGCCTGGCTTGTAAGTTTTGTGCTACCGGGCGGCTGAAACTGATGAAGAATCTGGAGCCGTATGAGATTTACGATCAGGTATCGGAGATTTACAAAGACGCCGAGATCCTCAAGCAAAAACCCCTTTCGAACATCGTGTATATGGGTATGGGTGAACCATTGCTCAACTATAAAAATGTTTTGAGTTCGACGGGACATATCTCAGCCGATGTGGGCTTGGGGATGTCGCCAAAGCGCATTACCATCTCTACGGCAGGTATTGCCAAGATGATCAGAAAGCTGGGCGACGATGAAGTGAAATTCAATCTGGCCCTTTCGTTGCACGCCGCCAACGACGAGAAGCGAAACAAGATCATGCCGATCAACGAGAGTAATACCTTGGATGCTTTGGCAGATGCGCTCAAGTACTTTTACGCTCAAACTAAGACCAGAGTGACCTTTGAATACATCATTTTCAAAGATTTCAACGACGAGCTGGAAGATGCCCGCGAATTAGTCGATTTTTGTCGGAACCTTCCGTGCAAGGTCAATATCATTGAATACAACCCGATTGACGATGGGGAATTTCAGCAAGCCGACCCTGAGAAAGTAGATGCCTTCGCGAAGTATCTCGAAGACCGAAATATCATCGTCAATATCAGAAGAAGTAGAGGGAAGGATATCGATGCAGCTTGTGGTCAGCTGGCAAATAAAAACGAGGCAGTAACCAAGGGTTAGAATCCGTAACCGATTCGGAGCCCGAAGCTCAGGGCGAAATCATTGTCTACATCATGCGTGATGAAATAGGCATTCGGGTCTTCTTCATTTTCGGTTCGCACCACATGAAAATCTTCATGATGGTAAGCCACACCAAGATATCCATCTAGAAAAAAATTGCTATTGACTGGCAGGAGCTGATATCCCAAATTCAAGCTCCCCGAGACGTGCTTTCTCTGATCTCGGAATGAGAAATCGGTCAGGTTTCCAGCCGAATCTATGACTTGGTAATCTGTTTTGTAGTCCTTGATGGAACCAGTGAGCGAGATGTAGAGACCATTCAATTCATCAGTAGGAAACATATATTTCCGGATTGAGAGTGATGCAGCATAACCCGTTTTGATATCAACATTCCGGCCCAAGTTATCGAGTGAGTAATCGTTCAAGCCCACGGCGTAATTTCGACGGGTGATTCCCGCTCCCAACTCCACACTCCACCCAGCTTTCAGAATCCTTTCGTAATAGAGTTGGAGATCACCAAAAATGATCTGTGCTACATCAAACTTGAAAGCATTCCGCACTGCATAGAGTGAGTCAGGTTCATAAGCATCTTCGAAATCTATTCCGCCACTTTGGGAAAATCCACTAGCTGAACCAAAACAAAGTGTGAATAAGAGAATATATTTGTGTAATTGCTTTCGCAAACCAAAATCCTTTTGCGCCATTTTAGGCGAAGTTAAACAGAAATATGATCGTTAAAATCTCTTCGAATCTCTCCTTATTCACAGTCTTTGTTTTGTTTTTCGCAACTGCACAGGCTCAGAGCCTGCAGGTAGAATGGGGCCAGGAAATCGACGATCAGAAAGGCACGGCGCTCATAGATGTCTTTGGGAATGACCAAAGTTCGTTCTACGCTTTATTCAGAAGCCGTAAGAAAAGAGATGGATACCAGTTGCTAAAGTTTGATACGGACAGCGTTTACCTTCAGGATAAAGAGGTGTTTCAGCTTCACGATCCCGAAGGCGGTGTGCCCAGACTACTCTATCCCGTCAGTACTAAGAGCAATCACTTTATCATTGCCAGTACCCAAGATGTAAACCAAGACCGCATCAATATATTGGCTTACCCCATTAAACCGGAAAAGTCGGTAGGCAAAAATCCGATCAAAATTGCTTCAGGATCATTAAAGGCCATTGAAGCGGGTGGAAATTTTCGAGTTTTCGTTGATGAAAGTGGCGAAACACTTACCGTCATCATTCCAACTGAACATATTGAAGGCAAAAACGAGAAGTTTGAAGTCAGGCTTTACGACAAAGACTTTCAGCTCATGCGAGCTAAGAACTTGGAAGTTCCACATGCAGCCGAACACCTGAACTACGTAGACGCTTTGATCGATAGTACGGGAGATGTGCACGTATTGGCCAGCATCAGAGATTTGGAAGTACACGAGTATGGCGAAGGAAGAAACCTGGCCAAGAATTTTTCACTCCTCCACTACAGCTGGGCCACTGAATCGCTTACAGAAAAGTCCCTTTCGCTCGGTTCTAAATGGATGTACGATGCACGCCTTTTGATAAACGACGACAAAAACATTCAGATCTGTGGCTACTACAGCAATATGGTCGATCTGATTATTGCTGGAACCTTTTCGGTGGAGATACAGCCAAGTACGGGAGATGTACTCCAAACGGGGCTCTGGCCTTTCGATAGAGATTTTAGATCAAATCTCAGACCCAAGAGCAAAAGCGGACGCGATATAGACGCCTTCGAACTCAATTACACCTTTGCGGATAGCAAAGGCAATGTCCAACTCCTGAGTGAGAAAACGTACACGGAAATAAACCAGACTTTCAATCCTTCTATGGGAACCTATTCCACGGTGAAGATTTACAATTACGACGAAGTATTGATGACATCTCTTGGCAAGACAGGACAAATAAAGTACAGCCATGTGATTCCCAAATTTCAGTCTTCATCCAGTCAAGGAAGTCCCTACGTTTCATTCTATGCTCACCACCACAAGGATCGAACATATGTTTTCTACAACGATCACTTTAGAAATGCCGATTTGGGCTTGGGTAGCGAAAAAGGTTACCGTCAGCTTACATCAGAGTCGGCAGCTCAATGCGTGATGCTAGAAATCACGCCGAATGGTAAATCCAAAAAATATCCTCTTTTCCTATCATCCGACAAGAGGGCGACTTTTGTACCGAATTATGCCTACGCTACCGACAAAAGCTTGATCCTATTATCTCGAAGTGGGTATCACTTGCAGTTCTTCAAAATTAGACTCGAGTGATCGCCTCGATTTTTCGCGCGAATTAAGATATTTGCCCCGCCTATGGCCACAATGAGTGTAAAGGAAATAAAAGCGTCTATTCAGCCAGAAATGACTGAATTTGAGGGCAGGTTCAAAGAATCGATGAAGAGCAAAGCGCCTCTACTCGATAAAATCACTCATTATATCATCAAGCGAAAAGGGAAACAAATGCGACCCATGTTCGTGTTTCTTACAGCAAAACTATGTGGTCAGGTCAATGATTCGACCTATACCGCTGCATCGCTTATCGAACTCCTTCACACGGCTACCCTTGTGCACGATGATGTAGTAGACGACGCGCATTTGAGACGGGGATTTTTCTCCATCAATGCCCTTTGGAAGAACAAGGTGGCTGTCCTTGTAGGTGATTTTTTGCTCTCTCGGGGTCTATTGATGAGCGTAGAACGCGATGAGTTCACCTTGCTAAAGATTGTGAGCAATGCCGTGCAGGAAATGAGTGAAGGGGAGTTGCTACAAATGGAGAAAACCCGAAAGCTGAATATTACCGAGTCGATCTATTTTGAGATTATTCGTCAGAAAACCGCTTCGCTGATTGCCGCCTGCTGTAGCAGCGGTGCCCATTCTGTTGACGCTTCTGCTGAAGATCAGGAAAAGATGCGCGCATTTGGCGAAAATGTTGGGATTGCCTTCCAGATCAAAGACGATCTTTTCGATTACAATGCTTCGAGTATTATCGGAAAACCGACAGGCATTGATATCAAAGAGAAAAAGATGACTCTACCTCTGATCCACAGCCTTCAAAAGGCCTCTGATAAGGACAGAAAGTGGATCATCAACACGGTTAAAAACCACAACACCAATAAGAAGAAAGTCTCGAAAGTCATTGACTATGTGATTCAATCAGGTGGAATAGACTACGCACACAAGAAAATGCTCGAGTATCGAAATGCCGCGATTGAAATTCTTCATAGCTTTGAAAGTAATGAAGCCAGACTTTCACTTGAAAGCTTGGTGAACTATACCATCGAAAGAAAAAAGTAGTAGAAACTTATGACCCGATTGCTTGTCACATGTCTCCTTTCTGGAGCCATCCTATTTGCCTGTGATAATCCACAAGTTGAATCATCTAAAGAGAAGACAGAACCCGTGATTCAACAAAGTCCAACAGATGAAGTGGACGTAGTGGAGCACTACGAAAATGGCGTTGTGAAGATTCAGGGAAAAAGTGTGGATGGAAAACGAGTAGGCACGTGGGAGTCGTTTTTTGAAAACGGATACAAGTGGAGTGAAGTTGAGTACGCCAACGGAGTGAAGAAAGGCCCTGTTGTGGTGTTTTACAAGAACGGCATGATGCGGTATCAAGGCCGATACTACAACGACGAGCGCGCCGGCTTGTGGACTTTCTACGATACCACAGGCATTGTTTTGAAGAAAATTGACATGGATAAGGCTTCTATCGATACAGATTCAATTCCCGATCTCTAGGCCTTGATTACCCGCGATACCATAGATCGAATTTTTGATGCTGCTCGAATAGAAGAAGTGGTGTCTGACTTTGTGCAGCTCAAAAAGGCTGGCTCAAACATGAAAGGTTTGAGTCCTTGGTCAAATGAGAAAACACCTTCGTTTTTCGTGTCCCCCGCCAAGGGAATCTTCAAAGACTTTAGTTCCGGGAAAGGTGGAAATGCCGTGAGCTTCCTTATGGAGCTCGAGCACATGACTTATCCTGAAGCCCTGCGCTACTTGGCCAATAAGTATCAAATTGAAATCGAAGAAACCGAGACCACGCCAGAGCAACAAGAAGAGCTTAGTCTTCGAGAGAGTCTTGCCTTGGTCAATCAGTTTGCACTCGATTATTTTGAGAAAACCCTCTGGGAATCGGATGAAGGAAAGCAGATCGGGTTGAGCTATTTCCGCGAGCGTGGATTTTCAGATCAGACCATAAAGAAATTTGGTCTGGGATTTTCACCCGATCAAAATGACGCTTTCTACAAAGCATCTCAGGAAGCGGGCCACAATGAAGAGCACCTATTGAGTTTAGGGCTCATTAAGGAAGGTCAGTACGGCAAGTACGACTTTTTTAGGGGCCGTGTCATCTTTCCGATTCGCAATATCAGCGGACGATGTCTGGGTTTTGGAGCCAGAGCGCTCAAGAGCGAAGCCAAGGCCAAATACCTCAACTCGCCGGAGAGTGAGCTCTACGACAAAAGTCGCACGCTTTACGGGATGTATGAGGCCAAACGCGGGATACTCCAGGCCGATCAATGTTTCTTGGTAGAAGGGTACACCGACGTTATCTCCCTTCACCAGGCGGGTGTAGATTTTGCCGTTTCATCTTCTGGAACATCTCTGACCAGCGGACAGGTAAAACTGATAAAGCGATATACCAACAACGTATCACTCCTATACGACGGCGATCAAGCGGGAATAAAGGCAGCAATTCGAGGAATCGATCTCCTTCTGGAAGAAGGCATGAACGTGAAGGTGATCATGTTTCCCGATGGACACGATCCCGACTCTTTTGCTCGATCGGTGTCGTCTACCGAGCTACAGCGCTTTCTAAAAGAAGAAGCAGTAGACTTCACCGATTTTATGCTGAAAGCCCTGCTGGAAGGGCAAAGCGACGACCCGGTGAAGCGTGCAGAAGTAACCCGGCGCATTGTTGAAAGTCTATCATTGATCTCAGATCAGATTGCTCGCAGCATTTACATCGAGCGCTGCAGTAAGGTTCTTGGTGTGCCGGAGCAAGCCTTGGTCAACGAGCTTAACAAGATTTTGCGCAAAAAGCGCTACAAAAAGTCGGGAGTAAAGGAAGAAGACATACCGCCGGCATTCCCACTTGAACAGTCAAAGCAAAAACCGGCGTTCACAGCAGACCCTCTGCTACATGAGAAAGAAATAGCTCGAATCTTGATTAGCTATGGCTCGCATGAAATGGACGTAGAAGTAGAGAATGAAGAGCACGAAGAAGAGATTATCACTGTTACGGTCGCAGAATACATCTTGCACGACCTGATTCAGGACGAAGTCGTGTTTGACTCAACATTGTACGGTCAAATTATCGACTCATTCAAAACGAATTTCGAAGAGTCTGGTGAATTTCCCGATACTTCCTATTTTGTCAATAATTCGAACCCTGAATTTTCAGAAGCCATCGCGAGCATGGTGTCATCTCCATATGAGTTGAGTGAAAACTGGGCCGAACAGCACAAGATCTATACCGATACGGAAGATCAAAACTTGAAAAGGGCGGTTTTCGATCCGCTTATGCGTTTGAAGCTAAACAGAATAAAGCGCATGATGAAAAATGTTGAAGTGGAGCTCAAAGAAGAGCAAAATGAAGATCGCATAAATGAATTATTAAAAGAGAAAATGAAATTGAACCTGATGAAGATTGAAGTGACAAAATTTTTCGGTTCAACGATCATTTAGAATATGAGCGGCTTTTTCAATTTCAGTCTTTACGAGAACGATGTCTTTAACTTGACCATCGGAAATATTCTGCTGCTCATTCTCATCATATTTGTCACGCGTTTTGTGCTGCGTGTTTTCAAAATCTTCGTTCATAAGAAAATCAGAGCTCTCGATGTCTTTGATCACGAACGCGAGCAGATTCTCCTCAAGATCGGAAAGTGGATCATATTAGGACTTGCTACGATTGTTGCCGTTGCAAGCATGGGGCTCTACGATCTTTTAAGCCTGGTAGTGAGTTATGAATTGGTCAAGATCGACAAAGTGTCTATCACTCCTGGAAAAATTCTACTACTCCTACTTATTCTCCTTTTCACGCGAATCGTCTCCAGACTTGTCCGAGTAATTCTCCGGCAGAATTTCTCCCGAAAAAACTGGATTGACGAAGGGAAGGAATACACTATATACAAGCTCACCAAATACACCATATACGGGCTCGCTACCCTTATAGCCTTGACGAGTATCGGGCTTGATATTAAACTGATCCTGGCTGGTGCCGGTGCTTTGTTAGTCGGTATTGGATTCGGACTCCAGTACTTGTTTTACGACTTGATCTCGGGGCTCATCATCCTATTTGAAGGACCGGTAAAAGTGGGTGACGTCATCGAAATCGAAGACGGCCTCGTTGCCAAAGTGCAGCAGATCGATATTCGCACATCGAAAGTCATCACAAGAGACGGGAAGTACATCATCATTCCAAATTCGAAGTTAGTCGGTGAGCAAGTGGTCAACTGGAGTCACAGTTCGGCCCTAACGCGTTTCAGAATCGATGTGAACGTGCGCTACGGGAGCAACACAAAACTGGTCAAAGAAGTGCTGTACAATTGTGCCTTGCGTCACCCTGATGTGAGTAAAAACAAGCAGATCATTGTGCTATTCGACAACTTTGGTGAAAATGGCCTGGACTTCAGGCTTTACTTTTGGGCTAAAAAGACTTGGGTTGCCGAAACGCTTCAAAGTGAGATTCGATTTGAGATTGAAAGAGAATTCGCAGAGAACGATATTCATGTTCCATTCCCGCAACGCGTGATTCACATGCCTAAGCAAAAGGACTAACAGTCATTGTATCAATTTAGTATTTGGCCTGAAGCAGGATGGCTTTAGCCTGTCCTTGGATAGAAGACCTACCCTTCCACGTATTGACTTCAACGCTGTAGCCCAACCGAAATTTGGCTCCAGATCTAAGTGCATCAGCGTATTCAGCCATTTTGAAAGCGATTACGGGCAGAGCTCTTTTTTCATCACCGGGTTGAAAAGCCATGAATTTCAAATGCTCTCCTTTCAGCACTCGAACCTCTTTGGCCAGACAATCATCAGTGGCAAATACAATCGGAAGATTTCCCGGTCCGAATGGTCTCATTCGGTTCATTTGAGCCATAAACTTATTCAGATCGCCATTATTCCAGTCCTTGAAATTGACCACCGCATCTACTGAGATGGTCGGTTTCTTCTGCTCAAGCATCAATTCAGATGAAACAACCCGCTCAAATGCCTCAATAAAACCATCAAGTTTTTCCATTTTCATGGTGATTCCAGCCGCGGCTGCGTGACCACCGAACTTCTCGAAATAGGCACTGCAAGAAAGGAGCGCCTTATGCACGTCGAATCCATCCACACTGCGAACAGAACCCGTCAACATGCCATTTGATTCGGTGAAAACAATGGTGGGGCGGTAGTAGACTTCTATCAGGCGAGAAGCAACTATTCCGATTATTCCCTTGTTCCAAGTTTGACCATAAACCACAGTTGAGTTTCGCAGTTTGGCATCGGGCCAGGTTTCAATTTGACTCAGCGCTTCTTGAGTAGCTCCGGCATCTAGTTCTTTTCTTTTTGTATTGAGCTCATTTATTTCGGAAGCCAGATTTGAGATGACTTCATCATCGTATTGAGTGAAGAGCTTCACAGCCAGCGATGCGTGCGCCAAGCGACCGGCGGCATTTATTTTCGGGCCTATTCCAAACACTACATCACTCACCGACTTGATGGTAAAGGGATCGTTTTCATCTAAGCAAACAAGTGCTCTCACGCCCTTTGGCGGGCTATCCACTAATCGCTTCATACCGTGTGCTACCAAAATCCGGTTTATCCCTCTCATAGGAACAATGTCACAAGCTGTAGCGATTGCCGTAAATGAAAGGTACTCTTCCCAGGCATCTGGGATATCGAGCTTTCGACTGATCTCTCGAATAAGCATGAGTCCAACTCCACAACCACAAAGTTCGAGTCCATCGAAATCACAACTCTCCTGATGTGGATTCAAAACGGCAAAAACAGGTGGAAGAACCGGGCCAGGTAGATGGTGATCACAAACGATCACATCGATGCCGGCGTCTTGAGCCAGCTTTAGAGTGTCAATAGCGGTAATACCGCAGTCGAGGGTGATCATGAGCGAAGCTTTGCGCTCAATCGCTACTTCTATCCCCTGTTCACTGACCCCATACCCTTCGGCATACCGATCCGGAATGTAAAATGAAACATCAGCGCTGAGCGATTCTAGAAAGCGATAGAATATGGAAACAGCACAAGTGCCATCCACATCATAATCGCCATAGAGCATAATGTGATGATTTGATTCAATGGCCCGTATAACCCGGTCAGCAGATCGCTCCATGTTGAGCATATTTCCAAACTGGTCAATGGCGTCAATATTTGGATTGAAGAAATGACGTACACCATCCAGATCCCCTATTCCTCTGCGCGCAAGAATACCAGCTATAACTGGGTGAAGTTGTGGCACTTCTGCCATTAACTTCTCTCTTTTATCTTCGCCCTTGGTGTCGGGCAAAAGCCAATCAATATTGTCTTGTATCAACTCCATTTTAATCCAACATGGTCACAATTCTCTCCAAGTCTCCTTCTTGTCCCACAAGATAGGCAGATAATAGAACTTGGCTCACAAACAACTTTTGTTATTTTTGGTCGTCTGAATAGTATCTTGGCCAATAGTATATAGGTCAACGATGACCTATTTAGAAAGAATTGCGCAAATAATCGATACGGATGAAAGATAATATCCTCAAACATTTAGGGCTCGCCCTCTTCCTCTTAATAGCTATCACGGCTTGTAGAAACGAAGACAATAAGATTAACCCAACTTGTTTCGACGAAACGAAGAATCAAGGCGAGTTAAGAGTAGACTGCGGAGGGCCAAATTGCCCGGAATGTCCACCAAGTTGCGACGACCAAATTCAAAACCAAGACGAGCAGAGTCCTGTGACAGCTGTAAACCCTAATGTAATAGGTATCGACTGTGGTGGAGATGCTTGTGGGGTACAACAACCTTGTGCTACATGTGATGATGGCGTTCAAAATGCACACTGGGTGCGCAATCTAAACCTCACACCAGAAGACCTTCAATACGACACAGTAGGACAGGATCTTGCTGGGAACTTGTATTCATTGGTGATGGAAACTGGTATTGACTGCGGTTTTCCTTGTCCTCAAGTTTGTTTGCCAACATGTGAAGATGGTATCCAGAATGGAGATGAGACAGGAGTAGACTGTGGTGGGTCTTGTACGGATCCATGTCCGCCTGCTACTTGTCTTGATGGGATCCAAAACGGAACCGAGACAGGAATTGACTGTGGAGACTCTCCAGAGCCATCAGTTTGTGGACCATGTCCAGACCCAACTTGTACTGATGGAATTCAAAACATCCATATTGAAGTAAGCGAAGACTTTATCGACGGTTACTTGGTCGTTATCGAAACGGGAATTGACTGTGACGACAACCCATTTACGATGTGTCCGGATTGTCCGATCCCTACTTGTTTTGACGGTGTTCAAAACGGTGCTGAAACCGGAATTGATTGTGGTGGAAACTGCATCACGCTTTGTGACCTGACTGAGTCTTGCAACAACGGTATTCAAGATGGAGCTGAAGAAGGTGTTGACTGTGGTGGTCCTAATTGCCCGCCATGTCCCACTTGCGATGATATGATTAAAAACGGGCCTGAGTTCGACGTTGACTGTCTAGACTACCCTATTCCAGGGTTTGAGACATGCGAAATTTGTCCTTCATGTCACGACCTTATCCAAAACACGCCGATTACTCACCCAGATGACAACGTATATGAGTTGGATATTGATTGTGGTGGTATAGACTGTGATGCTTGTGAGTCAGAGCTCGTCGCCACGCTAATTGGTCCTGGAAATGGAAACCCATTTAGAGATCAGTATTCATACAACCGAACTCTTGTAGCTGCTGGTGTGACTGACACGCTAGGCCTAGACCAATTCGGAATCGTTGGATTCAAGGCAGAAAAAATTACAGATGTATTTTCTGGACTATCTTATGTGAAAGTAACAGGAAATCAGGGTATCGAAATTCAAGGGGTTGGAATTCTGATCAGAACAGTCACTCTTTCCGTTCCTATGCCGCCAACTGATCAGGCTGATGTCCCTTCAGACCTTATTGAATTAGTAGATCAAGTGAACCCATTTGGTTGTGACATTCTTCAACCAATCATTCCTTACTTGACTTATCGTGAGCGTATTATCAATGCGACTTCACCAAATATTCCACCAGACAAGTGCTTCTTCACTGAGGCGGTTAGTTCTCCAGCTGGTGAGTTTAACTACTACTATTCAGAGCCTGGAGCTGTAACATCTCCAGTAATCTACGCGAAAGGTTTAACGACTAATGGAAACTTGCTCTATACACCTTTCGGTGGAATTGGAACACCGGAGTTTGGTGTATACGATGAAGTATCGTTTAAAGCGAATGTTCCGAAATACTAATTGAACAAGAAAATTGAGAAAAGCCCGCCGAATAACTTCGGCGGGCTTTTTTATGCAATATACTTTGTGGTCCTACCAGCGAATACCAAGCTTTCCTATCGTCTTGCGGCCCTCTAGCTCACCATGGGCCATATTGAGCTCGTCAATAGAATAAACCTTCGCTACAGGACTTAGCTTTCCGCTATCGGCAAGGGTGATAACCTCCTGCATGCATTTGGCGATGAGTTGTGGTTTGTAGTCGCCGAGCTTGAGCACGTTGATGCCAATAATGGATTTTGAACGCATGATCATCGCCAGTGGTGTGATAAAGCCCGTGTCCCAAAGAAGACGCAAGCTGGCAAAAAAACCACCTGACTTACCTACTCTTGAAGCTGCGCCGTAGATCACAAACTTTCCACCCGAGCCAAGTAACTTTAAATCCTTTTTCACCGACTTCCCAGCAAGGGAATTGAAGCTCACGTCGAGTCTGTTTTCTTTTAAGATAGACTTGACCGCCTGAGCGTAGTCCGTTTTTCGATAGTTGATAGGGTGTTGCACCCCGAGTGACTTGAGAAACGCTAGCTTTTCATCGGAGCCTGCTGTCGCAAAAACTTCACAGCCTTTGCTCAAGGCAATTTGACAAAGTGCAATTCCCACACCACCAGCTCCAGCATGTACCAAAACCCGATCGCCGGGATAGAGATTTAAGCTCTCTACAGCTGATATGTAGGCCGTAGTGTATTGCGTAGCCAGAGCCAAAGCACTGCCGAGCTCCATTGACTCAGGCACTACTCCGACTGCTCGGTAATCAGTAACTGCTTCTTGCGCGTATCCACCAAAACGCGTTAGTCCTACCACGCGTTTACCCATCAAGTGATCAGGGGCGTCGCTACCTACTTCTTTCACCTTTCCTACAACTTCATAGCCCAGAACACAAGGTCTATCTGGCACTTCGGGATAAAGTCCTTTTCTGGCCAAAACATCAGCGAAATTGAGCCCGAACCCTTCTACTTCGATCAACACTTGATTGGAGCTTGGTTTCGGCGACTCCACTTCCTTTATTTCGAAAGCCTCGTCAGGTGATCCAAACTTATTTAGGTAAACAGCTTTCATTCTTTTCCTTTTAATACCACGACGATCTCCCCTTTCGGCGGAGTCGCTTCAAAGTGATCGATGACTTCTGACAGTGTTCCGCGAATGGCTTCTTCGTGAATCTTTGTGATTTCTCTTACCACGGCCACGCTTCGCTCTTCGCCAAAGTATTCCACAAACAAAGCCAAGGTCTTGAGAATGCGATGTGGTGATTCGTAAAACACCATGGTGCGGGTTTCTTCAACGAGTGCTTCCACACGCTTATGCCGTCCCTTCTTTGGGGGCAAAAACCCTTCAAATACAAACCGATCTGTCGGGAACCCCGATATGGTTAATGCAGGAACGATAGCGGTGGGACCGGGAAGAGCTTCTACAAGGATATCCGCTTCCACACAGGCTCGTACCAGTAAGAATCCCGGATCTGAAATCCCTGGACTTCCGGCATCTGAAACGAGTGCTATGGTCTCACCATTTTTCAATCGCTCAACAACGCGATCTAATGCGCGGTGCTCATTGTGCGCATGGAATGACTGCATTGTCGATTCAATCTCGAAATGCTTGAGCAGTTTCCCAGTGTTGCGGGTGTCTTCGGCGAGGATCAAATCAACCGATTTCAATACCTCTACCGCACGAAAAGTCATATCTCCGAGGTTGCCAATCGGTGTGGGAACGAGAATCAGTTTTGACATGAAGGCCAGATATTGATGAATTCGGTTATTAAGGTAAACATCCCTTCGTAGTTTGCCCAATCGAGTCCTTCCGGAGTATCATTCACGTCGTGGTAAGCCTTGGCATTGCCTTCGGTGTAAATAAATACACTGGGCACACCTCGTTCCGAAAACCAGTAGTGATCACTATTCGCGGCTTTCCCACGGAGCTTTATTCGCGGTACACCTTCAATTTC
Organism: Cryomorpha sp.; assembly: GCA_965230375.1. Classification (GTDB taxonomy): domain Bacteria; phylum Bacteroidota; class Bacteroidia; order Flavobacteriales_D; family Cryomorphaceae; genus CBDDKU01. The sequence continues at coordinate 131,931 of CBDDKU010000012.1, forward strand.
TTCGTTAATATTGGCAAGTCTTTTCATGTTCTTGGGATACAACTTTCCGTTCACCAAGATGATCCCCTTCGCGGCTGAGCCCATCAAATCGACATTGATTAAAAAACTTACTTTCCTCAGATCGATCAGTGGATGATCAACGAAATACTTGGACCCCAGCAGTCCAGCTTCTTCTCCGGCAAAGGCGATAAAGTAAATGTCGTAACAAGGCTTGTTTGCTGAGTAGTATGATGCCAAGTCGAGCATAGTGGCAACTCCACTCGCATTATCGCTGGCTCCGGGAAAAATTGCGTCACCCATCATTCCCAAATGATCGTAGTGCGCCGTGAATACAAAACAGCTATCAGAAGACTCTCCAGATATTTTACCAAGCACATTTCTGGCTTCGTAGGTGATTTCTTCACTTTCTACATCGATAGAAATATGGCCTATTGTATCAGTCAGACTCCGTCCGTCAATCTCGATGGTCGCGTATCGGGAAGTTCTTGGGCTGACTGACCAAGTAGTCTTCCCAGGCTGAATGAGTACTACAGGACGGAAATCGAGTTGATTTTTCTTAAAATCGAAGAGATTTGCCACTTCATCCGCAGAGTCCATCCCTTTCATATCTATCACAGCGATATCCCTTCCACCGAGCACAGAATCCATTCTAGTCTGAAAATGAGTGGAATCAAGATTCACCGCCCTGAAATAACCTTGCGTAGTTCCAGAACCGGCCTGAACAATAAAATCTTTACCCTGCACCAATGTGTCTGTCTGGGTTATGCAGGTAATGGGAGATGGGAAAGTGTTGACATTAAAATGGAAGGTTTGAAACCGACCGCCATCGACTAATTCCGCTTGAAGGGAGTCAAACTTGTCTGCTATATACGTTGCGGCCATTGCTCCCCCACCTTTTACATATCCTCGGCCAGACATGGTTGAATCTGCTAGATCGGAAACCACTTTTCTCACGAAGTCAACATTCTGACCAAAGGAAGAAAAGACGAAACATAGGATTGCGCAAACAACTAAAATGAATCTCATAAAAACTTTCTCTCTATCAACTCAACGAACTCGAGTACAATGGGGTTTTGCATTTCCCAGTCGTATTGATTCTTCAAGGTGTTTTGCAAATAGTCGTCTGCTTCGAGATAAGATGAAAAGCGATTGATGCGATCAACTGTAGTCTGATAAGCATCGGCATCCCCGCCAAACAGCTCTGAGATAAACTTAAATTTTTGGTTGATAGAAATCACTGAAGTTAAATCCTGATACCCTCTACCTGCCATTTGCTGCGAGATAGTCGGCTTGTTGTATTCCGAAAAGGTCTCATTTATACTCTGTTCGAGTTTGATTTCTTCAATGGAGTCGATAAGCGAAATTTGATTTGGCGAAATCTCAGTCAAATCAGTTTCTTCAACGGGGCCTGTCACATCAGCACCAGGTTTGTCTATATTCTCAGATGGTGGGTGAAGAAGGGCATATCTCCGTTCTACTGATAGATCGTAGATACGAGAAAGCGCCAACCTGACGCGCTCTACCTCGTGTAGATCAAGTTCAGAAAACTCTCTTCCTCCTAAGATTTGTTTTACTTCCTCTAAAAGTCCTTCGAAAGTCATGACATCTTATTTCTGATACAAATACGTCAAAACGCGTTAAAACGTATTTTCAAGGCTGGAAATATACTTAATTTAGCCAGTGCATGAATTGTACCCATTGGGTATTTACCAGATTTCTGAGACTAGTATAACTTATGTTTTTAGAACAGACGAGTAGAAAGAATCAAAGTGGAGAAGGTTGGATCGAAGTCATATGCGGATCCATGTTTTCGGGAAAAACAGAAGAGCTGCTCAGGCGAATCAATCGGGCCCGAATAGCGAGACAAGAAATCAAAATCTTCAAACCCATCGTTGATGTGCGGTATCACGAAGAAGATGTGGTGAGCCACGACAAGAGAGCGATACTCAGCACTCCCGTTTCCAGCGCAGCTGAGATTTTAGACATCGTAGGAGAAGAAGAAGTGGTTGGAATTGATGAAGCTCAGTTTTTCGACATGGAACTCCCCGATGTCTGCAATGAGCTGGCTAATCGGGGTATCAGGGTGATTGTGGCTGGTTTGGACATGGATTTTAAAGGAAAGCCATTCGGCCCCATGCCTTATTTAATGGCCATCGCCGAGTATGTGACTAAAGTACACGCGATTTGTGTGAAAACCGGAAAGCTGGCAAACTTCTCGCACCGCATTACTGAAAACAGCGAGCTTATAGAACTTGGAGAAAGCGCCCACTACGAACCGTTGAGCAGAAAGGCATTTCTGGAAATCCAGAAAACAAAAGACAGAAAGGATGCTTAGTACAGGATATCCGATAAATACGCTTTGTCAAATATTCCAGGGCGAGTTTCTTCAAGAAGGTACAGAAGATTTTGTGAGACATGTTGAGACTGATACACGGGTTCTTGATGGTCGTCCGCACAGCCTTTTCGTCGCGATAGTCGGGCCACGGTTTGATGGGCATCAATTTCTCTGGGAAGCCTATTCCAAAGGAGTCAGAACTTTCCTAGTCTCCGAACAAATAGATTTGGTGCACTTTCCGGAAGCCTCAATCATCAAAGTAGATGAAAGTCTGAAGGCCCTTCAAAGACTTGCCGTTTTTCATCGGGGTGAGCACCAAATTGATGTGGTTGGAATTACGGGTAGCAATGGAAAAACCATAGTCAAAGAGTGGCTATACCAGCTTTTGTATCGCGACAAACATATCGTGCGCAGTCCGAATAGCTACAACTCCAAACTCGGAGTGGCTCTTTCTGTTCTCTTGATGAATGACAGCCACGACATGGGCGTTTTCGAAGCTGGCATTTCTCAGGAAGGTGAAATGGAAAGCATCGAAAGAATGATTAAACCCAATATTGGCATACTCACCAATATTGGCTCTGCCCACGAAGATGGGTTTAGGTCGGAGTCTGAAAAAGCCTTGGAAAAACTCAAGCTCTTTGTTCACTGCCCAAAGCTCATTTATTGCTCTGATCACGATACCGTAAGGGACGGAGTCACTTCTCTAAATTGGGAAGAAAAGTGCAAAACCTGGGGCTGGAGAGAAGGCAGTTCCCTGCAATTGACCTCTGTAGAAAAAGGAAACAAGAACACTGAGCTGCACGGTACGTACCGAGATAAAACAAGGCATTTAAGACTCCCATTTAATCTCGACGCGTCAATTGAAAATGCCTGTCACCTATGGCTTCTCCTTCTAGAGCTTGGATACTCAGACAAAGTCATTAATCAGCGATTCAACGACGTTTCTGAAATTCCCATGCGGTTGGAGATCTTGGTTGGAGTTAATGGCTGCGTATTGGTAAACGACGCCTACAACAGTGACTTAAACGCCATAGGAATCGCCCTTGAGCAACTCCTACTTCAACCCAAAAATTCAAAAAGCACCGCTATTCTTAGTGACATCGTTATCCCCGATAAGGTGGCAACAGAAAAGTACAGCGAATTGAGCAGACTATTGAAGACAAAGGGGATTGAGCGATTCATTGGCATCGGACCAAAGCTCGGGCGTCATCAAAATCTCTTTTTGGGCATAGATTCTGAATTCTATCCCGATACCGATAGCTTCCTTCAGACCCTCAAGAAAGATAGTTTCGAGAATGAGAACATCCTTTTAAAAGGATCTCGTGCGTTCCAATTTGAAAGAATCGCAGAGCGATTACAGGAGAAAACCCATGAAACGACATTGGAAATTGACCTAAACAAGATGAGTGAAAACCTCAACTTGATTAGGGGAAAAATTAAGCGGGAGACTAAGATTATGGCCATGGTCAAGGCCTTCGCTTATGGGAATGGAAGCTATGATGTGGCGAGACTGCTCGAGTACAGCAGTGTGTCATATCTCGGCGTGGCATACGCTGACGAGGGTGTAGAGCTGAGAGGTGATGGAATACAGATTCCTATTCTTGTGTTAAATCCAGAGCCATCAACCTATGACGCGATAATTCGGCATAACCTGGAACCGCAAATTTATAGTTTCAGAACACTCAAATTGTTCGAGAAAGCCCTTGCTGATGCGGGCTTTCAAGGAAGCTATCCAGTCCATATAAAGATCAACACCGGCATGAACCGCCTTGGCTTCGATGTCTACGAAATTGAAGAACTAGGTGAGCTACTCAGGAATCAGGATAGTCTGAATGTCGTTTCTGTTTTTTCGCATCTTGCAGGAAGCGACGAAGCCAGTTTTGACAAAACCACAGAAGAGCAAGTTGCGAAGTTTGATTCGGCCGCATCATTCATAGAGCAATGTTTGGGCAAGCCTGTGATTAAACACATTCTCAACTCGAATGGAATCTTGAGATTCCCGCAGTACCAATTTGATATGGTAAGATTGGGAATCGCTCTGTATGGAGTCTCAGGTAATCAAAAGAACCGCTCTGAGCTAAGACCAGTGAGCCAGCTAAAAACGTCCATTTCTCAAATCAGAAAAGTGCCCAAGGGAAGCGGTGTGGGCTACAGCCCAAAGTCACTGCTCGATGCTGATAAGACTATAGCGGTTCTTTCAATTGGCTATGCCGATGGGCTCGCTCGAAAGCTGGGTAATGGCGTGGCCGAGTTTTGGGTAAACGGCCAAAGAGCCAAAACAGTCGGTAATATATGCATGGATATGTGTATGATCGATGTGACTGAAATTCCTTGTCAGGAAGGTGATGAAGTTGAGATTTTTGGCGACCATATTTCCCTGTATGAGATTTCTGAGAGGCTTGAAACGATTCCTTATGAAGTATTGACAAGGGTATCGGAAAGGGTGAAGCGAGTAACTATTCAATCATAGGATTCCAATTCTCTTTCAGAAGGAAGACGTTCCGAAATTGCCATTTTCAGTTCTACGTTGTTACTTAACAACCTAATTGCATTTTGAAACCCGATTAACCTGCCACCAATGAAGCAAGTCTTTACTTTCTTCACGCTATTAGCGTGCACCCTATCTTATGCTCAAATGGATTTTGTACCTGGAGAAGTCCTCGTACAATTCGATCCAAATTCCGATCCAACCAAAGTCCTTTCCGATTATGAGGAGATCCGTGGAGAAGCAACAGGAATTCAGTTGGTTAAGCTCCTTTCAGAGCCAATGAATATTTACCGGGTAAAAATTTCTGAATCGGCAGACGGTCAATACATATTGGGTCGATTGCGAAACAATAGTGCCGTGCTCAACGCTCAGTTTAACCACTATGTGTATCCACGCGAGACGGTGCCAAATGACCCACAATTCAACCAGCAATGGCAGCACGTGAACGGAAACGACAGCGATATTGATACCGATTTAGCTTGGGATATTACAACAGGTGGCCTCACAGCATTGGGAGATAGCATTGTGGTTTGCGTCATAGAAGGGGGAAACCTTCAACACCCTGATTTGATTGACAATGCGTGGTACAATTACGGTGAAATCCCGAACAATGGTATCGACGATGATGGGAATGGATACATAGACGACTTCCGCGGGTGGAACGTTCAAAGCGAAGACGACGACGGTGTATATCAAGGTGGGCATGGTACTCAGGTAATGGGTATGATCGGAGCCAAGGGCGATAATGATCTTGGCGTAGCCGGAGCAAACTGGAATGTAAAAATCATGTCGGTAGCTGGAGAGAATATTTTTAACGAAGCTTCTGTCATTGAAGCCTATACCTATCCACTCATCCAACGACGACTTTACGACGAAACGGATGGAGAGTTTGGTGCATTTGTCGTTGCTACAAACGCATCTTGGGGGATCGATAATGGAAACCCTGATGATGTGCCGCTTTGGTCGGCATTCTACGATACTCTAGGTCAAAGCGGAATATTGAACTGCGGAGCGACTGCCAATAACAACGTGAACATTGATGTGGTGGGAGACATCCCTACTGCCGCAGACAGTGACTATATGATCAGCGTTACGGCAACCAACAATAACGATGTTCGGACATTTTCAGGGTTCGGTGTTGAGACCGTTGATTTAGGAGCACCTGGAGAAAACATATATACCACCCAAGGCGGAGCTGGGTACGGAAGTACCTCGGGAACGTCTTTTGCCTCACCGCTGACTGCTGGGGTCATCGCACTGATGTATTCTGTGCCTTGTGAAGACTTTGCGCAACAAGTCCACGATGATCCACAGTACGGATCAGACTACGTAAGAGCGATGCTTTTCGAAGGGGTAGACCCCGTGGAAAACCTCGAAAACGAAACCGTTACAGGTGGGCGTCTCAACGCTTTCAACAGCATCTCGCTTATGCTATCAAACTGCGGCGACAGCGATTTTTGCCCTGTATCACAGTTTGAATTGACAGTGGAGAATGATACAGTACATACCTTCAGCTGGAATACTATTGGGGTAGACTCAATGGTGATAAGAATTGCCGTTGAAGGTACTACAGATTGGCAGTACTACACCAACCTCGAAGGTGAGCCACTGGTGTTTGATGATCTCGAAACATGCGTTGTATATGAAGTGCAGGCAGCAAACAACTGTCAGGGAGCTCCGGTAGATGAACTCGAGTACGATAACACGATCATCTTTACATCTCAGGGGTGCTGTCTCGCAGCGGAATCGCTCACATCAAACGATACATCGGAGATGGAAACTAGCTTTTCTTGGGAAATGAGTTTTGGAATCGACTCTTATGATGTTTACTATCAACTTGAAGGATCCACCGAATGGACTGAAGCAGGAAATTCCGAAATAGGAGAATTTACGATATCAGCGTTGGAAGAATGTGCAGCATACCAAATTGCCGTTCTACCCAACTGTGCGGCTGGTGACTTTGCCCTGGCATCATACATCGATATTCAAACACTCGGCTGTGGACACTGCACTGATCACCAGTTTTGTGAAAGTGCCGGAGACCCGGAAGTAGCGGATGAAGAGTTTATCCAGATAGTGGAAATCGGAGAATATGTAAACACAACCGGAAATGACGGAGGCTATGCCCTTTTTGAAAATACTGGAATTGAATTGATGGTGAATGAATCTTACGATGCTACAGTGACCCCCGGATTTGCAGGTGGATCATTCTCTGAATTCATCCGAGTATGGATCGATTTTGATCAAAATGGTCTCTTCGATGCAGATGAGCTGGTTATGGAATCAGAACAGGCAAGTGCTAACCCACTTGAGGGAAGTATAGCCGTACCTGCTGATGCTATTCTCGGAAACACCAGATTGAGAATTATCATGGAATACGTCGGATTTGGTGGTGTAGATCCACAAGACCCTTGCCTGGCATACAATTATGGCGAGACCGAAGATTACTGTTTGACCATTATAGACAACAACACAAACACATCTGATCTGAATTCAGATTTAGGCTTTGAACTTTTTCCAAACCCCAACAAGGGTAGCTTCCAAATTCGTTTTGACGGATCACCTGAAATAGTCAATCAAAACATGTCGATGAAGGTGATGGATATTACGGGGAAAGTTGTTGGCAGTCACCCAGTTTCTTCAGGGCTTAATTCAATTGACACTAATTTGCCTAGCGGCTTTTACACCTTCCAGATCATTTCGCAAGACAGAGTATTTAGCTCAGGGAAGTTTGTGGTGAACTAGACTTGTCTCTATTCTCTGCGACGAATGGTTTTGAAAAGAGTGCGAAGAAGAATGCAAAGAAGGTGACACCCGCTTGCGTCTCGAGCGTGTCTTCAGTGAGGCATGACAAGAATGCCAATAAGTAGAAGCATGTAGCTAGATAGTTCATGGATCGCTTTTTAAATGCGTAAATGAACAAGGCGATGAAGAATAGGAAGCCAAAGATTCCAAAACTGGCAAAGAATGTCAGGAATTGATTGTGCGCTCTGAGCCGATACTTCTCTTCCAAATTGGAATCGATCTCGTCGTACATGGCAATGAAATCATTCTTCACATCACCTGTACCTGTCCCTAGCAGGTAGTTCTTCTTAACTAGCTCTACTCCTACATTCCAGTATACTACCCTTTGGAAAAAGGAAAGCCCAGAGGCATCATTTGTCTTAGAGTAAAGGTGAATACCAAAAAAGAAAGTGTGCAATCGAAGCCTGAGACCACTGTATCGCGTATAAAGAATACTCGGTACTCCCTGCTCGATATCCCTAATTTCGGAATCGCTTAGCTCTGAAACTCCTTCAGCGTCCTTGGTCAAGCCTCGCGATGTTAAATACCTAATCAGAGTATTCGCTACGTCTAGCCCTTCACCATTATTGTAGTCTATTCTAATTCTGCTCCGCGCATTCCAAGCCTGGGCCATTTCCAGCTCAGCTAGATTAATATAGATTAGGTGTCCATTTTCTACTAGTCCATTCTCATTGTAGTGGTTGTATGGATTTCCGAGTGCAGTAGTTTTCAACTTCACTTCAGTCTCAGGTGTTTGAACTGTGAAGTACTTTTCATAATACATCTTGCCTTGAAAGGCGCCCAGGACCAGCAAGGCCAGAAAAAGAGCGATAACACTCCAGCCCAATCCTTTCTTCCCTCTTCTAAAAACCATGTACAATAGAGAAAAACAACCGAGAATTAGGAATACAACAAGACCAGTGAGAGACTGAATTAAGTTGAAGAATATGGGGACGTTGATAGCCGATATCAAAACATATACCTTCCACGGCTTAGAAAGGCGGTGCCAGAAATAAATGAACCCTGCCAACTGCAAAACCATCAACAAACTCAGCCTAATATGGGAAATACCCGTCACCAAATCTCGATGTGTTCCCAAGTCAGGAGGCAAACTGAAATAATTGATATATGTAGAGATGCAAGCTACCCAGATACCAACAGACAAGCCGAAGAAGATGATTTTACCCTGTACCTTCGTTATAGGCATTGAGCCCAAGACCAATCCAAATACCAGTAGCGGCAATTTTATTCTCAGATCCTTTAGCGCATAAGAGAAGTCTTCTGTATTAAACAGCCAAATGACATGGACTAGGAACAGCCCTATCAGCCCAATAGCCAGCTTGTTTTTCCTCAAATTGCTAAGACCTAGCTTAGCCCCGGGGTATACGAACCAAAACCCTAGAAGTAGGATGGTCCCAATACTCATCAGTACGTTGAGATTGGGCATAGCAAATGCCATGAACCCAAGGAGGATGGACCCAATCAGGAATTTGGGATGATGAATAGGTTTAAGCGACAATAACTCAAGTCTATGATGGACCTAAGATACCATTATAGGCGTTATCATCATTCAGAATTTCAAGCGCTTTTGCAATTGACTCATCGCTTGATAGTTGAGCCTGTACCCGCCCTCTTTGGTAGTAATATCTCGATACGATCTCATTCTCCAGAATGTCGACTATATCGTCTTTGTATATTAAGAGGTCTTGATTCTTTTTAGAGTGAAGCGCCGACTCCAAAGCTTTAAATTCATCAGAGGCCTTGTCCCAATACTTCTCCTTTTGAGCTATCTCCTTCAGTTTTTCGAGTTCAGCTTCTGTATCAGTTTCGTAGCTGTAATTCTTATCCGCCAGATAGTCGGTAAAGGCCTTATACTCTTGTTCTGAAAGTTCAAACTTTTCAGGGTCAGCAATTTCATCATGCGTACGCTCATACTCAGTGGCGTACTTGAAGAATAAGTTTTCACTCAAGAGACTAGCCAGGATATGAGGGAATTCCGTCTTTTCAATTTCAATGTCTGGGTCAATCCCACGGCCATCGATCACATCTCTTCCATTTCGGGTTTGAAAAACCATCAAGAGTGAATCTGGAACTTCTTCTGCCACACCGTCTTTTTTGTGAGTGTAATCCAGTTTTTGAATACATCTGCCGCTGGGGATGTAATACTTGGCTACGGTCAGTTTCAGCTTGTTGTTAAACTGTAAGTCCTTGGTCTGCTGCACCAGTCCTTTACCGAAAGTTCTCGTTCCGATGATCACTCCTCTGTCCAAATCCTGAATTGATCCCGACACAATTTCAGAAGCCGATGCGCTTCCTCCATTAACCAGGATAGCGAGCGGCATAAGTGTGTCCATTGGGGCGGCCAATGTTGAGTAAGACTTATCCCATTCTGAAATCTTTCCTTTCGTGCTCACGACTTCTTGCCCCTTTGGCACGAAGATATTCACGATGTTGACAGCTTCTCCCAGCAATCCACCACCATTTCCGCGGAGGTCAAATACTAGCGATTCCATACCGTGATTATCTCTCAAGTCCATGAACGCCTCGCGCACTTCTCTGCTCGCCGTTCGGGTAAAACTCGATAGACTGATGTATCCCGTTTTATCATCTAGCATACCATAATAGGGTACGTCTGGAATTTTCACCTGCTCTCTTTCGAGTTCCGTTTCTGAGATAGTCCCAGCTCGTTCGTACTCGATCGTCAGTTTGGTGCCAGACTGACCTTTTAGCATTTTGCTGATTTCTTCCTGGTCTTTTCCGTCTATGCTTTTACCGTCTATTTTAAGAATCTTATCACCGGCTTTCAACCCAGATTTATAGGCTGGAAAATCTTTGTACGGCTCCGAAATGTACACGTCTCCATCCACGGTACGGATCAAACTACCTATGCCACCATACTCACCAGTGGTCATAAAACGGTAATCTTCAATATTACTTTCTGTGATGTAAGTGGTGTAGGGATCAAGAGATTCGAGCATCGCGTCGATACCCGTTTTCATCATCTCGCCGGGCTGGATTTCATCCACGTAAAAAACGTTGAGCTCGCGGTACAGAGTGGCAAAAATCTCAAGGTTCTTTGATATCTCGAAATAGTTATCCTTCGTAGTTCCGTAAATACCAACGAGGCCAGTTATTGCCAGCCCTCCTATTACGATTCTTTTTTTCCAGTTCTTACTCATGCCAATGAAAATTGTCTTGAAAGACTAAATGTACAACTCTTTGAAGGTCAAAGGAAGGCTTAAATTGCCAATTTGATGCGGTGGTCGGTTAATTCTTGTTAAGGTTTGGCTATGCGCTCGTTGAGCTTGCGCATACCTGCAACGTAATAGTCTCTAACTTCATCGAAACTCGGCATCTGCGAACCTTGATACATCAAGGCCATATCTAGCCCACTACCATCTAGTTTTGCGCTATTAGGTCTGATATCAGGATGGAGACGGTACACTTCTCTGATGAGCCGCTTTATCCGGTTGCGATCCACTGCTTTTTTAAACCGACTTTTCGGAACGACAACCAAAACCTTAATCAATGGACTTCCCTCAGATCTTTCAACCACCAAGTATTTGATGGACAGACTTTTCTCCCTGATAAATCGACCCTTTTGAAAAAGGGCATCAATATCGTACTTCGAAGTAATTTTCTCAGCCTTTGGGAATTTGTATTCCATACTCAATGATACAAAAAAGGCAGCCCGTGGGCTGCCTTCCTTCGATTTTTGAAAATCTATTTTTTCACCTTCTTGATGTAGCTCTCAATGGCCATAGACATAGACGGGAGTCCAGGGCTTGGAGCGTGAACATCAATTTTTAGCCCTGCCTTTTCAACTGCAGCTGATGTAGTTGTTCCGAAAGCGGCAATGCGCGTTCCGTTCTGCTTGAAGTCAGGGAAATTCTTAAACAAAGACTCTATTCCCGAAGGACTAAAGAATACCAGCATGTCGTAGTTCACGTCGGCAAGATCCGACAAGTCGCTACATACTGTTTTGTAAAATACAGACTTGGTGTACTTGATGTTAATGCCATCCAAAAGGTCAGTGATATTGCGCTTGTGGATGTCAGAGCACGGCAACAAATACTTCTCATTCTTGTGCTTTTTGATTACCTCCAAAAGGTCTCTAAAGCTCACTTTACCATGAAAGATTTTTCGCTTTCGATAAACAACGTATTTCTGTAAGTAGTACGCCGTCGATTCTGAAAGACAGAAGTACTTCATCGATTCTGGCACAGGTGTACGCATCTCTTCACACATTCTGAAGAAGTGGTCAACGGCATTTCGACTTGTCAAAATAACCGCCGTGTGCTCGAGAATATTCACTCTGTCCTGACGGAATTCCTTTGCCGGAACTCCTTCCACATGAATGAATGGCCTGAAATCAATTTTCAGTTTGTACTTCTCTGCTAGATCGTAGTACGGTGATTTCTCCGAGCTTGGTTTTGGTTGCGAAATCAAAATGGATTTGACTTTTTCCGCCATAGTATCTCCTTGAGTTTTACTTCTGTTAAAACTTACCCGTTTCTAACGCTCCGAAGAGGAATAAAAAAGGTAGAATTTCGAGGGTGCAAAGGTACAAAATAATATAGACCCACGAAACTCTATACGAAGTACTCAACCTGAGACCTTGAATGATTCGAAATAAGAAAAACCCAGCTACAATAAAGGCTACCAGTCCAATAACCCAAGTAAGCTTGCCAATATTGACAAAAACAAGGCAAATAGCTAGAGGCAGAAGCACAACGCCCGCTGCCTTATTTATAAGAAAGAGTTCAAAAAGATACTCGCGAATTATGCCGTTGTCTCCAAGAAGCCAACGCATGATCCTAGAAAGAATGAGCTTCCCAATGTAAAGGCCGGCAATGATAGCAGCGATCAACATGAATTTGCTCAACCCACCTTCGCCAATAAAGGACCACTCAAAATAAACCCCACCCAGGTAAACGATTAATGCCATAATCAGCACAAAGTTGATCAGTAGAAGAACGGAAGCGCGGTGCGAAAACACCAATTCTTCCCTCATAACCTGTCTTAAAATCTGAATCCGGACCATCGAATTGAACAAACGACTCAGACGCTTTGCGTAGACCATACGTGTATATGCGAGCACAACAACTATGAATACCACCACACCTATCATCCACTCCTCGAACAAATTAGGAGCAGGTCGGAGAATGGGAGTCATGTCTATTTGAGCCGTGATGAACCTCATGTAAGGGATAGATTTCAGCGCTTTTCTAGTCTGTTTCTATTGGCCTAATTTATACCTTTGGGCGCGAAAAATAAACAACATGCGTACAGATCAATACCAAGGCCACGATTATTATGAAATGGACGAGCTTTTGTCAGAAGAACACAAGCTTGTGCGAGACGCCGCCAGAGCGTGGGTGAAAAAAGAAGTTTCTCCAATTATCGAAGAATACTTCGAGAAGGGAACCTTCCCAAAGCAACTCATTCCTGGAATGGCTGAAATCGGGGCTTTTGGTCCATATATTCCAGTTGAATACGGAGGAGCTGGTTTGGATCAGATTTCTTATGGATTGATCATGCAAGAGCTCGAAAGATGTGACAGCGGTCTACGTTCTACTTCATCTGTTCAGAGTTCATTGGTCATGTACCCAATCTGGAAATACGGGAATGAAGAGCAGCGCCAAAAATACCTGCCAAAACTAGCATCAGGCGAATTCATTGGTTGTTTTGGCCTTACAGAACCAGATCACGGGTCTAACCCGGGAGGAATGATCACCAACTTCAAAGATGCTGGAGATCACTACGTGCTGAACGGTGCTAAAATGTGGATCTCTAATGCCCCTTTTGCAGACATCGCTGTGGTTTGGGCAAAAGATGAAACTGGACGCATCCACGGACTTGTTGTAGAGCGTGGAATGGAAGGGTTTACAACTCCTGAAACGCATGGTAAATGGAGTTTGCGAGCCAGCAACACAGGTGAATTGGTGTTTGACAACGTAAAAGTCCCAAAGGAGAACCTGCTTCCAGGTAAATCAGGACTCGGAGCTCCACTTGGATGTCTTGATAGTGCACGCTACGGAATTGCTTGGGGAGCCATCGGAGCTGCTTTGGATTGTTACGATTCTGCCCTTCGCTACTCTAAAGAGCGCCACCAGTTTGGTAAGCCAATCGCCGGATTCCAGCTTCAACAAAAGAAGCTTGCCGAAATGATTACTGAAATCACAAAAGCGCAATTGCTCACCCTTAGACTCGGTCAATTGAGAGAAGAAGGAAGAGCGACTAGCGCACAGATTTCGATGGCGAAAAGAAATAACGTAGACATGGCGATGAAAATTTGTCGTGACGCCCGTCAGATGCACGGTGGAATGGGTATTACGAATGAGTATCCAATCATGCGCCACATGATGAATTTGGAGTCGGTAGTTACATACGAAGGAACGCACGATATCCACTTGCTGATCACAGGACTAGATATCACTGGCGAAAACGCCTTCAAATAAGTTCAGCTTGAATGGCTTTCCAAATCCCTTCTTCGGAAGGTGTTTCGGAGACCACTATTCGATCGAATCCAAGGCCCGCAAGGGCCTTTTTTGTTGTCTGGCCAATTGCTACTACGCGCTGACCTTCTCTGATTTCATGCTTATCAAAGTAAAACTCAGCATTGGTAGGAGATGTGAATATGAGATAAGTCGCTGTAGACTTGCGAATCTGCTCTGCAGGAACCGTATTGTATATCACAACTGATTTGAGTTGGTCTTCACTCAATACTGTCTTCAACCTATTTCCACTGCGGTTTCCGACCGGAGTATTGACTACTTCATCCTTTCCTACTCTGGCAGCAAAAGCCTTCACATTCTCTTCTATATCCATCGACTCTGGACTGAAAGCTGGCTCTACCCCAAACTTTTCCAACTCACCGTTAGTCCCTGGTGCCACACTCCCATACTTGTAGTTCGAAGGAAAACTTTGGAAGATCTTATGAAAAGCGTTTACACTTCCTGGAGAGTAAAAAAATACCCAATCGCCTTCTGGAAGCGCAACAGAGCTTACAGGTTTGATTTCTATACAAGACTGAAATTCGATTTCGGCTATGCCTTGCTGGACGAGATCTTGGAATACGGATCCTAGATGATGACGGCTGTAGAATAGTCGCCGCCTGATTAGGCTTTTTTTTTAAGCTCAGCTACGACTCTTTCTGCCAATCCTTCTTTTTTGTCGCCGGTTACAGTCACTCTGGACGGTAAGCTCTGGAGATCAGGCGCCATGATCGCATCAATTCGGTAGCCATCAGTCTCTGAGCCCACACAATATGCGCCAAGCGGTAGCTGACATCCGCCGTGGAATAGGTTTAGAACTTTCCGCTCAATACCCACCCTATTGGCCACTTCCACGTTGTTTATCGGCTCGAGCGCCTGTTCCAATTCACTGTGATCTTCTCTTATTTGAAGAGCCAACACTCCTTGAGCGGGAGCGGGTATAAAGTCTAGCGGGTCGCATTCAAATACGTGGAGGTCTGACAGGTCCAACTCTAATCGATCGATACCCGCCTTAGCAAGTACGATGGCGTCAAAATCTCCACTCCGCAACTTCCCGATTCGAGTCGGAACATTTCCTCTAATGTCCTTAATCTGAAGGTCAGGTCGATGAACCTGTATTTGGAGCTTTCTGCGCGCACTTGATGTACCAATAACACCGTCCTTCTTAACGGACCATTTCTCATTTTGGTCCACTTCAGACTTACGTATAAGGATCGTATCAACGGGGTTAGCACGGTAGGAAGTCGCACCTATTTTCAAACCCTTTGGTTGCGTTGTTTCTAAGTCCTTGTATGAATGAACGGCGAGATCTATTTCTTTCGCTAGAAGAGCCGATTCGATTTCTTTGGTGAAGAATCCCTTACCCTCCATCTTATCAAAACTCAAATGCTGTATGGCATCTCCTTTGGTCTTGATGATCTTGATCTCTACCTGATGGCCATGCTTTTCAAGCTCATCTCTTACAAAATGTGCTTGCCACAAGGCTAGGTCACTACCTCGCGATCCAATTGTAATTTTTACTGAATTCACTTCGATTGATTCAAGATTACTTCTCGCGCCATCTTCATTGGAACGGAGATGTACTTCTTCTCCATGTAGGCGATCACTTTGTCGAGTACCTCACGCGACTCGCTGTCCATACCATCTATTTCCTTGGCGTAAACAGAAGTCAAAGCAATCTCTCGAATTTCTTTGACCTTTTTTGGGATATCGCTCATCGCTATCTCAATTTTGCGCTGGTTGTACATCGCGCGAAACTCGATCATGCTTTCCTCGATAATTGCCTGACACTTTTCGATTTCCTGAGCCCGCTCCGATAGATTTTTGTCAGCCACTGTTTTCAATTCGGCGATATCGATATATCTCACGTCTTTGGGCAAGTTGTCGATCACCTCTGGTGAGATGTCTGATGGGATTGCCAAATCTATAATCACCTTCGGGTGGATGGCGTTCTGAGTAAGCTTTTCATAAGTCGATTGACCGACAATATGATCACTCGATGCTGTACAGGTAATCATCACATCAAACCCACCTTTGAAGTTTTCCAATTCGCTAAGGTTGTGCGGCTCACCACCAACGTCATTAGCAAGCTCTTCAGCTCGGGCAATACTTCGGTTGAATATGAAAAGGTTTTTGTATCCGTGCTTGATCAGGAACTTGGCCATGGCCCGGTTTGTCTTACCAGCACCGATCATAAGTACACGGCTGCTTTCAGGCAAATTGTGTTCTTTCAAACGGTGGAAGCCCAGGGAAACGACTGAAACTGGCTTCTTGAAGATGTCAGTCTCGGTGAATACTTGCTTGGCTGTCTCTACCGTTTTTCTGATGACAAGTCGAATGGTATCTCCAGAAAGACCCATTTCTCTGCAGGCTTCGTGTGCCTTTCTCACCTGTGTGATAATCTCCCTTTCTCCAATCACCATAGAGTCGAGAGAAGCGCTCACTTCAAATAAGTGTCTAACCGCATCCTCGCCGTTGTATAACAATGCTGCTTTTTTGCATTGTTCGGCTTCATCTTCGCTGATTTCCAATCCGAGAGCGGCAATGAGCTGAGCAGGGCTCGGTAGCACGCCTGACTTGGCAACAATCAAGAATTCGACACGATTACATGTAGATAGATAAAACAGCTCATCCAAACCGAGAGAAGCTTTCACCTTTCCGAGTTTCTCTTTTTGAAAATCCGGATCGATGTGAAACTTACCGATTAGGTCTAGTGGCAGGGCTTTATGGGTAAAGGTGATTCCCTGCATGTATGTCAACGAAGAGCTGCTCATTAAGTAGGTACAAAAATCGTATTCTTCCCCACTTGTATTGTCATGGATTTGTCACCGGAGCTTATTTAGAAAAACTATAAATAAAAGCGCCCCGAGTGATTTCGGGGCGCTTTAGATCGTTCTGGAGTGTGTCTCTTAACCGCTACACATCTCACAATCGGGACCATTTTCTATCGAGCAGGCAGCTGCAGCTTCCAGCTCGGCGGCCTTTTGCTCTTCGGGAGAGCTCAATTTGCTCTTATCGATTGTAAACTTGATGGCTTCTACTGCCGCTTTGGTTCTCAAGTAGTACATTCCCGTCTTCAAGCCCTTCTTCCATCCGTAGAAGTGCATCGACGTCAGCTTAGCGAAATTCGCATTCTCCATAAAGATATTGAGCGACTGAGATTGGCAGATATAAGCTCCTCGATCAGCGGCCATATCAATAATCGCCTTCTGGCTGATCTCCCAAGCTGTCTTGTACAGCTCCTTCAGGTTTTCAGGGATTTCCTTGATGTTCTGAACCGATCCGTTTGAAGCCATAAGCTTTTGACGAAGATCATCGTTCCAGATACCAAGTTTTACCAGGTCGCGAAGCAAGTGCTTGTTTACGACCACGAACTCGCCAGAGAGTACACGTCTGGTGTAAATATTTGCGGTATATGGCTCAAAACACTCATTGTTTCCAAGGATCTGAGCTGTACTAGCTGTAGGCATTGGAGCCAACAGCAAAGAGTTTCTCACCCCGTGCTCTTTCACTTCTTCTTTTAGCACATCCCATTCCCAACGGTCGGAAGGCGTTACACCCCACATATCGAATTGGAAAATGCCCTTGCTCACTGGTGAGCCTTTATACGTTTCGTAAGGCCCATCAACTTTTGCGAGGTCTTTACTCGCTGTCATGGACGCGTAGTAAATCGTTTCAAAGATCTCTCGGTTCAGCTTGCGTGCTTCATCGCTCTCAAATGGCATGCGAAGCAATACAAAAGCATCAGCTAATCCCTGAACACCAATTCCGATAGGCCGGTGGCGCATATTGCTGTTTCGCGCTTCTTGCGTCGGGTAGAAGTTGTTGTCGATGATTCGGTTTAGGTTAACCGTCATCTGATAAGCGATATCGAATAGCCTATCGTGATCAAACTTCCCTTCGCGTACGAATTTTGGAAGCGCCACAGATGCCAGGTTACATACGGCTGTTTCGTCAGGCGCGGTGTACTCCATGATCTCTGTACAGAGGTTTGACGACTTAATCGTACCCAGATTTTTCTGGTTCGACTTTTCGTTGGCAGCATCCTTGTACAGCATGTAAGGCGTTCCAGTCTCAATTTGAGATTCGAGAACCTTAAACCACAACTCCTGGGCTTTAATTGTTTTACGGCCTTTACCTTCCTTTTCGTACTTCTCGTAGAGCTTCTCGAAGTCCTTTCCGTAGGCATCAGACAAGCCCGGACATTCATTCGGACACATCAAAGTCCACTCTCCATTCTCTTCAACACGCTTCATGAACAGGTCTGGAATCCACATGGCGTAGAAGAGGTCTCTAGCTCTCATTTCTTCCTTCCCATGGTTCTTCTTCATTTCCAGGAAGTCGAACACATCGGCGTGCCAAGGCTCCATATAGATCGCAAATGATCCTTTGCGCTTACCTCCACCTTGGTCTACATAGCGAGCGGTATCGTTGAATACGCGAAGCATTGGGACAATACCATTCGAAGTTCCATTTGTACCGCGGATATAAGATCCCTTTGCTCTGATATCGTGGATAGAAAGTCCGATACCACCGGCACTCTGAGAGATTTGGGCGCACTGCTTTAGCGTATCGTAAATTCCTCCGATACTGTCTTCCTTCATGGTCAACAAGAAGCAGGACGACATCTGTGGTTTCGGGGTACCCGAATTGAAGAGAGTAGGTGTAGCATGGGTAAACCACCCTTCCGACATCTTATTGTAAGTCTCTATAGCCGAATCAATATCCTCCTTGTGAATTCCGATGGCAACACGCATGAGCATGTGTTGTGGGCGTTCGGCTACTTCACCGTTAATTCTCAAGAGGTAAGATCTTTCAAGCGTTTTAAAACCGAAGTAATCGTAGCTAAAATCGCGATCGTAGATGATTGTCGAGTCAAGGACTTCAGCGTTATCGACGATAATTTTGTAAACGTCGTCAGCCAAAAGTGCCGCCGGTTCATTAGTCTTTGGGTCAACGTACTCATACAACTGCTTCATCGTTTCGGAAAACGATTTCGCTGTATTCTTGTGAAGGTTACTCACCGCAATACGGCTCGCCAACAAAGCATAATCAGGGTGCTTTATGGTGTTCGTCGCAGCTACTTCTGCCGCCAGGTTATCAAGCTCAGAAGTGGTTACTCCTTCGTAGATACCATTTATGACTTTCTTCGCCACTTCGATCGGATCGACGCCTGGGTTCAATCCGTAGCAGAGTTTTTTAATCCGGGCGGTAATCTTGTCAAATTTTACCGACTCTTTCCGGCCATCGCGCTTGAGTACGTAGGACATATTTGGTTATTAATAAGGTGAGGTAAGTAGTATGCTATTTAAATCGGCTTAGAAATCGGCGTCCATAGTGAAGTTCTTGTCATCTGAAGAAGATGATGAAGAAACGCCTGCTTTCTGATAATCTGCCACTTTCAATTCGAAGAAATTAGTCTTTCCAGCCAACCCAATCATCTCCATAAAGTCGAATGGATTAGTCGCGTTATACACTTTTTCATTTCCAAGCTCTACGAGAAGTCGGTCGGCGACAAACTCGATGTACTGCTGCATCAACTCGGCGTTCATTCCAATTAATCGAACTGGAAGTGCATCTGTCACAAACTCCTTCTCGATCTCCACGGCATCCATGATGATTTTCTGGACTTTCTCTTTTGGTAGTTTGTTTTGAAGGTGATCGTTGTAAAGCAGACAAGCAAAGTCGCAGTGAAGCCCTTCATCTCTAGATATCAACTGATTGGAGAAACTAAGACCTGGCATTAAACCACGCTTCTTCAACCAGAAAATCGAACAAAAAGACCCAGAAAAGAAAATCCCTTCAACCGCAGCAAAGGCTATCAAGCGCTCAGCAAACGATCCGTTGTCTATCCAGTCAAGCGCCCAATCGGCTTTCTTCTTCACGCAATCAAGCGTTTCAATTGCAGAAAACAAGCGGCTCTTCTCTCTCTTGTCTTTGATGTAAGTGTCGATGAGAAGAGAGTACGTTTCTGAGTGGATATTTTCCATCATAACCTGGAAGCCGTAGAAGAACTTCGCCTCGGTGTATTGTACTTCCGACAAGAAGTTTTCGGCCAGATTTTCATTTACGATTCCGTCGCTCGCTGCAAAAAATGCCAAGACGTGCTTGATGAAGTGACGCTCATCATCATTGAGCTTCTGATCCCAGTGCACGAGGTCTGGCTCAATGTCAATCTCCTCAGCTGTCCAAAACGATGCTTCAGCGTGTTTATAGAATTTCCAGATGTCGTTGTGCACGATTGGAAATAGTACAAATCTATCCTTGTTTTCAGCGAGAATTGGCTCCACAATCGGTGTGTTTTCTGGTAGTACTTCTTTGATGTCTAGGTCTGTTTTTTTAGGGGTCACTTCATCCATGATAAAAGGTCTTGCTTTATCTAATTTACTTACTAATACTGACTTATATTCTTGGTTTTGCGCTTTTTAACGCATCGGAAGCCGTTGCAAATTACCTAGTCTGCTAGTGAGAAACGAGGAAGGATTTACGAGTCAGCCGAGAACAAAAATTGAAAAAATGTGACCTTCCATCAAACTGTTTCTATTCACATTCAGTTTAAGTTTTCAACACGCACTAGAGACAAGATTCCCGATCTTAGATTTCACAAGGACTTCCGAGAATCACATCTGTTGATCAATCATAGCCAAGGCGAAAAAACGGTTAAAAACTTGGCACAATTTTATATTTCGTCGTGCATTACCTTCGAACCCAAGGCTTCTTAAAGCCTGAAATCAAGACAGATATAAGCCAGTTAACATTCAATAAACGCAGGCTCTCCAAGAATGTTTTGCCCACCTTCGATGACATCCTTGAAATTAAGACTTGTCGCTTTCCAGGAACTTATCAGTCTCTTCCAATTGATTGTAGAAATCTTCGCCGAACTTCCGGATCAAAGGCTCTTTGAGAAATTTAAACACTTTCACATCCAAATTCATCCCGCAGGTACGGGCACCATCGCAAATAGGCCAGTGGTGGTAATTGAGCGCGGTAAAATCCTTGAGTTCTTTCAAGCGAATCGGGTATAGATGGCAAGAAATGGGCTTTGGCCAGTCGACTTTTCCATCTCGGAAAGCCATCTCAATAGCACACTTCGTTATTCCATTTCCATCAAACTGAACGAAAGCACATTCGGCATCATTGACAAGCGGAGTCACATATTCACCGTCGTAATCTACCGTGAATACACCAACTTCTTCCACACGCTCTATTCCCTCTTTACGCATGTATGGCTTCACATCATCCAGAATTTCTTCCAGCTTGTCAACCTCATCGGCATCGAGCGGAGCACCGCTCTCCCCTTCCACACAGCATGCCCCCTTGCAGTGGCTTAGATCACACACAAATCGCTTGTCGAAAACATCGTCGGCAATGAGCTTATCTTCAATTTGTACCATGGTGCAAATTTACGCAAGTTCTACGGGGAAATTGCGGTCGAATCATTTTTACCATCAGGGCATTTGGCGTACTTTTGGCGCATTCAAAAAAGAGAGTAACCCAGCTTATAGCCACTAGTTCTATGAAACCACAAGAAGATAAACTCAAACGGATAATCGGTCACGCAAAGGAGTATGGATTTGTATTTCCATCGAGTGAAATATACGACGGACTGAGCGCCACCTACGATTACGGTCCGTATGGAGTAGAGTTGAAAAACAACTTGCGAAACTACTGGTGGCAAGCTATGGTGAAGCTCAACGAAAACATCGTTGGACTCGATGCAGCCATTTTTATGCACCCAACCACATGGAAGGCTTCTGGTCACGTCGATGCGTTCAACGATCCACTCATCGACAACAAAGACAGCAAGAAGCGATACCGCGCCGATGTGCTTATCGAAGATCATATCGAGAAGTACCGAGTGAAAATCGAAAAGGATGTAGCCAAGGGAATCAAGCGTTTTGGTGATAGTTTTGACGAAGCTCAGTTTCGCGCTACCAACCCAAACGTACTCCGCAATCAAGCTAAAATCGACGAGATTGAAGGGCAATTCAAGTCTCTGATGGATGCAGAAGATCTGGCCGGAGTTAAGAAACTAATTGAAGATTTGGGAATCGCCGATCCCGAAACCGGTTCTAAAAATTGGACCGATGTGCGCCAGTTTAATTTGATGTTTAAAACGGAGTTAGGCTCTGTAGCGGGAGATTCGAGCGACATTTACCTTCGTCCGGAAACGGCTCAAGGGATATTCGTCAACTTCCTAAACGTGCAGAAGAGCAGCCGCATGAAAATCCCATTCGGGATTGCCCAGACGGGTAAAGCCTTCAGAAATGAGATTATCGCCCGTCAGTTCATTTTCCGTATGCGCGAATTTGAACAGATGGAGATGCAGTTTTTTGTGAAGCCAGGAACGGAGTTAGAATGGTACGAGCACTGGAAGTCAGCGCGAATCAAATGGCACGAAACACTAGGCCTTGGTGAAGAGAACTACCGCTTTCACGATCACATGAAGCTGGCGCACTACGCGAACGCCGCCTGCGATATCGAGTTCAATTTCCCGATGGGCTTCAAAGAGCTGGAAGGAATTCACTCTCGTACGGATTTTGACTTGAAAAGCCACGAAGAATTTAGCGGAAAGAAACTCCAGTACTTCGATCCCGAAGACAAAGAGAATTACGTGCCCTACGTCGTGGAAACTTCGATTGGTTTGGATCGACTGTTCTTGGCTACGCTTTCAGCTGCCTTGATAGATGAAACGCTCGAAGATGGATCAACGCGATTGGTGCTTCGCATTCCGCACGCCTTGGCCCCAGTAAAAGCCGCCGTGATGCCATTGCTTAAAAAGGATGGTCTACCAGAAAAAGCGCGTGAGATTATCGATCGATTGAAGATTGACTTCAACTGTCAGTACGACGAGAAAGATAGTATTGGGAAGCGATACCGACGCCAGGATGCGATTGGAACGCCTTACTGCATTACGGTAGATCACGACAGCCTCGAAGATAATATGGTTACCATCAGAGAGCGTGATTCTATGAAGCAAGAGCGGGTTGCGATCGATGATCTTCCATCGATTATGAACCAAAAAGTTTCGATGGCGCAATTGCTGCAGAAGCTTTAGAAAGAAATACGACTCGTTCGCTTTTTGCCTACTGTCAACAAGAAGTAGGGATCATTCATAATTTGTCGCTTTGCAGTAGTTGTCGGTTCGAGTGATTTACGACCTAAGGAGTGAATCGTATCGAGAACCCTAAAGGCGCTCATGTTTTCGAACAACTTCTCGATACATTTTATCTTCGTTCCTCTGATAAAACACTCGAAGTGACTAAAATAATTCCGCCAACAGAGACCTCGTCATCTTTACATTAAACGAAATGTATCAGAGAGCAACAACGAACAAAAAAGGGCTGTGATCACAGCCCTTTTTTATTTGTTGTTGAATTCGTTCATGGCCCTGGCGCCGCCAAGGGTCACAAAAGCCTGAATGGTTTCTACGGCGATGTCTATCCGCTTATCCAGGTCAGCTCTTTCTTCTTCGCTCCACTCTCCTAGCACATAGTCAACCTGGCGTCCTTTCTGGAAGTCGGCGCCTACACCTACGCGGAGTCGGGCATAATCAGATCCACCACATACCTGGTTGATGTTTTTCAACCCATTGTGACCTCCGTCAGAGCCCTTGAGTCGCATTCGTTGCTTCCCAAACGGCAACGCGATATCGTCGGTTACTACCAAGAGTTTATCCTTTGGGATTTTCTCTTGCTGAAGCCAGTAGTTAACCGCCTTACCACTCAAGTTCATGTAGGTATTGGGCTTGAGTACGATCAGGGTACGTCCCTTGAATTTCACTTTGGCAATGTCGCCATAGCGACCCGACTCAAATGAAACAGCAGACGCCCTCGTGAGGGCGTCTGCAATTTTAAAACCGATATTGTGTCTTGTCTCAGCGTACTCGCTTCCCACATTTCCCAATCCGGCAATTAGATATTTCATCTGTGAAAATTATTCAGCAGACTCAGCGGCTGGTGCACCTTCTTCAGCACCTTCCTCTTCGCCTTCTTCATCTTCTTCTTCACCTTCATCAACAGCTCCACGAGCGTTTTTAATGGCTACCACAACTGATTGTGGGTTGTGAAGAATTGAAACTCCTGGCAATTCGATGTCTTTGATGCGGAGTGATTGACCGATTCTCAACTTGGTAATGTCAAGAGAGACCACATCTGGGAAGTCAGCTGGCATTCCGTTCACTTTGATACGACGGAAGTTTGTTGCCAAACGACCCCCGTTTCTAACTCCGATAGCGTTTCCTGTAATGCGCACAGGAAGCTCCATTTTAACGGCTTTCCCTTCGATGATTTCCAAGAAATCGGCGTGAATAACCTGGTCTGTTACAGGGTCGAACTGAAGATCCT
Organism: Cryomorpha sp.; assembly: GCA_965230375.1. GTDB lineage: Bacteria > Bacteroidota > Bacteroidia > Flavobacteriales_D > Cryomorphaceae > CBDDKU01. The sequence continues at coordinate 156,381 of CBDDKU010000012.1, forward strand.
TAAGGATAGCATCTACTTTCTTTCCGTCAATTTCCAACTCGAAACGAAATACGTCTGGAGTGAATACAAATTTTGAGAATGCTACCTGGTCTACTGAGAAGTGAGTTTGTGACTCACCGCCATAAACCACGCAAGGAACTCGGCCTTCAGACCTTACCTTACTAGCATCTTTTTTCCCTACGTTCTCTCTTGGAGAACCGCTCAACGATACTGTTTTCATGGTGTGTTATATATAATTATGAAACGATAAAATGCTTGCTAATAGACTGATAGTTGACAGCACTGTGGATGACTTCTGCAAATAGGTCAGTAATAGTCAACACCTTAATTTTAGAGCTCTCTTGTTTCAACGGAATAGTATCCGTAACGATCAATTCTTTAATTTGAGATTTTTCAAGTCTTTCGTATGCCGGACCTGAAAGCACAGCGTGCGTACACATGGCTCGTACACTTTTAGCTCCTTTGTCCATCATCATGTCGGCAGCCTTTGTGAGCGTACCCGCCGTGTCGATAATGTCATCGACAAGTAGAACGTCTTTTCCAACAACATCACCGATTACGGTCATGTTCTCAATCTGGTTCGCCACTTTGCGCTGCTTGTAGCAAATGGCCATATCTACATTGAGGTGTTTGGCGTATGCGTTTGCACGCTTTGTTCCACCTGTATCAGGAGCAGCCATAATCAAATTGCTCGTGTCGAGCGTTTCGATGTAAGGCAAGAAAATAGAAGATGCAAATAGGTGATCAACCGGTACTTCAAAAAATCCTTGGATTTGGTCGGCGTGCAAATCCATTGTCATCACGCGATCCACTCCGGCAGCGGTAAGCAAGTTGGCTACCAACTTCGCTCCGATTGCCACACGTGGCTTGTCTTTGCGGTCTTGACGAGCAAAACCAAAGTAAGGTACAACGGCGATAATTCTTCGAGCCGATGCGCGTTTCGCCGCGTCGATCATGATGAGAAGCTCCAATAAATTATCTGCTGGTGGCATGGTCGATTGGATGATAAACACATCGTTTCCACGGATACTCTCTTCGAAAGAAATTTGGAATTCACCATCGCTAAAGCGCGAGTACGTGAGGTTTCCAAGCTGAGAACCGAAGTTCTCTGCGATTTTCTCTCCGAGATTTAGCGAAGCCTGACCGGCAAAAATTTTCACTGAAGTGCTCATTCTTAGGGCATCTTAAAAGGGCTGCAAAGCTAAGTAATGCACTCGGTTAAACCAAGTTTATAAAGAGCGATTCGCGAAGGAATGAAAAATTTATTTGTACAACTCCGCTTATTACTTAATTTTGCGCTCCCATTCCCTGCCTAGGTGGCGGAATTGGTAGACGCGCTGGATTCAAAATCCAGTGATAGCAATATCGTGTGGGTTCGATTCCCACCCTAGGTACAAAACAGAGCGAGAATGAGAGCGAAAGTGAACATTCTCGCTTTGTTTTTAATACCTCTCGCGCCTACACTCATTCCCACTCTGCCCAAACTTCACATCAATTAACACCCTATCCAGCGAGCACCTTTGCGCAAACTGTCGTATTTTTGAACCATGATTGCAGAGGGTACACTCACCTTTACAGACAAGGAAAAACAAAGCCGATACGACCAAGCCTATCTCAGAATGGCTCGGGAATGGAGCAAACTTTCACACTGCCATAGAAAACAAGTTGGGGCCATTATCGTTAAAAATGGTATGGTCATCTCCGATGGATACAACGGTACGCCAGCTGGGTTTGACAACTGCTGCGAAGGCGATGATGGAACTACCCTATGGTATGTCCTACACGCCGAAGCCAATGCGATTTCGAAGGTAGCGAGGTCGACCAATAACGCCCAAGACGCGACGCTCTATCTCACGCTTTCGCCTTGTAAAGACTGCAGCAAAATGATACTCCAGGTGGGAATCAAGCGCGTAGTATTTGCCGAACTTTACAAAGATGGTTCGGGAATAGCCCTGCTTGAAGAAGCTGGCATCAATGTTGAACACATCCCCTTGACAGAAGGAAGCTAAATATGAATCACAATCAAGACAGAAGTAAACTCATCATATACTACCCCATTTTCCTTGCGGGTATGCTGGTGCTGGGGATTTACCTGGGTACCTACTTCTCTAGTGGGACTAGTCAACCGACAACCATTTTTTCTACTCGATCAAACTCCAATGCCGATAAGATCACTCAGATCATCAACTACATCGATCGGGAATATGTAGACACGGTAGCAAAGAACAACTTGATCGACAAGGCCATTGGAGCCATTCTCGAAGATCTCGACCCACATTCCTACTACATCTCAGCCGAAGAATTGATGGCCTACACGGAACCCCTGGAAGGGAACTTCGAAGGTATCGGTGTGGAGTTTTTGATACAAGACGATACGGTACACGTGGTTTCGGCCATAGAAGGTGGGCCTAGTGAAGCGCTCGGCATCAGAGCTGGTGATAAAATTGTAGCGGTTGATTCTTCATCAATCGCTGGAACGGGAATTACAAACGACCAAGTAATCGGACTTCTAAAAGGCCCCGGTGGTACTCAGGTGGAAGTCGATATTCTTCGAAACAAAAAGGTGATTCCATTCGAAATAACCCGAGGTACGATCCCGATCAACAGCGTGGTGACATCCCAGATGCTCGACGGCACCACGGGGTATATCAAGATTAGCCGCTTTGCGCGTACCACCTACGACGAGTTTATCGAACATATGGCCGAGCTTACCAATGAAGGGATGAAGGAAATCATCATCGATTTGCGTGGAAATGGTGGTGGATACCTCAACGCTGCTGTGCAGATCAGCGAGGAATTTCTCCAGAAAAACCAATTGATCGTATACACCGAAGGTAAGTCGAGTCCGAAAAAGGATTACTACGCGATGAAGCGTGGAACCTACGCCGAAATGCCCCTGGCCATCTTGATCAATCAAGGCTCAGCCAGTGCTTCCGAAATTGTAGCCGGTGCCATCCAGGACAACGACCGCGGAACGATCATCGGAAGAAGATCTTTCGGAAAAGGACTTGTCCAAGAGCAATTGAGCTTGCCAGACGAATCGGCATTGCGACTGACGGTAGCGCGATACTACACGCCAACCGGCCGTAGCATCCAAAAGCCCTACGGCGGCGATGTAGATTATGGTGCCGACTACGACATCAGAATGGCACACGGCGAGATGATGAGTGCCGATAGCATTCACTTTCCCGACAGCTTGAAATACACTACTCCAGGTGGACGCATAGTGTACGGCGGTGGCGGAATTATGCCCGACATTTTCGTGAGCATGGACACCGTGGGAGCATCGCACTACTTAAGTATGGTAAGTTACCGTGGCCTACTCAACCAGTTTGGTTTTGACTATGCCGATGACCACCGCTCTGAACTTGGAGAGTACGGCTCGTACCGCGATTTCCGCCGCGAATTCCAAATCTCTGACCAACTTTTTGACGATTTCGTGGCTTACGCCGAATCAGAAGGAGTGGAAAAAGACAAGTACGGAATCAAAGTGTCTGAAGAAGTCTTAAAACTTCGCATCAAGGCCTACATAGCCCGCAATATCTGGGGCAACGATGGATATTACTCCATTATGGTCGATGATGATAAAGATCTCCGCGAAGCGCAAATAGCCGTTTCATCCACGGCGAGCCTTTAGGATACGATAAACCACTTGTTCAGCAGGTTTTCCTTGTTGTAGGGCATGGTCTCCTTCGATTCGAAGTCGATGATGTCCTTGCCAGCAGCGCGAACTATACCGTGACCGGCAGCCGTGTCCCACTCCATGGTAGGTGCAAAACGCGGGTAGATATCTGCAGCCCCTTCAGCAACGAGACAAATCTTAAGCGAGCTTCCCATCGAAACGAGTTGAATAGGATTGTGTTCCTTCTTCAATTCGTCCAGGAAGGCTTGCGTCTCCGAACTCAAATGAGATCGACTTGCCACCACCGTAAAAGGGCGACTCGGCTCTATAATGGGTAAGGAAGAAGCAGTCGAAACCCAATCATCCCAACTTCCCGACCAGTCCTTGCTATTCCCTTTGAAAGCTCCGAGGGATGAACCAGCGTAGATCACCCCAGTGACGGGAACGACAATAACTCCCATGACCGGCACACCGTTTTCAATGAGCGCGATATTCACCGTAAACTCCCCGTTTCGCTTGATAAACTCTTTGGTACCATCGAGTGGATCAACCATCCAGAACCGCTCCCACTGTGAACGCTCTCCAAACGGAATCTTGGCTCCTTCTTCGCTCAGAATTGGAATATTCGAAGCCTTCAATCCCTCCACAATCTTGATATGCGATTGCTTATCAGCTTCGGTGAGCGGCGATCGATCGTCCTTTAACTCTACATCAAACGACTGACCGTATATTTTTAAAATCTCTTCGCTTGCTTTGATCGCTGCATCAATCGACAGATCCAGCAGTTCTCTTACGTTCTGCATGTACTCGAAAATGGTTAACCCTTAGTTAAAGGGCTAAAAATGGGACAATTCTTACATTTGGCATAACTTATTATGGAAGAAAAGCCCGGAAACATTTTCACTTTCCATCAGGAAGTCCTTCAGCGAAGTGAAAAGGAAAAATTACTCAATCAAAAGTCCATTTGCATCTGGATGACCGGTCTCTCGGGGTCGGGAAAATCGACTATCGCCAAACTCGTAGAGCGAAAGCTCCACGATCTCGGTTTTGCCACCATGCTTTTGGATGGCGACAATGTGCGCGATGGACTAAACAAAGGACTGGACTTCACGCCCGAAGGAAGGTTTGAAAACATCAGGCGCATAGCTGAAGTCAACAAGCTCTTCAACCAGGCAGGTGTGATTACCATCAACGCCTTTGTAAGCCCAACGCGTGAGGTCAGAGAACTCGCTAAGTCCATTGTTGGTGAAGCGCATTTTGAAGAGATCTACATCGATACCCCACTCGCAGTCTGCGAGTCGCGCGATGTAAAAGGACTCTACAAAAAGGCCCGAGCGGGAGAAATTCCAAATTTTACGGGGATAAGTGCCCCATTTGAAGCCCCAGAACCAGCTGATTTTACGATCTTAGCCGGTCAAGATTCTCCAGAAGAATCGGCCCAAAACCTAGTAGATTACATCTTACCTAAAATTAAACTGAATTGATTCAGTCATACAGCCTTACACACCTTAAAGAGTTAGAGTCAGAGTCGATTTACGTCTTGCGCGAAGTAGCCGCCCAATTCGAAAATCCCGTGATGCTCTTTTCGGGTGGAAAAGATTCCATCGTGATGTTCCACCTCGCCAGGAAAGCATTCTTTCCGGCCAAAGTTCCTTTCCCTCTACTCCACGTCGACACGGGTCACAACTTCGATGAGACCATTGCCTTCCGCGATGCCTTGATCGAGAAAACCGGTGTCAATCTGATCGTGGGATCCGTTCAAGAGAGCATTGATCAAGGAAAAGTGGTGGAAGAAAAAGGTTTCAACGCCAGCCGAAATGGCCTGCAAACCACGACCCTTCTCGACTCTCTCGAGAAAGGAAAATACGATGCCGCCATGGGTGGTGGTCGCCGCGATGAAGAGAAAGCCCGTGCAAAGGAGCGCTTCTTTAGCCACCGCGATGATTTCGGTCAGTGGGATCCGAAAAACCAGCGCCCAGAGCTCTGGAACCTTTTTAATGGTCGCAAGCAAATGGGTGAGCACTTCCGCGTTTTCCCGATATCAAACTGGACGGAGATGGATATCTGGCAGTACATCCTGCATGAGAAAATTGAGATTCCATCGCTATACTTCAGCCACAAGCGCCGGGTTTTTGAGCGCGATGGAGTCATTCTTGCCGACTCTGATTTTATCAATAAGCGCCCCGAAGAAGTGGTGGAAGAGCGAATCGTGCGGTTTAGAACCATCGGCGATATGACCTGTACGGGCGCCACAGCATCAGACGCCGACACATTAGAGAAAATTATCGAAGAAGTAGCTTCTTCACGAATTACAGAGCGCGGTGGGCGATCGGACGACAAGCGTAGTGAAGCCGCCATGGAAGACCGCAAAAAACAAGGATACTTTTAAGATGAGCCAGACAGATTCATATACAGACATGGACCTACTTCGGTTCACCACGGCGGGTAGTGTTGACGATGGAAAATCAACTTTGATTGGCCGCCTGCTATACGATAGCAAAAGCATCTTTCAAGATCAGATGGAAGCGATTGAGCGCGCCAGCTCGAAAATGGGTGGCGACGAATCGATCAATTTGGCTCTACTTACCGATGGCCTTCGCGCCGAGCGTGAACAAGGAATTACCATTGACGTGGCTTACCGCTTTTTTGCGACGGATCAACCGTAAATTCATCGTGGCCGACACTCCCGGGTCATGATTCAGTACACCCGTAACATGGTCACAGGCGCGTCTACCGCAGACGTTGCCGTGATCCTAGTGGACGCTGCGAAACGGTGTACTGGTGGACCCAAACTCGCTCGTCATTCGTTCATTATCGCATCGTTACTCGGGATTCAAACACCTGGTCGTCTTAGCCGTTAACAAGATGGACTTGGTGGACTACAGCGAAGAGCGATACGAAGAAATTCGCACGGAGCTCGAAGCTTTCTGCTCAAAGCTGGAAGTAAACGATGTGCGCTTTATTCCCATTTCTGCCTTGAAGGGCGACAATGTAGTGCACAAATCAAAAAACATGGATTGGTACGAAGGCGGCACCCTGATGTACACCTTGGAGACCATCCACATTTCTGGCGATCAAAACCACGTAGATTGCCGTTTTCCGGTGCAGTACGTCGTGCGCCCCCACACCGATGAGTACCACGACTACCGCGGCTACGCGGGTCGTGTAGCTGGCGGGGTGTTCAAGAAGGGCGACGAGGTGATGCTGCTCCCTTCTGGATTTACCTCAAAAATCAAGTCGATCACGACATTCGACGGAGAGCTGGAGCAAGCCTTCGCACCGATGAGCGTTACGCTATGTCTGGAAGACGATTTAGACTTGAGCCGAGGCGATATGATCGTGCGTGCCAATAACCAACCCAAAGCCGAGCAGGAAGTGGAAGTGATGGTTTGTTGGATGTCGGAAAAGCCCTTGACTCCAAACGGGAAATACGCTTTAAAAGCACACCACTCGCGATGCGCGATGCATCGTAAAGGACATTAAGTACAAGGTCGATATCAACACCCTCCACCGCATGGAAGATGACAAGGAGATCAAAATGAATGATATCGCCCGAATTTCCCTGAGAACCACCGTGCCCTTGTTCTTCGACCGATACGGCCGCAACCGCACAACCGGTAGCTTGATTCTAATCGACGAAGCCACCAACGAGACCGTTGGAGCTGGAATGATTATTTGAATCGAAAATCTCCCTGGCAGGGTTTGTTGGGGGGGGTTAGCTGAATCGAGTTCTTGATGGGCTAGAGAAAAGACAGCAGGATTGTACTTGCAGGGGAGCGGGTAATCAAAGTCTATAAAGCTCTATATACCATCAGGCAATAAAGTTAAAAGCCCTTGCTTATCAAGCATTTCTCCTGTAGCCAAGCTGAAATAGTACTCAATATTTTGAATTGGTAGAAATGTTGCCTTATCAAGATAGACGATGTCCTTTTTGGTAAAAAACTCTTGACCTTCCTTATAGAACATCCTGCCCTTTAAGAGGTGGAATGCATAACATTCTATTTTTTCGCTATTAAATTCTATTGAGTCAGTACCTGCGAAAACAGAACGAGAATTATAGGTGATTTCTTGTTCATTCGATGCGAAAAGATCGATAACATCAACAGTATCAAACTTACTAAAAGAAAAAGCAGGCCGCTTCCTTTTATGATGCTCAAGTTCGATATATACAACTCTTTCCGTACTATCCATCGTAAACTTGAACTTACACGAGTTTTCAAATGGGTATTCTCTACAGTCCTTCCACTGCAACCACCCATCACTTTGTTCTAAGAAAATAAAGCCACTTTGAAATACTTGCCCCCGCACAGGATCATCACTCTGATACTCGTAAAAATAGGTTTTCACTTGATTTGTTCCTTCGGGATCAGCGCTGAACAATGAAAGACCCATAGTAAACAGCAAAACAATTATTCCGGATATTTTCATTTTCGTCTTTGCTTTTCCTGTTATTGATCTTGACTAGAACTCGATTTTCCCCCGCTCCGCTGCATTTACAATGCTGCGGTAGTTGCTAATTCAACTCTAAATTACGCATCCTTCAATTCCTTCGATACCCGCATTCGGATTGATTCGGCGACGTAGGCATTCAGGGATGTTTTTGATTCCATAGCCAGTAAAGCCGCCTTTTCGTGGAGTTTCGAAGAAAGCCTCACATTAAAACTCCCTTTAAACGGCTTTTCTGCTTTCAGTCCTTCTTCTTCGCATGTGGCGATGTATTCGTCTATGGCGCTTTTAAAATCGGCATAAAGCTCCTTTCCCGTTGACCCTTCATAAGAGATTAAACTCTTGATACCCAACACACGTCCATACAAAAGATCATCGTCTTGGCTGTACTCGATACTGCCCGTATAACCCTTGTAATCTAAATACTTCATAACCCTAATATTTCTTTTACTTGCTTTAATTGATACCGTTTCATGATTCCGCTTGGGTGAGGCTTGTGTAGTAAAATCACCAAACCAGCGTCATTCACAAATTTCACACGAGACCCTGATGTCTTGCCCTTCTTTACCTCTACAAAACCAAAATAGCCCAACAGCTTGACCATCTTATCAAAGTGAAAGTCTTTGGGCAGTGTTAAAAAGCGCGCTTCGAGCTTCTCTCGCTTAGACATAACGCAATGTAACTATATTTAGTTGCATTATTCTAATGATGTGTACAAAAAATCATCAGAGAAAGCTCAGTTTGAAATCCCTATATCGATGCACTGGCGCTTATTCCTATGTCCTGCAGATTCTGTTTAGACCAAAAAACCCCCTGATATTCCTATCAGGGGGCCTTTTAATCAATCTAATATTTCTTACTCCACCGTAACCGACTTCGCCAAATTACGCGGTTGGTCAACATTGCAGTCTCTAAGTACCGCAATATGGTAACTCAACAACTGCAGCGGAATAGAAGTAATCAACGGCATCAAACACTCGTCTGCATCAGGGATCTCGATGTAGTGCTCGGCCATTTCTTTTACCTGCTCTTCTCCCTTCGGTGATGATCGCGATAATCTTTCCTTTTCTCGCTTTCACTTCCTGGATATTGCTGACGATCTTCTCGTAGTACCCCGCTCTTGGAGCAATCACAAAAACCGGCATTTTTTCGTCGATCAGGGCAATAGGCCCGTGCTTCATCTCAGCTGCTGGGTAACCCTCTGCGTGGATGTAGGAAATCTCCTTCAGTTTCAAGGCTCCCTCAAGTGCGACCGGGAAATTGTATCCCCGTCCGAGGTAAAGGGCGTTCGGCTTGTCCTTGTAAATCTCTGAGATGTACTTAATCTTATCGTTCTGAGCTAACACTTGCTCCACCTTTCCTGGAATAGCGTCAAGCTCAAACAAAAGGCTGCGGTAGCGGCTATCGGTAATCGATCCTTTCTGGTGAGCTACGTAAAGCGCCATAAGCGTCAAAACCGTCACCTGCGCGGTAAAGGCCTTGGTACTTGCCACCCCGATCTCCGGACCCGCGTGAGTATACGACCCTGCGTGTGTGGCTCTTGGAATCGATGAACCAATCACGTTACAAATTCCAATGATGGTAGCGCCTTTAGACTTGGCCAGCTCGATGGCAGCCAGTGTATCAGCCGTTTCACCCGATTGCGAAATGGCGATCACCACATCCGATTCGTCGATAACCGGGTTTCGGTATCGGAATTCGGAGGCGTATTCTACCTCAACCGGAATGCGAGCCAGATCTTCGAAAAGGTATTCTCCGACCAATCCAGCGTGCCAGCTCGTACCACATCCGATGATGATAATGCGCTTGGCGTGTACAAACTTTTGGATGTAATCGCGTATTCCACCAAGCTCTACCAATCCGTCTTGCGGACGAAGTCGTCCACGCATACTGTCGCGGATGGAGCGCGGCTGCTCGTAAATTTCTTTGAGCATAAAATGCTCGTATCCACCTTTCTCAAGGGCTTCGAGCTGCAGCTCGAGCTCCTGAACGTAAGGCGTCTTTTCCTGATTGCGAATGTTCTTGAGCTTAAAGCCCTTCTCGCGATCAATAATGGCAATCTCTTCGTCGTCGAGATAAACCACTTCCTTAGTGTACTCCACAATCGGTGTGGCGTCGGAAGCAATGAAGAACTCTTTGTCTTCACCGATCCCAATAACCATAGGTGATCCCTTCTTGGCGGCAATCAGCTGGTTTGGGTTGTTCTTATCCATCACCACGATGGCATAAGCTCCAACCACTTCGCTAAGTGCAATACGCACCGCTTCGAATAAGCTGACCTGCTCGTTCTTGAGAATATTCTCGATTAGCTGAACCAGCACTTCCGTATCGGTGTCACTGATAAATTTGTGTCCACGCTTCTGAAGCTCTTCTCTGATCGGGCCGTAGTTTTCGATGATTCCGTTGTGAATCATCACCATGTTGCCGTCGCCTGAACTATGCGGGTGCGCATTTACATCATTGGGCGGTCCATGAGTAGCCCAGCGAGTATGCCCGATTCCAGCGGTTCCAACAAGCTTCGAGTCGTCACCGATCAAGGCTTCCAAATTGGCCACTTTCCCCTGGCACTTGTAAAGGTCTATTTCTCCATTGTCGAGAATGGCTACTCCAGCGCTATCGTATCCGCGATACTCCAGCCTTTTGAGGCCATTTATTAGAATTGGATATGCCTTTTCTATGTCCAATGTATCCTACGATTCCACACATCGGCTTAAAATTTTGTATAGGTTAAGGTCATTCTCATGTTATTCGACGGATCATCCGCGTTTGGATATTCAGGTCCATTCAAAACGACCCTGTTCGCCGAGTTAGCAGCCCTCCAAGTTACGAGTTCAAAGCCATAGTTTTCCCTTTGGCCAAGAATGATTTGTTGTACCTGCCTTGTTATTAAAAACCGATACTGTTGGTTCTCTTCGTCGTAAAACCCATCGACTCCACCATCCAATTGATCATCCAGAATGTAGATTCGCTCTTCTTCATCAAGACCAAAAATGAAAATCCGGCCCGGCGGGATGTGACGCGATGTAGACCCTTCTCGTATGGGAACGATAAGCTCAACTTTATTGATCGCGAAATTGGTTGAATCCTTCAAGTTTTCGATATGCGGAATTTCAACCCTCACCTTGGTGCCGGCCATGGCTTGCACGTACAAGTCCTTTTGCCCGAGGCTCTTTTCACCTCGAGTCTGGTAAAAAAGTGACCTATCGGCAAATGAATAGTCTTGTTGAAAATGACCAAATTTCCCAGTATTAGAACGAATGTCAAAAGCATAGGAGAGGGTATCTTCATCGCCAGGACCACCACTTATGTCGCGGTAGTACATAGTAAGGCTACTTCCTTCGTTGAACGTATCGAAGTAGATAATTCCAGAACCATTCAAATTCTGCTGGTCGGGATCGACTTGTATCGATATTCCCTTTACTAGCGAAACGAATTCCTCCGGAGTAATCGGACCGTCAAGAGCAGCTTCAAAGATTTGATCGGCGAAAGATTCCTTAATTGGAATTCGAAGCTGTGGCGCCAACCGTGTTTCACCTACCGTTACAGAGTCTTGAAAATTCGGTTTGATCAGATTCAGACCGTCTTTTACCAAGTCTTCGGTATCGAGCTCTACTTCGGTAATATCATAGTAAGACGAATCAACAGAAAGGCTGTCAATTACCTGAAAAACCTGAAAGTATTGTGCTCCTTTTCCATCGTAATGAGTGATATCATCAAGACTCAATTGGTAATCGAGTGCCAGGATGATCGAGTCCACAACAATGTCGTCGATATTTCCACTCGGCAGTAAGTCTGGGCTGCTAGTAGAGAGCCTGAGCTCAGTAATGTGTTTGGCTTCGGCAAGCCCAAAAACAGGATCGATATAGGCTCCAACCAAAGCGGGGTTTAGCTTATCTGAGCGGAGCGAATCTTCCTCCAACGTGTATGAAACAATTGAAAATGTGTCAATAACAGAGACATTCAAAATGTCTTCATCGGGCTGCAAATCGAGTCCAATTTCTTCTTCTGGTTTTTCGCATCCTACTGTGAGAAAGGCAAGACCCAAAAAAAGGAATGCGGCCGAAAAATACGGCCGCAATAACTTTACATTCATGTAGTAAATGTTCTTATTCGGCGAGAACTGAGTTCTCCTCAAGAATTTCATCATAAAAATCACTGTATGCCTTAACGCAACTTGCAGGCTCACAGTATTCGAGTGTAGCTTTTTCTGAAGTTTTAACAGCTTCAGCCAAGTCCTTTGGTAACTCTTCGCTTCCTTCTACTACTCCATCGCTATACTTCATAGCCATTTTGTGTAGGTTCAGAAGACTTGGATCTTTCAATTCAGAGATATCTCCTTCGTCAAAACCATCCATTTTGAGCTTCTCAACGAGCTTCTTATCGTAGCTACCATCAAACTCACTATTGTAAGCAGAGTATACAACTTTAGCATCCGCAAAGTGTGGATCGTCGTTGTAGTACTTCTTAATGTACAACGGCATAAGCGATGTAAACCATCCATGACAGTGAATTACATCTGGAGCCCAGCCAAGTTTGCGAACAGTTTCGAGAACCCCTCGGCAGAAGAACATCGATCTTTCGTCGTTGTCTTTAAAGTACTTTCCGTCTTTGTCTTGCAAAACGGCTTTTCTCTGGAAGTAATCTTCATTATCGATAAAGTACACTTGCATTCGCGCAGTCGGAATAGAAGCTACTTTGATAATTAGAGGGTGATCTGTATCATTTACCACTAAGTTCATCCCCGATAGGCGAATAACTTCGTGTAATTGATGCCGTCTCTCGTTTATAGAACCATACTTTGGCATAAACACCCTTATCTCTTTGCCTTTCTCATGGATACCTTGTGGAAGGTTCCTCGATACTTCCGACACTTCACTCTTAGGCAGAAAGGGCGTAATTTCCTGCGACACGTACAAAACTCTCGTTTTCTTCATAAAGTATTGGGAATTGTTTAAATACGTTGCAAAAATACATATTTTTTCCCTTAGTTTCAACTGAAAGCCTTAGCTTTAGCGCCTTTCCTCCTAAATTTTTCCCCTACATTCAATTTCGCATCTCACTCAAATGCAGGTAATTAGAACGGCTAAGGAAATCATTTCTTACGCAGAAGAATCAAGGAATCAAGGCAAAGTAATTGGATTTGTGCCTACTATGGGCGCACTCCACGAAGGTCATTTGGACCTGGTAAGGCAGTCTATGTCGGAAACAAACATCACCATTTGTTCCATATTCGTCAACCCTACGCAGTTTAATGAATCAGCCGACTTCGATAAGTACCCTCGAACGATTGAATCAGATACAGAAAAATTGCGTGATTTGGGTTGCGATATTCTTTTTTGCCCCTCGGTTGATGAAGTGTATCCTAAACCCGACAAGACCATTTACAACTTAGGAGAAGTGTCTAATGTTTTGGAAGGCGAAATGCGGCCGGGCCATTTCAACGGTATGGCTTCCGTGGTGAAACGCCTGTTTGAGCTAACTCTTCCCCACCGGGCCTACTTTGGTTTAAAAGACTTTCAGCAATGCCTCGTGGTGAAGGAATTAGTGAGAAATTACAATCTACCCGTTGAGGTTATCACCTGCCCTACCGTACGCGAGCCGAGCGGATTGGCCATGAGTTCTAGAAACAAACTCCTGTCAGAAGAAGGTAAAAAAACCGCCTTACAGATATATCGAACGCTTCAAGCTCTAAATGAGCAGTGGACTGATGTGGAAATAGAACAGCTCCAAGAATTGGGATTATCGATGCTCAGCTCCGATCATGGAATTGACCTGGAGTATATTGAAATCAGAGATTCAAAAACCCTTATTTCCTACGATAGAAAGAGCCACAATGCCCCGGTCGTACTTATTGCTGCACGAGTAGAAGGTGTTCGACTTATCGATAATATGATTTTGCAGAAATAGTCGCATTTTTGACAAATAATAGTGCTCGAGTGAAAAACGGAATACTTAAGGTATTAAAAGTTGCAGTCCCCATCTCATTGGGGATTTACCTTGTTGTAAAGATATACGGCGATTTGGATGGATCTCAACGCGATGCGCTATTCGACTCGTTTCGGCAAGCAGATTACTTCTGGGTGATTGTGTCCTTTTTTATGGGCTTACTGAGCCATTTTATAAGAGGCTACCGGTGGAAGTACCAACTAGATGCCATGGGCTATCCCACTCGACCAATCAACAATTTTATGGCGGTGATGATCGGGTACATCGTCAATATGGCACTGCCCCGAGTAGGTGAGCTGAGCCGAGCTGCTTCTATCAGCAAATTTGAACACATTCCCTTTCAGAAAAGCTTTGGATCGATCTTGTCGGAACGGGCACTGGATTTTATTCTACTGCTGATTATCACGACCATCACCATCGTTCTGCAATACAGCCTGCTTCAAGATTACGCCGCCGAATTTCAAGCCGCAGCAGTGGGCTTTGTCGGGTCATGGACTTTCTGGGCTTTGATTGTGCTTGTCGTTCTGGGACTCTTTGGTCTTTTTGTTCTTTTCAAATACCGCGATCGGTTTTCATTTGTCAATAAATTGCTCGGTTTTGTAGCTGGGCTGGTAGAAGGGTTAAAGAGCATTGGATCAATGAAAAAATGGCCGCAATACATCATTGCAACGATCCTGATCTGGGCTTTGTATGTCGGGATGTTTTGGGTTTGTTTCTTTTCTCTTCCAGAAAGCTCGACACTTGGACCCGCTGCTATTTTTGCCGGGTTTATCATCGGTAGCTTCGCCATCGTCTTGATTCCCGGGGGCATTGGCGCTTTTCCAGTCGGAATAATGCAAGTACTTCTCCTCTATGGCCTCGCAGCCGAAACGGGGTTCGCACTTGGATGGATTATTTGGGTATCGCAAACCGCTATGGTGGTTTTGGTAGGTGGATTAGCTATGCTGGCCATGCCCATTTACAATAAAAAATTTCCACATGAGTCACTTGAACTACCTGCAGTCGAAAATTCATAGCCAAGAGTCTATTCCATCCCTCATCGCGAAATGGAAGCTAAAAGGTCAGAAGGTCGTTTTCACAAATGGCGTATTTGATATCCTTCACAAAGGACACGTGACACTTTTGGCTGAGGCAAAAGAACTTGGCGACAAGCTCATTCTTGGACTCAATGCTGATGCATCAGTGCGCACCCTGGGCAAAGGGCCAGAAAGACCCATTAACGCAGAAGCAGATCGAGCCTTTGTACTCGCAGGGCTTTCATCGATTGATGCCATTGTCATATTTAGCGAACCGACTCCTTATGAAATCATCAAGCTCATTGAGCCAGATGTGCTCGTAAAAGGTGGGGATTACAACCCCGAACAAACTGATTCAAACGCCAAAGACTACGTGGTAGGAAGTGACTTGCAGAAGGCGAGAAACGCCGAAACAGCAACGATTAATCTCGTGGATGGATACTCAACCACTTCTGTGGTTAAAAAGATGAAGCATGGCGAAAACTAAAACGGTATTCTTCTGCAAGGAGTGTGGCAACGAGTATGCCAGATGGCAAGGAAAATGCGATGGGTGCGGTGCGTGGAATTCCTTAGTTGAAGAGAAGTTCACCAAATCCAAGGCCGACAATTCGTCCCCAAAAGTTCAAGCAGCGACACCTAAACCCGTAAGAATCTCTGAGATCGATACGGAAACGCAGCCGCGTCTGGCTTTGCAGGACGATGAACTAAACCGCGTCCTAGGTGGCGGAATGGTTCCGGGATCGCTCGTGCTTTTGGCTGGAGAGCCGGGCATTGGAAAATCGACTTTGTTGCTACAAGCTGCGATGCGCCATAAAGGAGGAAAGATTCTCTACGTTTCTGGAGAAGAGAGTAGCGAGCAAATTACCCAGCGCGCTCAACGCCTCGGGGCACTCAATTCAGATTGCTATCTGATGACAGTGACCAACCCGGAGCAAATCATGGAAGAAGCCAAAGAACTCCAACCAGAGTTTGTCGTGATAGACTCTGTGCAGACACTCGATGCAGAGTGGCTCGACTCGGCTCCAGGCTCAATTAGCCAAATAAGAGAAAGCGCAGCCTCTCTCATGCGATTTGCAAAATCGGCGGGTATCACCGTTTTTCTCATTGGACACATCACCAAAGAAGGAAGCATAGCCGGGCCTAAAATACTGGAGCACATGGTCGACACCGTATTGGTATTTGAAGGTGATCAACAACAGTTATTCAGGCTACTAAGGGGTACAAAAAACCGATTTGGTTCCACCCACGAGCTCGGAATATACCGAATGGAAGAATCGGGCTTGTACGGTGTAGAAAACCCGTCAGAGCTTCTGTTTAACAACCGCACTGAAGACTTGAGCGGCTCAGCCGCTGCTGCCATTTTGGAAGGCATGCGCCCACTCATAATCGAAGTTCAGGCGCTTGTAAGTACTGCCGTTTATGGCACTCCACAGCGCAGCTCTACTGGATTTGATGTTCGAAGATTGCATATGCTTCTCGCCGTATTAGAGAAGCGGTGCGGATTCCGGCTGGGCGCAAAAGATGTTTTTCTCAATATAGCAGGTGGATTGAAGATAAACGATCCATCTATTGATCTGGCGGTTGCCGCTGCGATTCTTTCTTCTAGTGAAGACCTCACGATTCCATCAGATACCTGTTTCGCTGCAGAAATAGGATTGGCAGGAGAGATTCGTCCAATTGCCCACATAGAGCAGCGCATCAGTGAGGCGGGAAAACTGGGCTTCAAACGCATCTTCGTTTCAACCCAACAGCGTCTGAATCAAACGCCAAAAGGCATCGAGGTCATTGCCGTTGGCAAGATTCAGGATATGTTGCGCAATATGTTCGGTTAATTCTCGTCGATCAGCTGCATCAACTCCTCGAGGTCTGGCGTCAAGATCACCTCTATCCTTCTGTTCTTCGCTTTATCGCTCGGATCAACAGGAATGTACTGACTTCTTCCGGCAGCTGTAAGAATTTCGGGGCTTAACTCTGAATTGTCGAGCATGAGATTTACAACTGATGTGGCTCTCAAAACGCTCAAATCCCAGTTGTTTCGTGGGTATGATTTGCTGTTGAATTCATCAGAGTCGGTGTGCCCTTCCACCATGATATTCAGATCTTCCTCGTTTTCTATTGCTCTCGCCAGATTGATGATCGCCTGTTTTCCTTCTTTGTCTACTGTGGTACTCCCCGTAGCAAACAGGAGTTTGGCTTCCATACTCACGTATACTCTTCCACCACGCTGTTCTACGGTAAGGCCTTTTCCTTCAAATCCCACTAAGGCGTCTGCAACGCTTTGTCTCAAAGCACCCATCACCGAGTCTTTTCGGTTTATAAGTGCGCGCATCTCATCGAGCTTGGCTTCGCGATCTTCAAGCTCTACTTCCTTTTGATTGAGTGCTTCTTCGAGCTGGTTTAGCGCATCTTCCTTAGCCTGAAGAGTCAGGCGCACCTGGTCGAGTTCTGCCATGAGTGTTTGCTTCTCAGCTTCAGTTCCCTCTCGCAAACTCGTCGTTTTACTCAGAAGTTCGTCATTTAGAGCATTGATCTTGTCATACTGATTTCGAAGAATGCGAAGCGATGTTCCGAGCACGGCGGTATCACTTTCCAAGGCCTTTATTCTCCTTTCAGCGACTTCGTACTTTGTGTCAAACTCCTTAACCTCCGTTTCGAGAGCCATCATTTCCTTCTGCATGCGCTCCCTATCCTTTTCACATTCGGCTTGCTTGGCCTGTACATCAGTGAATTGTTTGTGCGGAACACAAGAACTTGCGATGGCCAATACGGCCAATATCATTGCGAATTTTCTCATTTCGAATTTGGTCTAATCGATATCTAATTAACCCTTTTACAAAAATCAAACCTTTTAGAAGGCGATTGATGAAATAGCCTAGATTTTGTTCACATGTCTGCTCTGAAAAGCCTTCAGAAAAGAATCGCTTATTCGTTCTCGAAATAGATCAAGCTCAGGTCAAGATCGCCTAAACCACCAACATTTAGGTTGGCGATGTCTTTTTTGATCAGCCACACCCACTGCTCGTAGTAAAGAGGGACTACGGCCGCCTGGTCAATGATGATTTGGTCAGCCTTTTGACAAAGCTCCATGCGAAACTTCTTATTTGGCTCCCGAAGAGAAGCCTCATAGATCTCGTCAAACTTTGGGTCATTGAATCGAACCGTATTCAGGTATGACGCCTTTTCATTTCCTTCTGGAACCAGTTTTCCGTGGAAGAGTTTAAGGAAGTTTTCCGGGTCAGGGTAGTCTCCAATCCATCCATCTCGCCAGAATCTCACCTGGCCATTCTCGACATTCTCGTAGTGAGATGCCTTCGTCAACACAGACAGCTCAACGGTTAGCCCTAGATTTTCCGTCAACATTCGCTGAACGGCTTCCGCCACCTTAATTGTTTGGCCACCATCATTTACCTGCAAAGTCAGCACTGGAAACTCTTTTTCAGGACCAAACCCTGCTTCAGCCAGCAGAGCTCTTGCAGAGTCGGGGTTGTAGCTCAGAGCCTTTACATTCTGAGCTTCATATCCAGGCATCGAAGGGGGAATGAATCCATAGTCAGCGGGAATACCGTAGCCCAATAAAATACTATCGACGAGAAAGTTGCGATCTATAGCATGGTACACGGCTTTGCGAACACGGACATCTCCAAAGATCTCGTCATTGTGCTGAAATCCGTAATACTCCACACGCATCCCGGGCACAGAGACCATAGAGAAATCTGCAGATTGCTGGATGGCTTCTTCTTTTAAGCGCGAAACCTGGCTGTAAGGCACCGAAAAGATGAGATCGAGATTTCCATTTTCAAAATGTTCCAATTGCCGCATCTCACTTTGAACGAAGTTGCACCGTATTGCATCCAGATATGGAAGCGTATTGCCGTGCTCATCCTTTCGCCAGTAGTTCTTGTTCCGCTCAAAAATGACTACTTCATTCATTTTGATCGTTCTCGGTACAAAAGGACCAGTTCCAACGCACCAAACATCAAGCTCATCTTGATATTGATAAATCTCCTTTGGAAAAATCCAACAAGCGGGATGAGTTAGAATAGAGATGAAAGTCGGAGCGATATGCTCTAGCTCAAACTGAACGGTATACTCATCAATGGCTGATATACCCAGCGGGCCTTCGCCGCCGTTTTCGTAGTATGCATTTCCGCCTTTAATCAGGTCTAGTATAAGCGCATAGTTTTGATTGAACTTTGATGGTGTACAAAGCTTCTGGAAGCAGAACACCACATCATCAGCTTTCACCTCCCGCCCTTTGCTGTCGGGAAATATGCGGTCGTTGTGGAAATAAACCCCTTCGCGCAATTTGAAGGTATATATACGGCCATCATCACTGATCTCGTAAGATTCTGCCAGAACTGTTTGGATCTCTTGAGTCTCAGGGTCAATAGATACGAGTCCTTCATACACCTGACGCATCAAATCATTAGAAGCCGCATCGATGATGTTGTGAGGGAAAATACTTCGAGCCTCTTGCCCAATATTCATCTTCAAGACCCCACCGTAGTTCACACCACCTTTACCTTCTCGGTAGTTTCGCTCGGGAGCATTTTCTGGCCCACCGCACGACGACCATACAATAATAGCCCCAAGAAAAAGGGTGTAAGAAATAGCACGTACTAACCTTGAAGAATAAGTAGAGTTACAAGTCATATAGTCTCAGTTCAACTCGACTAATATAGGGCAATGATCACTATGGATTACCTCTGATAGTATGTCAGCATTTGACAATTGATCGTTCAAATCTTTCGATACCATGTGATAGTCAATCCGCCAACCCAGATTTTTCTTTCTTGCGCTGAATCGATACGTCCACCAGGTGTAGTTTCCTCCTTCATCGTGAAATTTCCTGTAGGTATCAACGAAGCCCGTTTCGATAAACTCGTCGACCCAGGCTCTTTCTTCCGGTAGAAATCCGCTTGAATTCTTGTTCGAAACTGGATTGTGAATGTCGATGGCTTTGTGACAAATATTGTAGTCGCCAGAAATCAACAGCTTGGGGCGAGATTTCAACAGCTCTTGAGCATAGTCCTTGAAATCCTTCAGAAATTCCATCTTAAACGCTTGTCTTTCTTCTCCCGAGCTACCAGATGGAAAGTACGTACTCATTATGGATAAGTCTCCGAAGTCTGCGCGAATTACACGCCCTTCTCGATCGTACTTTTCTATTCCACATCCATATTCTACATGGTCTGGGTCGACCTTTGTGAAAATGGCCACTCCCGAATACCCCTTCTTTTCGGCGCTGTGAATGAATGATTTGTAACCTAGCTCTTCGAATGCAGCTACATCAATCTGGTCGGGTTGTGCCTTGGTTTCTTGTACCAAGAATACATCGGGATTTTCCTCTGACAACCACGATAATAGACCTTTTCCCATGGCCGCTCTGATTCCATTCAAATTGTAGGATATAATTTTTAGCTTCAAAACACGTATAGTTATAGCTTGCGCCGTTAATTGAATTCATTTGATCAATCCCAAAATTAACAGAAACCATACACCAGAAACCAATGGGTGGAAACACCTTTTGCCGGTATGCCTGTTCATTGGGATTATCTTGCTGTTTGCTCCTCATTCGCAGGCCCAGGAGCTGAGTAATCTCCGAAACGGAAAGATCAAGATTAGCCAAGACTCTATTCGGATCGATACCCTCAGCATTGTGGAAGCCTCTTTCTTTCTGACAGATCGCGAGGGCAATACCATTCCCGACTCCCTTTACAGCCTCGACCCAGTCACAAGCACACTCGTGTGGCACGGTGCAGATCTTAGCGACTCTCTCACTTATTCATACCGCACCTTTCCCATAGATTTTTCTGAAGAGCGAAGCCTGAGGTCAACGGAAATGATCCAGCCCGAAGAAGAGTACTTTATAGCTCCCACTACTTATGAGAGCAGAAGCACATCGCCTATCATGTTTGAGTCAACTAGGCTCAATAAGACTGGGAGCATCTCAAGAGGTGTTGGCTTTGGAAACAATCAAGACCTCACGGTAAATAGCACCCTGAGTTTGCAGATGAATGGGCAGCTGACTGACAAGGTCAACATTCTGGCATCGATTACTGATGACAATATCCCCATCCAACCCGAAGGAAATACCGCCCAGCTCCAAGAGTTTGATCAAGTTTACATCCAGCTCTACGACGACAAGTCTCGGCTTACTGCGGGAGACTTTATTCTGCGGAAACCTCGAGGGTACTTCACCAATTACTTCAAGCGGGCGCAAGGAGCTTCATTCGAGACCAAGCTACCCATGGGCAAGGAAAATCAGTTGACCTTTTTCACTGAAACAAGTGCCGCCATTTCTAAAGGAAAATTTGCACGAAACATCATTCAAGGTCAGGAAGGAAATCAGGGGCCATATCGGTTGACGGGGAATGAAGACGAGTTCTTCATCGTAATACTGGCTGGTACGGAGAAGGTCTTTATCGATGGGCGCGAATTAAAACGGGGTCAAGAAAACGACTATGTGATCGACTATAACACAGCTGAGATCACATTTACAGCCAAACAGCTTATCAATAAAGACAAGCGGATAGGTGTGGAGTTTCAATACTCAGATGCGAACTACGTGCGAACCCTTGCCCAGACAAGCACGGGTATTGAATCAGAAAAGTTTTCGGCTTATATCAACTTTTACTCTGAGCAAGATGCCAAGAATCAGCCATTGCAACAAGACCTGAGCGATGACGATAAGCGGATTCTCGACGCAGTCGGCGATAATATTGAAATGGCTGTAGCACCTAGTTTTTCGATAGAAGAAGAGTACAGCAACGACATCATTCTCTACGCGCTTACAGACTCTCTTGGGTACGACAGTGTTTTCGTCAGGATTAACGAACCCACCGAAACTATGTATACTGTGAATTTTAGCGAAGTGGGCCAGGGCCAGGGAGACTACATTCAGGAAGGGTTTGATGCAACGGGGAGAATTTTTGTCTGGGTGCCCCCCGATACTATCAACAACGTCATTGTCAGAAATGGAAATTACGCGCCAATTCGACGATTGGTCTCACCCAAGCGAAATCAAGTGCTCATGGCTGGCGGTACATACAAGTTTTCAGAGCGAACATCGGCTTCCCTCGAAGCGGGCTTCAGCAATCAGGACGTCAACACCTTCTCTTCTATCGGGAATGATGACAACCTCAGCCACGCACTTAGAGCCGATCTTGAACACAGACAACCATTGGGTAAAGGAGAGAATGCGCCAGAACTCGGGATTACGGGGTCGCTGGAGTCTATCGGAGATAATTTTCGACCTATTGAGCCCTACCGCTCTGTTGAGTTTAATCGGAACTGGAACATTGACGATTCCCTAAACTTCAAAGCTCAAAACATCTTTTCTGGTGGATTGAGTCTGAGCGGCAAAAAGAAGTACAGAGTGAATTACCTTTTTGACAGATACGACATTAGCGACTTCTACACAGGTACCCGAAACTCCCTAACGGGAAATGTAAATCTTCGCGGGTTCGATGCCCAGTTCATTGGAAGTATTACAGAAACCGATGGAATCAATAAAACGCGGTTTTCAAGGCATAAAATGAAGATCGAAAAGACGCTTTGGTTCACTAAGATTGGTTTTCAAGATGAGCAAGAGACCAACAGGCGCTTCGACTCTGACAGTGACAGCTTATCCATAAACGCCTACAAGTTTTACGACTGGAAAACCTATTTGACCAACAAGGACTCATCGAAGATCGGGTATGAGATCTTTTATCGCGAGCGTGTCGACTATGGATCTGAGCTCAACGATTACAGCGAGTCGACTGCTGCGAAGCACTACGGGGCGGAGATTCGCTATACACAGAATCCACGGAATCAAATCACCGCAAACATATCGAACAGGGAGCTTAGAATAGTAAATGACGAACTCACCGATCAAGCTCCTGAGAGCACCCTTTTGGGGAGGCTAGATCATGTGATGAGATTGGCCAAAAACAGCATCACATCCAACATCTACTACGAAATTGGTTCTGGATTAGAGCGGCGACAAGAATACATTTATGTACTCGACCCCACTGGCCAAGGGGCATATACCTGGATTGATTACAACAACGATGGCATCAAAGACCTCAACGAGTTTGAGTTAGCACGACCAGAAGATGGCGACAGGTATATTCGCGTTTTCACGCCAACCGACAACTACGAGCGTGCTTATTCCAACCAATACTCTCACAGTATTCAAATCAACCCAGGGGTATTGTGGTCGAGGGAAGAAGGAATAAAGCGGCTACTGGCTCGTTTTAGCAACCAAACAGCATTCCGAGTTCAGCGTAAAACGCGTCAGGAAGATGGCGCCAATCGCTTCAATCCCTTTGTTGAATCTGTAGGAGACTCTATTCTGATCTCTCAATCGTCGAGCATTCGCAACACTATTTTCTTCAATAGGAGCAGCAGCAAGTTTGGTTTGGACTACACCTACAGCAACCAGTTTTCTAAAAGCCCACTGACCACAGGTTTTGAAGAAAGAAAAAACCGAAGCCATCTCTTTCGAGTGCGCTACAACTTTACGGCCAAGTACGGGCTGATTATCGAGCAGGAATTTGGAAGCCGCGAAAGTTTATCGGATGTAATCACGGGTAGAAATTACTTCCTGGATATCATTAAGGCTAAACCAACATTCTCATACCAGCCGAATACCGCCTTCAGACTGAGTCTATCTGGAACTTATACCAACAAGCAAAATGATGAGCAGTTTGGTGGAGAGACAGCCGAGCTCTATGATTTTGGGTTGGAAACCAGATTCAGCAAGGTCGAAGCGGGAACCATGTTTGCCCAAATCAACTACATCTCCATTTCATACGATGGCCAGGCTAACAACAGCTTGACATACGAAATGCTAGATGGTCTTCAGAATGGCGAAAACATCACCTGGGGTGCCGGTGTTCAGCGAAATATAGGACGAAACCTACAGATGAGCCTGAGCTACAACGGTCGGAAATCAGAAGATATCAAGGCTATTCACACAGGAAGTGTTCAGGTGAGAGCCTTTTTCTAGAGAGATTACTTCAGGTCAAAGTTCGCACTACCGATCTTCATCTCGCCTTCATACATATCAACGATGTACTTTCCTGTTGCCATCTCGTAATCTTCCGCAATATTGAAGAAAACACAGAGATCCATCGCTTCGTTGTTGTAGTCGATCACTCGCTTAATGGTGTATTTTCCACTCACGCCTTCAAAGTTGAAGCGGTTATCCTCAGCATTCGGATTTTCGAGCACGACTCCATCGGGAGAAATGATTCGAAGATATATAGTCTTCTTCCCGGCTGGCGTGATGCGGTTCTCACCAAGACGTGTACAAGTGCGGATGCTCTCCGTCTTATTCGCCCGGGACACCACTACTTGTTTCCCATTATTTCTAACCTTCAGCCCTTCAGCTACCATGTTGTCGGCTTGAAGCACAGAACCTGTTGCAACAATCTCTTCCAGATCTTTCTTGGTAGACTCCAGATTTCTAGCTCTGACCTGTGCTTCAGAGAGTTCTTCCACCAAGTAGGCGTTATCCTTCTTCAGGTCCTGATTCAAGGTATTTAAAGAGTCTATGGTCACTAAATACCCTTTCATGATCTCGCGAAGAGTCGAAGCTTCCTTTTTTAGCTTGTGGATGATATACGCATCGTCTTTGTGCTTCTCCATCTGCTTGAGCATTTCTTTGATCTGCTCTTGCTGGCCAATAATCTCGGCGTTCAATCGCTCATTTTGGACTGTCACCGTATCGTATTGGATCAACATGTCCTGAAGGTCATTCTCCAATTGAAGCTGTTCTAATTCCAGATTATCAATCGTGGCTTCCTTCTCTACAACCTCCGTGTGTTTGGTAAACTGCATGATCAAGAGAATGACAGTAACTACCGCTAGAGCAATTACCGCAATCCGGTATTTTTTATTTGCGTCTTGTTGTTCAGCCATTTCGGGTGTTTTTCTGGGTGTGTAATGTTATAGGGTACTTGTATTTTTCGATACCCCTTAGCTATGCATTTAAGTTCACAAAAGTACTATTTTGACTGGTTCGAAGATTTGGTTGGCCTTATCTTTCCAAAGACCTGTGTTCACTGTGGGCTCGAGTTAAATAAACGCGAAAATTCGCTCTGTATTTCGTGTGAGTATAAACTCCCGAGGTCGAACTACCACCGCATCCCTGACAACCCTGTCGCTGATAAGTTCCGAGGACGCCTACCTATCAAATCGGGATTTTCCTTCTTAAGGTTTACCCAAGGAAATATGGCCCAAACGCTTATGCATGAGTTGAAGTACCGCCAACGCGAAGATCTGGGTGAACGTTTGGGAAAACTGTTTGGAAGTGTTCTATTAATAGACGATCAGCCTGCACCTGACTTGATCATCCCGCTTCCCCTTCACGAGTCTAAAAAGCGTAAACGTGGCTACAACCAATGCGACAGCATCGTACAGGGTATGTCGGAGGTAATCAAGACACCTTTTCAAACCGACGTTGTGAAACGTGTAGTAGCCAACCCTTCCCAGACCAGAAAATCGCGTTTTGACCGATGGGAAAATGTAGAGCGAATCTTTGAAGTGTCAAAACCAGAGTGTGTCTTAGGTCGACATGTGATGCTCGTAGACGATGTGGTGACAACTGGATCTACCCTCGAGTCATGTGGTCGTGCTTTGCTAGAAGCCGGCGCAAAAGAACTGACCATTGCCACACTGGCATCTGCTTAAAGATGAAGGGAGTACTTCAGGAAAACCACGGCTCTCGAAAAAACTTCCACGGTCTCACATAAGTTCCCGAATATTTTTGCGTTCAAGGATTGTGAAACGACTTTTTCATTTTACGCTCATCCAATTCAGCCTTCTTTTTCTCGCTCCATCTTCCTTTGGTCAGGATGGAATTGTCAACCTGAGCTTTTCGGCTACGGAAGCGAATGGAAACGTATTGCTCGACTGGACCATGGACCAAGGCCAAACCTGCAATGGCACTACCATAACCCGTTCCACAGACAGCTTAAACTTCAAAGCCATTGGAGACATTCAAGGTGTTTGCGGGAGTACATCAGAGTCAGTTAGTTATTCATTCACAGATAAATTTCCCATACCGAACCAAACGAACTACTACCGACTCATTCTGGGAAATTTGGGTCCATCACAGGTCGTAAAGGTGGAAATTGTGGACATTGGTGAAACAGGTTTTCAGGTAAGGCCTAACCCCATGACAACTCAAGGGCGGATTTACTTTCAGAACGATCTGAGTGAAAATTACGTTTTGAGCGTTTTTTCGGTAGATGGCACTTTGGTCTACGAGCAAAGCACGAGAAGTGACTTCTTTGAGTTGAATGCAAATTCATTGGAAGCAGGCCTTTTCGTTTTTAGTATTGAAACCGACTCAGGCCAAAAGAATCTAACTGGAAAGTTTCTGGTTGTTCACTGACTCCAAAAACGAAATGATCATAGTGAAATGTTTCACCATTTCTGGATAGCTGCGGGATAGCCGATTTCTCTATCTTTGGCGCGTGAATCGCGATTATCAGACCATTGCAAAACAGATAGCCGGTGTGCTGGAAGGAGAGCCAGATCTCATTGCTAACCTCAGCAATGTAGCGGCTATTTTAAAGACCTTGCCAGGCTTCTTTTGGGTTGGATTCTATATCGTTAAGAAAGACCAACTCGTTCTTGGTCCTTTTCAAGGGCCCGTTGCTTGTACGCGTATCTCCTTCGGAAAAGGCGTGTGCGGGACTGCTTGGTCTGAAAAGAAATCTCAGTTGGTTCCAGATGTTGATCAGTTTCCAGGACATATCGCATGCAACCCCGATTCGAAATCAGAAGTTGTGATCCCGATTTTTGGCAAGGAAAATGATGTGACCATGGTCCTTGATGTGGACAGCGATCACCTCAATGATTTTAATGAAAATGATGTAGCCGAACTGGAAAGTATCGCTGCTATTTTGACAAAACACCTGAATGATCTCGATGGTTAGGTATTGGTATATCTGGGTTGTGGCTCTATTCTGGGGATGTGCCCAACAGTCTTCTCCGACAGGTGGAGACAAAGATGTAGACCCACCAGTTGTGGTGATGTACGAACCAAACAACTTTCAACTCCAATTCGACGAGAATGAATTTACCATCGTCTTCGATGAGTACATTCAGGTTAACGACCTCGCTTCTCAGCTTATTATTTCTCCTCCCCTTACCAACAGTCCTGATTATACGCTAAGAGGAAAGTCGATTACCATCGAGTGGGAAGACACATTGCAAGCAAACTCCACTTACCAATTCAATTTTGGTAAAAGTGTCGTTGATCTAAATGAGGGAAATATTACAAATGGCCTCCGGTATGTCTTTTCAACGGGGAGTTATATCGATTCGCTGTTTGTGTATGGAACCCTAGTTGATGCAAGCGATAATTCAATGGTTCCAGAAGCGGTGGTGATGCTCTACAAGACGGACGCTGACACGATGCCCATGACCAGCCCTCCCGACTATTTTGCAGTAACCGATGAGTCTGGTCGGTTTTCAATCGACTACCTGCCTGCTGGCAACTTCAAGCTATTCGCCTTGAAAGAAGAAAACAACAACTTTATCTACGACGGACCACCTGAAAAAATCGCCTACTTGGGTGAAACCGTTGAAAGCACTTTTAACGACACCACAGCGGGTCTTTGGCTTTCGGCTTTTATTGAGCGCGATACAAGTCAGTACATCTCTTCATCATTCGGGAAAGATTACGGGAAATACACAATCGTTTTCAATATCCCAACAAAAAACCCCAATGTCGTTTTTAGAGACCCATCTAATGAAGAGTCTTTGGAATCTATTGGCTACCTGAACGCCACGCGCGACACCCTGATTAGTTGGGTGACCCTTCCGCCATACCGCGACTTCGACGAGGTGGAAGTCATTGTGAGCGACGACAAGCTTGAGCCAGACACATCGGCTTGGTACATCGAAACCGATCCCGACTTTCGCGAAAAAGCAGCCCTGAAGCTCTCTTCCAACACGAATCGAAACAAGCTCAATTTGACTCATGTCTTTACGCTACGAGCCAATAACCCGCTGGTAGAAGCAGACACATCTCTGATTCACTTTTTTGAGGACAGTGTGGAAGTGTTTCCAAGTGAATTTGAGCGTGGTGAACTCAATAGGAAATTTTTGGTGCATTACCCCTTCAAAGCTGAGTCAAACTATGTGTTTCAAGCAGAAGCCGGGGCTTTCAAAGATGTTTTCGAATCGTATAGCGACAGTATCAAAATCGCCTTTAGTCTTCAGGACGCTGACTTCTATGGTCGGCTTGAATTAGCTCTCACGATATCTGAACAACACCAGTCGTTTTCGGAAAACCGGATCCTACAGCTTTTGACTCAAGATAATCGGGTAGTTACTGAAGTTCAGTTCATCGAGAATGAACTCACTCAAAGCTTTGAGCAATTATCACCAGGCATGTACAAGCTCAAAGTGATCTACGACACCAACAACGATGGTAAATGGACCGCTGGAGAGTATCTGCAAGGCACGCAACCTGAGCGACTCAGTTTTTATCCCGAAGAAATCCAAATCAGATCGAATTGGGATATGGAGCTAGAATGGGAGCCCACTACGCCCTACTAGTTGATTTCAAAGGAGTCGGCATCCATATGGACAGGGAATTTCTCCCGGAATCTACGAAGTTCAGAAATATCTAAGGATGCATAAATCCACTCGTCATTTCCTTCAACTCCATTGGCTATGACATCTCCTTTTCCATCTACAACAGCAGAATGACCTGAGTAGGAGATTCCCTTTTCGTCATCACCAATTCGATTTACGCCAATTACATAGCACTGATTCTCGATGGCTCTAGCCATAAGCAGTTTGTCCCAAGCTGCAATGCGGGGGCTGGGCCAGTTGGCCACGTAGATTTGTAGCTCGGCGTTACTACTTCGGCTCCAAACGGGAAAACGGAGATCATAACAAACCCGAGGCATAACCGTGATTCCCTTCCACTCAAAAAGGCTTTGATCCTTCCCAGCGGTAAAAGTCAGATGCTCATCGGCCATCCGGAAAAGGTGGCGCTTGTCGTAGACCGCAAGAATCTCGCCTTTGTCTACAAATACGAATCGATTTCGATATGTGCCCTCCACTTCAATCACCAAGCTCCCGCAGATAGCGAGACCCATATCTTTCGATTTCGCCAGGAGCCAGCTCACCGTGAGGCCATCCATCGATTCAGCGACGGCTGCAGCTTCCATGGTAAATCCCGAGCTAAACATTTCGGGAAGTACCACGAGATCTATTCCATCCCGAAGTTGAGAGAGCTTTTGGTCAATCTGATCTCTGTTTTTAGCTGCATCATGCCAGGCCAGTTCGGTCTGTAGTAGAGCTATGTTGATTGAGTTTTCCATTAGATTTTATTCAATGCGATTGCCGCTTCTTCCAAAGTTCGATCATTTTTGGCGAAGCAAAATCGAAGGAGATTCTGATTTTTTATCTCGGGATAAAAAACGGAAATCGGGATGGCTGCAATTCCATGCTCAGCGGTTAATCGCTTAGCAAATTCCAGCTCGGGTTCATCCGATATTTGCGAATAATCACAGAGTTGAAAATAAGTACCCGAACAGGCCAAAGGCGTGAATTTTGAGTCAGCCAGGCCGCTGAGAAAGGTATCCCGCTTCTTCTGATAAAAATCGGGAAGGTCAGTCCAGTTAGAATCTTTTTGGAGGTATTGGCTCAAGGCCATCTGCACGGAAGTATTTACCGAGAAAACGACGTATTGATGCACCTTTCTGATCTCAGACATGAGATGTGCTGGAGCACAAAGGTAGCCTACCTTCCAGCCCGTGGCGTGAAAGGTTTTCCCGAAACTCGAAACGGTAATGGAACGCTCCGCCAAGCTATCAAACCGAGCCACACTCCAATGCTCGTTTCCATCAAAAATAATGTGTTCGTACACTTCATCGCTGAGAACGATTATATCAGTATCGACGGTCAATTTCTCCAACTCGAGCATATCCGATTTGCCCCAGATGGTTCCCGTGGGGTTGTGGGGTGTATTGATCAGGATCATTCGCGTTTTCTCAGAAACCGCATCCCGCACCCGATCCCAATCGGGTTTAAAGTCGGGCGCTTCGAGGGGGATCTCCACAACCTTCCCACCATTCAACTCGACTGCTGGTTTGTACGAATCGTAGGCTGGAACGAAGATGATGACTTCATCGCCTGGATGAACAAGGGCCGTAATGGCCGCGTGCAGGCCCTGAGTCGCACCTGCCGTGACTGTGATTTCCGTATTGGGGTCGTAAGATCGGCCGTAGGTCTTCACAATTTTTTGAGCAATGGCCTCCCTTAGTGCTAGCAGTCCCGGCATGGGCGCGTACTGATTGTATCCATCTTGCATGGCTTGGTGGATCAGCTCAATAAGCTGTGGATCGACTGGAAAATCAGGGAAGCCCTGCGACAGATTGAGCGCCTTGTGCTCGGCAGCAAGCTGGCTCATTACTGAGAATATCGTCGTGCCCGTTTCAGGTAACTTCGAGCGGATTTTGGTCATAGTCAATTTAGTTTGCCGGCCACCACACAGGGAATTTTGAATGTGTCCGTATTTCCATTTTGGTCAAAAATATCAATGAAAACGATGTGCGGGCCTATTCGAGCTTTCGTGCCTTTATTACTCACACCATCCCAGGTGATGGTTCCCTCCGTGCCGAGCAAAAAGTTTTGCTTCAAGTCTTTAACTACCCTGCCGCGAGAATCGTAAATGGTGATGGTAGCAATAAAGCCCGGCGTATCGAGGGAATAATTGATCATCAATAAATCCTGGAAGCCATCATTATCGGGCGAAAACAGTTTGTTCTCCAGCTCAAAATTTCCACTTGAACTTCCCAAAGGACTGTACTGCGAATTCTGATAACCCGGTGTGGCAAAACCCACGCTTTCCGCAGCCGAAGTCCAAGACGAACCGTCGTTCACTGGAAGCGTAAAATTGATCCGCTCCAGCGAAACGCCTTTGAAACTCACCAGCAAATCGAGGTGATCGGACTCTTCGTAATCGAATCGTTGGAGTTCCACAGCATCCTTATCGAGCAACACCACTGACCCTTCTGAGTTCGAAAATGACGGCAAGGATTCCATTTCAAACATATACTTCTCTATCCCTTGGGGATAGTCAGTCATGGTTTGGCTAATGCTCGATGTCAAGGCCAGGTACTCGCCGGGAAGCATGGAAACGGGGTCTTCTGATATGATCCGCTCCGTGCCGTCTTGGTTGGCCAAAACAAGGCCTTCCAAGCTCAGGATTTCACTGCCTACGTTGACCAATTCCACGAAATCAACTCCACCTGTATAGGGATTAAATAGAATCTCGTTCAGCAAAAGATCTCCGCCACTGGGACTCACTGGCACACCTATTTCTCGGTCTTTCAAGGGAATCATTTCATTTCCGCTGCAGTCAATTATTCCAGAGATCGAAATGGTATAGCGTTTGTCTGGGTCGAGAGGCGAATCCAAATCAATTTCCACAATGCGGAGGTCTTCTGACACATACCGGACGTTGAGAATCCCAACTTCAGGTTCGAGCACGATCTCAGCAGAGAGAACCGAAAGACTGTCGAGGACTTCATCAAATATTAACTCGATCAACAATTCAGAGCGCACGAACACCTGTGTAATCGTTGGCGGACTCTGGTCGGGTTCATCCGAGTTCACCGAATTTACTTCTCCGGGTGTGCCCCCATCGGGGTGGGTAGACGCTCTCCAATTATCACCTCCACGACAAGGCTCCATCAAATTGATCCGCTCAAGACTATAGCCACCATCCAAAGCATCTTCATCGTCATACCAAGTCAAGTCGTAATTGGCCCGATCGAGCTCTTCACCCGAAGGATTGAACAGGGAAAGCTCTCTGCCCGAATTTGTAAAGTAAGTCGTGCTGAGATCGGGAATGTAATAGGTTTCTGGAAAAAGAAGAAAGTCAGATGCGCTCCCTTCGCTGGCGCAGATTAAGAATTCGCCAGGAGCTAAGACCTTTGGGTACGAGAAAGCCACATCATTGAGCCGCACACCAGCCAACTCAATCGCTTCCTGGCCGCTGTTGTTCAGCTCAAAATACTCCGCTTCTGGCAGGCCATTGCTAGGAGTTGGGTCGGCCATGATTTCGGTGATCAGCAACTGGCCGTAGAAGGGCTCACTCCCGATGATAAATGTTTCGGTAACCGGCAACACTTCATTGCCCCAGCAGTCGGTTTGGCCAGAGATTTCAATTTCGTAAAGCTCCCCTACTTCCAAGACAGGCGATACGCTCAAATAAGCTGAAAGTAAATCAGCACTCGGAGCCACGTTCACAACTGTGATTCCACCGCTGATCGTGTAGGTTCCTGCGATCAAGGAGTTTTCATCCATTGTTTCACTGAACAAGACGCGCACCACGTCGCCTCCTACCACGTCAACGACTTCTGGAGGCGTTTGATCGGGTGTGTTATCAAGGCTGGCATTGACTTGTCCTGGGGTACCGCCGATTGCTGCCACAGATGCCGTCCAATTAGAACTCGAACCACACGGCGACTCTGGGTTGATGAGTTCCAGCGAATACCCACCTTGAGCTAACTCACTATCGCCATACCAGGCATCATCGTAGGCTACCAAGTCGATGACTTCACCATCAGCTCGCAAGGTCAGGCTGTCGCCAGAATTAGATAGGGCCGTGAAGGAAGGAAGTCCAACAACTTGACCAAAAGGCTCGAGCTCTGCAGCGCTTTCTTCATCGCAAAGGATAAGATGCTGACCAGGCTGAAAGACAAAACTTGGAAGCATCATTTCGGTGGTGGTATTCACCAAAATCCACCCTTCCAGATCAAAGTAGCTTTCGCTCCGATTAAAAATTTCGATGTATTCCACTTCGGGAAGACCTTGGCTTGGACTGGGGTCGGCCATGATTTCATTGAACAATACATCTTTGAACTCTGGATCAGAAATCTCGAAGTAGGTAAAGGTGGCGATCTGCCCTGACGAGACATTTCCAGCCAAATCTTCTACATCGCTTGCTTCAACTTCGTACTCCAACCCAGAAGTCAAAGCGGCCGCAAGCGTCAGCAAAACTCGATCTGGAGCTATCAGTTCGGCTGCGATCGGTGGACCTATCCCATTGTCGATGGTAAAATTAGAATTGGACTCAGCCGAATTTTCGTCCAATGGTTCATCAAAGATTAGCTCCACTTCCGTTGCACTGTTTGCCATAGCGCTCAAAAGAATTGGCGGATCTTCATCGACCGGTATCTCTTCAATGAGCACATTATCAAAAAAGTGGTTGGAAACGGGTCCGGCTGCTGAAGACTGAACAATCCGGAAACCAAAAAACTGAGTGGTAGTCAGCTCATTGTCATCGACCGATCCGAGTAGAGACTCCCCTCCATCTGCATTTTCATCGTAGTAGATGGTCCAAATCCCTTCTTGAGTCCGTTCAGCTCTGATGGCGAAAAGATTGTTGCTACTCGAACCCACTACTCCATCGTCACCATCAATAAGCAGATCTAATACTCCACCTGATTTTTTGTAAAAGGAAATCTCGTCGCTTGTGCCGCCCAATCTTACGAAATACCCATCGGGTTCATCCACCAAAATTGATGATGCTGAGATCAAATAGACATCAACATAATTTGCGCCCGAAGTCGAAAAGTTGAGATTAATATCGAAGCTCCACGCTGTGTTCAGCGCCAGGGCATTGGCCGTGGCTAAGGCATATGTCGCTGCATCTGGGCTATTTGATTGCAAAATTTCATCAGCAACTACAAAAAGTGATTGGTCTCCAGTCCAGGTTGGATTCGTGGTAAAATCGCCATCAGAAAAGTCATCACTCACCTGGCTCCAACCCGCCAAAGATCCGAAGCAAAATACCAAAAGCCATATGCCGTACAACCGCTTGATCTTCTCTGCTCTGTGTTTTTAAATATAGTATTTTTGGTCTGCAGTATTAAATCGAATTTGGAATGCGAATAGCTATTGTTGGAGCAACCGGAATGGTGGGAAGAACCATTTTTCAAGTATTGAAGGAGAAACAGTTTCCGGCAGAGGAAATTATCGCCGTGGCATCGGCCAAAAGTGCTGGGAAGAAGATAGAAGTGGATGGGAAGGAATACACGTTGCGCACCATCGATGAAGCTATCGCTGCAAAGCCAGACATCGCGCTCTTTTCAGCTGGTGGGTCGGTAAGTTTGGAGCATGCTCCACGTTTTGCTGAAGCTGGAATTCGAGTGGTCGATAATTCATCGGCCTGGCGCATGTCACCCGACCACAAGCTTATCGTACCCGAAGTAAACGGCGACCAGCTCGAAGCTACCGATATGATCATCGCGAACCCCAATTGCTCGACGATTCAGATGGTGATGGCCTTGAAGCCGATTCACGAGGCTTATGGAATTAAGCGCGTTGTGGTCTCAACATACCAGTCTATAACTGGAACGGGCAAGGTAGCTGTTGAGCAGCTCGAAAAAGAGCGCAAGGGAGAATCTGCTGAGATGGTTTACCCTTATCCGATCGATTACAACTGCCTGCCGCATTGCGATGTTTTTGAAGACAACGGATACACCAAGGAAGAGTTGAAATTGACACGAGAAACGAAGAAGATTCTCGATCCAAATATAGAAGTAACGGCTACCGCTGTGCGCGTACCTGTGGTTGGTGGACACTCAGAATCCATCAATCTCACGCTTGAGAAGCCATACGAATTGGGCGATGTACGCAAGATGCTGCACGAAACTCCCGGGGTGACAGTTCAGGACAATCCCGATGTGAATGTTTATCCTATGCCGCGTTTTTCAGAAGGAAAAGACGATGTATTTGTAGGGAGAATTCGACGCGACTTCTCCCAGGAAAACGGTTTGAATATGTGGGTGGTTTCTGACAACCTTCGAAAAGGTGCTGCGACCAATGCTGTTCAGATTGCAGAGCTTTTGCAAGCATTTGTTGGTAAGGCGACTGAAGCGTAATTGGGATCCTGAGCTGAATAAAGCGCAGTTCACAAATCACTGATGTTGGGATACGCCATGGCTGCCATCCCATGGTTGTCGTTGAATTCAAATTCGCGTAAAGCGCAGGATTACAAATCACAGCGCAGCGCTTTTGGGCAAACTGATTTAATTCGTTTTCGCGCTACCGCGCGATTAACCGAAGGTGTATCGCGTGGTTTCTCGGTGAGAATTTTACAAAAATGATTGTCCATCGCTGCGCTAGACGAAAGTAAGGTAGACGTCAGCTTCTTGGTGGCAGTTTTATTTCTGCCATCGCTTCTTTAGAAATAAGCTTTGTTTCAGCTTCATAAGCTTTGAAAAGTTTAATGGCTGCAATATCTACTGCAAAGCTTATTGCAAAAATTAGTGCCATCAGGATTGCGATATAAATCTCTCTTCCATCAATTCCAAGCTGCTTATCGATGAGAACCATCAATATCTGCGTGCTCCAAACAATATTGATTGACACCATACTGGCTATCCGGTAAAATCCGTCGAGCTTCTTTCGTCGTCTATGAAAATTTACGAGCACAACCACCGCCAAAAGGCTTAAAGTACTTTTGACGGCAATAATGAGTAAAAGATAAGACGCATCGACTTCAGCTATAGACAGAAACAGCATCAAAAAGAAAAGCCCCGCCAAAATGAAAACGGGTTTATCTGTGAAAGTCCAGATTACCGCCTTTCTACTTCGTTCCTTCCAAAGCTTTGACAAGCTCTTCTTGAACTCCTTTTGTATCTTTTTCAGGTCTCTAAATCGCTTTTTGGTTTTCCAAGAATCGACTACGCATTGGAAATCCATTCCGTTCTCCATCTCTTCAATCGCCAATTGCGAATAGTGATCAAGTAGCTCTTCGACTAATTCTGGCGAATCCAAACCCCACCTTTTCAAAAAGTCGATGATCACACTTTCTTGCTCTGCTGTCAGCCTATCCATGGCTCATCCCTCCATTTAACATCCCTTGAAGGTTTATGACATATTCCTTCAATTCGTCGATCCGCTCACTAGCCTTGTATTGGCCTTCTTCGGTCAATTTGTAATACTTTCTTTTCCTGTTTCCCACTTTTTCAATTTCTGTTTCCAAGATACCCTCTGCTTCAAGCTTGTGAAGCGTAGGATAAAGAGCGCCTTCAGTAATATCGAGATCGCCATTGGTCAACTCCTTCGCTCTTTTCGACAATTGATACCCATACATCCTTCCTTCATCTGAAAGAATCTTGAGTAAAATCGTACTAAGACCGCCTTTGTACAAGTGGTTTTTGCTCATCTCGCACAAGTATACATAATTTTCTTAGGTATAAGTTATATAATTTCTTCCAGAAAAAGTTTGTAGCGTACTCTGGACAAAAAGCTCAGTTCTCAATTCACTGATGTTGGGATACTCTATGGCTTCCTACCCTTGGTGTTCGTCAAATTCAAAATCGCGTAAAGCGCAGGATTGCAAATCTCAGCGCAGCGCTTTTGTGCAATCTGATTTAATTCATTTTCGCGCTACCGCGCGATTAGCCAAAGGTGTATCGCGTGGTTTCTCAGGGAGAATTTTACAGAAACACTGGTACATAGCTGCTTCGGCAGAAGGAATACAACATCTTTTTCCCTATTCCGTTTCTCTGTAAATTGGCCGTATGAAACTGGCAATTCGCATTGGAATTTTTCTAGCTCTGATTTGCAGCTCTACCATGGCTACGGCACAGTTTCAGGTCTTTCGTGGAAACGGGCACTACATCACCGACCAGGTGCTCCATATGGCCAATGGCCGCATTTTTCCCGGCTATAGCTATTATTTTGGAGATGCCCTGCTAACGGTGCGCGGCAATGAGATTATGGCTGGTGGTTCGGGGTCTGAATTCGATCTGATCTACACTTATAAAGACGGCAAGCTCTATAAAGGAAATGCGATGTACACTTCGCAAATAGCCTATACCATTACCGAAGATGGCAAGATCTATAAAGGCGATTCAACCTTTCAGCTAGACTTGCTTTATAATGTTCAGGAAGGGGTGATTTATGAAGGGGGAAATTCAAGTCGGCTAGACGCGTTGTACTTTATCGATCGGCCCGTGAGTGCGACTTATATCTTCGCGATCTTACTGGGTCTCGAGCTGATCGTTTGACGCTTCCTTTTCAGCTTTAGCCGGAGTTTTGAAGAATTTCTTCTGATTAATCAGAATGATGGCCATACCTACGGTGATAGCCGAGTCGGCGATATTGAAGACAGGTCTGAAGAACTGGAATCGCTGACCACCAATGATTGGAAAATCTTCGGGCCAATGTCCGTCAATAAGAGGGAAGTAAAGCATATCGACCACTTTACCGTGAAGAAATCCGGCGTAGCCACCACCATCTGGAAATAGAACGGCTGTCTCTGGTGAGAATCTCGGGCTTTCACTGAATATCATCCCGTAAAATGCGCTATCGATGATGTTTCCTGCAGCTCCTGCCAGCACCATGGCCACTGCGATGATAAACCCAGAATGGGCGCGCTGCTTAATAAGCCCACGCAGGTAAATGGCGATAAAAACAATCGCCACAATTCGAAAAAGGCTTAGGAATAATTTTCCCCACTCGCCACCAAACTCAAAACCGAAAGCCATACCAGGATTTTCGATAAAGTGGATAAAAAACCACTCTCCGAAAACGGAAATGGACTCGTCCAAATACATCTGCGTTTTTACCCAAAACTTCGATGCCTGATCGATCAGGAGAACGAGACCAACGACCCAAATAGCCTTCCTGGCAAGCTGCCTGGAACTGTACTTACTAACGTCGATCTTGCTGCTGTTTTGCTTCGATGCTTAATGTAGCGTGTGGAACGAGTTTTAGTCGCTCTTTCTTGATGAGTTTTCCGGTTACGCGACAGATCCCGTAGGTCTTGTTCTCGATACGTCGCAGGGCGTTCTCCAAGTGGCTGATGAACTTTTCTTGACGAGAAGCCAGTTGTGCTGTCTCTTCCCGAGACATTGTTTCCGACCCGTCTTCCATCATCTTGAAGCTTGAAGCGGTATCGTTTGTGCTGTTGTCGTCCGCATAAGAAAGTGACTGCTTGAGCTGTCTTAAATCTTCGCGCGCATCGGCCAATTTATTATCAATTAGCTCTTTGAACTCCTTTAGTTCTTCGTCAGAATATCTCGTTTTATCTTCTGCCATGTTCGTAGTCTTAAACTTTTACTAGCGAAATCCGTGTTGAAAGTTCGGATTCCAATTCAATATTGTTTGCGTCGTCGCCTTCTACTTTGTCGACTAAATCTAATGATCCCGCCAAAGTTTCCGCGCAAATATAGTCCAAATTATTCTCAATTGCTCGATCCAAAAACTGGTGTTTTTCGACCTTAACAGCTATGCGGTCAGTGACTTCTAAACCGGAATCTTTTCGCAGATTTTGAATTCTATTTACCAACTCCCGTGCCAGTCCTTCTTGCCTTAGTTCATCCGAAATGTCGATATCCAGAGCAAGCGTTATCTCACCGTCTGATGAAACTAACCAACCCGGAATATCTTGAGTTGAAATCACCACATCTTCCAAAGTAATCTCAACTGGCTCTCCCTCGATGGTGATTTCCAGATTTCCCGAACGCTCCAATTCAGCGATTCCATCCTGATCAAGACCCTGGATGGCTCCAGCTACCGACTTCATCTGCTTCCCAAAGCGCGGTCCAAGCTTTTTGAAATCGGGCTTGATCTGCTTGACCAACATGTTGTTGTCTTCATCCATGAAGGTGAGCTCTTTAACATTCACCTCATTCAATATCAACTGGCTCACTTCCTTCATCTGCCGCTCAAAATCAGCATCAATAGCAGGTACCATGATTTTTTGAAGGGGCTGTCGCACCCTGATTTTCTCTTGTTTTCTCAATCCGAGAACGAGACTCGTAGCGCGTTGGGCCAAGTTCATTTTTCGCTCCAAGTCAGTGTCAATACAGCTCGTATTGCTT
Organism: Cryomorpha sp.; assembly: GCA_965230375.1. GTDB lineage: Bacteria > Bacteroidota > Bacteroidia > Flavobacteriales_D > Cryomorphaceae > CBDDKU01. The sequence goes on from CBDDKU010000012.1 coordinate 195,275, forward strand.
TTCGGCATATCGGCCAAATGCACCGACTTCTTACCCCCGCGACCAGTAACACTATCCAAATCGCTGTAGAGCTGATCCATGTAGAACGGTGCAATTGGCGATGACATGATTGCCACGGCTTCAAGACATTGGTAAAGCGTTTGGTAAGCCGAAAGTTTGTCCTGTCCGTAATCGCCTTTCCAAAATCTTCTTCGGCAAAGACGCACGTACCAATTGCTCAATTCTTCCGTCACAAAATCCTGGATCAATCGAGCCGCTCTTGTGGGCTCAAATTGCTCGTAGGCTTCGTCTACTTCGGCGATCAATGAATTTAATCGGCTCAAAACCCAGCGATCTAGCTCAGGTCTATCAGCCAAAGCGATGTCAGCTTCTTCGTACTTAAATCCATCTACATTGGCGTAAAGCGCGAAGAAGGCGTATGTATTGTAAAGGGTTCCGAAGAATTTTCGCTGAACTTCGGTAATCCCGTTTGTATCAAATCTCAGATTGTCCCAAGGCTGTGCATTTGAGATCATGTACCAGCGGGTAGCATCTGGGCCAAAAGTTGCCAGAGTCTCAAATGGGTCCACAGCGTTCCCAAGGCGCTTACTCATCTTCTGGCCGTCTTTGTCGAGCACGAGCCCGTTTGAAACAACTGCCTTGTAGGCCACTTGGTCGAATACCATCGTAGAGATCGCGTGGAGGGTAAAGAACCAACCACGAGTTTGATCCACTCCTTCGGCTATGAAGTCTGCCGGGTAAGCCGTTCCACTATCAACTTTCTCTTTGTTTTCGAATGGGTAGTGCCACTGGGCGTAAGGCATGGATCCCGAGTCGAACCACACATCGATGAGATCAGCTTCACGCTTCATCGGCTTTCCAGAAGGAGAAACCAAGATGATTTTATCCACGTGATTTTTGTGCAAGTCGAAGGTCTGGTAGTTCTCTTCCGACATATCGCCAGGTTTGAAGGCTTCCATCGGGTTAGCATCCATCATTCCTGCAGCAACCGCTTCCCCACAAGCTTGCTTAAGGTCTTCGGCGCTGGTAATGCATCGCTCTTCGGCACCGTCCTCTGTTCTCCAAATTGGGATTGGAATACCCCAGAAGCGAGAACGCGACAGGTTCCAGTCATTCAAGTTCTCGAGCCAGTTTCCAAATCGCCCAGTTCCCGTACTCTCGGGTTTCCAGTTGATCGTTTTGTTGAGCTCAATGAGTCTATCTTTCTTGGCCGTGGACTTTACAAACCAGGAATCGAGTGGGTAGTAAAGCACGGGCTTATCAGTACGCCAGCAGTGCGGGTAACTGTGCTCGTACTTCTCAATACGGAACGCCTTGTTTTCTTCCTTCAAGTTGATGGATATCAAAACGTCTACCGATTTGTCTGGTGCTTCGCCTTCAGCGTAGTACTCATTCTTCACGTATTTCCCGCCGAGCTCATCACCCATCGCCTTTACGAAGCGACCTTGGAGATCAACCAATGGAACAGGATTGCCCTGACCATCGTCGATCAACATTGGTGGAACGCCGGCTTCTTTAGCAGCTTTTGCATCGTCTGCACCAAATGTCGGTGCAATGTGGACAATTCCCGTACCGTCTTCAGTGGTAACAAAATCACCAGGAATTACCTGAAAGGCTTTGTCCGCATCTTCCATTGGAAGGGTATAGGGCAAGAGTTGCTCGTAGAAGAGACCCGTTAGGTTTTTTCCTGTAGTCTTTCCGATAATGCGGTATGGTATTTTTTTATCGCCGTGGGTATAGCCATCCATCTGAGATGGATCTTCAGCTTCGACAAACTTTCCAGAAAACTGTTTTGACAAAAGGGCAGCAGCCACCACATGCCCCATTCGCTCACCGGTATATTGGTTGAATGAATCAACCACGAGGTAATCGATCTTTGGGTTTACCGCTAGGGCTGTATTTGAAGGCAAGGTCCAAGGTGTAGTGGTCCAGGCCACCATATGGAAGGTCAAATCTGTGTTTCCAGTAAGTTCAGCCAGCAAGTTTTGTCCTGCTTCTTTCAGCTTGAATAAAACTGTAGCGGAAGTATCCTTAACATTCTTATAGGTGCCTGGCTGATTGAGCTCGTGGGTACTCAGTCCCGTCCCAGCAGCTGGTGAGTATGGTTGGATGGTGTAGCCTTTGTAGAGAATATCTTTATTGTAAAGCTCTCCAAGTAGCCACCACACCGACTCCATGTATTTGTTTTCGTAGGTGATGTATGGGTCAGACATATCTACCCAATAACCCATCTTACGTGTCAGGTCGTTCCAAACGCCCGTATATTTCATCACGGCCTTTCGGCAAGCCTGATTATATTCTTCAACACTAATTTTCTTCCCGATGTCTTCCTTGGTGATTCCAAGCTCTTTCTCAACGCCAAGCTCTACTGGCAGTCCGTGGGTATCCCATCCTGCCTTTCGCTCTACGCGAAAGCCCTTTAGCGTTTTATAGCGGCAAAATATGTCTTTTATGGTCCGGCCCATCACGTGGTGGATACCGGGCATTCCATTTGCCGAAGGCGGTCCTTCATAAAACACGTAGGAATTGGACTCTGGTCTGGTGCTAACACTTTCTTCAAATGTCTTTTCGCGATCCCACTTTTCCAAAAGCGAATCAGCGACACTTGGTAGGTTTAGCCCTTTGTATTCAAGAAATTTAGACATGACTTGGCCTTATTGTAAGACCTGCAAAGATAGTAAGAAGAAGGGTACGATTGATGGTGTATAATAGTGGCCTTTTGGAAGGTGCTGCGCAAGAAAAAGACAAGTCTAAGAACCATGGTATAAAGTATAGTCATTGCACTATTTAAGCCTTACCACAAATTGGCTCACAGCTTGCAGAATTTTAATCTGCCAGTTGGAAAAGATGTCGTGAGCCAACCCTCGGCCTTAATTTTATTCTCTTAGAAACTCAGAAACAAACGAAAGTCCGCCGCACCCATGTCTGAGCTCAGGTATCGGAAGCTCTGCTTCCGCTAATACCGTTCGCGAGTTTGGGTAAGGTGCTGGAGTGTTTTCAAGAGTTTCAAGAAATAAAATTACAGCCCAGATCTTTTGTTCCTTTTGTATCATGACAAAAGGAAGCAGAAAAGATAAACTTTTAGCGATAAATCAGATCTCTATCGTAATCTGAGTCACCACTTTTTTGGAAGGATCCTACTGAGCATTACTTTTGAGAACTCCCCATTCTCGTAACAACATAGCCCGATGTATTAAGACTAAAATTGTCATTGAGATCAACATTAATGACCTTCATTTTAGATCTTACTCCAGTCTTTTTGTTGGTGAGATCAAATTCAACTATAAAGCCGTTTGGGTCTTGGCCTTGCCCATCATCACCCATCTCAAATTGGAGACCAAGGGCTTGAAAAGATTTGTTTAGGTTCAAGTCGAGCTCAGGAGCGCTCCATACCGTTCCAGTCAAATCTGCTCCTGTTACTTTGTACTCGAAACAGTAAAACCCAAAAAGTTCCTTTTCCTTTCCGGTTTTCTTGAACTTTACATCTCTGGAGTCTGTACTTCCGTGAGCTACAACTTGCTTGTCGGAAATGTCAGATACTAAAGCCATACTCGACTCATCACCTGCCATGAAAGTAATCATGTGCATCCTGTCAAAATCAATAACCACATCCGCATCCATGACTTGATCCATGCCACTCATTTCTACCGGCTCCATGCCGATATGGTTTTGATTTTTGTGGTAACGCATTAAGTAAACAGAAGTAGCCCCTTCTTCCGAACCATCGCTGTCCCAAGTTGTTAACTCCATAGTAACTGACTTGTCGAACTGGTACTCAACTGGTAAGGTAATCGTATTGTCACCAAAGACCTCTTTGACCTTGCTTGACGATTGCCCATAAACAGAACAGGTCAAAAGTGGTAAGCACATCAGCAAAGTGGCTGATATTAGAGTTTTAGTACATTTAACACATATAGACCGCTTGAACATAAGAGTCGGTTTCATTTCGAAAGAGTGATAAAGGTGTCTAAATGTAACATGTTTTCGATAAAATCTCACGTGATATGAATGAGACTTTGGCTAGTGAAAGAGATGAGTGGCTGAAAAGAATTGGTCGGCGTAAGGTGGCCTTTTCAATACATGCTAAAGAACCCCATGATTTTCACAGCAATACCCTTTTACCCATACTTAGATTTCAGACAGGAATAATCATTGCTCAATTTCGGAAATACGTCAAAAAATTTAAGCCTGCATTCAACGCGTATAACCAAAACACTCAAAAGAATTTTATTTCTGACGTTTTAGCAAGTGACCGTCGAATCAAAAACTCACTTATTGCATCTTTTGTCAGCATGATGACTATCGATGAGTACGAGTATTATTGCCAGCATAAAACTCAATCGAATACCGAAATCGTAAAACTCTTGACATCAACTCTTCAAGATCATCTACACATGCTCTACTAGCTGGTCGATAGCTCAGCGTCGAGAACTCTTGCTTTTAGGTTTTCGTAAAACGTAATCAGCAACAAAAAAATCAGAAAATAGAAAGCGATATTCTCAACAGGGATAGATAAAACGGTCCATTGCAAGTGCTCTTGTTGATCGTACCAAATCATCCCTTGCTTTGAAAAGAAACCAGTTCGGTACAGCTCAAACGGAAACAGAAACAAAAGGCTAATGGTAAAGGTGAAAATAGACTTGGCCATGAACTTTCCCCGTGCAATAAGCGCCTGCCATGTTAAGAAAATAGCTAGTAGTGAAAATATAGCAAAGGAATAAATGCGAGTGACGAGTACGATGGAAAGAGCAAAGAAGCAAAGCGCCAAAAAACCGGTCAGTTTAACGATGTTGTCGGGCTTCTTAAAAATCGACTCGAAACGCGCTGCCCACTCGTAGAGAACCAAAAAGAAAAGCATGACTCCTCCCATCCATAAGATTTCATCAATCGGAACATTAATAATGCTAATCGAAGTGGTGTATGCTTCGCCCCAACCAAGTACATCAAGGCTTTTGAACCAGCCGACCCAAGGAATATAAAAGAGTAAGACCAATAAGATGCTCAGGGTGACTCCCCAAATGAAGCTCAGTAGTTTGACTCTCCCAACGATCGCAATAACAATCGAAAGGATATACATTAATACTACGAGAGTGAGGTAATTGATTTGAATCATTCAACATCTATTCCAATACTAATTTAAGGAAATAGAAAGAATGGAAGGGACTGTTCTTAACCGCCTACAAACTCTAAAAAACTCGGTTGGTCACTCACAAGTCTGTATTTGTGAGCCTTAATAATACGCCCCTGGCTCATAAGAAATAGCCCGGGCATTTGACTGGGGTCACTCACAGCCTTCCCAAAGAAATGTCCGCGCAGCACCCCATAGTAGAATGTTCGCCACATATTGACTGGGTGAATCAGATGAAAGGCCGATGCTTTGCTAAGGCCAAAATGCCTATACACCTCTTGGTTCGGGTCGGAAATGTGGCGGATATCCGATAGCTCATATAGCTCTAGAATTTGGTCAGCGACTTCTTCATCCACCATATGAACCAGGATGAGATCCATTCCCCTTCTCTCGATCTCAGCTTTCTCATTAGCCAGCCTAGTCATTGTTTCCCTACAAAACATGCATCCAAAGTGACGCAAGAATACGAGCACAACTTGACGCCTTCTACTCAACTCTTCTACAGTCTCGCCAGTATTTGTTTTAATACCCATTTGAAATATTCTACGTCATACTTAAACGCAAATCTCGAATCAATGTTTAAAAAAAAAGGGCTGTCTTTCGACAACCCTTTACTGGAAAACCACTCTGTACTATTGTACAATCTGCAATTTTTCAACCATTCTACCATTGCCAAGGGTCACTTCCAGTAGGTAAAGTCCTTCTGAGAGATTAGAAGTATTTATCACCTCTCTGTTCAAACCAGCTCCTCTATTACCGAGGTAAGCTGATTTTACAATACGTCCGTCTAGCGTTAAAATGTCGTATGACACTTCAACAGACTCCGTCAACTCCAACTCGAGAGCAAACTGATCCTGAGCTGGGTTTGGAAACATTCTAAAATCTTCAAGCGCTGTAATTTCCTCTGCACTCAGTGTTTCTGGTACTAGCACTGCATCGATAACATGCACTACCCCGTTAATTGTAGGGATATCGGCTACAGTTACCATAGCGTCGTTGATCATAACACCACTGCTGAGAGAAACCATGATGTCTTCCCCGAAGAGTGTTGGCACTGAACCTTCCATGAGATTTGTTGAGATCGCAATTGATCCAAGCGCATGATATAACAAGACGTCAGTTAGGCCTCCACTTGGGTCTGCAATCAAAGCGTCTAATACGCCGTCGGGAAGCATTTCAAATGCAGCATCAGTCGGAGCGAAAAGGGTGTAAGATCCAGGCATTGAAAGAGTCTCATCTAAGCCCGAAAGCTCTAGCGCTGTTTCAAGTGTGCTGTGGTCATCACTTCCTTCAACTACATCGAAAATCGTAATAGTCTCAGGCACGAGAACAGCATCTACAACGTGAACGACTCCATTCACTGTGACGATGTCTGCAACGGTAACCTGTGCATTGTTAATGAGCACATCTCCACCATCGATTGACACAGTCACATCTTGTCCATTAATTGTCATGGCCATTTGTCCGTCCGATAAGTCAGAAGAAAGAACGATTCCGTCGATAGCGTGATAAAGAAGAATGTCTGTCAAAATTCCTGTTGGATCTGTCAATAGAAGCTCCACCAATCCGTCAGGAAGAGCAGCAAAGGCATCATCGGTTGGTGCAAAAAGAGTGAATGCGCCAGCACCACCTAGTGTAGTCTCCAGACCGGCAGCCAATACGGCCGCTTCGAGTGTGTTGTGGTCATCACTGTTAACAACAACATCTACAATGGTGGTAGTCTCTGGAACGAGTACCGCATCAATAACGTGAACAACCCCATTGTCTGCAGGAATATCTGCTCCTGTTACAGTCGACATGTTAATCATAACCATACTTCCGTCAATGCTGACCATTACCGTCTGCATGTCAAATGCGGTTTCCACCATTTGTCCGTCCGACAAATCTGTTGAGAGCGCTGTTCCACCCACAACATGATAAAGAAGGATATCTGATAATACACCATCAGGGTCCGTCAAAAGCATATTGACAAAATTGGCTGGAAGTGCGTCGAAAGCTGCATCGGTCGGTGCAAAGAGGGTATACTCATCTGTACCGTCCAAAACAGAAGTTAAGTTAGCTGCGTCAAGGGCTGCTTCTAGCGTGTTATGATCGTCGCTGTCTGCGACAATCTGTGCAATAGTTTGTGCCTGTACTTGCAATCCAAGTGCCAAGGCCGCGAAAAGTCCAAGTATTAGTTTTTTCATAACAATAGTTTTAAGTGGTTTTGCGATTATCCCTTCGTTGAGATACACTAAAACAACAGCTACGACACTGTTTTGTTTAACCTTTTACTTCTTTCATTAAACACTAAAAAGGTATTATTGAATTCCAAAAACAGGAAAAACGTCAGATAAACACCTAGCCCATAAATTGCTTATATCTTGATTTTCTGACCTTTATGCTAAGCGGGTTTCAGCTAGTGAAATCTGGAAAATGAGTACTATGGCTATCCTAAGGCCTTTTTATACTCATCGATAGCTCTTTTTCTGGCTTCCTTGTGCGGTACAATTGGATCTGGGTATTTATCACTGCCGTATTCTGGCACCCAGTCTTTGATGTACTTCATTTTTGGGTCGAATCGCTCTTGTTGTCGATATGGGTTGAATATTCTGAAATATGGCGCTGCATCACAGCCCGACCCTGAAGCCCATTGCCACCCACCATTATTAGAAGGCAGATCAAAGTCGAGTAGCTTTTCTGCAAAATAAGCCTCACCCCATCGCCAGTCTATGAGTAGGTGTTTTACCAGAAAGCTTGCGACAATCATGCGCACGCGGTTGTGCATATATCCCGTTTCATTGAGCTGGCGCATGCCCGCATCCACTATTGGATAACCCGTTTTTCCTTCTTTCCACCGTTCGAATTGGTCTTCGTCGTTTATCCAATTGATTCGGTTGTAACCCTCTTTAAATCCATCAGCTAGAGCTTTGGGCATCAAGTAGGCCAAAGTGTAGTAAAAGTTGCGCCAGATGAGCTCACTCATCCAAACATCGCTCTTTGATAGAGCCCTCCTAGAGAGCTCCCGTATACTAACCGTTCCGTGAGCCAAATGCATACTGAGCCTGCTGGTGGCATCCTTTGCGGGAAAATCTCTTTTATCCCCATAATCTTCGAGCATTGACCCGGCTAGCTTCTTCGGCGGATAGAGAGATTCATGTGCTCCGCGTTTATACCCTTCTAAGTCGGGATACTGGTCGTCCTTAAATTCAAGAAGGTTTGAAAACGGCAGTTTGAATTCTTCAAGCCGACCCGATTCCGCTTTTAGATTTTCTAAGAACCGCTTTTTATATGGAGTAAAAACAAGATAAGGGTCTCCATCATCCTTCAAGGCGTCCTCAGGGCCCATTACAATTCTGTCGTGAAATCGAACAAACTCAACACCCTTTTCCTCACAGGTTTCGCTGAAGGCTTCATCTCTTTTTACTTCCTGAGGCTCGTAGTCGTGAGAAGCATAGACGGCCTCGACATCGTATTTGTCAAAGATCTCCTCCCATACTTCTCCGGTTTTACCCAATCTGAAAATCAGATCGCTATCCTTCTCCCGGAGCTTGTCTTTCATTTCGGAAACCTGATCGAGAATGAATCCCGTTCGAGGGTCACTTCCATCTCCAAACGATGGATACATTTCAGGATCGAAGATGTACAAGCAAACCACTTCGTTTTCCGAATCCAGAGCAGCTTTTAAAGCCAGATGATCGTTCAGTCGCAGATCCTTCCGAAACCAGCAAATCGAGACTTTTTTATCCATTATTTCGACTTGATCAGGTCAAAGAATTCTCTTCGCAAATCTCCTTTTGCAAATTGACCACGAAGTGTAGATGTGATGGTATCACTATCGTGATCGCAAACTCCGCGGAGCTTAACACACATGTGATCGGCCTCAATGAAAACGGCGACATCTTCTGTTCCTAAAACATCCGAAAGACAATCGGCAATTTGCACGGTGAGTCTTTCCTGAACTTGTGGTCTTCGAGCAAAGTGATCAACAATTCGGTTGAGTTTTGACAACCCAATAACCTTGTCTTTCGCGAGATAGGCCACGTGTGCCTTACCAATTATTGGAACAAAGTGATGTTCGCACATCGAGTGCACCTTGATATTTCGCTCCAGAAGCATTTCGCCATAGCCGTAGCTATTCTCAAACAAAGTGATTTCCGGGAAGCTTTCTTCACTCAGCCCTTTGAAGACTTCATCGAGATACATCTTAGCAACCCGATTTGGGGTGTCTCTCAACGAGTCATCTGACAGGTCAAGCCCCATGGTTTTCATTATTTCAGCGAAATGAAAAGCGATCTTCTCCTTCTTTGAGCTGGAGTCTTTAGCGACTTTTAATTTGGATGGCTCTTTTGATGGATGCTCTGATGTTGAGCTACTGGCAGGATGATCACTTACCAGCGTATTCGACGAAATTCCGTTCAGTTTCATACAGTGTTATCTTCAGTTGAAGAGCAGAATCGATGTGCGTTCGCAGCGTTTTCCAAATGACAACCGCTATATTCTCAGCCGTTGGATTCAGATTGGCAAATTCTGCTGTATCAAGGTTTAAGTTTCGGTGGTCGAACTTGTCTTCCACATGCTCCTTTATCAATTGCTTCAGAATTTTCATATCAATTACATACCCGGTATCAGGATCAATCTCCCCCGTAACACTGACAATCAATCTGTAATTGTGTCCGTGATAGTTGGGGTTATTGCATTTACCAAATACTTCTCGGTTCTTCTCATCAGACCAGTCGGGATTGTGTAGACGGTGTGCGGAGTTAAACTGGGCTTGCCTGGATACTGTTATTTCCAAAATCTAGCATTGAATGGGACTACTTAACACAAGGTTCAGAATAATGTTTACTTCACGGCAAACATAGACTGGTAATGTGAAACTGAAGGCTCAAAGAGTTCTTTGAACCACGGTGTGAAGTTAGTAGGATAATTTTTAATCTCCGCTCTGATTTCCGAAGGGTCAACATACCTCCAAGAACTTACTTCGTCGGGGTTTGGCTCCGGAGAATCATTGAACTCACCTATAAAAACGTGATCCAATTCGTACTCAGTAAGCCCATTATCGAATTCCGACTTGTAGATAAACTTAAATGCAGGTGTCAATGAACAAGTAAAGCCCATTTCTTGCATCAGTTTTGACTCGAGAACTTCATCGGCAGTCACACCAGGTTGCTGGTGAGAGCAGCAAGCATTCGTCCATAGACCCGGCGTATGATACTTGGAGTCGGCCCTTTTATGGATGAGCATTTCTCCATTTTTATTGAATATCACTATCGAAAATGCACGGTGTAAGAGACCCCGTTGGTGAGCCTCGAGCTTTTCCGCAACTCCGACTTCGATGTCGTCTTCATCGACTAATATGACTTGGCCGAAATTCACTTTACAAAAGGTTGAAACTATGGCGGACATAGGACCCAAAGAACAGGGCTATTTTTCGCTCATTGCTGATTCGAATTCGATCTTCTTTGATGGCATCTACACTCTTCCCTTTTATTTTTCTGAATAGCTTGTAGTAATATACATAAGCGACAAAAACACCGAATCTCGCTTCCTTGGGCAACATCTTGATGCCTTCATACCCCATTGCGAAGTCCTTTTCGATATCCGCTTCGATTTCCTTTTTTACCCGATTATCAAAGCTGTTCATCTCAACGCCGGGAAAATACATTCGGCCAAGCGTTTGATAATCGGCGTTCAGATCTCGCAAAAAGTTAATTTTCTGGAATGCCGAACCGAGCTTCATGGCATATGGCTTTAGCCTTACAAACTCCTTTTCATCTCCTCTTAGAAATACCCTCAAACACATCACACCAACCACTTCAGCCGAGCCTAGAATGTACTGCTCATAGTTGCCTTGGTCGTAAGTGCGGTCCGAGAGATCCATTTCCATGCTATCCAAAAAGGTCTGTATGGTTTCCTTTTGAATCCCATATTTGCGAACGACCTTTTGAAAGCTATTGAGAATGGGGTTTAAACTTATCCCTTGGTCTATCGCCTCAAACGTATCGCGTGAAAATTTTTCGAGCAAATACCTCTGCTCATAATCGTGAAAAGTGTCAACAATTTCATCTGCGTACCGGACAAATCCGTAAATCCCATATATGGGTTCTCGCAGGTCTTTATCCAGAAACCGGATACCAAGAGAAAATGAAGTGCTGTAGCTTCTTGTAGTCAACCGGCTGCACGAAGCTGAGACTTGGTCAAAAATTGATTTCATGGATGAGATGTTTAGCGCTTTAATTTTGGCAAGCTCAGTTCAAACACATAAGATAGTGCTTTTGTTCGATGTTTTAACCTTTACGCGTTCACTCGGTCAGAACCAATCACTGCGGCTAGTTTCTTGCGCGCTAGAAAAATTCGGCTTTTTACTGTCCCTATCGGCAAGTCTAGTTTGTCCGCAATCTCTTTGTACTTAAATCCAGTGTTGTACATCTCAAATGGAACCCGGTAGTCATCGTGGAGCGCCTCTACCTTTTTAAGCAAATCGTCATAGGCGATCATACTCTCTGGATTGTGTTCGTCGTTTTGAGCTTTAGATGTGTTTATAAAGTACTGCTCTGAAGTCTTGTCTAGAATTGTGTTCGCTCGAACTGCTCTCCGGTAGTTATTTATAAAGGTGTTGCGCATGATGGTGTAGAGCCAAGCGCTGAGATTTGTTTTCGCTTGAAACTTGCTGCGGTAGCGCAATGCCTTCAGATAAGTCTCTTGCAGCAGATCTTGAGCTTCTTCAGAATCGTTGGTGAACTTGAAAGCAAACCCCTTTAACGCGGTTTCGTGTTGAATGAGGCTATTGTGAAAATCCTGTGTGTTCATGATCTGATTGTTTTGTTTAACAAACTTACATATTCGTTAAACACTTTCCAAATCGACACAAGTAATTAGCATATCAATATCATTTATCTCGCATGGAGATGGATACAGATCTCGGCAATGGCTCGAAATGAATGTTGTATGCTCGTTTAAGAACTTCTAATCAGCCCTAGAGCAGAGCTTTGAAGTCTTCTAAGGACAGGTTTACCATTGTGTTATCATCGACAATGATGTCTCCTGAATTAGGAAGCTGATTGATCAGCACAATTGTTGGGTCCGGGAAATGGTCCCTAATATTTGTCAGAAGTCTCTGGTAATCTTCAGCCGATGCTATGGACAAAGATGAGGTAATAATGAAATCGGCTGGGTCTCCCGCATTGACCGATACGGCATCAGCCATCGGAACCGACTGCCCAAGATACACGGCGTCATGACCGGCCTTTTGGATCAAGTAACTGTAGAAGAGCAAACCTATCTCATGAAGCTCTCCTTCTGGCAAAAACAACAGAAACTTTTTTGCGTCTTCTTTCAATGCCTTGGTTTGACCATCAATAGCTACAATGATTTTTTGGCGCACCAGGTTAGAAATGAAATGCTCTTGGGCAGGGTTGATAGCACCAACCTGCCACAACACACCGACTTTTCTGAAAAAGGGGTAAAGCACTTTCACCACGGTATTCTCAAATCCAAGCCTGAGTACACAATTGTTGAGTATACGCTCAAAACGCATTTTGTCCAGGTCAATCATTGATATGACCAGACTTTCAATCTGAACTTCTTCTTCACCTCTGTCCTTGGCAAGGTCGAGAACTTTTTGCCTTAGCTCGTCTGCTGATAAATTGGCAATTTTTGAAATCTTGATTCCAAACTTATTGAGCAGGGTGACATTGAGTATCTTCTTGAGCTCCTCGTTGGTGTAGTACCTAATATTCGTTGAAGTTCGACGTGGCTCGACTAGTCCATAGCGCTTCTCCCAAATACGTATGGTGTGCGCTTTGATACCGGACAATCGTTCTACGTCTTTTATAGAATACATACCTTGGTTGAGCTGATCTAGGAATACAACAGCTTGAATCTAAAGTTGTTTTACCTTTTCAGAATATAATTGCACAAAAATATGGAAATTCACGTTCGCGAGTCAAATAAAATATGTGACCTGTCTAGCCCTTGGAAATCACACAAAAAATAAAACTCCTTCCGAAAAAGCCTGGAGTCTATCTGTTCAAGAACAAGAATGAAGAAGTACTGTATATCGGTAAAGCCAAAGTGCTTAAAAACCGTGTGAACTCTTACTTTCTTAAAAACGGTGGCCACACAGGAAAGACGCGGGTCATGGTCAAGCATATTGTTAATGTCGACTTTATAGTAGTCGAAACTGAGCTTGATGCCCTTTTACTGGAAAACAACCTCATCAAAAAGTATCAGCCAAGGTATAACGTCATGTTGAAAGACGACAAGACCTATCCGTGGATATGTATTAAAAACGAAAGGTTTCCCAGAGTCATTTCAACCAGGAAAAAGATTGAAGATGGCAGCCAATACTTCGGCCCATACGCTTCAGTCAAAATGATGCGGGCTGTTTTGAACCTAGTTAATTCGATGTACAAGATTCGCACCTGCAAATACGACCTCAGCGAAAAGAATATCGAACGGCAGAAATATAGGGTCTGCTTAGAATATCACATTGGTAATTGTCTCGGGCCATGTGCCGGTCACCAATCTGAAGAATCGTACAACGATCAAATAGAAGATATCAAGCAGATTCTGAAAGGGAATATTGCTGGTTTGATCAGGCTATTGAAAAAAAGGATGGCTCACTATGCTGAAAAGCTTGAATTCGAAAGTGCTCAGTTTCTGAAAGACAATATTAAGGCTCTGGAAAAGTACCAAAGTAAAAGTGCAGTTGTTCACTCTTCTCTTCCAAACACGGATGTATTCACGACCGCGTCAGACATCAACACCACTTATGTCAACTTCATGCGAGTTGTAGATGGCGGCGTCATCCAAAGTCACACAATGACATTTAAGAAAAAGCTTGAAGAGCCAGAAGCAACAATGATCGAACGAGGGATGGGTGAAGTTGCCGAACTCTTCGAAGGGCTGTCGAAGAACATTCTCGTCTCGGCTATGCCCGATGTTGAATTCCCAGGTACAACTATCGCAGTGCCTCAGATCGGAGACAAAAAAAAGCTCTTGGATCTTTCTGAGCGAAACGCTCGGTACTACATGCTAGACAAGCAAAAGCAAACCAAGTTTGCTGATCCGGAGCGACACGCGAAACGTATCATGGAGCAGATGAAGCGTGATCTAAGATTGAAAGAGCTCCCAACGCATATTGAGTGTTTTGACAATTCTAACTTGCAAGGCACCCATCCCGTGTCAGCGTGTGTCGTTTTCAAAAACGGAAAGCCGAGCAAAAAGGACTACCGGCATTTTAATATCAAGACAGTGGAAGGTCCGGACGATTTCGCGAGCATGAAAGAAGCCATGCATCGTCGTTATGGTCGTTTGATCAGAGAAGGAGAGCCACTACCACAATTGATCATTCTAGATGGTGGAAAGGGCCAGCTAAGCGCAGGTGTTGAAAGCCTTGAAGAGTTAGGCTTGTTGGGCAAGGTGGCCATTATTGGCATTGCAAAGAAATTGGAAGAAATCTACTACCCCGGAGACTCGCTACCTCTGTATATCGACAAAAAATCAGAGACCTTAAAAGTTATTCAGTTCGCTCGTAACGAAGCTCACCGTTTCGGAATAACCCATCACCGAAATAGGCGCTCAAAGGCTTCAATTAAAACAGAGTTGGACAATATCCCGGGGATCGGTAAAAAGACCATTGAAGATCTCTTGTTTCAATTCAAGTCTGTCTCTGGAGTGAAGAATGCAACTCTCAAAGAGCTGACCAATGCCGTAGGGCGATCCAGGGCAATGAAACTTGCAAAATGGTTTTCAGAAAATTAACCCATGTTGTCGGCTAGAATCCGAATCTCTACAACAGGTGATATCTTGTCGTAGATGATATTGTACATAGCCTGAGCTATGGGCATCTCTACCTCAAACTTCCGGTTTATGTCATAAACGCTCTTCGTGGCATAGTATCCCTCCGCGACCATTGGCATTTCAAGCAGTGCCGCCTTGACCGAATATCCTTTACCTAGCATGTACCCGAAAGTTCGGTTTCTAGAAAATTTAGAGTAGCCCGTTACCAGCAAATCTCCCAGGTAAGCAGGCTCCTTCACATCTCGGTGAAACGGGTTGATCTTGTCTAGAAAGCGCTCCATTTCAATAATTGCAGCAGACATCAAGAGGGCTTGAAAGTTATCACCATACCCCAAACCGCCACAAACACCTGCAGCGATTGCGTAGATATTTTTAAGAATTGCGGCAATCTCAGCGCCAAACAAATCTTCTGATGTATTGGTGCGCATGTATCGTGTGGAAAGCATTTCGGCCAGTGTTTTGGCGTTTTCTTCCTGCATACATGCCATGGTCAAAAACGACAAGCGCTCCATCGCCACTTCCTCCGCGTGACAAGGCCCACAGATGATTCCAATGTTATCGTAAGGAATGCCAAATTGCTTGTGAAAATACCTCGCGGGGATAGACTCCACTTCGGGAATAATTCCTTTTATAGCCGAAAAAACAATCTTGCCCTCAAAATCGGCTTTCTCAAGCCCCTCGAGTGACGCATGAACGAAAGCTGATGGCACTGCGACTATGAGGATGTCGGAGTTTTCTACGACTTGTTTTACATTGGAGCTGAGCGAAAGTTTATCTGGATCAAACTCCACTGCTCGGAGGTAGTTTGGGTTGTGATGATACTCCCTGATATACTCCACTGTTTCATCATTTCGAATCCACCAGTTTATCCCATCGTTTTTCTCAGACAGAATCTTGGCCAGGGCAGTTGCCCACGATCCTCCACCAATAAGTCCAATGCGTGTTTCTGAAGTCATTCGGCATTTTTTCGTGCGCCTAAAGATAGAAATGTTCTTAGATTCGGACAGTAATTAACACCTCTGTCCATGCGCTATATTGCCTTGAAAATATTGCTTTGCTCGCTATTGTTTGCGTCTTGTCAAAACGCGAGCCATCAAAATTCGGATGTGACTAACGCCTTTAGTGACCCCGTACTCAGAGAGATTTACGATGCTGCTGATCAACGCGATGCCATTAGGCTCCTGCCCTATTCTGAAAATGAAACGGCCGCCTACCGAATGGCGTTTGCTCGTGTAGTTGGGTCGTTCACAGACTCAGCACTCTATCAGCCTATTTGCAAACTACTAAAAGACCCCATTCCGTATGTTCGGCTCTACGCGGCATTTGCCGTCGGTCAATATCGCGACACTACAAGTCTTCCTGTGCTTGAAAAGGCCATAAAAAAAGCAACTATTCCTGAAGTGAAGGCCGAAGTTCTCGGCGCAATAGGGAAGTCTGCAAACGCAAACGCCATGGACTTCTTGATCTATTATGAGCCATCTTCTGATATGGATGAAGAAGGAAAACTTTGGGGTATATATTACGCAAGTCACAAGGGCCTTTTGCTCGAAGATCAACTAAGAATTGTAGTTGCTCATTTAAAGTCTACAAACGCAGAAACTAGAAATGCAGCTGCCCATATCCTATCTCGTCAAACCGAGCACAACCTTGACACGTATCAAGCGGACATTCTCAATGCACTTGAAAATGAAAACCGTGGAGATGTGCGCGCTATGATGATTAAGTGCCTTAGAAACACGACTACTAATTCTGAATCAATTCTGGCAAAGTACAGCATTGAAACAGACCCAAGGTGCAAAACCGAATTGTTGCGCTTAATGGATACGGCCGATTCTACGACTCATAAGATGATTTTGGAAGCACTTTGGGACGGATCTCCATGGGTGTCTATGACGGCGGCTGAAAAATTTGCTGGTGTTGAAATTTCCGATCAGTGGAACGAGCTCTTTGGCCTCGGGCGCACAACGGAAACCCCGGAAGTAAAGGGGGCGATCATTCAGAAGTTTTTGTTGGATGAAGAGCATCAAAACCAAGGTTGGTCGCTCTGGAATGAGTCTGCTGAAATGAATGAAGTAGCCCGCGCGGGAGTGGTTCAGTTTCTTTGGACATGCCCATCGGCATTAGACACTTTAGTAGATCTCGGGTTGAAAGATTCACCCATTGGAACGGCGGCATTTGAAGCGATTGCCAAAGGGGCTGAGATCCACCCTTCATGGAAGGACGAGTTTTTAGATCTGGCTAACCGGGCTTTGATAAACGGACTTGTAACTCAGAGCTATTTGACGGCGAGTAATCTCCGCTCTAAACCACTTCAGGAATCCAAGGAAGATTGGACAACCGCTCTCGAATCATCGCTCGAGAATTTTCAATCAGAAGAGACTACGGAAACAAGACTAGAAATCCTAAAGACAATAGCCTTTCTGAAAGACGAGACTTTTCAGGCACCAGAACCTAGTGTTTCTCACCCTATTGACTGGGCTCTTGTGCAGGCTATTCCAGATACGGCCAAGGCCTTAATCTATACAAGTGAAGGCGTTTTAGAAACAGCTATCTTGATCGAGGATGCACCGGGGAGCACATCCAATTTTGTTTCGTTGGCAAATTCAGGGTTCTATAATGGGCTCAGGTTTCATAGGGTTGTGCCCCATTTTGTGAGTCAAGGTGGAGGGCCTCGTGGAGATGGTTATGGGAATACTCCTTACACGATACGTTCTGAGTTCTCTCCACTGCACTACGGGCCGGGAGTCATGGGCTTGGCATCGGCTGGAAAGGATACAGAAAGTTGCCAATTTTTCTTCACTCACAACAGCACCCCTCACCTAAACGGAAGGTACACAATCATGGGAGCCCTTACCGATGGGTTTCATGTTTTAGACCAAATTCGCACAGGTACTTCCATTGACTCTATCGCTATTGTTCCATATATTTAGAGTCTGCCAAAATTAAATTTGAAACCTTAATTGGCATGCAGCGTATAGTAATCTTGCTATACAGAAACAGTTTTTAACCATGCGAGTAGAAGATCTTACTAAACTTACTTTCGAAGAATTAGAGCGAATCCGTACTAAGAATTGGAACTTTTTTAATGCTATTATACTACTAGTGATCTCTGCGGTCACTTACAGCGTCTACACTTTTGAGTGGATGACGATGTTTTTAGCTATTGGGTTGTTTGTCGCGGGCATGTCCCTTTACGACAACTACAAAATTGCGAACCGAGTAATCATGGCTAAGTTGAGATAGACTTAGAAATTTATATTTAATAGAAAGCCCCCCGAATTGTTTCGGGGGGCTTTTTCTTGTTCATATTTTGAATGCGACTTACACCTTCGTCACCGTCAAACCAGCATCGGTCTTTTCGACTTTAGCCAGACTATTTTTTGTCAAGCCCTTCATCGCTTTATCCCACTGCTTGTTGCTCAGGTTGGCGGCAGCTTTTAAATCAGACAATTCCATAGTCTCCTTTTCTGCCAACAAGTCGAAAACGAGCTTTTCATTCTCTGTAAGTTCTGGCCCCTTTTTAATCTCTGGGCGCATCTGTGGGAAAAACAACACTTCCTGGATCGATGCATTGTTTGTCAACAACATCACTAGGCGGTCAATCCCAATACCCATTCCAGATGTTGGTGGCATCCCGTATTCGAGGGCTCGCAAGAAGTCGTGATCGATAAACATGGCTTCGTCATCACCTTTTTCTGAAAGCTTCAACTGCTCTTCAAATCGCGCACGCTGATCGATCGGATCGTTCAACTCGGTGTAGGCGTTGGCTATCTCCTTTCCATTAATGATCAACTCAAATCGCTCAGTAAGCTCCGGGTTATCGCGGTGGCGCTTGCACAAAGGCGACATTTCGATTGGATAGTCGGTAATGAAGGTTGGCTGAATCAAATTCCCTTCACATTTTTCACCAAAAATCTCGTCGATGAGTTTTCCTTTTCCCATCGAGTCGTCGTTTTCAATTCCGAGATCATCGCAAACCTTGCGGAGCTCTTCCACTCCCAGACCAGAAATATCTACTCCAGCGTATTCTTTGATCGCATCGATCATGGTTAAGCGACGGTAAGGGGCTTTGAATGAGATTTCATTGTCGCCAACTTTGAGTGATGAACTTCCATTAACTTCAGTTGCCAGTTTCTCCAAGAGTGACTCGGTAAATTCCATCATCCAGTTGTAGTCTTTGTAGGCTACATAAATCTCCATCACGGTAAACTCCGGATTATGGGTTCTGTCCATTCCCTCGTTTCGGAAGTCCTTGGCAAACTCATAAACTCCATCGAATCCACCTACGATCAACCTTTTGAGGTAAAGCTCATTGGCTATTCGCAGGTAAAGCGGAATATTTAAAGCGTTGTGATGCGTTACAAATGGGCGCGCTGAGGCTCCACCCGGAATTGGCTGAAGAATTGGTGTTTCCACTTCCAGGTAACCCGCGTCATTAAAGAACTGACGCATGGTATTCATCACCTTCGTTCGCTTTACAAATGTCTCCTTAACTCCTTTGTTTACAACCAAATCAACATAGCGCTGACGATAGCGCTGCTCTGGATCAGTAAAGGCATCGTGCACTTTTCCGCTGTCGTCTGTCTTTGGGAAAGGCAAAGGCTTGAGCGACTTGCTCAGCACCTTAAATTCTTCGACGTGAATAGAAGTCTCGCCGACCTGAGTTTTGAAAACAAAACCTTTGATCCAGACAAAGTCCCCGCGGTCGATAAGCTTTTTGAATACTTCATTATAAAGCGTTTTGTCATCCCCAGGACAGAGCTCATCTCGGTTGAAATATGCCTGAATGACTCCTGTGTGGTCTTTGAGTTCGGCAAAGGAAGCCTTACCCATGATGCGTTTGGACATGATTCTTCCGGCCAACTTCACTTCCTTCCACTCGCCGGCATTTTCTTCTTTAAAAGAATCTTTTGTGTCCGCTGCATAATGCGTTACTTCTACCTCTTCAGGTGGATAAGGGTCGATCCCTAATTCTCGCATGGCAGCCAGAGATTGTCTGCGAAACTGCTCTTGTTCGCTCAACTGTACGCTCATAGGATTAAAATTTGCGCAAAGATAGGATTTTGTACCCACCTCGAATCTGATCTTCTTATCTTCGTCACTTGCTTTACATTTGATTTTGAGCGCATGAGTACTGAAGATGCCCTGGCAGCCATGAAAGCGTATATCGATGCTTTCCCGTCTAATCTTGAGACGGCCCGTAAAATAGGCTCCACCCAAATAGAAAACTTTAAAGTTGTTCCTGTTTCCAACGTATTGATTGCCGGACTTGGTGGATCGGGAATTGGTGGGAAAGTTATCGCCCAAACCGTAAGCGCTGAAGCCACCTGCCCCATCCTTTCTCTGCACGACTACACCTTACCCGCTTGGGTTGGTTCCCACACCCTGTTCGTAGCCTGCAGCTATAGCGGAAATACAGAAGAAACGATCACTGCCGTGCAAGCTGCACACAAAGCTGGTGCATCCATTGCCTGTATTACTTCAGGAGGAAAATTGAGAGCATTGGCAACCGAACACGGCTGGAATTGCATCGAGATACCCGGTGGTCAACCACCAAGAACGAGCTTTGGATTCAATGCCCATCAGCTGTTCTACGTGTTGCAAGCTTACGGGATAGTAGACGATCGATATCACAGTGAAATCAAAAGCGGCGCCGATTTCTTAAAGCGTGAAGCAGATGCAATTCATACCTTGGCAAAAGAAATTGCAGCTAAGCTCAACAAGGGCATTCCTGTGCTGTATGGAGCTACGCAAACAGAAGGTGTACTGGTACGGTTCCGTCAGCAGATAAATGAGAACGCCAAAATGCTTTGTTGGCACCACGTGCTACCCGAAATGAATCACAACGAGCTCGTAGGCTGGGCATCGGGAACGGATGATTTCGTGGCGCTTTTTGTAGAATCTGATGACGATCACCCTTCCACATCTCGACGCATAGCACTTACTCGAGATATCATCAAAAAGAAAACAGCCCATACGCTTACAGTCAAAGCCCACGGCGATAGTCTGTACGTTCGATCAATTTATCTCATCCATTTGTTTGATTGGGCTTCGTACTACCTTGCCGAGCTCCGCAATGCCGATCCGATAGAAATCGATGTGATCGATTACCTTAAAAACGAGTTGGCCAAATCGTGAATAAAACCCCGCGAATAGTAGAATACCGAAACATTGGCTCCATGTCGTACAAGGCAGCTTGGGATTACCAAACTGAGCTTTTTGATGGCGTAATCGCTGAGAAAATACGCTTGCGCAAAGAAGAGCGCAGCGACGTAGTTCCACCCAACTACATGCTGATCTGCGAGCATCCACCTGTTTACACCATCGGCAAAAGTGGGAAAATGGAAAACCTGCTTCTCACCGAGCCACAGCTCGAAGAACGGGGAATCGAATTCTTTAAAATAAACCGTGGTGGCGACATCACTTTCCACGGTCCTGGACAGATCGTTGGCTACCCGATCCTGGATCTCGATCAGTTTTTTACTGATGTCCATAAATACCTGCGCTTTTTGGAAGAAGGGGTGATCCGAACCCTAGCCGAATACGGTATTTTAGCTGGTAGGCTAGAAGGGTTGACCGGTGTGTGGATTGATGAAAATGATCCCGAGAGAGCCCGAAAGATTTGCGCCATGGGAATTAAAAGTAGCCGTTGGGTCACTATGCACGGCTTAGCTTTTAATGTGAATACCGATTTGGGCTACTTCAATAATATTGTGCCTTGTGGCATTGACGACAAGGCTGTGACCTCGATGGAGAAAGAGCTGGGAAGGCAGGTAAATCGCGATGAAGTAATCCAAAAACTCCTGGCCCACTACACCCAGCTTTTCGACTGGACATTGAAAAACGAAGCAACGTGAAGAAAGACATTAAACATTTGGCGGCTGAAGGAATCGCTTTGGCAGCCGTTCCAGAATTGAATCCTGAGTCGAATGAGCAGGAGTGGAATATCTACGTGATCAACTTGAAGGAAGTGCCGATAGAAAACGTCTTGGTATCTTCAAAAGGATATGGCGAACTAGATGGAAAGAAAGTGGAAACTTCGGAGCTGCGTCACTTTCTCGAAGACATCGAAGTAGGCGGATATGCCAAGGTAGAGCCGATCATGCCCGACCTTTTCTCTATCAACAATCAGTATTGGGTTAGCTACTATATCGACCGTGAAATCTTTGACAAGAAATACGTTTTTTTGGCTGAGTCAATCCAAGAAAGTAACCTGACATCTGTGCCCCACATTAACAAGAAAGGGGTTTTGCTGAAGTAAATGTACCTCGATCTAATTATAGCGATCCCCATCATTTGGGGTATGATCCGCGGATTTAAACGCGGACTTATCATCGAGCTTTGCACCCTGATGGCTTTGGTGCTCGGAATTTTTGGCGCCGCCGAGTTTGGCGACATGGCCAGCTCCTACATTCAAGACTCCTTTAACACCGACCCTCGCGTTAGTCTCGTGCTCGCTTTTACCATTCTCTTCATCGGTATCGTGGTGGCCGTTTTCTTCTTTGGAAAAGTTTTGAGCAAGGTCATTAAAATGGTCGCTCTTGGACTCGTCAACAAGATTTTCGGGATGATATTCGGGGGCGCAAAGTTCCTACTTATCGTCAGCGCACTACTCTACGTCGTTCAAGGATTTCCCCTCACCGAAAACCTGATCCCTGTGAAGTGGAAGTCAGATTCCGTGCTTTACGAGCCCGTTTCTGATCTCACCCTTACCCTCTACCCCGTTTTGAGTGACCAAAATTGGATAGATGAGATCAAATCTCAGATCGAAGATTTCCGTATAGAGATCGAGAACAATTAATTCCCGCGGATAGCCGCAACGCCTGGAAGCACTTTTCCCTCAAGGTATTCAAGCATCGCACCACCACCTGTCGAAACGTAGCTTACCTCGTTGGCCAAACCAAACTTGTTGATCGCCGCAACAGAATCTCCACCACCGACAAGCGTAAACGCTCCATTCTCGGTTGCCGACTTCAAGGCGTAAGCCATTTCCTTAGTTCCATTAGCAAAACTCTCCATTTCAAACACACCCATCGGGCCGTTCCAGAGAATCACTTTACTCGCGTTTACCACCTTTGAAAAAGCTTCGACAGAATCGGGTCCGATATCGAGCCCCATCCATCCCGCAGGCGTCTCATCAACAGGGCAGGTCTGTTTGTTGGCATTGTTGTCGAAGGCATCAGCTATCACCGAATCAACAGGCAGGTGAACTTCTACGCCGGCTGCCTTCGCTTTTTCAAGGAGACTTTTTGCCGTTTCGATATAGTCGTCTTCTACTAGGGAGTTTCCTACTTCACCCCCTTGCGCTTTCACGAAAGTATAGGTCATTCCCCCACCAATAATGATGTGATCAACCTTCTCGAGAAGGTTTTCGAGAACGGTGATCTTGCTGCTCACTTTGGCTCCACCGATAATGGCTAGCACAGGTTTCTCCTGGCTGTTCAGGACTTTATCCATACTTTCGAGCTCGCCGGCCAAAAGAGTTCCGAACATCTTATCTGTTGGGAAGAAGTTGGCAACGATGGTAGTCGATGCGTGTGCGCGGTGAGCTGTTCCAAAAGCATCGTTGATGTAGCAATCGCCATGCTCAGCGAGCTGTCCGGCAAAAAACTCATCGCCAGCCGTCTCTTCTTTGTAAAAACGAAGGTTTTCAAGCAAAACCACATCACCAGCCTTCAAGCTCGAAGTCACTTTGTTGGTTTCTTCCCCAACACAATCATCGCAAAAAATAACATCGCGACCGAGCTCAGATTCAAGCGTCGAAACGATATGCTTAAGAGAAAACTGATCTTCAGGACCGTTTTTTGGCCTTCCGAGATGCGACATCAAAACTACAGATCCACCATTCTCAAGCACCCAGTTTATAGTAGGAAGCGCTGCCTTGATACGGGTTGCATCGGTTACTTCATGTGCTTCATTCAGCGGCACGTTAAAGTCTACTCTGATTAGTGCTCTCTTTCCTTCGAACTTGTAATCTTTAATCTGCATCTCTTTTGGTTGTGGTTCGGCCGCAAAAATAGCAACAATCTCCTACTCACCGGCATGAATAATTGGTAAGATCAGCACTTAATATTCGTAGTTTTGATGGCTTAATTTAGGAAGTGTACTTCAGAGATATCATAGGCCATAGCAATGCGAAGAACATGCTCACCAAAATGGTGAAGGATGGCCACGTGGGGCATGCCCTGATGTTTACTGGAGATGAAGGGAGTGGAAATTTGCCAATGGCAGCGGCTTTCGCGGGTTATATTCTCTGCGAAAATCCTCAGGACGGTGACCGCTGTGGTAGTTGTGTGGCCTGCAAACAGGTCAACAATCTGAGCCACCCCGACCTTCACATAGCCTTTCCCACAGTCAAGAAGAAATCGACGGACCCTTATAGTCTTTTCGCTAAGGAGTTTAACGAGACTTTTTCAAAGCACCCTTTTTTAACCCTAAAAGAATGGGAGATAGAAAGTGCGAGTGAAAATAAAAGAGCCATTCTTTCGGTAGTCGACAGTGGTGAAATCATCAAAAGCCTTTCGCTGAAGTCGTTTAGCGGTGGGCACAAGGTGATGATCATCTGGCATGCTGACAAAATGAACGTTCAGGCGGCAAACAAGATTTTGAAAACCCTGGAAGAACCCACTGAAAAAACGGTGGTTATTCTGGTGGTCGAAAACTCGGAAGAAATGCTGCCGACGGTAGTCTCGCGAACTCAATTGGTAAACTGTGGAAAGGTCTCAGATGAAGAAATAAAAAGCTGGTTGATTGAAAAGCATGGGGTGAGCGATGAGCTAGCCAGAGATGCAGCCAGAGCAGCTGACGGGAACTACAATTTGGCAGAGCACCTGGCCAAAGGCGACGGTAGTGATGCCGACGAATTTCTAAGCCACTTGATGAAATGGATGCGTGCTTGTGTTAAGTCAGATACAGGCAAAGCTTTAGAAGTGACGCAGAAAATAGCTGGATACAAACGCGACAAGCAGCAGTATTTTCTCGAGTATTGCCTCGAGTTCCTACACCGCAGCGTACTTTACAAGCACGTGGGGCCCGAAGAGTCCCGATTTGATTCGAAGACTTTTGAATTCGGGTCAAAATTTGCACCTTATATTGTTGATGCTGACCTCAACGGGTTCCACGATGTATTCAGCAAAGGGCACTATCTTGTGTCGCGTAACGCAAACCCCCAACTTCTATTTATGAAGATGAGCTTAGACATGATGAAACTCTTTCATACACACCCTAAAAATAGCAATGCTTAATTTTGAACTAAAGAACCGCTAATATGGGTTGTGCAACATGTGCAAATAATAAGAATGGAGGAACTCCCGCGGGGTGCAAGAGCAATGGCACTTGTGCTTCGGGAGGGTGCGATAAACTCGCGGTTTTCGACTGGCTCAGCAATATGGAGCTGCCTAGCCAGGTGAATCCGTTTGAGTACATCGAAGTGCGCTTTAAAAATAGCCGTAAGGACTTCTATAGAAACGCTTTAAAATCATCGCTTAATCCAGGTGATGCCATCGTGGTAGAGGGCAGTCCTGGTTACGATGTTGGAATTGTATCGGCATCAGGTGAGATCGCGCGGATGCAGATGCAGAAGAAGAACGCGCTAAAAAATACGCGCGACTTAAAAAAGACACTGAGAAGAGCTAGCACAGAAGACCTGACAATTTGGAGAGATGCGAGAGCCGCAGAGGAAGATACCATGCATCGTGCGCGAAAAATTTCTCAAGACCTGGGCTTGGAAATGAAAATCTCTGATGTCGAGTACCAAGGTGATTTTGGAAAAGCCATCTTCTACTATACAGCCGACGGGCGGGTCGATTTTCGCGAACTGATTAAAAAATACGCCGACTCATTTAAAGTCCGCATCGAAATGAAACAAATCGGTGCGCGGCAAGAAGCAGGAAGACTTGGAGGAATCGGGTCTTGTGGACGAGAGCTATGTTGTAGTACTTGGTTGACCGATTTTCGATCTGTTTCTACAAGCGCCGCTCGCTATCAACAGTTGGCTCTCAACACGCAAAAGCTAGCAGGTCAGTGTGGAAAGCTCAAGTGTTGCTTGAATTTTGAGTTAGATACCTACCTCGATGCGCTGCAAGATTTTCCTAAGCATTTCAATAAGCTGAAGACGAAGAAGGGGGTTGCATCTCACCTCAAGACAGACATCTTCAAAGGTATTATGTGGTACATCCTTGACGATGGTGGCATCACCACGCCTATTGCATTGGAAAAAGACAGGGTTAAAGAGATTCTTGAGATGAATCAAAAAGGCAAAATGCCTGAAGATCTCAAGCAATTTATGGTGTATGACGAGCCGAAAGAGCCCGAGTCATTCACCAACGTTGTCGGTCAGGACAGCTTAACGCGATTTGACGACAAGAAGCCAAGCCGCAATAAGCGCAGAAAGAAGCGACCACAAGGCAGTGGCCAAAGAGGAAGCAAGCAAGGTAATCAACAGCCGAAAGCAAAGAATCAGCCCAGACAGAAAGCAAAAGGCCAAAGTAATAAGGGTGGAAAGAAGCCAAATCAGCAAGGAGGAAAGCCCGGCGGTAGTCCACAAAACAAAAAACGAAATACCCGTCGCAAACCAGGCGGTGGGCCAAAACCCCAGAACAAGAAACAATAAGGCTTGAACTACCCTATGAGATATATTTCTATAGTGGCACTGATCATCCTTTTTGGGTGTGCTGATAAGAATTTGGTTTTCGAACAAAACGTAGAAATACCAAGTGAAGAGTGGGCTGTTAGCGATAAGGCTAAGCTCGATGTATTGATTTCGGATACAGTGAGTCAGCACAACTTCTTGATAAATGTTCGAAATACAGAGGTCTATCCCTATCGGAATCTCTATGTGTTTGTGCGGACAACTTTTCCGAATGGAAAAACGGCGAGAGATACTGTCGGACTCATCCTAGCTGATGCAACAGGACGCTGGATAGGTAGCGGCAGTGGGTATTTGAGCAGCAGCTCACATCACACCAATTCTATCATGTACAAGTACAACAAGCGGTTTCCGATGAGCGGAAACTACCAGTTCGAAATAGAGCAAGCCATGCGTACTGATACCCTGGTTGGTATCCGAAGCATAGGGTTAAGAATTGAAAAAACGCGTTAACCGAGCTTAAAACCAATACCTAAACCGACATTATTCACGTTATTCAGCAAATCGCAAAACTCCTTTATGGACGAGAATAAGAACAAAAAACGTCTTTCGCTTAAGGTTGTCATCCTGCTTTGGATTATTGGTTTATCACCCATTTGGGGGATGGCGGGAATGCTCTATCTCGCGTCGCAATCTGACCTCCCCGATACGGTAGCGCTTGCAAATCCAAAGACCAATCTCGCTACTGAGATCATCTCAGCCGATGGGCAAGTTTTGGGTCGGTACTTTCGCGAGAATAGAACCAATGTCAATTTTGATGAGCTTTCCCCCTATCTCGTTGAAGGCCTGGTGGCCACAGAAGATGAGCGCTTTTACTCACATGCAGGAATAGACTTGCGTGGTACCGCCAGAGCGGCAGTATATCTCGGCTCAAAAGGTGGGGCCAGCACCATCACTCAGCAGTTGGCCAAAATGCTTTTCACCCAAAAGCCTGGAAATGGGCTTGAACGTGTTTTCCAAAAATTCCAGGAATGGATAATCTCAGTTGAGCTGGAACGGCGGTACACAAAAGACGAAATTCTTACGCTCTATCTGAACAAGTTCGACTGGATAAACCACGCCGTAGGGATCAAGTCTGCAGCACGTGTTTATTTCGACACCTATCCTGACTCTCTCAAAATCGAAGAAGCTGCCATGCTTGTGGGGATGGCGAAAAACCCAGCTCTTTACAATCCACTTCGACGGCCAGAGCTCACGGAAGAGCGCCGGAATGTGGTTTTGAGCCAAATGGTTAGAAATAAGTATTTGACAAAAACAGAGTACGATTCGCTCAAAGCCCTGCCTCTAGGCATTAACTATCAAACAGTAGATCACCAGGAAGGGCTGGCTCCTTATTTCCGTGAGGTGCTTCGTGCTGAATTGACGAATCTGTTCAATGAGAAAAACGATGACGGAACTCCCAAATACGCCAAGCCCGATGGCTCAGAGTACAATATATACAGTGACGGCCTCAAGGTGTATGTCACTATCGACTCTAGGCTTCAGGAGTACGCCGAAAAAGCAGTAAAGTCTCACTTAACCAACCTTCAAAAGGATTTTGTGAAAGATGTCGGCAAGTACAAACGACCACCTTTCTCAAACGATTTGACCAAAGATCAAATTAGAAGTATTGAGCTGGCCGCCATGAGACGTACCCAGCGTTACCGCATTATGACGGGTCGCGAGTGTCCCAATTGTCACCGTCGGGTGAATATAGAGTCTGGATCAGGTGAATCTGGGCCTACTTTTAACTGCATGTCTGAAGACTGTAAATTAGTCTGGGCAGCGACGCCAAAAGACAGCGTGGAATATGTTTTTCGAAATGAGAAATTCCCTATGCGCCTGTTCAACTGGGAAGGTGAAGTGGACACCATCATGACGCCAATGGACTCCATTCTCTACTATAAAAGCATGCTTCAGACTGGGCTCGTTAGCATCAATCCGAAAACAGGATTTGTGAAAGCCTGGGTCGGTGGAAATAATTACAAATACTTCCAATACGATCACGTACAGCAAGGTAAGCGTCAGGTAGGCTCTACATTTAAGCCATTTGTTTATGCTACAGCCATCCGCGAAGGATATTCACCCTGCCACGAAGTGCCAAAAGTTCCAACGACTTTCCACAAGGGTACATTCAATCTATTAGATGATTATACACCGCACGATCCAGACCGCGATTACGGATACATGGTATCGCTCAAATGGGGACTTGCCAATTCGGTAAACACGGTTACTGCCTGGGTGATGAAGCGGTTTGGTCCTGAAGCCATAATCAAACTTGCCAGAGACTTAGGAATCAAGAGTGAAATCAAGCCGGTTGTTTCTCAATGCTTCGGTGTTGCAGATCTTTCGCTTCTCGAAATCACTTCGGCCAACGCCACTTTCGCCAATATGGGTGTGCACATCGAACCGATCTATATTCTCCGCATTGAAAACAAGTACGGTCAGCCTATTTTCAATATGATGCCCGAAACTACTGAAGCAATGGATGAGAAGACTGCTTATACCATGCTCAGTTTGATGCAGGGAACGGTTGACGGAGTGTACAATGAGCACACAGGTAAAACACTGGGTACAGCCGTCCGTTTGAAAATGGATCTTCCCGATCGCGATTACGACGGGTTCGACCGTAGCATCAAAATCGCTGGGAAGACGGGAACGACTCAAAACCAATCTGATGGTTGGTTTATCGGATTAACTCCCGATCTTGTAACGGGTGTATGGGTTGGTGCTGAAGATCGTAGCGTCCACTTCAGAACACTCTCGATGGGTATGGGTACCAATATGGCGCTACCTATCTGGGGTTACTACATGAAGGACGTTTACGCAGATTCTACTCTTCAGGTAAGCAAAGACGATTTTGAGCGCCCGGAAGGTATCTCTGTTGAACTAGATTGCGATGCCTACGCCCTCCAAAAAAACATGTTTGGTTCTCCGGACGGAGACATCAATTGGTAAAATTTGAAAGAATGAATAAAGTTGTAAATAGCGCTGAAGAAGCCATTAAAGGCATTGAGTCAGGTATGACTCTTATGCTCGGTGGGTTTGGCCTCTGTGGAATTCCAGAAAACTGCATCGAAGCCCTCACCAAAACGAATGTTTCGGGGCTTACTTGTATTTCGAACAATGCTGGAGTAGATGATTTTGGACTCGGCCTTCTCCTTCAAAAGAAACAGATCAAGAAAATGATCTCTTCTTATGTTGGCGAGAACAAAGAGTTTGAGCGTCAGATGCTCAGCGGTGAATTAGATGTTGAGCTCATTCCACAAGGAACACTCGCAGAGCGGTGCCGCGCCACAGGAGCAGGTATCCCGGCCTTTTACACCCCAGCTGGCTACGGTACAGAAGTTGCCGAAGGAAAAGAGACAAGAGAGTTTAACGGTAAAATGTATGTCTTGGAGCATGCCTTTGACGCGCCATTTGCCATTGTTAAAGCCTGGAAGGGCGATACGGAGGGGAACTTGATTTTCAAGGCAACGGCTCGAAACTTCAACCCACTTATGGCTATGGCTGGTAAGATCACCATTGCCGAGGTAGAAGAGCTCGTACCCGCCGGTGAGCTTGATCCAAACGCCATACACACACCGGGAATTTTCGTTCAGCGCATTTTCCAGGGCGAGAAGTTTGAGAAGCGAATTGAACAACGAACCACAAGACAGGCATAATCATGGCACTAGATAAGAACGGAATTGCGAAGCGAATCGCTAAAGAACTGAAAGACGGATACTATGTAAACCTGGGTATCGGAATACCAACGCTCGTTGCTAACCACGTGCCTGAGGGTATGACTGTGGAGTTTCAATCGGAGAATGGCGTACTTGGAATGGGTCCATTTCCCATCGAAGGCCAAGAAGATGCCGATCTGATCAACGCGGGAAAGCAAACGATCACCGTTAAAGACGGTGCTTCCTTTTTTGACTCGGCCATGAGTTTTGCAATGATCCGTGGGCAACACGTGCAGCTCACCGTTTTGGGGGCGATGGAAGTCTCTGAGAATGGCGATATCGCCAATTGGAAAATCCCCGGCAAAATGGTGAAGGGAATGGGCGGAGCCATGGATTTGGTTGCCTCTGCTGAGAACATCATCGTTGCCATGACACACACCAATAAAGCCGGAGAAAGCAAACTCTTAAAGTCTTGTTCGTTGCCGCTAACAGGCGTAGGCTGTGTCAAAAAGATTGTAACTGACTTGGCCGTCTTGGAAATATCTCCAGAAGGTGGTTTTATCCTACTCGAAGTTGCGCCTGGAGTAACCGTAGAAGAAGTGAAGTCGAAAACTGAAGGGAAGCTTATTGTTCCGGATAATGTTGGCGAAATCGCCGTTTAATTAAACCAGCGGTATAGACTCAATTAAAGTCTTGGTGTAATCTGTCTTCGGGTTCTTGTAGATTTCTTCTGCCTTATCCAATTCCAAAATCTTTCCCGATCGCATGACGGCTATTCGGTCTGACATATACTTGACCACCGAAAGATCGTGGGATACGAAAATATAGGTCAGGTCCAACTCGTCTTTCAAGTCATTGAGCAAGTTGAGTACCATGGCTTGCACAGAGACGTCGAGCGCCGATACAGATTCATCACAGACGATAAACTCAGGGCGGAGCACCAATGCTCTGGCGATGCAGATTCGCTGTCTTTGTCCGCCTGAGAATTGGTGAGGGTACTTCCCCAGAGATTCTTGTGGAAGCCCAACTTTGTCTAATGTATCGCGAATCAATTGCTTCCGTTCAGATCTATTCGAACCAACACCGTGCACCACCATGGGCTCGGTTAGCGTTTGCTCTACCGTAAAGCGGGGGTTCAAGGAAGCGTATGGATCCTGGAAAATCAATTGCATGGATCTTCGCAGGGGTTTTATCCGTCGTTCATCGAGTTGAGCTATGTCCTGCCCTTTAAAAAGAATTTGGCCACTTTGTGGGTCTAACAAGCGCACCAGCGTCTTGCCAAGCGTCGACTTTCCACACCCTGATTCGCCAACCAGCCCAAGGGTCTCTCCCTTGTACACTTCCAAGCTCACATCATCCACGGCTCGTAGAAAACTCTTCGGCTTGCCTAGCCAATTTCGCTCTTTTGGGTACCAAACATTTAAGTTACGGATGGACATGAGCACTACACTGCTCATCTCTTCTTGAGATAATTCTGCCTTGTGGCTTGGATCCCTTTGATTCAAAAAGTCAGCCACCACGGGTAATCGCTGCGGGTTTTTATCCAGCCGCGGCCTGCACTCAATTAGCGCTCTGGTATAGGCCTCTGTTGGATTTTGAAATATCTGTTCTGTCTTCCCCGACTCCAGCACTCTACCCCGATACATCACCATCACCCGACTGGCAATATCGGCAACCACGCCCAGATCGTGGGTGATGAAAATCAATGCCGTATTGTTCTTCTGACAAAGGCTTTTGAGAATCTCAAGGACTTGCTTCTGAACCGTCACATCCAGTGCTGTAGTGGGCTCATCAGCGATAATCACTTTTGGGTCGCAACTCAGTGCCATGGCTATCATAACACGCTGCTTTTGCCCTCCGGATATTTGGTGTGGATAGGAGTCGTAAATCTCTTCAGGTCTCGGAAGTAGAACGTCGTCGAATAGTTCAATAACTCGATTTCTGGCTTCTTTTCCCCTTAAGTTAGTGTGGTTCTCTATCGCTTCCAGTACCTGTCGGCCACAGGTATGAGATGGGTTTAGGGAAGTCATAGGCTCTTGAAAAACCATTGCTACAGCCTTTCCGCGCAGCTTTTGCTGATCTTCTTCGCTGGTAGCAGTTAATTCAAGCGTCTTTTCACCTGTGTTCAATTCAATCTTTCCAGATCGAATGATGGCTTGCTTTGGCAATAGCCCCATCACAGCCAGCGATGTCAAACTCTTACCTGACCCCGACTCTCCTACAATACCCAACGCTTCACCTTCATGCAGGTCAAACGCGATTTGCTCCACAGCTGCAGGGCTCGCCTGACTGAAAGCAATGGTTAGATTTTGTACGGAAAGAATTCGCTTAGAATCGGTCATCAAGTGGCTCCAAAAAGTTTAAGCTGAGAAAAGGCTTATCGTCCTGATCTAACTCAATGCCCAAAGATATTTCTATTACGCTATTTGAACCGCTTATGGTCGTCCATCTTTTGGTGCTGCCCAATTTGTCGTATTCACCAAAAGCAGAAGTGAAACAGCTGTCAAGCTCTTTTAGTTGGTCGCTCGGCCATTTCGAATTGGCCCTGTAGAGATCTAATTGAACTTCAAATAGGCCGAAAGAATCAAAAGAATAAAATACATTAGCCTTAATCGTGTCATCGAGAAGAAAACCGGTTTGAAAAAATAATAGAGAATCGCTCTCTCCCACGAGAACGCCCGACTCCACACTTTTAAGCTCATTTTGAGTCATGCCCATTTTGGCCCCTCTGATTAGTCCATTGGCCTCAGGCACCACTACTGCCCTGCATACATCAATGTCTTTTTTTGGTTGTGGACTGCAAGCAGCTAAAATAATGGCCAGGCTAAACCACTTCAATATTCCCTTCATCAACGAGCGGTATGTTTTTAAACTTGTGCATGAGCTGAGCTACGGTTATGGTGTCTTTTTCACAATAAACGCGGATACGCTCCAAATCTTTCTCCTCCCAGTAAACTCTTCCTACATCAGCTCCTGAGATATCATCTTTAGGGGTCGGTATTCCGAAAATATTAGCGAGTAAATTTAGTGAAGTGAAATGTTTGTAGTCTCCAAACTTCCAGAGCTCCATGGTGTCCAAAAACTGGACTTCCCAGGGCTTTTTACCTGGGATGTTAATCTTTTCAGGAAGCTCTAAGCCATTAATGAGCATTCTTCTGGCCATAAAAGGAACATCAAACTCCTTGACGTTGTGCCCGCAGAGATACTTTTCATTTCCAGCGAAGTGGTTATCCAGCATCATTCCAAAATCCTTCAAAAGTTTAGCCTCATCATCCCCGTAAAAAGACTTTACCCTGATGCAGCTCACACCATCTCTAGGGAAGACAAAAGCCGTGGAAATGCAGACGATTTTTCCAAACTCAGCGTAAATTCCTGCTCTATCGTATACATCCTCTGCAGTCTTTTCTTCCCGCTCTTGAATAAAACGTGTTTTAAGTGACCAGAGTTCCTTCACATCATCGTTTAGTTCCCCGTAATCATAAACGGCTGGAACGGTTTCGATATCGAGGTAAAGTATGTTGTATGGGCTGATATGGGCTAGCATCGTCGTACCAATATACGGATAAATAGAGTGCTTAAACCATGGATAGATGGTATCTTTGCGCCATGGATTTCGAATTCGAAACGAAGTGGAAAGCGCTGTCCGAAAAGCTAGCTGAGAATTTTGGTGAAGTACCAGACTTGGAAACTATCTTGTTTCTAATTGGCGTACAGGAACTCGGACAGGGAAAGAGAAGGTTTAAGAAGGACGAGAAGCTGGACCTGATGCACATCGGCATTTGCTCAGTCTTGACTCCGTATGGGTACTATGAATTCTCGCATTTCGATGATGACCGCTGGCCACACTTCAAGAATGTCAAGAAATTACCGTTCCTGAGTGATCAAGAGCAAAAAGAACTCATGAGAAGGGCTGTAGTTGATTACTTCGAAGAAGCTTGGGCTTAGTTGGACGAGCCTAGTACGAAAGTCTTGGAATTCGTTTTCTCTTCTTCTATTTTGAATGTTCCTTCCAAGTATGATGTGCTATCTGGGAATTCTTTCGTGATTTCCACATTCAACACAGCGAAACCACTCTGGCCTGGAACGTAAAGGTCTGTAAAGTCAAACTCAGCAATTCCATTACTCAATGTGTATTGTGTTTCATCGATTCGAATGTCGCCAACTTGCGACTGGTCAACGGTTCCTTGTCCAAACAAGCGAACTTCTGCTCCAGCAACAGCAACCCCAGCAAGAGTAACTACACGCACCTGCGCAATGGTATCTTCCTCTTTTTCACATCCTGTGTTTGTGAAAGCAATAAGACAAATCGTAAATAATACTGCTAAGCGATTTTTCATTGTAATCGGTTTCTTAATTTCGCATTTCGGCGAGAATTCAAATTTATGAAAATATTTAAGAGCGCACTTTCTAAACAATCAGCCATTATTGTACTGGTTTTAGGGGTTTTGAGTTTCGGAGCATTGTCATTCGTGCACAGTGAAGACGAGAAAAAGGTGGATATGGTTGTTTTATCGACGAAGTTTGGTGACATGACTTTGATGCTTTACGATGACACTCCTATTCACAAAGAAAACTTTCTGAAGCTGGTAAACGAAGGGTTTTACAACGATCTCTTGTTTCACAGGGTCATTTCAGGCTTTATGGTTCAAGGAGGCGACCCAAAGTCGAAAGATGCCAAGCCAAAAGCTATGCTTGGACGCGGTGGACCCGGGTATACGATTCCAGCTGAGATTTATCCGAATCACATTCACAAGAAAGGCGCTCTAGCTGCTGCACGCCAAGGCGATGCAGTAAACCCGCAACGCGAGTCTTCTGGGTCGCAATTTTACATCGTACAGGGAAATCCTGTACCTGCTCAGAACCTATCAAACATCGAGTCTAGTCGCAAGAAATCGGAACCTGGGTTTAATGGCTACAGCGAAGAGCAGAAGGAGATTTACGAAACCATTGGCGGTACTCCCCATTTGGATGGGTCCTATACGGTGTTTGGTGAAGTGATAAGTGGGCTAGACATTGTCGACTCTATAGCCGCTCAGAAAACGAGTAGAAGCAATAGACCGCTAGAGGATATTGAAATGACCATGAAGGTGGTTAAAATGAAAAAGCCATGAGTCAAGAAGAATTGCTCAATGAGATAGAAGCCTTCACGGCATCGAGTGCAGAAGAACTCGAAGCCCTTTCGGCTAAAGTATTTGGGGAAGAAAGGCCTGATCAAAGACCTTTCTGCTACAATCAAAGATGTAGAACCAACAGAAAGGAAAGCTTTCGGTCAGCGCTTAAATCAGCTGAAAACTGCCGTTCAAGAGAAGATCGACTCGCTGAAGGAAGAGATTTCCTCGAGCGAGCATCAAGGCGGTACAGGAGTTGACCCTACACGTCCATCTGGTGAAGAAGAGCTTGGAAGCGAGCATCCCGTTTCGATGGTGAGAAGGGAGATTGAAGCGATCTTTCAACGAATTGGATTCAGTATTGCTGAAGGTCCGGAAATCGAAGATGACTGGCACAACTTCTCAGCACTTAACTTTCCGGAGGAGCATCCCGCTCGAGATATGCAGGACACTTTCTTTATTGAGAAAAATCCCGACATGGCTCTGCGGACACACACATCATCTGTGCAAGTTCGAGTAATGGAGTCTCAAAAGCCGCCTATTCGAATTATCGCCCCGGGTCGGGTCTACAGAAATGAAGCTATCTCATCGCGCTCGCACTGTATCTTTCACCAAGTGGAAGGACTCTACATCGATAAGGGTGTAAGCTTTGCGGACATGAAGCAGACCATCGAGTATTTCGCTAAGGCATTTTTTGGAAAAACGAAGATCCGACTGCGCCCATCGTACTTCCCGTTTACTGAACCTAGTGCCGAAGTAGATGTGTATTGGGGCTTGGAAAATGAGACTGATTACCGCATCACAAAAGGTACTGGCTGGCTAGAAATAATGGGATGTGGAATGGTAGATCCGAATGTGCTAAAAGCCAGCGGAATAGATCCGGATGTCTATTCTGGTTTTGCCTTCGGAATGGGAATTGAACGTATTGCCATGAACCGATTTGGAATCGGTGATATCCGAATGCTATTTGAAAATGATATTCGCTTTTTGAAGCAAATGAAAGGCGCCTGGTAGGCGCCTTTTTTATTATTCACTCTGCTTGATTCTTAATGGTCACGCGTATTTAAAACCTTTCTTGTCTCGCCCCTTCAGGGCTCTGCTCAATTGGTTTCATACCACATTCAGTTTCACCGAATGCTATTTTATCGCCCCTTCGGGGCTTTCTTCAAGTTCATTTTAGCGGGGTATTTATGTACTTAGCACGATACTCTTCTTAAATCGTTAGTCGGTGTTCCTCGTTCTGAAATCATTTGCTAAACTTTCGCTAGTTTCAGCATATTGGTCATCCCGGCTTCATTGATCGGCATGCTGGCTAGGTGTATCACCATATCGCCCTTCTTTACATACTCTCCTTTCTTGAGTATGTACTTGATGTCTTCAATGGTGTGGTCTGTGCTCACCATTTTATCGTAGAAAAAGGCACGTACTCCCCATACCAAGCTCATCTGCGTCAGGATGTTCTTATTACCGGTAAAAACGTATATCTCCGCTTCGGGTCGCTGGCTTGAAATCTTAAAGCCCGTATAACCAGAAAAAGTCATCGTGACAATTGCCTTTGCCTTTACACGCTTAGAAAGTCTTGTCGCATTGTAACAAATTGAATCCGTTATAAAGCGGTCTTCTTTGCCTTCTTCAGGCGCTTCTTCGTGGTGATATATTTGATCTGAAGACTCTATCTCCTGAACGATTTTCG
Source organism: Cryomorpha sp. (assembly GCA_965230375.1). Taxonomy (GTDB): domain Bacteria; phylum Bacteroidota; class Bacteroidia; order Flavobacteriales_D; family Cryomorphaceae; genus CBDDKU01. The sequence goes on from CBDDKU010000012.1 coordinate 232,281, forward strand.
CCATCGTTTCTATGACCTTCACAGGGTATTTTCCAACAGAAGTTTCGGCGCTCAGCATCACCGCGTCGGCTCCGTCTAACACGGCATTGGCCACATCATTTACTTCGGCGCGTGAGGGGGTTATGCTTTCGATCATGCTCTCCATCATTTGGGTGGCAACAATAATCGGCTTTCCATTTTTGATCCCCTTTTTGATCATCATTTTTTGAGCAAGCGGCACATTCTGAAGAGGTATTTCAACACCAAGATCTCCACGTGCCACCATCAAGGCATCCGTTTCTTTAACGATGTCGTCAATGTCTGCAATCGCCTCTGGCTTTTCAATTTTCGCTACTACCCGGGCGTGCTTCTCTTTAGCTTTGATCAGGTGCTTGAGCTCAATAATATCGCGAGCTGATCTGACAAAAGAAAGACCGATCCAGTCGATGTCCTTCTCCAAAACAAAGTCCAAATCTTCCTTATCCTTCTTTGTCAGACAAGGCAAGGATATCTTCGTGTTTGGAAGGTTTACCCCTTTTCGACTCTTCAGTGTCCCACCGTTGATGATCTTGGCTCGAACCGTAGACTTCTTATCACTTTTCACGGTTTCTAAAACGAGCTTACCATCATCTAGCAGAATGCGCTCTCCTACCTTCACGTCCCTTGCAAATTGAGGGTATGTAATAAAAAGCTGACCCTCCTTCACGTTTTTCTCATCAGTCGTAAAAACGACTTCTTCTCCCTCTACGAGCTCCATTGCGTCGCCAGGAATTTCACCTACTCTCAACTTTGGTCCTTGAAGGTCAGCAAGAATTGCCGTAAACGTCCCCAGCTTTGCGTCAGCTTTTCGGATATTATCAATGGCCTTTTCGTGATCTGCATGGGTTCCATGCGAGAAGTTTATTCGACATACATCCAAGCCAGCCTGAATCATTGCCTTTATCGTATCGATGTCGCTCGAGGCTGGGCCTAGAGTAGCAACTATTTTTGTTCGTTTCTTCATTATCCTATAAACAATAAATTCTGCTTCTGTTTCAATTGATTTACATCTACTTTGAAGACTATGAGAACGCTTCTGATCTCCTTAATCTTCTCAATCAACTCTCTATCGTTAATGGCCTGAACTCGGTCTAAGGCCAAGATAAAATCGGCTTGAGCTACTTCAGGTAAAAACAAGCTTGCTCCCCTCTTGTTCTCAATTAAGTAGTACCCGAGTTGAAGCTCTTCATCCTGATAAGAAAAACAGTTGTGGAGCAGTTTTTCCTTTTTCTTGGAGACCACTGTCAGCCCTTCATCCTTCCTTAGGTCAATACCAAGGACCCTGTTCATGCTCCAACACAGCCTGTAGTCAGGGGCTGTGGTATTCAACCCAAAGACTTCGTAAGGGTAGTCTTCGACTATATCTAATGTAAATTTAGCCACAGAAAATTGATCGAAGGGCTAAAGCTATGAAAAACTAGTCTTGTACGACGTTAAGCTTTTGCAAAGCCTTCTTGGCAGCTTTCTGCTCCGCCTTTTTCTTAGATGTCCCAGTGCCCTCTCCTACTTTCTCCTTAGCTAGATAAGCTTCAGCTTTGAAGAGCTTCTTTTCGCCTGCGTTGTCGTGTTGATGCGTTCTGAAATAGATATCGGATTTACGCCTGTGGGCCTCTTCGTATAGTCTGCTCTTAAAATCTGCTTCTTGATACTCCACCTTCTCCAGGTTCGCAAATCGCTCCAATAAGCGAAGGATAAATTTGTTTGTTTTGGCAAAGCCCAAATCCAAATACATGGCCCCAAAAATGGCCTCAAGCGCATTTCCAGCTATAGAGTTTCTCGAATGAGTGGCTTGCAAGTCTGTTTCTAGGAGTTTATCAATTCCCATTTCGCTAGCCATCGTATTCAAGTTGGTTCGGCTAACTATTCGACTCTTGATCTTAGTCATTTCACCCTCTTCCGCGTCAGGGTATTTGGAAAACAAATAGTCGGCAACGGCAGCGTCGAGAATAGCGTCTCCTAGAAACTCCAAGCGCTCATTGCTAACCTCTGGCTTATTGTAAATGTTTCGTGCAGCAGACTTGTGACGTAGAGCTACAATGTAATGCTCAATTCGGTTGAAAGGTATCTTTAAGTCCTTTCTGAGCAGGCTTGCCACTTCTTTAGAACGGTCATCCCTATGAGCTCTTAAGAAATTAAACACCTTCAATGCTCGTCTCTATCCCTGGTATTTCTTGAAAACCGAAGATGTGTTGTGACCTCCAAACCCAAACGTGTTGCTCAAGGCTACATTAACTTCTCTCTCCTGAGCTGTATTAAATGTAAGGTTGAGTTTGTTGTCTATATCGGGATCTTCTTCCTCAAAATTAATTGTCGGAGGAACAATATTGTTCATGACTGAGTAGATACAAGCAATGGCTTCAATGGCCCCTGCCGCACCGAGTAAGTGTCCAGTCATAGACTTGGTGGATGAGATGTTAAGCTTATAAGCTTGCTCTCCAAAAAATTCTTTGATCGCTTTTGTCTCTGCTATATCACCTAGAGGGGTAGAAGTACCGTGAACGTTGATGTAGTCAATCTGGTCGGTATTCATATGGGCATCGTTCAGCGCCATTTTCATAACGTTGAGTGCTCCAAGACCTTCGGGGTGTGGTGCAGTAATGTGGTGTGCGTCAGCTGACATGCCGCCACCTGCGATTTCGGCGTAGATTTTAGCGCCCCTAGCCTTGGCGTGTTCTAACTCTTCTACCACAAGAGCTCCTGCACCTTCTCCCATTACAAAACCATCTCTTCCTCTATCGAATGGTCGCGATGCCGTAGATGGCGAATCGTTTCTTTTCGAAAGGGCGTGAAGGGCGTTAAACCCTCCCATTCCGGCTTCGTAAATCGTAGCTTCAGAACCACCGCAAATAAACGCATCGGCCTTTCCCAAACGGATCAGGTTGTACGCGTCAATTATTGCGTTAGTAGAAGATGCGCAGGCCGCAACAGTGGTATAGTTCGGCCCGCGCAAATTGTATTTAATCGAAATGAGACCAGATGCTATATCGGCAATCATCTTCGGAATGAAGAATGGGTTGAATCTAGGTGTCCCGTCTCCTTTTACGAAGTTCTCTACTTCGTCTTGGAAAGTTTTAAGTCCACCAATTCCAGAACCCCAAATTACACCGATACGATCTACATCTTCTTTTTCGAAATCCAGACCTGAGTCTATCGCCGCTTCTTCTGCCACTATCATGGCATACTGCGCATAGGGGTCCATCTTTCGAGCCTCTTTCCGATCGATTTTCTCGTTGATATCCAAGTTCTTTACCTCACAGGCAAATTGTGTCTTGAATTTCGAGGCATCAAACCTTGTAATAGGAGCTGCTCCGCTGACACCACGAACCAGACCGTCCCAGAATTCTGGGGCAGTATTGCCTATTGGTGTAAGCGCACCGAGGCCTGTTACGACTACTCGTTTAAGCTCCATAAGGAATTACTTAGTGTTTGACTCGATATATTCTACTGCTTGACCAACTGTCCCAATCTTCTCGGCTTGGTCGTCTGGTATCGCAATATTAAATTCTTTTTCAAATTCCATGATAAGCTCTACAGTGTCCAAAGAATCTGCTCCAAGGTCATTAGTAAAACTTGCTTCCATGTTTACTTCTGATTCATCAACGCCTAGTTTGTCTACGATGATCTTCGTTACTTTTGACTTAATGTCTGACATAACAGTACAGTTTTGTATTAATTTTCGGTCTGCAAATAAATGAATAATACCCTTATTATACAAATACCTAGAAATATTCTGAAAGCACGCTATCTAAAGGCTTTCTAGCAATATTTGGCACCTTTGTTTCTGGGTGGGGATACCCCACAGGAATAAGTAAGTAAGGTCTTTCATTTTCTGGTCTATCCAATATTTCACCCAAAAACTTCATTGGGCTCGGTGTATGTGTTAGGGTTGCTAAGCCCGCATGATGTAAAGCGCTGAGTAAGAACCCAACAGCAATTCCCACTGATTCATTCACATAATAATTCTGTCTCTTGACTCCATCTACCACCTCATAAGGCTTTTTGAAAACAACAATTAAATATGGTGCTTCTTCAAGAAAAGGTTTGATGTGATTAGTTCCAAATGGCTTTAGGTCATCGAGCCATTGGCTGTTCATTCGCCCATTATAACTTTGGTACTCCTCCTCTTCGGCGAGCTCGCGAATTTTCGACTTTATCTCACTATTTGAAACCAGACAAAACGTCCAGGGCTGCTTATGGGCACCAGACGGAGCAGATGATGCGGCGTTAATTGCCCTAATAATAGCTTCTCGGGGGACCGGCTCTGAACTGAACTCACGCACACTTCTACGCGTTTGCATCCTTTCGTCGAAATCGGAAGAATTCGAAATCATTTCTCCATGACTCAGCCTTTTTGGCTTGTATGGAATAAATGACTCTTCAGATGTAGATTGTCTAGGCTCAGAAGGAAAAGAGTCCATACCTTCGTAGGTCTATTTAAGTGTTTTAAATGTACAAGATAGCCATTTTAGCATCAGGGTCGGGTTCTAATGCTCGCAAAATTATGGAGCACTTCGCTAACTCGAATGTCGGCCAAGTGTCATTAGTTGTTACTAACCGCAAAAACGCTGGTGTACTGAGTCATGCAGCCGACTTTAGTATCCCCACAAAGTACTTTTTCAAGGATGTTTGGGCGAATAGCCCGGAAGAAATTCTCAGTGCACTTCACGAATACAACATAGATTTCATTGTGCTTGCAGGCTTCTTGCTTAAGGTTCCAGACCTTCTCGTAGACCGCTATCCAAACCGTGTTGTAAATATCCATCCGGCTCTTTTGCCCAAATATGGAGGAAAAGGCATGTATGGGCACCATGTGCATGAAGCTGTTAAAGCTGCAGGTGAAAACGAGTCTGGTATGACAATTCACTTTGTCAATCATCATTATGATGAAGGGGGAATAATATTTCAGGCCAAAACAGCTATAGATGCTGACGAAACCGCCGACGACATCCAAAAGAAGGTTCTCGCTCTAGAGCACGCCCACTACCCTGCTGTTATAGAGGAAACTTTATCTAAATTAGGCCGATGAAGGTTGTGATCTATACCGATGGTTCGTCGCGCGGAAACCCCGGACCTGGCGGCTATGGAGTGGTACTTTTATCCGAAAAAGGTCACTACAAAGAAATCTCAGAAGGATTTCGAAAAACGACAAACAACCGAATGGAGTTGCTATCTGTAATTGTCGGCTTGGAGTCCATTAAAAAGGAAGGAACCGAAGTCACCATTTTTAGCGATAGCAAATACGTGGTAGATGCCGTAGAAAAAGGTTGGGTATTTGGCTGGGAAAAAAAGGGGTTCTCCAAGAAGAAGAACCCCGATTTATGGAAGCGCTTCCTGCGGATTTACAGAAAGCACAAAGTCAAACTAGATTGGGTAAAAGGTCACGCTGGAAACAAGTACAATGAAAAGTGTGATGAGCTTGCGGTAAAAGCCGCTCTTCAATCAAACCTTCCTCCCGATCGTGGTTACGAAAGCTCGGATACCGAGTTATTCGACAAGTAGGATGTCGAAATCTACCAGGTCTACGAAAAGCTGAATTCGGTGATCGATTTCGTCTTCGGTTAGGTCCATCAATCTTTCTGTACCAAATTTCTCTACCGTAAAACTCGCCATTGCCGATCCGAGGATTACGGCGCGTTTCATATTCTCAAAAGAAATGTCTCTTGTCTTGGCGAGGTACCCGATGAACCCTCCGGCAAATGTGTCTCCGGCTCCTGTTGGATCCATCACATCTTCCATAGGTAAGGCTGGTGCATAAAACATTTGTTCATCGTCGATGAGAAGTGCTCCGTTCTCTCCTTTTTTGATCACCAAAAACTTTGGCCCCATCTCAAGTATTTTTCTCGCTCCTTTTACCAGGCTATATTCTCCACTAAGTTGGCGAGCTTCTTCGTCGTTGATTGTCAAGACATCAACCTTCTTCAAAACTTTTTTCAAGTCTTCCAGAGCGATATCCATCCAGAAATTCATGGTGTCGAGTACCACTAGCTTTGGTCTATTCTCGAGTTGGTTGATTACCTCTAGCTGCACCTGTGGAGCAAGGTTACCGAGCATTAAAAACTCACAATCCATGTAGGATTCTGGTAGCTTTGGCTCAAAAGTTTCGAGCACGTTGAGTTGGGTTTCAAGCGTATCCCGCGAGTTCATATCGAAGTGGTACTTCCCTTCCCAGAAAAATGATCTTTCGTCTTCTTTTATTTGAAGGCCTTCCAAGTTGACTCCTTTCTCCTCCATGGTTCTGAGAAACTCTTTTGGAAAATCACCCCCAACTACTGATACAAGGTTGACATTTTTTGTAAAGTAAGAAGCAGCTAAACTGATATATGTGGTGGCACCACCAACTATTTTATCTGAAGCTCCAAAAGGAGTGCTAATTTTGTCAAAGGCAACTGTGCCAACTGTAATAAGGCTCATTATCTATTTTTTTTGCCAAAGATATTGGTTAAAGCCAAATTTTGCAGTAATATTGCAGCCCAAAATTTGACAAACGGGTCAAATACAGAGAATAATTCTTGAATTTGGAATACTGGTTCTTCGGAACTTTAAGATATATATTCCTCCTTAGCTCAGCTGGTTAGAGCATCTGACTGTTAATCAGAGGGTCCTTGGTTCGAGCCCAAGAGGGGGAGCAATAAAAGGGAACGCGTTTAGTGTTCCCTTTTTTGTTTTACGAACACGGCGTTTATACTTTGACTGTTAATCAGTCCCGATAGTTATCGGGATGGTTCGAGTCTCAAGAGGAGAGAAATAAGGTGGAAGCCGTTTTGTGTTCCCTTTTTTGTTTTGGAATACTGCGTTTACATTTTGAAGCCTGAAGCAGCCGAGCGTTTTTACATTGAGCAGACATCAAAATTGAAACTTTGAGAAAATTGCTTTGGCTACACAACTCAATGAACACACAACCTTGTTTGCTAAATCAAATTCGGACAAACTTCCAAAATGGCTACATTTGAACCTAGTTACAGATTGTAGAAGAAACTACTCCTTTTTTCATGTAATGATGGATAGGGGCAATATTTTTAAGTTCCTCGAATAAATGATATGGAGAACATCTCAATTGAAAAATACCTTCCCTTAATCGACCAAGCTGTTGCTCATTTTTGGGCTACGCGAAAGTCCCAATCTATCGGTCAAAAGAAAGCAGACCAAGGAAATAGAAGCTCTGTTACGGGAGGTAAGCAGCTCGATGGGTTTGTTTCCCTGATGAGAGAAGTCTCCGTAGATATTGGAATTCCAGAGAACTGTATATTTACTAAAGGAAGTATTCTACCTGGTTTCTTTCGTCCGTCCAAAGATTGGGATTTTATCATAATTAGCCCGAAGTCACAGCTTTTAGCAGCAGTTGAGCTTAAATCTCAGGTTGGTTCATTCGGCAACAATTTTAATAATAGAACTGAAGAAGCAATTGGAAGCGCAGTTGATTTGTGGACCGCTTTTCGAGAAGGTGGTTTTTCTCAATCAAAAGCTCCTTGGCTCGGGTTCGCACTATTACTGGAAAAAACGGAAAAGTCCAATCGGCCAGTTAAAATAAAAGAACCGCATTTTAAAGCGCGTGGTGAGTTTCAAAACACAAGTTACCTAGAGAGATATGTCTTATTGTGTAAAAAATTAATGCAAGAAAGACATTATTCATTTGCGTCCCTCATAACTACATCAGAAAATGGAGGCTTTGAGCTTCCAGATGAAGCTGTGTCCATCCATGAATTTTTGTATTCTTTTATTGGATATATAAAAGGTCAGAGAATGGCTTTCGAGAAATGAAATACGGAATTAGATCAAACGGTAATGAGCATGGTGTTGTATTAACAAAACCAGTTGTTGTCAAGTTTATGCTAGATCGAGTGGAGTATACCGCTAGCAAAAATTTAAACCAGATACGCGTTATTGATCCGGCCGCTGGTGATGGTGTCTTTCCTGTCGAGATAATAAAACGCCTTTATGCGTCTTCAAAAACCTTTGGCTTTTCATTCCAACAGGCATTAGAACATCTCCATTTTGTTGAGGTAGATGAAGCTATGTGCGACAGACTAAGGGAAAGATTAGAAGCCTTAATCAATGGTTACAGTGCTCAAATGCCGGGACAAATGATTGTGTGCGCGGACTTTTTGATGTCGTCATTTCAAAAGGCCGATTTAGTCATTGGCAACCCACCATATGTAAGACACGAAAATATTCCTTCACACGCTAAGACAGAATATAAGTCTGAATTTAGAACTTTCAGACATAGAAGTGACTTATACGTCGCATTTTATGAAAAGGGGTTGAGAATTCTAAATGAATCAGGAACTCTAACCTTTATTTGTTCAAACAGGTGGTTAAAAAATCAGTATGGGGCTGGGCTCAGACAACTTATCAATCAGGCGTTCTCACTAAGAGAAATAATTGATCTCGAAGAAACGTGTCCTTTTGAAGAGGATGTTATTGCCTACCCGGCAATTACTACTATTGATAATTCTTCAAAACCCTCTTTATCGTTGTACTTTGAAATAAACGAAATAGATTCTCTTTTTGAATTAGACAGGACTCTTCCAACACGGATAGATACCGGAAATTTTAAAAATTGGTTCAATTACAGACTGCCTAATTCCGAAGATGATAAATTTCTAGAGCTTATCGAAAACCAAGGTTTTAAGATTGGCATCGGGGTCGCAACCGGAGCGGATAAGGTGTTTATTAGAGATGATCTTCAAAACATAGTTGAACCTTCACGATTGCTCCCTATAGTACTAGCTAAGGATCTCAGAAATAATGATTTTAATTGGTCAGGGAACTACGTGGTAAATCCGTTCACAGAAAACGGGGAACTCATAAATTTGCAAGATTTTCCTCTGCTCAAAAAGTACTTTAACTCTCACAAGGAATTATTGTTGCAAAGGCATGTGTCTAAAAAAAACCCTAAGTCTTGGTATAAGACCATTGATAAGATCAATCCCAAAATTGCGAAGAAGGAAAAGATATTGTTGCCCGATATTTCAGGTAATTCCAAGTTATTTGTTGATCGGGGGGACTTTTACCCGCATCACAACCTTTATTATATTTATGGCAGATCTTATGATGATTTAATCATTCTCGCTGCAATCTTGATGTCTGAATTTGTTAGAAAACAGCTTTGCTTTTTGGGAAACAAAATGAATGGTGGCTATCCGAGGTGGCAAAGCCAGAATTTGAAAAAGCTTAGGCTTCCATTAATTGATGCCATTCCAACACTCATAAAGGCTGACATCATTGCTGCGTATCGTAAGGACTCGATCGACGGCATTAACTCAATAATCTCTGATAGTCTTTTTAAGAGAATGAACTTCAGCAAAGGTCAGGTAAGACTATTTGAGCCAGAATCAACCTATTTCAATCATTCAATATAATCATAGGCACCAATTACAAGAAGTAATAAAGGAATGCGTTTAGTGTTCCCTTTTTTGTTTTATGCCGGCAACACTTCGTTATTCATCCTGCATTTAATCTATATTTGTCTCGAAACGATTTACAAAACTTCTTGCAATGGATTCTAAACTAATCCTCGTACCGACAGATTTTACCAAAGTAGGGCAAATAGCTTTAAATCACGCCATTAAAGTGGCTAAGGAAATTGATGCCCGCGTAAACCTACTTCACATCGTTCCGAAGTCTGAGCTTCTGGAAGAGGCTAAGATTAAGCTCAAACTGGCTAAAGAAATGGCCATGGACGACTACGGTTTCGAAATTGATGTAACGGCCCGTGTTGGTACTATTTTTGAAGATATTGGTGATTTTGCAGAAGAAATGGACGCCGTGCTTGTGATCATGGGAACCCATGGTTTGAGAGGGTTGCAGTTTATCACGGGAGGGCGTGCTTTGCGAATCGTGACAAGTACTACTGTTCCTTTTATCATCGTTCAGGAAAAAGAAATCGGTGAAAACGGTTACGATGATATTGTGGTTCCGCTCGACCTACACAAGGAAACAAAGCAAAAGCTATCTCTGGTTGCCGATATGGCAAAATACTTTGACTCTAGAGTACACTTAATCGTACCTGGAGAAACGGATGAGTTCTTGCACAATCAGGTTATGAGAAACCTGAAGTACGCCGAATCTTTCTTTGATGAAGAAAACATCAAGCACACATCAAAGATCAGCGAAGAAAAGAGTGATGATTTTGATGAAGCCATTACAAAATACGCCGCTGAAATAGATGCTGATTTGATTTCTATCATGAACTTGAAGGAATCCAGCTTAGCAAACTTGATAGGCGGGAACTACGTTCAGAACATTATCACAAACAAAGCGCATATTCCCGCGATGCTTTTGAACCCGAAACGCACAGGGTCAGTAAGTATCTTTGGTGCTTATACAGGTATAGGATAATAGACTTTAGGCGTGTCGCACGCCTATGATGAGCATATCGTCTATTTGCTCTTGAACTTGTGCACCACCTAGGCGCCACAAATCCATTCTTGAAGCCAGCTCCGTGACTTGGTCATCAACACCTTCTTCGGAAACTTTAATGAGCATTTCTCGGAACGGCTTGTAAAGGAATTTTTTCCCCTTTTCACCTCCAAACTGATCTACATATCCGTCGGAGAAAATGTACATCATATCTCCTTTTTCAAGGTCTATGGTTTGAGTAGAGAATCCTGTCTTCATTTGGTCTGGAGAACCAATTGATATCTTGTCTCCCTTGTAGATAGAAAGGTCTCCCTTTCTGACGATATAAAGCGGGTTAAAGGCACCCGAAAAGGATACTTTAGAATCATCTCTATCGTATACACACAACGCCACATCCATACCGTCTTTAATGGTGTCAGTACTGCCAGAAGATGATCGACTAAAGGCATTGGCGGCATGAAAGTGGAGTGAGTTCAGCACCTTACCGGGATCAAGATCCTGATTTTCAGCAATGGCTCGATTCAGCGCATTGTGACCTACAAGGCTCATAAACGCCCCTGGAACTCCGTGACCCGTGCAGTCTACGGCAGCAAAAACTACTTTATTTCCTATTTCTTGAACGAAGTAGAAATCTCCGGAAACAATGTCTTTCGGTTTGAAGAATATAAAGCTCTCTGGCAAGGCCTGTTTTACCACACTTTCAACCGGTAGAATGTTGTCCTGGAGTCTCTTCGCATAGTGGATGCTGGCGGTAATATTTTCTAAAAGCTCCTTGTGTTCTTTGTTTTGACGCTCTACCTTATTCTTCTCTTTTTCGAGTTCTCTGGTTCGCTCTTCTACCTTTCGTTCGAGTTCTTGCTCGTTTCGCTTTAGTTCTTCTTCGTTCTTCTTTAGACCATCTCTCATGACCAGCAAGGCATTTCCTAGCACATCATCATTCGAAAGCGGCTCATAGTGCGTTTCGAAGTTTCCCTTTCCTACCTGATTGGCAAACTCCGTGGTTCGTTTGAGGCCATCAACTAGATTAGACATCGCCACAGACATTTGCCCAATTTCGTCCTGGGTATGAACCATGGTATCTGATGGAATCTTACCTTTTCCAAGTTCTATAAGCACATGTCTCAGCTTAAAGACTGGAGATGTAATACTCTTTACTGTGAATGTGGCGATGATGATTCCAAAAATCAACAAAGTGACACCCATGTTTTTTAGATACCGCTCCAGTGTATTAAATGACGAAATCATCGTAACACTGTCGCGCGTGGTATTGGCTTGTTGCTCTAGAATAAGTGCATCCAGAGCGTTTAAGACAGTATTTGCTTGCTGATAGATGTAGCCGTCGTCTTCAGCGTACTCTATCATGCTAAACCTGACCATAGGGTTGTCATAGCTCTGCATATCTCGGAGCTGAGATTGAACCTCAGAGTACATCGCAAGCAACTTGTCGAGCTCACCGTAAATTTTTTCCTTTTGCAGAATCTCAGACTCTTCCCAATTGACACTTAGTGAATCAATGCTGTACTTGATGGCAGGCATCTCATCATTGATCAATTTTACCAAAGTCATTTTTTCCTTGGTGTCTTCTCTAGACGGTACAAACGCCCAATTATTTATCAAGGTTCGCGACCGGAGTACACTGCTCTTTAATTGATCCAAATAGGCTACACTTGGGTTGTAAACCTTATTGATCTTATCGTTGATTGTTCTACCCGTTTTGAGGGTGTCGTAAGTAAGCGTAAAAATTACCAACGTAGCCAACAAGACCAGGGCAAAACCCGATCCTATCTTCCGGCCTATGGTTAATCTAAAACGCATTTAAAATCTGCTTATCAGGTGTACACACCTTACTCTTTGACTTGCTGTTCGCGAAGCTCCTTTTCTCTGTCTCCAAAGAATTTACTTTGCTCTTCCTTGTTCAGGTTGAAATAGATTATTCTCAATCCTTTTACAACTTCAATTTTGGTTGAATCAATCTCATAAGCACGAAGCATAAATGGAAGAGCAAGTTCAATGCTTCTCGTTCCCTCGTGCATGATCTCGTACATGTCGATTATTCCTTCAGTTTCTGGAAGCTTTTCGAGGGTATATGCACCGTGATTGTAGTGAGAAACTCCCATTGAGTAATTAGCACTAAAGTTTTCCGGATCTATTTCCAGAACAACTTTCAAGTACTCGTTTGATTTATCCCAGTGGTCCTTGTATTCCACTCTATCACGTTCATATATTTTTCGATGACCAGTGTACATCGCTAAATTAAACTTCACATCACGCTCTTTCATTGAAACATCTGGTGATGTAAAAACAACCGTTTCCTTAAAAGTCAAATAGTACTCATTAGCATCATCAATCGTATTGGGGTCCTCTTTGGCAATTATATCTGAAAGATTGTTCCAATAGGTCCTCGCCAAATATTGAAGCGCTTTCGTGTTTTGTTCGGCATATTCACCCCCTTCATCATAAACCACCGATTTTTTAAATGACTTTAGCGCCTCTTCTCTGGCAGTGCTATTCAAATTGTCTTCACCACCATCTAGCTTGATGTAGATATTCTTGTAGATAAAGCCACGCATATGCCAAGCCTTGCTGTCAGTACTTCCATTCTTGGTATTCACGTATTGATTGATGAGTGTCGCGGCTGCAGAAAGGCTGTCTTTCTTGTACATCAAGTAAGCTTGCTCAACAAGTTCTGATCCCTGACCTACTAATACCGATGGCATAGCGATCATAAAAATCCATATGTAAATCAGTTTTTTCATGAGGCTATTTTATCCGAATGGCTAGACTTTTTAACGTGGAGCTAATAAACAGATGCCTACTAGTCGCGTTATTCTCACTGAGTTCAAAATCAAAATCAGGTCCATCTACCACAAAGTTGATAGCTGCACCATTATCTAATGCTCCATTCTGATCCGCTACAATCAGAGTGGGCGTTCCTTCCAGTGAATTGGCTATATCTGGAAGAATGTCAATGCAGTCTTTGCCAACGTACAATACGTGGCATTGACTGATTTTGGTTGTTTTAGAAAGTTTCCTTATTTCGATCTGCTGGCTCCCTACTTGCTTTGAACTATAGCCTTTCACTAGCTCTTCATGAACACTTGAGCTTCCCATTATGGAAATGACAAAGTTTCCTGACTTATACTCTGACGGCCAGTCTACTTGCTTCGAAAAATTGTAAATAAACGTCGCCTTGATTATGGCAGCAGTATCCTTCGCCCGCATAGTTGGGAGCTGTTGAGCAAAGGAATTCATCGCTACAAAAGCGAATATTACAAGTAGAATTTTCTTCATAGTACACCATTCGGTGTGTGGCTAATGTATCAGATTAGCACACAAACATTCTTACCCAATCCAATTCTTATCAACCATTGAATTTGAATAAGGATGTATTTGACCCTACGAAAGAGAATTGAAAATGTTTCAGTGGATTGAAAAACTTATCCGTTTTGTGTCAAGTTTTCGAGATCTCTGTCAAACAAGTAGAGTCCACCTTTGTCATTTCCAATCAAACTTAATCGATCGAGAATCGTTCGCGCTAGAGCTTCTTCTTCTATTTGCTCAGATACATACCACTGCATGAAGTTATGTGTGGTGTAGTCCTTTTCCTGTAAGCACAAGTCTACAACCCCATGAATCTGATTGGTTACTTCAAGCTCATGTTCGAACAATTGTTCAAAAACCGCTTTCAGGGAAGAAAATTTCTTTGGTGGTTTTTCAAGCAGTGGAATCTCAGCGTGACCTCCACGTTCATTGACATACTTAATCAGTTTGAGCATGTGGTCTCTTTCTTCATCACTGTGCCGGTAAAGAAATGTCGCTACTCCATTCAGCCCTTCATTTTCGGCCCACGAAGCCATTGCCAGATAAAACTGCGATGATGAGGCTTCTACTTCTATTTGTGCGTTTAGTGACGCTTCAACTGTTTTTGATAGCATAGTTCTTTCGGTTTTACTCAAAAATAACAAGGAATAACCGCTTTCCCTGATAAGAAGGCTATTTTAAATTGGTTCTAATCTGTGGAAAGAAAGCTGATACCGCCAATACTGATGGCAATTCTTTATCTATCTTGACCCTTAATGGGAAGAAAGAACAAAAACCGTCGAAAGCCAAATAAAGTAGGACAACGCTCAGTGAATAAGGCTAGCCTGAGATCTGAAATCATGAGTGAATTCAGATCCAACCCAGGCAAAGTGTACAACTATAAGCAAATGTCTGCCCGGCTGAACATCACCATGTCGGAAGGCCGAAAACTGATTCTAAAAACCCTCAATGAACTCGTCGATATCGAAATGCTCATTCAGCCTTCAATCGGCAAATTTGAAATACACCCTTCTCAAGTAGCTCTATTGAAGGGTAAAATAGAATTTTTGAAATCAGGAGCCGCTTATGTGCAGCTCTTCGATAGCACTGAAGAAGTTTTTGTTTCCAATCAAAATACAGGCTTAGCCTTTCACGGCGATGATGTAGAAGTATCCATTATTGGTAAGAAGCGCGGAAAACCAGAGGGAAAAGTAAATCAGGTCGTTGCGAGAAATAAAACTCAATTTGTTGGTGTTTTGGAACTTTCTCCAAAGCACGCATTTGTGATCTCATCTTCACAGCGCGACCACACAGATTTTTTTGTTGACCGCTCCAAACTGATGAATGCAGAAAATGGGGATAAAGTCATTGTCAAATTTCTCGATTGGACTGACCCGGATAAATCGCCTTTTGGTGAGATAATCGCCGTACTCGGAAAGCCTGGGCTGCATGAAACAGAGATGCACGCTATTATGGCTGAATTTGGCTTGCCGTTTGAATTTCCGGACTCGGTGGAAAAAACCGCTAGTCAGATCGATGTTGAGATATCGGAAGATGAAATAGCGAAACGAAAGGATTTCCGCAAAGTCACGACGTTTACGATTGACCCACACGATGCGAAAGATTTTGATGACGCCCTTAGCCTCCGAAAAATTAAAGACGACCGATACGAAGTTGGCATTCACATAGCCGATGTGAGTCACTATGTACAACCAAATGACATCATCGACAAAGAAGCCAGCCAAAGAGCTACATCAGTATATCTGGTAGATCGCGTAATTCCTATGCTGCCAGAAGTTTTATCAAACTTTGTCTGTTCTCTCAGGCCCAAAGAAGACAAGCTCTGTATGTCGGCAGTGTTTGAGCTGAATGAAAAAGGTGATGTACTCAAAGAGTGGTTTGGAAAGACTGTTATTCACAGCGACAGGCGCTTTACATACGAAGAAGCACAAGAAATAATTGAAGGCGCAGAAGGTGATTTTAAGGATGAAATTCTCCAATTGCATGCTTGGGCCAGTGATATGAGAAAGCAGCGCATGAAAGCTGGTGCTTTGGAATTTAGTGGGGTCGAAGTCAAATTCAACCTCGATGATGATGGTAAGCCCACTGGGGTTTACAAGAAGGTGATGAAGGAAGCAAACTTCCTTATCGAAGAGTTTATGCTTCTAGCAAACCGAAGAGTCGCCCAATTCGTTGGAAAACCCAAGTCTGGTCAGGCAAAGCCATTTATTTACAGAGTACACGACCTGCCCGATCCAGACAAATTAAAAATGCTCAAAGACTTTGTACACCGTCTTGGGTATAAGCTCAAAAGTGCTAAGCCAGAACACGCTTCCGAAGCCTTGAATGAACTAATGCAGCAAGTAAAAGGAAAAACAGAAGAAGATGTCATAAAGCAAATGGCCATTCGTGCTATGGCTAAGGCTACCTACGAAACTGAGAATATTGGTCACTACGGACTTTCATTTGATTTCTATACTCACTTTACCTCCCCTATTCGTCGATACCCAGATCTTATTGTTCATCGGCTGGTGGACGCCTACAGCAAAGGAAAAACACCTCCAAAATTGGAGTCGCTCGACAAGTCGTGCAAGCACAGTAGCTATATGGAAAAAATGGCCGCTGAAGCAGAGCGCTCATCCATCAAGTACAAACAAGTTGAGTTTATGCTTGATAAAATTGGTGCATCTTTTCAAGGTGTGGTAAACGGAATGAACAAATGGGGAATCTTCGTAGAGCTGGTAGACACGAAAATTGAAGGTTTGATCCCAATCAATTCGATGGATGATGACCGCTACCGCTACGACGAAAAAACCAACCGCATTGTAGGCGCCCGGTACAAGGAAGTCTACGAGTTTGGTGATCGAATTGAAGTCGAACTTTTCGCGGCCGACATCAGTCAGAAACAGCTCGAGTTTAGAATGCTCTAGACGAGATTAATTCGCTTATTGAGATCTTCTTTGTATGAACCACCGATTGGGATAACCTTCTTATCGTTTTCCAAGATCAAGTTCGGTTGCTCAATTGCAGCAATCTTGTCTAGTCTTACGATAAACGAACGGTGCACGCGGATAAACTCTTCGGATGGGAGTTTTCGCTCGATGTCCTTCATCGTAGAGTGGATAGTATATCGCGTGGTCAGAGCATTGATCACAACGTAATCTTTAAGCGCTTCAACAAAGTAAATATCTTCTGTTTTTAGCTTAACCAGTCTCGAGTTGGCCTTGACGAAAATGAAGTCTCGCGATTCTTTTCCATCCACTAAGGAGTAAAGGAGATCTCGTTCTTTCAACACTTCCGACTCCTTCATGTGCTTGTAAATGGCCATTTCAATAGATGTATGGATATCTATTTCCTTAAATGGTTTAATGATATACCCATGTGGCTCAGTTACTTTCGCTTTTGCAAGCGTACCTTCATCAGCGTATGCTGTAAGGTAAACAACTGGGATATTGATCGCTGCTCTAATTTGTTCTGCTGCCTCTATTCCCGTGAGCTCTCCCTGAAGCATGATATCCATCAATACAATATCAGGCTTCAGCTCTAGAGCAAGCTCAATTGCCTTCTCTCCACTCGCCGCCGATCCTACTACATTGTATCCCAGTTTCTTGAGACTATGTTGAATGTCTTTCGAGACAATACTTTCGTCCTCAATTACTAGTACATTAGTCTTAGCCATAATTGCCTGTTATTGTTTGTCAAAAGTAATTAAATAATTTGTTCCGGATTTTGTATCCACTTGAATTGTAGCACCTAACTGCTCAATAAGGGTATATACTAACTGAAGACCAAGTGTCTCAGAATTAGCCACATCCAGATCTTCAGGCAAGCCAATACCGTTATCACCTATTTCCATTGTCACCTTTCCGTTCTCACTTCCGATTCGACAAGAGATTTTTCCTTTTTCCCTATCCTTAAAGGCATATTTCAATGCGTTCGACAAAATTTCATTCGCAATTAACCCACAGGGTATAGCCTGATCTAAGAGAAGCGAAGTCTTTTGGAAATCTACATCCAGCTCAATGGAAGCAGTCTCCAGGCTATAAGAGTGTATGAGATTCTTGGCTAAACTGTGAATGTATTCACTAAACTCAATGTTCGAGAAATTACCAGTGTGATAAAGAGATTCGTGAATAAAACTCATTGACTTTATCCTATTCTGACTTTCGCGCAGGATACTCAAAGAATTTTCATCCTTCACATAAGATGACTGCAGATTCAGAATACTACTTATCACTTGCAGGTTATTCTTCACCCTATGATGCACTTCCTGCAACAATATTTCTTTTTCGTGAATGCTTTCCTTCATCTGCTGCTGGATCTCCTTCTTATCCGTTATTTCATAAGACATACACGTTACTTCGCGTATCTCATTATTGTCAGAATAAATTGGGTTTATGAAGGTCTCCATCCAGGTTTTCTTTCCTCTCAGATTGTAAAGTGCCCCTTCAAACTGTTGCTTCTCTCCTTTGAATGCAGCTTTGATATAGCGTTTGATATTTCGATAAGCTATAGGCTTTAAATTATCTTTTATCAATTCTGCGAAAACGCTCCCAAGACTTATGTCTTCACCTTTTAAAGCGAAAAAGCTATCAGCAAATACTTTGTTGTACGATACCAGCCTACCCTTCTGATCAATTGTCCAGATCAGCATTGCCGAACTATCAAATATGGCGCTGATCTTTGCGGCTTGCTCTTTTAATTTTAATTCGGCGGTTTTCTTAAATGTCACGGTCTGTGACAACCCCGAAATTTCTACAACTTCACCTTCGTCATTAAATATAGGCGATACAAAAATGTCGTCAATATGCTCCGTTCCATGCATGTCGAGTGATTTCATCTCAAAGTGCAAGGTATTTCCCTCGGCAACATATTTCAATGCATTTCTCCAACGCATTTTCGCTTCATCGAGCTGGTTATCACTCAGATTATTTAGCACGTCTCCTTCTTTCAAACTCAATCCAAATCGCTCACGCATCTGATCTTCAAAAGCCCTATTCATGGATGTGATCCTTCCTTCTATATCTATTGCCCAAATCATATGCGGCGTAGAGTTAAAGATGGTTTTCAACTGTTCTGATTGAGATTTAATTTTCTTTTCAGCTTCTTTCTTGTCTGTAATGTCAATAGCCATTCCGGCTATTTCGATCATTTTTGTTTTCGATGAACTCTCCCAGATTGGATTGAGGTATATCTCTCGATAATTAACTGTTCCATCCCGATTGACCGTTTCAGTCTGAAAACTGATGTTTTTCCCAGACTCTATAACTTCACTATACTTCTCTTCCCAAAAGCTATGGTAATCGTCACTTGCAAACGTCGGTTTAGGAAGTGAGTCATCCATCTGTATCTCTGGATATTTCCCATAGAGATTGTAAATAGCTCTCGCGTATTGTGAATTGAACGATGTCAGGGCCGTCTTCATATTCACCGTCCAGAACAGCATGCGACTTCCTTCGAAAATGGCGTCAATTTTTGCCGCCTGTTTTTGCGCAATCTCTTCGGTTTTTCGCGTATTGGTAATGTCGCGCATAATGCTTCTGACCGAATGCAGCTCCCCTCCTACATAGTTTACATCTGAAATTGCTTCAATGTAAATATGATCTCCGCTCTTGGTCTGCAAGGTCCACATGCGCGCACCTTTTTCCGTTCCACCAATTACCTTGTCCAAGTATATTGAGAACGAAGCTCGTTGATCTTCTATAAGGATGTTTGTGACATCCATCCCCTTCATTTCTGCCTTTGTATAGCCGAGGGTATTATACCAGGCTGTATTGGCGTATTTCAGTTTTCCATCTATCCCAACTCCGTGAATCAGATCAGATGCATTCTGAAACAAGTCCGTATACCGCTCTTCTACGAATGCTAACTTTTCTCTCCACTCTTTAATTTCGGTCACCACCCGCATACTGGCAACATAACCCAAAACTTGATTATCGTCATCTACAATTGGAGACACAGAAGCAAAGACTTCAACGGGTTCTCCACTTTTTTTCTTGAGAATTACGTTGCGTAAGTACCGCTCCTTTCCTCTTAGATCCATTTTTATGAGATCCATCGAAAACTGATCTCCCAAGAACTCTTCAACATGCCTGCCAAGAAGCTCTGATTTCGAATACCCGGAATAATCAAGAATCGTTCTATTGACATCAGTTACTACAAAGTCAAGGTTGAAGATAGCGACAAGGTTTACCAAGCTATCCAGAACAACTTTAACAAAGCTATCTGGGTAGCCTACAGCGTTTGATGGCTCTTTAGGAAATTTTACAAATGTGCATAGAAGGGCATTATTTCCAGCGGGATTTAGAATAACCTCTATCCCTTTGCTCTTGTAAGTGGCAAAACCAGACTCCTCGACTTTTCCCAAAAGATCGTTCCACCTGTCACCAACCAAGAACCGCTCAACAACGCGAGAAAGGCTATGCTCGCGGTCTGTGAATGCGTTGTTAGTCTTGATAATCTGAGCAGATTCGCGATCAACGATCAGACAGGGTGTAGTAAGTTTTTGTATTTCAGGATGTTTTACAGGCATACCCCGTCGGAAATATGTTTTTTGTGAAAATTAAAATTAATAACTCCGACCTACTTTCTAAGGAATTTCTTCTTCATCTGGATCCGTTCGCACCACTTTCTTTCCATTGATTTTATGCTCCAAACCATTTTTGTACTTGACTTCAAGCACTTTAATCCCCATTTCATTGTAGGTTTTCCAGGTTCCAATACGAACACCACTGCTGTACTTTCCTTCTTTTTTTACTTGGCCTGATGGATAATACCATTTGTGCTTACCAGTTGCTAAGCCGGCAATGTATTCTCCTTTAAAATTCAGTTGACCATTGTCGTACGTGTAAACCCACTCTCCTTGCTTTTCTCCATCCAAGTAATTGCCCTCTTCGGTATGGTCACCCACATGATAGAACCACTTGCCGTCTTTTAAACCGCCTACGTACTCCCCTTTACTAATCACATTGCCTTCTTCGTCAAATTCTTCTGACTCACCATCTTCTTTTCCTCGTCGGTAATACTCTTGTCTGCGCAGCTTTCCATCTTCAAAATACCAGGTCCAATCGCCTTGTGGTTTCCCATCAGCATACTTCCCGCGGTGCTCAATTTTTCCATTTTTGTGATAGAAAACCCAGTCGCCAGTACGGTTGCTCTTCTCGTAGCTCCCTTCTGCTTTCAATTCACCCGTATCGTAGTATAACTTCCACTCACCTTCAAAGTCTCCAGAAGGATCTATTATTCCCTCACCAGTTTTGACACCTGCGCTATATACCTCACCTCGTATTACTTCACCTTCTTGATTGTAAATTCGGTGTGTCCCTTGCTTTTTTCCATCTACATATCCCCCACTCGATTTTACAGACCCATCTGGATAGTACGTATTTCTTATATCCAAAATGATGGACTGCTCAGAGTCAATTACCAATTCGCCATCCTTGTATTTTTCTAGGGTGATAAGGTTTCCGTCCTTGTCGAAGTACTTGAAAATTCCATTTTTCAGGTTATTCATGTAATAACCTTCCATTGACACTTGTCGATTGGCATAAAACTCTTTCCATGGACCTCGCTTCTTTCCTTCTTTATCGTAGCGATTAATTTTCTCCGAACGCCTCAGGTAGCCTTCATCAAAAAACAAAAGGGTGATAACCATACCATTCCGATCGTATTCATAACCATCTCCCTTTTCCTTGTCATCAACATAAGGCACAATCTTGTGCAATTCTCCTGTAGGATAGTAAATCTTCGACTCTCCCTGGCGGAGATTGGCTTCATAGATTACTTCTTCATACTTCACGCCAGCACGAAAATTGGTTGTGAGCCCATCCTTTTTATCCGCTTTGTAATTAACTGTTTGCTTTTTACTTCCGTCTTCTCGGTAAAATATCCATAAGCTATCCAGCAAAAACTCCTTCCTATTTCCTTCAGACTGTAAATTTCCATTCTCATAATACGTTTTCCAATAGCCGTTTGGCTTGCCATCAACCATTGTTCCTTCACTTGACACGCTACCATCAGCATACTTAAAGACCTTGTATTCTGTTTGTGAAAGTACTGTAGAATGCAGAAAGAGAGAAACACCAATGATCAATAGACGTCTATATATATATTCTCTTTTTAGAAAAGAAAATGAATTAAATATAGCGCTGTGGATGGTGTTGAGAATAGAAGTCGCCAAATCTTGAGAATATTATTTATCCAAAGTTAATAACACACTCTGAACAGTTGTAATCTTATAGAACCTTGACAGACAGTATTTATTTTGTTTGTTAACATTTCTGTGGATAGGTGATTTTTTAAAAAGTTGAAAGGCTAAGTACGTTCTTATTCTGTGAATAGAGGTGCTATTTTATCCTCATATTTTTACGCCCTTTCAACTAGGTTATCTCAACTCTATATTTGATTAGCTCTAATTGCTGAGTATAACAAATGAAGTTCCTCTGGGTTTTTCACAAGATCTGAACAGGAAAGTGAATTTCTCCCTGCAAAAGTTCAATTAAAGTTTCCTTTAAAATCAGGTGGTTTAGAAAACCAAATTCTCAGGATGTTTAAAACTTCCTTGTTGGCCTAATCAGTATCTTTGGAAAAAATTGGCGCAATGAAAATAAGTATTGGAAGCGATCACGCAGGATTCGAATTAAAGGAGCTTATCAAGAAGTTTTTAGCAGAAAAAGGAATTGATGTAAGTGACAAGGGAACATATTCCACCGATAGTACAGATTATCCGGAGTTTGCACATGCGGTCGCAGAAGAAGTAACAAACAATGAGAACCTTGGTATTCTTATTTGCGGAAGCGCTAATGGTGTTTCTATGGCTGCAAACAAGCACGAAGCTATTCGTTGTGCTATCTGTTGGTTGCCAGAACTCGCTTCATTGGCTAGACAGCACAATAACGCGAATATAGTTGCCCTTCCAGCCAGATTCATTTCAGAGAACACCGCTTATGAAATTGTAGATGCATTTCTTACATCAGAATTTGAAGGTGGAAGACATGAACGTAGAGTAAATAAAATAGCATTATGCTAAGAAGAGATTTAGTTAAAAAGGCATGGATGATTTCCATGCCTTTTTTGTTTTCAGGCTACAGCTACGCTCAAATTGATAGTACAGCTGTGAAGTACGCCCAGGAATTAAGCGCTGATGAAATAAAAAAGCACCTGGAAGTTATTGCAAGCGATGCTTTTGAAGGGCGTGAGACTGGCGAAAAAGGTCAGAAAATGGCAGCTAGTTACATCGCACAGCAGATGGATCATTTGGGACTGAAGGGCGTTGGAGATAGTCTTGATTATTATCAGCGGTTTAATCTCTATCACATTCCGAAGGACAAGGCGCGCGTCATTGTTGCAAACAGTGATTCACTTGATCTTTTCACTGATTTTTACTCCTTTTCTGCGCTTACTGATACGATTGTTGCTGGTGAAACGGTTTTTTTGGGGTATGGAATAGATGATGAGAATTACAGTAATTATGGGGATGATGATTATTCTGGAAAAATTGGAGTTATACTCGTAGGTGAGCCCAAATCAGGTGGCAAGTTTCTCTTAACTGACACCGAGCAACCGTCTTCATGGAGTACAGAGCAAGGTCTTAAGTTGAACGCGGCAAAGGCGAGAGGTCTGGCGGGTCTAGTGGTTCTTCAAGGAGATTTTAATTCAAAATCTTCTCGTGCAGCTTACTTTTTAAGTAGACGAAGATTGCAAATTGAGAAGCATGAAAACACGGCACTTCCTGTGGTGAACATGGATATTGATTTTGCAAAAAAGCTATTTCCGAAGATTAGAATGGCCAAAATCAAGACGGAGTTGAATGAGGGAAAAGGGCTTGTGAAGGCCGGTAAAAGTCAATTGATTAGCTTGGAGTATTATGGAGAAGTTGAGACTTTGATAAGTGAGAATGTAATTGGGATGATTCCAGGATCTGATTTGTCAGATGAATATGTCTTCATAACGGCTCACTACGATCACTTGGGAAAAAGGGAAGAAGGTGTCTTTAATGGCGCTGATGACGATGGAAGCGGGACCACCGGTGTGATGGATATGATGCGTGTGATGACAAGAGCATACCATGAAGGAAATGGCCCACGAAGGTCAATGGTCTTTCTCTTTGTAAGTGGTGAAGAAAAAGGCTTATTAGGCTCTGAGTATTACACCGAACACCCTTTGATTCCATTAGAGAATACCGTAACAGATCTAAATATAGATATGATCGGTAGAAGGGATACTGAACACTTAAACACCCAGGATAAGTATATCTATCTCATTGGTTCTGATAAACTTAGTATGGATTTACACCGTATTAGCGAGTGGGCAAATAAGTCTTACTGTCAGTTTGAGATTGACTATGTATTTAATGATGAAGAACATCCATCTCGACTATACTATAGATCAGATCATTACAATTTTGCCAAGCACGATATTCCAGTAATTTTCTATTTCAGAGGAATTCATGAAGACTATCATACAGTAAATGATACCGTAGATAAAATTGAATTCGGAACGATTGAAGATGTGATGGAGCTTGTTTTTTATACGGCTTGGGAAGTAGCCAACAGAGATGAGCGTCTCAAACTGGATTAAGCTTCCTTAGAAACCATTTCTTTTAAGAGAGCTTCAGTTTGTTTCATGAAGTCGTTATAGTGAGACCCTGTGCCTGGGCCATAGAAACCAGTGTAGATTTGACGTACATTTCGATCCTTGTCTATAAAGATGAGTGTGGGAAATGACATAATATGGTTGAGCATGGGAAAGGTCTCCGCAGCTCGTGATTTATTGGCCTTACCACCAAAAAGGAATTGATGGTTATCTATTCCTAAATCCTTGTTCATTTTTGAGATGCGCGTTCTTGCAAGAGCCAAATCTTCTGTGGCTTCAAAAGCAATAGGCAAGATGTGGATGTCATCTCCAAATGGTTTAGAAAGCTCATGAAGGGCCTTTGACGCATCCATGCAATTAGGACACCACGACCCCATAATATCTACGATTACCACTTTGTTATCAAGCGAAAGATCCTTCCAGGTTACCGTGTCACCATTTTGATTAGGAAGCCTAAAGTCAAAGTATTCATAGTTTTCCTTTAAATACGTCAGTTTTTCAGGGCTTTGAAGCTCGAATGTGTTGTTTTTCGAGCCAATCCATGTCGTTTCATAATGCGTTCCTGAAAGAAACTTACCATTTATTAAGCTGTCCCCAGAAATGTCCGCAGAAAAAAGAAAGGCATGACTACCGTCGAATGTACTCAGGTAAATACCATCATTCATTAGGTTGCCCTCGAGGTAGCGATAATCACCCGTTTCCGTCAAAAAGGTTGCAAAAATATGCCCTTCATTGTTTTCAATCTCAAGCACGGCATTCCATGGCTCTGTTGATTTTTCATCAAAAATGACGTGGTAGCGATTCTTAATGGCGATACTACTATTGGTAGAAGTGAAACGAAATGCTTTGTTGGATTCGGCTGTAAATGGAACCCGGTAGTTTTCCTTGGAGTGATTTATCCAAACACCAGATATGAGACTGGGTGAGTCTATATGTGCTTTAATCACCGATGGAAAATACGGTAGTTCCAGAATGATTGAATCTTGAGATACACTCAAAGTTTCTATTTCCAGGCGCTCATTCTGGTTGATAACTGCAGCAGATAGTTGACCGTTGTCTTGGGTGAACTCTAAATTGAATGGAAGATCAGTTCCATTTAAGTTTAGTGTCGCTCGCCATAGGCCTGTATCTAGCGGAGATGGTGAAGGGGTATCTTGTGTGTGACTAGATTGGGTCTGGCAGCCATTGAGAACGACGAGAGACAAGATGGAAATAAATAACAAACGCATAAGCAATGGGGCAAAAAAAGGGCTAGCTATTAGCCAGCCCTTCGATAAATCTATGAATTATCCTTAAAAGTCAAATTTAATTCCTTGAGCAAGCGGAAGCTCAGAACTGTAGTTGATTGTGTTTGTCTGTCTTCTCATGTACACTTTCCATGCATCAGAACCAGACTCTCGTCCACCACCTGTTTCTTTTTCTCCACCAAAGGCTCCACCAATCTCAGCACCAGAGGTACCAATGTTAACATTGGCTATTCCGCAATCAGAACCTTCATGTGAAAGGAAGCGCTCTGCTTCTCTCAGGTTTGTTGTCATGATCGCAGAAGAAAGTCCTTGAACTACCCCATTTTGAAGATCAATTGCTTCTTCAATCGTACTGTACTTGAGAAGGTAAAGGATGGGTGCGAACGTTTCGTGTTGAACGATTTCATACGTGTTCTCTACTTCGGCTATGGCCGGTTTTACATAGCATCCTGACTCGTACCCTTCGCCGCTTAGTACTTCTCCTTCTACGATAATGTTTCCACCTTCTTCGACTACCTTCTTCAAGGCAGCTTCGTACATCGCTACTGCATCGGTGTCAATTAGTGGCCCTACGTGATTATTCTCGTCTAGTGGCGATCCAATGCGAAGTTGTTTATATGCACTGATGAGTGTGTTTTTCACTTCTTCATAACGACTTTCGTGAATGATCACGCGACGTGTAGATGTGCATCTTTGTCCTGCTGTTCCTACAGCTCCGAAAACGATACCTGGAATGGAAATATTTAGGTCTGCATTTTCAGTTAGGATCATGGCATTGTTTCCACCCAATTCGAGTAGTGACTTTCCAAGGCGTGCAGCTACATCTTGCGCTACCAATTTACCCATGCGGATAGACCCAGTAGCCGATACAAGTGGTACGCGTTTGTCAGCAGTCATCATCTGACCTACTTTGTAATCGCCATTTACGATACAGCTAATTCCCTCGGGAAGGTCGTTTGCCTTGATTACCTTTTGGAAAAGGTTTTGACAAGCAATAGAACAAAGTGGAGTCTTTTCTGATGGCTTCCAAACACAAACATCTCCACAAATCCAAGCCAATGCTGTATTCCAACACCAAACGGCAACAGGGAAGTTGAAAGCAGAAATGATTCCAACTACTCCTAGTGGGTGATATTGCTCATACATTCTGTGTTTAAAACGCTCACTGTGCATTGTAAGACCGTGTAGCTGACGAGATAGCCCAACTGCGAAGTCGCATATGTCTATCATCTCCTGAACTTCACCCAAACCTTCTTGAAGTGATTTTCCCATTTCGTAGCTCACAAGAGCTCCGAGATCAGCTTTGTATTCACGAAGTACATCTCCGTATTGACGAACGATTTCACCTCGTTTTGGCGCAGGCATCATTCTCCATGATTTAAATGCCGTTGTCGCTGCATCCATTACTTTCTCGTAATCTTCCTGTGTTCCAGAAGTTACTTTGGCAATCAGTTTGCCATCAACGGGGGAATAGCTCTCAATCGTTTCCCCAGATGCGAATGATTGTGTTCCAGTAGAACATCCGTCGTTAATTTCTTTAATCCCTAAATTGGTTAGGATCGGCGTTATATTAGTTTCAGTTGCTGTGGCTAGCATGTCTTATATTTTTTTGTGTGCAAAGATAGGACATGTTTTTGGTTTAGCTATAGTCGAGATAAACGCATAAAATACTGAAAACCAGTATAATAAGTAGAAATGCAATAATACGGCCGATTTTGTAAAAATCAGTATACGATACTAGCCAGAGGTGTTAGCTAGAATTTAGGCACTTAAAACGCTTATTTCCGAAAAATGTAGATCTGACTCGAGTAGGGGTATGAAGAAAGACGAGCATATACATTGGAGAGTGCGCCGATGATAATTCCAAACAGGGCACTACCATTTTTGTATTTCTCACTCAACATTGAAATATAAAAGGAGTCAAAAACCATCGGATAGGTTTTGACGTGTTTGAATCCGTTATTGCGTAATAGAGAAATAACATCTTGTTCTGTAAAATGCCAAAGGTGTCTGGGTACATCTAATGCAGCCCAGAATTCTTTGTAGTATTTGGAATCGAAGGCGTGGTGATTCGGAACAGCAATTGCAAGGACACCATCATTTTTAAGTACGCCATGAAATGCTTGGAGTTGTTCATTGAGATTGGACACATGTTCTAAAACATGCCAAAGTGTGATACAAGCCAAGGGTTCATTTACAGCTTTAAACTCTTCAAGTGGACGAACATCTACGCCGTTGTGTTTTGCTTGTTCTCGAGCTAATTTTTCTGGTTCAAATCCTATTGCTGTTTGATCTTGATCTTTTACATAAGACAAGAACGCCCCGGTACCAGCACCAAAATCTGCCCATGTTCCACGTGGAACATGCTTTTTTAGTTTACGGTATTTACTTCGCAAATTGACTCTTTGTACGCGGTGGTAGAGCCAGTTGATCAATCCTTTTTTGGTCGAAGAATGAGAGATGTAATCTTCGCTATGATAATACTTGTCAAGTTCATTTTCGTGCGGTCGTGGATTAGTCATATTGAACCCACATTGAATACAAACTTGTATTGTGAAAGTCTCTTTCGATATACTGTAATCCTTCACTTGTCGCGAGTCTTTTAGACCAGATGAATGACAAATGGGGCAAGATGTTATTTGATGTAAACTCATTGTTCCACGTGGAACTATCGGCCCACATGAACCATCAATACAGAAATATCTGAAGGAGAAACACCGCTAATTCGAGATGCCTGACCAATGGTTCGTGGACGGATGTCCGTTAGTTTTTCTTTTGCTTCAGTAGACAAAGACTTGATTTGAAAGTAATCCAAATCAGCCTTTAGTTTAATGTTTTCGAGCCTCGAAATCTTGTCGGCCATTTCCTGTTCTTTCTGGATATAGCCTTCGTATTTCATAACTATTTCGGCAGCTTGATTTATGACAGATTGTTCTTCTAGGCCGTTAGTTTCCGTTTGATCTTTGAGAAAATCCTGAACAGGCATACTATTATCTCTTAAATCACTCATTGAGATATTTGGGCGGATAAGAATGGACTTGGCCTTCACTTGCTGCTTAATGGGACTCGATGAGTTGGCTTCCAACATGGGGTTCATCTCTTCTGGAGTAACGCCAATTTTATCGAATTCTCTAACCACTTTTTTGATAGCCTTCTGCTTTTTCTCCATTCGCTTCAAGCGCTCATCAGATGCTAATCCGATGGCATGACTCAATGGGGTGAGACGCATATCCGCGTTATCTTGGCGTAGAAGAATGCGGTATTCAGCACGGGATGTAAACATGCGATAGGGCTCGTTCGTACCCTTTGTAATCAAGTCGTCTATCAATACTCCGATATAGGCTTCGCTTCTTTGAAGTATTAGTGGATCTTTCTCACGAACCTTTAAGTGGGCATTTATCCCAGCCATGAGTCCCTGGCAGGCGGCTTCTTCATAACCTGTCGTTCCATTGATTTGCCCAGCAAAATACAGCCCGCTTACGAGCTTTGTCTCTAACGTGTGGCTAAGTTGAGTAGGAGGGAAGTAGTCGTATTCAATGGCGTAGCCAGGTCGAAACATTTTCGCATTCTCTAGTCCGGGAATGTGTTTCAAGGCTTCCATTTGAACTTCTTCCGGAAGGCTCGAACTAAATCCATTCAAGTATATCTCAACCGTGTTTCTCCCTTCTGGTTCTACGAATATCTGATGACGATCTCGTTCAGAAAAGCGATCAATCTTATCTTCTATAGATGGGCAATAACGCGGCCCTATAGATTGAATTCGTCCATTAAACATGGGCGATCGATCAAAGCCAGATCTTAGAATTTCGTGAACCGTTGGGTTGGTATATGTAATGTGACAAGAAAGTTGATCTTGTACAATAGGGGTGTCGCTGAAGGAAAATTTAGATGGGTTTTCATCTCCAGGTTGTTCTTCTGTTTTGGAATAATCAATCGACCTACCATCGAGACGCGGAGGTGTTCCGGTCTTCATTCTACCGTGTTCAAAACCTAGCTCAATAAGCTGCTCAGTAATACCAAAAGAAGCACTTTCACCGGCTCTTCCACCACCAAATTGCTTTTCTCCAATATGGATCAAACCATTGAGGAAAGTTCCACTAGTAAGGATTACCGCCTTGCTTTTTACTTCGAGACCAATACCCGTTTTAACACCACATACACGACCTTCTTT
The DNA here is from genome assembly GCA_965230375.1 of Cryomorpha sp. Classification (GTDB taxonomy): domain Bacteria; phylum Bacteroidota; class Bacteroidia; order Flavobacteriales_D; family Cryomorphaceae; genus CBDDKU01. Next base: position 261,969 of record CBDDKU010000012.1, read on the forward strand.
ATCAACGAGAATACCCTTAACCATATCCTGAAAGAAGTCTACATTAGGAGTCTCTTCCAGTTTCATTCTCCAGGTCTCGAGAAAGCGCATCCGATCGTTCTGTGTCCGTGGACTCCACATCGCTGGACCTTTCGAAAGGTTGAGCATTCTAAACTGTACGGTGCTCAAGTCGCTAACGATACCGGAATACCCGCCCAAGGCGTCTATCTCTCTGATAATCTGTCCTTTAGCAACACCGCCCATAGCCGGATTGCAAGACATTTGGCCAATGGTATTCATGTTCATCGTGATCAAAAGAACACGAGAGCCAAGATTTGCGGCCGCTGCTGCAGCTTCATTTCCAGCATGACCAGCACCAACTACTATAACGTCGTAATTATCAAGCATAAAACCTTAAAATACGGTCGATTAAAAAGTGCGCAAAGATAAGTAATAATCCTCTTTTTCAGTCATCTGAGCTTTCTCGCCCGGACTCTTGTCTTTGTAACCACAAAGGTGAAGCACGCCATGAACCATTACGCGATGCAGTTCATCAAGGAAAGGGATATTGAGCTTGTCGGCGTTTTCTTTGACCCGATCAATGCTGATAAATATATCGCCCATGATCAGTTCACCTTCGCAATAATCGAAGGTAATGATGTCGGTATAGGTATCGTGATCGAGGTATTCTCGGTTTAAATCAAGAAGATAATCGTCGCTTGTGAAAACGAATTGGATGGTCTCTGCACGGTGACCTTCAGCCTCAATAGTGGCTTCGAGCCATTCACCCACATGTTGTGGAGATTCTAAAGAAAAATCTAAATCTGCTGCTTCGAAAAAGAACGCCTCTTCCATCAGGCCGTCGCTTCTACCGGCTTTGATAAGTTGGTGAACTTAAGCTCAACGATGCGGCCACCGTCTTTAAATTCGATCTCGTCGGCAAGGTGCTTCATCAAAAACACACCACGGCCATTCGGCTTTTCTAAATTCTCAGGAGAAGTTGGATCAGGAACATTTTCATAATCAAAACCAGGACCTTCATCTTCTATTTTAAAGAAAAAAGTGTCACCGTCAGCTTCGTATTGAACGTGAACCTTCTTTTCCGGATCTTGACGATTACCATGGTAAATTGCATTGTTAGCTGCTTCCGTAAGCGCAATTAATATGTTTCCGTAGTGTTCTTCGTTTATAGAATGCTTTTCGCACAAGTCGTCTATTAGGCGCTCAACTATGTTTATGTTTTCGCCTTTTGAAGAAAAATCAATGCTTTCCATTTCGGTAGATTCGATCAATGTCATCCAAACTTAGTTCTCAAAATTAAGAAAATAATCATTCACCCTTTCTTTATAATACGGGCTTAAGTCAGGCGGCACTGTTCGTAACAATTCCACTTCCCGAGCTTTGCGTTTGTTATACTCTAAATATTTCTCTGGGTTACTAGGTTCGTAATCTTTTGGACGATTACTTTCTCTCTTGTCATCATACTCACGTTCTCTCTCAGCTTTTTCTGATTTCAGAAGGCGAGTCATAATTTCTTCCTGCCTTTTTAGGGTCTGGCGGTCTATCTCCTGATTGACAATATCTCTCTCTTGCTCCTCCATCTGCTTGGCTAAATCTTCGAGCCCCTTTCCTTCACCTTTCCCTCGTTCATTTAGCTTCTGAGCCATTTTTTCAATTTCCTGACGAATAGCCGCTTGTTCGGCAGCCATTTTAGCCAGTTCTTTACTCATGCCCTGCTTGCCCATACCCGGCTTCTGGCCACCTTCGCTCTTGCCTTTCTCCATTTGTTTTTGGAGTTCTTCGAGCTTCTTACCCATTTGCTCCTGCATCTTACCCATCTTTCCTTCAGAAGGGTTTTGACCTTGTCCACCAGGGTTTTCACAGTTTCCTTTTCCAGGCATCTCATTAGCCATCTGCATTTGCATCTGCTGCAATGCTTCGTCGAGTAGTAAAGCCAGATTGTTGTACGAAGTCATGACATACTGCTGGCGCGATACGGCGTTGGCTGTTCTCCGCTCTCCTATGTCTTCCAATGCCTTGGCGTGGTTTCGGTTTATCGAACCGATTTCTTCATTCACAAGCGACTCGAGCTGTGGAACGCGCTTACTCAAGGCAAAAAGCGAGTCTTCCACCATTTGGCTATCATCTTCGAGCTTTTTCTGACGCTGACCCATCTCGACGTAACGCGGATCACCTTTGTCGAGCCCACCTATATTATCCATAATCTCTTCCTGATCAAAAGAGAGTTGGATGATGTTTTCGAGAAGTGCGCGAAGAGCTTCCATGTCTTCTTTCTGTTGCTGAGCTTGCTGACCCTGCATGGCCATCTTCATTTGGTTAGCCATTTCTTCCATTTTATCGGAAGCGCTCTGCTGAGAATCTGAGGCCTTTTTCTTTTTCTTCTTCTCGAGCTGCTCAGACGCATCTTGCATATCCTGCTCAATTTCTTCCTGCTGCTTCTTGTTGTCCGGCATATCATTCGGACGCTCCAGATCTTTATTCAGCTCCTCAAGGGCTTTCAAGTCTTCTTTGACCTGCTCAAACTCTTCGTTGAGTTTTTCTTGCTCTTCTTTCAGCTCTTCTTCTGTCTTTTCACCACTCTCACTTTGCTCGCTGAGCTCTTCCTGCTTCTCGGCTAATTCTTCGAGCTTCTCAACGGCATCGTCAAATGCCTGCTCAAATTCCATTTGTTTGAAAATCTCAAGCGTTCGGTCCAGTTCCTTCTCTAACTCTTCGCTCGACATTTCCATTTGCTCCAACTCTTGACGAAGTTCTTCCTGATTGAGCTCTTTCATCATTTCTTCGAGCTTCTTGTACATCTCCTTCATCTCTTCGCTCATGAGCTCTTCAAACATCTTCTCGAGCAGCTCCTGCTTTTCCATGATTCGCTGGCTCTCTTCCTTGTTGTACTCGGATTGCTCTTGAAGCGATTGTTTTTGTTCTTGTTGAAGTTGCTCGATGTTTTGTTCCAACTCCTTTTGCCTGTTCAGAACGTTTTCGATTCGCTTTTTCTCTTGCCAACCCATTTCTGGTTTATCAAGAAGGTCCTTATTCAATTCTTGGATTTCCTTTTGGAGCTCTGCGGCTTCTTCAATGCTTTTTTCAAGCTTGTCCTTGATGTTTTCGGCCGATTCTTTTCTGGCTTCTTCAAGCTCTCGAAGGCTCGGTGCTTTGAACTGCTTTACACCAGATCGGGATGACTTTGATCCATTCACTCCGTCGTTGTCCCAAACTTCAAAGTAGTAGTCTACCTGATCACCGGGCTCCAGGTTTAGTGTTTTAAAGTCGAATGAGTGAAAAAATTCCTGAGCGGTTTGTCCACCAATTTTCAGATTCGTTTTATGTTTTATTTCTTCTCCTGAGGACTTCTTGACCGTGTAGTGAAATACGAGCGCACGAAGGCCGTAGTCGTCGGCAATGGTACCGCCGAAATAGTGTTGGCTTACTTGGTTTGAGTCAATTGAACTTACCACATCTATTCGCGGAAACTGATCGGGGATTACATCCAAATAGTAGGCGATGGTATCCATATTTCCAACCACGTTGTTGGAAGCACCTACGCGGTATTTCTCTGAAGAAAACACTTGCTTCCCGTACACGAAACTCTGCTTTCCCTGCCCGTCGAGAACGGCAGAAGTGTCTTTAAAAGAAACGTGAACGGCATCAGCGTTTTTGGTAGAGAATTTCCACGAAACAAAGGTTCCCACAGGAACTTTCAAGTTTCCGGTATTGGCCAGGTTTTCATCTTTTCGGCCCAAATAGCTGGGGTATTGAAGCGCCACTTGAAAATGGCTTATGGATGGAACGGGTACCACTTCCACGATATAGCCCTGGCTGTCGAAACCATCTGCTGAAAGCTTGAATGGAATTGGTTCGCGTACATTTTTGAAAGCGTGAGAAAATGACCCTGGCTCATCGCTCGACTTCATCCGAAAACGCTTTTCACCGACCCATACCACCAACTCTGTAGGCACATAATCACCTTCTACCCGCACATCCAGCTCAAAATCGCTGTTCATGGGAACCGAAAGCTCTTCATTGCCGATAATAAATTGGAACGGCGCTTCGGCTTCGTACGTCTTTTCATATGATACGATGCGCTCCGTGCCATCCTTCAATATAGAAGGGCTGATCACCAGCATCAGCAAAGCCAGGAGCACGGGTGGCACCACGTATTTTGCGTATTTCTTGTTTTCACCAAAATCGATAGCCGATGCGAATGGAACGGGCTGGAGTTCTCCTGTTTTCTGGTCGATACTGGCCATCAATAGGGCCGAATCTTTGGCGTTGATCTTTGCTCTTTGAGAAAGCTGAAGGGTATTAAGAAGCTTGTCGCTCACTTCCGGAAAGTGCTGCCCAATAATCTGTGCTGCTTCTTCGTACGAGATCACTTTTCCGAGTTTGAAAAGCTTAGAACCCGGAATGGCGATAAAGCGGATAAACAAACCGACGTAGGTCATCACCAACCCGTAAAACAAAACGCCGCGAACCCCAGATGAGAAACGTCCAAAATACTCGAGTGTAACGGAGAAAAGATAAGCAGCCAGACCAATAGCAATGAAGTACAAGGCCCCACGAATAATTTGATTCTGGTAGTACTTCCGCGTAAATGCGTCTATCTTGCTGAGAAGTAGATTCTGATCTTCTGCCATAACACTACATAATACAGTTTAAGTCTGCTTTATGTCCGATGGGCTAAGTTAAGGATTGTTAAGGTCAAGTTCACTTTTGAGCGACCACATAATTGCTTAGCGACAATCTTCTTCCACCAGATGCTTGGAGGCCCAGCATACCCTGATCGAGAATCTTCATTTTGTAGACCTTGCAAAGCTCGGCCATATCTTCTAATGTCACGGTAGGAGAGTAGGTGTTGAAAATCAGTGTGCCTTGCGGTGCCAGAATAGAATGAGCCACAGCAACCAGCTCGGGCAGTCGCTTTTCAATCCGCCACTTCTCACCCTTCTTTCCACGCCCAAATACAGGTGGATCCATGATGATAAAATCGTACCGTCGATTTCTTCGGGCTTCCTTTTCGGCAAAAGCCATGGCATCTTCCACCACCCAGTGAATGTTGTTGACATCGTTTTTGCGGGCGTTAGAAGCCGACCAATTGACCACCGACTTGGATGAGTCCACGTGAAAAACATCGCCTCCGGCCATAGCCGCCGTGAGGGAAGCGCAGCCGGTGTATCCAAAAAGGTTCATCACTTTGTGGTGCGCCTTGACCTTTGAAGCGAGAAAGTTCCAGTGTTGTTCTTGTTCGGGAAAAATGCCGACGTGCTTATAGGGGCCAAACTTTAGATCGGCGCTCCACACCAGATCTTTATAGCTGTACGTAATGGGCCAATTGGGGCCAAATTTCTTAAGGAATTTCCACTCACCTTTGAGTTTATCGATAGGCTTGAACTCGGCATGAGCGGCGGCCCAGGCTTTCGGGTTTGATTTGGGCTTCTTTTCCGCCAGAATTTCCGGGCGAATCAGCACGATAGTACCGAAGCGTTCGAGCTTTTTGCCCTGCCCAAAATCAATGAGTTCGTAATCCAGCCCTTTTTGCATCGGATTGCGAAGATACGGTTCCCACCTATATTGGCAATTACCGTATCTTTGCACCCAAATTTTCGACCATGACAGCAGAAAAAGTACGCGTCAGATTTGCGCCAAGCCCCACAGGCCCCTTGCACATGGGGGGTGTTCGAACCGCTTTGTACAACTATTTGTTTGCCAAGCAGAAAGGCGGAGACTTCATTCTCAGAATTGAAGACACTGACCAGAACAGGTTTGTGCCGGGCGCTGAAGACTACATTGTAGAAGCGCTGAAGTGGTGCGGAATCACACCCAATGAAGGGGTTGAATTCGGTGGAGAATTTGGACCTTATCGCCAGAGCGAGCGCAAGGCCATGTACCGTCAGTACGCCGATAAATTGGTGGAAGAAGGGAAGGCTTACTACGCTTTTGATACACCAGAAGAGCTCGATGCGATGCGCGAGCGCTTAAAGGCGGCCAAAGTAGCTTCGCCTCAGTACAACGCCATTACGCGTGAGACCATGCGCAACTCGTTGACCCTGAGCTCTGACGAAGTCAATAAGCTGATTGAAGACGGCACGCCTTACGTTATCCGGTTTAAAATGCCGCGAAAGGAAGATGTGCGTGTAAACGATATTATCCGTGGGTGGGTTGTGGTAAACACGAGCCAACTCGACGACAAAGTGCTTTTCAAAAGTGATGGAATGCCGACTTATCACCTTGCTAATATTGTGGACGACCACAGTATGAAGATCACGCATGTGATTCGCGGGGAAGAGTGGTTGCCATCGGCGCCATTGCACGTGCTGCTTTACGAAGCTTTTGGTTGGGATTGTCCTGCCTTTGCGCACTTGCCACTTTTGCTTCGCCCCGATGGAAATGGAAAACTGAGCAAGCGAGATGGAGACCGATTGGGATTCCCGGTATTCCCACTTTCATGGGAAGATCCAAACACTGGTGAGAAGTCGAGCGGATACCGTGAGCGTGGATATTTTTCGGAAGCTTTTGTAAACATGTTGGCCTTTCTCGGGTGGAACCCAGGAACGCCGCAAGAGATCTTCTCGATGGATGAGCTGATTGAGTCGTTTTCACTTGAGCGTGTTGGAAAAGCCGGAGCGAAGTTTGACCCAGACAAAGCCAAGTGGTACAACCAGCAATACCTCCGTTCGACGAGCGATGCTGAGTTGGCTCAAGCCATCAAGCCGCGTGTTGCGGAGATGGGCTACGAGAAGTCGGATGAGTTTTTGGCTGGCGTTTGCCGAATGATGAAGGAGCGCGCGTCATTCATTCAGGAGATCGTGGATGGTGGAACGTATTTCTTCACCCGACCAGAATCTTACGACGAGAAAACGGTAAGAAAGAAGTGGAAAGAAGGAACTTCGGCGCATATGGAAGCCTTGATGGCTAAGTTTGAAGCGACTGATTTTTCACCTGAAGCATTGGAGACCACTTTCAAATCATTCCTTGAAGAGAACGAACTTGGAATGGGAGCTGTCTTGCCAAACTTGCGCGTTTTGTTGACGGGTCAGGGAATGGGCCCTGGTGTATTCGACATCATGAACTTGCTCGGAAAGGATGAGTGTATCGCCAGAATGAAAGAAGGTATTTCAAAGCTTTCATCTCAGCATGCATAAGATCGAAGTAAGTGGAATCAAGGTGTTTGCCTACCACGGCTGCCTTGATGAAGAAGCAAAAATCGGTAGCGATTACATTGTCGATTTGGTTGTGGACGCCGATTACTCCAAGTCTTTTGAGACGGATGATTTGGCCGACACCATCGACTACGTTTTGCTCAACCGCATTGTAAAAGAAGAGATGGCGATACGTTCGAAACTGATCGAACACGTTGGTCACAGAATTTTGAAACGAATTTTAGAATCGGACCGTAGAATAGCGAAAGCTTCCGTAAAAGTACGAAAGCAAATCCCTCCGATAAACGGCGACGTCGATGAAGTAGCCGTATTGATTGAAGGATAAAATTGGCATTTAACGTGTGAAAACACGGTGGAGTCAGGTAAATTTCTATTTTTGCTCCTCAATTAAAAAGGTCTCGTGGCCGAGTGGCTAGGCAGTGGTCTGCAAAACCATCCACAGCGGTTCGAATCCGCTCGAGACCTCAGAAAAAGAAATCCTGAACGCGTCAAGCGTTCGGGATTTTTTGTTTTCGGAAGAGCCAAGTGCGCTTGAGCGAATTCAGAAAGCAAAAGATACGTGTTCGTGCCACAGCACGAAAGGAATTCTTTCTGACCTTAGGGTACTGCGGATCGCCGAAGGCAATCTAATCCTACGGTTCTTTAGAACCTCCTTTTCCGTGAGGTTTTTTTGTGTCCGCTATTTGTTAGCATGTACTGAATTAAAGCGGATGAGAACCGCTCGGTTCGAACTGCGCAGCAATCCAAGTTTATAGGATTATAAACCACGCGATACGCTTCGCTAATCGCGCGGCAGCGGAGAATGATTGTGCCGCAGGGTTTGTAACCCTTCGGAGCTCGTGCAACTAAGTGAAGCGATATCACGACGATAGGAGTTAACCCTGCTTGGCAATGCGTCCTTCTCGATACACTCATGGCCTTCATTTCAATCGGCCATGACCATGCTGACGTTCTCAGTCAGCACAAGGGCTTGAAGTGACTTGACTTCTTATAAATTTCCTACATCTTCTTAACTCTTGATCCCTACAACCCTTCCCTCGAATTTCATACTTTGGCGCTTGAGATAACCACGGCCTTATGATCATTACCAAAGACTTTGTGATTCTAAACCTTCCCAAAACGGGGAGCACCTTTGTGCGAAAGGTGGTGAAGGAGATTTTCTACCGGAGAAATAAGAACATTCTGACCAAGGCTTTGCACAAGCTCAAAATTAGGCAGGTAGGGTATAAGGAACTAATGACGGAGCACCCCATGGTACCCAACCACAAAGACCAACACGGGTGTTTTGATCAGATCCCGAAGAAGCACAACCACAAGCCGGTGATGGCGGCCGTGCGCGACCCCTACCTGCGCATCGAGTCGAGCTATCGGTTTAGGTGGTGGTCGAAGTTTCCGTTTTTGGAACAGGAAGAGCTGGATCGGCTTTTTCCTAATTTTCCAGACCTGAGCTTTGAGCAGTTTATGGCGTTTTACGCTCTGGAGAGCGACCAATTCAAAAGCAAGTATGGTATAGACCCTGAAATGAAAATCGGGAAGCAGTCTATCCAATTTGTGCGACTGTTTTTTAAAAACCATCGAGATGTATTTAGCCGACTCAACAAAGAATACATCAGCAGCGGAGCGTTTAAAAACGATATGTGCGATGTGACTTTTCTGAGAAATGAAAACCTAAACGAAGAGTTGGCTGCTTTTCTTTCCAAGTACGGCTTTAGAGATAAAGAGCTGGAGTTTATCAAAGATCACAAGAGGGTAAATGCCACAAAGAAAGCCGATAGCGAATCGCATATGGACCAGCAATTAATCGAATTTGTAAACGAATACGAGTGGGTGATGCTGGAGGTTTTGGCTGAGTTGGGGATAGATTATCGAAGAGTCAATGGATAATGGACAAGTGATAATTGATAATGCGAGTTGGGTGCGCAATTGGCTTTCAGATATACCTGTTGAAGGGCTAGCGCAGGTGTTAGGTCAAAGTAGAGTTCTTCACACTAAAATTCAAATGAGAATGCACAGAACTATCAGAGTGGGAATAATTGCAAGCATTGGAGCAGCGATATTAATTTCTTGTGGCGGAAACACACACCAATGTTATAGTTTCACATATGAAAATATTGCCTTGAAGAATCCACACTATGTTTCGATAAACACTTCGACGATATGTTTTACTAACCCTGTCGGAAAGGATGTAGAAAGATTCATCTTCAACTCACAAGGCTTGATATCGAAGTTTCAGAGAGTGGGATACTTTTCAGATAGCGTAAGGTTTGTTGCAGATTTCAACGGTTGTTGTATTGAGAGTTCCGAAGGAGAATTAGTTGGGGTGAATGTATTGACAAACCCACAAGTGTCTGATAGCGTTTTTGTCGTTATTCACCCGACTACAATACCTAATTTTTCGTCTTATGTCGAAGTATCGATTATTTGGGACAAAATTGATACTGTCAAATTCATTGACGAGTACGTTGACGATGATGATTTACTCCGTATTCGCGATTTATTAACTGAAAAAGGAAAGACACGATCGCTGCTTGTGGTACAAGCTTTAAAATCCAAGGATTGTGACTATCAATTGATCGATTCAGTTGAAGTTGAAATCCCGGGTATGTTATAAAGGGCCCAGCTTTATGTTTTTAGAGTTGTTTTAAAACCCAGATTTTCACTTGTTGTACTGAAGGATTACTCCATGATCCTTGGTATGGTTACTTTAATACTCCAAGCAAAACCTTGGCTGCTTCTCAGCCAGGACTTTTTTTATGCCCACAGCTCTGCTCGAGTGTGACTCGGCAAAGCTTTTGGGCATAAAAAAACACCACGACTATCGTCGGGGTGTTTTGCTTGTGACCCGGGAAGGATTCGAACCCTCAACCCTCAGAGCCGAAATCTGATATTCTATCCAGTTGAACTACCGGGCCGAGCCTGCAAATGTAAGTGGTTTAGGGCAATTTTTAATTGGTTTTCGATAATTTCGACCTCTGCATATGATTCTCGCTGTTTTTGCGTTTCATATGTGAATTGATGTTTAAGATGTTGCGAAAACTACTCTCTCTATACCTTACCCTTTTTCTCATGGGCCAAGCGCTGGCTCAAAACCCTATCGATACCTGGAAAGACTACTTGAGCTATTCCGAGGGAATTGATCTCGATGTTTTGAATGGCGATGTGTACGTGGCTGGAATAAACGGCGTGTTTATCTACCACACGGCCGATAATAGCATTGACAGGCTTAGCCGAGTGAATGGGCTCTCCGATATTGGGCTTTCACTTCTGCGCACCAACGATGAGCGCGGGCTGGCCTTTGTTGGGTATAGCAATGGAAACATCGACCTGATTGAAGGAAATCAAATCACCAACTTTGCGGAGCTAAAGAATAGCTCAGCCGTTGGATCGAAGACCATCAGGGACGTCACGTTTTACGAAAACATCGCTTTTATCACCAGTGGTTTGGGTATCCACGAGTTTAACCTAGATCGCGTCGAGATCAAAGAGACGTATAGCTTGAGTCCTGATGGGTCGGTGAGCGTCAATGCCACGGCTGTGCTCAACGATACCATTTACGCAGCCACTGACGAAGGACTTTACTTTGGAAGCTTAGACGATGATTTGACTATCTTCTCAAACTGGCAGCAAGACCTTTCTATTCCGGGGCCTTTTGATCCGGTAATTACTTGCGTGGCCTACAACGGGCGGATCTACATCTCGCATGTGGAAGGTGATGAGCCGGGGGTATACTACGAGTCTGCACCGAATACCTGGCAGAGTAAGGGGGCATTTGGCGACATGCGTTTTATGCGTTCAGCCCACGGAAACCTGACCATGACCAATAGCTATTACGCCGAACTCAGCAATCCAGAAGGGACAGGCTGGGAAGTGGCCGTTTGGGGCTATTCTGACGGAATTGACCCGCAAGCGAACGCCATCGTATCAGATGGTGATGGAGTTGTTTGGATAGCTGACCGCCGTGTTGGACTTGTAAAAAGAGATGCAAATGGAAACTTCGAGTTTATCCGACCGCAAGGGCCGGGGACCAATTTTATATTCGATTTGGACTTATACAAAGATCAACTCTGGATGGCCAGTGGCGGGGTTCAGTTTCCAGGGAACTGGAACAACCGGTTTGAGTTAAATGGTTTTTATGGAATGAAGGCCGATCAGTGGACAAATTATGTGCGTTTAAATACACCTATTTTGTGGGATACGCTTTTTATCGATGTTCCATCTATTCTCGTAAACCGAGCTAATCCTGATCAAGTATTCGTCGGGTCAAACTACAGTGGACTCTGTATTGCTGAAGCGGGAAAGGAATTGCAGTTTTTCAACTCGTCTAATTCGGAACTGGGGCCTAAGGAAGGTTCATTCCATGATGATGGGGACCCTTGGGTAGGCGTATCGGGAATGGCGATGGATCGCGAAGACAACCTTTGGATTTGCAATACCTGGAGTCAAAACCCTTTGGTGGTTTACCGACCAGATGGAACCTGGGAGAGCTTTAGCTTGAGCGCAGCCACAAATAGCCTGAAGTCCATGAAGATTATCATCGATGACTTCGATCAAAAATGGATCATCTTCAATAGGGACGGTATAGTCGTGTTTAAAGAGGGAGAGACTCCTAAGCGCTTTTCCGCAACCACGGGATCAGGTGGTCTTCCAGCAAATGAAGTTCTTGCCATGGTCGAAGATTTGGATGGAGAGATTTGGGTCGGAACCACCGATGGAGTGGCAGTGTTCTATTCGCCGTTTGATGCTCTTACGAGCAATGCAAGTGATGCCAGAAGAATTCTAGTCGAACAGAACGGCATATTCCAGTACCTGCTCGAAGGCCAGGCTGTTACGGCAATTGCGGTGGATGGGGCTAATAGAAAATGGATTGGAACAGAGTCGTCAGGTGTCTTTCTGATGTCGGAAGACGGAACGGAAGAAATCAAGCGTTTTACAGACGCCGATAGTCCTTTGTTTAGCAGTGCCATCAACGATATAGCCGTAGACGACAAAACGGGAGAAGTGTTTATTGCCACTCAAGGTGGGCTCATCTCCTACTTTTCTGATGCAACAGGAGGTGAAAGTGAAAACAACTGCTCCAGCGTTTATCCAAACCCGGTACGAGAGACCTATTCAGGCCCCATTTCAATTACGGGGCTGAAGCGCGATAGTCAAGTACGGATAACCGATGCTCGTGGAAACCTGATTTACAAGACGGTTTCTAATGGAGGTAGTGCCATTTGGGATGGAAAAAATACCGATGGTGTACGCGTTGCTACAGGGGTCTACTACGCGCTTAGCACCGATGTGGAAGGGGCTTCTACCTGCGTCACGAAAATTCTTCTGGTCAAGTGATCCAGCAAGCCTTTGAGGGGATAGTCTTGAGGAAAATTCCCTATACCAGCTCTTCAGCAATTGTTCATGTTTACACGCTCGATCACGGGCCGATGTCCATTATGGTGCGTGGATTGGGAAAGAAAAAGTCCAAGTCGGTGAATGTACAACCGTTGGCTGTGGTAGAGTTTGAGTGTTATTACAAGCCTTCGAAAGAAGTTCAAACGATCTCGAAACTCGATTTGGCGGTCAATCACTTACCGATTCTGACCAACCCCTTCAAGACCACGGTTTGTATATTCCTGGCTGAATTGCTGTCAAAAGTATTGAGGGAAGAAGCGCCTGAGCAAGGGCTCTACCACTTTTTGAGAGAGAGCATATCGCATTTTTCAGCGCAACCCTTTTCTCCTGACTTTCACTTGATTTTCCTAGGGAAACTGACAAACTACCTCGGTTTCTATCCCGACCTGTCAGTTCGAGCGGGTCAAAGCGATTTTGATCTAGAACACGGACACTTTACCGATCATTTGGGGCAATCTATCCACACGCTCAATGAAGAGCGAAGCAATTGCCTGAGAAAGGTATTTGAAGCTGGTTCATTAGGCAACTCTCTGCACTTATCTCAACTCGCCAGACGTCAGGCACTAAACGATATGATGATGTACTACCAACTCCACCTTGATGGAATGGGAAAGGTAAAATCACTGGATGTGCTCGAAGAAGTCTTTTCTTAATTGACCTGGAATCCGCCAACGGGTTCCACGCCTATAATATCTTCAAACTGGATGCGAATCAGGTCGTTTCTTTGAGATTCTAGAGACTTATCCATCAGCTTTCGATGCTCAATATTGCTAGCAAAATAGATGGCGCGGTCAGCTTGGTCCATATTGTCCCACAAAACCCCAAATACTTCTTTTCCTGAGCGCAAACGTATGCGACAGTGATGATGAAAATAGGATCTTAATTCAGAGTAAGTCATGATTGGTTAGGCCTAGCTAAAGATCAGAAAAAAACAACTTCAAAAATTGAGATTACGCCAAAAAAGATTTCAACAGTGTTGACTAGCAGTAGATTACTAGATCTTGGCCGAATAGAGTATCGCTTCCGACTCACGCATATACTCACGCTTGTCAAACTTTGGGGCAAATGTGAATGCGCTGATACAGACCACGTACTGATCATCAGAACTTGTGGTGGTGAGTGACATAAAAGGTCCGCCCATAAAGTAGTTTGCCGTCTTCCAAAGACCCCGCGTCTCAATAGCGTATTTGTCTTTAATTGAGACCACGCTTGAAGTAGGGGGGAACTTATACTCTGTCGTCATATAAGATCCTTCTTTTGGGCCCGGGACATATTTTTGCAAGATTTCATCACGCTTAGCCAGGATCGCTTCTTCTTCGAGAAGGGAGTCAGATGTGTATGGATAGCGGTAGATAAAAAAGCCTTGAGTGATATCGTGGCCGTTGTTTCCAAGATACTTGATGCGCTCGCGCTCTATCCAGATAAAGTCATCATAGACTTCTCCTATTTCAGACTCCACCGGAAATGCCATCTCCACTCCGAAAAGCTCTTTGACCTTATTTTCAACAAGTTCATTTCCCGTTCTGTAGTACTTTGACTGGTAGCGTCTCACTTCCATATCATCAATGCGCTTTGCCAGTTCTGAAAACTCTGTTCTCAATAGCCTATAAAAGTTTTCCTCGTCGGTAGCTAATGCGTTAAACACCAATTGCTGGTTGCTCCACTTGTCCTTCACAAGCGTCACCTTATTCTCGCCTTCAGCATTGGGGCCGATAACGATTTTCAATATGTTTCGGTGTTGTTTTAGAAGGCTACTCATCTCATTGGGCGAGAACTGAAGAAGGTTAAACTTTGGTTCAGCTTGCGGTAGATGGGGGTAGCTTGCCTCGAGTACGGCGCGAAGGCTGTCTCCAGGCGTAGAGAGCCATTTGCTCTCATCCATGATGACAATAATTTCACCCGACTCCCCTGTATGACGCGGTTTGCGGATTTTTCCAGACTCTTCCGAACATCCCCAGATTAAACATAAAACGATTAGTGAAGGGATAATTCTGAAGGCTTTCATCATGACTTTTTCGGAATTTTAATTTTTTGACCAGGTTTTAACCTGTTGTAGTTTACACCTGTGTTTACGCGTTTAATATCATTGACCGTAACACCTGGATAAGTCTTGGCAATATCCCAAAGGGTATCTCCGCTTCGAATGGTGTAGTAGTCAATATTTCCGCTTGATTCATCTACAGATTTCGTGCCACCTTCGTTCTTCTTTTCTTCGGTCGCCTTGGCTGTGGCGTTTTCTACTTTCACCTTTTTGGTTGTGTGAATCTCGAGTTTTTGACCGGGATAAATTCGATTACTTCTCAGGTTGTTCCACTCTCTAAGCTGAGAAAGCCGCACCCCATTTCTTTCAGCGATTACACCCAAGACATCTCCCGAACGGACTTTGTAGTAGGTGATTTCTTCGTTCACCACATAACCATCGACCGCTTGTGGAGCGTCTTTTTGGTATTCATAAAGACTGTCTTCATTCGCTAAGAATGCACCGATTGCCGATGATGGCATGTAGAGTGTATGGCATGTTTTTGACTCGGGAATCAGATTCTTTTTGAGCGACGGGTTTAGCACCTCGAGTTCTTTCACCTGCACACCAGTAAAGTGAGAGATTTGGTCGAATGTTGCCCGTTTGCACACATTCAATGTATCAATCTGTGCGTGTACGAAGAGCGGTTCTACTGGGTATAAATTGTGCTCGGCGGCATAATTCATCGTGTAGTTAACAGCGATGAAAGCAGGTACATAGCCTCTGGTTTCTCTGGGAAGGTATGGGCGGATTTTCCAGTAGTCGCGGTGTCCACCCGAACGACGAATAGCCTTATTCACATTACCCGGCCCCGAGTTGTAAGCCGCCAAAACCAAGTTCCAGTCGCCATACATGCCGTAAAGAAACTGCATGTATCTGCAGGCAGCTATTGTACTTTTATATGGATCTCTACGGTCGTCGGTATAAGACGTGACGTTGAGGTCGTAAATCTTACCTGTACTGTACATAAACTGCCAGAGACCTGTAGCTCCTACGTGTGAACGTGCTGAAGGATTTAAGGCAGACTCTACAACAGCGAGGTGCTTTAGTTCAAGCGGAATGTCAAATTGGTCGAGCTTCTCCTCAAACATGGGGTAGTACAGCTCGGCAAGGCCAAGTACGCGTGAAGTAACATCTCTTCTCTTGTTCGTGTAGAGATTGATAAAGGCCTTTACATACCTGTTGTAGTCCAGGTTCATTGGCGTTAGCTCATTGAGCTCATGGAGCCTGGCAGCAATAACTGAATCGGGGTATTCTGGAATTTCTTCTTTTGAAAAACCGTGAATATTCAAACAAGATGTATCTGTGTCGAAAGTACTCCAAGAAAGTTGCTCACTTAGCCAGAGGTCATCGAGCGCCACTAGTACGGGATTATCTTCCTGTATCTCTACAGCGACAGTGTCCACATTAGTCTTCGTGCTGTCATTGGGGTTGCTGGGTAAAGACTTGGCAGCCTGAGACGCACCCGAAAGGAGCATAAAAGTGGAAACGGTGAATAGACCTATGGTTTTCATAGATAGAGTTAAGGGGTTAGAACCTATACGCAAAAACGTACTCGGTAGGTTACTAAATAATCAAATAAAATTACTTCTTGAAGGTTGTTCTGAAAAGTGCAGGTCGCTATCCTTTTAACGCGACTGTGTTCATTAAGTTGTGCGCCACTTGCATCATCTCTGCTTCTTTGAAATTTGGGGCCATAATTTGGGTTCCAAAGGGTAGGCCATTGCTGTGCTTGAAGAGCGGAACGGAAACGGCCGGATTTCCAGACAGGTTGGCGTGAACAGTAAAGATGTCTTCCAGGTACATTTGGATTGGGTCATCAGACTTGGCGCCAAACTTAAAGGCGGTATGCGGTGTGGTAGGAGATAAAAGCAAGTCGTACTTCTCGAAAAAGGCGTCAGTCTTTTCCTTGATCACGCGTCTAACTTTTTGGGCTTTGGCGTAATAGGCGTCGTAGTAACCGGCATTCAGGACAAAAGTACCTAGCATGATTCGGCGCTTAACTTCAGGGCCAAAGCCTTCCGTTCTGCTTTTACGGTAAGTCGATTCGATGTCGGTGGCTTCCGGGCTGCGGTGACCGTAGTGAATCCCATCGTAGCGAGATAGGTTTGAAGAAGCTTCGGCGGTCGTAAGAACGTAGTAGGTAGGCACCAGGTATTCGAGCTCTTTCAGGCTCACAGGCTCTACATCGTGACCTTCACTTTTAAGTTGCTCAATCAGTGCAATATGACTCTCTCGTATTTCTGTGTCGATGGCATCACTGTCAAGACACTCTTTCACAAACCCAATCTTGAGTTTTTTCGGAAGCTTGGCTTCTGACATGGGCGTTACCTCCACGCTGCTGGATGTGGTGTCCATATGGTCTTTACCCGACATGATTTCCAGGGCCAATGCAACATCTTCTGCACTGTGTGCGAAAGGACCGATCTGATCGAAAGATGATGCGAAAGCGATAAGGCCATGACGGCTAATCCGACCGTACGTTGGTTTTGCTCCGACTATCCCGCAAAAAGATGCCGGCTGACGAATGGACCCACCCGTATCGCTACCCAAGGAGATCAGGCAACAATCGGCTGCTACTGCGGCTGCCGAACCACCTGAAGATCCACCGGGAACATATTCCGGGGCCAGTGGATTCTTGACGTTGCCAAAAGCAGAGTTTTCATTCGAGCCACCCATGGCAAACTCATCGCAGTTCACACGCCCAATTACAATGGCGTCTTCATCGATAAGGCGTTGAAGGGCGGTAGATGTGAACAGCGATTCAAACCCATCCAGTATTTTAGACGAAGCGCCTACTCGGTGCCCCTTATAGCAGATGTTGTCTTTGATCGCAATCACCGCTCCCGCTAGCTTACCAGCTGTTCCTGCCTGCAATTTTGCTTCAACTTCTTTGGCACACTCAAGAGATTCTTCTCCAAATACTTCGAGAAAAATATTGAGGTCAGAAGTAGCATCAATCTGTGTAAGGTAAGACTCTACCAACTGCGTGAGGGAAATCTCACCAGATGAAAGGTCTTTGCGAATTTCTTGCAGAGAACGGTAAGTAGTCAAGAGCTTAGGATGTTTTAAGCGTCGTCAGATTTAGATTTTCCAGAATCAGTATCCTCCTTCGAGGCATCTTTAAATTCTTTCATTCCACGGCCTAGCCCACGCATCATTTCTGGAATTTTCTTTCCTCCGAAGAGCAGAAGAATCAAAACGACTACAAGGGCAATTTGCCAAGGGCCAACAAATCCTAAGAGAATGGATAGCTGCATGCTTAAATTTTTTACAAAACTACAAAATTGGCATCAGACCACTACTGTTTGTAGAGCCAAGTCGCTGGATTTTGTTTGGTCGTTCCTTTCGAGTCAACTTTCCAAATCTCGAGGTGGGCTTCTGTCTTACCTGTATTCTCATCTGTAAGCACGCTTCCGATAGACTGTTTGCTCTCTATTTCCTGGCCCTTGCTGACGAGTACTTCTTGGAGGTTGGAGTATACACTGCGGTATCCACCGTGATTGATAATCACGTTTTGTCCTGCGCCTGGAATACTGAATACAGCTGAGACCGTTCCTTTAAACACGCTTCGAACGATGGCGTTAGAGCTCGTTGCGATGTCGATACCATTGTTTGGCACTGTAATTCCCGCTAGGACAGGGTGGGGGTTGTTACCAAATTTGGAAGTGATAACCCCTCGCTCTACTGGCCATGGCAATTTTCCTTTATTCGATTCAAAGCTCGCTGAAAGCGCTGCCGCTTCTGGCGTTAGTTCAAAGGTACCAGCGTTGTTTTTCTTGCTAGCTCGTATTTCCTCTTCGATGATTCGCTGAATCTCCTTGTTTAGCTTGTTGCGCTGGCGCTCTTGCTGCTTGAGCTTTTTTGACAGCTTGCTCTCCTCCTGTTTTAGCGATGAAACAGCCGTTTGACGCACTTCTAGATCGGCGCTAAGCACTTCTTTTACTTTCTCCTCTTCGCCCATTACTTCGTTCTTCTCACTGATCAGGGCCTGCATGTTTTCATTGAGCGCCTTTAGCTCAGACTGTGCTTCTTTTATCTGAGCTACCTGATCTTGACGGTACTTTGTGTACTGTTTCAGGGCTCGAATTCGGCGTATGGCTTGATAGAGGTCTTGCGATGCAAAAATGAACATCAGTTTATCCTCTGTTTGTTGAGTCCGTTGGGCAAACTGTATGGCCTTCGCGTATTTCTCTTTGAGTGTCTCAATTCTGGACTCCAACTCTTCTACCTCGGCTTCATTGTCTTTGATTCGTCTCGAGTAGAGAGCCACTTCACTTCGAAGACTTGAAATCAGGTCTTCGCGAAGACTAATTTTCTTATTGATGAGAGATAGTTCTCCTTCCTCTTTATTACGGCTGGAGCGCGTTTCTTTAAGAAGCTTGTTGGTGAGCTCTATGTTCTTCGAAATCTCGTCGCGTTCTTTTTGCAGCTCAGCCTTGTCTTGTGCAGAAGCGCCGAGAGATGCCAAGAGAAAACAGATCACCAGAAGGCTATTAATTGATCGCCTTGTAAGATGATGGTATTTTGAATGGATAGGATTGTGGCTCATTGGTCTTAATGCGCGTATAGCGAAGGTCAAATCTAGCGGTTTCTTTGGGAGTGCTAACGAACACCTTAATTTGCTGTGGAAATTTAATTCCGTTCATGTCGATAAATTCGTCATAATCAATGCGAATGGTACGCTGATAAAGGATGTCGTCGATGATAATTCGACCCACCCTGAATTCGTCGGCACGGACAAAATACCTCTTGAGTATCAAGTCTTCATCATCGTGTTTTTCCGTAGCCTTTTCAAATTGCTTTTCGTTTACCACTTCTAACGAAAGGGTGTCTTCACTTGTTGCCTTCTTCAGGTTTACATCAATGGCTTTTTTGACGTTGCGCTTGACTTTGGTGTGGAGTACGTAGTGCAAATCTTCTACCGTAGCGGTGTACTTTTCTCCCGATTCAATATCTGCTGGATTCCCTACCAATAAATCTTGCAGAAACCCATACCCAGACTCGTAATTCAGGATGGAATCAACAGTAGAAAAACCACCTGCATAAAACTCCTTTTTGACCTTATTGATATATCGAATGCTGTCTTCTTCAACGACCATTCTTACCGCTTCAATACCGAGAGCTGGAGTCAAACTCATCCAAATGATACTGTCGTGGGCAATCCGCATGTTTATTTTGAATCCACCGGTCAGGGAAGGAGACTCGACGTCTGCGGTGAGCTTTCCTGTGAGCGTCGTAAACTCAAAATTTTTTTTCTCAAGTTGTTCCAGGATTGCGTTTTCACTCAATTGCCTCAAGGGGCTTTGTTCAATCGCTCTTCTGGTTTTACACCCTTGTAGAATTACGAAGGAGAGAAAAACTATACCTAGGTGCTTGATCCGGAGACTCATGGTGCAGACTCGTCAATTTTAGCTTGAAGCACACCTTTGTCACCACCAAGCTCAATGGCCTTTTGCCATGCTTCAATAGCTTCTTGCTTTTTAGACATTTTGATGAGGATATCACCGTAGTGTTCATAGACTACAGGGTCAGAATCACCTCCGTTTTTAAGCGCTTCTTCTATCCAGAATAATGCGTTCGCATAATTTGCACGTCGATACAATACCCAGGCATATGTGTCCTGAAATGTCGCTTCGTTTGGAGTTATATTATTGGCTTTCTTGGCCATTTCTTCTGCTCTCTCCAAATTATCGCCGCGAAGAGAGAGGTAGTACGCATAGTTATTGAGAACAATGACGTTGTTTGGGTCATACCTCAAGGCATTCTCGTAAGAGCTATCCGACTTTTTGTCGTTTCCTTTTGTGTGATAGGCGTCGCCAAGCGAAGCGTAGAACTGCGCCAGAGCGGCATTGTTATCCACCACTAGATTTTTCCCAACGCTGAGCGACTCAATTGCGCCATCGATGTCTCCTTTTTGTATCAAGGCGATACCGTTGAATAGGTAGAAAACGGGCAGTTCGGGAAAGAGCTCCATGGCTTCGGCGCTTTCCGATTCCATCGCATCAAAATCACTGAGTTGAGAATCTAGTGTGATGATTTGCTGCCAAATCGGTGGTCGATTTGGGTCGAGTTCAACCGCTTTTCTAAAACTTGTACGGGCCTCTTTGTACTTTTCTTGGTTCAGGTATAAATCGCCCTGTACAGCATAAGTTTTTGCATTTCTCGGATGAGCGTCTTCCAGCCGCGAAGCCAAATCACTGATGTAGTCATCACGATTGGCGTAAGCCGGATCACTCAGATAGTTCAAGAGAATATTGACTTTCACATCGATGCTTAAATCAGGCGATGAAAAGGCTCGAGCTAAATATTCTTCTGCTTTTTGCTTCTGGCCTTGACCAAAATAGATTTCGTACAAAGAAATTAGGACGAGTCCGTTTCCAGGATCATCCACCAGAATAGACTCGTAAATAGCAATAGCACCTTCTAAATCACCACTCTTTTCTAGAATCTCAGCTTTCATGCCCTTGTAGCGCACTTCTTCAGGGTGAAGCTCGATAAGGCCTTCAATTTCCGCAAGCGCCGACTCGTAATCGCCCATATCTACATAGAGCACTTGCTTTTGCAGGGTGATTTCTTCGTTTCGGCCAACCTGTTTTTCAAGGTCATCGTATAGCTTAATGGCTTCATCGTACTTGCCTTGAGCTGAAAGAATATTTCCCAAAGTGAAGTAGTAGTCATAGGCCTCTGGGTGGTACTCCAAGAGCTTGGCAAAGATCTCAGCACTTTTGTCGAGCTGGCGAAGTTCCGCGTAAACTTGACCCAAAAACTCGGCGAAGTAGATGTTTTCAGGATCGGCTTCAAATGCAGATTGAGCGTAGGGGAGCGCCGCTCCATAGTTTCCCGAAAGGGCTTCGATCCGAGCAATTTCGAACTGAGTGGCAGCACTATTGGGGTCTATATCCAGGGCTTTTTTGTAGAGGTAAAGTGCCTCATTAAAGTTTCCCAATACCTTCTGCTTTCCAGCGTCAATAAATACCGAAGTAAACAGTTGCTGATCTTGTTCTGATAAGCTGGTTTCACTTTGTGTTTGACTGTCAGCGACTCCCTTTTGTGATTGACAAGAAAGAAGAAAAGACGCGGCAAAAATCCAAACTAATACTCGATATGTTCGGAGACCTTCTAGCATGATAGTTGGTTGTAATCTCCAACATTGAGCTTCTTTTCGGTTCCAGTTACCTTGGCATGGTGTCCGATCATAGAATTGCTAGTCGATAGATTTGAGATACTCGTTTCACTTTGCACGATGGTGTTGTCAATGCGGCTTCGCTCAACTCGGGCATTTTTTCCTACTGAAACACCTGGACCAACAACCGACTCCCGAATTATAGCCCCTTCTCCGATAAAGCACGGATCTATGATTACCGCTTTTTCAATCGTTGCTGAATCAGCTATTTCAGACTTGGGGTACTTGATCTGAAGAACCTTGGAATTCGTTTCTATTGTGACATTTGGGTTTCCGCAGTCCATCCACTCTCCAACCTTTCCAGGGCTGAATTTTAACCCTTTTTGCGTCATGCGCAAAAGAGCATCTGGAAGCTGGTACTCACCGCCCTTCATCACATTGTTGTCCATGAGATACTGAATCTCTTCTGCCAACTTCTCACCATCCTTGAAGTAGTAAATACCAATCATGGCTAGGTCACTAACAAAGGTCTGAGGCTTTTCAACAAAGCCTGTGATATGGCCATCATCATCGAGCGTTACAACGCCAAAAGCCGATGGATCTTCAATTTGTTTCACCCACAACACGCCATCTTTCTCATTGTCGAGTTTGAAATCGGCAGTGAATAGGGTGTCGGCAAAGGCCACAATTGTGTTGCCTTTCAGTGCTTCTTTGGCACACCATATGGCATGAGCGGTTCCCAGTGCTTCATCCTGATAGGCGATCTTGCCTTTTGCACCGAGAGACTCTGCAACCGAAATCAGGTGCTTTTCAGCATCTTTCCCAAACCGACCAGTAACAAACACAATTTCGTCAATGGCATTGTCGGGAACTAAAGCGGCAATGTCTTCCACGAGGTGTTGCACAATTGGCTTTCCAGCTACTGGTACAAGTGGTTTCGGAATAGTAAGGGTATGAGGTCGCAGGCGTTTTCCCATGCCCGCCATCGGAATAATAATGTTCATGCTTAGATCTTGCTTTTTCCAGTGCTGCCAAACCCTCCTTCACCACGCTGGGTAGAAGAGAGCTCTTCAACTTCATTAAATTCTACTTTTTCAAATTTGGCAACAACCATTTGAGCAATGCGTTCTCCATCACTGATAGTCACGCTTTTGTTCGACAAATTTACCAATAAAACTTTCACTTCACCCCGATAGTCCGCGTCAATGGTACCCGGCGAATTCAAAACAGAAAGCCCCTGTTTATAGGCCAGACCGCTTCTGGGTCTAATTTGTGCTTCCGTTCCTTCGGGGAGAGCCATGTACAACCCTGTGGGCACCAAGGTGCGCTCGAGTGGTTCTAGCGTAATGGGGTCGTCGGTGTTGGCATATAGATCTACTCCAGCACTCAGTGGAGTGGCGTATTTAGGAGCAGGGTGCTTTGATTTATTGATTAGCTCAACTTTTGTCATTGTGCTTTTGAGATTGTTTTTTCAGAGGTCCAAATATACGCGGCGTATATCCCTACAAAAAGGATACCCGAGAGATATTTAACCCACATGTTATCTTGAAGAAATTGGTGAATAATCACCAGGCCAAGTGCGAGCCCGACATACTTGAAAATCGCTTTGAAATCGTAGGGTATAGGGTGATGTTTTCGGCTTAGTGCGAATGATGTAACCAACATGGCAACATAGGCTGCCAGTGTAGCCCAGGCGGACCCAAAATAACCGATTCGCGGAACAAGGATTACATTTAGCAATACGGTAATTCCAGCCCCTACAAATGCAATCACAGCACCGTACTTGGTTTTGTCCCCGAGCTTGTACCAGAACGATAGATTGAAGACAGCTCCAAAGCAAAGGTATGCAGCCAAAAGAATGGGAATGACGCCTTTTCCCGTTCTGAACTCAGGACCAACCAAAAGAAGAGCAACGTCCAGAAAGCACATGAGTGCAAGGCTGATCAGGGAGCCGACAATAACATAGTACTTCATGATATCGGCCTGAGTTTTTTTCTCGTTATCCTGACCGAAGAGGCTAAAAACAAAGGGTTCGGCAGCAAATCGATAAGCTTGAATGGCTATGCTGAGTAGCATAGCCACCTTATAGCAAGCCCCGTAAATAGCCAATTCTACGCGAGCAGCTTCCTCGCTCAAACCGGAGAGTTCAGTGAAAAAGGCACGGTCGAATGTTTCATTGATAATCCCACCTACGCCCAAAAGTAACAAGGGCAAGGTATAGGGCATGAGCTTTTTGAATAAGGCGAAACTCCATCCATTTTTAATGCCGCCGATCCATGGAAGAAGTAATACAAACTTCAATGCGCTTGCTACCAGGTTAGAAATGAAAATGTACCCTATACCAAAGGATGGGTTATAAATACTTGCGATAAAACCGTGGCCAAATCCATTTTCTTCGATGGCGTAGGGGCAATAAAGAAGAAAGAAGAGGTTTAAGCCGATGTAAGTAAAAATGCTGATGAGGTTAATCGCGGCAAAAGGAATGGCTTTATCGAGCATGCGAAGTCGAGCCAATGGTATGGCGCAGAGCACATCAAGAGCAACGATTAGAGTGAAGTACAATATGTACTCAGGGTGACCAGAATAATGCAAGGCATCAGAAACACCTTCCAGATTCATCCAAATCAACCCTACAAACAAGGCGGTAGTTGTGAGAATGGAAATAAAGGCAGTGCTGAAGACGGTGTCTCTTTCTGTCTCCGACGTGGCTTTGCTCCCAAAACGGAAGAAAGTAGTCTCCATGCCATATGTCAGGATGACGATAGCGAAAGCTACCCATGCGTAGAGCTCTGTAACCACACCGTACTCTTCTCTGAGAAAAACACGCGTGTAGAGTGGGGTAAGAAGGAATGTCATCACCCTTCCCAGGATACTACTCACACCGTAGATTGCTGTCTGGCCAGCAAGTTTGCGCAATGGGCTCATCAAACAGGAGAATTACCTCCCCTCAAAATTTGGTTTTCTTTTCTCGAGAAACGCTGTCGTTCCTTCTTTGAAGTCAGCCGTTCCAAAGCATGAACCGAAGGCTTCGATTTCTACAGCGTATCCATCCACATTTTCAGCGAACTGAGCGTTTACCGCTCTAATTCCGGCAGCGATGGCTGTTGGAGAATTTCCAGCGATTTGTCCTGCAATCTCGCGACACTTGTCCAGCAGGCCTTCAGGGCTGGTCATGTGATTGATCAAGCCCATTTGGAGAGCGTCAGCAGCTTTGATCATTTTGGCTGTGGCGATAAGCTCTATGGCTCGTCCCTTACCGATAAACTGGGCTAAGCGTTGGGTTCCCCCATACCCGGGAATAACACCAAGCGAAACTTCAGGGAGACCCATTCGGGCATTGTCTGAAGCTACCCGAATGTGGCAGCTCATAGCAAGCTCCAATCCTCCACCCAGTGCAAATCCATTGACGGCAGCAATAACAGGTGTTCCCATGGCTTCAATGGCATTGAACAAGAGATCATGTCCTTTGGCACTTAACTTTGCTCCCTGTTCTTTATCAAAGTGGGCAAACTCAGAGATGTCAGCACCTGCTACAAAGGCTTTTTCTCCTTCTCCGGTGAGAATAACAGCTCGAACCGATGAGTCAACTTCAGCAGCACTCATAGCATCGGAGAGCTCTTGAATAGTCTCCTTGTTGAGCGCGTTTAATTTTGATGGACGATTTATTGTGATCAGGCGAATGGCGCCTTCGTTTTCAATTTTGATATTCTTTCCTTCCATGAGACTTGTTTAGCTACAAATGTAGCTTTACTCGAATGGATTCGGCTTGCTGCAAAAGATAAAAATCCATAAACGAATGTGACTTACGCAGACTAATCTCCTTTTGGCATCCAAACGAAAAAGGAAGTATCACTCGAACCGATCGATTCAAACCAGATTTTTCCGCCACTCTGCTCCACAATATTCTTTGATAGCGCAAGGCCGAGCCCCATACCACCCGACTTGGTTGTAAAGTTGGGCATGAAAATACGCTGCCGATCTTCTAGAGCAATCCCTTTTCCATTATCTGAGACGCTTGTCTGGTAGCCGCCTTCGAACTCTTTCAAGTCAATGCGAATCACTCTGTGGGACTGGCCATCAGTCGCCTGAATAGCGTTTTTAATGAGGTTGTTGAATACGCGAAGCATCTGCTCTTTGTCGGCCATGATGAATGCCTGGGTGATAGAGCCAAAGTCGGCGTGGATGTTGATCTTCTCGAATTTATCGTAGAGCCCTACAGCCGAGTCAAGCAGGTGAACCAGGTCAACTTTTGTCTCTTGGGCCTTTGGCATTTGTGCAAAGTTTGAGAAGGCATTGGCAATTCCCGTCAGTGTATCTATTTGCTGGATGAGCTGTTTTGAGATCTTTTCAATTCGCTCTTCGTCAACCTGTCCACCATTAGACAGACTGCGCTCGAGGTATTGAATGTTGAGTTTCATGGGAGTCAAAGGGTTTTTGATCTCATGAGCTACCTGCTTAGCCATTTCGCGCCAAGCCGATTCACGCTCAGACTGGGCCAGCAAAGCGGCGTTGTTTTCTAGTTCGGCAACCTTATCGTTGTACGCATGAACAAGCCTTCCGATTTCATCCGTTCCAGAGTATGCAATCAACCTATTGGCTTTTCCGAGCTCGATTCCTTGCAAGTTTTCTCTGATTGCTCGCAATGGAGCTGTGATCCATTGTGCCGTATACAGGCCGAAAAGAATAGAGAGCAAGAAGAGCAGCACGAAAACATTTACAACGGCAATGAGAAAGCTCGAAATCTCGTTTTCGAGTTCGGTTTGCTTCGCAAAATAGGGCAGGTTAACGTAGGCGAGCAACTCTCCTCGGTCGTTGTAGAAAGGAGCGTATCCCGAGAGATAAGCCATTCGACCTACCTTCTCCTGATTGATGAATTCGACTTGATCGAGGTAACGCAAATGCGTATACGCTTCCGGGTGAATCTTTCTCGAAATCAGACCTTCATTAAACATTCTCATTTGGCTTGAAGCCAATAAGAGTCCATCTGGACTGTATATGTTTATGTCGGTAAAGAAGATGAAGGAAAACTGCGAAAGAAGCCTGTTCAAGTAGTCGATCATGTCGTAGTTGATCTGCTCTTCTTCTCCGAGTTTGTGCCCTAGCTCCATGAGTATGGACTGCATTTTCTCACTAATCTGACTTTGATTCTTCTCCGTATACTTTTCTCTAATAAAATACTGCGTGGCAAATGTGAAGAGGAGTAGGCTCGTAAGAGTCAATATGACCAGAAGACCTTGGACTTTTTGATTAAGGTTTACTGTGAAGGAAGACCTTCCCAGAACGATGTTTTTAATTGCGAGTAGGAGTACAAACAGAGAGCCAAATATAGCACAGAGATAACTCAGGGTAGTGGCTTTGTCAAGGGGGCTTTTAAGTTCTTTTGACAAGACCAGAAGAGTGTTTTGATCGACGCGTGATACGAGGTGTTCATACCCGCGTTTTTTCAAGAACTCTTGACTTTCATAGATGTCATCGAAATTGCCCGGGTGCGATTGATAAGGGTAGCGCCCTCTACTGCTGATAAGTTTGCCATATGCATACCGAGCAGTGGCATAGTTCTCAGAAATATGAGTGGTTTGAAACCCTTCGTCTATTAGAAGGGAAGGAAAGCCGAGTTGCTGAGGAAAGAGTTTGGATGAGAGTTCGATAACAATAAATCCATCCGGCGCTTCGCTCAGGCTGTAATGCAAAGGAACGATGGCAATATAGGTCACCAAATCTTCGGTGTTGAACATAAAATAAAGTTGTTCAACCAGTTCTGTTGGTTCACCATATGTCTCAATTTTCTGGCGTACATCCCTGAAGGTTTTGGGCCTTACAGATGGCAGCTTTCCCCAAACTGTACTGTCGGCTTCATAGGCAAAGATTTCAACGTCATACCGACTCCAGTAGCCGTTGAAGTATCTCGATGAAATAAATCCTTGGAGTGTTTCTCTAGAATGAAGGTCATTCTCTTCAAATACGTTTCTAATCTCTGGGTCTTTGGCTAGCCTGCTTGCTAAATCTTCAAAAAGGATTTCGGCTACAGGGTCATCATCTACAGCTAGCTTTTCCGCAAACACCTTGCGCTGGGCGTGCTCTCTGGATGAGCTATACTTGATAAAGCTATGTGACCCAAGGGCTGCAAAAAAGACGATCCCCAAGATGATTCCACCAAAGTTTCTCCCCTCGACCCGAAGAAAAATTCGAAAGTAAAACAAGGCCAGAATTAAAGCTATGGGCCACAAAACATAGATCAGGTCGACAATTCCCAGATAGTGATTTACGAGTATCCAAAAAAGGGCCGTTACTGACAGCATTAGTCCGAGCTGCACAACTGTATATTCACTGCTCCCAATTGCCTTAGCCAGGCCATCAAAGAGTTTGAAACATGAGTAGTAGAGTAGCCCCATTGCGAGGATACCGACAAAGCTGAAGGCATTCAGAGCCGTAATACTGTTGATTTCAAAAGGAATACTGGAGTGAATAACGAGTCCCTTCAAGAGATAGTTCACATACATTGAACATGCCAGAAGAGTGGCCAGAACAAGAACATGAAGGACTCGGGTCAGTGTTGAAGGCTTTTTTAACGAGCGCTCGAAAAGCCTCGAAAGAACCAAACTCGACAATAGAATTAGCGCACTATTGATCAACATGTCGGCCAAGCTAGGCCATCCAGCTGATGATGCATAGACGGTAGGGCTGAACAAGTCGAATGCCGTAACGTACGATGGCCATCCACTGTGGAGCGAAATAACTCTCAGTACAAAGATGACCAACACGAAGGCAAGTGAATAGACGGGGTGGTATTTTGGTCTACGGAGGAGAAGTCTAAATAATGCCCACAAGATCAGAAGAGCACCAACTATTGCCAGCGAAATGTGAATGAGAGCTTTAAAAAATGACTGCGTGGGGTTCTCGTAAAAGCTCAGATAAAAAGATTGATGGTCTGCCTTGAGTTTTACCCCACCAACCACTTTTTCAGTGTGAATATCGTTAAGCCAAGGAAGATCAAAGCCTTTTCTAAAACCGTTGTCCAGAAAAGAATTGTCGTAAGGAAAAGTCTTCTTTATCTGGATGGCTCCAAGGTATTCATCTCGGCCGTTAGTGAGGTAAATAAGCCTATACCACCCGTTCTCAAAACGGTAAAGCTCAGTTCCTTTAGACGCGATTTCCTTAAGGTTGGCAGGAGAGACTGCATTGTGAGACCAGAGAACAAGATCATTATTGTGGTAAGCAGCAATAAGAATTCCTTCATCTTCGAAAATCTGTTGATAAAACTGATTGTTTTCGAGTTGTACTCTTTTGGCCCCTTTAGCAAGAATTTGCGACTGTGTGTTTTTGATGAGATTGATTGTGCGGTCAGTTCTTTCATCCAAACACTTCGCAAAATTTTCGCTGCTTTTAATTTTATCAATCGGTCTTTCTACTTGCTCAGCGAAGAACTCCGCACCTAAGACGAGGGCAAGCCCTATTAGGAGAGCAACCAGAGAATACTTCGACAAGTTTACCATAAGCCAGAATCACAGCAGAAAGTGAGCCAAAATAGTGAATGAAACTGAGAGAGGGATAGGAATGAGAAAATGGTGAAGGGAAGTCCAAAATTTAAGGGTTTCGACCAGCGCGATCAAAACATGCCTTATTATTGGAAAGCTAAAACCTAAAAATTTTAGTTCGTCGACCAATTTCAGCTTTGGTCTATTCTGATCGGGTGTTTGCAGACGAGAAGCTGTCTATGTGTCTAAAAATTATAGGGTTATTTGGGTGCTTACATTTCGACGAAATCTATTGACAAGGCATATGTATGGTCTTACATTCGCAGCGTTAAAATTCTGACTGGTGTTGTTTTAACAATAACCCATATTCAGGAAGTAGCTGATGTATAATTTATTGGCGCTGCTCAAAGTCTGAATATCACTCAGGATTCACAACCAATTAGCCGACTGGCATCAAATGTTTAGATGCAATGGATTATCAACTATTATGAGAATAATGTTTGATTCCAAGTGGCCGAGCCTTGTGTTTCCAGGGTATTGACTATTGATAGGCTGTTTTGTATCGCCGCATTTCAGATATGAAATTTATCTTACTTTCTCTGAGCTTCATTGCGAGCTTGGCGCTGACAGCGCAACACGACGAATGCACCCATAAGGTGTTTGACCCTGCCGAAATGCAAGCTTTTGAAGAGGGCTTGACAACACTTCCCAGTGGGTTTTCTACTGGTGATGAGTGCGAAAAAATCCGGGTAGTCGTTCATGTTATTTATGATTCTGATGCAAGTGTATTCGAATCAGATGGTATGATTTCGGAAGAACAGGTTTTGAGCCAGATTCGCATCACCAATCAGTTTTTTAGAAATGATTCACTGATGTACGACCCGGAGAATGCCGCCCTAGGGATCGAGCTTGTATTGGCCGACGAAGACCCAGAAGGAAACGCTACTAATGGAATTCTTTATCACGATGGAGTAGAACTATTTGGGTCTGCCTGGCATGATTATGGTCTCAAAGCATCAAATGACAATGCTATTTCAGAATCGGAAATTTCTAATGCGCTTGCTTGGGGTGAAGATGAAACAGGGAAGAAATACTTGAATAGCTACATCGTTTCTAGAATCGACGGATCTCAAGGGAGCGGAACACAAGCATTTGCTTATTTCCCTACCTCAAATGTTGTTTACGGTAATTACAATTTGTTTAATGCTTTTGGAGCTGAGCAATTAGAGGATGAATACGGTCAAAACTTTGATTTGAAATCGTACACGGACCTGGGTCTCACATGGACTCACGAGGTGCTTCATAACTTCGCTATTTTCCACACGTTTAATGGGAATTCTTGCGAAGCTGAAGTAAATCCAGCTATTCAGGGTGATCGTGTGGTAGACACCCCTCCACAAACTCAGGGAATGTCTTGCGTGGGCTCTTGCGGGTTTGTGAGTAATAATGTGATGGATTATTTGAGCCAGAGCTGTAAGCATAAAATAACTCCTGGTCAGGTGGAGCGTGCTCAGCTCGCTATTCAAAATAGCTTAGCCGACTACTTGGTTTGTACAAGTGGCACTACTGACCCAGACCCTTGCCCTGGAGATCCTGATTTCAATGGAGATGGCATTGTAAACATTCTAGATGTTAGTCAACTCAGTAGCTCGTTTGGGTGTGGTGATGATGAGGGGTGCTACAATGATATGCACGACCTGAATTGCGACGGTACTGTGAACATTGTCGATGTCTCACTTTTGTTTACTGAGTTTTAAGCGGTAAGGATATTAAAGCCTATGCATAAAAAAATCCCATCGAGCAATCGATGGGATTTTTTGTGAGTTCTATTTAAATCTCTTATCCATTCAAAGCTTCGGCTCCGGCAACGATTTCGAGAATCTCATTAGTAATCGATGCTTGACGTGCTTTGTTGTAAGTCAACTTAAGGTCTTTAACAAGCTCAGAGGCGTTGTCAGTGGCTTTGTGCATAGCCGTCATACGTGCACCATGCTCAGAAGCATGAGAGTCCAAAATGGCCTTATACAATTGGATTTTGAGCGACTTGGGAATAAGTTCTGTTACGATCTCTTCCTTACTTGGCTCAAAGATGTAATCGAGTTGAGCTGAATTCGATTCTTCTGCTGTTTCAGCTGGGAGAATAGGAAGCATCTGTTCTCTTCTCGTAATTTGAACTGCAGCATTCTTAAACGAGTTGTACACGAGATATACGCGATCCATTTTACCGTCAGCAAACTTATCCATCACACACTGCGCAATGATAGATGCTTCGTTGAAATTTAGATCGTCGAATATCTTGAACGGCTGAGAAGGATATCCAACTGAATCTAGGTGGTACTTTGTTTTTGAAAAAGCATCATAAGCCTTTTTCCCAACACCCATCACTTTTACTTGAGCTGATTCATGCTCTTGGATAAGGGCTTTTACCTCCTTGATCACGTTGTTGTTGAATGCACCACAAAGCCCTCT
This sequence comes from Cryomorpha sp., assembly GCA_965230375.1. Lineage (GTDB taxonomy): Bacteria > Bacteroidota > Bacteroidia > Flavobacteriales_D > Cryomorphaceae > CBDDKU01. The sequence goes on from CBDDKU010000012.1 coordinate 293,604, forward strand.
ATTAGAAGTAACCGCAATAATCAGTACACGCTCCAAGTCACGCTCAGCGGCATATACGTTTTCAGATACATCTAGCGCACCACTCAGGTTCTGAAGAATCTCCTGGAGTTTGGTAGCGTAAGGACGCATCTGCACGATTGCATCTTGCGCTCTTCGAAGCTTCGCAGCCGATACCATTTTCATGGCAGAGGTGATCTGCTTCGTAGAGTTTACCGACGAAATCCGTGAGCGTATTTCTTTCAGGTTTGCCATTTCAATTATGGTTTTTGCAGCCTAAACTACAAGTGGGTATTAACCTTCGTATTTAGCAGTCATTTCTGCTGCTACTTTCTCTAGCATATCTGTTGCCTCAGGCGTAAGCTTTCCGCTCTTTAGCGTGTCGAGAACATCTCGGTGCTTAGCGTCCATGTAAGACAAAAACTCTTCTTCGAACTCTTTGATTCGGGCAACAGGTACTTTACCTAACAATCCTTTTGTACCGAGGTAGATGATAGCTACTTGCTTTTCTACTGGCATTGGAGAGTTTTGTGGCTGCTTAAGAATCTCAACGTTCCGCGCTCCTTTTCCAAGGATAGACATTGTAGCGGCATCCAGGTCAGAACCAAATTTCGCGAAAGCTTCAAGCTCGCGGTATGAAGCCTGGTCGAGCTTCAATGTACCAGATACTTTCTTCATCGACTTGATCTGCGCCGATCCTCCAACACGAGATACTGAGATACCTACGTTAATCGCGGGACGAACCCCAGAAAGGAATAGGTTAGACTCCAAGAAGATCTGTCCGTCAGTAATCGAAATTACGTTAGTCGGAATATATGCAGAAACGTCACCGGCTTGTGTTTCGATGATCGGAAGTGCAGTAAGTGATCCACCACCTTTCACTTTTCCTTTAAGCGACTCAGGAAGGTCGTTCATCTGAGCTGCAATCTCATCAGAAGCGATCAATTTAGCAGCGCGCTCAAGTAGTCTTGAGTGAAGGTAGAATACATCACCAGGGTAAGCCTCACGTCCTGGAGGTCTTCTAAGAAGAAGTGATACTTCACGGTAGGCTACCGCTTGCTTCGAAAGGTCATCATAAACGATCAATGCAGGTCGACCTGTGTCACGGAAGTACTCTCCGATGGCTGCTCCGGCAAATGGCGCCAAGAACTGCATTGGAGCGGGATCAGATGCGTTGGCAGCAACTACACAAGTGTAAGCCATTGCTCCGTTTTCTTCCAGTGTCTTTACGATTTGTGCAACTGTAGATCCTTTCTGACCGATAGCAACGTAAATACAGAAAACAGGCTCGCCTCTGTCGTAAAATTCTTTTTGGTTGATGATGGTGTCAATCGCAACAGTTGTTTTACCTGTTTGACGGTCACCAATGATAAGCTCACGCTGACCACGTCCGATTGGAATCATCGCGTCTACTGCTTTTACACCAGTTTGAAGTGGCTCGTTAACCGGCTGTCTGTAGATTACTCCTGGAGCTTTACGCTCGATAGGCATCTCAAACACTTCACCTTCGATTGGTCCTTTACCATCGATAGGCTCACCAAGTGTGTTAACAACACGTCCGAGCATTCCTTCACCTACATTGATAGATGAAATTCTTCCAGTACGCTTTACCGTGTCTCCTTCTTTAATATCCTGAGAGTTACCGAGTAGTACAGCCCCTACATTGTCTTCTTCAAGGTTCAAAACCATTCCTTTCAGACCAGTTTCAAACTCAATAAGCTCACCGGCCTGTACGCTTGACAATCCGTAAATACGAGCGATTCCATCTCCAACTTGTAGTACGGTACCTACTTCTTCTAGCTCAGCATCGGTCTTGATTCCCGCTAGTTGCTCTCTTAGTATTGCAGATACTTCTGCTGGTTTAACTTCAGCCATGACGCTTTATTTATAATTCTGCTATGTGTGGATTCTTAGAAAATTCGCGTTTCATTGCCGATAGTCGGCTTGAAACAGACTCATCATATTGCTTATCGCCAACACGGATGATGAAACCGCCAATAATGTCTTTGTTGATTTTTTCAACCAATTCTACTTTATCGCTAATCTGAGCAATTAAGGCTTTTGCCTTTTCACGCCCTTTGTCGTCAAGTGCAATGGCCGTTGTAATCTCAGCTGTAACGATTCCCTGGCTGGCTTTGTACAAGTTTACAAAGGCGACTGCCATTTCTTTGATAAGGCTCTCACGTCCTTTGCGCGTGATAATTCCCAAAAACGATTGAGAAATCGATCCGATTTTACCGCCGAAGATTTGGTTGAGAACAGCTACTTTCTTGTCTAGTTTGATAATCGGGCTCTTGAGAACCAATTCGAGATCTCGGCTTCCATCAATGGTAGCAGCAATGAGCTCCATATCAGCAGCAACAGCTTCAAGCGAATTCTGCTCTTTAGCAAAGCCCATTAAGGACTTGGCATAACGTTTTGCTACTTTCGAATCTCTGCGCATCCTAGTTCAATTTTGCTTCTTGCAAATATTTGTCAATCAGCTCTTTTTGCTTGTCGTCCGACTTAAGCTCCTGACGAATCACTTGTTCAGCAATTTCGATACTCAAACTTGCTACTTGATTCTTTATCTCAGTGATTGCTGCAATCTTCTCAGAGCGGATGGCATCTTTAGCTGAGTTTACGATGCGCGAATACTCTTCTTCGGCGCGACCTTTGGCATCAGCCATGATTTTATCCTTGGTTTCGCGCGCATCTTTGATCATTGCATCGCGTTCCATACGAGCTTCTTTAAGCAAGTTCTCATTGCTCGCTTTCAAGTTGCTCATTTCTTCTCTTGCCTTTTCAGCCGACTTGATAGCTTCGTCGATTGACTCTTCACGCTCTTTGATAGACGCAAGAATAGGCTTCCATGCCATTTTGGTAAGAATGAAGGCAACAACCAAGAATGCGATTGTAGACCAAATTACCGTACCGATACTTACTGATAGCATATGAGTTATTTTTTAGTTCTTTTCAATCTTTAAAAGAAGAAAGGCTCCCCAACCAACCGTTAGGGATGCACTTTCTTTTTCGTGTTTCTCTTAGAGTACAACCAAAAGACAAACAATAACCGCGAAAAGTGCAACCCCTTCAATAAGGGCAGCAGCAACGATCATGCTTGCACGGATGTCTCCAGTTACTTCTGGCTGACGAGCCATAGATTCCAATGCAGAAGCACCGATTTTACCGATACCTAGACCAGCACCTATAGCAGCAAGACCCGCACCAATTCCGGCGAAACCTGCATCAGCAGCAGCTTGTAGTAGAACAGCTAATAATTCCATTTTGCTTTTGTTTTATATGGTTAAATTATTGCCAATTGTTAATGGTGAGCTTCTTGTGTGGCATCTCCAAAGTAGAGCGCTGCCAACAGGGTAAATACATACGCCTGAAGGAAAGCCACAAGTAGCTCGATAAAAAACATAAATATCATAAACAGCACAGACCCAACGCCAACACCGTAACCGGCTACAGCACTAGATTGTCCGAAAATGAGCACGAGAGAAACGAATGCCAAAATGATGATGTGACCTGCAGTAATGTTTGCAGTCAAACGTATCATCAATACAGCAGGCTTAATAAAGATGCTGAGGAATTCGATCGGTACAAGAATAAACTTAATTGGTGCTGGCACTCCAGCAGGCCAGAGGATGTGACTCCAGTAATGCTTGTTTCCGTTGATAGTGGTCAGGATGAAAACGATACCGGCAAGCACAATAGTTACTGAAAGCGTACCGGTCACGTTGAAACCTCCGATAAATGGAATCAAACCAAGTAGGTTGGCGATCCAGATAAAGAAGAATACCGTCAACAAGAACGGCATGAACTTATCGGCTTTCTTAGCTCCGATAGACGGAATGGCCACTTCGTCTCTTATGAAAAGAATAAGCGGCTCCATGAATGACTGGATTCCCTTAGGGGCTTGACCAGGGCGCTTCTTGTATCCCTTTGCTACTGATCCGAAAATCAAGAAGAGAAGAATGATAGTCAAGAACATTCCAGCTACACTCTTAGTAATAGAGATGTCGAAAACTGAAGCATTGTTTACTTCTCCTGTCTCAGCATCAAAACTAAGCCCGCCATTATCGGCAGCTTGATAGATATGCTCGTGGTGCATCACGTAGCCACCGTGTGTGTAGTAGTGGTGGTTTTCTCCGTCGTGACTCACATGCTTTTCATTGTGGTAAAAGTGTGAGCTGGAAAAAACTTCCAAACCGTTATCCGTCCAAAGAATTACTGGAAGGTAAATAGCCAGGTCGCCAATAATGTGAATCTCATGCGCATCAGAGATGTGGTGCATAATCATCGCACCAGCGTCAAAAGGCTCGTCGTGAGCGCTTTCTTCATGGTGTTCAGCATGGGCGGGTTCTTCGTGATGGTCCTGTGCCATAAGTGGCTGTGAAACACACAGTAAGGCCATCGACAATAAAGCGAGAAAAGATCGGAGGGAAGTGGTGATTATTTTAAGCATTCTTAGCCGTTTATCGCCCCCAGTTTAGGAGCGCAAAAAATCGACTGCAAAAGTAGGCATTTATCTATCAGAATAAAATTTATTAACAGCCTTTTTTTGCCGGAAGCTCAAACCACTCAAAAACACCAGTAAATCAGTGATTTGAGTTTCTAACAAGTGGGAGAAGATACCTGATCTCTAATCCGGTGAGTAGAATGTAGGAAAGAAAGTAGCCAATGGCTGTGAAGGTAAGATTGTCGCGATCGAGCACACCGACGGATACCAAGACCATTGCAGAGATGAATAATTTGGCTGTGAGTGTACCCATAAAGTAGGTGACGAATAGCTGTGGGCGCTTGTCGTTGGCTTTGACCATGACACCGTGAATGATCCACGTCATGATGAAAACGATAGCGAGAGATATCCAGAAAGACAGCGGTACAGCTATGTTTAATCCAAATTTTGCGATCGCCCAAGCGCCTGCACCTGCGGCTATCGTTGCGATAATAATATCTCTGTAAAATCCCTTCATCAGAATGAATTAGTCTTGGGTGTCTTTAATAACGATGTAAATGGCAATGGCTACACTGAGCAATGAAAGGACGATGGTGAACCATGGAGATTCCGTTTGGTATTTTTCATCGAGCTTTTGACCACCCATGACTCCAGCCAGGATGACGATGGCCATTTTCATAGCCATTCCCGTGTACCGGTAGAAATCGTTGGGTCGGTTTCGCTTAGTGGGCTTGTTTGGCGGCTTGGTCGCCATCTTTGTTAGAGATCTCCTTGTTAAACTCTTTTACAACGCCACCACCCATGGCACATTTTCCACTAAATACGGCACCAGGTTCAATTGCCAATTTCTTCGTGGCAATGTCGCATTCCAATCGTGCTGTAGATTTCAGCGAAAGCAATCCATTCACGTTTATCGTACCTTGAATGGATCCTTCGATGTCCGCATTTTCGCAGTCAATACTTCCTTCAATTTTACCAGTAGCTCCAACAACAAGCCTGCCTTTCACAGAAATAGTTCCTTTTACTGTACCATCGATTCGAATATTGCTATCCGAAACAACCTGACCTTCTAATTGAGTTCCTGATACAATTCGATTTAGCTTTTCGGGTGAATTGGGCTCGTTTGCTTTTGCCATTTCTCTATTGTTTGAACTTTTAAACATTGTGTTTAAGGGTTAGTCGTACTTCGCATCAAAAAATGCTTTGTATACGTCTGTGTTTTTATTCCGGAACAGGACCGTAAAATTCTTTGTCGTGATTACGAACTTGTCGTGGTTCTTTCGGTTGATTTCCTTCAAAAGACCAGAGTCTGTGTAAAACGAGTTGTAATACCTCATCGCTTCTTCTTTATTCTCGAAGCTTCGTACTATAATGATCTGGTGGTCTTTGTCGATGAAACTATTTGTTATTCTCAAGTTTTCAGACCTGAAGTACTCCGTATTGAAATCAGAAATTGTATTCTTCAACTCTGTGGCGTCATCTTCAGTTTTGGCAAACACCAAGGCAAAGAAGTGCTCAGACCCATCATCTTCTTTAAACATGCTGAAGTCTACATCGCTTGGAGCCGCGCCACTTGTTGCCGCAGGATCATCTCCTGCTGGGTTGTCTGCGGTGTCGTCAGAATCTTGAGGTGTTTCACCACGAGCCAATCGGGCTTTTGCACTATTCAATTCTCCGAGGAGTTCGGCAGCTTTATCTGCTTCTGGTGTTCCTCTGAACTTTGCTATGATTTCACGAAGAATTTCTTCAAAGGCATCGGCGCTTTTCTGCGCTCCGATTGTAAGGGCCTTGATCAAATAATACTTCGCTAAGAAACTATTATCAGGCTCTTCATTAATAATCGTGTTGCAGGTGACAAGTACATCGGAGTACTGCCTACGATTAAACTTCTTGTACGTCTGTTCGTATTTCTCTTTTTCATCTTCGTAACGCTGGTTTTTAGCCGTCACGTAGTTGGGGTCCAATATGAGCTTAGCAAATTCACTGTCGGGATAATCAGCTAGGATCACGTTTTTGTAGTAATCCGAATTGTCTTTAAACCCGGTGCCCACGAACCCACCTTTTTCCTCTTTCTGAACGTAAATCCGATACAGCTGGTAGTAGGCTGGAAGGGCAGTTGCGCTCGTGTCGTATTCGTTGGTTATTCTCAAGAACGACTCGATAGCATTGTCGTCGTCTTTAAGCTTTTCAGCGTAAATGGTACCAATGGCGTACAATGCCTTGATTATGTCGTTGTGGGCGCTCGTCAGAGCCGTGTCTGATAGAGGCAGCTCACTTAAATACTCATCAAGGGACTTAACGTTCGACTCTTGTTGACCCAAGTTGGCTAAAAGCGAATCGCTATCGGCACCTAAGTCTCCGCTGTTGTCTACAAATTCATTTCGGGTAGATCGCCGCCAATTGTCCTCCAGTTTTCGGGAGCCCCATTTTCTTTGGAACTCTTGATAACCGCTAGAAAGGGTAGCTGTATTGTAAAAGTACCAGGTCCGTCCCCCACTACCAGAGCCTTTTCTGGAAGGCGGAGCATTCTGCATACGCTCCAGAGCATCCATTTCAGCCTGGCGCTGTGCTTCCTCTTCTTCTTCCAGCTGGGCGATCATTTTCAATAGCTTCTTATCCCTGTCCTTCTCGTCCATGGTGGCAAGAGAAATAACGCTGTCGTTGTACTCCACAATTTGAATATTGGTCACGAGCTCATTAAGGGAAGCTCCAGTTGCGAGTATAATGTGATAGTCAGGATAGTCTTCTGGCAAAAATGTAGCCGTGCTGTCGTAATAGTTTTTAGCTAGAACGTATTCTCGTTCCACAAAATAAATTTCCGCCAGCCTTAAATACGTGCGCCCTTTCTGTCGCGGATTATTAATGCTTTTGGCAGCTGAAGTTTGGAGAAGGCTAATACCCTCTTCAATATTTTGGTCGGCCAGCTCAATCTCGGCCAGTGCGTAGTATATCTGATCGTAATAGTCAACGTTCTTATCGTCCTTGGCCATATCCCAGAGCATCTTCTTGATCTGGCTAGCGTCTAGCTTCCGATCATAGGAGAGGGCTTGATTGATGCGAGCATAAAACTCCATTTCATAATCTGGTCGCAGCTTTACAACTTTTGCAAACCCATCAATAGCGTCTTTGGATTTGTTAAGGTGTTGATTTACCTGAGCATATATAAAAGTCAAGCGTGCCTTCATGTCTTTGTCCTTGGTCATGCGCGCAGCATTATCAAGGTGTAGCAAGGCTTCTTCATAACGCTCTTGGCGGAGGTATAGATCAGCATAAACCGTTTCTAGCTGAGCAAGAAAGTCTTTTGGCTTGTCTGTGGCCTTGCTTTTTTCAGCTGTGGTAAGCGTTGTTGCCGCTTTCCCGTAGCGTTGTTCTTCTATATATGTTCTCGCCGACCAAAGTGCAGCATAGTGCCTCGTCTCTTGATCCTTGTACTTTTTGGAAACGTAGCTGAACATTTCCTGGGCTGTAGCAAATTTGCCTTTGTAATAATTAGCCTTACCCATCAAGAAGAAAGTCTCATCAATCCACTTGTTGTGCTCCGAGCGCTTGATCTCCATAGAATGACGATCGATGATCGTCGAACACTTTTCTATGATCTCATCCATCGATGGGGTCAGGTTTTTTTGACCTTCATCATCAGGAATGATATACACAGGCAGTATTTCGTGGTAATCGTCTTGCTTGTTTGTCCAGAGTTCCAACTCAGTGAGCCGCATGATTTCATTGGCATTGAAGTACCAATTGTAATGCGATGTGGTATTGTGATACAGGCGGTTGGTAAAGCCCGACTTCTCTTTTGAGCACGAAACAGCCACTAGAGCAAAAACAAGAATGCTCAGGACAACCTTATATGATCTCCATTTTTTCAAACCCTCAATCTTATTTGGGTATTCCTTAAACTACAAGGATGCAAAAATATTGCAAATTTCTCACAACTTCGGTATGACCTCTTCTAAGAAAGCCTAATATTTTCGGATATTTACGGCCCTAAAGCGAGTTCATGGCGAAGGAATCACCCAAAGAACGTAAGCGAATCATAAAGAAACTGCGCAATCGGTACCGCCTTGTGGTGATGAACGATACGACTTTTGATGAGCGATTTTCTGCTTTCCTCACGCCTTTGAACGTGATTTCCGGAATTACTCTAGCCTTTCTAGTCATGGCGAGCTTCGTTCTAGTCCTCATCGTTTTTACTCCACTTCGAGAATACATTCCGGGATATGGAGACACCGAGACTCGGCTAAACGCCCTGGCTGCTGCTGTAAAGGCCGATTCGCTGGAGAAGGCTCAAGAGCAATATGCCAATTATTTCGATAATGTTCACCGTGTGCTGACTGGTGAAGTTGGTAATGACTCTTTGGATATTGAGGATGAGATGGAGAGTAAGAACTACGGAAATCTCGATTTTTCGACTTCCACTGAAGACTCTGTATTGCGCCAGTCCATTGAGTCACAAGAACGGTATGCCTTGCTAGATAATGCCCAGAGCAAATCAAACGTGGTAGGATTACCCGGTGTTCTATTCTTTCAACCGATGAAGGGAACCGTAACAGATGGATTTGACGCAAGCATCAAACATTACGGCGTAGATATTACTGCTCGAGAAGGTGAGCCGATTATGTCAGTCTATGATGGAGTTGTAGTCTTTTCTTCATTTACTTCAGATGGAGGGTACGTTATTCAGGTGCAGCATCCCAATAACCTTATCTCGATTTACAAGCACAACTCTGTGCTTCTAAAAGAAGTTGGTGAGCAAGTGAAAGCTGGTGAGACGATAGCCATTATTGGAAACACTGGAAAGTACACTGATGGGCCACACCTTCATTTCGAGCTTTGGCACAACGGTAGCCCTGTTGATCCGCAAGAATATATAGCCTTTACTTCTGAGTCATGAGCATTAAGCGATATCTAAGTAAGCTAGTCGCTCAGCGGACTAAAAAGAAGGTGAATCAATGGAAGTCAAATGCTATTGACTGCCAAAACGATACTTTAAGCACCATCGTTAAATCTGCCAAGAATACAGCGTTCGGGGTAGACCACGATTTTTCGAGCATCCAGAATTATGAAGAGTTTAAAAGGCTCGTTCCGGTTAGAGACTACGAAGGGCTCCGTTCCTATCTGGATAGAATGGTGAATGGTGAATCGGATGTAGTATGGCCTGGGAAGCCAATATACCTATCGAAAACCTCAGGTACCACATCGGGTGCTAAGTACATCCCGATTTCGAAGGAATCCATGAATCATCACATCGTTGCTGCGCGAGATGCCCTTCTGCTCTATATCGCTCAGACTGGAAACACTTCTTTCGTAGATGGAAAGATGATTTTCTTGCAAGGAAGCCCGAAACTAAGCAAGAAGAATGGAATTGATGTTGGCCGTCTATCCGGGATTGTTGCGCATCATGTACCAAAGTATCTTCAGAAGAACCGGCTGCCGTCTTTTGAGACCAATTGCATAGAAGATTGGGAAACAAAGGTGGATGCTGTTATTGACGAAACCCTGGACCAACGAATGACATTGATTTCGGGGATTCCGAGTTGGGTGCAGCACTATTTTGAGCGAATTCTGGAGCGCACAGGTAAGGAAACCATTTCAGATGTTTTTCCCGATTTCAGCTTGTTTGTATACGGCGGTGTCAATTTTGGTCCTTACAAACCGCACTTCAAGCGATTGATAGGAAAGAAGGTTGATAGCATCGAAACCTATCCAGCGAGTGAAGGCTTTATAGCCTTTCAGGATGACCAAAACGATGAAGCCCTCTTACTCAATGTAGATGCCGGAATCTTTTTTGAATTTATCCCAGCCGAGGATTTTCACAATGAATCCCCAAGAAGACTGAGATTAGAAGATGTTGAAATCGGTCAGAACTACGCCCTCGTGATGTCAACCAATGCAGGGCTTTGGGCATACAGCATCGGCGATACAGTCAAGTTTACTTCCATTGACCCTTACAAAATAGTTGTTACGGGAAGAATCAAGCACTTTACTTCGGCATTTGGTGAGCACGTGATTGCGGAGGAAGTTGAAGGCGCTATGAACGATGTTGCCAGTAAGTATGGTGCTGAGATCATTGAGTTCACGGTCGCTCCCCAGCTGAGCCCCGATGATGGTTTACCTTATCATGAGTGGCTTATTTCATTCGCAAAGCTGCCTAAAGATATGGTTGGGTTTTCATCAGAACTCGATGAGTCCATGCAGACTCGGAATATCTACTACGCTGATCTAATTAAAGGAAAGATATTAAGGCCATTGGTGGTGACTAACCTGGGAGGAGATGCGTTTAACAACTACATGAAAAGCCAAGGAAAATTAGGTGGTCAAAACAAAGTGCCCAGATTGAGTAATGATCGAAAAATTGCAGATAAACTCAGGGAGTGGATGTGATTTAGATCGTTCTATCCAACTCCATTTAAGTGAGCAAAAAAACAGTCGATTTCCCTAAGGACAAACTCATATCTTTGCAGACTTCATGAGCGAAAATTCAAAGAGAAATATTGCCATTCTTGGCTCAACGGGTTCGATTGGAACTCAGGCTCTCGATGTTATCGAGCAGAACCAAGATACATTTGGCGTAGAAGTGCTTTCGGCTCGAACCAACGCAGAACTCTTAGCCAAACAAGCCTTGAATTTCAAGCCTAATGCAGTGGTGATTAGTGACGAGTCGAAGTACAAGTGGCTTAAGGACCAGCTTTTTGATGAAGGAATAAAAGTTTACTGCGGAGAAGAAGCCTTGGCAAGTATCTGTGAGATGGAAGGTATAGACTTGGTGCTTACCGCTCTTGTTGGATTTTCTGGCGTAAGACCTACCATGGCCGCGATTCAGGCGGGGAAGCACATTGCTTTGGCGAATAAAGAAACACTGGTAGTTGCCGGTGACTTGATCACAAAGGCTGCACAAGAGAAAGGGGTAAACATTTATCCAGTCGATTCAGAACATTCAGCGATATTTCAATGTCTGGCTGGTGAGTTTCACAATCCCATAGAAAAGATCTACCTCACAGCCAGCGGCGGTCCGTTTCGTGGCATGACCCGCGACCAGCTGGCAGGAGTAAAACCAAAGCAAGCGCTGAAGCACCCAAACTGGGATATGGGAGCGAAGGTGACCATTGATTCCGCGTCTTTGATGAACAAAGGGCTCGAAGTCATTGAAGCCAAGTGGCTCTTTGGACTACGTCCCGATCAGATCGATGTGGTGGTTCACGCACAATCCATTCTGCACAGCATCGTGCAATTCGAAGATGGTAGCATGAAAGCCCAAATGGGACTTCCCGATATGAAGCTGCCCATTCAATACGCACTTGGATATCCAAATCGATTGAAGTCCGAATTCCCGCGATTCGATTTTATGAACTATCCTTCCTTGACCTTTGAACAACCGGATAGAGAAACATTCAGGAATTTAGATCTGGCTTTTGACTCTATGAATAAAGGAGGTAATATGCCTTGCGTGCTGAATGCCGCAAATGAAATAGCCGTTGAGGCTTTTTTGAAAGAAGAATTGGGCTTCTTGGAAATGTCTGATCTGATAAGTGAGTGCATGGCTAAAGCGACATTTGTCCAGAAGCCCAGCATTGAAGATTACATAGAAATAGATGCAGAAACTAGAAGGTCTGCAAAAGAGATATTGAGTGGGCTAAAGGCCTAACATGAGCTATGAGCGAATTAACAATCAAGATACTTCAATTTGTCATGAGCCTGTCCTTGCTGGTGGTGCTACATGAACTGGGACATTTTATTCCTGCAAGACTTTTCAAGACCCGAGTAGAGAAGTTTTACCTCTTCTTCGACCCGTGGTTTTCTCTTTTTAAGTTCAAAAAAGGCGATACGGAATACGGTATCGGGTGGCTGCCGCTTGGGGGATATGTGAAAATCTCCGGTATGGTGGATGAATCAATGGACACAGAGCAGCTCAAATCGGAGCCAAAGCCCTGGGAATTCCGTGCAAAGCCGGCATGGCAGAGACTGATCATTATGATTGGTGGAGTTGTAGTCAATGTTATCCTGGCCTTTGTGATATACGCTATGATGCTTTTCACCTGGGGCAAATCTTACATCCCTAATGAAAATCTAACCTTCGGGGTTTACGCTGATTCTCTCATTCAATCTTATGGGGTTGAGAATGGCGACAGGATAGTTTCGATTGGAGATATTACTCCAAAAACGTTGTCAATAGTGAATCAGGAGATTTTATTTGGAGATGCAAGAGATCTGGTTGTTGAACGAGATGGCAGACAAATCCAAGTTACTCTGCCAGATGATATTGATCAGCTGATTCTAGCTTCTGGAAAAGAATCCATTTTGAGCGAAGCTTATCCAGCACAAGTAGACTCCATAGTGAAGGGGCTGAGTGCCGATAAAGCGGGCCTTGTTGAAGGCGACAAGTTTGTTTCACTCGACGATCGTGATGTTTCAATTTACCAAGCTTTGATTACTTCGCTCTACGAGAAGAAAGGACAAAGTGTAGACCTAGTGGTGGAGCGAAATGGGCAGCCTGTTGAGGTAACCGCCCAAGTCGACTCGCTAGGTAAGCTGGGCTTTTATAATGTAGACCCCAGACAGTACTTTGATATTGCCACACAGGAGTTTGGATTTTTAGAAAGTTTTCCGGCTGGTGTAAACGAAGGAGTAAATATCATGGTGAGCTATGTGCGATCGCTCAAATTGGTATTTAGTTCGGAAGGAGTTAAGAAGATCGGTGGATTTGGAACATTGACGAAGCTGTTTCCAACTACATGGGATTGGCAGCGATTTTGGAATATGACGGCTTTTCTGTCAATAATTCTCGCTGTGATGAATATTCTCCCCATTCCAGCGCTAGATGGAGGCCATGTTATGTTCCTTTTATATGAGATGATTACCGGTCGAGAGCCGGGGCAGAAATTCCTTGAGTATGCCCAACTGGCGGGGATAGCGATCTTATTGACGCTCATGCTTTACGCCAATGGTATGGATGTGTATCGATGGTTTACAGGACAATAGCGAAACTTTATTTGACGTTTGGCGTATTTATTGGACTGACGTGAAATAATCATGGTAGAAAAAGAAATCGATATTGAAAATTTGAAGGCCATTTCCAATGGTGATCAGGCATTCTTTGTCGAAATCTTACAGCTTTATTTGGAGCGAACCACTCAGGACATTGAGGAACTTCAAAAAGCATTTGACCAAAAGGATTATGAGACGATTCAATTTATTGCACATCGCATGAGATCAGCTGCAGTTCCATTAGGTATTAAGAATCTATTGATTCATCTGAAAAAAATGGAGCTCGATCTAAAAGGTGGGAAGATCAACGAAGTAGATAACGATATTGATCGTATTTTAGACTTGGCGAGAAAAGCTTTAATTGAAGTGTCACAAGAATTAAGTGCCACGTCTTTGAAAGATGAACTCAAATTGAAATAGCCGTGAATATCCCTACAGAAGATTCGATCCTACTAGTTGATGACGAAGTAATCACACTGAAGATTACGCGCAAGTTGCTAACAGACAGCGGCTATGATGTGAGCATCGCCAAGAGCTCTTCCGAAGCGATGGAACAATTGTCAAACAAACATTTTGATCTGGTCATTGTTGATATTTCAATGCCATCAATCAGCGGGTTTGACCTAATCCAACTCATGCAAAGCTTCAACTATACCGTACCGGTTATCTTTTTGAGCAATAACGACAATGAGTGGACCAAGGAAGAAGCCAAAAATATTGGAGCACTTCGATTCGTGAGTAAGGAGAAAGAGTTCAACTTTTTGCCTTCCATTGTAAAAGACATTCTCGAGCGGGTAAACTAACCTGAACATTGAAAATTGCTCATCTTTGCCCTTCATGGGCAAATTCAAGTATCTCATTCTAGGCCAAGGTATCGCTGGGACTGCACTTGCGCATCAATTTTCGGAGCGTAATATTCCTTTTAAAATCGTCGATGACGGTCACAAAACGTCGAGTTCGCAAGTCGCAGCAGGGCTTTGGAATCCCATTGTATTTAGACGCATCAACAAAACGTGGAGAACCGATGAACTACTTCCGGCCATGGACAGGCTGTATGGATTGGTAGAATCCAAATTGAACATTAAGATACGCTACGCGCGACAGATCTTGCGGATGCATGGCAACAAGCCCGAAGCCGATTTCTGGATGGAGAAAAGGACTTTGCCAGGCTACCAGCCTTACCTGCTGGATGCTCCTGATGAAGCTCTTCCCTTTCGTCAGGGTGAGTACGGCTCTGGGGTAGTTGATAGGGCTGGGTTTTTAGACATTCCACTCTACTTAACAGAATCAAAAAAGTATTTTCAAAGCCTTGGGTCCTTCAAAGAAGCCAACTGCGAAGGAGCGGCAGATCTTGCTGAAGCATTGTCGCTGGATGGTGACGAATTTGAAGAAGTAATTGACTGCCGTGGTTACCGATCTGGGGAAGACCCCGCCTGGTCTTCGATCGGTTTCAAGCCAACTAAGGGAGAAGTGCTCACTGTTAAGGATGATAGTCTTTCATTTGATAAGATATTTAATGCTGGATTCTTCCTGCTGGGATTAGGAAGTGGGAAATATCGACTCGGCGCTACCTTTGAATTCGACAATATGAATAGTATTCCAACAAGCCAAGGTAGAGACGAACTGCTGGAAAAGCTTGAGAAATGGTACCATCCAAAGCCAGAAGTTGTTGACCACAAAGCCGGAATACGCCCAACTGTGAAGGATAGAAAGCCTTTGGTCGGAACACATGGCGCCATTCAGAACCTACACCTGTTTAATGGAATGGGAGCAAAAGGAGTGATGCTCGTTCCCTTTCTGGCAGAAAACTTTATTGACTATCTGGAGACTGGTAGTGAAATAATCAAGGAGGTAAACATTTCGAGATATTTTAAGCGCAAGTAGGGAGCAAGCTCTGGGTGTAAAACAACTCACGTCTACCTGTTAGCATTTATCCCGGGTCGGTATTGTAAGGCACCTTAATCTAGGCCTATTTTAAGAATTGCAATACTGTTCTTAACTCTAGCGAATTTTGATGTGTTTTATTCGGCTCATTGCAGCCTTTTCTTTAGTAGTTCTCAGCCATACTTTTGCATTTTGCCAAAGTCCGCAAATGGTTAATTACCAGGCGGTGGCCCGAGATGCAGAATCAGGTGAAGAACTGGCAAATCAAGCCATTTATCTCATCGCCAAAGTAAGATCTTCTAGTCCTAGTGGCGACATTGTTTATCAGGAAGAGCATGCTGAAATAGCGACGAATCAATTTGGTCTCTTCTCCATTTTTATAGGTGGAGGTCAACCTCAGCAAGGAACTTTCGATCAAATAGACTGGGGGGCCAGTCCTTATTGGCTCGAAATAGATATCGATGCAGGAGATGGTCTTGAGACCATTGGAACCATGCAGTTTGTTTCTGTGCCATATGCACTTCACGCTGGTACTGCCACTGTTGCAGAAACTGCCGACAATGTCGATGACGCTGATGCCGACCCGACCAATGAGCAGATAAATTCAGTAGCCTTTGATTCAGCAAATGCTACTCTGACTATTCAAGAATCAGGAGTAGACTTCGAAACAGATCTCAGCGGCTTGATAGATGATGCCGACGCTGACCCGACCAACGAGCGGATATCGTCAGTGATTTTTAGTCCAAGCGAGTACACAATGAATATTACCGAGTCAGGGACCACCTTCTCAACTGATTTATCGACCCTGCTTGAAGATGATGATGCCGACCCGGAAAACGAATTGATCGAAGTTGATGGTCTGTCTCTGATTAATGAGACCACCCTGAGCATAACAGAAGGGGGGGTAAATCACCAACTCGATCTATCAGATTTGGAAGATGATGACGATTGGACAGTAGAAGATGATGGAACGATGCACAATGCAAATGGCGGACGTGTCGGCGTAGGTACGAATAGTCCTCAGAGTGATTTTCAGGTAAATGGTTCTGTGGGTTATGGCATAACGATTATTGAGTCAGGTCTTTTTGCGTCATCTTATGATGTCTTAGAAACAGATCATATCATAGTTTGTAAAACAAGCATACTGGGTGTTGGAACGGTTACTATTCAAATGCCTGACCCGACTACTTGTATCGGTCGTATAATTCGAATCAGAAGAACAGGTCCTTTTCCAATCGTTGCTGATGTAGAAGTTGATTTCGGAGGGTTCGACGTAGACTTTGTTGATCAAGTAGTGGAACTCGATGAATTGAACCCGCAGTCTGCATCTTACATGTCATTAGGTGCAGATGGTTGGACAGAAATTTCGAGTAATGACTAGATGGCTATTAGTCATATTGATCAGTTTATGGATGCTCGACGGTCATGCTCAGGTGGAGCTGACACGTGTTCTTATCGGTTCGGGTGGCCTGAACGGAAACACCTCGAACACTTCTTTGAGCTCCTCAGCTGGAGAATCGGTTGTACGTACAGAATCAAGCCAAGAGATTGTCCTAACCCAAGGTTTCCAGCAGCCTTCAGCGAAACGCTCGCTGATATTTGCCATAGATATTACAAACGCTGTTTGCCCTTCTTCAGCTGATGGTGGTGCTTCGGTAACCGACATTGCTGGCTGTGCAGGTCCATACACAGTAAATTGGAGTACGGGCCAAGAAGGGACCCAAGCCAAAAACTTACCTCCGGGTGAGTATTTCGTGACCGTAAGCTCACCAAACTGCACCACTACCCAAAACTTTGCAGTTGAGCCTGGAGATGCCGAGAACTGTATGGTTCGGTTTATCAATGCATTTTCGCCTAATGGAGATGGTGTAAATGACACGTGGGTTATTATAAATATTGAGCTCGAAGAATACCGAGAAAATAAAGTTGAGATCTATAATCGCTGGGGACAAAAAGTTTGGAGCACCACCAACTACAACAACAGCAACAGCGTATGGAATGGTGAAACCGATGGGGGGGAAGAGCTTCCATCCGGGACCTATTACTACATCGCAGATTTGGCTGGAACCACTTTTAAAGGATACATCGAATTGACCAGATGAGAAGAATCCTTTGTATCATATTGCTGATCCAAAGTCTGACAGTATCAGCTCAGCAGCACGGGCTATACAGTCAATATCTTTTCAATTTGTTTGCTGTAAACCCAGCATATGCGGGAGAGCGTGATGCACTGTCAGCATCCTTAAGCTATCGAAGTCAGTGGGTTGGATTTGAAGGAGCTCCTGTCACTCAAAACTTTTCGCTTCACAGCCCAATTCACGCAAAGAATATGGCTTTGGGGATTCAGTTTCAAAATGACGAAATAGGAGCACGAAAAACTCCATCTTTTGCTGTGGCATATTCCTATAAGCTCAAACTCAGTTCGAGTCAAAAGCTCTCTTTCGGACTTCAGGCTGGAGTAATTAATTATCAATACCGCTGGGATGAGTTGGAGTATCATCAACCTGACGACCCAGTGGCTTATGGCACTGATGCCAATAAATGGGTGCCTAACTTTGATTTTGGGGTGATGTATATTGACCCGAGTGCCTACTTGGGGATCAGCGCAACATCTCTAAATCAGGCAGAGATAATCAAGAGCGATTTCAGCGAAGCTTCCTTAGGAACCTTTTTTAATCTCATTGGGGGAAAAGTCTTTGATTTAAACGAGGACATAGCCATTAAGCCAAGCTTTATTTTGAGAAAGGGGCTGGATACACCTGTGCAATTCGACCTGAACGCTGGTGCGCTGTTTAGAAATAAATTCTGGCTGACGGCTGGTTTTCGCTATGATTTCGGACTTGTTTTCTCAGGTCATTTCTTCGCGACTAAACACTTACATTTCGGATATTCATACGACTTGCCGACCAACTCACTTCTCGCTGAGCAAAGTGGGACTCATGAATTTTTTATTGGGTATGAGTTCAATGTATACAAGCAGGGAACCCGAAACAATAGAAGGTTTTAGTGATGAGATTGCTTACTACCTACATATGTTTTTTTGTAAGCATCTCCATATCCGCACAGGTTGGTAATGACTCGTTGAGCACGCATACTTGTGAACACGTTTCACACCTATTGGAAGATCAAAAAATTGAAGAGGCTTATCGGTCTATTCTCGAGTTGAATGAACCCTGCCCTAAGATCGAACATGTTGCTACTCAAGCCTTAGTTTTCGCAGCTCATGGAGATTATGTGTTAGCGCACTTTTTGATGCGCCAGGTTGAGGCCGCTACTAATGCTGATGATTACAGTATACAACTTCTGAGAATAGAAGAGCTGATGGTGCTCGATGAGAAGCAGTTTCCAGCAGAGTTCGCCAATACGGCTTGGTCTGGCCCTGAGAATGATTTGGTAGTATTTGCAAAGGATAGTGTTACCGAAATTGCCGATGACAGGAATAACTGGAAGTCAAAGTTTCCATATCGTGAGCAATCGGCAGGCTGGTATCAGCTTAAAGGTGAAACGCATGAGAAATGGGCTAAAAAGGCTGAGCGCCTGCATGTACTAGGGTTAGGTTCTTCAGCGTATTATCTTGATTCACTTGTATTGTTGACCGTTTGGAGTGAAAGGCCCTTTTCTAAATTTGGCTCGGTTGGTGAGATCATTTGTATGGACAAGTCGGGAAAGAGAGTCAAGACATTGGGCATTGCTTCTGATACCATTCAAAACATTCACCCTGCTGTGAAGGGCCATGAGATTATCATTTCGTCAAATCGCCCAGGTGGTATAGGTGGGATGGATTTGTGGCGAGCTCAAATATCAGAATCGGGATACTCAAACTGGGAGAACTTGGGAAGGGAATACAATACACCAGGTGATGAGGTATTTCCTTCTTGGGTCGGAGATACGCTCTTCTTCTCATCTAATAGAATTGACAGGGGCTACGGAGGACTTGATATCTATGCGAAGCGTGAAAGTGGAAGCCAGCTTATGGCCTACCCCCTCAATACAGCTTATGACGATTTTGGTCTTTTGAAAAAGGATTCAACAAGGTTTTACCTAATCTCCAACAGGCCAGGTACGAAAGGTGGAGATGATATTTTTGAAATGACCATAACGAGACCTGAGCAATACTTTAATCAAGTTGTTGGTCGAATCGAAACAGGTGGTCAAGACATGTCAGGGGTTAAAATAGAGATCTTTAAACCAGATGGAAGCTTTGTAGCTTCAACCACAGTAGATGAAGCTGGGTATTTTAAAGTGAAGCACCTTATGGGTGATTCAGAGTACGAGCTCAAAGTTCAAAGTGATTCTATCCCAGAGCACACTCGGTTGAAGCTATATTCTGACGATGGTGCGCTTCTTAAGGATGTACCAGTGCACACAACTGGTGTGGTAGTTTTTGAGCTTCTCTCTCCTTCAGATTATACACTCGATAAGATGGATAAGGACGACGATAGCGTCTTGTCTATCGATATTGCAGGGCTTTATGCTCCTGAAGAATCAGAAGCGGAAGGCGGGCTGCAAATCTATCTGGAAGACAGCAATGGACAGCTGATAGGCGTGAGCTCCACTTCGGAAGATGGGCGTTTTATATTTGATGCAATTCGCCCAGACGTGCGATATACCATTAGAAGTGAAGTGAGCGACCCGAATGCAGAGATTCACATCCTGGACAAGAATGGAAACATCATTGAGACAATTTCTCCTGAACGTTCGAAAAACTACGTCTATATCCGACTTTCTGACGAGATGCAAGTTATAACCATGACTAATGAGTTGAATGAAAGCGTGTCTGTTTCTCAAGGTGAAATCTTCGATCTTCCCGTCATCCACTTTGACCTGGATAGGGCTGAGCTAACAAATGAGAGTCGTACATCGCTGAATAAAGTTGCGGACCTACTTAAGAAGAATCCAGGAGTTGAAATTGAAGTAATGGGACACACAGATTCGCGTGGACCATCAAACTATAACCTGGAGCTATCTCAGCAAAGAATTGACGCCGTGATTGCCTACTTGGAAAAAGTAGGAATAGACGGACGGCGCATGAGAGGTGAAGGTTTTGGTGAAAAACATCTCTTGAATAAATGCAGTGACGGTGTAGAATGTACCGAAGAAGAACACGCTGTGAATAGAAGGACAGAAATGAAAGTATTTAAAAAGTCTGAATTATAACTGTGATGAACTCGAATCCCCTTAAAAACGTGAAAAACATCCAGATAAAAGCCCCATTACTAACCTTAGCGATCATCCTATTGCTTTCTCTTGATTTAGGAGCTCAGATTAAGAAAGGTCAGAAGTTTTTTGATGAAGGGCGCTACGCAGAAGCCGTTAAGCCTTTGAAGAAGGATTTTTACGGCAAAGAGAGTAATCTGGAAGCCGGAATTCTTTTAGCAAAATGTTATTACCAACTTCGGGAATACCAAGAGGCTCTGGATGTAATGGTTGCTGTAGGAGAGTATAACCTCTCAACAATGGATGACCGACGATTTTATGCAGATGTTCTAATTGTCAATGATGATTTTTCTGGGGCTTACATTTCCTTGATTCAACTTCTATCTGAAGACCAAAGCGACCCTAAAACTTTGTTGTGGCTCGATAAAGTGGGAGACCTTATGAAGTGGGATTCTCTGGAAAACCATTCAAACTACTACAGCTTGCATGGCTTAAACACGGTTTATAACGAGTATGGTCCTTTCATTGCTGAAAATGGAGAGATGTGGTTTGTGAATGACCACACAAATATTCAAGCTGTATTTCCGTCGTCCTATAATAACCAGAACATGCACCTTTTCTATAAAACGAAGCTTCAAGGAGGACATGTCGACAGAATGTCTCGGCCTACGATGCTGATGAAGAAGAGGGATTACTACTACCATGATGGGCCACTAGATAAATGGGATGGTACCAATATGCACGCCTTGACATTACGGGATCTGGATGCTCCATTGAGTGGTGGGGTCATTGGGATATATTTTTCTCAGATGACGGGAGCCGAAGATGATATCATTGCATTTAAGCACAACGGCAAATTCAATACGGGCCACCCAACTTTCTTGAAGGGGGGAAAACGAATGATCTTTTCTAGTGATCGGCCAGGTGGATATGGTCAAATGGACCTATGGTACTCTGATTTTGTTGATGGAACCTGGACTGAGCCAAAGAACATGGGCCCAATTATTAATACGCCATTCAACGAAGTTTTCCCCAATTACTACGACAGCCGCATTTATTACTCTTCAGATCGGCAAGACATGGGTTACGGTGCCCTTGACGTTTATTATACCAGCGAATTATTAGGGTATTCAGAGGTTTATAACCTGAGAGAACCAATGAATGGGCCTTACGACGATTTCGGCTTGACATTTATTTCTGCGAGCGAAGGTTATTTCGCTTCCAACCGAAAAGATGGGCATGGCGGAGACGACATATTCGGGTTTGTTTTTATCCCCGAACAACTTCCCATTAAGAATGCAAACCTTCAAATCGTGAATGGTGAAATAGCATCAAACACAGAGGTTAAAGTTTATGACAGCGCAGGAAACCTAGTTGCTACCACAGCCGTGGGAGATAAGGGCAGGATAGAAGTGGAAAACTTGAAATCGCGTGAAGTATATACGATGAAAGTGGCAGGAACCATACCGGCTGCCGCCATGTTAAATACGATTGATAACACTGGAGAGATCAAATCAACAGTTGGGCAAACAGCGGTTGGTGAGTTTAAATTCGAGCTATTGGATGAAGAAGAATTCATCCTAGACAAAGAAGAGAATGTTGATGATAGTCGTCTAATTTTTGATTTAGAAGGAAAAGTAGTGGCAGATGATACAGTGAATGTATCTGGCGTCTTTGTCACGCTCATCGATCTGGCGGGAGATACTTTG
This sequence comes from Cryomorpha sp., assembly GCA_965230375.1. Classification (GTDB taxonomy): domain Bacteria; phylum Bacteroidota; class Bacteroidia; order Flavobacteriales_D; family Cryomorphaceae; genus CBDDKU01. The sequence goes on from CBDDKU010000012.1 coordinate 315,783, forward strand.
GCCATCACTCATACCGGAGATCAAGGTGACTTTAAAATTGAAGGAGCCAGAATGGGTGAGAACTATATAATCCAAACATCTGGTATGGAAGGGTATCACGAAATAGATGTTTATGGAGAATCGGGCGCACTCACCCAATCTTTAAGCCCGATGGGAAGCAATCAGTTTTCGTACATGAGAGCTGCACCAGCAGCAACCTGGATGCTAGCTTCTGAAATAGCTGTGCCAGCAGTGTTTGCTATCATTCCTTCCAATGAGTCAGAAACAGACGAAGAAGTGATTCTATACGATGAGAACGACGTGGAAATAGCTAAGCCACAGGTTGATGAAGATGGTTTCATGCCTTTGGGTACCATGGTAGCCGGTAAGGCCTACAGGCTCTACATGCCTGACCGCACATTGACATTCGACGACAGGCTGGTGATTTTGGACGGAAATGGAGATACATCACAAACCGTAAGACCATTTGACCAGAATAATTACTTCTTTGAATACCTGCTCTACAAAGATTACGGAGCTGAGAGTGAATCAGAAGTTACTCCATTAGTGGAGGAAGAAGAACATCAAAGGGATACTTCGATCTATAAGTTGAGGATAAGAGACTTTGAGTTTGAAGAGCCAACACCGCTCGTGCTCACTGAAATAGGTGGGACACGTGTCGATACCGTTTTCGTGAACCCAAGCGGAATAGCCATTTTGAGAGGGATAGATCCGAGTCTTGAGTATGAACTGGCTCTGGCCGATACCGCTTTCTCTGAGAATAAGGTGATTGAAATTTACGACAGCAATAACACGAAAGTTTTTGAAGGTGAAACCAATGATTTGAAATCATTTAGGTTCCAAATACTCGAAGACAAGGACCACATTTTGGCTAAAGAAGAATTGGTTGATGACAGCTTCTTGACGACTGGGTTTTCGGGAACTATTCATAGCCAGGACAAGGACAACGGAAACATGACGGTTAGCAACGCCGAAGGTGAAGTCTTGGTTGAATCAAATATGGGTGCATCTCGCGAGTTTGACTTCCAACAGCTAGAGCCAGGCGAATACTACATTGTTTCAATGGATCATAGCGATGAAAGTGCATACCTGATGGTGTTTCAACCAGGTGGAGACTCTTTGAGAGTGGACAGGCAAGCGGATGGTAAGTTCTATGTAAACTTTGAAGGTGAGATGGTAACGCTGATGGACAATGACAAACCAGTAAAAGTCTCCACAGGTACGACCTTCAACCTCGACAATGTCTATTACGATTTCAACAGCTTAAAGCCGAAATCTTCAAGTCTTTCTTCATTGGATAAACTCGTTCAAGTTTTGAAGGATAACCCTGATTTAAGGATAGAGGTATTGTCGCATACGGATTCCCGTGGTCCTTCTAACTACAACACGCTTCTTTCTCAAAAGCGCGCACAAGGTGTCATAGATTATCTGGCTTCAAAAGGAATAGAAAGAAATAGGCTCAAAGCAAAAGGGCTTGGTGAGTCTCAGCTCACCAACAAATGCGCCGACAATGTGCGATGTACAAATGCAGAACATGCAAAGAACAGACGTACAGAATTTAAAATACTCGGCAGTGAATAATTAACTTTAAGCAAATTACACTACCATGGAAATTAGAAGGCCGTTTAACCTATTTAAGTGGATTGAGGAAAACAGAGATCTTTTGAAGCCTCCTGTGGCTAATAGAAATTTGTATCCCGAAGGCACTGACTATATCGTGATGATTGTGGCTGGTCCGAATGCTCGAAAAGATTATCACTACAATGAGACCGAAGAGCTTTTCTTTCAGCTTGAAGGCGATATCAACGTGCGGATCCAGGAGAATGGGAAGGCCGTGGATGTTCCAATAAGTGAAGGTGAGATGTTTCTTCTACCTCCCAAGGTACCGCATTCGCCAATGCGCTCTGAAGGCTCTATAGGCTTGGTGATTGAGCGTGTCAGAAAGGGCAGTGACATGAAAGACGGATTGATGTGGTTTTGCGATAAGTGTAACAATAAGCTTCACGAGACCTATTTCCCATTGAGTAACATCGAGTCTGACTTCTTACCTCGCTTTAAAGAATACTACGCAAGCGAAGAGATGCGAACCTGTAAGAACTGTGGCCATGTGATGGAAACAGATTCGCGGTTCGTCTAGCGAATCAGCGTGACAAATCCGGTCAACTCAAATACTTCACCGTACACTTCCCGCGCTACGATGCGATACGGGTATACGTCGGGTGGGCAATAGTAGTCGCCTCCTAGGTATGAACCATTCCACCCATTCTCGATGTCTTCAGAAACGAAGACTCGATCACCCCATCGGTTGAAGATTTCCATTTTGAAAGACTCGATTTCCAAACCGCGTGCTTTGAAAAAATCATTGAGACCGTCTCCATCAGGGGTGAATGCGTTTGGCACAAACAGGTCGCCTCTGACACCTATATGCACAGAGTCTATCTCCGTACAACCTTCGTCGGTGATGATTGACGCATAGTACATAGTAGACTCTTCAGGAGAAGCAACAGGGTAATTGCAGTTTAAGCAACTAAGGGTAGGGTTTGGCTCCCACGTTATATTGTATTCGCTAAAAGACTCAATAGTCACGAATTCACCAAACGAAATAACTCGGTCATTCCCAGCTCGAAAGGGTTCTCTCGGATAGGTGAAAATGTAAATGGATTCTGTGTCCTTACAGCCTAAAGTGTCGTACCCGCTGACTTGAATCAATGTGCTTTGTTCAATCGACGCCAAAGAGCTTTCGGCATAAGGATTCTCAACCACATCTGCTGGTTGCCACGCATAAGTTGAAGCTCCATAGGCTTCAACATAAAATGGATCGCTGTGACAAGTAATGGTGTCTGCAATAATTCCGACTTCGATGTCGCTTCTCAGCACAAGGATTTCTAGTGTATCGCTACCGCAGACATTAAACCCAACCACAGAGTAGGTAATAGGGTGATTTGGAATGAGGCTCACCACCGAAGAAGTGGTTGAACTCAATCCGGTTTCTGGGCTCCACTCGTACGTATCTGCACCAGACACTTCCATTTCAATGACTTCACCGTTGCATGAAACGTATCTGTCTTCCCCTTCGAGAGTTGGCGCTGGAGGAAGAAAATCAATTTCCACTTCAGCATCAAATTCACAATCTTCAGCGGTCGTTACAGTAACTACGTAGGTTACATCTTGTGGAGGAGTGGCTATGGGGTTGGCAATGTTTGGGTTGTTTAGACCTACGGCCGGTGACCAGCTATAAGTTACCCCACCTTCCACATTGAGCTGAACTGATTCTCCCGGGCAAATGGTGGTATCGGCAGTTATCTCAATGATATTGCTGCCGATTACGATTGGAACTGGAACCGTGTCAACCCCACACGTAGTCGTACCGACTACAAATAGGTCTACGGATTCGGTGCCAGAGAATATCGGGTCTGAAATATTATTAGCATTAAGATCATCATCTGGAAACCACTCGTACGTGTCGGCTCCAAAAGCGCTGAGCTGTACTTCGTCACCAGGGCATCCGACATCTGGTACAGTTACATCAAGGTCGGGGTAAGGCTCCACAGTAACTGACAAGATGGTGGAGTCGGGATAAAGGCACCCTGTTGCATCGAATGCGTAGAGTATAATCTCGTATTCACCTGGCTCATCGTAGGTGTGAAATAGACTTTCTTCTGTGCTTTCATTCCCGTCTCCGAGTACCCACAAATAGGAATCGGCACCGACAGAGTTATTGATCAGCTCGAACTCGTTGTCCATACAAATTGTTCCACCTGCTGCTTCTACTTCAGCCAGAGCTGTGGTAGTAGCCAAATCAAACTTGATTACACCGAGGTTGCAGTTGCTTGATGGATTTGTTTCACTCCACACACCAGGCTGGGTAGGGAAGTCGTTCGACCCTCCGCAACCTGCGCAGACCGCTTGGTATACAATTCCATTTTTATCAAACCGACTCGTTCCGCCATCAACGTGCTCAAGGGCCGAGTTTCCACCGAAAAAAGTGGCATAATCAAGGCCAGATGCATCGGCACCAAGAACCATAATGTAAAAGTCTTCCCCATCAGTATTGCTTTGGAAGGCATCAGCGCTCACCGGAAGTCCGAATGTATTGCCACCAGCAGTATTCAAATCTCCTCCCCAGCCTGAGAGGAAGATTTGACCACAATCGCTGACCAAGAAAGCCGAAGGAGAAATGTCTATGCCATTCCCAGAGCCCACTGTAGTGCTCCAAAGACTCGTCGAAAGGTCTGGGGTAAATTTTTGAATATACTGGCCCGCATTGTTGGTGCCATAGACATCGGGGTCTTTGGGGTAGCTTCCTTCTGTTTGTCCTACTACAAAGACGTTTCCATCTGGTCCAACTTGTACAAAGTAGTTCTGGTCAAAGGCATTTGTTCCATTGTATGTGCACTCGAGCAGCGTAGATCCGTCGCTTGAAATATGACCGATAAACCCATCCACATTCCCGGCTATACTGCTCTGATAGGCACCGCCAGTAGATGGTATCGAGGTGCTCATTGTCCCACCAGTAAAATACACGCTGTTGTCTTCTGCAAGCTGAAGACCAAATGCCGACTCAATTCCGTTTCCACCCGAATAGGTTGACCAAATCAAATTGTCAAGACCGCTGCTGAGTTTTGCAATAACACCAGTAAGCAAAGATGACATCGTATTGGCGTATCCATTAACGATGGGGAAATCGTTTGATTGCGTTACCGAAGCGATGTACACATTGCTTTCATCGTCAAGGGTGATCTCTCCTCGGAAACGGTCACCGTAGTTAAAATCCAGTGCTGTGCCTGCGCCAATTCCATCATTTCCACTACCACCTAAAAAGGTGCTTCCTAGTAAGTTTTCTCCTGTGGCACTCAGTTTTGAAATGAAAATATCCGTACCATTCACGTAGCTGAATCCTATACCACCAACGAGTTGTCCTCCGGCAAAATTTCCTTGATAGGCGTTCCACGTATCAGGAAAGTCTATAGAAGATGTGGTTCCGAGAATGTAGAGCTCATTTTGATCATTAACGACGATAGAGTGCGGGGTTTCACTGCCATCTCCTCCCAAATAGGTGTTGTAAATCAAGTCGGTTCCATCAGGGCTGAATTTCGATAAACCGCAATCAATAGTTCCTCCAGCGAAATTGACCTGAAAGGTACCTGCCGTAGTCGGGTACAATGCACCAAAGACAATCGCTCCGGCATATAAGTTGCCTTCTTCATCATAACTTGCCGTAGTTCCAAAATTGCTCGCTGAAGACCCTATAAATGATGAAAAGGATAGCTCTGGATCGATTATGAGTTCTCTTGACTCGTCATATCCTTCGGGAAAAACGTAGGTCAACGTGCTGTTTTCTAGTTTGTACTTGCAAGCCACGGGAGATATGATTCCCAGGCTATTTAATTGGTAGGCAAAAGGAGCGAGTTCTTCAAATGTACCAACAGATGTCTCTACAACTAAGTTTCCATCTTTGATTCCCAAGCGGTCTGCTCCATCGATCTGAATACGAATTTGATCTGGATTTGCTTCTGGGGCAACAATAAAATCGTACTTCATGTGCCCATTTCCAGAGGCAAAGCGCAAATCGATTCCTTCGTAAACCTGATCGTAATAAATCCGCTCAAAGCTCTTCACCTTGCTGGCCCATTTGTTTGGGTCATCACCCAGAAAGAAGTTCGTGTTGGCGTACAAAACTTCTTCGCCGCGCCGATTTGAGAGGTCCGCTCCATCAAAGCGAAACTTAATCGCATGGCCATTTCCAATGCTCACTGTGTCTTTTCCACCATGCCAGTCATGGAGCTTTGAGTAGAAATCGGGCTCGTAAAGATTTATAGAAATTCCTTCCTGATCGAGGTATACAAAACTGCTGGGTAGCTCAGCTCGAAAGTGTACATTTTCGTGCCATTGGCCCTTGTTTTCCATGTAGGCCAAACTCTGAGCGTTACTAAGACTTGTAACGATCAAGAAGCACATGAAAGTGACCCATATTTTTGCCATCGAACTCAGCATAATTTAAATGTACACAAACTTGACGTTCAATTCAGGCAATAGTTGGTATATGATTGAATCTCAACTCAGATTAGACTTGTATAAATTCCATCTATAGGAGATTGAACGGGCTGGATGGGGAATCAAAAAATAGTCAGTAACTTTGCGCCTTCTTTACAGCGTTACTTTAATGAGCGATCCAATTAAACACGAGTGCGGTATTGCACTCTTAAGGCTCAAGAAACCCCTCCAATTTTACCGCGAAAAGTACGGGACGGCATTGTACGGCCTAAACAAGTTGTATCTCCTTATGGAGAAGCAGCACAATCGTGGTCAGGATGGAGCAGGTGTTGCGAGCATTAAACTCGATAGAAAACCCGGACAGCGCTATATCAGCCGACACCGATCGAATGCCCAGCGACCAATTCAAGACGTCTTTGAATACATCAATAAGCGATTCAAAGAGATTGAAGAGAAGGCTCCTGAGAAGCTAAACGATACGGAATGGCTGAAGGATAATGTAGCCTTTACTGGAGAACTTCTTCTAGGCCATGTGCGCTACGGTACTTTTGGAAAGAACAGCATTGAAAACGTTCACCCTTTTCTACGTCAGAACAACTGGAAAACCAGAAACTTGGTGGTTGCAGGAAACTTTAACCTAACCAATGTAGATGAGCTTTTCAGCCTTTTGGTAAGCATTGGGCAACACCCAAAAGAAAAGTCAGATACAGTTACGGTACTCGAAAAAATCGGTCACTTCCTGGATGAGGAGAACGATAGGTTGGTGGAAGATTTTAAAGCCGAAGGGTTTACCAAACAGGAGATTACTGATAAAATTGCAGATCACTTAGATGTAGAGTCTATCCTTAAGAATGCTGCGGTTGACTGGGATGGTGGATACGCGATGGCCGGTCTTGTTGGTCATGGAGACGCCTTTGTACTCAGAGATCCAAACGGTATCAGACCAGCGTTTTACTACGAAGATGATGAGGTAATCGTTGTGACATCTGAGCGTCCGGTTATACAAACGGCGTTTAATGTAAAAGCAGATACCATCAAGCAGATTGAGCCAGGTCACGCTTTGATCATCAAGCACACCGGTGAACTTTCCATGAAGCGCATTACGCCAGAAGCCCCCCGCAAGTCGTGCTCTTTCGAGCGTATTTACTTCTCGCGCGGATCAGATCAGGACATTTACAGAGAGCGTATAGCTCTTGGAAAAAACATGGTTCCTTCTATCATGAAGACCATTGATGGTGACATCAATAGCAGCGTTTTTAGCTTTATTCCAAATACTGCCGAAGTAGCTTTCTTCGGAATGATGAAAGGCCTGGAAGACGAGTTAAACCGTCAAAAGGGCGAAATGATTCTCGAAAAGGGAGCTGCGATCACCAAAGAAGAGCTCAAAGACATTTTGGAATTACGTCCGCGAATGGAGAAAATCGCGATCAAAGATGCCAAGCTTCGAACGTTTATTACCCAGGATGATGCCCGCGATGATATGGTGGCCCACGTGTACGATATCACGTATGGAACGGTAAAGGAAAAGCAAGACAACTTGGTCGTAATCGACGATAGCATCGTTCGAGGAACGACACTCCGCCAAAGCGTTTTGCGAATTCTTGGAAGATTGAACCCGAAGAAGATCGTAATCGTGTCGAGTGCTCCGCAAATCCGATTCCCCGATTGTTACGGAATTGACATGGCGAAGCTAGGTGACTTTATCGCTTTTCAGGCGGCCATTGAATTGAACAAGGAAGCTGGAAATCAGAAGTTGATCGACGATGTTTATGCCAAGTGTAAGAATCAAGAAAACATCCCGAAGACGGAAGTGAAAAACTACGTCAAGGAGATCTACGCTCCATTTACTGCCGATCAAGTTTCGAAGAAGATATCGCAGCTACTCACGCCTCACGATGCAGATTGTGAGATTGATATCATTTTCCAATCGCTTGAAGGATTGCACGAAGCCTGTCCAAACGACTGTGGAGACTGGTATTTCTCTGGCGATTACCCAACGCCGGGTGGGATGAAAGTAGTCAACAAAGCTTTTATCAACTACTACGAAGGAAAAGACGAAAGGGCGTATTAAGCGCTTTTAAATAGATGATTTAAAAGACGGGCTTCGGCCCGTTTTTTTGTGGGTTAAACTACCCTTTCCTCTTAAAAACCGGTACCGTACTACAAGGCTCCCCAAACATCAGAGATTTTACTACAGGAGTGAGTTTGCGCGTGATATCTGCGTAAACCGAGTAGGGTAGGGCTTCTTTCCCGCAGCCTTTCAAAATAACACGTGCATCGGTGTAATCGGGGGGGTTTAAGGCATCCACTTTTTGGTTGACATACCAAGTGGTGTAATTCTTAGGTAATCCAAAATAAGGTGTTGCATTGACTTCAGTAAGCTGGGTCGCGATAAGCATATACGCCCAATGCGGAATGATGGCATCTTCACTGCAGAAGACAGCTACGGTTTTGTCGGCGTAGGAGCTCCAGTCGTGATCTTTAACTGAAGCTCTAAAGTCCTTTTCCTTCAGGGCAAGTCCATTCCAAAGCCAAGGCGCTATATCGAGTTCCAAAGGCTTTTCTGAAGGAAGAAAATCATCGAGATCAAGAGTGATCAATCCGCTCTTAGCGACCTTATTTACTATCGGACCTTCCATTATAGAAATCCGAGTTCCAATTGGGCTTCTTCACTCATCATATCCTTGTCCCAAGGTGGGTCGAAGGTGATTTCAACGATAGCAGTTTTCACTTGCTCCAAGCTGGCAATTTTCTGCTCCACCTCGGCGGGCAGTGACTCCGCAACTGGGCAAGAAGGCGATGTCAAAGTCATATCGACTTTCACGTCGTGGTCGTCGTTTATGTCGATGTTGTAGATCAAACCCAGTTCGTAGATATCTACAGGAATCTCCGGATCATAAATGGTCTTGATCACGGCGATAATTTGTTCTTCGAGTTGTCTTCGATCCATATTAGTTAGCTTTTGCCTGGAAGGCAAGTGCGTACATTTTCATTTGTTTGATCATCGACACCAAGCCATTGGAGCGGGTAGGTGACAAATGCTCTTTCAATCCGATTTCGTCGATAAATCCAAAATCGGCGTTGAGAATATCTTCAGGTTTCTGATCGTTCAAAACGCGTATCATCAAGGCGATAATTCCCTTTGTGATGATGGCGTCGCTATCGGCAGTGAAATGAACTTTGTCTCCATTCATTTCTGCGTGTAGCCAAACTTGCGATTGACATCCCTTGATCAAGTTCTCGGGTCTTCTTTCCTCAGCAGAGATCATTGGAAGTGTCTTACCAAGTTCGATCAAGTGCTCGTACTTGTCCATCCATTCGTCCAAAAAGGCAAACTCACTGACTACTTCTTCTGAAACTTCCTGAATACTCGCCATTCTACTTTAACATTTTTACGGCGCGTTTTACCGCAGTCACGAAGGTATCTATCTCTTCTTTGGTGTTGTACACGGCAAACGACGCACGGATGGTCCCTGGAATTCCAAATTTCGCCATAAGCGGCTGGGTACAGTGGTGCCCCGTTCTCACAGCCACACCGAGTTTATCGATTATGGTGCCCACATCAGAAGGGTGTGTTCCATCAATCAAGAAGGAAATCGCTCCAGATTTTTTAGGGGCAGTACCGATGATTTGAATTCCTTCAATCTCACTGAGCTTTTCGGTGGTATAGGACATCAATTCCGCCTCGGTTTGAGCGATTTGATCGTAGCCCAATCGCTTGATAAATCGCGAAGCTTCGGCTAGTCCCAGAGCAGCTGCAATATCAGGTGTACCGGCTTCAAACTTGAAGGGCAATTCGTTGTAAGTCGTCTTCTCGAATGTAACAGTCTCGATCATCTCGCCACCACCTTTGTAGGGCGGTATTTCATTCAATACTTCTTCGCGACCGTAGAGCACACCACTACCCGTTGGGCCATACATCTTGTGTCCTGAGAGCGTGAAGAAATCGCAATTGAGATCTTGCACGTCAATCTGAATGTGTGGGGCCGATTGAGCTCCGTCAATAAGCACCCAAGCGCCAATTTCTTTGGCAGCCGATGTCATTTCTCTGACGGGATTTACAGTACCTAACGCATTCGATACGTGAACAACGCTTACTAATTTCGTTTTGCTCGATAGTTTCGAATGGAAGTCATCCATATCGATTTGACCATCGGGAGTCACATTGACCACTACTAGTTTAGCACCGCTGTATGTGGCTGCCATCTGCCAAGGAACAATATTGGAGTGGTGCTCCATTTCGGTGATCATAATCTCATCACCAGCCTTCAACACCCCACGACTCAGCGATGTGGCTACCAAGTTGATTCCTTCCGTAGTTCCACTTGTGAAGATAATTTCCTTGGTGGATGCCGCATTCAAGAAGGAACGCATCTCTTCTCGGGCACTTTCAAACATATCGGTAGCCACCTGACTTAAATGGTGAATACCGCGGTGCACATTGCTGTGGTGGTGCTCGTAATAAGATGACATGGCATCAATCACCACCTTCGGCTTTTGCGACGAAGCCGCATTATCGAGGTAAACGAGCTTGTGCTTGTTTACTTCTTCTTCGAGAATCGGGAACTCTTCTCTGATAGCTGAAGTGGTTGAGAGCATTTCCATTGCTTAACCGAGTTTCTTGTGAATGGCGTTTTCAATTTCTTCGTGAAGCTCTTCATGCACCAAAAGCTCCAAAACGTCAGCTGCAAAAGCACCTACGAGCATTTTCTGAGCTGTTGACTTAGAAATCCCTCTGGCCATCAAGTAAAACATCGCTTCGTCATCGAATTGGCCCGTGGTAGAGCCGTGGCTACACTTCACGTCATCGGCGTAGATTTCTAGCTCCGGCTTTGAGTTCATGGTAGCATTGTCGCTTATCAAGATGTTACCATTGCTTTGGAAGGCATTGGTTTTTTGAGCGTCTTGACGAACAAATACTTTTCCATTAAACACACCTGTCGATTGGTCCAGCATCACTCCCCGGTAGAGCTCATTGGAGTTGCAATGTGCTACCTGGTGATCGATGATCGTATGGTTATCTATTAACTCCTTTTGTGCCGGAATGTAGAATCCATTTAAGTTTGCTTCAGCGTTCTCGCCAACGATAGTGACTTGGGTATTGTTTCGAGTCCAGTTCCCACTAAGGGTAAAAGTATTCTGAACGTATCGGGCTCCCTTCTCCACACTGACTTCGATCTCGTGATGGTGATTTGAAGCACCAGTTCCGGTTTGGAGAATATCCATTCCGCAGTATGCGTTTTCACCGAGTCGAATCTGGGTGCACACATTTCCAAAAGTGGCGTGATCGCCTATGTGGATGTGACGCTCAATCCATTTCACAGATGAATTTGCTCCAATTTTTACCCGATTGAAAGGGTTGGCTACGCTGTCTTTACCATGGTAGATGAAGACAAAGTTGATCGCTTCATCCAATACCGTATCCTTTTCGATATCAATATCGAGGCAGGTCTGTGGCAGTGCTTCGTTCAATATTCTGAAAGGATTGAACGGTTTTTCTGCCGCAAAATTCTCTACGGCTGATTCTTCATTCGAAACGCTGATACCTTTCGGAAGCTCAATAGAATGGTCGGCGTCGAACTTTCCATTGATGAAAACGACAGAATTATTAATTCCGTCAATTACTTTCTCCACCTGATCAGAACTGATTTCAGCATCTTGAAACGACCAGGAATTCTTCGCGATCTGGTTGGTGCGTGTGTATTTCCAGTACTCATCTTTTCGAGTGGGAAATCGCAATTCACCCAGATTTTCTGATTCCGGTTTAGCCGCGTATGATGCTATCAGCGAATCAGTCCAAGGTGTTTTGTTGTCCTTTTGATTCATCATAGACTAGGCCAATTGATCTTCTTCTTTCTTAATCCAGTCGTACCCCTTCTCTTCTAGTTCGAGAGCGAGTTCCTTTCCACCTGTACGCACGATTTTTCCGTTGTATAGAACGTGAACAAAGTCTGGAACGATGTAGTCTAGAAGTCGCTGGTAGTGCGTAACCACGACGAATGATCGCTCAGGTGAACGCAACTGGTTTACGCCGTTTGCCACAATTCGAAGTGCATCGATGTCTAGTCCACTATCGGTTTCGTCAAGGATACCGAGCTTAGGCTCAAGCATCGCCATCTGAAAGATTTCGTTTCGCTTCTTCTCTCCACCTGAAAAACCTTCGTTTACCGATCGGTTGGCAAGCTTGTTGTCGAGCTCTACAAGCGCCGCTTTTTCCTTTACCATCGCCAAAAACTCCTTGGCTGAAATCGGTTCTTGCCCAAGCGCTTCGCGCTTTTCGTTGATCGCAGTCTTCAGGAAATTGATGTTGCTAACACCTGGAATCTCGATCGGGTATTGGAATGCGAGAAACAAGCCGGCATGAGAGCGCTCATCTGGCCCCATTTCCAATAGATCTTCTCCTTCAAAATCGACGTTTCCATTGGTCACGTCGAAAGCTTCATTTCCAGCCAAAACAGATGCCAGGGTACTTTTCCCCGATCCGTTTGGTCCCATGATGGCGTGCACTTCACCTGGCTTTATTTCCAGGTTGAGTCCGTTGAGAATTGATTTGCCTTCTACTTCGGCATGCAAGTCTTTTATGCTGAGCATTCTTTCTTCTTTAGTTCTTATCCAACACTTCCTTCCAATGAGATGGACAGGAGTTTTTGTGCTTCCACTGCAAACTCCATTGGAAGCTTATTGAGTACTTCTTTACAATATCCGTTTACGATCAAGCTGATCGCTTTTTCTTCACTAATTCCGCGCTGGAGACAATAGAAAATCTGATCTTCTCCAATTTTAGAAGTGGTCGCTTCGTGTTCCACTTTTGCGGTACTGTTCTCCGTCTCGATGTAAGGGAACGTGTGAGCCCCACAACGATCGCCCATCAATAGGGAGTCGCATTGCGAGAAGTTTCGCGCATTGCGAGCATTCTTGTTGATTTTCACCAACCCGCGATACGAGTTGTTGCTTCTTCCCGCCGAAATACCTTTCGAAATAATGGTACTTTTTGTGTTGGCACCGATATGGATCATCTTCGTTCCGGTATCGGCTTGTTGGAAATTATTGGTCACAGCCACACTGTAAAACTCTCCAACTGAATTGTCACCCTTAAGCACGCATGATGGGTACTTCCAGGTAACAGCTGATCCTGTTTCTACTTGGGTCCATGATATTTTAGCATTTCGCTTGCAAAGCCCACGCTTAGTTACAAAATTGAAAATACCACCTTGGCCATTCTTGTCACCTGGGTACCAGTTTTGAACTGTTGAGTATTTTATTTCGGCATCATCTAGAGCGATAAGCTCTACCACTGCCGCATGAAGTTGATTCTCATCACGCATTGGCGCGGTACAACCTTCAAGGTAGCTCACGTAGCTACCTTTGTCGGCCACAACCAATGTACGCTCAAACTGTCCGGTCTGCGCTTCATTGATTCGGAAATAGGTGCTGAGCTCCATAGGGCATTTTACACCTTTCGGTATGTAGGCAAACGACCCGTCGGTGAATACTGCGGAGTTTAGAGCCGCATAAAAGTTATCGGTTTTCGGGACAATGGTACCCATGTACTTGCGAACAAGCTCTGGGTGGTTTTGAACGGCTTCGCTGAACGAGCAGAAGATAATTCCCAACTCAGCCAGCTTTTCTTTGAAAGTGGTAGCAACTGAAACGGAGTCCATAACCACATCCACGGCAACCCCTGTCAATCTCTTTTGCTCATCGATAGAGATTCCAAGCTTGTTGAACGTGTCCAACAATTCGGGATCTACTTCATCGAGACTATCCAACTTTTTCTTTGGCTTCGGCGCGGCGTAGTAGTGAATGTCCTGAAAGTCGGGCTTCTCATAATCGACATGAGCCCAATCGGGTTCTTCCATTTTTTTCCACTGCTCAAAGGCTTCCAATCGGAATTGTAGAAGCCATTCGGGCTCGTTTTTCTTAGCTGAAATAAGCCGAATGGTATCTTCATTCAGCCCTTTCTCAACCTTGTCAGAATCGATATTGGTGGTAAAACCAAATTTATAGTCACTATCCGTGACTTCTCTTAAGATTTCTTCTTCGTTAGAGGCCATGGAAATATTTTAAATAGAGAAACTTTCGCCACATCCACAGGTGCGGTTGGCGTTTGGATTAATAAAGGCAAAACCCTTTCCATTTAATCCGCTTGAAAAATCGAGCTCAGTGCCTATCAGATACAGGTAGCTCTTTTTGTCGACCACAATTTTAACCCCGTTGTCTTCGAAAACCTTGTCGTCTTCTTTCAACTCACTGTCAAAATCAAGGTCGTACATCAAGCCACTGCATCCTCCACCTTTCACTCCAACTCTGACGAAAGCATTCTCTTTAGCTCCTTCCTGAGACATGAGTCTGTTCACTTCGTCGCGAGCACTATCTCTTACTATGATCATAGTTTGATTCCTTATCCTGTATTTTAAGCATCTAGCGTAGCCTTTGAAAAAGCTATTTAGATTAATTTTAAATTACAATCTAAGTGCAAAAATACCTAAGAAAGGGGATTGTTACAAACTAAGACGATTGCGTTTTTATATGGCCCAATAGGAAGGGGCTATGTAAGAGAATTCAAACGGTTATCTTTGCAGCTCAATTCTTGACTATGGACCGCACAGAACTTAGCTCTCTAGGGGAGTTTGGCTTGATCAAGCACCTTACAAAACACATCAGACTAAACCATAAATCGACGGTAGCTGGCGCAGGTGACGATGCTGCCGTAATCAGTGAAACAGGCGAAAAGAGTCTGGTGACCACTGATATGTTGATGGAGGGCATACACTTTGATTTGTCATATGTGCCATTAAAGCACCTTGGGTACAAAGCAGCAGTTGTCAATTTTTCAGATATCTACGCCATGAATGGACGGCCAGAGCAAATGGTGGTTTCTCTCGGGCTAAGTAATCGGTTTTCCCTGGAAGCAGTTGAAGAGCTTTACGCCGGTATCTTGCTTGCAGCCGAAGTATACGGTGTTGATGTAGTTGGTGGAGATACGGTTAGTTCTAAGGCTGGTTTGGCCATAAGCATCACTGTGATTGGTAAAGCTCCTGAAGAAAAAGTTGTTTACAGAAAAGGAGCTAAGAATAAAGACCTGGTTGTGGTATCTGGAGATTTAGGAGCAGCCTATCTAGGACTACAGATTTTGGAAAGAGAGAAAGCCGTTTTTGAATCAACGCCAGGAGTACAGCCAGATTTAGAAGGGAATGATTACATTCTCCAACGTCAGCTAAAGCCAGAAGCGAGAAAGGATATTGTGGAGCTCTTGAGTCAACTCGGAGTACAACCTACGGCAATGATGGATATTTCTGATGGCTTGGCATCTGATATCAAGCATATTTGCGACCAAAGTGGTTTGGGTGTTCATCTTTATGAAGACAAATTGCCTATTGACCCGACTGTGATTTCTACTGCCGAAGATTTTAAGTTGGATCCTACGATGTGTGCCTTGAACGGCGGCGAAGATTACGAGCTTCTTTTCACAATTGCTCAAAACGATTATGACAAGATCAAAGGAAGCCCACACTTGACTGTGATCGGGCACATGGAAGAAGGATCAGCTCCACTTCTGATAGCACGCGATGGCTCGGCACATGAAATCCAGGCACAGGGATGGGATGCCTTCAAGGGCGAAGAAGAGGAATCTTAAAGGATATCTTTTTCCGGAACTTTATTGGCAAGTACATCTGAGAGCGGGGTTTGTGAACTCTTAGCTTCACCCCATGCGATAAAGTCGAAATAGTCGAACACGGCCTTTTCGTATTGATCGCTTTCAAGAGCCCTTATTTCGGTAAGGAACTGATTCAGGGAATCGGAGTGATCTTTTTGGCCTTCTCGACTCACTTGTTTCATAAACTCCAAAAAGTGCGTTTCAAATCGAAAGTGTCTTTTTCGTGTCTCGAGGTATCGGCCCAGACTTTTTAGTGAGTGGGGGATGATATCTATGTTACCGAGCTCAAAGTGGATCAACAGATGAAACATTTGAGAAAAGCAGTATTGATCTTCAGTTTTGTCAATGGCGATTGAATTGAGCAGTTCGTTGTTCCATTTCAAAGCGTTTTTGTAATCACCATTGATAAAATAAAGCGTAGAAAAGTATTGATAAAAAGAAGCGAGCCTGACATCACTCATTTTTGGTTTCCATTGCTCTAACCCATTTATTGTCTCCGAGACAAGGGGTATTCCGCGTGCTACATCACCTTTTATGCTACAGATAGCTAATTCCAGGCTATTGCTATTGATGAAAATTCGAAGCTCCAGATCTTCAGTTACTCGTTTCGAAAGTGGCTTCGGAAGATTTCGTGTTTTATTCAAATATGAATTTAGCTTATCAAAGTAATTGAGTTTCGCACATACGTAGATCAAATTGGTCAGAACCGAGATGTATAGAGACGGCTCATCCTTAATCATATCGAGATTCTCCTCCATCAACTCGGCATTTGCTTTGAGAGACTTATAGCTGTTGGGGTAATCACCAGTAGAGAAATAATATGCACTTTGAGTGTGGTAGTTGAGGTAAGTCGATTCAAAGCTTTTCGGGCTATTATTGCTGAGCACGTCCAGCTCTTTTACCGCGGGAAGCATCTTACGCGCGAGTTCTTTATCTCTGACTTGACCTTTCGTGAATAAATTGTAGAAAATGTGACTCTTCTCGTACCAAAGCTTTGATTCAGTTTCAAGTTTTTGGAGCGCTTCCGCTTCGAGTTTCCGCAATTGATCAATCTCACTCTTTTTACCCTTCTCGTAGTGCCGAATTTCGGCTAGTCGCTTTTGTCGTCTAATAATTTGAATAAGTGCACCCCACTTTTCGTATTTCAACGCCATTTTTTTGGCTGTGTTCAAGATTCGCTCGCATTGCTGATACAGGGTTTTTTGAAAAAGTATTTCACCATAATGAATGTACCTGCCTATTTCAGCTTCGGCAGAATCTTGTGCGTAAAATGCATCAAGGCTCTTCAGAATTTGATGATAGAGTCTGTTTTTAGCTATTGAAAGGTGTTTTATAAATGCGTCATTTTTGAAAACATTTATGATTTCATCCTCGTCATACTCATCCTGACTATCAATTTTATCAAAAAGCTTGAGGTAGTTCTTTTTGGATTTTGTGCTATGCCGCTCCGAAAAGAGTTTAAAGTATCGCTTTTCAACGCTACTCAGCGAACGGATAAGTTCATGAAGGTTTGAAGACGCTTTATTAGACATGTATAATAATGTGCAGATTATTACTCAGTTTACCACTTTAGAAATTATCTCAACAAACTGGTTTCTTTTACTTCAAGGCTTACGCCTGATTGTCCTGCCTGTCTTTAAACATCCAAATGTGACATGTATAAATATAGGAAAGGCAATTGAAGAGTGGTAACCTGGAATAAAAAAAGCCCCGCTATTGCGAGGCTCTTAGACATGTTAATTTCAAATCTTATTCTTTCTGGGGGCTTCTGTCTTCTTCTTCGTTATCTCCATCATCGTTGATGTCGACTTCTCCATCATCGTCTTCTCCAGTACCAGACCGAAGGATGATATCATGGCCAGCATCTAATTGATTTCCACCTTTTACACCGTGGTCGCCATCAATGCTGATAGCCTGTGGTGTTGTGGATTCACTTTCTGACGGTGCCTCCAGTTCATCTTTGGCACAAGAACTAACCGCGCCTATGAGTAAGATGATTCCGAATATGTATAATAGTCTTTTCAAGAACACATTATTTCTCGTAAATATACAACTCAATGTTGAAAAATCCAATTACCCTAATGTTAAGCTCTTGAAATACCGAAGTTTCTGGGTATAAATAGGATGACTTTAGTGCCGATGGTTTGCTGATTAGGACCTTTCATTTCAATTGGCCCGTCGATCGTATAATTTAACCCGGTCATGTTTTTGTACAGCTGAAGCCTGCTTTGAGTGATGTCCATACCCTGCGAGATATGTCCATTGCCAGTGTCTATTTTTTGCTGCTTACTCGTATCCACTCCTATTCCATTGTCTTCAATGTGGATTTCAATTTCAGGGCCTTTATCCAAAATGCGAATGGTTAGCTCACCGTGCTTATCGTTCGGTAGAATGCCGTGCCAAATACTATTTTCAAGAAAGGGTTGAAGCATCATAGCCGGTATATTGATTTCATCTGTTTGAACACCGTCTTCTACCTCTATGTGATAGTCAAAACGCCCTTGAAACCGCATTTGCTCTAGTGAAAGGTACAGCTTTAGTCTCTCAAGTTCATCCTGGAGGCTTGTTTCATTTTGTTGACTACTGTCAAGGTTTTTTCGGATGAGTTTTGCAAAGCTCGTCAAGTATCGGTTAGCCGATTTTCGGTCCTGCATATTGATGTAATACTGAATAGAATTCAGCGAGTTGAATATGAAGTGTCGATTCATACTCGAATTAAGAGATTGCGACTCCAGCTCCATCAATCGAGATTGAA
Organism: Cryomorpha sp.; assembly: GCA_965230375.1. Taxonomy (GTDB): domain Bacteria; phylum Bacteroidota; class Bacteroidia; order Flavobacteriales_D; family Cryomorphaceae; genus CBDDKU01. Next base: position 334,190 of record CBDDKU010000012.1, read on the forward strand.
ATTTAAGTTGGAGATTCGCACGCTTTTCTTCTTCTTTCTTTATCTGGTTCTTGTAAATAGCGAAGAGCAACCCGATTACAGCGAATCCACAAAGCGCGAAAAACCAAGGAGTCAAGTAGAAGGGTGGAGTGATGGAGAATTCGAATGCAGTCTCGCTCAGCACATCTGGATTATCATCTGAAAAAGATTCGATCCGGAATGTATAGTCGCCGTGTGGTAGATATGCATAGGTCGCCGACCTATTTTTAGTAGGTCCTAGCCAGTTTTCATCGGCCCCTTCCAGCGTATATCGATAGCTCACTTTTTGTGGGTTTGAGAGTGAAATCCCTGCAAAATTGAAGGTGAGATAATTACTCTTGTAGTCGAGCGAAAGGTCTATAGGAAGCCCAGTTGTGGGCGAAATACTATCCGCAATATCACTCCATGGGGTTTCTTCCAGAAAGAGCTGTAACCCTGTAATATTGAGGGTAGGTGGCTTAGAGTTTCTCTCTTTATCCTGAAATAGGTCAAACTTGATGGTTCCCAGCGTAGATCCAAACCAAAGAGATGAGCCGTGAATGATTGAAGAATTCTGATTTGTTTCTTCTGATTCAAGCCCTTCGTATTGAGTGTAGTGAGTTGATTTTACTTTTGTTCCAGGCATTCCGGGCCGTAGTTTAATTCTGTACAGACCGTTATTGGTTCCAATCGCAAGACTCGTATCGGGAAGAATATTCAGAAAGTTGATGTTCTTAGAACTATAGGCTTTTCCAAGCTCAACTTCAAAGAAATCTATACTGTCTCTGTAGGTCACAAATAGCCCATTGGATGTGCCGACCCACAGTTGGTGAAATTCATCAGCAGCCAGACAATAAATTGGTGGAGGAACATTCCCTGGAGTTACACTTCTTTCAATTGATGTATCGGTGATATGAAACAGTCCATTTTCGGCTCCAACCCAAATATCGGCAGTATCTCTCGGCAGGATGCTCCGAATCCTTCTTCCTTTGAAACCTGTGACTTCTTCGAAGGACTGAAGCAAATCTCCTTGACTACTGAGTTGTGCGAGCCCACCTTCTGCCCCAACCCAAATAGTTCCATCGCTTTCGGAAATAGCAGTGATGCGCCTACCTGGGATGCCGCTCTCTCGGTCGAAGAATGATGTTTGACCATTTTCCTCTCGCATGATACCATTAGAAGTTCCAGCCCACAAAACTTTGTTCTCGTCATAGAGTAATGACCAAATGGTTTGATTTGGCAATGAGTCGGCGTACGGGTAAGGATTAAACGACTCACCGTTATAAATCGAAATACCGTTGTCATAGCTTCCCAAGTATAGCTGCGATGAGTCAATTGATGCGATACTTAGGATCAAGTCGGAATGGGCTCCATCTGCTGTGGTGTACGTTGTAAACGAAGTTCCAGCGCGAAAGAGTACCCCTTGTCCATCGGTTCCGAGCCACAAATTACCTTCTCGGTCCAGGAACACGGATTTCATACTCAAATACGGAAGGCCTTGCTCTTCGGTGAAAATGTCGAATTCCTTCCCATCAAAAAAGGCAAACCCTTGTCTCGCAACCAGACATACCTTACCATCTGGCGTTTCCACTGCAGCTCTAACATGGTTGGAAAAGGATCCATCACCCATGGTTAAGTTCGTAAAACCCGTTTCTTCCCCCAGAAAGAACCCATCCCCAAAACTTGAAATGATGACCTTTCCATTTTTCGTAAAGTAGATGTCAGAAATGCTGGATTGATCCAGAAATTCTTGATTCAAAACCGTGATTTTCCCATCCTTATATACCGCCACACCTTCGCGGGTACCAATCCAAATATCGCCATATGGCGACTTGCTAATCGTCCGTACAAAATTGTTTTGAAGCCCTTGTTCTTGACCTATATGTTGAAATTGTTCTCCATCGTATTTCAGAATACCGTGACTTTCAAGGGCTATCCACATCACGTCTTCATCATCGAATAAAAGATCGACGATACGGCTGTTTAAAAGCGAGTCGGGTAGGGGGATGGTTTGAATGCCATCTAGAGAGAATTTAGCGAGACTTCCCGTAGTTCCAACCCAAATTCCACCGCTATCAGGTAAGAGGCAATTTACTTGGTTATTGGGTAAGCCTTCATTGATACTGAAGGTTTTAAACTGATATCCGTCAAAACGGCTAAGCCCTGCCTGGGTTCCAAACCACATGTACCCATGTTCATCTTGGGCAATGGCCCGTACCTGCGATTGGGCAAGACCATCTTTGGTATTAAAGTTTATAAACGGGTGCTGCTGAGCAGAAGCAAGAAAGGGTAGGAGTAAGCTTATCGAAATTAGAAGTCTCAGCATAAATTACATTCCCGCAATGCGGTCCAAAAAAGACTGCAATTTACGTCTTGCAATAGGAACGTGTTTACCACCACTCATCACAGCTGAATTTCCATCGATCCGGTTGAATCCTTTCAGGTGATGTCTCAGGTTGATAATGTGAGACTTATGCGTTCTGAAAAACACAAGTGGATCGAGTTTTTCTTCATAAACTTTTATGTTTTTACTGCTGAGAAGTTTCTTCCCAGAGTCCAAATAGATCATCGTGTAGCTTTCTTGGGCTTCAAGATGCACAATCTCTCGGTAAGAAATGATCTCATAGCCTTCGCGCATAGGAACAGCAATCTTTTCTTCGTTCTGTTCTAGGTATGTTTTTTGAATCAAGGCTCTAATCTCCGAAAGCGAATTTCCTTCGGAAGATTCTTTTCTTCCCAATTTTGAGACAGCCGTTTGGAGGTCGTCTATGTTAATTGGCTTTTCGAGATAGTCTACAGCTTGAGCTTTAAGCGCATCAAGAGCATACTCATTGTGAGCTGTCGTGAAGATCACCGAAAATTTATGGTCACCGAGGCTGTGAAGAAGGTCAAATCCAGATTCTCTTGGCATTTTAATATCGAGAAACAAGACATCGGGCGATGAAGTAGCAAGTTGAGTTCTTGCTTCATCCGCACTCGATGCAAAGTCTATAGATGAAATTTGCGGACAATACTCATCAATAAGAAGTTTGAGATTATCACGGCAAAACTGCTCGTCGTCAACAATTAAGGCTTTCATAGGCGGTGGTTTTAACCCAATATAAAGCGAAATGCCCTAATTTAAGTGACTCGTTGATTGAAGTGAGTCTCTGGATGACTGAATGGTAATTGAAGTTGAGTTTAACCCAATTTTGTGATCGCGGAAATGAGATCTTTCTTTTTATCTCTAGAAATAGGAAGTGATTTTCCCGATTTTAGAACTACACTTTGATCGTTGCCGTGAAGTATTTCTGACACCTTTCGGAGATTGATCATATATGATCGGTGTGAGCGAAAAAAGTGTTTTGGCACCAAGGCTTCGTAGACTTTTAAAGTACGAGTATCCAAATAATTTGATCCGTCAGAAAAATGCAGAACAGTGCAATTGCCGCTGCTTTCGAGGTAATCGATATTATCAACTTCTACGATTTTAATGCCTTTAGCGTGGTGAATGGTTATTCGAGAAGGGTCTTTTTGGTCACTGATCACATCAGTCAAACCGGCCAATCGGGCTTTTTCAGGTTCAATCTCTCCTTTTTCTAAAAGCTCGTTCCTTTGAACAATGCGCTGAACCACTTCTTGCAGATCGCCTTCGTCAATAGGCTTTAGAATGTAATGCAGTGCCCTATTTTCGAATGCACGGATGGCGTAGTCTTTAAATGCGGTGACAAAAACTACGAAGAAATCATCTCCTTCCAGTTTGTCCAGCAATTCAAATCCCTCTGCACCTGAAGGCATTCGGATATCTAAAAATACCAGGTTTGGCTTTTCTTTATCGAAAAGAGCTTTACCAGACTCTACTCCATCAGCCAGACCTACTACTTCAACTTCAGGGCAATAGTCTGCGAGCATAAATCTGAGATTCTCCCTGGCAGGCATCTCATCATCAACGATTATCGCTCTAATCTTTCCTTTCATATCAATTTGCAGCCCCTAAAATTCCGCTTATGGACTCACAACGTCCTTTCGTTTAACGCCTCAAGATAAACCAAATCATTGGACGTAAATTCATATCAGAAGTTAATAAAAGCTAAGCCTATGACAACAATATTACTCCAGAGTGACAATGAAATTGTAAACGAAACAGAACTTGTAAACATCGTTGCGGAACAAAAATGGATCTTCATAGATCGTTGAGTTAAATTGAGTTTGACATGTAGAAAGCCATTGACCGTCCTGGTCGATGGCTTTTTATTTAACTGTATTGCAACCCGCCGTACACAAAGCCGTATACCGGCTCACTAAAACACCCTTAACTATGATGATCGGATTACAAGACCTTTTAAAAGTGAGAACAGATTTGGAATCGAGGCAAGTGCACGTGAGGTATAAAAGCAGAACTCAGCGAACCATTTTTGATATTTGCGATTACTGTGGTCGTATTCTCAAGTCTGGTAGTATCAGCCGACTTGACACATCCATCAATATCTCAGACCTCGCACCAGACTCCTATATTTTTCTGATTTTGGACGGAGATCGAGCTATTAGCAGAAAGTTTACAGTGCGTGCTTGAGACTAAGCCATTAACTTTTCAATGTCGTCGGCTTCCAGCGGGATATCCTTCATCAAATCGATAAAGCCATTCTCTGTTATGACAATGTCGTTTTCAAGGCGTATTCCCATGTTTTCTTCTCTGATGTATATTCCTGGCTCTACCGTAAAACACATTCCCGGCTCTAGCGGCAAATGCCACAACCCGACATCGTGAACATCCAGACCAATGAAATGTGATGTGCCGTGCATAAAATACTTTTTATAGGCCGGCCAGCTAGGATCCTGATTGTCGACGTCAGACTGGCTCAGTAGGCCTAAATTTAAGAGCTCTTTTTCCATCAACAACCCAACTTGCTTGTGGTACTCTCCCAACAGAACGCCTGGCTTAAGGATGTTCATCGCTCCCTTCATTACCCGAAGAACAGCATCGTATACTTCTCTTTGGCGCGGCGTAAACTTTCCATTCACAGGAATGGTTCGCGTCATATCACTCGCGTAGTTTCCATACTCTGCACCTACATCCATCAAGAGTAGGTCGCCGTCTTTACACTCTTCCTTATTCTCGATGTAGTGTAAAACGCATGCATTAAAACCGGATGCAATAATTGGCGTGTAGGCAAAGCCACGAGATCGTTGACACAAAAACTCATGAGCGTATTCTGCTTCTATTTCAAACTCCATCACACCAGGCTTCACAAACTTTAAAATTCGGTTTAGACCATCTTTGGTGATGTTGCAGGCCTTTTGCATTTGATCGATCTCTTCCTTCGATTTGATCGAACGCAAGTACTGGAGAATAGGAGCGGCGCGATCATATGTATGGAGCGGATACTCCTTCGCGATCCAGTTTCTGAAACGGTCATCTCTCGTTTCCACTTCGTTAGAACGGCGGGTGTGTTCGTTAGTGTTGAGGTAAACACGCTCCGCTTCCACCATCAATGTTTTGAGGACAGCTTCGAACTGGTCGAGCCACAGAACCGTCTTAATACCTGATAATTCGGTCGCTTTTTCTTTCGTCAGCTTTTCTCCTTCCCAAATAGCAATTTCTTCACTCGTCTCCTTTACAAAAAGGATTTCGCGATGTGCCGGGTTCGATGCTTCTGGAAAAATTACGAGTATGGTCTCTTCTTGATCAGCCCCCGACAAGTACAGTACATCATTGTTTTGCCTGAATGGCAAAGTGCCATCGGCATTGGTGGGCATGATGTCATTCGAATTGAAAATGGCAATAGATTTTTCGCGAATACTTTCAGCGAATTTCTTGCGGTGTCCTGAATATGTTGAAGGTGATAAGGGTTGATATCTCATAGGTTCTTTTTCTTGTGAAGCAAATTTAGGGTTCGACATCGATTATTCTGAACTCTACAGCTTAGAATTTGTTTAAATAAACATAAGATGTGTGTTTTTTGACGTCGACACTTACATTTGTGGATTATACACCGTAGAATATAAATAATGAGTAATTCAGCTATTCTCAAGTCCAGTTTGGCAAAAAAGTACTGGATGTCAGCCACCGGTTTATTTCTATGCTTATTTCTCGTAGGCCACCTAGCCGGTAATCTTCAGTTGTTTTTAACAGGCGAAGAAGCTGCCCTCCAATTCAATGCATATGCGAAGTTTATGACCACCAATCCGGCCGTCAAGATATTGAGCTATTTGACGTACTTCAGTATTCTCTTTCACGCGATTGATGGAATAATGCTTGTGGCTTCCAACAAGGCCGCCCGACCGCAGAAGTACGCCTATTCAAATCCATCAGCAAACTCGAAGTGGAACTCCAGAAATATGGGTGTACTCGGAACCATCATCCTGGTTTTTATCGCTGTACACATGAGCAATTTTTGGTACGTGATGCACTTTGGTTCACTTCCAGTAGACAGTGCGGGAAATAAAGATCTATATTCAGTTGTGATCGCGTTTTTTACCGACGCATCGATGGGTGTGGTATTCGTCATTTTCTATGTGTTCGCGATGGCGGCGATGTGTTTTCACCTTCTTCACGGATTTAAAAGCGCATTCTCTTCAATCGGTATGAGAACTGCCAAGACAAAAGTCATTTTTGAGAAAGCTGGATATGCTTTTTCAGTTATCGTGTCAATTGCCTTTGCGGCAATTCCAGTTTACATCTATCTCACCCACTAATATTTCGAGAACATGTCAGTTTTAGATTCAAAAATTCCAGAAGGTTCTATAGAGAAGAAGTGGACCAACCATAAAAACAACATTCGCCTTGTCAACCCGGCTAATAAGCGAAGCATCGACATTATCGTTGTCGGAACGGGATTGGCAGGAGCATCGGCGGCGGCATCGCTCGCCGAAATGGGATACAATGTGAAAGCGTTTTGCTTTCAGGATTCTCCGAGAAGGGCACACAGTATTGCTGCCCAAGGGGGAATAAACGCAGCCAAGAATTATCAGAATGATGGAGACTCGGTTTACCGTCTTTTTTACGACACTGTAAAAGGGGGTGACTACCGCTCTAGAGAATCCAACGTTCATCGTCTCGCTGAAGTATCGGCCGATATTATAGATCAATGTGTAGCCCAAGGGGTGCCTTTTGCACGTGAGTATGGTGGGTTACTTGATAACCGATCTTTCGGTGGAGTTCAGGTATCGAGAACATTTTATGCCAAAGGTCAGACTGGTCAGCAGCTCTTGCTCGGTGCTTACTCAGCATTGTCGAGACAAATTTCGAAAGGTAAGGTTACCATGTACAACCGCCACGAAATGCTAGATCTTGTAATGGTCGATGATAAAGCCCGAGGAATAATCGCAAGAAACTTGGTAACGGGTGAAGTGGAAAAGCATGCTGGTCACGCTGTGGTTCTCTGTACAGGAGGGTATGGTAACGTATTTTTCCTTTCGACAAATGCCATGGGGTCGAATGTGACAGCTGCATGGAAGGCTCACAAACGCGGAGCGTTTATGGCTAACCCTTGTTTTACGCAAATTCACCCAACATGTATTCCGGTATCAGGAGACCACCAGTCGAAGCTGACGCTCATGTCAGAATCACTGCGAAACGACGGTCGTATTTGGGTGCCAAAGAAAAAAGAAGATGCTCAAGCGATACGCGAAGGTCGATTGAAGCCAACTCAGCTAGCCGAAGAAGACAGAGATTATTACTTGGAGAGAAGGTATCCTTCTTTTGGAAACCTAGTTCCTAGAGACGTTGCATCACGTGCAGCGAAGGAGCGCTGCGACGCAGGCTTCGGTGTGAACGCAACAGGTCAGGCGGTTTATTTGGACTTTGCATCTGCTATTGAGCGTTACGGAAGAGAGCAGGCATCTATCCACGGCATGAACAATGCATCGAAAGATGAGATCATTGCCATGGGTAAAAAAGTCGTAGAAGCGAAGTATGGAAACTTGTTTGAAATGTATGAGAAGATCAAGGACCAGAATCCATATGAAACGCCTATGATGATCTATCCGGCGGTACACTACACGATGGGTGGTATCTGGGTAGATTACAACCTCATGACAACCGTAAAAGGGTGCTTCGCTTGTGGTGAAGCAAACTTTAGCGATCACGGAGCAAACAGATTGGGAGCATCGGCCTTGATGCAAGGTCTGGCAGATGGTTATTTCGTGCTTCCATACACTATAGGTGATTACCTCGCCGATGATATTTTGACAGGTAAGATTTCTACCGATCAACCCGCATTCGACCAAGCAGAGAAAAATGTAAAAGATCGACTAGAAACGCTCTTGGCCATTCAAGGAACCAAGACGGTAGACTATTTCCACAAAAGACTCGGAAAGATCATGTGGGAAAAGTGTGGTATGTCAAGAAATGCAGAAGGCTTGAAAGAAGCTATGACTGAAATTAAGTCGCTTCGAGAGGAGTTTTGGAAAGACGTAAAGGTACCTGGCTCAATGAGTGGTTTGAATCCTGAGCTTGAGAAGGCTGGGAGAGTTGCCGATTTTCTTGAACTGGGAGAACTGATGTGTCTTGATGCTTTGACGCGTAATGAGTCTTGCGGTGGACACTTTAGAGAAGAGTATCAAACCGCAGAGGGAGAAGCGATGAGAGATGATGAAAACTTCACCTTTGTAAGCGTGTTTGAATATACGGGTGAACCTGGTGAAGCGGTCTTACACAAAGAAGACTTGAACTACGAAGCCATCGAAGTAAAAACTAGAAGTTATAAATAAGCCCAGCGCGGTTAAAGCATAAGGATATGAACTTAACACTGAAAGTTTGGAGACAGAAGGACACCAAAAGCAAAGGTGAGATTGTTGCATATGATGTTAAAGACATCAGCGAGGAAATGTCATTTTTGGAGATGTTGGACGTTTTGAATGAAAAGCTAGTGGCTGAAGGCGATGAGCCAATCGCGTTTGATCACGACTGTCGTGAGGGTATCTGTGGAGCCTGCAGCCTTTACATAAACGGAGAGCCACACGGCCCGATGAATCGCACTACAACTTGCCAGCTTCACATGCGGTCTTTCAAAGATGGCGAGACCGTCTTTATAGAGCCATGGAGAGCCAAAGCATTCCCGGTAATCAAAGATTTGATGGTAGACCGATCGGCTTTTGATCGGATCATCCAGGCTGGAGGGTATGTTTCTGTGAATACGAGTGGAAACACCATCGACGCAAATGCTATTCCAATCCAAAAAGATGACGCGGATGAAGCTTTCGATGCGGCCACGTGTATTGGTTGCGGTGCTTGTGTAGCAGCTTGTAAGAACGCTTCTGCTATGCTGTTTGTCTCAGCCAAAGTTTCTCAGCTTAGTCTATTGCCACAGGGTAAAGTAGAAGCTGAAGAGCGTGTTAAGAATATGGTTGAGCAAATGGACGAAGAAGGTTTTGGTGCTTGCACGGTTACTGGTGCTTGTGAAGCCGAATGTCCAAAGGGCATTTCTCTCGACAACATTTCAAGAATGAATCGCGAGTACTTAAAGGCATCAGTTTCGCCAGGAAAATAAAGAGTTTTACTTTCAAAAAGAGCCTCGCATTCGCGGGGCTTTTTTAAATCTAAAAGAAATGACAACTGACAACAGTAAATTCAATTCGGAAAAGGCGCCAGAGCCTGTTGGGCTGTACCCGCATGCACGACGGGTCGGGAATCTTTTATTCTTGAGTGGAGTCGGGCCTAGAGAAAGAGGAACAAAGAAAATTCCAGGAGTTGAGCTAGATGATGATGGAAACATCTTGAGCTACGATATCGAAGCCCAGTGCCATTCAGTTTTTAAGAACATTAAACTCATCCTTGAAGCGTCTGGTTCGTCTTGGGATAAACTCGTGGATGTGACGGTGTTTCTTACGAATATGAAGGATGATTTTAAGACGTACAACAGAATCTACGCCGAGTATTTTAAGGACAATCAACCTTGTAGAACCACTTGTGAAATTAACTGTTTGCCAACACCTATTGCTATCGAGCTAAAGTGCATCGCAACGATTGACTAAGTTGGTACAAAAGAAAATGACCCGGACACTCATAGCCTAGTGCCCAGGTCATTAACCTTAACCCAAAAAGGTGCGAAATGGTGGATTTCAATTCAGTTGAAGAGTAGCATAGTCGGCTACTTCTTCATCTTATCCCATTTGTTTTTGAACTTTTTATTCTGAGCCTTCACGTAGTATTCATCCCACAAAGGGGTCATTCCTCCGTAGATCTTATTTGACTTGATGTTCATTCTGATCTTGTTAAGTTCCTTTAACATGGCTCTATTATTTTTTGATTCTTACTCTGCTTTCTTTCTCATTTAACTTGTAAGTCAAGTTTAGTGGCTTACAGATAGTTTCTAATATTTCACTCAGTGGCTGGCTCGAATTAAACTCACCACTGTAATTCATTTCTAAGTCAGTAGGTAGAATGATTTCTACGCTTTTCTCTTTCTCGAGAACTTGGAATACCTCTCTTACCGATACCCGATCAAACTGGTAGGCTCCATCCGTCCAATCCGCAATTCTGTCCGGCGCAATGGTTTCGATGTCAAACCCAGTTTCAAATACGGTAACTTTCATTCCCGGCGTGAGTTGGATCAGCTCTTCATCATCTTTTGTCACGCTCACCAGGCCAGTTTTACATGAAACTTCTACACGGTCCTTTTCAACATTCACGTCAAATGATGTCCCCAAAACTCGAACGTCAATCTGTGGCGTTTCTACCGTGAATGTGCTTCCTTTCTTGACATCAAAGAAAGCTTCTCCCGACTCAAGATTCACTTCTCTTGACATCTTCCAACCTAAATTGTTGAATGATGCAACGGAATTTTTGTTCAGCATGACCTCAGAACCGTCGGGAAGTAGCATTTGAGCATGCTCATTGGTGGATGCTACACCCATCTCGTTCATTTGGTATACTCCTGCAGTGGTCAACATAGTCAATGCAGCAACTGAAGCAGCCACCGCCCATCTAGTCCAGGGCTTTCTCGAAGTAAAATCAACTTCGATAACTTCGGCTTTATGAAGACGCTCCTCTACCTCTAACCAAGCCGTTTCTGACGACTTCTGGAATGAAATTCGATCTTCTCTTAGACAGAGATCAAGATTTCGCTCTAATTGGTTCTTCTCGCTCAATGCAATCTTTTTTAGTGGTGCTTTGGTCGTTTAACACCCCTATTACAGATGCACTTTTCTTTTCCCTACCCCGAGAGAAAAATTATTTCACATTTACTTGGATTGCTGCTCCATTAAAGCAGGTGAAAAGCCCCCAAAAGGCATATGGAGCATCTTGATTTGTGCTCATAGGAGAATGCACACTGCCCTGATAAAACTGTGCGTAATCAGCATTTACGGCCGTGACGTACAAGGAATATGAACCGTAGTGCGAAAAGTCTGAGCTTTTTAAGCTCGCCTCATTGCTCGTGTGAATGCTGTACAGAGCCAATTGATTACTGTTTCCTGATCCCCCAACTGGAATGGCGTCGTACTCCAGATTTCGTACAAAAATACAGTAACCCGTTGCTCCAGTAACCGGTTCCCAGAAGAGTCTTGCTAATACAGAATCGGGATTCTCAGGTGTGAGTGCGATTTCACTTGATGTAATGCTCAGGCCAGAAACGGGTTCGGGAAAGGAAGAATTGAAAGCATAATCTTCTCCTTCAATCAAAAGGTGGAGCGACACGTCTTCTTTGGTACCGTCAAAATAAATCGAAGAATCTTCTTGAAAAAAATGTCCTTTTCGGTCGGGATGCTCAGCAAGACTAATGTATTGCTCACCTTGCTTGAGAAAGACGTCTTCAATATCGATCGACTGACCGTTGACGCTTCCTTCAGGGTCTATGAGTTTTACAACGAGACTGTCCATTGGTTCGCTCGCAAAAAGAAATCCCTCTATTGATATACCTTCAACAGAAGCCAGAGGATTACTTTCCTCTGGCTCAGAACAGCTTGACAGAGCGATTATCAACCCCAATAACAGAAAGGAATAAACTTGTTTAGCTCTCATATCCGAAGTTTTACAAAGATGGAAGGGGTTATCCCTAAGGTGTACACGTTTTTTCTTCCGAGCGTATAAAACTCTGTGCCTTCGATTGGAATCTCGAAGTAGTCAATGAATTTGACACTCTGATTGTCATATAGGTTGTAAATGGATACTCCCATTTCAAGTGTTCCCTTTTTCAACGGGATGGTATAGGACCCTTCTAGATCGAGTCGGTGATACTCGTCGAGCCGTGCTGAATTTATTTGTCCTAGACTTATAAACTGCTCTTGCTCTCCCGATGGAAGGGTAACCACAAAAGTCCCTAATACGGGCGTATAAGGGGTGCCGCTGGCAAGTACGAAGGCCGCCGAAAAATCCCACCGCTTATGCTCGAAGCTGTAAACAAAGTTGAATTCATGTTCTGAAACTCCAGAGCTGGTAAAGAAATCACCATTGTTCACATCGTCGTAACGAGACTGTGCATCTATGTACGTATATCCTAAGAGCACACCATGGTTCTTGCGCTTGAATTTGGCGAGGACATCTACACCCCAGATTTTTCGTTCACCATCTATGGCAAACTGATCCAGGTTTCCAACTGGGCTTCCAAATTCCGGATAGAGATATTCCACTGCACCGCTTTCATCTTTGTGATAACCTTCGATATCTATGGTCAGTCCAGCTTTTTGGAATGTCGCTCCAGCGATGTAGTGGTCGCTCCTGAGAATGGGTACTGTTTCATCGCTCGCCAATGTCCAGGTCTCAGGA
>CBDDKU010000013.1:0-63079 GCA_965230375.1 Cryomorpha sp.
CCTCCATTCAGGTTAGACCCAATCGTTCCGTCGTCTGCTCCGAAGCAGCTGATCTCATCTCCCGAAGGGTATTCGAAGGCATCAATAATGGCTGTTAAGGGCTGAGCAGGTTCATTTAAGTCAATAGTAGCGGTAGCAGTACATCCCGTTTCATCTTCAACCGTGATGGTGTAAGTTCCAGCGAAAAGGTCGTCTATATCTGCTTGATCTGATGTAAACCCAAAAGGTCCAGACCACGAGATGTCATAATCTCCAATTCCACCTTCGATAGTCGTGAGTACCGTACCTGTGTTCTCTCCAAAACAAGCGATTTCTAGCCCACCCTGAAACACTGGGCTGTCCAAAGTGATTTGAATTGGATCGGGTTGAGAAACTACAACCGTCAATGATTGTTCACAGCCATCTCCATCCAGGGTAGTGATAGTGTATGCACCAGGGCAGAGATTTGTCAGGTTTAACTGATCGGATGTAAAGCCGTTTGGCCCGACCCACGAAAAAGTGACCGGAGCCTGACCACCAGTTAGAACGGTAGTCAATGATCCATCACAAACCCCTCCACATGTGGTGTTGAACCCATTTGGATATTCAAAAATATCGATGTCGATATCGATTCCAGGATTTTCTGTAAGTGTGATACAGGCTGTCTCGGTACATCCGTTTTCGTCTGTTACTGTTAAGCAGTACTCACCTGCAAAGAGGTTCATTGGGTTTTGGTTACTTGAGCTATACCCATTTGGTCCAGTCCATGAGTACGTGTAGGGCGAAGTCCCGCCAGAGATCAACGCGTCTATTGAACCAGAGTTATCGCCGAAGCAAAGGATGTTTACTCCACCAAAATCTGGACTCGTTAGCGTTATGTCTATTGGAGTAGGCTCTGATAGATCAACACATTCGGTTATCTGACAACCGTTTTGATCAGTGATCGTGACGCAGTAGTTACCAGCAACTAATCCGTTAATGTCGGAGCCCATTGCCGTAAAGCCTGCTGGCCCTGTCCACTCATAGATGTAAGTAGATACTCCACCACTTGCCGTGGCAGATATGGCTCCATCCATACCCGTAGAGCAAGATACCGAAGTAGCATCAAGGGTGGCTGATAAGGTATCAGGTTGAGTCAGGGTGATACAGGCAGTTCCAAAGCATCCTAGCTCATCAGTGACAATCACACAGTATTCACCTGCTTCGAGGTTAGATATTGCTCCATCCGTGCTCGTATACCCATTCGGTCCAGTCCACTCAGAAGTCATAACACCGACACCTCCAAAGACATTCATTGAAATAGATCCTGAGAAGTCATTGAAGCACGATAGGTTAAACCCTCCGTCGAATGTAGGACTATCGAGAATTACAGCGATGGAATCAGGTAAAACAATGTCGAAATCGTCGTTGATTTGACATCCATTGGCATCCGTAACAATTACGGAGTAAGAGCCATTTCCAACTTGAATGATTTCGGTATCATCAGGAGTGCTCCAGTTGAAAGAGTAAGGAGCAACTCCACCTGAAACCTGGAGATCAATTGTAGCAGGAGTTCCATCTCCACAAGTTGGAAGTGTCACCAAAGGGTCTGTTTCAAGAATAGCTGGCTCAAGTAGGTCAACACAGGTGTTGGCCATACATCCATTCTGGTCTTCTATTTCAACACAGTACGTACCAGCAACCAAGTTTTGAATAGAGCTTTGATCGGATACAAAGCCGTTAGGACCAGTCCAAGAGTAGGTGTAAGGTGCTGTTCCACCCAGGCCTTGTACGTCTATGCTCCCGGTAGCAGACCCGAAGCATTGAATTCCAAACCCGTTGAAGTCTGAAGTATTCAGGGCGTAATCTAGTTCGGTAGGTGCGTCAATGGTAACGCATGATTGTGTTGAACAACCATCGTCATCGGTAACTATTAAGCAATACGTTCCAGACTCCAAACCGAAAATATCTTCGTCAGTTGAGTTGAATCCATTTGGTCCAGTCCATGTATAGGTGTATGGCGCAGTGCCGTTCAAAATAGAAACTTCGATAGAACCGTCGAACGCGTCGCTACATCCAGGAGATACCAGATTGTCTTCCTGAACTACTATTGGAAGCGGAGCGACAAGGTCGATACAAGTTTCCAGCTCACATCCATTTAGATCCGTAACCAAGAGGCAATAGGTCCCGGCTTCAAGTCCTGTGATATTTGGGTCACTTGATGTAAAGTTGTTTGGACCTTCCCAGAACGTAGTGTAGCCTGGGGTTCCGCCAGAAATACTCGATGCAATTTCGCCATCAAATGAATCATCACAAGTCAAATTGAACCCATTCGGAAAGACCAAAGGAGTAAGATCAACTTGGATAGGATCAGGTTCTGTGAGTGTCACACATGCAGTTTGAACACAGTCGTTAGCGTCAGTTACCACTACACAGTATTCACCAGCAATCAATTCGAAGAGGTCTTGATCTGATGAAATGAAACCGTTAGGTCCAGTCCATGTCGTGGTGTAAGGTGGCGTATTTCCGTTAATGATGAGATTGATGTTTCCATCGCTTCCACCATTACAACTAATATTTTCCGCACCAATTACGCCGGGCTCGAGATCAATTGTGAACTCCTCAGGGGATGTTAAGATTACAGATTCAGTCATCAAGCAGCCATTGGCATCAGCGACAACCACATTGTATTCCCCAGGACCAAGGTCAACAATAGGATTGCTCGAAGTTGGGCCAAATCCGCCAGGCCCTACCCAAGTGTAGATATAGTTAGGTGTACCACCAGTAGGGATGGCTTCCACACTACCATCGGCAGCCCCAAAACAACTGATATTAAATCCGTTTGGATAGAGGCTCGCATCGAATTGGACATCGATAGTGTCTGGGCCAATTAGCTCAATGATTTCAGTCTGAATACATCCGTTATCATCTGTAACCACGGCTTCATAGAGTCCAGGCTCGAGACCCGTCACATCTTCGTCGTTCGAGAAGTTTGGATTGCCATTGGTGTTCCACTGATAGGTGTAAGGCATGCTACCACCGGTCGGAGTGATGTAGATTTCTCCATCGGCACTATTCCAGCACGTAGTATTTAATCCGTTGTAATCAGACAAGGAGTCTACCGTGATGACAATGTCATCAGGCTGAGCCACAGTTGTCGCTGCAACGAAAGTACATCCATTGTCATCGGTGACATTCAAGGTGTAGACACCGCCTTCCAGGTCTGTTAGGTCCAGATCATTACTTGTAAACCCATTCGGTCCAGACCAGGAGATGGTGTAAGGCTCAACCCCTCCATCTAATGATGTTGTGATTGTACCAGTCGGGCTCCCAAAACATATACTTGAAGTGGTAGTAAAGGAAGCGTCGATCGGTTCTGGGGCAACAAGGGTAATAGATTCTTCGAATGTACAGCCGTTATCATCGGTTATGATGACAGAGTAATCTCCTGCTTCCAGGTCAGTCAAGTTCTGATCTGTACTCGTTCCTGCGCCGGGTAGATTCCACAAAACATCGTAGGCTGGAGTACCACCTGTAATGTTCAAATCAATAGTTCCGTTGTCATCTCCTGCACAGGCAAGATTAAATCCTCCAAAATTTGAGGGAGTGAGGGTTCCAATTAGCTCTTCCGTCGGACCGAATATTTCAACCTGCACGACTACAGGGGTAGCACATCCATTGTTGTCGGTTACAGTGACATTGTAAATCCCGGGTTCAAGATCTGAAGCAGTTGCCGTTTGTTGCATGCTTGCATCATCCCATTGGTATGAGTAAGAGCCGCTTCCACCTGTCGCAGTCACGGTTGCTGATCCTGACTGGTCACCAAAACAAGCAACGTCTTGACTTGTAGATATAGAAGCACCAAGTGGAAATTCTGGTTCATTGACTGTCACAGTGATTGTCTCTGTACAGCCATTCGCATCTACTGCGGTAGCCGTGTATGTTCCTGCTTCAAGGTTGGATGCCGTGGGTCCAGTTTGTGTCAAGGGGTCGTCCCAAGTGATGGTGATATCTGGAGTTCCACCAACAACAGTCAAAGTGACTTCACCTGTTGCACCTCCATTGCACAGAACATGCGTTAGAGATTGTATGGACAATTGTATTTGATCAGGCGCTGTAAGCGTTTCGGAGTCTGAGATTTCGCAACCATTTGCATCTTCTACAGTAACGGTATAAGTTCCGTCCTCAAGATTTTCAAGAATCGCACCACTTGAAGGTGGAGTCGTATTCCAGGTGTAGGTATATGGCATAGTCCCGCCGGTCACTTCTGCCGTAATACTCCCATCTGCTGCATCAAAACAGGTGGGGTTTGTGATATTTATCAAAGAGAGTGACAAAGCGTCCGGCTCATCAAGCACAAATGTCTCAGCTTGTTGACATCCATTTGCATCAATTACAGTAACCGTATATGTTCCAAGCGGAGCCACGAGAGTTGGTCCAGTTGTATTGTTGGGGTCATTCCAGGTGTAGTTGTAAATTGGCGTACCACCTTGGGCCGCTACCGTAATAGTACCTGTTTCCCCATTACATAGTGGGTCTTGCTCTACAAGCGTATTAATCTGGAGTTGTGCTGGCTCCGAAATAGTGAATGGAACAACCAATTCACATCCATTCGCATCTACGACTGTCAGCGTCTGTGAGCCTGCCGATAGTCCTGTGATATTTGGACTATTCAGACCAGGGTCAGCACTCCATATATAGGTATAGGGGATTGTCCCGCCATCGATAACGGCAGATGCTAAACCGGCTGCATCTCCGTTACATCCTGGGTCTACGGTATTGACTAATCCGGAAAGAGGCGAGTCAGGCTCTTGTATCTCAACGATTATAGATCCTTGGCAACCATTGACATCCGTAATCAAGGCTGTGTAAAAGCCTACTGCTAGGTTTGAAGCCGTTGGACCAAATTGTGGAGGAACAGTATTCCACGTATAAGTATAAGGTCCATGACCACCATCTCCCTCTACGGTGATGGAGCCTGTATTCTCACCAAAGCACAGCACATCAACTCTATCCACGAGGGCCCCTGTTACAACTTCAGGCTCGGTGAGTGTTATCGAGATGGTGTTGAAGCACAAGTTGGCATCGGTCACAGTCACAGTGTAAGTGCCTGCTGCTAGCATTTGCGCTGTCTGAGTTGTTTGGCCTAAGGCATCATCCCATAAATAGGTATACGGTGGTGTACCGCCTGTAGGAGATACAGTAGCTTGACCATCTTCGGCTTGAAAGCAAGAGACGTTATCGCCTCCATCAAATGTGGGGCTAGAAATTGACAGGTCGAGCGGTGGATTTTCATCGATGGTGGCGCTGTATGTCGCTGTACATCCGTCTCTATCCGTCACTAATACAGCGTAAACACCAGGTTCCAGGTCCGAAATATCTTCTGTGTCAGCAGTGAATCCGTTTGGACCAACCCAAGCGTACTCAATTGGACTTTGGCCATCGATAACCGTTATGTCGATGGCACCATCATCTGCACCACCACAATCGATATTTGTCACAACACCGGTTAATTCTATATCCGTAACAAAAATCTCTGCGATGGCGGTGGCTTCGCAATCAGCTACGGTTGATGTCAAAGTATATGTTACATCATTTGTTGGAGTCGTTGTCGGCTCTTTAATATTTGGGTCGTTGAGAAAATCAGCAGGAGACCATGTGAAATCATTGCCTTCGCCCTCTACCGAAAAGGTCAAGCTATCGCCCAAGCAAACGTAGGCTAGGGGAGGGTCTATTGATAGCGGTAGTTCATCCATTATCAAAAAGGAAAGGCTATCCTGAATAGTTCCTTCACAATTTGGGTTTCCGACATATATCTCTACTGTTTCATCTCCTTCGGGGATACCATCGTCAAATGGCATAAAGTCAATGGTTGCGGTGGCTTGATTAGCAGGTATTGTAATGAATTTTGGTTCATCCGGATCTGGGTCGCCGCCTATGAGTGGGTAATCGACCCCATTGATAGCTGTTCCTTGAAGGAAGTAAGTTACAATCACGGCTTCATCGGTCACAGGTTCTCTTGTGAAAGTTACGGTACCGTCATTACAACCTTCCACTAGATCATCAATACCTCCAACTGTAACCAGAGAAAGTGAAGTGTTCGTACTCACAATTTCTTCAATCATCACGGCACTATCCCATTCTCGGTCACCAACATCGGCAACGACTAATTTGAGGTGGAAAGTGTCACAAGGCGTTACTTCACGTTGGGCTACAAGGTTTTGTGTCCACCCATCATATTGAATAAGGTTGGTGAAGCCTAGAGGGTTATCCCAGAAAAAAGCTTCATTGACAGGAGCAAATCCTATATCTGGGTTACCTCCATTTACCGTGTTTATTTCAACAAAGTCAGAAGTTCCTGGGATTACAGCTATGTTCTCATAGTCGTCAAGAGTAGGGTCTCCTGGGATCCCTGGCCCCTTAATAAAGAAACCAAATACATCGTTAAATGGCGTACCTACGTATTCGCTGTACTCTTCACTGGCGAAGGTGAAGTTGAACTTGATCGAATCTCCAACGGGTACAATATCGAATTCAAGTGCACAACCATCGAAGCTGGACTGCCCCGCAATTGTCGTTAGCAAGGGATCTCCTGGTGTGTCCCATTCGGTGGTTTTGCTCTCTGTCAGGTTTGGGCCTCTAAAGTCAGAAACATTACCTGTTGATAGAATGACTCCTGGTGTGCCCGGGAAGCCATCGATGCCTGAAGCAATGTACACCCCACTTGCACTGTCGGCACAGGTGATCACGGGATTGATAATTTGTACTCCGTTTCCGGAAATCTCACTTGCCAACTCCAGCGGATCACTTTGGTAGTCAATATTCAAGTTTTGACCAAAAGCGCTCGATGTCAACCCGACTAATGATACCAGAACTAGAGGTTTAAAGCTGGCTGCAATAAGGTTTTTCATTCTGAAATTCATTTGCAAATGGTGGATTTGTCTTTAATAGAGATCACTTCAATTGACTCAATTCGTCTTGATGGGATAACCGAAGTTGTCATATCTCTGATTTCTTTCTTCGTATCGTCAATCCTCTTGAGATAATTAGCGCTTACTTTTACGAGAACTTGATGTGTCTCTTCGCAGAACATGTCTAGCTGAATAGCTTCAGATTGCTCAAACGCGCGAGCAATCTCTTCCGATTCTTCTGAATTCAGATTTTTGATTTGAAGCGTGTAGTAGCGGAAATGCTGGTCAGGTTGATCGGTTTGCTCCTGAGCCTGAGCCGTAAAAACAGTGGTAAGCACGAAAATGCAGATCGAAAGGCAATGCTTCATAAGTCGTTCTTTTGGGTGCGCAATTCACCCAGAATAAATGGATGTCAATAAGCTAAAGTTAAGCTTTGACCAATGAGGTAAACTCGCCTTCTAAACAAGTTTTTAAGACTGCACTATCAATAACTACCCTGCGGTTGCTTAGTTTTTTACCAATGAGCGTTGTCGAACGCCCTCAAATAGGATGACTGCAGTGGCAACTGAAACGTTTAAGGATTCAGTGGAGCCCACCATTGGAATGTTGATGCTTTTGGAGGAAGATTCGAGTGCCGACCGGCCAATCCCGTCTTCTTCAGAGCCCATCACCAATGCGCAGGGCTGAGTGAGATCAACTTCAAAGTAAGTTTGTTTACCACCTTCATGACAGGCTAAGGTGTTGAGTCCACTTTCGTTCAAGAAGTCGATCGTTTGATGAATGGATGTGGTCCGACAAATAGGCATTCTAAGTATGGAACCTGTCGAAGTCTTTATCGCATCTTCGTTTATTTGGGCGGCTCCTTTTGCTGGGATGACAATGGCGTGCACGCCAGCTCCTTCAGCTGACCGACAGATAGCACCAAAATTCCTCACATCAGAAATACGATCAAGAACGAGGATGAAAGGGATTTCGCCTTGTTCGTAGAGAGTAGGTAAAAGCCATTCGATGTTTTGAAATTCGATCGGAGACATCAGGCCAATCAATCCCTGATGATTTTTTGATGTGATGCGATCCAGCTTTATTTTGGGCACGAACTGAAACGGAATGTCGTTTCGCTTAAGGAGAGGGAGCACCTTGTGCAATGTTTCTGGGAGTAGTCCTTTTTGGACAAATACTTTATCGAAGGTTTTTCCTTCATTTATCGCTTCTACTATAGGGTGGATCCCATAGATTTTTTGCTCTTTTTTCCTCATGCTATTGAATTTTGCCTTCACGGCAAGCTTTTAGGCTGTGGTACCAACTCGGTTTAAAGACTTCGCTTCTCACCATTCTGTAGTCGTTACTTGTGAATGGGTTGATGACTTGAACGAAGGTAAAAGTAACAGAAAGTGGGTTTCCTTCTTCACCGTAAATCCATGTCTCGACATCTTTTTTGTAGTATACTTTGTTTGGTTTTCCGTAGACACAGAATATAATACCCCGATCGGACTTCCAGCCTTCAACGTGGCAGCTGAAAAGCCTGTTGGCTTCTTCTACCCGGCTGTAGTAATTCTTGATCGCCTTCCGCGCGATTTCTTTTGACCCAGACCATTGAATCCAAAATTCTTCCAGTGCCGCCCGTGAGTTGATGCTCTCATCTACCGTCTCATAATCCTTCCTTCCAACCAGGTAGCGAAAAGGATCTATCATGTTCTCTATTCTTGTAACGTAGGGAAACTCAACAGAAGAGACAAACAGGGTATATCCCTTGGTAGAATTGTCAGTGGTATCAGATTGAAAGTGGTAAAATCCAGAAGAATCAGCTGTAAAATTGAACTTGCCCAGACTGTCATTGCTTAAAACAAAGGATGAGTCTGCTTGATAGTTGAATGGATCGGGAGTATAATCTACAAAAGGTGGCGGTGGTAATGGAAACTCGCGGTTGTAGTACCGAACGAAGATCGAATTCAAGTCTTGTCCAGACTCGATCTCATAGGATTTCCCAGCTACAATTCTATCCTGAAACAGTGGAGCTTTGGCTCCTTTTTCTGTTCCGAGAAAGTTCAATCTCGAATTGGGATCTTTTTTAGAACAAAAGAATCTATTGGTTTGAGATTTCTTTCTGTTTTCATCGGTAATCGTAACGGTCATTTCATAGTCAAACCCTCCTGTGAGTGGTATCACTGTTGATGCTAGTAAAACTTTACCGGTTCCATCTTCACTTACATCTTCTACCCGAACGATTTTTGACTCGACACTATGAGACTCTTCGTGCAACGCATGGGGTGAAAAGTGAATGGTGCAAGAAGCTTTCCATGTACCGTCACGCATTTTAGAGTACAAGAGTCGATCCGTTTCGAGCTTCATGTACACAGCACTCGAATCTTTGTTGATATGAAAAACGCGATACTGGATGCCAAGTTCTGTTGCTCCTTTGGTGAACGATTCAACGAGAGATTGCTCTCCAAGATCTTTCGTTCCGCCACATCCGCCCAGCAAGACAAGAATGCTGATGAAGTATGCCCAGTTCAAGTTTTTACTCATCATCGAGAAGCTCGTTACTTAGCTTTTTATTGGACTTTATACCTAGCTCTTCCAGTTGCTTAGCCTGAGTGGTAAGGCTTCCTCGGCCGGATTTCAGCTTTTTGAAGGCATCTTCGTACGACTGGTCTGCCCGCTTAATTTGATCGCCTACTTTTTGAAATTCTTCTGCAAACCCGATAAACTTCTCATAGAGCAATTTTCCTCTTTGAGCGATGTCCTGAGCGTTCTTATTTTGATACTCGTGCTTCCAAGTGGATGCAATAATTT
Organism: Cryomorpha sp.; assembly: GCA_965230375.1. Lineage (GTDB taxonomy): Bacteria > Bacteroidota > Bacteroidia > Flavobacteriales_D > Cryomorphaceae > CBDDKU01. Next base: position 9,663 of record CBDDKU010000013.1, read on the forward strand.
TAAGTGATGCAATCAATGTTGATGGACTTACCATAACAACACCTTTATCGTAAGCATCATTAAAAAGAGTTTGATTGGCATTGAGCGCAGTGAGGTATGCTGGTTCAACCGGGACAAACATCAGGATGAAATCGAGCTTGCTTCCCTCAGGAAGATCCTGATACTTTTTATCGGCCAAGGCCTTAAAGTGTGTTGTCAAGGACAAGATGTGATTCTTGAGCGCTTCTTTTTTGAGCACATCATCAGGTTCATTTACAAAGCGTTCATAAGCCGTTAGTGAGACTTTACTGTCAATGATGACCGATTTATTATCCGGCAGCTTAATGATAACATCGGGCTGAAGCCGCCTCCCTTCTGATTGAAAACTTTGTTGGGTGAAATACTCCCTGTCTTTGACCAATCCTGAAGCCTCTAGGATGTTTTCAAGAATCATTTCCCCCCAGTTTCCTTGAGCCTTGCTGTCGTTTTTCAAGGCATTCGTCAAGTTTTCAGCTCGCTGACTCATGAGCTCACTCATATCTTTGAGGTTTTTGAGCTCTTGTCGCAGGGTAGTCGTTTCTTTAATTCTGTCCGTGTTGGTTTCTTCTACCTTTTTTTGAAACTCCAGTATACGCTCCTTCAAAGGAGTCAAGATTTGATCGAGTGATCGCTTGTTTTGAGAATTGAATTTCTCTGATTTTTCTTCAAAAATTTTATTGGCCAGATTCTCAAATTCAATTTGGAACCCTTTCTTCATCTCTTGCAAATTCTTAATCTGCTCTTGGTTTTTTTCAAGCAGGCTCTTGTTCTCACTCTTGAGCCTTTCTAAATCTCCTGAAAGTGTGATTTCTCTTTGCCTAAGTGATTCTATCTGTGCTTGAAGGTCTTGTGCTTGCGACTCCAGTATCTCGTTGTGCTTTCTGTCAGATGAGCTCGAGATTTTTAGCTCTTCGAGTTCTTTTGAAATGGGGGAGTTGGAGTTAACCTTTAGCCTGATGTATGCTACCAGAAAACCGATAACTGCACCTGTGACAATCAGCAATCCGGAAAGAATATATGAATCCATAAAGGCCTTGTGGTTCTCAATTGTTCAAGATAACCACAAATGTACCAACTTCGACTCGATCAAATAAATCGACCACATCTTTATTACTCATTCGAATGCAACCTTTGCTTGCGGGAATTCCCAAGAGTCCTTCTTCATGGGTGCCGTGGATGAAAATTCCTCGACTATATGAGTCAACTCCTTCGCCGCTATTGACGCCTTCTTCCATTCCGCGGAGATGCATAACCCTGGTAGTTATCAGGTCAATCTTCGTTGAGCTTGGGGAAGAAATGATTTCCGCTTTTTCAGTAGTTGGTTGTTTGGATTTTATGATGGTATTGAGTTCTTCGCCTTCTCCTATCTTATCTGCGATTTTGTGCAATCCTTCTGGGGTTTGAAAGCTACCTCGGGTGCTTCCTACTCCTTCTTTCGCTGTAGAAATTGTATAGGTCGCTACAACGTCATTGCCTTCAACCAAGTAGAGTTTTTGCTGCTTGGCAGCGACATAAATGAATCGCTCAAATTCAACACCAGTGTACTTAATCTCCAAATACTCTTTGAGAAATGTGATCATCGGGCTCGTCGCAAAACTTGTTGAAAGAGCGAAAAGGCCTATCGCTAAAATGGTATGTATTCTGTATAGCATATTGACTTAAAAGAAGCTGATAAAACCAAAGTGTATTTTACCACTTCTTATTTCAATTGGGTTGTCAAACTGTTTACCCAAGGCATATGTTAACGAAAAAATTCCGGCTTTCGTTTCAAAGCTAATGCCGCCACCAAAGCCAAATGGCTCATCTTGAATGACATCGTCTCGCAAAGCATCTTCATAGATTCCCTGATCGAAGAATAAAAACAGGTTCGAGTTTTGTTCGAGAAGGAACCGATACTCGATTGTTCCTATTGCAAAAGCGGAGGCTAGTATGGACTGTTCATCAAAACCACGGAGTGTTTTTAGCCCTCCAATTCTGTACATTTCATTTCTGAACATATTGTCATTTGCAAAGTAGCCACTTTTCACCCGTAGTAGGATGGTAGACCTTCTTCCAAATGGGATATATTGTCCGGTTTCAAGGTTCAAGTTGTAGATATCGCTCTCAAGTTCAATATCCTCGTACTCGGAAGGATCTATTTCACTGTTTTCTATGATCTTCTTTTCACCGGCTGCAAATTCGGCGTCTATGAAAAATCCAGCTCGTGGATTGAAACGATAGTCAAGCTTGTAGTAAGATGCGCCAACTCCAAACATGTTCACTCGTGAGTCGACAAACTCGTCTAGGGTTAATTCAAAATTCGAAATTACGTTGGACTGAAGATTCTCATAGAAAACCTTGATGTAGTGTCCACCACGCAGGTAGTACGGAACACCGATTTGACTGCGAACCTGGCTAAATAGCGTGTCTCTTCTGTACAAGTCGAATTCGAAGCTTGCTCCGAGTGGTGTGTCAAAAAGATAGGGATATTCTAGGCTAAGATTGAGTTCTTGAGTTCCGGACTGCAGGCTTTGCCACCTGAGGTTTATGGACTCTCCGCGCTTCAGAGCGTTGAGCAAGTTTAGTTTAATGTCTCCAGTGATTCGAATTTCTCCTGTGACATCGTCGGGTTGAATTCCTAAAATTCCATCGAACCTGCTTGCTTTTTTAGGGTCGAGGTAAAGATAGATGTCGGCTGCTCCGGGCCGCATTCCTACTTCTGGTCGTTTGATGGGCTGTATGAATTGAATTTCTTTTAATCTATTTGCCGCGTTATCTATTACTGACTGGTCGTAAGGACTCCCTTTTTTAAAGCCTATGTAGTTTTCAATATACTTCCGATTTGACTCGAGCTTTCCTTTAATGATTACCGAGTCCAGCTGCGTGTAAGGCCCAAGATTCATATCCAGAACAGCTTGAATGGATTTTTCACCAAGGTGAACACTATCAAGTTTTACGGTTGCGAAGGGGTATCCATTGTTTTGAGCAAATCTCAAAAGGCGATCGAAAAGGATACCAACCTGATGTGGATTCATAGACTCCTCGCGATATAGCTTCTCCCTAAAACGGGCGCGAGAGAGGTATTCCTCCGGAACATTTCCCGGTTTTAAGCTGCTCCAAGAGTAAAGTTCACCAGGCTGAAAAAATGCGCTAACAGTATCTTTATCCCAAGTCAGACTATCGAAGCTAGCTGCAATATAGCCTTTGGCAATAGCCGTGTTTTTGATAGAATTTAAAGAGTTGAGCACATCCATCGAATCAATCGCCTCGAAGTGATGGTTAAACTTTAAGTGCTTTATCGTGTTAGAACTATCGGATACAACGACTTGGTAGGCACTTTCTTGGCCCATTGCGATGGATGCCAATAAGATGTATAGAAGCGAAAATAATGAAGTAACCCTTTCCAAAATCCAGTGCAAAAACGGCAAAATTGAACGGATATTTTAATTAAATGACGCCGCTTTTACCAAATATAATCCCATTTGATTCGTTTAATTTATATTTGCAAGTAGTTCTATAGAAACAACACATGAAAAAAACAGCAATTTTATTTGGGCTTTTGTTTGTAGCTGCTGTGGTTATGTCTTCGTGCAGAACTCAGAAACAGGCCTGTGCTGCTTACAGTCAGGTTGAAAAACCGAAGGCTGATCACATTCCTGGGTAATTCCGATGTGGCAAGAAATCAAATCTGTTGATGACCTTGGTGAGGTTATCAAACTATCTGACTCCTATCCTTTAGTACTTTTTAAGCATAGCAGGAGATGTATGATCAGCTCGATGGCTAAGCGGCGCTTAGAAAAAGAACCGCTAGAGCATGTTGATTACATTCTTGTTGATGTTATCGCTTCACGTGGCGTTAGTGACGCTATTAGTTCAACTTTTCAGGTCAAGCACGAATCCCCTCAGCTTTTTGTTTTGAGCAATGGTCAAGTCAAGGCCCATACCTCACACTCCGGTGTCAGCAGTGCTTTTGTTTCTGATGTAATGGCGGATCTGCAAAGCCAAGACTAAGGACTTAACTCCATTTAGATTCCTTGAAATCCCGAATTGAATTTGGGGAATTTCAGTTTCAATTTGTATTTTATATGATTACCTAATCAGCAATTTTTCAGCTGACAGAGGAGGGAATGCTCTTTATTTAGAATCTTGTTTTGGATTGTACTCCTAAGTCTGGTTATGGATTAAACATTGATCTTGACTACGTGTTTAAAAAAGAAACAGCAATAAATGAGAGCTTTGAATTACAAACCCTAGACCTGACATGAGAAGTAATAAATCTATGCTATTTTAGCAGTATCATAAAGTGGATTAGAAAGACTTGCGCTACATCGTACTCATATTAGCAATGGCTTTTGCATTCTCAGCGAAAGCACAGACATCAGAAGCGACAATTTTTGATGAGTCTACTATTGTCTATCGCAATTCTGTTTATGGTGGAGCAATTCTTCATACCAATGGATGGGGAGCTCACCTTACTTTTGGAAAGTTTAAGACGGCATTCAAGTCCAGAATTCTTCAATTTGAAGTAGTTGGTATTAAGCACGAAAAAGAGATAAGAACATACTACCCGTATAGCGATGACTCACGAAGCTATATCTATGGGAAGTTGAATTCCTTTTTTGTCTTCCGCCCAACTTATGGAATGCGAAAGACCGTATTTGATAAAATCCGAAAGTCTGGTGTGGCAATCGGTTATAACTGGAGAATAGGACCTTCTTTGGGCTTTACTAAACCGGTTTACCTTGAGATATTAGTGGATGATGCAAACACTGGGGGCTTTGACGATGTTATCGTTGAGCGATATGATCCTGAAATGCATTTTAAAGAGAATATCCTGGCTCGTGCCAGTTGGTTTAAGGGGCTGGATGACTTAAAATTTCACCCCGGAATACACGGGGCATTCGGAATAAATTTTGAATACGATTCCGAACGATCTGGTATCAGTGGGATAGAGGTTGGAACGACAATAGATTACTATCCGATCGAGGAAATTGAAATAATGGCCTTTGCAGAGAACCGCAACCTGTTCCTCAACTTTTACCTAAATTTGCAGTTTGGCAAAAAATTTAACAAGTAAATGGCGGAAACACTAGAGCAGGTGCGGGCTCAAAGAACAAAAAAGCCCAAGTGGTTGAGAGTGAAACTACCCACGGGAGAAGCCTACAAAAACGTTCGAAAAATTGTTGACGAGCACAAGCTCCACACGATTTGTGAGAGTGGTAATTGCCCAAATATGGGTGAGTGCTGGGGAGAAGGAACTGCGACGTTCATGATATTGGGTAATGTTTGTACTCGTTCTTGTGGGTTTTGTGCAGTAGAAACGGGGCGTCCTGGAACGGTAGATGAGTTTGAACCGGGTAAAGTAGCCAGATCGGTTAAATTAATGAACGTCAAGCATTGTGTCATCACGTCAGTAGACAGGGATGACCTTACAGATGGTGGAAGCGTTATCTGGGAGCAAACAGTAAAGGCTATCAGGCATCAATCTCCATCAACTACAATGGAGACCTTGATACCGGATTTTGCTGGAAAGTGGGAAAACCTTCAGCGGATAATCGATGTGGCTCCTGAAATCGTGTCGCACAATTTGGAAACAGTTAGAAGATTGACCAAACAAGTAAGAATTCAAGCAAAGTACGATAGAAGTCTTGAGGTTTTACGACGCCTAAAAAAAGCAGGGATGCGAACAAAGTCAGGTGTCATGTTAGGTCTTGGAGAGACTGAGCAGGAAGTCTTGGAGACCATGGATGATCTCAGAGCTGTTGATGTAGATGTCTTAACACTAGGTCAATACCTCCAGCCAACGTTGAAACACCTCCCAGTAGCATCGTTTATTACACCAGAGAAATTTGCCGAATACAAGGAGATTGGACTAGCAAAAGGTTTTCGGTATGTAGAGAGTGGACCTTTGGTAAGATCGTCTTACCATGCCGAAAAGCATCTGTTTTAAGATGTTAAGAATTTCAGGATTGTAGAGATTATGAATCTCACTTGGTCCGTATAAATTTATATTTTAGCCTGCGCTAATATCGTTGCGAAAAAATGAATATTAAAAACAAGAACATGAAGTTTAGAATTCTATTCTTATCAGTGTGTGCTGTGGCAGTTGCGGCCACATCTTGGTATGCTTTTGAAAAGGAATCACAAAGCGAAGAGGTAGCATACGTTCCTCGGAGTGAGAAAAACAATGCCGCTCTTGCTAGTGGACAATTTGAATACTTGAAATCTGTCAAGGCCAATATCTACACTGGGGAGATAGAACAAGAAGACGTTGTAAACATGCGTTCGGCTGTGCGCCGCCAGGATAGACTTGGTCAAGCAAAAAACGACGATGTCGAGTGGGTTTCGATGGGACCTTCTAATGTTGGTGGTCGAACTAGAGCCATCCAAGTATACGAAGGAGAGCCAAACAAAATCCTGGCAGGTGGAATTTCTGGAGGTTTGTTCAAAACAGAAGATGGTGGACAAAACTGGGAGCTTTTAACTGGCTTCAGTGAAAACCTTGGAGTAAGTTCTATAGCTATCCTCGGGAATGGAAGCATCTATGTAGGAACTGGACACAAAAGAGAAGGTTTTCCAACTGGAACTGGAGGTTCAGAATTCATTGGTGGCGGGTTGTTTGTATCAAACGATGATGGAAATACATTTGAATTGGTCAGCGATTTCGAACCAAACGCTTGGGATGTTGATTCGGATTGGGCAGTTACCAATAAGCTAATCGCGGATCCAAATGATGACGATAAGCTTTGGGTTGGAACCAACTTTGGACTATACCCATACATGCATGGCGATGATGAGCTCGGAGAACTTCCGGAAGGGCTTATCGGTCAAGAAGTGCAGGACTTTGATATTTCTGCTGATGGTGAAAACATATTTGTAGGTCTTGGACCACGCGTTTACGTTTCTACCGATGCTGGAGCCAACTTTGAGCAAGTTAATAACGGTCCTTTCACTATTTCTGGGAACAGTACCATCGACTTGTCGATTTCACCTGCTGATAAAGACGTGATGTATGCATCTGTTTCAACAGGTTCAGGGTACTTGAAAGCCATTTATGCTACGACTGATGCTGGTCAGACTTGGAATGTAATTGCTCCTGCGAGTAGTACGGCATTTGCTCCTTTTTCTGTTGCGAGTCAAGGACAGGGTAACTACGATAACATGATTACCGCAGTACCAAACGAAAGTGCAGATGACGATTATTCTGTTCTTATGGGAGGTATCAGACTTTACCGCTGGCAAAGTCCTGCAAACGTCACTCCAGGTATTTCACTTTGGGAACCGATCAATGATAACTTCTCTTCAGCTCCTGGATTAGCTCCAAGCCCTATTTATGTTCACTCTGATATTCACACTGCTGAGTGGGATGGGAACGGAACAGTTTACGTAGGAACTGACGGTGGAATTTTTAAATCTTCGAACAATGGAGATACATGGTCGATGATTAATAATAATTACTCAACTACCCAATACTACGCTATTGCGTTCAGCCCTTACGGACAAGTGCTTGGTGGATTGCAGGATAATGGAACATTGTGGCTTTCATTAAATGGATCACAAGCTACAGATGCCATACAGTTTTCTGGTGGTGATGGATTTGATTGCGAAATTTCTCAAGAGTTTCCTTCATACATGTTCTCTACTTTGTACAACGGAGTGGTATACCGCTCAACTGATAGCGGTGCAAACGTAGCCTTGTTAGGAAACTTGGCAGATGTATCAAACGGTGGTGGGGGAGACTTCTACACAGATATCGCCCTTCATGAAAACATCAATAATTCACACTCAGAGATTTTTGTAGAATACAGTCCTCAATTGGATGATCCAAATGTAGATTTCTTTGAAGAAGGAGAGTTTGAACTTACTGCAGATGGAGATACAATCATTGGAAAAATTCCTGCGGGAACTTCTCTTTTGATTGACTCAGATAATACTGATTTGCTTCTTGCTTATGTGAATGACGAGGATATTAACTTCTACTCTTACTTTGTAAGAACAGTAGAAGGAGAAGATTTTGTTTACCACAATGTAGCAGATACTGCCTTTGTTCAAGAGAAGCCACAGTACATGATGGCAGCAGCCCTTTCTAATGGGGTTTACGTTACTCGTCAGCCAATGAAAACAAACGGTGTTCCTCAATGGTACCGTATTTCAACTGGCGAGAGTTCGAACCCAACTAGCGTTGAGTTTTCACCAGATGGTGACCACCTTTACGTTGGATATGGAAGCGGCCAGTTGATGAGGTATTCTGGCCTTAATGGTGCGTGGACCGAGTTGGAGTTAACTTACGATGAAGATGAATTTGCTCTAACCAAGACAATGATTCACAACGGTGCCGGAGCGGTTACTGATATCGAAGTAGATTACTCTATGGGTCAGGGAACTGCTGAAGATGCAGACCCTGCTAGTGAGCGTGTAGCCATTTCGATTGGAAACTACGGTGGTTCTGGTAAAGTTCGCGTTTCTGATACAGGAGCATCGGCTTCTGGAGTAGGGTCGTTTGACAATATCTGGAACGTAGATAGTGATATAACAGGAATGCCTTGCTATTCTGTAATCATGGATATCAATCAACCAGAAGTCTTGATGGTAGGTACAGAGTATGGTGTTTACTATACAGGAGATAATGGTGACTCATGGTCTGTAGTGAATAACGGGGACATGGTTCGAGTTCCAGTTTTCGACCTTCGTCAGCAGAAAAGAGCCCCATGGAATGTGGAAAACAGTGGTGTTGTTTATGCTGGAACGCACGGCCGCGGAATATTCAAAACAGATTACTTACTTGATCCTTCTACGAATGTTGACGATATAGCTGGTAATGTTAATCAAGTCAGCGACCTGGTTATCTTCCCGAACCCACTTCGAAATGAAGGTACGCTCGAATTTGATCTAGCGAGTTCAAGTCAAGTGAACGTTCGTATTTTCAGCCTAGAAGGACGACTAGTATCTTCTTCTACTCAGAGAATGGAAGCAGGTGCTGACCGTCAAGTAAGGTTCAATACATCAGAACTGGGTACGGGTACATACATCGTACAAGTTGAATCGAATTCAGTTTCGATTACTTCTAAGTTTGTGAAGTCTGAATAGAAACTATAAATGAAATCCAGAAAAAGGGCCTTACTTTGTAGGGCCCTTTTTTTATGAAAAAACTTAGAGTTGGAATAAACGGATTTGGACGAATTGGACGCGGAGTTCTTCGTTCTTTGGAAAGGCTTGAATCGCCAAGTATAGAAGTTGTCCATATCAATGATTCAGGAGATTTAGGGGTGCTGAGTCACCTTTTTGAGTTTGACAGTGTTCACGGCAGGTGGCTGGGGAACGTGACTCATGAAAAAGGATTCCTTGTTTTAAATGATCGAAAGATTGCATTTTCGCATTGCCAGCAGATTGAGAATATAGGTTGGCAAGATGTGGATGTGGTTATTGAAGCTACAGGTCGATTCAAGACAAGATCAAGTGCCGAAAAGCATCTTCAGGCAGGTGCACCACGTGTCATAATCAGTGCCGTGGCTGATGAAGAAGACATCCCAACAATTGTGATGGGATCGAATCACACCGTTTTAGATGGATCGGAGAACGTCATAAGTAATGCGAGCTGCACTACAAACTGCTCAGCGCCTTTGGTTGATGTCATAGACAAGCGCTTGAAAATTGAAAGTGGTTATATAACAACAGTACATTCTTACACGAGCGACCAAAGATTGCACGATGGCCCACACAAGGACTATCGAAGAGCCAGAGCAGGAGCCGTTTCTATCATTCCAACAACTACTGGAGCTGCTAAGGCCATTACGAAGATATTTCCTCATTTAGATGGTCATTTGGGTGGGGCCGGAATAAGAGTTCCAGTTCCAAATGGTTCATTAACGGATATAACGTATATCGTTCAGAACAAAACGTCTGTAGAAGAGGTGAATCAATGGTTTAAGGATGCTTCTGAAGCTGAGCCATGGAAAGGACGATTGGAGTATACTGAAAAACCCATAGTGAGTGTTGATGTTATAGGCAGTCCGTACTCGTGTATCTTTGATGCCCAACTGACATCGGTAATCGGTAATATGGTAAAAGTGGTGGGTTGGTACGACAATGAAATGGGATACTCGAATCGGTTGATCGACTTGATCAACTATTGTAGTAGATTGTGGGATTAGTACCGTATCCCTTCAATTCGAAAGATTGGCCATCGAAAACTCCATATGTGAAATGGTTAATCCAATCGCCTAAATTGTAATAATAGCCGCCATTTTCGAGCTGTATTTTCATAGGTAGGTGGCGGTGACCAAAGATGTAGTAATCCGTTGGTTGTTCCTTGTCTAGCTCTTCACAGTAGATAGCCAGCCATTCGCCTTCTTTGCCAAGAAACTTCTTGTCAACTTCTTGATTGGCGGCTCGGCTAGATTTGGAGAAGAAGTTTGCTAACCCAATGCCAAAATTGGGGTGGAGCCGTGCGAAGAGCCATTTGGACCAACCAGCTCTGAAGACCTTCTTAATAAACTTATATCCGTAGTCTCCCGGTCCTAGTCCATCGCCATGACCTATGTAAAAAGACTTACCTGCAAACTCTCTTCTAATGGGGTCTTGATGAAGCTGGACGTTTAATTCATCAGGTATGTAATCGAAAATCCACATATCGTGATTTCCAATAAACCAATGAACCGGAATACCCGAATCAGTGAGCTCAGCTATTTTACCTAAAAGCCGCACATAGCCACGCGGAACTACTGTTTTATATTCAAACCAGAAATCAAAGACATCACCAAGAATATAAATCTCTTTCGCATCCACTTTGACTTCATCGAGCCAAGCCACGACCTTTTTTTCTCTCTCAAAACTCGAAGCTTTATCTGGTGCCCCAAGATGAAAATCAGAAGCGAAGTAGATCTTATTTTTAGCGGGATTCTCCAATTCTAATACCCGAAGATTTCAGTCAATTTGGCTTCAAGAGCTCTTCCTCTGAGCTTAGTTTGGATGATTTTACCATCGGGGTCTATCAAAAGGGTGAATGGAATACTCTTCACTCCATACAATTTAGCAGCAGCTGAATTCCAAAACTTCAAATCGCTAACATGTGCCCAATCGAGCTTGTCTTGCTGGATAGCCTGAACCCATTTTTGTTTGTTTCGATCAAGTGAAACAGAGTAAATTTCAAAGTTGTCATCACTGTACTTATTGTACATTTTTACCACGTTTGGGTTTTCCATTCTACAAGGCTTACACCAAGAAGCCCAAAAATCAATTAAGACATAGTTTCCTCTCAAACTCGAAAGCGCAATCTCTTCTCCTTCTGGTGATGGAAGACTAATTTCTGGTGCTTCAACACCTGGAGCCAGTGCTGCTTCCAATTTCATGTCGGCTTCTAGGCTAGCTACATTATTTGCCAATTGATCAAAAAATGCATTTCCCGCCATTCTTGGCTCCAGTGCATCACGCACTTTCACGAAATAGGCGAAGTCTTGTTTCGGATCCATACGCTGGAGTGCTGAAAAGTTAGCCAAACTACCAGGGTTTTTGTCGATCATTCCTGTCAGAAATGCCTTGTAATCCTCTCTCAATTTATTGTAGTGAGAGCTAGCAGCATTTCTCTTTTCGGCATCCTTGGTATTGGAATAATAGCGCATATCCTTCATGGTAGAATCTAACATGGTCTCATAGCGCACGCTATTCACAAATAGGTTTCGGATATCTTCACTGTCACGAGAACCGGATACTTCATAAGTTTTATGAGCAGTCTCCATGTCTACATTCACCACTGGGGACTCCGTACTATCAAAGCCCAAAACGATGGCTCCTTTAGAGCCTAGCTGTAGGGTGAAGAAGGACACACGCCCGGCGTTGTGCGGAATTGAAAAACTGCCAGAACCATCAGGTATAGCGGTACCAACAGTATCAGGCTGCCCATCGATATAGCCGATTAAGCTAATTTTCTCTCCGCCTGCATTCGATACAGTACCACTGACAGTTGGGTTGGAGCTGTGTTGTGAACAGCTTGAAATTAAAGTGATTACAAATGCGGCTAAAACAATTCTTTTCATTCTTCAAGTAGTTTTCTGAGTATTTCACTGGCCATTTTTGGGTTGGCCTTACGGTCTGACTTCTTCATTATTTCACCCATGAAAAGCCCGAGCAGTCCTTTGTTACCGTTTTTATAGGCCTGAACTTTTTCTGGATAAGCAGCAAGGGATTCTTTAGCGATGCTTTTCAACCAATTATCATCAGACTGCTGAAGGAGGTTCTCCGACTCAGCTATTTCTTTCGCACTTCGTCCCGGGTTTTCCAACATTTTTGGAAAGACTTGTTGGGTTGCAATCGAATTGCTGATCAAGTCCTCATCAATAATCGCTATCAATCCCGCCATTCCGGTGGGGCTGATCGGGAATTTTTCAATTGATGTAGCAGTTTGGTTCAAATAAGACTTGATTTCTCCCATCACCCAGTTGGCCGCTGCTTTGTAGTTTTTTGTATGCGATGTCAGTTCTTCGAAATATAGGGCAATTGGTTTTGAGTCGATCAAAACATTCGCATCGTATTCCGACAAACCGAGCTGCTCAGTGTATTTCTTGTGAAGCTCTCTCGGAAGAGGGGGCATGGCCTGCTTAACCGATTCAATGTCCTGGTCGAGCAATAACAAAGGTTGAAGGTCGGGCTCAGGGAAGTAACGATAGTCATGTGCATCTTCTTTGCTTCTCAGGGTAAAAGTTGTACCTGTTACCGCATCAAAACTTCTGGTTTGCTGATCGATAGTTCCGCCGTTTTCGAGAATGTGAATCTGACGCTTCATCTCATGTTCTATGGCACGCTGAACGTTTCGAAGCGAGTTCATGTTCTTGACTTCGCATCGATTTCCAAATTCTTTGGCTCCCTTGAGCATTACAGAAACGTTTGCATCACAGCGCAAACTACCTTCTTCCATATTTCCATCACAGATCTCGAGGTATCGCACCAATCGTCTGATTTCTGCCAAGTAATTATAAGCTTCTTCCAGCGACCTGATGTCGGGTTCAGAAACGATTTCGAGCAAAGGAACTCCTGCTCTGTTAAGGTCTACTAAGGTGTTGTATGGATCTTGATCGTGAATGCTTTTACCAGCATCTTCTTCGATGTGTATTCGGGTAATCCCGATACGCTTGTCATTTCCGGCGGCATCTTTCACGTACAATTCTCCATCCGTGCAAATTGGGGTAGTATCTTGTGTGATCTGGTAGCCCTTCGGAAGATCTGCGTAGAAATAATTTTTTCTGGCGAAGTTCATTTCTCGAGTGAGCTTGCACCCAGTTGCCAACCCAATGCGCATAGCGTAGTCAACCACTTTTCTATTAAACCTTGGCAACGTACCAGGGTGCCCTAAAGTCAATGGGCTGGTATTCGCATTTGGAAGACTTCCGTATTCGTTTTTATCTCCAGCGTATGCCTTCGATTTTGTGAGCTGTTGGGCATGGACTTCAAGTCCTACAACCAATTGATACTTATCGAGAATCTCCTGTCTTTCTTCAATCATATTAGCTCCAAGGTCCTTTTCAAAAGTGGTACCATCTGGCTAGCTGCCTTATTGGCCGCAGCCACAACATCTTCGTGCGTCGTTTTTACTATTTTGCCTTCAACCCCCAGATCGGTGATGACACTTATCCCGAAATTCTGCATCCCCATGTGGTGACTTGCAATTACTTCGGGCACAGTGCTCATACCAACAGCATCAGCGCCAATGGTACGAATGTACTTGTATTCAGCTGGGGTTTCAAGACATGGTCCGGTCAATCCAGCATAAACCCCCTTTGAAACTTTAATATTGAGTTCTTGGGCAGCTTGTTCTCCAGCGGCGATCAGCGTCTTGTTGTAGGCTTGGCTCATGTCGGGAAACCGAGGACCCCACTCATCATTGTTCGGGCCAAGTAAGGGGTTTTCAGGGAATAGATTGATATGATCATTGATAATCATCAATTCACCGATCTCCTGCGCAGGGTTTACACCGCCACATGCATTTGAAACAAATAAATACTTCGCTCCCAAAAGTGCAAGTACGCGAACCGGAGTGACTACCTGTTCCATCGAATAGCCTTCGTAGTAATGGAATCGACCTTTAAAGGCAATGACTTTTTTTCTACCGAATACCCCCGCTATAAGCTCTCCAGCATGACCTTCTACAGTTGATTGTGGAAAGTGGGGGATGTCATGGTAGTCAATACGTGTAGGCGATTCTATCTCATCGCCAAGACTACCTAAGCCTGAACCGAGTATAATTCCGGCTTCAGGCGTGAAAGGGAGTTTCGAGTCTAAGTACTTAACTATTTCTTGTAGGTCTTTCGACATATGATTTGATCAAATCGTTGAAGGCTACTTCACCTTCTAAAAACTTTACTTCGATTCCCCATTGAAACACTTTCGGCATTTCGAATGGACTTGACTCCAAGACTGGCTTGAGCCGCGTAGCATCTTTTTCAGTGGTCAATACTGAAATTTCGCCGGGCGCAAATCTACCAATAAAATTGCGAATTTTCTCGATGTCCGATGCTTTGAATTGGTAGTGATCACGGTAGGTGAAGTGATCTAGCACATCGTAATGCGACCTGGCTTTTTGTTCCAGAATTTCTGGTTTGGCGATTGCAGATACAAGAAGGACTTTTGATCCGGGAACCAGTTCATCTTGGTGTTCAAAAAGCTCCACTGGTTGGCTGTAACTCAATGTGTCAAAGAATACGTTTTGACAGTATTTCTTCAAACGTTTCTCCAAACGATTTCGTTTTTCATGGTTCAAAACGCCTGGACACTTAGTCACGATAATGGCATCTGCATCATAAGCTCTCACTCTGTGATCCCTCAGGTTTCCAGCTGGTAGATAGTAATCAGACACAAAGGGTTGATCCCAAGTAGTTAGAAGTATGTTTATACCTGCTTTGAGCTTTCTGTGCTGTAAAGCATCATCCAGTAATATCACATCTGTATTCGGATTTTCTATTGAAATTTGATCAATCCCGTTTAATCGATCTTCATCAACCCAAAACGATGCTTTCGAAAATTTTTCAGCCATTTGTAGCGGTTCATCACCTACATCAGCCACTGTTGAATTTGAGTCAAGTTTTTTATTTCCGGTTGAAGTTCTCCCATACCCGCGACTCAAGACGGCTACTTCTTTGTCGTTCAACTTTCGCAGGAGGTATTCCAGATGTGGAGTCTTTCCCGTACCGCCGAGAGCCAGGTTGCCCACTACAATTGTTTTTACACTGGGGCTGTATGATTTAAACCATCCTTTGGCATAGCACATGTTTCTCAAATAGACTACGAGTCCGTAAATCAGTGAGAATGGAAAAAGGAGAATTCGTAATTTATTCATTCTTTCGCGTAGAGATCGCATCCAAATATCGCATTATGACACAGATCAAAGAAATTATTCGCGTACTAGAAAGCTGGGCCCCACCAAAACTGGCAGAATCTTATGATAATGTGGGCTTAATTGTTGGCGGCTCTGATGTTGAAGTCAGTGGAGTAGTGGTCAGTTTAGATTGTACTGAAGAAGTTGTGGAAGAAGCGATTTCAAAAGGCTGCAATCTCATTGTTAGTCATCACCCCATTGTTTTCAAAGGGTTAAAAAAGCTAACAGGTAAGAACTATGTGGAGCGAACAGTGTTGAAGGCTATTAAACACGACATAGCGCTTTACGCTATTCACACCAATCTCGATAATGTGAGTTCTGGAGTGAACAAAATGATTTGTGATAAACTTGGGATTGAGCGACCGTCGATATTAAGTCCAAAGAACGGTAGACTTCAAAAGTTGACATGTTTCGTTCCAGTCGATGATTTAGAAAACGTCCGTTCAGCTGTCTTTGAAGCGGGTGGGGGAAATATCGGGAACTACAGCAATTGCAGTTTCAGTGTCGTTGGTGAAGGCACTTTCAAGCCCGAAGACGGCGCTGACCCCTATGCAGGTCAGGTTGGTGCCCTTGAACGTGCAGATGAAGCGAGAGTGGAGATGATTTTTCCAGACTATCTGGGAAATCGGATTATCTCAGCAATGAAAGCCGCTCACCCTTATGAAGAAGTGGCCTATTTCCATCAAGGGTTGGTAAATAGTTACCAGGAAGTGGGGTCTGGAATGATTGGTGAATTGGGTTCTCCCATGCCATTGGAGACCTTTCTCAAGAAAGTTAAAACAGATCTTGGCCTGAAGGTTTTGAAATACACTCCAGCTGCTGAGAAAACAGTTTCTAAAGTGGCTGTTTGTGGCGGATCAGGGAGTTTCTTGATCCACACAGCAAAAGCTGCAGGAGCCGATATTTTGATCAGCTCAGACATCAAGTATCACGAGTTTTTTGATGGGGAAGGAGAGATGGTAATTGCCGATATTGGGCATTATGAGAGCGAGCGGTTTACGATCGATTTAATTGCTGACTATATCAGCGAAAAATTTAGTACTTTTGCAACCCATTTAACGGGGGTCAACACAAACCCCATCGATTATATCTAGTATATGGCAGCAAAAAAGACGCTTACACCCGAAGAAAAACTACGTGCACTTTACAGTCTACAATTGATTGACTCGCACATAGATAAGATTAGAACCGTACGTGGTGAACTTCCTTTAGAAGTAGAAGATTTGGAAGATGAAATCCAAGGTCTGGAAACCAGGTTGGAGAAAATGCAGGATGAGTTGACGTCTTTAGAAAATGAGATCGCTAGCAAGAAGAATTCAATTACAGATTCGAAGGCGCTCATCAAGAAATACAAAGAGCAACAATCGAACGTGCGTAATAATCGTGAGTTTGATTCTTTGAACAAAGAGCTGGAGTATCAAGATCTTGAAATTAAGTTGGCTGAAAAGCGCATCAAAGAATTCAAGGCGAAAATTGATGCCAAGCAAGAGATTTTTACTGCAACAAAGGAAGAACTCGAAGGTCGTAAGAAGGATCTTGATTCAAAAAAGAAAGAGCTCGATGATATTATCAACGAGACCAAGAAAGAAGAAGATACTTTGTTGAAGAAGAGCGAAGATGCTGCAAAGAAAATTGACGAAAGGTTGATAACAGCTTACCGTCGAATCAGAAATGGTTCGAAAAATGGATTGGCTGTCGTGCCGATTGATCGTGAAGCTTCAGCTGGTTCTTACATCAAGATTCCACCACAACGTCAGCTCGACGTAGCTGCACGCCAGAAAATCATCGTAGATGAGCACAGTGGTCGTATCTTGGTTGATGCTGAGCTTGCTCAAGAAGAGCAGGAGAAAATGGATGCTCTGATCGCGAAGCTTATCAAGTAAGCGATCTTACATTCTCAATCCCACGGTGAGCGAAAAGCTCGATAATTCATTGGTAATTACACTTGTTGGAGCCGAGCCATTCGTTTGGTAAAGCTCCTGAAAGGTGGCAAATTGATAGGCGAAATCGACATTCCATTTCGCCTTTTTTATTCCAATTCCTCCAGAATACTGACGTCGGTCAAGATCTGCACCGCTGTACTCATTTGCAACTATCGGATTTTTAAACCACCCTGTACCACCGCGCAAATAAAAGCTCGGTGTAATTCGAAACTCAACACCCGCTCTTACGCCATGCTCTGGCCCAAAGGCTGATTGGATCAATCTATTGGTTTCGCTAAAGTCCGTGTCAGCTCCCGTATTGCTGTTTTTCAATTCTCCACTGCTATAATCAGTGTATTCGTACTGAGCAGAAATAAGTGCAAAGCTTTTTATTACAGCTGCGGCGCTTACCATATACCTCCACGGAGTTCGAATTCTGTATGAAAACTCGCCTATTGATGAGTTTGCGGTTATCTCTTCGTATGGATCTCGCAAGGTGCTGTTGAGGGAATTCTCATATGTATCTGTTAGACTCAGCGAAGATGGTGTGTGAATAGATCCGCCAACTCGAACAGATTTACCGAGTTTTAAAAGCACTCCAAATTTCCCATTAACACCCAATCCATCAACCTTGAGTTTCTCTTTGAAAGAATATGTAACCAAGTCTGTATTGTCTTTATCTGTTGGCGTTTCTGTGGTAACCACTTCCGTTTGATAATTGGCCGATAATATTCCGATTCCCGCACCTATATATAAGAAATCACCATAGTTCGCTCCCATTGTGATTCCGAAATCTCCGAGCCCCCCTTTACGCTCTGTGCGCTGAGTTTGTTGAATTTGTCCAGTTACAGCCCTTCCGATGTATTCATATCCTACACCTGCGGTGTCGATCACGTATCCTTCCCATGCCAATAAGGTGCTAAATTCTGATAGCTCATCTGGGTAAAACCCGCTGGCTTGGTTCGCAAAATCCTGCATTAAGGACTGATTCAGGTTTAATCGCTGATTGCTATAGAGGTTATCTTGAAACGTGTTAAGTCTTTGATAGGAGATTCCGAAGTTGAAGTTTTTCCAGTTTGGGTGTTTCATCTCATTGGCAAAGACAAGGCCGATATTGTTCATCTTGAATGCCGTTTCATCGTCAGACCAAGTTCCATCTTCATTTTCAAGATCGAGCACATTGTGTTCGATGGTTGGAGTAATGGAGAAATCAGAGAACCTATACACACCGACTCCGGCCGGGTTGGAATGTATTGCTGAGAGATCTCCTCCAAGGGCACCCATTGCTCCGCCTAGTCCATTAAACCGCGCTGTACCCGACATGTACTGTGAAGTATATCGCCGCACATCACCCTCGTTTTGCGAAAATGCGGGTATACCGATGGCTAAGGCAAGTATGCCTGAAATGAAATTCTTGAATGTTTTCATCTAATTATCTTCTTCGTGATGAAGACCCAGATCTGCTCGGTGAGCTGCTACCAGATCGGCTTCCTGATGATCTGGATGGCGAGTACGACGGACTAGAACCGCGATTCATGCTAGGTCTGCTCGGCGTGGATCTTTGGTAAGATGGAGAGCCAGATCCAGAACTTCTTGTACGAGAAGGGGATGTTGTTCTAATACCAGAACGGCCATATCTTGTCTGATAGGTTCCAGATTGCCGCGCACGTTGATGATCCGATCTAACTCGATCGGCTGGTGATGGGAGTCTTCTTTCATTGACTCCAGCTCGAGATCTGGTGGGAGTATAATCTCTGCGGGATGTTCGGCTATCAGTTGATATTCCAGACCCATCATTGCGATTCAAATTGCTCGCGGTGCGTTCCATCCTTTCCGAATTTCTTGAGCGATTGACGGTTGAAATACCATTGATCCCACCATCATTTCCTGAAGGAGGAATAACTCCACCTCTCGACGCTCTAGAACTCGTTGAGCGCGGATCGTTTACAACATATGGATTGTGGTCGTAGTAATATCTGCCATAAGGGTCGTAGATTGGTGTATACGGAGACCAGTAGCCAGTATAATATGGACTACCGTAATAGCCGTAAGGATTATAAAATGAGTTATAACCGAATCCATAATTTACACATACGCCGTAGCTCCAGGGGTTCATGTTATAACCGCCAATATGCGATGGATAAGGCGTGCCGTATGGAGTTGGATAATTTGAATATCCCATTGACATTCCTATGTTGGAATGGGGGCCGTAGAAAGTGTTGTACCCGAACCCAAAAGATGTTCTAAATCGGGTAGGAGGATAATTATTCTCTGTTTCGTATATCTCGCTGTAATCCGTGTTACCATCGTAATCAAAAATGTACGACTCATCAGTACTATCGCTAAAGTTTTCCAGTCGACGTGCATAATCTTCGTCGTAGTAATCGTAATCAGAATCAGAACTACTTTGAGTTTGAGCTGGCGGTACATAATCTCCACCTTCGTAGTAGCTCCGCTCAGCATCAGATGCACCATCCATGAAGCTTACTGACTCCACTGGGCTATCTGGATCTACCAAGGCAACCTTTTTCTTTGGAGCACGATAATACACATCATCAACTTCTTCTAGTTGAGCTAATTCTTGATTTGATGAACAGGAACTAATCACTATGGCAGTTAATAGCCCCCCTATGATGTATAATTTTCTCATGACTCCGTAGTTTAGCACTATGTTAAAGGTAAAAAGATTCTCGCTAGTCAACTGACTTTAGTTTCTTTGTAGCTTGAAATCTTGCATGTCATTAAGTGCAAGAACTATTCCAAACTTTTGAAATGAGCAAGAAGCTAACAACTCGAGAAGAGAACTATTCAAATTGGTACAACGAATTGGTTTCAAAAGCCGATTTGGCCGAGCATTCCGAAGTTCGTGGATGCATGGTTATAAAGCCGCATGGGTTTTCCATTTGGGAAAAAATGCAGCGCGCCCTGGATGATATGTTTAAGGAAACGGGTCATACGAACGCCTACTTCCCAATTTTTATTCCGAAGTCATATTTCAGTAGAGAAGCCAGCCACGTAGAGGGATTTGCAAAAGAATGTGCAGTTGTGACCCACTACCGCTTGAAGAATGATGAAGAGAATGGCGGAATTGTCGTCGATGAAGACGCAAAGTTGGAAGAAGAGTTGATTGTGCGGCCTACATCAGAAACAATCATTTGGAATACATACAAAGGTTGGATTCAGAGTTACCGTGACTTGCCGATTCTCATTAACCAATGGGCGAATGTGGTGCGATGGGAGATGCGAACGCGTCTGTTTCTGAGAACAGCCGAATTCTTGTGGCAGGAAGGGCATACAGCTCATGCCACCAAGGGAGAGGCCATAGCTGAGGCAGAACAAATGTTGGATGTCTACGCCACTTTCGCAGAAGAATGGATGGCCATGCCTGTCGTGAAAGGGATTAAGTCTGAAAGTGAACGGTTTGCCGGAGCTTTGGAAACGTATTGTATTGAAGCTTTGATGCAAGATGGAAAGGCGCTCCAAGCGGGTACTTCTCACTTTTTGGGCCAGAACTTCGCGAAAGCTTTCGATGTCAAGTTTGTCAATAAGGAAGGAAAGGAAGAATTAGTTTGGGCTACAAGTTGGGGGGTATCTACCCGATTGATGGGAGCCTTGATCATGACGCACAGCGACGATCAGGGACTGGTCTTGCCACCAAAGTTAGCGCCGATTCAGGTTGTTTTGGTTCCAATATACCGAAACGAAGAGCAGCTCAATGACTTGAAAGTAAAGTTGGAAGAGGTGATGACCAAGTTCAAGTCTCTCGGTATTCGTGTGAAGTTGGATGATGATGACAAACGCAAGCCAGGTTGGAAGTTTGCAGAATATGAAATGAAAGGAGTTCCAGTGCGAATAGCTATGGGGCCACGAGATTTGGAAGCCGGTACGGTAGAAGTAGCGAGGAGAGATTCTGGTGAAAAGTCAAGCGTTGCATTCGATAATGTTGTTGGACATGTTGAAGCCCTCATGGATGAAATTCAAAAAGGGCTTTACGATAAAGCTCTGAAGCACCGCGAAGAGAATACGCATACAGCAGACACCTGGGAAGAGTTTGAGTCGATCATTAATGGTAAAGGCGGATTTGTTCTTGCACATTGGGACGGAACAGCTGAAACGGAAGAGCAGATTAAGCAAAAAACGAAGGCGACCATTCGTTGCATACCGCTGGATGGCGACACCAGTCCGGGTAGCTGCATCTTAACTGGCAACCCATCAGCACGTCGCGTGTTATTCGCGAAGGCATACTAAATTATGGAAGAACACTCTCCACATCAACAAGTCTTGGATTTGGTTAAGGCCAAATCAATGCATAAACGCGACGTATTCGAGCTTCTTCAAAGTCAATTCCAGACCTTCAAGGAAGTTCTGAAAGAACTGACTGAAGAGTTCAAGGCAGAAGTAGCAGAAATAGATCCACGACTTGAAGTGTCATATAAAGACCTTGGTGCTTTTTACTGTCAGCTCACCATAGCTGGGGATGTTCTTTTGTTTTCGATGCACACTAATGTCTTTCGGTTTCCGAACAATAGTGTGTATTGGCGATCTTCATATCTGCAAGAAGACAAGCAACGTGGATATGTAGGGATTATCCAGATTCACAATTTCCTAGCCGATAGTTTTCGGTATCATAGAGAGCAGGATTTGGGTTACCTGATCGGACGGCTTTTCATCAATTCCGAAAATCACTATTTCTTAGAAGGAAAGAAGGAGTTGGGCTATAAATACAATGATTTTGTAAATGCGGTAATCGATCGGGAAAAGATGAAAGAGATTCTCTGCTCGATAATTACCTACACTATCAAGTTTGATCTCTACATTCCGGCCTACAGCGAAGTGCAAGAAGTGACTCTACGCGAAGTCAACAAAATGAAGGATAATGTGAATTTGCGCACAGGTAAAAGGCTTGGTTTTCAGTTTCAGTGGGAGGACACCACATCAGACGATTAATTTTTTTTCTGAAAATTTATTGCAGTCCTAAAAAAGCGTTTTATATTTGCACCCGCTTCTGAAAGGAAGTCCCCAAAAGGCCCGTTCGTCTAGGGGTTAGGACGCCAGGTTTTCATCCTGGTAGCAGGGGTTCGAATCCCCTACGGGCTACGAAGAATACCCCGACCGACAGGTCGGGGTTTTTTTATACCCCAAAATTTCTCTGAGCTCTGCTCAAGGAAATTTTGGGGTATAAAAAAAGTCTAGCTGCTGAAGGCAGATGGTATTCTTCGTATTTTGAATTAACGATGCTGGGATCATCCCGAAGGCCTTTGGGGTAATCTGTTTCTTCAAATTATAGTTTTAATCTTTTCGAATGCGGTTTTGAGAACAGAAAAACGATCCAAGTTCAATATTGCTTTGCTTTAGAGTCTGAACGTATCGAGATGCCGATAACGAAGTCGTCCTTCGCCAGAGCCCTAGCGACGACGATTAGCCTGAGTAATCCCCCAAGTCCTGTTATCTCTGAGCTCTGCTCAAGGAAAAGGGGTAAGGCAGATGGTATTCTTCGCTATTCTGACAGGGTATTGAAAGATCAGACAATAAAAAAAGCCAACCCTTTCGGATTGGCTTTTCTTATTATTATTAAGCATGAATTGCTCTAGTTTAAGAACGCAGACGACTTGATGCTTAAGTCATCATTTAGGTCATAGAGTTTCGGTTTTCCTGTTGGGATCTCCACCTTTAAAATTTCTTCTGGGTTCAGACCTTCAAGGTGCATGATCAAAGCTCTAAGGCTATTTCCGTGAGCGGAAATGATCACGTCTTTACCTGCTTTTAGTAGGGGAGCTATTTCTGAATCGAAATAAGGTATCACGCGATCGGCAGTGTCCTTCAGGCTTTCCCCGCCCGGAGGCTGCACGTCAAAAGAGCGTCTCCAGATATGTACTTGTTCTTCGCCGTACTTTTCTCTCGTCTCGTCTTTGTCAAGTCCCTGCAAGTCTCCGTACATTCGTTCGTTGAGGGCTTTATTCTTTTCTACATGAAGGTCTGACTGCCCAATTTTCTCGAGAATGATGTCGAGTGTTCGGTTTGCACGCTTCAATACTGATGAAAAGGCTGCATCAAACGTGTAGTCTTTTAGAAGTACCCCTGCCTGATTTGCTTCTTCTACACCTTTTTCAGCTAGGTCTACATCGACCCATCCTGTGAATTTATTTTCCTTGTTCCAAACACTTTGTCCGTGTCTTACAACTACTAACTTTGCCATCGATTCAATTTTGGCTCAAAAATAGAATTCTGAAAGGACAGAGTCATGGATATCAAGGAGAAAAGAAAATATTATCTCTTCGTTCATTTTCATTGCTCCTATTAAAAAGATTCCTATATTTGCACTCCAAATTTTTAGCAGGAAGTAATTAAATTTAAGATGGCAAATCACAAATCAGCCTTAAAGCGCATCAGATCTACCGAGAAACGTCGTGTTAGAAATCGTTACCAACACAAAACGACTCGTAACGCTATCAAAGCATTGCGCGACCTAACTGACAAGAAAGAAGCTCAAGAGATGTTGTTGTCTGTATCAAGCATGATTGATAAGCTTGCTAAGAATAACATCATCCACAACAATAAAGCTGGAAACTTAAAATCAAAATTGACAAAGCACGTTAACTCGCTTTAATCAATTTCAGAATAGAATTTTAAAACCCTGCTCCGTTTTTCGGAGCAGGGTTTTTTTATTAACTTGTTGGTTACGAGATATGAAACTAACCGGCGAGCTTACAAGCATAAAATCCTGGGCTGAGGACGACAGACCTCGAGAAAAGATGATTCGGAAAGGGAGACAAGCGCTCTCGGATGCCGAACTCATCGCTATTTTGCTTGGGTCGGGATCGCGAAACCAAAGTGCTCTGGATCTGGCCAAAGACATTCTTCAATCATATCGCCACGACTTACACAAACTTGGTCGAATTCAAATCGACGACCTAAAGAAATTTCGTGGGGTGGGAGAGGCAAAAGCCATAACGGTGCTCGCGGCTCTCGAGTTAGGGCGGAGACGATCCCAGTCTGAATTGCGTCAATCCAATAAAATTTCGAGTAGTAAAGATGTCTACCACGAACTTCAAGACGTACTGTCGGACATCGACCATGAAGAGTTCTGGATACTCTTGCTGAGTAGATCAAATGAAGTCAAAGACCGAATCTGTATCAGTCGCGGAGGTATCTCTGGAACTGTAGTTGATCAAAGGCTCATATTCAAGCCGGCCATTGCACGATTGGCATCATCGATCATTCTCGCTCATAATCATCCGAGTGGAACTTTACAGCCGAGCGAAGCTGACCGATCCTTAACTAAAAAGCTTGTAGAAAGTGGACGCATGCTCGACATTCCCATTCTCGATCATTTAATTTTCACCGATAAGTCTTATTATAGTTTTGCCGATGAAGGCATTCTATAATTCAAGAAGATCCAAGCCAATTATTGTAAATTCCTTGGGTCAAAGTCCACGAATCTTTGTTACTTGATGATTGATATGGTTTAACTTTGTACCAAAGCCAATCAAGACCATGATTCACATTTTAGGAAAGACAAATTCGATTTTCAATCAATTCTTAAAAGAAGTTAGATCAGAGAAGATTCAACAGGATCGGGCTCGATTCAGATTGAATATGGAGAGGTTGGGTGAGATATTTGCTTATGAAGTCAGCAAAAGTCTGGACTTTGAAACTGAATCAGTGACTACACCTTTGGGAGAAGCAAACATGTCAGTGCCGAGTTCCTTTCCCATTCTGGCTACTATCCTTCGGGCAGGACTACCTATGCATCAAGGAATGCTGCGGTATTTTGATCAGGCCGACTCAGCTTTTGTATCAGCTTACCGTCGCCATCATAAAAACGACGATGATTTTACCGTAGAAGTGGAGTACATGAGTAGCCCAAGTATAGAAGATCGAGAATTGATTATTGTTGATCCCATGTTAGCTACAGGTTCTTCAATGGTCTTGGCACATAAAGCCCTTCTCAGAAAAGGAAAGCCTAAACACAATCATATTGTCGCCTTGATTGCTAGTCATGAAGCGGTGGCATATGTTCGAAAAAACCTGCCTTCGAATACCACCTTATGGGTAGGGATGATTGATGATGAGCTCACCGCTCAAGCGTATATTGTTCCAGGCTTGGGTGATGCAGGTGATTTGAGTTACGGTTCAAAGTGATTTCAATGAATTTGGCCGAAGTCATTAGCATTTTCCTTCTCAGCTCGGTCAAGTTTTTTTTTGCTCCTGCAGCTGCGGCTGCATCAGGATTTTCGTTTTGGGAAACGGTCGTTGTCACTACAGCTGGGGGTGTTTCTGGTGTAACATTTTTCTACTATTTCGGACATTGGATATTCAAGCAGATTGATGATGTACGGGCGAGACGTAGAAAGTACAAACCCAAGAAAATGTTCAGTAAGAAGAATAGAACCATCATTCAGATTAAGCGAAAGTTTGGATTGATTGGGCTGGTAATCGTCACTCCTGCAATACTCAGCATTCCTATAGGTTGTGTAGTAGCCGCCAAGTTTTACTATCGCAACAAGCTAACATACCCGCTTTTGGTGTTTTCGACTTTTTGTTGGTCATCTGGTTTATCTTACTTTGCTCACTCGGTAAAAGATGCAATAGTATACTGATGGCTAAGTATTCGGATGTTTTTTTTGATTTAGATCGGACGCTTTGGGATTTTGAAACCAATAGTCGAAAAGCATTAAGTCAGATTTACATTGACTTCAAATTGGCAGAGCATGGTCTTATTCTCGAAAATTTCGTTGAAGAGTATCAACGGATTAATGAATCGTACTGGAAATTCTACAGAATGGGATCCATATCGAAAAGGGATCTCCGGCGATTGAGGTTTACCAAAACACTTGAACATTTTGGAATCCGAGATGGGGTTCTTGGCGAAAAACTCGATCGAGCATATTTGGAAGTTAGTCCCTATCAAACGGTTTTGCTGCCTGAGACCAAATCTACACTTGACTACCTCGCGGGAAAGTATAAGCTTCATATTATTACCAATGGCTTTGAAGAAGTTCAGCATATCAAGCTGAGTAAAAGCGGGATCCAACCTTATTTCGATATAATCGTTACAAGCGAAAAGGCCATGGCACGTAAGCCCGATTCACTTGTTTTTAATCTGGCAATGCAATTAGCCAATACGCGGGCAATGGATTCGATTATGGTGGGGGATGACCTTCAGGCCGATATCGAAGGTGCTCGGAGGGTATTTATGGATCAAGTCTATTTCAACCCCAATGGGTTGGAGCATGACGATAATCCGACCTTTGAGATAAAGGAGCTGAGTGAACTTAAATTGATTATCTAGGAAGCTGGGCTAAAACAGTCTCAGAGCCGGTTACCTTTTGATCTAGACCAACTTTGATTTCCGTGCCAAGCGGAAGGAAAACATCGATCCGACTTCCAAATTTGATAAAGCCGAACTCTTTGCTTTGCTCCGCATTATCACCTTCTTTCGCGTAGCAAACAATCCTTCGGGCCACTGCACCGGCAATCTGTCTAAAAAGAACTTCGGTTCCTGAATTTGACTTTACCACAACGGTTGTTCGCTCGTTTTCAGTGCTAGACTTTGGGTGCCAGGCTACCAGATATTTTCCGGGGTGATATTTGCTGTAACTCACTTTCCCACCAATTGGATACCAATTGACATGCACATTGAGTGGCGACATGAAAATAGAGACTTGGATTCTCTTGTCTTTGAAGTATTCTCCTTCTTCGGTCTCTTCTATTACCACTACTTTTCCATCGGCCGGACATACAACTAATCCATCATCTTGTGAGATGTTTCGGCTTGGAACACGAAAAAACTGCACAATCAAATACAGGAATACCAAAGTCAATGGCAGGATGGCGTAAAATAGCCAGATAGGTGCCGTGTAATACAGAATTACATTAATTGAAAGAACCAAGAGTACGGTAGTCGCAATGATACCTTTGCCTTCTCTGTGGAATGTCATAGTAAAGTTTATTTCAGGTTGAATGTACGAAAAGCATCAAGTAGGTAAAAACCATAGGGCTGGCGAGCAGAACGCCGTCAAATCGATCGAGAATACCACCATGGCCGGGTAGAATATTACTGGAGTCTTTAACGCCCAGCGACCTTTTCAACAAGGACTCTACCAGATCACCGAATGATGCTGATATAGCTATAATAAGACCGAGTACTACCCAGGTGGCAATACTGTACTCTGTGTAAAATGTTGAAATGACAACAGCGCCGCCGATAGCAGCCAGAACACCACCAATCAAGCCTTCCCAGGTTTTGTTGGGGGAAATTCGCGGAAAAAGTTTTGTCCTACCTAGTAATCTACCAAAGACATACGCCCCGGTATCGTTGAGCCAGAGCATAACGAAGAATCCGAGAACAATCTCCGGATGATATTCATTCACGATTTCCTCGTATGAAAAAACATTAAGCAAGGCCAAAGGAGCCATAATGTAAATGATTCCGATGATGGTATGCGCTATGTTGGTAAAGGGGTCTTGCCGTTTGCGGTATAGCTCGTAGATGAAGATTCCCATAAAGAATGGAATGCTCAAAGAGACTACAGCGAAAGGTGCTGCACCCAGCTTGACGAGCTCTATTGAAATATACAAGACTGATCCGGTAATAACTCCAAGCGTAAGCTGCGGATGAACACCACCAGTTTTGGCTAAGCTGTAATATTCCAGCATCCCAAGCACTCCGACTACATAAAAGAGCGATGCGAGTGAATAGGGGTTCCAGATGATGCATCCAATAACCACAACCAGGAAAATCAATCCTGTAGATATCCTTAAACCCAGTTCTTTCACAGTTCCGATTTAGCTATGATATCCTTCGCCAAAATGACTTGCTCACGTTTCACGTAAAGTTCAATTTCCCCAATAGATACATATGCGGAATCTTGCTGATTCAATATAATGGACCCAACATCTTTCTGTTCCAAAAGCTGTTTGACCAATTCGACATTGTATGGCAATGTGGAGCTATACACCTTTACCCAATCTTTCTCCATCCGAGAACCCTATTTTTCAGACTCGTCTTTTTCAGTTTGGGATGAATCCGATGTTTCCGAAGAGCTATTTTCATCGGAATCTGACTCAGGGGTTTTATCCTTGCCTTCGTTCAGGGCTATTTTTTTATCGCTGTTTCCATTTGCATGTGGCAGAAGATGTTCTTCTTTTTCAAACGGGCGCTTACCAAAAATGGTGATGAGGTCTTCTTTGAAGATAACTTCCTTTTCCAACAATTGGTTAGCCAGCTTTGTGAGCTTGTCCTTATTCTCATTGAGTATCACTTTCGCACGCTCGTACTGCGATTCAATGATGTTTTTGACTTCCTGATCAATCAACTCTGCTGTCTTATCGCTGTAGGGTTTTTGGAAGTTATACTCCGAAGATCCCGTAGAATCGTAGAAACTGATGTTACCTACCTTCGAGTTTAGTCCGTATACCTTGACCATGGCATAGGCTTGCTTGGTAACTTTTTCCAAGTCGCTCAAAGCACCGGTAGAAATCTCATCGAAGATAACGCTTTCAGCTGCGCGTCCGCCCAAGGCTGCGCACATCTCATCTAGTATCTGATTCACTGTATTGAGCTGTCTTTCCTCAGGCAGGTACCAGGCGGCACCCAGTGATTGTCCTCGCGGAACTATGGTCACTTTTACCAGTGGAGAAGCGTGCTCGAGTAGCCAGGACACGGTAGCGTGACCTGCCTCGTGATAGGCGATGACTTCCTTCTCTTTTTTGGTGATAATCTTGTTCTTTTTCTCCAATCCACCGATAATTCGATCAACGGCATCTAGGAAATCCTGTTTAGAAACTTCAGCTTTCTTTTTGCGCGCAGCTATCAAGGCAGCTTCGTTACAGATATTGGCGATGTCGGCTCCGCTAAACCCTGGAGTTTGCTTTGCCAGAAAGTCAATGTCGATAGACTTTTCAACCTTAATAGGACCGAGGTGTACTTGAAAAATCTCTTTTCGCTCGTTCAGGTCTGGCATGTCTACATAAATCTGACGATCAAACCTTCCCGCTCTCATAAGGGCTCGGTCAAGGACATCAGCGCGGTTGGTTGCAGCGAGAATAATAACCCCACTATTGGTACCAAATCCATCCATCTCTGTCAAGAGCTGGTTTAGCGTGTTTTCTCGTTCATCGTTTGCTCCCATGCTGGCACTTTTGCCCCGTGCTCGACCAATAGCGTCAATTTCGTCGATAAAAATGATCGCAGGTGCTTTTTCTTTGGCTTGCTTAAACAAGTCTCTAACTCGCGAAGCCCCAACACCAACGAACATTTCCACGAAATCGGATCCTGATAATGAGAAAAAAGGAACCTGCGCTTCACCAGCCACGGCTTTCGCAAGAAGAGTCTTACCTGTACCGGGAGGGCCTACAAGCAAAGCTCCCTTTGGGATTTTCGCTCCCAAGGCTGTGTATCGCTTTGGGTTTTTGAGGAAGTCAACGATCTCCTGAATTTCTTCTTTGGCACCTTCTAATCCCGCTACGTCGTTGAAAGTAACGTTCGTACCTTTGGTCTTGTCAAAGAGCTGAGCACGCGACTTTCCGATATTGAAAATCTGACCGCCAGCTCCGCCGCCACCACTGATGCGGCGCATCACGAACATCCACACGGCTATCATGATTCCGATAAATAGGAGCCAAGTGAAAATCTCAGACCCCCAATCGCTCCTCGTTTTGTAATCGTAAACTAAGTTGTAATCTCTTTCCCATCGGTCGAGTTTTTCCTGAAAGCTCTCAGCCGGTCCGATATCGAACTTGTAATGTGGCCCCGTGTTTTTAGCTCCTGAGATGATCGGTTTTTGAATGCGATCGCTGTGCTCTTTTTTCTTGAGCGCTTCATCTGTTAGGTAAACTTCAGCTAATTGCTTGTTGTAGATGATGACCTCTTTCACATCACCATCAGAAACGTACTGTTCGAATTGCGAAAGCTTGATCGGCGTCATTCCACCATCCTTATTGAATAAGGTAAGGGAAACCAAAACGACTCCAATAATTACATATATCCAGTAAAAATTGAACGGCTTCTTCGGGTTTTTATCCCCACCAGATCCTACAGAAGGCATCTTGTTCTTTATCTTGTTGTACTGATTTTTATCTTTCTTTTCAGCCATAGCTATAGTCTACTAATCTTCTATTGATGTTACTTCTCCGTCAGCCCAAAGGCCTTCGATATTGTAAAAATTTCTGGCTTCTTCTTTGAAAACGTGAATTACGACATTGAAGTAATCCAAAAGAAGCCACTCTGCTTTTTGAGTTCCTTCTTTGTGATTGGGTTCGTCTCCAAGTTCTTCGTAAACTACTCTTTCTATAGACCTTCCGAGAGCTTCTACTTGAGTGTCGGAAGTACCATGACAAATCACAAAAAAGTCGCAAACAGAATTTGGAAGTTTACGCATATCAATTGTCACGATTTTTTGGCCTTTCAATTCTTGCATTCCTTTGACTGCAGCTTGTGCCAAATCAACAGATGTAATGGGGGAAGTTTTTACCATTCAGATTTTTTACTCAATTCAGCAAAATTAAGCAATTTCGCCGTGCAAAGCTCATTTGTACACGCTAGCTGAATTATGATTGGAAATAATATTCGACGCTTTGAATCTTTGGATAGCACAAGCAATTACGTTGCCAATGAGCTTATGTCAGGGAATTACCATGAAGGAGATGTAATTCTGGCACATTTTCAGACAGCTGGTCGGGGTCAAAGGGAGTCGGTATGGCAGAGTGAGCCCGGTGCAAACTTGACCATGAGCTTCGCAATTGACATTTCTTTTTTGGATAACACCGACCAATTTTTGCTTTCAGAAAGCATTTCTTTGGGCATCAAGTCTTATTTGAACAGCGAAAAGTTGAGCGGAGTTTGGATAAAATGGCCCAATGATATTTTGGTGTCTGACCATAAAATTGGTGGAATACTCATCGAAGTCAAAAGGAATCTTGGAAAGAAATGGGCCATTGTAGGTCTAGGTCTGAATATTAATCAGCTTGAATTTGCACCAGATTTAAGCGCAACCAGCTTAGCCATTGAAATTGGCCAAAAAGTGGTGACCAACCGTGTTACAAGAACGGTAATTGATGAAATTAATTACTGGTTAGAACAGCTCAAGTCTGGAGACTACAGCCGTATCAGAACGGAATATCACGAGGCTCTATATGGCTGTAGATCTTGGATCGAGTTCCGCGATAGTGAGCATCAGTTCACTGGAAAGATAACCCACGTTGAAGACGATGGTCACCTTTGGGTGAGATCAAAGCAGGGTACTACGCGGCATTACCAGCCCAAACAAGTGGAAATTATTTACTGAAGACTGCCGTCAGCCTGTCGGCGATGAAGTCGAATAAGTTGGACAACGGTTTCTCGACCATCATCTTTAGGAATGGGTTCACGCTAGCATTTACTTTCTGATATGCTACTGTTCCCCCTTCTACTTGATTCAAGAAAATCTCTAACGTGAATGGAAAAGGTGATTTTTCACCACTTTTCAAAATGAGATTGTTCGGCCCACTTTTCTGATCCATATGAAGGTCGATTGTTGCGGTACCTTGCACCTTAAACGTGCAGAAATCAGCATTGCTATCCCAATCAGAAATGCGATCAAGTGGCAAGAGATTCTTGAAATTGTTCAGGTCTTCAACGTAGGCAAACACCTCACTGACATCGGCAGGTACAATGACCTTTTTACTTTCTATTTTCATGATTGCCCCCAGGTATTGGGTGAAGTTTTCCAGCTCTTCAGCGATTCAAGATCTTTTTCAGAGATGTATTCTGATTTTAGAGCTTGATCAAGCAAGAAGTTATAGTCAGTCAAGGTGATCAATTGGACATTCTTAGCTTTGAAGTTTTCACGGGCTTGCTCGAATCCGTAAGTGAAGATGGCAGCCATTCCTTTAATTTCTGCCCCAGCTTCGCGGAGTGCATCAACGGCATCCAGGCTACTTTTTCCTGTTGAAACCAAGTCCTCAATCACTACAACTGATTGTCCGCTTTCTAACTGTCCTTCTATCTTGTTCTGCAGACCATGGCCTTTGCTCGATGAGCGCACATAAATAAAAGGAACGCCGAGCTCTTCTGCCACGAGTGCTCCCTGAGCGATTCCTCCGGTTGCCACCCCTGCGATAACATCTGGTTTCCCAAAATTCTCGACAATGTGGCGGGTAAATTCCTGGCGAATGTAAGTTCTGATCCCAGGGTGAGAAAGCGTTTTGCGATTATCACAATAGATGGGCGACTTCCACCCACTTGCCCAAGTGAAAGGGCTTTCAGGCTGCAATTTTACGGCCTTGATTTGTAGAAGAAATTCAGCTACTTTTAGCGCCGAATCACGGTTTGACTGCATGTCGGCAAATGTATAAAGTTTTCTTCAACGATAAGCCAGTTTTGCTCTCAGATGATTTCGATGAATTGAAGAATTTGTCGGGATATCTCCTGGTGCGCTTCGATTCTGAAGAAGAAATTATTCCAACCATTGAGATTCTTGAAAACACTGATGTGATTAAAGGCTTGGTTTTTTACCATGAAGAATTAAAACATCTTTGGGATTCATTCAGACCTGCATTCCAATGGGTTGAAGCGGCTGGTGGTTTGGTCGAAAATCCAAAGGGAGAGCATCTGTGGATTTACAGAAATGGAAAATGGGACCTGCCAAAAGGTAAACTTGAGCGCGGTGAATCACCTGCTGAAGGAGCGTTAAGAGAAGTTGAAGAAGAGTGCGGGGTATCTGATTTGACCTTGGGAGACCATCTCATTGACACCTACCATATTTATATAATTGATGGAGAATGGGTGTTGAAGAAAACGCATTGGTACAACATGAATTCAAAAGCTGAATCTCTTGTTGCCCAAACCGAAGAAGGAATTACAGAAGTAGTTTGGAAGAAAGTAAAAGGACCGGATCTCGATCAGATTGATACCTTTTCAAACATTAGACTCGCAGTGATGGCAAGTGGTCATTGACCAACTTTGATTTTTTGCTTTGCCTCTCGCTCAGTCTTTAGCGCATGTAACCGCTTCTCTAATCCGTGGCTAGGGCGCACTAACTCCAAGTCTAAAATTTTCCCGTCGGGAGCGCACCAAATAAACTTTGGAATTCCAAAAATATTCCACTTATCGAAGTAGGCTCGAACATCGGTGATCTGAAAAGTATACCAGGGAAATCCTGGTAGAGGATTGGCGATATCGAGCTCAACTACCTGAAAATCTTCAGGGTATTTCTTCAGCAGACTTTCTAGTATAAGTTTTTCTTTTTGTGTTTCCTTTTGTTCCGAGTCTCCAATGAAAAGCACTGTGTATTTAGATGTATCTAAATCTAGAACTTGAGGTAAGTATGGAGAACCATAATCGATTATTGACAATGCGTTCGGATCGAAATTCATCTTATCTAAGACTTTCTTTCCGGCATTTTCAACGTACTTCATTTTAGTGGTTTCAATGACATACTTAACCAATTCCACTAATGGCTTTTTTGGATAATCGCTGCTCGAAAAGGATTCGTAAGCCGATTTTAACATGACCAACTGACGCAATTCAGCATTTTCAAGAAAGTCATCTTTCAATAGAAGCGTGTCAACACTATAAGGCTTCAGTCCTGTTCTGAACCGGTTTGGCATCGTCTCTCCACCGAATTGGTTTGGGTAAAACTCGAAATAATCGGCATAGAACAGATTGAAAAACTTGTACCAAACTTCATCGTTGTATTTGATCGGCTGATCCTTCAAGTAAGTGTCAAAGACGTCTTTCCGCGAGAAGCCACCTGTCAATTTCAATTCGGCAATGCTGTATCTTTTATAGTACTCGAAGTATTCAGATCCTTCAAATTCACTTTGCTTCTTTTCGAATTCTTTTATCGCATTTTTAAATTTAATTGATCCAATAAACGCAGAGTTCTCGGCAATAAACGTGTAATATTCATTATCGAAAGCCAAAATCTCAGCGTTTAACTCAGCGTCGGGCAAGTCGACAAATCGATAGTTGAAAGTTCCTCTTTGCCAAGTGCTAACGAGAATGTCTTGTTTTCTGTGGTCGTGCACTATCTGATATTGATGACCTGGTACAATATAAAGTGGTGCTTTGAATCTGTTGACCGATACCCATCCAACCTTTGTCTCCTTAATTGGAATGTTCAACTTGAAGTGTCCTTCTGAATCGATGGAGTCTGTGGATAGAGTGCGATATGTATGGGTAATTGGGTCTTCTAAAACGGAAAGCCGTATTGGCATTTCCT
Source organism: Cryomorpha sp. (assembly GCA_965230375.1). Taxonomy (GTDB): domain Bacteria; phylum Bacteroidota; class Bacteroidia; order Flavobacteriales_D; family Cryomorphaceae; genus CBDDKU01. The sequence continues at coordinate 44,150 of CBDDKU010000013.1, forward strand.
TCCATGATTGACTTGTGCCATTGATCTGGGCAAAAGATTGAACTGATAGGAGTAGGAATACCAGTGAGATCTTAAAATTCATCTTCAAGCTGGATCGAATTTGGAATGAATTTACTGACATCACCTCCGTTTCGGTGAATGTCTCTAACTATTGTGGAGCTGTAGGCAGCGTACTCAGGGTTGGTCACAAAAAAGACCGTGTCGACTTCAGAAGCGAGCTCTCGATTCATTTGAGCAATGGACTTTTCAAACTGAAAGTCTTCTGCATTCCTTAGCCCACGAATGATGTGGCTCGCATCAACACTTCGGCAAAAGTTAATCGTAAGTCCTTCGTAAGTGGCAACTTCTACCTTGTCTTCAAAAGCAAATGTTTGTCTGATCCATGCTTTTCGCTCTTCAAGCGTGAACATGTAATTTTTGTCGGAGTTAACTCCAATTGCCACATAGATCTTATCAAACAAAGGGATGGCCCGTTTAATCAGGTCTTCGTGACCTTTGGTGATTGGATCGAATGACCCCGGAAATACGGCAATTTTACTCATGATTATTGGATTAGCGCTTCGCGAATGGCCATCGCTTTTTCAAGGATTGGCTCCAGTTTGTCGAGTTGAAGCATCGTATGCGGGTCGCTTTTGGCTTTGTGCGGCTCCGGATGTACTTCCATAAAGAAGCCATCGGCACCTGTAGCAATAGCCGACAGAGCGATTGTTTCAATCAGTTCTGGATCGCCACCCGTCACACCTGAAGTTTGATTCGGACGCTGAACACTATGCGTACAATCCATCACAGTAGGAACTCCGAGTTTCTTCATTCGGTATATAGATGTGGCATCTACCACCAGATCAGTATATCCAAAAGTGGTTCCACGTTCACAAACCATTACTTTGTTTTCGGAAACCGAGTTCACCTTATCAACAGCAAACTTCATGGCTTCCGGACTCAAAAACTGTCCTTTCTTAATGTTGACGGTACAACCCGATTCGGCAGCAGCCAATAGAAGTTTGGTCTGACGACACAAGAATGCTGGAATCTGAAGGTGGTTGACATACTTTGCGACTTCGGCTGGTTCATAGCTCTCGTGTACGTCCGTGATATTGTCGATACCGTAGTGATCAGCAACATCTTTGAGAATTTGAAGGGCTTCATATTTGTCAATTCCAGTAAAGCTGTCCAGTTTACTTCGATTCGCCTTCTCGTAACTCCCTTTGAAAATGTACTTGATCCCAAGTTTATCACAGATCTCTTTGACTTTTCCAGCGATGTGAAAAGCCATATCGCGCTCTTCGATTGCGCAAGGTCCAGCGATTAAAAAAAATGGCTTCATTCTTCTTTAGCTTTTTGTCCGAGGTAACCGCTATGGTGCCTTTTGGCGTAGTCGGCTTTGGTAAAATTAATTCGTTCCATCAGTAATACAACCAAGATGTCGCCAGCTACAGTCATCACTGTGGTAGATGTAGTAGGCGTAAGCCCGAGTGGACACAATTCTGTAGGACCACCTGTGAACAGTGCCACATCAGCCTTAACGGCCAATTCTGCATCTTTATTTCCCGTCAGCAAGATCATCTTAATCTGTGGATACAAGTTTTTGGCCAGGTATTCCAACTCAATAATCTCTCTTGTTTTTCCGCTGTTGGAAATGGTCAGGAGGATGTCGTTTTCTTGAATCATTCCCAAATCGCCGTGCTGCGCTTCGGAAGGGTGAAGGAAGATAGCTGGTGTCCCTGTTGAGCTGAGCGTGGTCGCAATATTTACGCCTATTTGCCCCGCTTTACCCATTCCACTTACGATGAGCTTTCCCTTTTTTTGGTGTACCTGTTGGTAGATTAGGTCCACGGCTTTCAGGATAGCTCCATCGACTGGTATTTGCTGAATAGCTTCTATTTCTCTTTGGATAAGAGATTTGATTTTATCTGTACTCACGATATAATTATTGGTACGCAAAATTAGCCTTTAAAACGGAAAAGCCTTGAAAGGGATCAAGGTCTGAAAAATGTGAAGTTCACATTTCCATAATTCCGGGTAAAGGAAAACTTAGGATGCTCTTCAAAGCTGTGTTCCGGGCCATGCTCTAGAATAAATAGGCCACCTTTCTTCAGCCACCCCGACTGGAGGACAAGATCTGGTAGTTCCATAAACCTTTTGTGCTGGTAGGGTGGGTCTGCGTAGACCAAATCAAAGGATTGATTGGCTTTGGTAGCGAGCTTAAATACATCAGCTCTCACGATCCGCATATTGTCGATTTCCCATTTGCGGATAACATCAGAAATAAATCGCTTTGACTGAAACTCAATGTCGATCGATACCACTTCATTGGCCCCGCGGCTGACGAATTCGAGACCAATTGCACCAGTGCCAGCAAAAAGGTCGAGCACATCGATTCCTTCTAGGTTTATCTCATATGGGAGAATATTGAACAAAGCTTCGCGGGCTATGTCTGTGGTAGGGCGTGCCTTAACCATAGTTGGTGGGCTCAATCGTCGAGCTTTAAACTTTCCGCTTATAATGCGCATGCAGCAGCATTTTTTCCGAGCCAGTGCTCGTGTTCTTGTAGGGCTTCGATCTTTGGTAGGTATAAACTGAGACTCTTGGTCAATTTCTCATTGCCTACCGCTTCACCAAGCAATCTAAAAGGAGTATCGTTTGATACGTTTAATTGGTCAAAGGTATACAGGACAAAATACAAGACGTCTTCAATATGCTTTCCGAGGATTGAATTGGCAAAAATCAATTGGTCATCCTTGAAGATAATCAAGGTGTACGAATTGCCGTATTGTGTCAGGTCCGCATGGATTCCATTGGTCCTTGTAGCTCGGTCAAATGCTATAAGCGGTACGATACCATGTCGCAGTGCTAATCCCGGAAAAGCATCTAGTACAGCTTGACTCGCTTCTTCGTCTTGCTCAAAACAAATGACACCGTCAATATTCATCACTCGGTGCCAGTCTGCTAATTTATTCGCAGAATGACCCGTGTTGAATTCCAGGTAGGTCTTCAGGTTTTCTTCTTTGAAGATATCCTCGGGCACTAGGGTCCACACTTCCTTGAAAGTGAATGCGAAGATGGGGGTTAGGTGTTTCCACTCCTGGAGTTTGTGCAGTTCAGACCTCTCAAAAGACGAAAAGCCAATGCAATGGCTTCCATCAGAGTCTGAATAGAAATAGATTGTAAAAAAATTGGGCCCAAAGATGAGCCCAATTCCGTGAATTTCTTCCTGATTATTTCCACTGAAAAACGTGATGTTTTCCATTTTACTCTTTCCAGTTACCTGTAGTGCTCGCTTCTGTCAAGGATCCAAACTGGAATTGCTTGTCGAATGGATCTGGGTCTCTTACAAGAATTGTAGGTTGAGTAACCCCTCCAGACTCAACAGTTCCTGTTTGCATGGTGAATTTGTGATCAGCAAACGGAACGTAAGAGAGCGAATCCAGTTTAAGCGGAGTCTTGCGATCTTCAGCGTCGTCCTTGTCAAAAATGGTTCCTTTTACATCAACCATAAGTGTGTCACGTACGATAATTCCCATATCGATTACTTCCTGATCAGTAGCTCCTTCTGGCATTTTCTCGATGAGACCAAGCTCACGAGCCATTTCATCAGTTGGTACAGTGTCTGGAAGTGCTCCTAGACGCTTGATCAGGGTTACCTTACCCGTATTCAAAAAGTCCATTAGAGAGTCCCAATTGTTGGTGTAAACACCTTTCTCTTTGTGATAAGCAACTTGAACTTTACGAATATCCTTGAGTCGCTGCACAACGTGAGTTTTCACGAGCTCTTTTCTCTTGTTATTGTCTATTTCCTCTTGGATAACAGCGTAGTCGCTATAAGCAAAGAATGCTGCTCCCAGAACAAAAACAATAGATAGGACAATTTGTAGCTTCATTGGGATCAATCCCTTTACGTAAAGGAATGAAAGGATTCCTACAAAAAGGATTCCCAGTCCACCGTAGATATATAGGTTTGTTTGACCCGAAGCTACAACTAAGAGCCCGATACCTGCAAGAATTAAAAAGATTGGTAAAAGATACTTACCAAGAACGTGCCTCAAATTTTGCATGAAATGTAATTTTGAACGGCAACAAAGCTACAATTTTTTTTAATCGGAGAATTCTCTGAGTCGGGTATTTCAGAAAAGGTAACATTCCCTTTATTTACGGTCTTTATGACGAGTTTTCGTGGATCAAATATGAGTGTGAAGGAGCTGGAAGATATTCTCATCCAAAACTTCCCATTTGCGCCTACACCGTCACAAGAGGAGTTGTTTTATGCCATTTCGAGATTTCTGCTAAGCGATAAACCCAACTGCGCACTTTTGATCAAAGGATACGCGGGAACGGGTAAGACGAGCACCACCCGTAGCTTGGTTGAGACTTTGAAGAATCTTAGAGTTGGGGCAGTGCTTTTAGCCCCTACGGGTAGAGCTGCTAAAGTGATGAGCCAATACAGCAAGCACCCAGCCCTGACCATCCACAAGAAGATTTATTACCAAGAAAATACCCCCTCTGGTGGTTCGCGATTTGTACCAGCCCGAAACTTACACAAGCATACGGTTTTTATTGTCGATGAAGCATCTATGATTGGCTGGGAGTCTTACACGAGTCCTGGCGGTGGAAATCTCTTGCTCGATTTATTCCAGTATGTCTACAGCGGTGTTGGCTGCAAGTTGGTTTTACTTGGAGACGGAGCCCAGCTTCCGCCAGTGGGTTCTGAAGAAAGCCCGGCTTTGAATCTAACTTTCTTGAAAGGGGAGTTTGAGTTGACAGGTGTGGCCATGGAGCTCACTGAAGTGATGCGTCAAAGAGAAGATTCGGGGATTTTGGATCTGGCTACCACCATCAGGAGCCGAATAGGAAGGGAGAAAGACGATCTCGACTTGCCGATCAGACTTAAGCCCAGCGCCGATGTGGTTTACCTTCCTGGGCAGGAATTGCAGGAAGAGTTGGAATCGAACTTCTCGAATTATGGTGCCGAAGGGGCTATTGTGATCAGCCGTTCAAACAAACGAGCCAATCAATTTAACCAAGCCATCCGCGATCGGGTTTACTTTCGCGAAGAGGAAGTGTCAACGGGCGACTTGGTCATGGCCGTAAAAAACAACTACCATTGGTTGAAGGACGATGAGCGAATTCCTTTTATCGCCAACGGTGATGTCATGGAGATTATGCGGATTGGAAAAGAAGAGTCCTACCACGGGTTTAAGTTTATTCATGCATCGCTCCGCATGGTTGATTATCCCGATAGCCCTGATTTTGAAGCGGTTCTTTGGGTCGATGCCATCCACGCGGAAGCTGCCGCTATGGGTCGAGAAGCTCAAGAACATCTTTACCACTCCACCCAAGCCCAGTATCAAGATCTTCCCACCAAAGCCGCCAGAATGAAAGCCATCAAAGAAGATCCCTACTACAATGCCATTCAAATCAAGTTTGCTTACGCCATGACCTGCCACAAAGCACAAGGGGGGCAATGGCCAGCGGTGTTTGTCGATCAGGGCTACATCAACGACGATATGCTCGACAGCTCTTACTTCCGGTGGCTATACACAGCCGTAACCCGGGCTACCGAGAAGCTATACCTGGTCAATTTTCACCAGAGCTTGATTGAGGAAGAATAAAAAAAGGCTACCCAAAACTGGATAGCCTTTCTCTTTAAATTTTATCAATTTAGAACTTCGCCGTAAGTCCGAGCGATAGCACTTCTTTAAATTGGAGTCGCGGTCCTTTCTTTTCAACTTCCACAATCTCGCCATTTATTTCTTGCTCTACCGTTTCGTAGGCCACGTTCACATCGTCATCGTAGATTAGCTGGGTGGTGATCTGAGCAGCTAACCAGCTGTTCACCTTCATGGTGATGATAGTCTCCCAGTTCATATCCACGTTTTGCGGATTTTCTGAATAGTTTGAGAAGAGTTCGAGTCGCGTGTTAAGATTTACATTTTCAAAAATGTCTTTCACGTAGCTGGCGTTGATATAAGCACCAAACTCGTGACGTGCATTTTCTCCTTCATCCAATCCAAAATCAGTTGTTAGTCGATCGATTTGTACAATTGTTGACTTAACAGTGACTGGCGATAAAAACGCGCTGAAGGCTTCGTTTGGCTTGTAGTCAAAACCCAAGGCGATGTATTGGAATGCCGGAGCCATAAAGTCAGAGATTTTCGGCTCCACTTCTTGCCCTTCTTCAATTAAATAACCCGGTTGGAATTGCGTTTTGAAGTTGTAGAGCAAGCTGGCATACCAGTGTGGACTTTTGAGCTGGTAACCATACACAGACTGAAACTCTATCTTATCATCCGTTTTAAATGGGCTTTGATCAGCTTGAGATGTTTGACCATAAGCCAGGTCAAGCATGTTTTCCCAACTGTGTTTCCCTTTATTCATCTTAAGCCATAGGGTACTCTTCGCCGTAAAAGCTACTGAGTTTTGTCCCCCCGCAGCCCAGTTGTTGAAGTAGGCTTGGTTGAAATTTAACCCGAGAATTCCATTAAATCTCCAGGTGGTGTCTTTTACTGCATCTTGCGGTGCAACCAATATTGTATTCGCGTCATTTGGCTCTTCACCATGAGCAAATGCTGAGATGTGCGCTACACAGAGCGCAGTTCCGATTAAGAACTTTTTCATAAGGTATAGATGGTTTTAAGCTTCTTTTTGAATGTGTACATCCATTTGAGGGAAAGGTATGTTCACACCAGCTTCATCGAAGGCTTTCTTTACATTTTCCTGAAAGTCGAAGTAAACACCCCAATAGTCACCGCTTTTCACCCACGGGCGAACATTGAAGTTTACTGAACTATCTGCTAGCTCTGCAACGGTCACCGTCGGGGCGGGGTCCTTGAGGATTCTTGAGTCCGATGAAATGAGTCGATTGATTATTTCTTTAGCCTTATCGATATCATCGCCGTAGCCAATGCCAAACACCATGTCTACACGTCGAGTTGGTTCTTCGCTGTAATTTACGAGTGCTCCTGTTGAGAGACCACCATTAGGGATGTAAACGGTTTTGTTGTCTGGTGTCTTCAGAATGGTGTTGAAGATTTGAATCTGGTTTACTGTTCCAGAATATCCTTGTGCATCGATCCAATCTCCCACTTTGAACGGCTTCAATATGAGTATGATTACACCACCTGCAAAATTTTGAAGTGTCCCAGAAAGAGCCATACCGATTGCCAGACCGGCGGCACCAATAATGGCTATGAAGCTAGTGGTTTCTACCCCTACCATTTGAATCACGCTGATCAGGAGCATGACCTTTAATATCGTCCCTGTTAAACTTCGTAAGAAAGGGCGAAGTGATGCATCGACATCCTTTTTAGCCATCATTTTATCGAGTAGTTTTACAATCCACTTGATAACGATCAGTCCAATGATTAGGACCAATATGGCTTTAACGAAATCCGGGCCGTACTTCATTACGAGACCCATTAGTTTTTCAGAAAAGTTGCTTACAGATTCTTCCGACATAAGGCGTAGGTTTTTGGTTTATTTGGGCAAAGAAAAAGATTTTTACCCTTCCAAAATAAAGATTGGAAGAATTAAATCCAACTACCTCAGGCTCTTGGCTGGAATTCGATAATGCAATACGCCTAGGGCTAGCAGTGACAAGACCCCACCAGTTGCAAATGCGTAAATAAACCTATCTGGCTGGTTAGCATATATTTCCGCTGAAACTAGGGCGCCTAGCAAGATGCCTATTTCGAGTGCGATAAACATGGTGGCCATGGCACGCCCCCTTTTTTCTGGATCGGCGAGATCTACCGTCCAAGCAAAAACTGTTGGCGAGTTAATTCCCACAGAGAAGCCGTATAGTAGTCCGCCAATAACAAACATGATCGGACCTGTGGAAGCACCAACCACAAACATGGACAAACTGAGCGAGGCCGTCCCTATTTTGAGTAACCGGACTCTACCTATTCGATCAGAAGCTTTTCCTGAGAATAAGCGCGTGACGATGGACGCAGCTAACATGATCGAAAAGAATAGCCCCTTGTTTTCGAAGTTGTGATACTCGCTAAAATCGGGAATGATGGTAAGCGCCATTCCAAAGGAAAACACCGTCATCATCATAACCAGAGAAGGTGCGAAAACCCGCTTCTCAACAATATCATCCACCGAAATCTTGAGCATGTTTGGCTTGAACCGGGTAGTTTTTACGGATTCCTTCATTCCCAAAACGGTGATAATACTCAAAACACCCACCATGGAAGAAACAAAGAACATGGTGTTTAAGCCAAAATGAATAGCTAGTAGGCTACCCACGGCAGGTCCTGCGGCCATTCCAGCAGAGCTACTCATTCCCAACAAGCCAAGAGCTTCACCTCTATTTGCCGGATTAATAATGTCGGCGAGGTAGGCCGTATCGCCTGTAGGCTTAAATCCGGTGCTGAGTCCGTGCAATAGTCGAAGAGTAAAGAAGGCTAGAAGTGTTCCGACGAATGGATAGAGCAAACCGCAAATAGCCGAAGCAGCCGCTCCGAAGATCATCACTGGTTTGCGCCCGACCAGATCTGCGAGCTTTCCACTAAAGGGTCGGCTTATGGCAGCCATGACTGCGAAGAGAGATATGATCAAGCCTTTGTAATTCGCACCGCCAAGACTAGTTAGATAATTGGGCAACTCAGGAATAATCATATTAAAACTGGCCATGAACAAGAACCCACTTGTGCAGAGTAAAAGAAATTGCTTGTTGCGCAGGTCGGGAGAAAGAAAACTGCCCAGTTTCATGGGGCAAAGGTGGCTTATTATGGTGGATTATGAGCACACAGTTTTCAATCATTTTTAGATGTAGCTATAGTTTTTGTATATGGTATAAATATTCTTAAAAATGGGATGAACGGTACTCACGACCAGACGATTTGAAGTATATTGCCGCCCAACAATTGAATAAACTGAAGAAATGAGATCTACAATGAAATGTCTCAGTTTAGCGGCGGCTGCACTCGGCCTATCTGCTGGATTGATGGCCCAATCTGACCTTCCAGAAAACTTCTATTACACCACACTCGACAATGGTTTGGAACTCTTAGTAGTAGAAGACCCAAGCGTTCCGCTGGTGACAATCGAAATTGCAGTGCATAATGGTGCCTACACCGAAACACCGGAGTACGACGGACTTTCGCACCTCTACGAACACATGTTTTTTAAGGCTAACAAAGACATTCCTTCGCAGGAAAAGTTCTTAGAACGTGTCAATGAGTTAGGTATTAGTTTTAATGGAACCACGAGTTTTGAACGTGTGAATTATTTCATCACCTTGAGTAATACCAAGATGGATGAAGGTTTGGAATTTATGAATTCAGCCATTCGTTACCCGCTCTTCTTGCAAGAAGAGATGACAGCAGAAAATCCTGTTGTAGACGGAGAGTTCCAGAGAGCTGAGTCGAGCCCAACATTTTTCTTGTTTCAAGATCTAGGTCGCCATCTTTGGAAGGACAACTACAGTCGCAAGAATACGATCGGAGATCACGACATCATCCTGACTGCGACTCCTGAGAAAATGAACATCATCAAGGAGAAGTACTACTACCCAAACAACTCAATTATAGTAGTGGCTGGAGCTGTTGAGCGCGGTCACGTAGAGAAAAAAGTAAAATCCATTTTCGGAGATTGGGAAAAGAGCGACTTCGAAGTTTTTGAAAAGTACCCAATTCCAGAATTCGAGCCGCTTAAAGAGTCTGAAGCATTTATAACGGTCAATGAAAATGCACAGATTCCAATCATCATGGTAGGAATGCACGGTCCTAAATCCATGGAGGACATGAAAGCCACGTATGCAGCAGATGTATTCCATACTGCCATAGGGCTTCAGTCTAGCAAGTTCCAGAAAAATTTGGTTGAAAGCGGATTGGCATACCAAGCCGGTGGTGGTTATCAAACCTTGAAACACATAGGGCCAATTCAAATGATTTTGGTTCCAAACCCGATGAGTTTCGATGCATGTATTTCTGCTTTCGAAAAGGAAGTTTCAATGTGGGCTGACCCAGATTACCTCACGGATGAGCAGATAGAAGCCGCTAAGAATCAATTGGCCATTCAGGATGTCTACAGCCGTGAAAGTACGTCTGCCTTTGTGCACTCATTGACATACTGGTGGGCTTCGGCCAATTTGGACTACTATGTCAACTATATCGATAATCTACAAAAAGTGACTCGTCAAGATATGGTTGATTATGTGAAGACCTACATTCACGGTCAGCCAAATGTTACCGGAATATTGTTGTCGCCTATGATGCAACAACAAATGGGTATGGAAACGATGAAGCCAATCTCAATGTAATTAAGACTTTAAAGAATTAGTAAGATGAAAAAATTAGTAGCTCTGGCGTTTTTATTCATTGGATCGATCCATATGTACGCCGATAATAAGCCCAAGACTCACGAGTTCGAAGTGGAAGGCATCAAAGTAATCCTCCGGGAATCAGTGAAGGGTACGGTAAGTGCTCGACTCTTCATACAAGGTGGAACAAATAATTATGAAAAAGCACAGGAAGGTATTGAGAATATCGCTCTAAATCTGCCTATGCAGTCTGGCCCGGCGAGTATGACCAAGGACTCGTTCAATGCGGCAGCTGAATCTGTTGGTGCGAGTTTCGGTGCAAATTCAGGATACGACTATGCCAATATTTCTTTGACTTGTGTGAAGATGTATTGGGATGAGTCTTGGGACCTTTACGCGAAAGCAATTACTGACCCGGCTTGGAGACAAAGCGAGTTTGATGTTTTCAAGAATCAAATGGTAGCAAACAGTAAGCAGACAGCCACCAATCCAGATTCGCACCTAGACCGTTTGAACATGAGCAAGGCATGGGCTGGAACTAACTATGAGAAGTTTCCAAGTGGCTCTCCCGAGAGTTTGGAAGCACTCACCCTCGAACAGGTTCAAAAGCACTACGAAAAAGTGGTTTGCAAAAACAGGGCATTTCTAGTAGTTGTTGGAGATATTTCGAAAGAAGATCTCGAAGCCAAAGTGAAAGCAAGTTTGTCAAAACTTCCTGCCGGAGAAGCTGCTCCCGAGCTTTATGCCGGTGCACATGTAGAGGAAGGGCTTTACGTTGAAGACCGCGATATCGAGACCAATTACATTCAAGGTATGTTTGACGCTCCCCAAAAGGGAACGAAAGAATCAGTATACAATTCTTTGGCCTTAAGTATCCTTGGAGATCGATTCTTCCAAGAGTTGAGAACAAAGAGAAGTTTGTCTTATGCGCCTGCAGCGTACAGCACCGGATATGCTGGAAGACCAACCAATGAGATCTACATCTCGACTACAGATCCTAAGGCGAGTCTGGACGTAATGATCGCTGAGGTAAATAAGATTAAGACAGATGGCTTTTCGTCAAAAGAGCTAGAAGGAAAAAAACAAGAGTTTTTGACCGGTTATTACATGGGTCAAGAAACGAACAGCTCACTTTCGATGAATCTTGGAGTAAGCGAACTTTACGGTGGCTGGGAGAAGGTTGACTCTTTTACCGAGAGCGTATTGAAAGCTAAGGTGGATGACGTGAACGGTGTCGTTCAAGAATACGGAGACAAGATCTACTGGACTTACCTTGGAAAGGAAGAGCTCGTTCAGCCAGAATACTTTCAACAGCCGGTAAAAGCCGAAGAATTGAAAAAGTAATACGAACTAACTAGTTGAACAAGCCCCATTGACTATTGTGGTCGTTGGGGCTTTTCATTTTAGGCTTCTAGAATCGCTCCTTGCCAGAGATTAGGTCAAAGTAGAGCTTAAAGTCACCGCGGAGAGACCACAAGGGGTATTGAAAAGTAGCTGGCTTGTTTTTCTCGATAAAAAAGTGCCCTATCCAGGCAAAGCCATAGGCGTTCAAAATTCCGTAGAGGATATACAGCGGATGTCCGTAAACCAGAGCTGCGGCTATCCATCCAAAGAATAGAGAAGTCCCCATAAAGTGGAGCAATCTTGTTCCAGTCTTCTTGTGCTCGGTCAGGTAGAACGGGTAAAACTCTTCAAAAGATTTAAACCTGGTTTCCATTTAGAGAGCTGATTTGATTTGAGCCAAGAGCTTCTTTGTTCCTTCTGCATTCTCGCCATGCTCGTCAGCCAGCGCTATTGCTCTTTCGGCCGCGCCACGTGCATCCTCGTAATGTGCTGTCTTAAAAAGGAGCGCAGCGTATGTGTCGAGATAGGCATACGTTGGTTCCTTATCTGTCACGAGCTTCATCCACTCAACGGCCTTCATTAGGTTTTCCTGATTATCATCCTTTTCATAGAGCGACCAGGCTATCTGGTTTAGCACCGACGCGTCAAACTTATCAGGGCTATTTGCCACTGATTCACCCATAGCGGTGTAGTCATTCCACCTTTCTGTCATTTGATAGAAGTAAAGTTTGTATCGGAACTTGTACGACTCGGCTTCATCGCCCAAATACGCTTCTGCCTTCTCTAAGGCTTCTTCCAGAGCTAACTGATCATTGTCTTTTATCGCAGCTTTTACATCATTAAAAACAAAAGAAGCCAGTTTGTTATTCACTTCCGAAACACCGTATTTTTCTGTCAATACATCCCTATTCTCGATAACAGCATTTGCAAACTCACCTTCTTTTATAAAACGAGAAATAACACCCCACGATACTTCGTCTGTGAGGTCGGATCTGCTATGCAAGAATGCTTCAACTTCTTCATAGCTCGGGTAGGATCTTTCCTTTCTTTTCTTGAATGAGTTTAAGTAGAACTCAGGGTAGTCCATGGTGAAATTCATGGGCTCGGGAAGTGGCGGCAAAGCATCTTCCATTTTTACGACGAGCTCAAGTTTCTCGATAAACTCTTTCGACTCCATAAAGCCGACCAGCTTTTGGACAAGGTGGCCTTCACCATCAAAGAATAAGTATTGTGGGTATGACGAAATGCGGTATTTCCCAGCCAGGTTTATCCCAAACCCTTCTTCCATATTCACTTTGGTGCTCACAAATTTGGGGTTCATGTAGTCACCAACTACAGTGTCACTAAACGTTTCTCGATCCATCACCTTACACCATCCACACCAATCTGTGTAGGCGTCTACCATCACTAGTTTTTGCTCAGTAGCGGCCTGCTTGACCAACTCTTCAAATGGTTTATCTACAAAGTCGACTTGACTAAATCCTAGGATCGAAGAGATTGAAAAGGCCAAGGATAGAATGGCCCGTTTCTGAAAAGTGCTGTGCATGTTTTGAGCAGAATTGATAATTCGAAGTTTAAATATAGACTATTGTCAAATGTACACTCTACGATAATCAGCTCATTTCTATCATTCTTAAATGGAGAGAATGCCTACCGATTTCTTACTATTGTCGAGCCTTCATTCCAACGTGAAGACAAGCGAAAAAAATAAAATGGGAAGTACTGAAAAGGTATTTGATATCGTCATTCTCACTGAAGACAGATATTTGGAAAATTATTCCAATACGGAGTATGCGTCTAACGTGATCAGGGAAGACCAAATCTTATTGTCTGCCTTAGAAACTCAGGACCTGCGAGTTGAAAGAAAATCTTGGAGCGACCCGCTTTTTGACTGGGCTTCGACGCATGCGGTAATCTTTAGAACTACTTGGGATTACTTCGATCGCTTCGACCACTTTTCCACATGGCTGGAGTCAGTTAGCAAACAAACACGGCTTTTCAATTCCGAAGGGCTTATCAGGTGGAATATGGATAAGCATTATCTACAGGATTTGGAGATAAAGGGGGTGCGAATATGTGAAACCCAATTTATTGAAACCGGAGATAAAACTTCGCTTGCTGATCGAGTAGAAGAGCAGGGTTGGAGTGAAGTGGTGGTAAAGCCCTGTGTAAGCGGCGCTGGGCGACATACCTACAGACTGAGCGGGGATGACATCTCAAGTTTTGATCCTAAATTTCAGCAATTGCTTGCTGACGAGTCATTTATGATTCAGCCCTTTCAAAAACGGATCGTGACAGATGGAGAGATGTCATTAATGTTGATGGGAGGGAAGTATACACATGCCGTTTTGAAAAGGGCAAAGTCAGGTGACTTTCGCGTGCAGGATGATTATGGTGGATCAGTAGAGATGTATCATCCAACCGATGAAGAAATCGCGTTTGCGCAAAACGCGGTACAGGCATGTCCAGAGCTTCCACTTTACGCAAGGGTTGATGTTTTCTACAATAATGCAGGGCAATTAGCTCTTGCGGAACTAGAGCTTATTGAGCCTGAGCTGTGGTTTCGGTTGAATTCAAACAGCGCCGAGGAACTCGCGGATGTCATCGCTGCTGAATTAAAAAACGATGCCGAAACCAACTAAATTCTTGCTTTGTTCTTGGTCTGATTGCCGCGATTATATTATTTTGCAAGAGCAATCGCACCAAAACCACTATGAGCAGTTCATCCAACGGAATGCACGTACCAGACAATACTTCCTGCAGATTTTGCACATCGAGACATCGATCGTTGTTTAGCTCGGTTTCTGGAGAAGAGCTAGAGATTATCGATGGAAATAAGTCTTGTACGCGGTATAAGAAAGGGCAGGCTCTGTTTCACATGGGTACAAGACCGCTAGGTGTTTTTTGTGTGAATCACGGTCGCATAAAAGTGTACCGACAAGGTCTGGATGGTCGTCAACAGATTATCAAAGTGTCGGCAGCTGGTGACTTGCTCGGTTATAAAGCTCTTATATCAGAGCACCAATATGTTCATACGGCAGAAGCACTTGAAGACTGTGTGGTTTGCTTCGTTCCTAAGGAAGATTTCTTGAAACTTCTCAAGCCCGGTTCAGAGTTTTACATGCGACTCTTGAGAGCCGTTTGCGATGAGCACGGTGATATTTCAGCACGCATGACCGAAATGGCTCAGCGCAGTGTGCGTCAGCGCCTGGCACTTGCACTGCTTATGCTGAAGGATACGTATGGAGTGGAAGCTGACCGCGAAGGTGAAATAGAAATCAATCTTTCGCGCGAAGATTTGGCCAATATTGTTGGTGCCGCCACTGAGTCATTAATCAGGCTCTTGAATGACTTTAAAAAAGAAGAGCTTATCCAATCTAAAGGTCGGAGAATTAAGATAGTAAACCCTGATGGTTTACTTCAGGCATCGGTCCACTAAATTCTGACAATTATCAGTTTTTTTCTTGACTTTGGTCATAAGTCGCTTGCTTATGCATGAGCATATTTGTTTGTGTATTTCGGCGACTAATGGAGAATAAGAAAATTGTAGTTGCTGTAACTCCTGAAGTTGAGAACAGCTGCCTTTTTGATTTCCTTGAGAATAATCTCAAAGGGGAAAGACTCCATATATCCCTTTGTCTCATGAATTCCGCTGGAATTTCAATGACAATCAAAGCGCGTTTAAGCGAGTTTATTATTCATTGCGACAGGCATGGTATTTCGACAAATCTGAATGATTTTGAAGAAAATTCAGTCAGAGCGCTGAAGTCACATTCGGCATTTTCCGATTTGCTCATCATGCTGAAGTCATCACTGAAACCACTCTCTTTTGAAGCTGATTTTGGCAATTGGAGCTGCCCAATGATGGCCGTGCCAGACAGCTGCACGAATATTTCAAACATCATCCTTTCGCTCGATGAGAACCAGAAATCGCTTAGAGCTATTAAGGAGTTTTATCAAATATTTTCCAATCAACTCAACCCTATTGATACAACGCTTTTGCAGATAGAGCCGGAGCTTGGTTCGGACTTTTATTCGCCCGAAGAGTCGATGCTCATTGACTATATCAAGCGGCACCATTCCAACTTAGGCGTACTAAAAGTACAAGAGCCATTGACAAAAAATAGCCTGCGACCGATTGAAAAAGAAGGTTGTACATTGGTGGTAGGCTCGAGCTCTTTTCTGATGTCCAGATATGGTGAGCAGAAGGTTTTCAGGCCATTTTACGACGAACAATCAGCCGTTTTTATATCAGCTCTATTTGAATGAGAAGCACAACCGACACACACACTTCAAATTGCTACCACTGCGGAGATAAGTGTGCTGATGAGTTGATTGTTTTTGACGAACGAAGTTTTTGTTGCAATGGATGTAGGTCTGTCTATGAGCTTTTGAAAACATGCGAGATGGACAGCTACTACAAGTATGCTGAAGCTCCAGGAATAAAAAAGCTTAAATCGACCCCTAAATCGGCTTTTGCCTATCTCGATAACCAATCAATAGTCGAACAATTAGTTTCGTTCTCGGGTCCCGATGTACAGAAGATTACACTTCGTTTACCAGCTATTCATTGCGCATCGTGCATTTGGCTTATCGAGCACTTTCACAAGCTCGTAGATGGGGTCTTGAGTTCTCGTGTGAATTTTGTGAAGCGTGAAGCTTCTTTTACATACAATCCACAAGTTCTTAGCCTCCGTACTCTGGTTGAACAACTGGCGACAATTGGCTACGAGCCCGATTTGAAGTTTGATCAAACTCAGAGTAAAACAGGGCACAAAGTACGCCGAACGCTGATCTATCAAATTGGTGTAGCTGGCTTTTGCTTTGGTAACATTATGTTGCTGAGTTTTCCCGAGTACTTAGGCGATTCACTGAGTTTGGATGGAAATTATAGGGCGTTTTTCGGATACTTAAACTTCTCCTTAGCCCTTCCTGTTCTTTTGTTCTCAGCAAAAGACTACCTCTTGTCAGCTTGGCGGGCAGTGGTTCACCGCAAAATCAATATGGATGTACCCATTTCGATGGGGATTCTCGCGCTATTCTTCCGGAGTACTTTCGAGATTTTTATTGAAAGTGGTGGTGGTTATATGGATAGCCTCGCGGCCCTTGTGTTTTTTCTTTTGATCGGGAAGTGGATCCAACAGAAGTCCTACGATAGTCTGTCGTTTGAAAGAGATTATAAATCGTATTTCCCTATTTCCGTGCAACGGTTGAATGGTGGAAAGGAAGACGCTGTCGGGATAGAAGAAATTGAAGTAGGAGATAGCATCAATATTCGCAGTGGTGAGCTTATTCCCTTTGATTCGGTGTTGCTTAGCGGCGATGCCAGGATCGATTACAGCTTCGTGACAGGAGAGTCGAGCCCCGTGCGGGTGGCCAACGGTGAGAAGGTATTTGCCGGTGGAAGGCAAACTGGATCCATGATCACACTGGAAGTAGAGAAAAAAGTAAATCAAAGTTACCTGACATCACTCTGGAATGAGTCTGAAGGAGACTCTGAAAAAGGCGATCTCGAAACATTTGCAGATCGAGTTGGAGAGAAGTTCACCTGGGCTGTGGTTGGTATCGCATCTTTGTCCGCCATTTTTTGGCTCATCGTCGATCCATCCATCGCGCTCAATGCGCTTAGTGCAGTTCTCATAGTGGCCTGTCCCTGTGCTTTGGCACTGAGTTTTCCCTTTGCCTTTGGAAATGCAAACAGGCTCTTGGGGCGAATGGGGCTTTACTTGAAGAATGGAAAAGCTCTTGGTGCTATGTCAGAAATCACTGATATCGTGTTTGACAAGACTGGGACTTTGACGCGCAAGGGGCAGGTGGAAGTCGACTATATTGGACAAGACCTGAGCCAGCTTCAGGCCGACATCATTCAAAATATTACAAGTCAATCGGGGCACCCCCTCAGCCGATACATTTCGGCTCACCTGCACTCGAGCTCCAAAATCAGTTTTGATGACTTTATTGAATTTTCTGGAAAGGGAATCGAAGCGAGCTGTGATGGAAATAAATACAAGATCGGTTCTGCATCGTTTGTGGGTCACAAAGAAGATATAAAGCGCGATGGAAAGAGTCGGGTTTATATTTCAGAGAATGGTCTTGTGCTTGGCGTTTTCACCGTGGCCAAATCTTATCACGAAAACTTGAATGAGAGCATTGAGTCTTTGAAAAACGGGTACAACCTTTATCTCGTCTCTGGCGATAATGATAATGAGCGAGAAAAGATGACCGAACTCTTCGGAAACTCTGAGAATCTTTTTTTCAATAAGCTTCCGCATGAGAAAGAAAAAATAGTGGAGAACTTGAGCAAAAAAGGCCGAAGTGTGGCGATGATCGGTGATGGACTCAATGATGCAGCGGCTCTCAAAGCTGCTCATTTTGGAATCTCAGTTGCCGATGATGTATTTCGTTTTTCACCAGCTTCCGACGCTATTCTCAGCTCTGATAGTTTTTCTAGGATTGATCAGTTTTTTGCCTATTCAAAGTCT
Source organism: Cryomorpha sp. (assembly GCA_965230375.1). Classification (GTDB taxonomy): domain Bacteria; phylum Bacteroidota; class Bacteroidia; order Flavobacteriales_D; family Cryomorphaceae; genus CBDDKU01. Next base: position 62,240 of record CBDDKU010000013.1, read on the forward strand.
GTCAAACGACTGGTTCAGTGGAGTTTTGTCTTTTCGTTTCTCTACAATGGAATAGGGTTGGTATTTGCCGTATCCGGCAATCTCACTCCAGTTGTTGCTGCCGTATTGATGCCCGTAAGTTCCATAACCGTTGTAGGTTTTGTCACTTTGGGAAGCCGGTATTTGTACGCTAAAATTTTCAAAAAGAATATGACTACAAAAACTGATAAATATCAGTTTATAGACTGACTAGCATCATGAATTTTAGAATGATCAAGACCGTAATTTGTTAAATAAATCAAAATCGTGACATGGAAGCATTGTTTGTGTTGATCGGAATAAGTCTTTTGGTTGCTATCGCTTTTCTCGCAGGATTTCTGTGGGCAGTGCGCTCAAAGCAATTCGACGACGACTTTACCCCTTCAGTGCGTATGCTCTTTGACGATGAACCAGACCATAAAGAAGACCAATGAAGCTCGAGAAGTTTTACTACGACAATCAGATTGTCAAGATGTTTGCCTATGCCACAGTCCTCTGGGCCGTTGTAGGTATGTTGGTAGGGCTATATGCCGCATTTCAAATGGCATTTCCCGCCATATCGATGGGCCTACCCTATACCACTTTTGGACGAATCAGACCGCTGCACACCAACGCGGTTATTTTTGCATTCGTAGGTAATGGAATATTTATGGGGGTGTACTACTCCTTGCAGCGTTTGCTGAAGACGCGAATGTGGAGTGATGCCCTCTCGAGAATAAACTTCTGGGGTTGGCAGCTTATCATCGTTTCGGCTGCAATCACGCTTCCACTTGGTTTCAACACGTCTAAAGAATACGCTGAGCTCGAATGGCCAATTGACAT
>CBDDKU010000014.1:0-61465 GCA_965230375.1 Cryomorpha sp.
CTGCGCGATTGTAGCTAGTGATAAACGAAAAGTTTAAAGCGAAAAGTTCGGCTCTAGTTCCTTGATTGATCTTGTTTTCACGGTCATCAGTCCCGTTAGGGACAACCTATGGGTAACGAAATAATCTTGTTGTGGAGTTTTGTGCCGTCAGGTACTACCTATATTCACCAAGATGGAATGCTTCGGGAAGTCACAGGGCGTACCTTACGGCACGCATGTCACGCCTTGTTACGGTGCGGTTACCAACAGGTAGTCCCTAGCGGGACACGGGTTTGATGGTAAAGTCGATGTTCCTTGTTCTGAAATCAATTCGGCAAGATCAATTCGGAAACTATGGGTCTTAACACGTTGTACTTGATACATGATACATCAAAAAATCACCTGAATGCCCCATTTTCCGTGGAAAAAACCCCGTGAATGTTAATAAGTGGGGAGCGATAGACGGGCAATTTCAATTATTTTAGACGGTTGAATAATGGCCTGCGATCGCGGGCTTCCTATCTTTTTGAATGGCAGAGGCAGTAACTTACAATGAGGATAATATACGGTCCCTAGACTGGAAAGAGCACATTAGGCTCCGTCCGGGGATGTATATCGGAAAATTAGGAAATGGAAATGCATACGATGATGGAGTCTACATCCTGATCAAGGAAGTACTCGATAACTCCATCGATGAGTATGTCATGGGGTACGGGAAGAAAATTGAAGTGAAGGTCAAAGATGGTGGTGTCACCATACGCGATTACGGACGCGGGGTGCCGCTCGGTAAGCTCGTCGATGTCGTTAGCAAGATCAACACCGGAGCCAAATACGATAGCAAAGCATTTAAGAAATCAGTCGGGTTGAATGGGGTCGGTACCAAAGCGGTAAACGCCCTTTCAGACTATTTCGAGATTTCCGCTTTTCGAGAGGGGGTGGGGAAGAAGGCCGTTTTCGAGCGCGGGGTTCTGATCTCGGAAGAAGAGATTCCATCGACCGAAGAGCGCAATGGAACTTTGGTCCATTTCAGGCCAGACAATTCGGTTTTTAAGAACTACAAGTTCAAGGCGGAGTTTATCGAGCGCATGCTTTGGAACTACTGCTACCTGAACACCGGCCTGAGCATCTGGTTTAACGGGGAACGCTTCCACTCCAAAAACGGTCTGAAAGACCTGCTGGAAGAGAAAATTTCAGACGATCCACTTTACCCAATTGTTCATTTGATCGGCGATGATATTGAAGTGTCCTTTACCCACACCAATTCTTACGGGGAGGAGTACTACTCATTCGTAAACGGACAACACACCACTCAGGGCGGTACCCATCAAGGGGCTTTCCGGGAAGCCTTTGCCCGCGTGGTAAAGGAGTTTTATGGTAAGAACTACGAACCGACAGACATCCGCTCAGCGGTAATTGCTGCGGTGAGCGTGAAAGTTATTGAGCCCGTCTTCGAATCGCAGACCAAGACCAAGTTGGGTTCTACTGAGATCGAGCCGGGTGGAAAGAGCATGCGTGCTTTTATCTCTGATTTCCTTAAGGAAAAGCTCGACAACTACCTCCATAAAAATCCTGCTGTAGCGGAGGCGATCGAAAAGAAGATTAAGTCGAATGAAAAGGAGCGGAAGGATCTGGCTGGTATTAGAAAACTAGCGCGAGAAAGAGCCAAGAAGGCCAATCTCCACAACAAGAAGCTCCGCGACTGCCGCGTGCATTACAACGACACGCGAAACAATGATAGAGCCAATGAGACGATGATCTTCATCACCGAGGGAGACTCGGCATCGGGCTCCATCACGAAGTCGCGCGATGTAAATACACAAGCCGTTTTCTCTCTGAAAGGGAAGCCGCTGAACAGTTTCGGGCTCACGAAGAAGATCGTATACGAAAACGAAGAGTTTAACCTGATTCAGGCGGCGCTCAATATCGAAGAAGGCCTGGAAGGACTGCGCTACAACAAAGTGATAATCGCTACAGATGCCGATGTTGATGGGATGCACATTCGCTTGCTGCTTATGACCTTTTTCTTGCAGTTCTTCCCCGATCTCATCCGAAACAATCACCTATACATACTCCAAACTCCCCTGTTCAGGGTTCGGAATAAGAAGGAAACCAAATACTGCTACTCCGAGCAGGAGCGAATTGACGCGATCGAAGCCCTTGGAAAGAATCCTGAGATTACCCGATTTAAGGGGCTCGGTGAAATCTCTCCGGATGAGTTTAAAAACTTCATTGGAGAGGACATCCGGCTTGAGCCCGTGGTGATTTCCAAAGACTTTACGATTACCGATTTGCTCAAGTTTTACATGGGAAAGAATACCCCAGAACGTCAGGAGTTTATAATTGATAATCTGCGGGTAGAGAGAGATTTGGCAGAAGAAGCTGAAGAATTGGTTTAAGAAAAGATTTATATGTCAGAAGAGAACGAAGAGCCAGTTGGCGACGGAGAAAATGTGGATAACAGCGGCATAGATGAGAAGGTAATTCCTATTTCCGGACTTTACGAAAACTGGTTCCTTGACTATGCATCTTACGTTATCCTGGAGCGTGCCGTGCCCGCTTTAGAAGATGGGTTCAAACCCGTACAGCGCAGGATACTCCACTCCATGAAAGACTTGGATGATGGGCGCTACAACAAGGTGGCAAACATCATAGGGCATACCATGAAATACCACCCCCACGGTGATGCATCTATTGGCGATGCGCTGGTTCAGCTCGGTCAGAAAGATCTCCTAATTGACATGCAGGGTAACTGGGGTAACACCCTGACAGGAGATGGCGCAGCGGCTCCGCGATATATCGAAGCCAGGCTTTCAAAGTTTGCGTTGGACGTCGTTTTCAACCCTAAAACAACGGATTGGGGTGTGTCGTACGACGGGCGGAACAAAGAGCCGGTTTTTCTACCCGTAAAATTCCCCTTGCTACTTGCTCAAGGAGCGGAGGGTATCGCTGTTGGTTTGGCGTGTAAAATGCTGCCACACAACTTCAATGAGTTGATCGATGCCTCGATTGGCGTCCTGCGTGGCAAAAAGCCCAATATCTTGCCCGACTTTCCAAATGGTGGGATGGCCGATTTTTCGAATTACAACGAGGGACTCCGCGGTGGAAAGGTGCGGCTGAGAGCCAAAATCAGACAACTGGATAAGAAGACTCTGGTGATCGATGAGATTCCTCATGGTACCACTACGTCGTCGCTTATCGATAGCGTGGTGAAGGCCAATGACAAGGGGAAGATCAAGATTCGTAAAATTGAGGATAACACATCAGACAAAGCCGAAATCTTAGTTCACTTGCCAGCCGGGCTTTCGCCTGATAAGTCTATTGATGCGCTCTACGCGTTCACAGATTGTGAAGTAAGTATATCGCCAAATGCCTGTGTGATTGAAAACGATAAGCCCAAATTTCTGAGCGTCAATGAAATGCTTAGACTGTCGACAGATCAGACGGTAGCTCTATTGAAGCTGGAGCTTGAGATTCGTCGAAATGAGCTCAACGAAAAATGGCATTTTTCATCACTCGAGAAAATCTTTATCGAGAACCGCATCTACCGCGACATCGAAGAAGCGGAGACCTGGGAGGAAGTTATGTCGAATATCTTCAAGGGACTAAAGCCCCATGTGAAGCACCTGAAGCGCGAAGTGACAGAAGAAGATGTGGTTCGCCTGACGGAAATCAAGATTAAACGGATCTCTAAGTTCGATAGCTTCAAGGCAGATGAACTTCTCAAAAACATAGAAGATGAATTGGCTGAAGTTCAGCACAACATCGACAATATCATCGACTTTGCGATCGAGTATTTCAAGAATATCAAAAAGAAATACGGGGAGGGAAGAGAGCGTAAAACGGAGATTAAAACCTTCGATACCATTGAAGCGACCAAAGTTGTTGTTGCTAACAAGAAGCTCTACGTAAACCGCTCCGAAGGATTTATCGGCTATGGATTGCGCAAGGATGAATATATCTGCGATTGCTCCGATATCGATGATATCATCGTTTTCAGGCAAGATGGAACCATGGTGGTGACAAAAATCGACAACAAGAAGTTCGTCGGGAAGGATATCATACACGCTGGTGTTTGGAAAAAGGGCGATAAGCGCACCATCTACAACCTGATCTACCACGATGGTGGTAAAGGTGCTGCCATGATTAAGCGCTTTGCGGTAAATAGCATTACCCGTGACAAGGAGTATCCGGTTACCGCTGGAAATAAGGGCTCAAAAGTCTTGTACTTCAGCGCCAATCCAAATGGGGAAGCCGAAGTGGTTCATGTGAAACTCCGGCCCCGACCAAACCTGAAAAAGCTCAAATTCGATTTCGACTTTGCCGACCTTGCAATAAAGGGTAGAGCAGCAAAAGGGAACATTCTCTCGAAACACATTGTGAGTAAAGTAGAGCTTAAGGAAAAAGGAACTAGTACACTCGCCCCTAGGCAGATATGGTTTGATGATGTGGTGCAGCGATTGAACGCTGACGGACGTGGAACTTACCTTGGATCGTTCAAGGGTGATGACAAGATCTTGGCTATTTACCAAGGTGGATATTACCGCACATCGGGCTTTGATCTGGCAACGCGTTTCGACGAAGACTTAGTTTTAGTCGAGAAGTTTGATCCCGAAAAACCGATCTCAGCTGTGTACTGGGAAGGAGAGAAGGAACAGTATAATGTGAAGCGCTTTAAGGCGGAAGTTTCTCAAAAGCCCGTGTCGTTCATCACCGAGCATGAAAAGTCAGCCTTGGAATACGCGACGACTCACCCCGAACCTAAGTTGGTACTCCAATTTGATAAGCGTAGCAATGACCGTGAAGATGAAGAGATCGATATCGCAGAGTTTATTTCTGTGAAGGGAGTTTCAGCGATGGGTAATCGTTTGACAGCGTACAAGGTTAAGGCAATAGATCGCATTGAGCCCGAGATTGAAGAGCCTGATGAGCCTGAAGTACCGGATGATCCAGAAGCTCCGGAAGATGTGAGCAAAGAAGAGTCAGAGACTAGTGCTGATGATCAGGTGCAAGAAGTGGAGCCTAAGTCAGAAGGTGTTCCCGATGAAAAGTCAGAAGAGATTGAATTGTCGGTAGACCCCGAGCCTAAGGAGAAGCCGAAGCCAAAGCCTAAACCTAAGACAACGCCGAAGAAGTCAGAATCCAAAAAAGGAGATGATGAACCGCCGACTGATGAGTCCGGGCAGGGGACTTTGTTTTAAGAGATGGGGGTAGTATACCGCAATCTTGTTTATCGGGGCGCCAGCAAAAGGCCATCCCCTTTTGATTTCTTCTTAAGTGATCTGGGTGAAAGTGGTCCACTCATAGTTTTCGCTCATGGCTACAAAGGTTATAAAGACTGGGGTGCCTGGGATTTGATGGCAAAAACTTTTGCTGAGAAAGGATTCAATTTTCTGAAATTCAATTTCTCCCACAATGGTGGAACGGTGGAAAACCCAATCGACTTTCCCGATCTCGAAGCGTTTAGCGAGAACACTTATTCCAAAGAACTCAGCGATTTAGAAGCGATATCGCGGATGATTACTGTCGACGGTATCGAAGTGGGTGGGAAGAAGCTAAAGTGGGATAAATTCGCGCTTATAGGCCACAGTCGGGGCGGTGGGATCTCGATCCTTCACGCGGCAAGCGATCCAAAAGTCTCTCATCTCATTACCCTTGCCGCTGTCGCCGACTTTGGAGAGCGGTTTAAATTTGATTTGGACGAATGGAAGCGAGATGGTGTGACCTTTGTCGAAAACAAGCGCACCAAGCAGATGATGCCGCACAAGTACGCCTACTACCAAGACTATCTTGATCACAAGGATGAGTTGAACATCGAAAAGGCTGCTCGGGCTATTGAAGTTCCTTGGCTGATCGCCCACGGTACCGCTGATGAAGCAGTGAAATATGATAACGCTGAACGGCTTAGTGCCTGGAATCCACAAGCGGTATTGTTCCCAACGGCCGGGATTGGGCATACATTTGGAGCAGTGCATCCGTGGCGGAAGAAAAAAATGCCCACTGCGCTTACTGCATGTTTGGAAGAATCACTTAGGTTACTAGAAACAAATTAAGCTTCATTATTGAAGAGCTCATTCTTCTCGCTGTTGCTGCATCCTCTTGCTCTTTGCTCTTACTCTTCGCACTCACTCTCCGCTCTCGCTCTGGTTTACTTAAGAACTCCTGCGTCGTTGTCAGCACTTCAGCTTTCAGCTTCAGCTCACTCTCCGCTCTCAATCTCCGCTCTCACTCTGTTTCTCACTCTATCTCCCACCTGGCCGTAGCGGCATCATCCAGTTTTCCTTTGTGCTCGGCGATGTATTCGTAGTACCCCGAAATACCGATCATTCCAGCATTGTCGGTGCAGTATTCGAATGGAGGGATATGGGCCTTCCAGCCTAGATTTGGGGATGGAAGCATCCATGGGATAAAGCAGAACTTCTGGAATTCCTATTTGAAGTATTGAAAGATTCGCTTCCATATTAGTATTTACTAGTCAGAGCATAGGACTTTTATTATTCGGAATTATCTGCTAGTTTTCCGGTTTTACTAATTAAATCATTTAGGATGAAAGAATTTTTAATAGCGGCTATCTCAATTTTATTTTTCACAACTCAACTCTCTGCTCAAGAAGGAGTTGAAGTTAGTCTGGGAGAACCTTATAAAGTTTTCGATGCGAGAGATAAAACCTATGTAAATAGTGATGATTATATAATCAGCCTTAAAACCACAAAAGGGAAGGGGATTATTCAAAGTTTCAACACTCGAAAAATGGAAGAAGTAGCTCGTGCCGATTTTGAGCTGCCGCATAAAAAAGCATACTTTAAATTTTTATTAGAATTCGGCGGGAAGTTTTGGGCGTTTTTTACTGATTATGATAAATCCATCGATCAAGTTTCATGTTTCGCTTATGAAATTGATCCCGAAACAGCAAAATACAAGGGGGCCGCTAAAAAACTTTTTGTAAAAGAGGGGAAGACATTTATAAGCTATCAATTGTCTGAAAATAAGGAAACCTTGCTTCTCTCCTATTCAGATAATGAAAAGGATAACAACGACTTATCTTATGTAAGATACTGCTCGTTCGATAGCGACCTTAAGGAACTTTGGACAAAAAGAGTTTTATGGAACGAATATGTCGCCGAAGGAACTGTGATGATCTACTCTGATCTAACTCTCGACAATAATGGGGATTTGATAGCGGTTGGCATTTTGGTTAATGAAGAAGATAGGCCATCGAGATCGACATCAGGCTTGTCGAGTACAGAGTTTGAAGCGCATTATTTTAGGTTTATCAAAATTGGCGTAGACGAAAAACCAATGGTTGCTGATATTGAGGGGAATCCAGAAAAAATTGTAAAGTCTTTGATGATAAAGTCCACGGATGATGGAAAAATAGTTTTAGGAGGTTACTACAGGCTGCCGGAAACTTCTAAAACAGAAGGTGCATTTACCGTTCAGACTGATAAGTCTTTTGAAGAATTTTCATCGAGTTACTATGAAATTCCGATGGACATCTTAAATGCGTATGAATCAAAAAGGACTGCAAAGAAAAATGAAAAGAATGAAGAAGAAGCTGGTATGTCATGGCTCCAAATAGAAGATATTGGTATTGATGAAGATGGAAGTGTGTTTTTAATGGGTGAGCAACAATTCATTACTTCTCATACAAGGACTTCTAGTCAAGGGGGGACATATACATACACCAATTATCGCTATGATCATATACTGGTAACAAAAATAGATTCGGATGGGAGTCTAGACTGGATGAAAAAGTTGCCTAAAAAGAATTCTTCAGATGTACGAGGTATTTCCATGACTTATAAACTATTAGAGAATGAGGACAGTTATTATTTCATCTATATGGATGATGAGAAAAACTGGGAGATAGGAAAGGATGAAGAATTGGCGCTTTGTCAAGGGAAGGAGAAAGGTAATTTTATTGCAAAGATTATCGATAAAAAAAGTGGAGTTGTAAGTACTAAGCTTCTCTTTAATATGGACGAAGTGAATGATGTCAACATCTATCAATTCCGTATGAATAGAGTAGTTCAAATCGGTTCAGACTATATTGCAGCAGAGGTTTACAAAAAGAAAAAAGAAGACATTTGGATTAAAGTCAATGTGGATTAAGATCACATCTCCCACCTTGCCGTAGCGGCATCATCCAGTTTTCCTTTGTGCTCGGCGATGTACTCGTAGTACCCCGAAATACCGATCATTCCGGCATTGTCGGTGCAGTATTCGAATGGAGGGATATGGGCCTTCCAACCCAAAAACAGGGCTTCTTTCTCCAGTCGGGCGCGCAGACCACTATTGGCCGATACGCCTCCGGCAAGAGCTACTTCAGTGATCTTGTATTCCATGGCTACCAGCTTCACTTGCTCTATCAGCATTTCGATGATGGTAGCTTGTAGCGATGCGCAGAGGTCATTTAGGTTTTCTTGGATAAACTCAGGGTTTCGGCGGCGCTCGCGTTCTACCAGATTCCTGAAATTTGTTTTCAAGCCACTAAAGCTGAAGTTGTAACCCTCGACTCTGGGCTTGGTGAATTTGAATTTCTTTGAATCTCCTTCTGCTGCATACTTGTCGATCAGAGGTCCACCGGGATAGGGAAGCCCAAGAATCTTCGCCGCTTTATCGAAAGCTTCTCCAGCTGCATCATCGAGGGTTTCACCCACCACATCGAAAGTATATGGATCCTTCACGATGACTATCTGTGTGTGCCCTCCCGAAACGGTTAGGCATAGAAACGGAAAATTGGGCTTGGATGGTAAGTCACCAATAAAATGCGCAAGTATATGGGCCTTCATGTGGTGAATGGGGAGCGCCGGAATGCCCAGACTCTGTGACATCGATTTGGCAAAGCTCGCTCCAACCAGCAATGAACCGAGTAAGCCAGGACCTTTGGTATAGGCTATCGCGTTTAGTTCCGAAGACTCCACTTGGGCCGCCTTGAGCGCTTGATGTACCACGGGTACGATATGCTTCTGGTGAGCCCGTGAAGCGAGTTCAGGAACGACACCACCATACGCCCTGTGCACATCTTGCCCTGCAACAATATTGGCAAGAACTTTGTCGTTTTTCATCACTGCCGCGGCGGTATCATCACACGACGATTCGATGGCTAAAATGAATATGTCTTTGGTTGAATTCAATCTCCGGGTAACTTCCGTATTTTCGGCAAAAATAAGTTTAAAGTTATAAGGAAGCTCAAGAAAATAGCGCTGTATCTACTGGTACTTTTCCTGATTTTGGGAGGTGCTTTGGCTCTTGTGCTCAACTCTGCCACTGTTCAAACCAAGTTGGGGGAGTTTCTGGCCAATCGACTGACTTCCAAATATGGTTTAGAGATCAAGATTGATCGTCTCGAAATAGACTTCTTGAATACCCTTTCACTGAAAGGATTCATTGCCTATGATCGACTAGGTGATACATTGATTTATGTAGAAGAATTTGATGTGAAATCGAAGCGGATCATACCTCGCCTTAGCGAGTACAGGTTTGCAGAGATAACCCTAAATCGTGCTCAGGTATTTCTTTCTGTCATTGATTCAAGTGGTCAAACAAATGCGGGGTTTAAAGCTTTTGATAATCAAGACAATAAACTAGCCAAAGATGAAGGCTTAAATGCACTTTTTTCATCGGGCCAATTCGTTAAGTCTGACCAGGTTTATTTAAATGATTGTCAGTTTTCTTACACCAATCCTTTTTCGAAAGTAAAAGAGAATGGTATTGATTTTGGACGGTTGGAATTGTCTGAAATCTCATCACATATTTCTGCGTTCAGGTTCGACTCAGACTCTCTTACTTGTCATATCGAAGCCTTGTCAGTACATGAAAAATCGGGGTTTAAGCTGAACAACTTCAGAGCCCAAACTAAGATTGACCAGTCCGGGATATACACTTCCAATCTACAGTTGATAACTCCACAAACTCTGATAATCGGAGACATTGATTTGATTCACAATTCATGGCACGATTACAGCAATTTTTCCGATTCGGTTCAGTGGCGCGCTGATATCGGTGAAAGTGAAATTGCATTTGCCGACATTGGCCAGTTTGCAAGCCCCTTGCACAACAACCCACTCGTACTGCGGATGTCGGGAAAAGTCAGGGGAACCATTGAAGAACTGAAAGGTCGGAAGATGGAATTGGAGATGCTTGAGTCTACTCGACTTTCGGGCAGTTTCGACATCAGTGGTCTAAGTGATATCGAGAATGCCTTTCTCGATTTTCGGATTTCGAATTTCCGAACGAATAAGACTGATGTAGAAGCCGCCATTCAGGCATTTGATGCCACTGGCGCAGTCGGAAAGAAAAAGTTGCTCTATCTCGAGAAGGGAGGAGACCTATATTTTCGAGGTGCATTTACAGGGTTCTCTAGCGACTTTGTTGCTTATGGTGATCTTCAAACCCGACAGGGTGTGCTGAGTGTTGACGTGAAGGTAGCCACAGACTCTACCGCCACGCGATCGCGCTTCACGGGAAGCGTCCAGACAGCAAACTTCGACATAGGTGACTACACCGGCGTAGTCGGTCTTGAAAATGTGAGTGGAAATATTCAGGTTAACGCCGTGGCATCTGATCGATTTGAAGAGGCCATTATTGACGGTCTCATCTCAGATCTCACCTACCGGGGCTATCACTACCGCGATTTTATGGTAGACGGGACTCTTGCTCCACAAAAATTTATCGGAAATGTCGTGTCGAGAGATCCCAATGTCAATCTTGATTTTACGGGAATCGTCGATTTTAGCTCAAGTGAGCCTATCCTTGATTTTCGAGCGGATGTGTACAACTTGGATGCATCGGCATTGAATTGGGTAAACCTCCGCGAAGAAGTATCGGTATCGACCAGTCTCACGCTCAATTCCAGAGGGCGAAATCTCAATGATATAAGTGGAAAACTTCAGGCAACTGACACCTACGTCTGTGTTGGCGATTCTGTTTTAGCCTTGACTAATCTCAAGCTAACTGCTGCAGGAGACACCAGCAATAGAAAGATTTCGCTCCTCAGTGATATTGCTGATTTCAACATGACTGGAGCCTTTAATTTGGAAGTGCTCATCCGCGACTTCAAAGGGATTTCTGGGCTCGTTTTCTCATCATTGGTCGATTCTGTACCTGTTCCAACTGGATCAAACTTTCAGTTTAGCATGAACTACAAGCAGAGCAATGCCCTTTCGGGAATGCTCGTTGATGAACTATACATAGCACCTGGAACGACGGCTTATGGCGAATTCAATTCTGAGAATCACTCGTTCGGGATGTTTTTGCGATCTAACCTATTTCAGTTTAATGGAATTCGAGCGGAAGGAGTGGTCCTGGATGTGGCCCTTGCCGATAGTTCAATCGATGCGCACATCGACTCAAAGAAGATAGAGCGTGACAATCTGAGATTTGAAAACTTTCGGTTCGAAGCAGAGGGAAGAGTAGATTCAGTAGACTTGAATCTCGCTTGGTATAATTCCGATCTCTCTTCAAGCGGACGAATTTCAGGTCAAATTACCGATGCTGGATCAAGTCATTTTGATTTTCTCCTCAAACCAAGTCAGGTGGCCTTGGAAGGGGATACCTGGGAAATAGAGAACCAGAGTGTTGTGCAAGTTGATAGCACTCAGCTCTACATAGAAGGAATTTCTGTCAGAAATCAAGGCCAGGTTTTGGAGCTCAGTGGCTTGATTAGCGAAGATCCTGCCGATGAATTGAGCTTTAAGCTTGCCGATTTCGAGTTGGCTTCAGTCGACTCTCTGGGATTCTCAAATTTACACCCTTCAGGAACCGTGCATATTTCTGGAACTCTGGCAGATGCATACAATGAAAGAAAAATCTTTGCTGAGCTTGAAGTGAACGATTTAAAGCTGGGTGACACCGACTTTGGAGACTTAAGAGCAAGTAGCCGGTATTTTGGTGATGAAAATCAAGTGGCCTTGTTGGCAAACCTGAACAGGCGGGGAACCGACATAGCCCAGTTCGAAGGTTCCTATCAATTTCAGTCGGAGAACCAGCTTTTTGGAAAGTTAAGTCTTAATGCCTTGAATCTCGAATTGCTCAATGCCTTTGAAATTCCTGAAGTAACTTCCTATAGCGGTTTTGCGAACGGCGAGATCTATGTTTCCGGTCAAGTTTCATCACCAGCCTTGGAAGGGTATATTGATTTTGACCAGGCAAAATTCAAAGTAGAGTATCTGAATACGCACTTTACCTTTTCCGATCAGGTTAGGGTAGAAGATGGTTGGTTTGGGATAGATTATAAGCCTATTTCAGACGAACTTGGCCATAGAGGGTACGTGGTAGCTTCTGCCTTTCACGATGGATTTAAGGATTGGACCTACGACATTAATGTAGATGCAGAAAACTTTCTCTTGCTCAATACGACCAGAGATGATAACTCGACGTATTTCGGAACGGCATTTGGAACTGGGACCATTCAGTTTGGGGGGTACGATGAGTTTTTGGAGATCAATATTGACGCTACAACAGAAAAGGGCACATCAATAAAGTTACCACTGGACGAGTCGAGCGATGTAACCATGGAGAACTTCGTATACTTCATTAACCCGGACTCCAGCAATGTGGAAGAGCGAGAAATAGACCTCCAAGGAGTCCAGATGCACCTGAATGTTGATGCCACTCCCGATGCAGAGATTCAGATCATTTTTGATGAGCAGACCGGAGATATTATTCGCGGGCAGGGTAGTGGTCGAATTACGCTGGAAATTGATCCTACAGGTGAGTTTTTGATGTTTGGACGTTATGAGATCGAAGAAGGAGATTACCTGTTTACCCTGAAAAACCTGGTGAATAAGCAGTTTGAGCTTCGAAAGGGTGGGGTAATTGGCTGGTACGGCGATCCCTATCAAGCCGATATAAACTTATCGGCGTCCTACAAAGTTCGGACATCGCTGTATCCGATTATGATTGAGAACAGAGATCAGTATCGCGGGCGCGAGAATGTGAACGTTGTACTGAACTTACAGGATAAACTAATGAACCCGCTGATCAATTTTGACATCGAGTTGCCACAGGCCACGGAAACCGAGCGTTCGCAGCTCGCTAGTGTAATTAACACAACCCAGCAATTGAATCAGCAGGTTTTCTCCTTGTTGATACTGAATAGATTTCTACCAATTGATCAGGCTCAGGAAGAACAATCTTCCGTAACGGTTACTGGAGTGGGGGGCTTCGGATCCACGACAACTAGTGATTTTGTGAGTACCCAAATAAGCAGCTGGCTATCCGAAATAAGCAACGAATTTGATATTGGGGTTAACTACCGACCTGGAGATCAGATTTCAAATCAGGAAATAGCTGTGGCGCTCAGCACTCAGCTGTTTAATGAGCGACTTTATGTGAGTGGAAACTTTGGTGTGACTTCTAGTACCGAAGCTCAGTATTCTCAAGGGCAAAGTGGAATTCTGGGTGACTTCCTTGTGGAATACTCCATCACTGAAGAAGGCAAGATCAGACTCAAGGTGTTCAACGAAACAAATCCTTACGAAGTATTCTCCACATCGAGTTCAATCTATACACAAGGGGTGGGTCTCGTTTACCAGGAAGATTTCGATACGCTAGACGAATTCTTTGACGAAGTCAAAGAGCTATTCACCCGCGACGAAGTGAAGAAAGCTGAGAAAGAAAAGCGAAAAGCCCAGCAGAAAGAAGAGAATCTTTAGTCTACTTTCAGTTGGTGCCCCAATTTATCGCGTTTCGTTTGCAAATACTTCTTATTGTGCTTGTTAGCCGAAATCTCGATCGGTAGTATCTCCGTAATTTCAAGACCATACCCAATAAGACCAGCGCGCTTCTTAGGGTTGTTGGTGAGTAGCTTCATCTTGGTTACACCCAGGTCTCTCAACATTTGAGCTCCAATTCCGTAATCGCGCTCATCATCTTTGAATCCGAGCTTCAAATTAGCTTCAACAGTGTCGAGTCCTTGTTCCTGAAGTTTGTAGGCTTTCAGCTTGTTTAGCAGACCGATTCCTCGTCCTTCCTGATTCATGTACAAGACCACGCCCTTACCTTCCTTCTCAATCATCTCCATTGCGCTGTTGAGTTGTGGCCCACAATCGCATCGACATGACCCAAACACATCACCTGTCAGGCAGCTACTGTGAACGCGCACCATTACAGGCTCGTCCGGCTCCCATTTTCCTTTCACAAGGGCTATGTGCTTTTGATCGTTGGTATTTTGGTTGTAAAGGTGTAGCTCAAAATCGCCTTCTGATGTAGGCATGTCTACCACGATATCTTTCGAAATCAGAGATTCGTGCTTGAGGCGATAAGTGATCAAGTCCTTGATGCTGATCAATTTCAAATCAAACTTCTCAGCAATTTTCTTCAACTCTGGCAATCGGGCCATCGTACCGTCTTCGTTCATGATCTCAACGATCACTCCGGCGGGCTCAAAACCGGCCAAACGGGCAAGGTCGATTGCCGCTTCGGTGTGGCCTGATCTTCTCAATACGCCACCACTCTTGGCTTTAAGAGGGAAGATGTGACCCGGTTTTCCCAGCTCGGAAGGATTGATTTCAGGATCGATTAAGGCCTTTACAGTCTTAGCTCTATCGCTTGCCGAAATACCTGTCGTACAGCCATGTCCGATTAAGTCAACAGAAACGGTAAATGGCGTTTCATAAGCCGCTGAGTTCGATTGAACCATCAAGCCTAAATCGAGCTCTTCGCACCGGCTCTCGATAAGCGGAGCGCAGATAAGCCCGCGGCCGTGTGTGGCCATAAAATTGATCATTTCTGGAGTGACAGATCGCGCTGCTGCTACAAAATCACCTTCATTCTCTCGATCCTCGTCATCTACAACAATCACGACTTTTCCGGCCTTGATCTCTTCAATTGCAGACTCGATACTATCCAATTGGATTTCCTCTTTTGCCATGTTCAAAATTGTGGTGCAAAGATACCCAAATTACCCGACTGATGCTTGGGATCTAAAATGTTGATTCGAGAACAGCTACGGACTGTTTCCACGAGAAGTTTTTCTCAACGTATGCGCGCCCTTGGGAGCCTATCCCGCAAGCTTTTTCGGGATTGTTCAGGAGGCTATCTATTGCTTCTACATACCCAGAGACAGAATTGCGGATCAAGATGTTTTCTCCGTCTATTCCCTTCAGTGACTTATTGGCCAATTCAGAAGTTACGGCTGGTATTTGGAGCGACATCGCTTCCAATAGTTTATTCTGAAGTCCGGTTCCAATCTGCATGGGAGCAAAGAATACCTTGGCAGACTCGTAGGAGTCTCTAATATCATCAACCCAGCCAGAAACGGTTACTCCAGAAACAGCATCTAGTGCTTGTACCCGCTTATGGGGAGATGACCCCGAAATCAAAATTGAAACATTCGGTCGGACCTTCTTCAATTCTGGCAATACGACGTTTACGATAAATTCCGATGTTTCGATATTGGGCGGGTAGCTCATATTACCTGTAAAGACCAGATCGTAAATCGGCTTTTTACCCCGCTTGGCAAAGAACTCTGTGTCTATTCCGTTTGTCACGATTTTGATGTCCTTTCTCTCCGGGTGATAAATAAACCGGCGATCTTCTTCGGAGATAATCACCTTGGCTTCAAAGTATTCGAAGATGATGTTTTCGTAAGCAATAAGTCGCTTGCGTTCCATCGCAAGGATCTCTCGCCAGGGCCATTTCGCCTTTTTTTCTCTTCGGTCCACACCTTTTGAGAAAGCGTCTTGATAATCGAGTACTTTGTAGTAATCGTGTTCATTTTTGGCGTATTCAGCTGTGCGGATAAGCTGGCAAAAAATGCGGTCTGGTTTTACTTGTTCGATTATAGCGGATATCTGCTTGTGCGCTCGCCTTTGGTAAAAGTATAGGACTTGAAAAGGTTTAGATGACAACAAGCCCAAAAGGAGATTTACGAAAATCCGGAACTTATTGAGTTGGAGGATATGTGTTTCGCTGGCGATAGTGCCTAACACTTCAAGCGTTTTAGCCGACGGCTTCTTTCCATCATTCAAGCAACACAAGACTATTTCGTGCCGCTTGGAAAGCTCTTTGAGTTGATGAAAAGCACGTAATTTATCGCCTTTTTCCAATGGATAGGGGACCCGACTCAGGATTACCACCAACTTCATTCGGCCAATTCTTTCATAAAGTTGTGGAGTCTCTGCGCCAGTACTTCGCTGTTGTACGACTCCAATACGAGTTTTCTTCCTGAACTACCCAATTCATCAACTAAATTGGTATCATTCACCGCCTTGAGAATAGCCTTGGCAAAATCCCCGGGCCTGTTTGCTATCAGCGCCGTTTTGCCATCAACCACTTGCACGCCATTCGCACCCATTGTGGTCGATACCACACACTTTTCCAGTGCAAGGGCTTCGATCATTTTTACTCTCATTCCTCCACCGCTGAGCAAGGGAATGATCATGATAGCCTTGGATCTCATAAATGCCCGAGCGCTATCCACTTCTCCAATGATCTCAACACTTTTTTGTTCCGAGTTCGCCAATTCTTCCGGCATACTTCTGCCCGCTAAATAGAGTTTCAACTCGGGTTCTTTCTCGATAATCTTCGGCCAGACTTCGTCCAAAAACCATTTCACTCCTTCCTGGTTTGGGGTCCAGTCCATACTCCCTAGGTGGAAAATGGATTTCGCTTCCCTTTTTTCGTGATTTGGGCTGTATTCGTCTGCTTTTATTCCAAAAGGGATGGTCAGTGCAGGACCTTTGTAACCCAATCGGCGGTAGTGCTTGAGCTCATCGGGGTTGATAGAAACCAGTGCATCAATTTTGTCGAGCAAATCAATTTCGTACTCCTTGAGCTGTTTTGTCAAAATCTTGAGATAGGCCTTTTTAAGTCCAGCTTTTCTAGATTTCGTTAGGCGGTGCCAAATGGAGAACTCTAGATTGTGCGAACGCAACACGATAGGGGATTCGGTGTATTTCCTGATCGTATCGATGTATGGAGTCACGTAGATGCTCTCACAAAGTATCAAGTCAAACTTTTCGTTTGCCAGACGTCTTCTGATAGCCATATCCACATCTGCCGAGAAAAATCGACTTACGTGATAAGCGTCTTGACTGATCAGGTTTGAAAAGGCATCAACTGCTTTGAGATTCGTATCGACAAAAATGGCTTCGAAATCGGTCTGATCCAGGTAGCCTTCGGGGAAAGAATCTGAATGGAAGGGGTGCTTCGGTGTTACAATTGAAAGTACTCCCAATTCATTCCCCTCGGCCAAAATAGCCTGAGAAATCTGATTGATGGCCAGACATCCCCCGTCTTTTATGGGGAAAGGTGGTTTATGGCAGAGTTGAAGGACTTTCAATTTCTTTCAGTTCTTGAAAAAATGCTTTTCACTTTATTGAGAACACGAATGTATGTGTCACGATCGAATAATGCAGCATCCAAGGCCGCTTTATAGGTCAGGAAAATGGCGATAGGTAGTAAGACCATTGAACTCAGCCACATCCCGGTAAAAGGGCTCAGAACACCTGACTCCACCATTTTCTCGCCAGAAATAGAAGTAATGTGGAATACAAGGAAGAAAATAACGGAGAAAATGACAGGGAGCCCGAGCCCACCTTTCTTTATGATCGCTCCCAAAGGCGCACCAATAAAGAACAGAATGATACAAGCGAACGAAAGGGTGAGCTTGCGGTGCCACTCGATCCGGTGCTTGTCGATATATTCTATACGATTTTCCATCTCACTATTGGTCCGGTTCATGTAGTTCTTCGCGTTCCGTGTCACATTGATGGCTACATTGATCACCCTTCTTTTTTCCAAAATTGAAAGTTCTTTAAAAGCAAGAATGGTATCGACCTTAGATGGCGCTAGTGTATCGCTATACGAGACTGCTTGATCGAGGTAGTCGAGGAAGTCCGTTTTGCGTTTTACTCGCTGAGCTTCGAGTGAGTCGATGGCCAATTCCAACTGTCCCATCGAGAGCATTTTCATGTGATTTTTCCACAGGTCTTCATCGGTTCGCTGCATATCAAATCCCGATAAGTCCATAAGAATGAGATCTTCATCAAAGCGACTTTTGATATGCGGATAATCGTATTCTCGCGGTTTGCCGAGCTCGTCGTAGCTCACACCGTCCTTGAGTTTAATCGTCAGGTAGCGTCCATCGGCCGATTTGCCCATCACACCAAGCTTAGCGCGAATCACGGTTTTGTTTCCCGGTTTCTTGTCGTCGTGCCGGTATATGAGCAAGTCATTCAACACTTGAGTGTCTTCATCTTTTTCGGTAACCCGAATGCTATACCCGTCTATTCCATTGTAAAAAACGCCTTCGGTTAACTCCAAACTCGGCTTGGTATGGGTAACGTCCCAGAGCAATGACTTGAACTTGAGATTTGCCCTAGGGGATAGATTATTATTAAAATAGAACGCTCCACCCGATAAGAGCAATATGAATACGATAAGCGGAAACATGATTCTGAGCAGACTCAGTCCACTCGATTTCATGGCTACGAGTTCGTAGTGCTCAGCGAGCGAGCCAAATGTCATGATACTGCTGAGCAATACCGCAAGGGGGAGAGCCAGGCTTACCAAGTTGGCCGATGCATAAACCATAAGCTCGGCGATGACCATAAAGTCGAGACCTTTGCCCATAAAATCGTCAATGTACTTCCAGATGAATTGCATCAAAAGGATGAACATGACAATAAAGAAGGTCAGTATAAACGGACCTAAATACGACTTGATGACTAGTAAATGGAGCTTTTTCAATCCACCTTTTTTCCGCCGACTTTAGCTAAAATCGTGCCTTTACTTCGAGCAAAGATAAGGATCGATTAGGCACCGAGCACGCGGCGTAAATCTTCTAGCTGGCTTTCCCAAAGGCTTCGAGCACTGTCCTCATCGTCTTCATCCACAAAGTCAGTGATATACAGACCAACTTCTCTAGTAATCGGGTCAATCTTAATTCTGAATTCGAAGTACATGTCTTCACCTTCGTCGTAATCCCATTGGTACTTTACGTACTGGTCTTTGGCTTTGGTGAGTATTCGAGCTTTTTCTTCTGAACCATCCCAAATAAAGGTGAGAATTTCACCTCTGATATTCACATCGTCCGCAAACCATTCTGACAAGCCACTTGGCGAGCTTATCATATTGTATAAAATCTTTGGGGAGGTCTTCAAAAGGTACTCTATCTCAATTTTCTTACGGTCTGCCATGAGCTTTGAAGCTTTCGGTATTTGAAATCTGTGTGAGACAAGATATGAATAATAACCTATCATATTTGCCGGCCGCAAATTTACTTAAATTATGATTCGTCGATTAAAATAAACTGATAATCTATGCCAAATACGGGCTTATTCGAAATGGGAATGAATCAGGATTAAAAAAAATTGTTGAATGATAAACAATGTTTATATTTGCGCCCGCATTTCAATGGCGAGATAGCTCAGTTGGCTAGAGCGCATGATTCATACTCATGAGGTCCCGAGTTCGAATCTCGGTCTCGCTACCATTTCAAAAGAGAATCCCACGGGATTCTCTTTTTTTATGACCCGTTTCACGAAAGTTTGCACTTAGATTTTCTATGTTTATTGCTCATAGCTTATGCCGCTCAAATTCGCAGTAGTAGACATAGAAACAACTGGGTTGTATCATCAAGATCACGACATTACGGAAGTGGCTGTGGCACACTTAGATGAAGGTGGTGTGCGTCAGGTTTTTCACTCCCTCGTCAATACCACGCGAAATATTCCATCTCAGATCTCAGGATTGACAGGGATTAATAATACACTCGTAAAGGACGCTCCCAATTTTGAAGAGATTGCTGGTGACTTGAAGGCAGCACTGGAAGATCGCATCTTTGTGGCGCACAATGTCAATTTTGATTACCAATTTTTAAAGGCAGCCTTTGAAAAGGTAAAAATTAAGCTTGTCACAAAGCGGTTTTGCACGATGCGATATGCCCGAAAGCTCTTTCCCAATTTGCCAAATCACAGACTGGGAACCGTTTGCCAATATTTAGGGGTAGAAAACGAAAGTGTACACCGAGCTCATGGAGATGCTATGGCACTGGCCCTGGCGCTCCAGAAAATGATCAAAAGGGACCAGGATGAGATTGTCCTTCAGCTCCTGAAAGGAAATAGCCGCACGACCATTCTTCCGCCAAAAGTGCCGATTGAAATGGTGGAAGCAATCCCGGAAAATACGGGGGTGTATTACTTCTTTGATGAATCAGACCGCTTGGTTTATGTTGGTAAAGCCAAGAATTTAAGAAAGCGAGTATTAAGTCATTTTACGAGTTCTGGAACAACGCGGAAGAAACAGATGTTCCAGAAGGAAGTGGCGCGGATCGATTATAAGGTGACAGTGAATGAATACGAAGCTTTTCTAGTTGAAGATGCAGAGATCAAACGAAGATGGCCCAAGTACAATCGCGCCCAGAAGTCTCGCGGTGAGAGCTTTGCCGTGGTGCCTTATGTGAATCGGGCAGGGCAGAAGCGATTTGCCATTACAAAGTCCAATTTTAGAAGCGATGCATTGGGTTGGTTTGTTTCTGTGCAGCGAGCCAAAGAATGGCTGAAAGTAGCGTTGATTGAGTGGGGAATTGATTTGAGTCGTGCTGGTTTCTATACTGGTTTCCAAATGGATTTAGACCCAAAGTCGGAAGAAGAATCAATTGAGCTCTTCATTCAGCACCAATTTAATGAAATGAAGCGGAGCTTTGTGCTCGGTATTCAATCAGATGAAGGAGCATTTCACTTTGCTGCGGTCGTTGAAGGACGGTATCGAGGTTATGGAAAAGTAGACGATGAATCAAGAATCAATCAGTCAGTGGTTGAAGAAGCCACTACTAAAGCTCCGGATAGCCCAATGGTAAGAGCTGTTTTGGAGCAAATGATACATGATGAACAGATAAGGGAATATGAAATTTAAATTGAAAATTATTGGGGTCTTCTTCCTTGGTGCCATGGTTTTTTCTGCCTGCGAAACGGGTATTGAAAGCCAAATAGCAGAAGAGGAAATAAAGGACGCCATGCGCGAGCAGCAAGAAGCCTGGAATCAAGGCGATATCGAAGCATTTATGTCTTATTACCTCGAGTCAGAAGACATAAACTTTGTGACATCTAAGGGATTGGTAAAAGGTCATAGCACGTTACTTAGCCGTTACCAGCGATCTTACCCAGACCGAGAAAGCATGGGAGATCTTGAATTTGATTTTCTAGATTTCAAAAGTATTGATGCAAACTATGCTATGCTGGTAGGTAAGTGGACACTTTACAGAGAGCACGATGCGCCGGGTGGTTACTTTTCCTTTCTCTGGCAGAAAACATCAGAGGGCTGGAAAATAATTCATGACCACACGAGTTGATGATTGATATGAGTCTCAATAATATCGTCATTGGCCTTACGGTCATAGTGTCTCTTTTGGCTTTTAACAATCGTGAATTGTGGTCTAAAATGCTGCTCAATCCCTACCAGGTCATCCACCGAAAGCAGTACTATAGACTTTTAACGCACGCATTTATCCATGCAGATTTCGTCCACTTGTTCTTCAATATGTTCGTTCTCTACAGTTTTGGGCAGGCTATTGAACTCGTTCTAACTCAGGAAGAATATTTCAATTCGGTATTACCTGAATTTCAGTTTTGGGGCACATCGATGGGGTATTTAATCTACGTTTTGATTTATCTCGGTGGAATTCTGTTTTCAGTTATTCCTTCACTTCAAAAACATAAAGACAATCCAGGATATAACTCCCTGGGTGCTTCAGGTGCGGTTTCGGCTGTAGTCATGGTCTTTATTCTCATTCTCCCGACAGTAGACTTACATTTATTATTTATTCCAATAGGTATTCCGGGATTCATTTTCGGAGCCTTATACCTTTACTATGAGTACTATATGTCGAAACGCGGTGGTACCGGAATTGCGCACGACGCCCACTTGCTGGGAGGAATTTATGGAGTTGTACTCATGCTGATTTTAGAACCAAGTTTAGGGACGCGTTTTGTAGAACAAATAGCTGGTTTTATCGGCCAGTATATCTAGAGATAAGGCTAACTTTGCTACTGCATTAATCGCGCCTAAGAATTGCTAAATGGTCAGCTTAAACGGGAATCTTACGAACGAAATCAGCTCTGATTTTTTCTTGAAAAATCGGGCGTTCAGGCTGGGCGATGGTTTTTTCGAAACTGTCCGAGCTATAGATGGAAAAGTGTTCAATTGGCCTTCTCACTACATGCGAATCAAGGCCTGTGCTGAGGCCATGAATATGGACCTGCATCCCGTCTTCAGCGAAGCGTCAGTGCAGAGATCGCTGGAGCAGCTTCTGAAAGCAAAACAGATCGTTGCAGGTGGAAGGCTTCGGATCACATTTTTCCGAGAAGGCACTGGGGGGTATTCATCTACTTCGAATAAGCTCGGCTTTATTGCAGAAGCCAGTGGACACCACATCAATAAGTTTCTGCTCAATGATAAGGGCCTGGTCGTTGCCGTTTGCAACGCATACCCAAAGCCCAAGGATAGATTTTCATCATTCAAATACATGGGTAACTCTACGTCTATTTTGGCCGCTCAATGGGCGCAAAAGATGAATGTAGATGATGCTTTGATCATCAATGAACAGGGTCAAATTATTGAAGCGACATCGAGCAATATTTTTGTTGTAAAGAATAACAAGCTCTACACACCTGGAGTGAAGTCTGGCTGTGTCAGTGGCACATCCAGATTGCTGGTTCTCAATGCCGCTTTAGACATGGGAATCCCGGTATTCGAAGCCGATCTGACACCAGAGTTTATTCTTCAATCCGAAGAAGTGTTTCTCACCAATGCCATTTCCGGTATCAGGTGGGTTGGGGGATTCAGTTCAAAGCGATACTTCCACAAAATGAGTGGTCAGATACTAGACCACATCAACCAGGAAACAGCCGTTCTTAGTTGAGATTTGGGTCCTTCGGGAAATTGATCAAATTGGCGTATTCGCCTCCCATTTTTTTCAGTGTCATCGACCAAAGATCTTGGCAATTTGAGTCGAAAATGGGTAGGTCGTCTACATCGGCAATGTACCACGACTGGGCTTCGAGTTCGCTGTCGAGCTGATTTTCATCCCATCCGCTATATCCAACGAAGAATCTCACTTTTGAGAGATCAACCTCGTGATTCTTTATCCCTTCAATAAGCTTCACAAAATCGCCACCTATATACACGCCATGGCCCACTTGAAAGGAGTCATCAAGGTATTCGGGTAGATTGTGAAGGAAGTATATGTGGGTGTTTTGAACCGGCCCGCCCATGCCTATTCGCTGACCGATGCTCGGAATGTTTTCAATTAAATCTTCTAGATCTATGTCCACAAACTTATTGAGAATAAACCCCATGCTGCCCTCGCTGTCGTGCCGACAAAGGAAAACGACAGTTCGCTCAAAGTAGGGGTCCTGCATAAAGGGCTCCGCGACAAGGAGTCTACCATTTCCGGGTAGTAACTTGTTTTCAGGGTTCAATTCAAAATTATCCACATGGCTAGTGTAGGGCAGGTCTCCAGGGAAGTTTAGCACAAATTTGACCTTCAATTTCGTTGAGCTCGTTCAGGCGCGTATAAACTTCACTTTCCGACCAGTAGTTCAAAGCAAACTTAACAAAAATGTGCCCGTGCTTGGCCTCCGAAGTCCAAAGGGTTTTGTAGAATTTTTTGATGTCGGGATCGGTGGCTGAATTGGCTATCAGCTTAAATCGCTCAGCACCACGACATTCGAGTATGGAAGCGAGCAACATTCGATCCATCAACCGCTCTTCAACGGAAGAACGACAATGCTTAATTAGTTCATCGACATAGATATCCTTGGGCATCCGCTCAGGCAGGCGAACGCCTCGATCTTCCATCAATTTGTACACCATCTGAAAATGCTCCAATTCCTCCAATGCTGTTTCGATCAATTCGGGAATGATCTCCACCTTGTCAGGGCACTTCGCCACAAAACTCATCGCCATTGATGAAGCCTTGCGCTCACAATCGGCGTGGTCCTGGAGAAATTCGTCGAAGTGTTCGAGTGCCTGGTCAGCCCATTCGGGCGGCGTTTGGTAGGTGAGATCAAGTGAGAGTTTCAAAAGCGTCGTTTTTTGCAAAGCTATTGGAATTATCAGTAAACGATGACCGCCAATTGAAGCTTAGCACGAAAAAATTGAATTAACTACGGATGGAGAGTGATCCTGCTTTTTGATTTGCTGAGTTTCACTTTGTACTCCACCAACACCTTGTCGAATCTAATTACTTCTAATTGTTCGTCTTCTAGCTTAAAAACAAGTTCGAATAAAAGTCTGTTTTCACCTACCGGCTCATAGTTGGGGGTAACGTGCTCAATTCGAACAAATGTTTTGTTCCTTTTTACTTTGAATGATTCCAGTTCAAAATAACTCGGAATCTCATTAAAGAAGATTTCTTGAGCTTTCATCGACACAATGCACGAATTGTCAAACTCAATAGGGTGCTCACTTTTAAGTATAGCATTCTTTTCACAACCATTTTCAAGCACTCTGACAGAATAAGTATTGAATTGTTCTCGGAGGATAAATTCAATTCCTGGAATAATGTGTTCGGGAATTTCATCCTGTCCGCAAAGGGTTTGGACACTTAGAATTAGGTAGGCAGCAATAAGATTCAGTTTTCTGATCATCGTAGGTGCATTCCCAAAAACCACGCCATAACATTAGTCGATATGGCTTCCATTGTTCATGTATTTGTAATAGTGCGATAGGATAGAATGCGTAGTTTTGAAATGTGAAAACTGTCAATTATGAAGGATGAAATCCGCGAATTTGTTCAATCTAATCGAAGAGATTTTTCGGGAAATGAACTGGTAAGAAAGTCTGCTTCCCGAAAGTCCATTTGAGTTATTTGAAGCATGGTTTGAAGAAGCCTTAGCAATGAAGGTGGCTGAGCCCTACGCATTCACGTTTGCGACCGCTACGCCAGATGGACGTCCTTCAAATCGAATTCTTTACATGCGCGATATCAGTCCCGATGGTTTGGTTTGTTTTACCAACTACAAGAGTCATAAAGGGCGAGAGATTGATGCCAATCCATACTTTTCGGGAAACTTCTTTTGGAGTGAGCTCATGCGTCAGATTCGCTTCTCGGGAAAAGT
Organism: Cryomorpha sp.; assembly: GCA_965230375.1. Classification (GTDB taxonomy): domain Bacteria; phylum Bacteroidota; class Bacteroidia; order Flavobacteriales_D; family Cryomorphaceae; genus CBDDKU01. The sequence continues at coordinate 25,044 of CBDDKU010000014.1, forward strand.
TGAGAAACTGGATGGCTCCAGATCGGATGCTTACTTCAATAGTCGTCCTCGTGAGAGTCAACTTGGCGCCTGGGCGAGCGCACAATCGGAAGTGATCAGAGACAGGGCGCATCTCAATGAATTGGTTGAGAAGTTTCGCGCGAAATTCGAAGGAAAAGATGTACCAAGACCCGAGTTCTGGGGTGGGTATGTTCTGAGGCCCGAACATATCGAGTTTTGGCAGGGACAACCAAGTCGCCTTCACGATCGAATTAGGTATAGCCTCCAAGATGGAATTTGGGCAAAAGTTCGATTATCGCCCTGATTTGAATAAATATCTCGAGAAATACAGCCTTAGAGGTGATCTGATTTCAGACAACCCGCAAATTGATCTGGGTATTGTCGTGGTGATACCTTGCCACAATGAACCCTATGTGGAGCACGCGTTGGCTTCATTAAATTCATGTACGCGCCCGGAATGTAGTGTCGAAATTATTGTTGTGGTCAATGCGTCTGAAAAGGCAGGTCAGGATATACTCGATCAAAATCATCACTCAACCCAAACAATAGAGAAATGGTCGCAACAAAACGAACCGAAGTTTAAGCTCTATGGTCTGAAAGAAAATAGTCTGCCGAAGAAACACGCTGGTGTTGGCCTGGCCCGCAAAATTGGGATGGATGAAGCAGTGAGACGGTTCGACCGCGCTGGAAACCCCGATGGAGTTATCGCATGTTTTGATGCAGATAGCCAATGTAGTCCTAATTACCTCGTAGAATTAGAAGACCATTTTAAAAAGTATCCAAAATCACCCGGCTGCTCTATTAGGTTTGCTCACCCTACTTTCGGAACCCAGTTCGAGCCACATACATATCTCGGCATCGCATACTACGAGTTGCATTTGCGGTATTACAATCAAGCGCTTCGTGCTTCTGGTTATCCAAATGCCTACCACACCGTTGGGTCGAGCATGGCTGTTCGGTCAAAAGCTTACCAAAAGCAAGGTGGAATGAATAGGAGACAGGCCGGAGAAGATTTTTACTTCTTGCACAAAATCATCAGTCTGGGAGGGTTTACTGAACTTCAAACAGCATGTGTATTTCCTTCCCCGAGACCATCAGAAAGGGTACCATTTGGAACGGGCAAAGCTGTTGGAGATTACCTCAAGGACACTCAGAAGGGAATGTACACGTATCACATTTCTGCTTTTAAGTATCTGCATCAGTTTTTCCAAAACATACCCGAGTACTATTTGAAGCCTGCGGAACTAGTCAAACAAGGTGGGCAGATCCCATATGTACTAATCGATTTTCTCAGTGCATATTTTTTTGATGAGCGCATAGAAGAAATTAAGCGAAATAGCTCCAACATCAACTCATTCACGAAGCGATTTTACAACTGGTTTAATGCCTTTATGATCCTGAAATTCGTCCATTTTGTGCGAGACAATGCGCATCCCAATGTACGGGTGGAACGAGCGGCTATGGATTTGCTACGTGCTTGTGGTTATCCCGATACTGAAAAGATCAATTCACTCAACTCTCTTTTGGAAGCCTACCGGGAATTAGAACGGAATGGAGTCTGGCTTCGATTTAAGAAATAAAAAAGCCCCCTAATTGAATTAGGAGGCCTTGATATTCTAAGAGAATTCTATTCTTCTTTTTTCTCAGCGGCTTTTTTAGCCGTCGTTTTTTTAGCAGCAGGCTTTTTCTCTGCAGTTTTCTTTGCAGTCGTTTTGGTTGCTGTGGTTTTAGTCGCGGTGGTTTTCTTAGCTGTCGTCTTTTTGGCTGTAGTTTTTTTAGCCGTAGTCTTTTTTTCAGCAGCCTTCTTTGCTGGTGCCTTTTTCGTCTCTTCTTTTTTAGGCTTTTCGGCTACTGCGAAAGTTTCTGTATCTGACTTTCTTTGGCGCTTCTTTCCATAAGAGCTCATAAACCTCTTTCCTCTTTTCGTCTTACGGTCTCCTTTTCCCATATCCTATTGAATTTTTGGTTAAGCATCTAAGTTATAAAAAAGATGTGACCTCAGGGTTTAGATAGGAAGGTCTCTGGGTAAAACTTGTAGTGTTTTAAGGACTTTTCACATCTGCACATCATTCGTCGCCGGTGTGGTGCAGGAGCGAAGATGATCGAATAGTAGGGGGTTGATAGAAACAAAAAAGTCTCTCCACTTTCGCAGAGAGACTTCTCGATTTAATAACTAAAATATTCTTAAACCTTAGCTTGCAAGTCAGCTCCAGCTTTAAACTTAACCACGTTTTTGGCTTTGATGTTGATTTCTTTACCAGTTTGTGGGTTACGACCTTTACGAGCTGCACGCGTGCTAACTGAGAAAGATCCGAATCCTACTAGAGCAACACGGTCTCCTTTCTTAAGTGCACCAGTTGTTGTGTTAATGAATGCATCTAGTGCTTTTTTCGCGTCAGCTTTTGACAAGCCTGCATCAGAAGCCATTGCTTCTACCAATTCTGCTTTGTTCATTTTTGATAAAGTATTTAGGTTAAACAAAAAGATCGTTGAACAAGAGCAAATTTACACGAATAACCGTCCGAGCCAAGGAAAGACGGGCATTCCGGCGTGTTTTGTTAATAAAAATGGGTGATTGTTAATAAGTGGCGGCCTAAAACGCCCATTTGACGCGACTTTCAGTGAATTTTTCTCCTGATTTCTGCCAGATTTTGGTACTTCAGAACCCTGAAGCGGGCCATTTTACCTTTGATTTAACACTTATTTCGACGGGTTTCTTCAAAAGAATGAGCGAAAATCCACCTTATACTACAAACCGAAACCCTTCTTCTGGCCGGAATCCACGCAGAAAATCGGCTACAGGCATACGCTTTTTGCCAGGTGCTTGGATCTCGAGAATTTCATAAGCACCACGACCACATCCGACAAACCAGCGATTATCATCTATTAATATGTCACCGGGTATTAGGTTTTTATCATCAACTTTTTTTCCGGCTAGTATTTTAAATGTATTTCCAGCTTTGGATTCTAAGTTCTCAGCTTCTGTCCAAGCGGCAGGGTAAGGCGAGAGTCCTCTGATGTGATTGTGAACTTTAAGCGAGTCCAAACTCCAATCTATTCGGCAATCTTCCTTAAAGATTTTAGGGGCTTCCTTTAATTCGGACTGACCAAAGTCAGCTTGGGGCTTTCCATCAGCTTCGCCGTTCTCAATCGAGTTGACAGTTTTCAAAAGAAGATCGGCACCAGCGTCCATCATCCTATCGTGAAGCTCACCGGCCGTTTCATCGGGGCCTATCGGCATTTTGACTTGGTCGATGACGTGACCCGTGTCTATTTCTTTCTCAATAAAGAAAGTAGAAAGTCCGCTTTCGGTTTCACCATTCATAATAGCCCTATTAATAGGAGCTGCGCCGCGATACATCGGTAGGAGTGATGCGTGGAGATTGATGGTTCCTTTTGCTGGCATAGCCCAAACCACTTCGGGTAACATGCGGAAAGCCAATACCACAAACAATTCGGCTCCAAGATTTCGCAGCGCCTCAACAAACTCAGGATCCTTGAGGTTGGTAGGCTGCAATATGTGAAGGCCGAGTTCTTCTGCAGCTGTCTTTACCGCAGAACCTTTTAGCTTCTTTCCTCTTCCTGCCGGTTTATCAGGAGCGGTGATGACACCCACTACATCGTGATGCTTGGCTAACTTTTGAAGTGAAGGAACGGCGAAGTCTGGCGTTCCCATAAAAACGATTTTCATCTTCTCTCTTTTAGTCAATGGATAAAACGAGACCTTTTAGATAAGATCCTTCTGGGTGGAAAATGCTTACAGGGTGATCAGCCGGTTGACTCATTTGGTGCAATACGCGAATGTGGCGACCAGCTTCAATACTGGCTGCGGCAACCGTGTTGTAGAACAAATCGGGTGTTACTACTTGGGAACAACTAAACGTAAAAAGGATACCACCCGGCTTCAAGAGTTTGAAGGCATCTCGGTTTATTCGCTTGTAGGCCTGAATGGCTCTGTGTCGCGCTGAGCGATGTTTTGCAAATGCTGGTGGATCCAAAACCACGATGTCGTAATTGGCTTCCTTAGCTTCATCGCTGTGCAAATACCCAAGTGCATCGGCCGTTATGCATTGGTGATTTTCAGTATTGAGCCCGTTTAATTGGATATTTTCTTCCACCAGATCAATGGCCTTTTGCGAACTATCGAGTGAGTGAACTTCTTCGGCTCCAGATTTGAGTGCATACACAGAAAACCCACCACTGTAAGAAAAGGCATTTAATATGCGCTTTCCCTTTGCAAACTCACCGAGTAAGGCTCGGTTATCTCTCTGATCGAGAAAGAACCCGGTTTTCTGCCCTGTGCGGTAATTTACCCGAAAGACATGTCCGTTTTCAACGATGTCGACAGTGCTTTCACCTTCAACTTCGATCCGCTCATTGGCGTTCTCCGCCGACTTGATAATGACCTTTCGCAGATTTCCAGCGTAAACTTCTTTGAGTGCAGCTTCAATCAGCTCAGCATCTTTCTGCATACCGTGACTGTGAGCTTGAATCACCGCCACATCCTTATAAATGTCGATAACCAAGCCGGGAAGTTGATCTCCTTCTCCGTGTACCAGCCGATAACCGTTGGTTTGATCGGAGTCAACCAGTCCCAAGCGCTTTCGAAGCTCGAGTGCATTCTCTAGTCTGGATTGGTAGAAAGTGTGATCAATCTCACCCTCTTCGAAGGCCAACACCCTGACGGCTATGCTTCCGCTGCTGTAGTGACCAGTAGCCAAAACCTTTTTGCCCGGCCCGATAACTTCCACCACTTCTCCGTCAGCAATCTGGTCGGAAGGAGAGTGAAGTGCTCCGGAAAATATCCAGGGGTGCCTGCGGGAAAGACTTTCTACGCGTTTTGGCTTTATTTTAATGTTGGGGTAGGCCATGTCGAAAATTTGCGGGAACAAAGGTAAGAAAAGGCATCACTGCCCATCTCTAACTTTGATGAATTGCAAATCATCCATGGTTAATACACCGTCATCAATCAACCAGCGAACGGTGTACAGCACGTCATTAGCAGGTTCGGTTTTTAGAATCCTGAGTTCGTGCAGGAAAATGCCATAATTCCCAACTTCTTCGAGAATGAGATTATTGATCCTATTCAGCCCTTCTTTATTCTTTTCCTTCCCCCTGTAAGCAATGCATACATCACATTTTCCGCAGGGCAGGGCATTTTTCTCTCCGAAATATTCAACCAGCTGGACACTCCTACACACGACATCGTTTTCCACGTAGTCGCGAATGGCTTTAACCTTTGCTTCTTGTTGCTTTCGGTATTCCTTTAAATGTCCTTGATCGAGCTTCAAATCAGAGACTCCAGGGCGATCTTGCGGAAAACTAATAAAAGGAAGGTCGCTCGATTCCTGGTACCTGATCAATCTGAACTGCTCCAGCGCTCTCAGTTGCTCTTTTACAGCGCTAGCTGAAGCATTGATCTTGGCTCCAATATTATTCTCATTGATTCTAACCAGTTGGTCAAATACACCATCGTATGACCTGAGGAGAAAATGGATTAGCTTCTCATATTTGGGGTGAGCTACTTCAAAACTGTATAAATCCTTGCTATTGGCTAAGACCTGAAGTTTGGAAGGACTAAAAAAAGACTCTGAGAGATAAATGATCTCTTCTTTTTCCAAGACTTTCAGTGATTTGTACACCCTGCCCGCATTAAGCCCATATTTGGAACTGAAAGCAGCAATGTCGAAGGGTTTGGGTTGATCCATGGAGCTTCCCATGGCCAATTGAAAGTGATTGGTAAGAGCTCTGAATGTTTGGGTAATCGTCTCGTTGTCAGGGACGAGTTCTGCCCCTTTTCGATCTAAGTCGCTCAGATCAGCCGCCGACGTAAACAAGACGCCATAAGCCTTTTTACCGTCTCGACCAGCTCTTCCAGCTTCTTGAAAATAGGCTTCGATGGACAATGGAATTCCTATATGAGCTACGAATCGCACATCGGGTTTATCAATACCCATTCCGAAGGCGTTGGTGGCCACCATGACCTGAGCACGACCGCGAATCCAAAGATCCTGAGCCTCTATCCGATCTTTGTAAGCCATCCCACCGTGATAGGCTACCGCCGAAACACCAGAAGCTCTGAGCTCCTTAGCCTTTGTGATGGTGTCTCTCCGTGTTTGGACATACAAGATTCCAGAGCCTTTCGAATACTGAATTAATCTGAGCAGTCTTTGTAGCTTATTCTCTTCTTCTTGTACGACATATGTCAAGTTTGACCGTGTAAAGCTCTTTTGGAAAATATCAGGCTCTGCCATGTCGAGCATATCTCCAATGTCGGCGACTACCGGAGGTGTAGCTGTTGCTGTAAGTGCAATTGCCGGTACTTTGGGTAGGAGTTCTTTGAATTCGGCTATTCTGCGATAAGCGGGACGGAAATCATGCCCCCATTCGCTAATGCAGTGGGCTTCATCGATCGCGAGCAAACAGATTTTCATTTTGGCCACTCGGGCCTTCACAATGTCTGTCAAAAGTCGTTCGGGAGAGAGGTAGAGAAATTTGATGTCGCCGTATACTGCATTGTCTAGAGCCACGTCTATTTCCGTCTTGCTCATTCCACTATTTATAGCCAGGGCAGAGATTCCCCTTTTGCGAAGGCCTTTTACTTGGTCTTCCATCAAGGCTATTAATGGAGATACCACGATGCAAACTCCTTCCATTGCCATAGTGGGCACTTGAAAACAGATTGACTTTCCACCACCCGTTGGAAGTAGCGCAATGGTATCTTTTCCGTTCAGAACAGATTGGATAATAGACTCCTGAAGGGGCCTAAAAGATTGGTGTCCCCAATACTGCTTTAATATTCCTTCAAGATTGTTTTCCACTATAAATCAGTCCAAGAGAAGACAAATTAACGATATTTTGACTTGCCTGAAATTGTGAAGTAATAATTTAGGTGGGTGGTGTAAGTGTCTTAAGAATAGGGTTTAAGTGTATTGGTGTTAATGTGACACGTAGTGGCGAATGTGATAAACGGCTTTGAGTCAGGAGCGAAAATGGCTATTTTTGTGCCGATTTTAAGAAGGAATGATTCAAACTGAAACTATAAATATCCAGCCAACCAACGAAAGTAGGTTGCCTCAATTAGATTTTGAGAGCCTCGTGTTCGGTCGAACTTTTTCAGATCACATGCTTGTGATGGACTACACAGAAGGCAAATGGCAGAAGCCAACAATACTTCCCTACCAAAACCTGAATATGTCGCCTGCTTCTTCAGTGATTCACTACGGGCAGAGCATTTTTGAAGGGTTGAAAGCGTTTAAGAATGAAAACGGTGATTTTGGTCTTTTCAGACCTGATCGAAACATCGATAGAATGAATAAGTCGGCGGTGCGCATGTGCATGCCAGAACTACCGACAGAACTAGTGCTTGAAGCGCTTAAGGAATTGGTTCGCATGGACCAGGGATGGATTCCAACATCGGAAATGGGGTCGCTTTATATCCGGCCTGTGCTTTTTGCTGCTGATGAATACATCGGAGTGAAAGCCAGCGAAACCTACCGATTCTTGATATTTACCGCTCCCGTAAATGCTTATTATACTAAACCGGTAAAGGTGAAAATCGAGCGCAAGTACACACGCGCAGCCCACGGTGGTACAGGTGCAGCCAAAGCTGCTGGAAACTACGCAGGTTCACTTTACCCAGCGCGATTGGCGAACAAGCAAGGCTATGACCAGTTGTTGTGGACAGATGCTCAAACACATTCATACATCGAGGAAAGTGGAACAATGAATGTCATGTTTTTGATCAATGACACACTGATTACACCGGCACTAAGCGATACCATTCTCGATGGAATTACTCGATCAAGTGTGCTTGATCTGGCTCGTTCTTGGGGAATGAAAGTGGAAGAAAGAAAAGTATCAGTGCAGGAAATCACCGATGCAGCAAAAGAAGGAAGTCTAAAAGATGCATTTGGCTGTGGTACGGCGGCAACAATTGCTCAGATCGCTTCGATTGCTGATGGTGACGAAGAGTACGTACTACCCGATGTGGCTCAGCGAGAATTCTCTAAGAAGCTTTCGCAATACTTTATCGACTTGAAGAAATTCCGAATTGAAGACACCCACAACTGGATGATCAAACTCAACTAGGAAATTTGAAACCAATGAAAAGAAGGCCACGAGCCTTCTTTTTTTTATATCGTTTTTTCGTTTTTGGGATAGTCAAAATAGACTAAGTCGCCCGTTCCACCTGATACTTCAGCCCAGGAATTTACTTCAAATTTGATTTTGACGATTCCGCAAGTGGGAATGTTGTAAATATCAGAATCTGAAAGATAGTTGGCGAAATCGGTAAATCCCGGGTTGTGGCCAAACATGATCAGGTTATCGATTTGATCATCCACTTGGCATAACACCTTCAAGAGTGTTCGAACTCCAGCAGCATAGATATCATCGGTGGTGTCCATGCCCAAAGCAGGAGAGAGCTTCTCCTTAAAAAACATGGCCGTAGATAGGGCTCGGTTTGCCGTGCTCGACAAGATGGCATCTACTTGTTCTCTACGATCAGCCAATCGCTCGGCCATCAGCGGGGCATCACGCATTCCGCGATCATTCAGCGGTCGATCAAAATCGCGCAAGCCTGCGTGATCCCAGCTCGACTTTGCATGCCTGTTTAGGAATAGCGTTTTCATAAATGTAATGTATGAAAAAAGCCGCCCCGTTATTCCAAAGGGCGGCTTTTAAATATTACGCAATCAAGTCGTTCATTTCTTCTTCGATTGGTTTCCGAAAGACGAACCGTCCGTCGAAAACATCCAAGACCACGGGTTGGTCATTGCCAACTTCACCAGCGAGTAATGCCTTACTCAAAGCATTCAAGACTTCTTTCTGGATCAATCGCTTAACAGGTCTCGCACCAAACTGCGGTTCGTAGCCCTTTTCTGACAAGTATGCCATAGCTTCTTTTGAAGCAGTGAGCTCGATGCCTCTCGGGGCGAGTTTGTCTGACAAGGCCTTCAAGTGGATTTTCACAATCGCTTCGATGGCATTTCGGTCCAGTGGCTTGAACATGATCGTTTCATCGATACGGTTCAAAAACTCCGGGCGAAGTGTTTTCTTCAAGAGAGCAAAGACTTCAGATTTTGTTCGTTGGAAAACATCGGTCGCCGAATCATCTTCATAATTGGCTTGAATGATGTCAGACCCAAGGTTCGAAGTCATAATGATGATCGTATTCTTAAAGTTCACATTACGCCCTTTGTTGTCTGTCAAATGTCCATCATCGAGCACTTGCAGCAAGGTGTTGAATACGTCGGGGTGAGCCTTTTCGATCTCATCGAGCAAGACCACTGAATAAGGCTTTCGACGTACGGCTTCCGTAAGTTGACCACCTTCATCGTACCCAACATATCCGGGAGGTGCACCAACCAAACGGCTTACACTGTGCCTTTCCTGATACTCACTCATGTCAATTCGCGTCATGGCGCGTTCATCATTAAAGAGATATTCGCTCAGAGCCTTGGCGAGTTCGGTTTTACCCACACCTGTGGTTCCTAAGAATACAAAGGATCCAATAGGTTTGCGCTCATCTTGTAGACCAGCTCTAGAGCGACGAACAGCATCGGCTACGGCGGTAACAGCTTCTTCCTGACCAACTACGCGCTTGTGGAGTTCATCTTCGAGCTTTAATAGCTTCTCGACTTCACTTTCCAACATTTTCTTGACAGGAATTCCCGTCCAGCGGCTAACAACATCGGCTACTTCGTCTTCATCGACTTCTTCCTTGATAAGCATTGTAGACGCTTGCTTGTCCTTTAACTCGTTTTGAAGCTCAGTGATTCGCTCTTCGGTCTCTTTGCGCTTTCCGTAGCGTATTTCAGCAACCTTACCGTAGTCACCTTCTCTCTCCGCTTTCTCCGCTTCGAATTTTAGGTTCTCAAGATTTTCCTTCTCCTTTTGAATTTGATTGACCAATTCGCGTTCTGATTCCCACTTGGCGCGCATGCTATCGCGCTCTTCACTAAGATTGGCTATCTCTTCGCCCAAATCCTTGAGCTTGGCCTTATCTTTTTCACGTTTGATAGCCTCCCGCTCAATTTCGAGCTGCATGATTTTTCTTTCCAACTCGTCTAGCTCTTCAGGCTTGGAGTTAATCTCCATTCTCAATTTAGATGCAGCTTCATCAATCAGGTCAATGGCTTTGTCGGGCAAGAAACGATCTGTGATATAGCGTTGACTTAAATCTACTGCCGAGATAATGGCCGAATCCTTGATTCTCACCTTGTGGTGGGTCTCATACTTCTCTTTAATTCCTCGGAGAATCGAGATGGCCGATTCGCGGTCTGGCTCATTCACCATTACCTTTTGGAATCTACGCTCCAGAGCCTTGTCCTTCTCAAAATACTTTTGGTATTCGTTGAGGGTAGTGGCACCCACTGCGCGTAGCTCACCTCTAGCCAATGCTGGCTTTAGAATGTTCGCCGCATCCATGGCACCTTCACCGCCACCTGCACCAACAAGGGTGTGAATCTCATCGATAAAAAGAACAATCTCTCCTTCAGCAGATGTGACTTCTTTTACAACTGCCTTGAGTCGTTCTTCAAACTCTCCTTTGTACTTGGCACCGGCAATTAGTGCTGCCATATCGAGACTAAACACGCGCTTGTCCTGCAAATTCTCAGGAACATCACCGGCTACAATTCGGTGGGCAATTCCTTCTGCAATCGCTGTTTTACCAGTACCCGGCTCTCCAATTAAAATTGGGTTGTTCTTGGTTCTACGCGTCAATATTTGCAGCACGCGACGAATTTCTTCATCCCGACCAATTACAGGATCAAGCTTTCCTGAGCTCGCCAACTCATTTAAATTCTTGGCGTATTTAGAAAGTGCATTGTACTGGTCTTCCTGACTCGCTGATGTGACACTTTCGCCTTGGCGAAGCTCTTCAATAGCAGCGATGAGTCCTTTCTTGGTAACCCCGGCATCTTTCAAAATTGAAGCTCCCGAATCGCTGCCTTCCAATATGGCCAAGAGCATGTGCTCAAGCGATACGAATTCATCCTTGAATTGCTTCAAGTATGTGAAGGCTTTATTCAGGGCTGTTTGCGCTTGTCTGCTCAATTGCACGTTTCCACCACTTACCTTCGGATATGAATTAATTTGGCTTCCAAGCGCGCGTTGAACATTATTCATGTTTACCCCAATCTTCTTCAAGAGGTAAGGCACAACATTCTCGTCCACTTCTATCATTGACTTAATGATGTGTGGCGTCTCTATATTTTGCTGACCAAGACCCATTACAAGTTGCTGAGCTGCACTCAACGCTTGTTGCGACTTGATCGTTAGTTTTTGTAAATCCATTTAGGCTTGTTTATTCGTTTGAACTCCATCTAGCAAAGACAGTTCCTTTTGATAATTTGAACGAATTAGTCATTCTTTTGATCCGGCGCCTGAATATATGGCAGTGAATATTCAATAATGCTGACTTTTTGACTGTAAAGAAGAAGTCAACATTTGATTATATTTAGTCGCACTAAAAAGTGTGGGACCAATTATGAAACGACTGACCAATCTCCTGATCCTATTATTATTCCCTTGTGTATCCTATTCTCAATCTTATTGGGCTCAAACACAAATGGGTGGTAATGTGGATGAAACTATGGCTATTGCTTCTGATGCGAGCGGCAATACCTATCTCACTGGATACTTTAGTACGGGCGCAACCATCAATGGCGACTTCCATTCTGTATCAGGTTTAACCGATGTATTTTTAACCAAGACATCTCAAAACGGAACATCACAATGGGTGGTGAGCTTTGGGTCTTCAAGTTCCGACCGTGGGTTGGATGTAGCGGTTGATGGTTCAGGAAACGTCTATGTCTGTGGTTTTTTCAAAGGCAGTATGAATTTGGGAAGTGGAGTGACTGTTTCTTCAAACGGTGGCTCTCAAGATGCCTTTGTCGCCAAGTTCAATTCTTCTGGACAGCCTGTATGGGCTAAAGCTGGGGGGAGTGCAAGTGATGCCGATCAGGCAAGGGGTGTTGATGTAGATGGTAGCGGAAATGTGATCATTACGGGGCAGTTTTCTGGTGAGGCCAGTTTCAGTGCTCTAACAGTCACTTCAGAAGGTGGGAATGATGCCTTTACGGTTAAGTACGATTCCAATGGTAACGAAGTATGGGCAAAGTCTGGAGGTGGTTCTTCAAATGATTTAGGAGTAGATATCACCGTCGATGGCCAGGGAAATGCCTATGTAGTCGGTCAGATGAACGGCGATGTCGTTTTTGGAGCGCCATATTCCAATACGATTTTAAATGCACTCTTTCTCATCAAGTACAGTTCTAGTGGAAATGAAGATTGGTTTCGCTGGGCTGGTGGAAGTGATCAAACCGTAGCAGGTGGGATCGACTTATCGGGCAACTCAGTTTACATCACTGGAGATATGGGAAGTCAAATCACCTTTCTCGGTGGTGGAGGTGATCAAACCCTGAACAGTGCTTATGATAATTCGGTTTTTGTGGTCTCTTATTCCACATCGGGAAGCTATAGTTGGGGAAGTACGGAAGGAAGCTCGTCTGGTGTTTCGTCCAGAGCCATTCAGGTGAGTGGAAGTGATATAGCCATTGCGGGATGGTACCGCTGCACCTTCGAATCGGTGAGCGAAAACTATGGAGAAGGAATTTTTAATTCCCTTGGTGGACGAGATGCCTATGTGTTGCACATGAGTGGAAACGGCGGTTTCAATTGGGCCCGGAATTTTGGATCGAGTGGGGAAGAACTGGCCAATGGGGTGGCAATAATGAGCGATGGTGTAGACGTGGTAGCAGGTACGTTTAGCTCTTACCTTGTATTACCTTCCATGTCGTCTGCTGTGCCCGGAGCCAACCCGATACCGAATGCTCCTAATTTTGGATTGACCTATTGCGGTGATCCCAATTATGGGGTGTATACTGGGATAATAGGTGAGAATGGGGAAAATGGCTTTGCTGTTAAAGTCCTAACTGAAGATCGAGAGCCGATGGATATCTATCAGCGCTATGGTTCTGGTTGCGATCGCGATATACCAGAAACGTGTATCGACTTTACAGGAGTGTTTAACGAGACATGCACGGAAGAGTTGATTGCCTGTGCCCCTTACTCAGTGCAAGCGGTCAATCAAGTAATCAATGGTTCTCAAGTGGGCTTCGATTTTGGCGTTTCCTGGTCGCCATCTGGTAGTGGCAATTTCAATGTGAACTCAGCTGGGACTGTAACGGCCAATTGGATAAGTCTGGACGGTTGTTATTCTGGAACCGCTACAGCTGATGTAGACATCTATCCCGATCCAGATGAGCCTCTAATCAGTGATAACGTTGGAATTAATGATCAAGCATTGGTTCCCATGACGGTTTTTCTATGCCCTGGCGAAGATGTAACCTTGACGGGTACGCCGAGCTCTGGCACGACTTATTTTTGGACAGGGCCTGAAATCATTCCACCTGATGATGGGAACGTAGGTTCAATAACTGTCAGCGAAGAAGGGTGGTATAGCTTTATTGTCGAAAATGAATTTGGGTGTCAAGAGAGCAATTTTGTTGAGGTTCAGTACTACGATGTGCCGCTCGAATTGTTGGACCCGACTTTCCAAATCGAATTGGAGAATGATACCCTGCTTCTCTGCGCTAACTCCACAGCAGGTGTAACTCTAATTGACCCTGCTTATGATGGAAATGTGATCAGTCAAGGCTGGACTTGGTCGTGGGATATAAATGCTCCGGCAAGTATTGGCGATAACTCAAACAGTGTTGGGTTTAGTACCACTCAGTCAGGATGGTACACAATCACACTCGAGCTAGAATCGGAAGAGAATGTATGTCTGGACGACATCTATACCTATATGGTTGAAGATTCGATCTACATAGAAGTAGCACCTGTGCCAACCACAGAATTTTCCATTTCAGGCCCTTCGTTCATATGTCCGGGAGATACGTTTATGCTCTATTTTGACTATTTGGGTCAGCTCGATATCAGTTTTGATTACATCGAACTTTATGGTGATAGCGCCTTGGTAACGGGCACTGGACTGTATGGCGGCATTGCGGCCGATACAACAGATTTAGGGTGTATTTCCACGAGTACAGCGAGCCTTACCGTTCAAGAAGTGAGTTCGCCAATTCTAGTCAATACGGATCCTGTAGGAGTGATTTGCCCCAATGATAGCATCTTGTTGATCGCTCAAAATCAAGGCGGAACACTTTCCTGGATTGGCCCAAATGGACTGTTTGCCACAGACACAAATCAGGTTTATGTCTTTGATGGAGGCGAGTATTACCTCGAACTTGAATTCTACGAAGGTTGTGCCCTTGTCTCAAACACAGTTGAAATAGATGAATACTCGACACCTTACCTCGCGGGGAGCAATGCTGTGCTTTGCGAAGGAGAAACGGTGGAGATAAGCGTTGTGAGTGCTGGCGATGCCGTGGTGCAATGGCTCGACCCGCTATCTGGTCAAGGTCCGACACAGATTATTAGTGAACCGGGTATTTACTCGGCGCAAATCGAAAGCTGCGATATACTTACTGTCGTAGAAATTCAGGTGGATGTGAACGAGAGTACCCTCGAAATCATCCAGCCCAATATAGATCCCGTTTGTGATGGCGATAGTATTCTTATTCAAGCTACCCCTTTCTATTCAGATTACGACTGGAGCCCGAACGCTCCCGACGACTTCGACGTTTATATTTTTCAGTCTGGACCGGTTCAGGTAACTGCACTCGATACCAATAACTGCACGATTACTTCGAATGTGATCGATGTCTTTTTTAATCCCGTACCGCCTACTCCAGTGTTCGATTTTGAACTCGTGTGCGAAGGCGAAGATCAGGTGGTTGTGGTTGCTGAGCCCGATGGCAACGAGCTTTGGTTTACGGATGGTGTCAATGGAGATATAGTCAGTGATACAGGCTATATTTTCATCCCCAATTTCTTGACCGATACAACATTCTATGCCTATTACACCAATGAGTTTTGCACGGGACCTTTGAGCATTGTTGATCTCGGCCCCAAGCCTTTTCCAGATGACCCCATTTTAGGTACCGACGCACCAGCCTGTACCGGATCAACTTTTGACCTAACAGTCCTGAATTCTGATGGCGTTTCCGAGTACAACTGGACGGGACCAGATAGTTTTCAAGGTCAAGGTGATGATCTGACCGTACCCGCTGTATCGCTCGATGATCAGGGTTTCTATTGGTGTTTCGCTGATTTGGATGGATGCATGAGCGATACCATTCCAATTCAGATCGACCTTCTTGAGACTATTCAAGTAGTATTACCCAGTGATACCGGATTTTGCTTTTACTCAAACTTCATTGTCAATCCGCCCGGTAGTTTTTCGAGCTATACCTGGCAAGATGGATCTACTGACTCGATCTATTCGCCTCTTGAGTCTGGGGTTATTACGCTTTCTGTGGAAGATGCTAATGGTTGCCCATCTTCTGATACTTTCAGCCTTACCTTGATCGATTGCACGATCGATATCCCCAATGTCTTTACGCCGAATGGAGATGGGGCCAATGACTTTTGGCTCTTTTCCATCGAAGAGCCCCAGTACTTTGAAATCACGGTCTATAATCGATGGGGACGAATGGTGTTCCAGTCAAATAATGAGCAAGTGATGTGGGATGGGAAGAACCAGAAATCAGGGGAGTGGTGTACCGAAGGGGTGTATTTCTACATCTTAAGAGCTACCGACTACGATGGAGTCAATATCGATCAAACGGGTGATGTGACAATCGTCTACGATTAGAGTCGTCGCACGCAGTTGAAGGTATGCGTGTACTTGCCTTCTTCTTCCTTGTAAATTCCTTTGGTGTCGAGTTTGTCAATCCTTACGGATCCACTGGCGTGAATGATTTTCATCCCATCCAAAACAATTCCCACATGGGTGATGCGCCCTTTATCGTTGTGAAAAAAGGCCAGGTCGCCGGCCTTCCAGTCTTCGAGATTGTCAATAAGTGTTCCCAACTCAGCTTGCTGGTATGCATCTCGCGGAATCCATGTTCCAAGCGATCTAAATACCATTTGGCTTAGGCCAGAGCAGTCGATACCCATGATCGTTTTTCCACCCCATAGGTAAGGTGCACCAAGAAGTTTCATGGCCTGATCTGCCACAGAGCGAGCAGGTGCCGCATCTGATTTTACTTCTTTAATTCTGCCGCTTTCGATATAGGGCTTTGGCAAGATTGCTCCGAGAGAGACAGGGATCTGTTTGCCGTCAAGTTCGATTGTGGAATAGGCTTCAGTCAAAATTTCAAAACTCGTTTCGAGTAGTGAATCATACTCTTCCTGCGAGTTTGGAGTATGCATTTTCCGATCAATCCAACAGGGATAGGCATCGAACTTCGAGACGATTTGCACCCACTTTTCGTTTTTCTCCACCACAGAATAGGGCATCCCGAAAACGAGTTGGGTGACCATTTCAGATGCGTCGGACGCTTCCTTTCTACCAGGAATCACTGTAAAATGCGATATGCCGTACTCGCTTACGGAATCCATTTAATGTCTTTGAAGTTGGGTTTTCTCTTTTCTAAGAATGCATTTCGTCCTTCTTTGGCTTCATCGGTCATGTAGGCGAGTCTGGTTGCTTCTCCGGCAAAAACCTGCTGCCCAACCATTCCATCGTCAGTGGCATTGAAGGCGAACTTCAACATCTTAATTGACAACGGCGATTTCTCGAGAATCTCGAGTGCCCATTGATAAGCCGTGTCTTCCAGTTCTTCGTGTGGAACTACAGCATTTACCATTCCCATTTCGTAGGCGTCTTGAGCTGAGTAATTTCTCCCGAGAAAGAAGATTTCACGAGCGCGTTTTTGCCCAACCATTTTGGCTAAGTACGCAGATCCATATCCACCGTCAAAGCTCGTAACATCGGCATCGGTTTGCTTGAAGATTGCGTGCTCTTTGCTGGCCAAGGTCAGGTCGCAAACTACGTGTAGGCTATGCCCGCCGCCAACGGCCCATCCCGGTACCACGGCGATAACCACTTTAGGCATAAAGCGAATCAGTCGCTGTACTTCGAGAATGTTTAGTCGAGGCATACCGTCGTCATCGACATAGCCTTGATGACCACGAGCGTTTTGATCTCCACCGCTGCAGAAAGCGTATTTACCGTCTTTCGGAGAAGGGCCTTCTCCTGAGAAAAGAACGACTCCGATCGACGTGTCTTCACGAGCATCCAAAAAGGCTTCGAAAAGCTCCGCAACCGTCTTGGGGCGAAAAGCATTGCGCAATTCAGGACGATTAAAAGCAATCCGTGCTACCTGACCACACTTTTTATAGGTGATGTCTTCGTATTCTTTAACTGTTTTCCAGTCGGCTTTGGGGAGGGTAGACATAATAGGGAGATTAGTTTCTACGCAAATTTAACAGGGCTTCGCGATCCATCGAAAGAAATTGTTCTTCCGCAGTCTTATAGCTCTGCATTTCGCCTTCTGTAAGAACGGATGTAGTTCCAGTTTCTTGTCCAACCAACACATTTGCAAGCGCCAAATTCATGATATATGAATTTCGAATGATGATGGTCTGATTACTCAATGTGTCGATCGACTTGCTAAACCCGTCAGCTGCGCGCGCGTAGCTTTCCATTGCAGACTCCTGATTGCCTTGAAGCTCATTTTCCATTCCCAAATGAAGAGTCCAAAACGGATCGTTTTTATAGAACCGCTCTGCATCATTCATTGCTTCGAGAAGAGAAACTCGGTCATCCATTGCTTTGAGTGCAGAAATTTTACCTAGATAGGCTTTCTGTAGATTCTCGTCCTTAGCGATGGCCTCGTCATACAGAGCAACCGACTTAGACAAATCTGAATCTGAACTAGCTTTTAATACCATAGCGGCGGCAGAGTCACAAAGCATATCAGCATTGATCTCTTTTTTTGCTACAGTGTCATTATTATCGGCATTTTCGCCTGATCCACATGCGGCCACAATGGCTATTGCAGCTAGTATCCACAATCTTTTCATTTCCTTGATCTTTGGCTGCAATAATCGGTATTCCTTCCTAATAAATCCAATACATTCAGATTTCTTTTACCACAAAAAGTTCATGGTTTAGTCTTGTATGAATCAATTGAGATTTCAACCCAGTTAATGATTTAACGTGCTTTGATTGGATAGATTATTTAGCTTTAAGAAAACTCTTTGGAACGATGAGAAGATTTATACTCCTATTTATGCTATTGCCCATATTGGCCAATGCTCAAGAACTGAATTGGTTTGAGCTTGGGAGTACATGGACTTATCAATACACAGATCCTTTTGATCCTGACCAAGTTGTTTACGAGTTGGTAGTGGGGGTGGAGGAAATAATTGAGTACAACGGGCATATGGCCAGTAAAGTAGAAGTGTCAAATGGGAATAATCCTTTTAGTTGTGCCATTCTACAACCGGCGTTTTACTTCTATGAGTCGAATGATTCGGTATACTATTCGACAGATGAATTGAGTACGTACTATCTCGCCTACGTGATTCCTAGTGATCTTCCTGCCACATGGATTTACACCATCGAAGACCCCGATTGGGAGACGAATGGAGACTTTATAGTCAACGTATCATCTTCTGATCAAATTAATATCGACGGTTTTGACCTTATGCAAGCAGAACTCGAATACACCCCAACGAGCTTTGATACGTTTATAGATATTTATCCCAACACAAGGACAGTCCTTGAAGGAGTGGGGGGAATAGACCACTTCATTATTCCATTGGGTTCTCAAGTAGCATGTGATCCGTGGATTGCCCTGGACTTCGTCTGTTTTAGCTCACCGAGCTTTGACTATCAGCATCCCGATTATGAATCATGTGTATTGAGCACTTCTCAACGGCTTATCGAAGAAAAAGGAAGACTCTTTCCAAACCCGGCTAAAAACTGGTTGCGCTTGAAGGGAGATGTCGATTGGGTTCAGATCAGAGATTGTAAGGGGACAATAATAATTAATATTAATGAAATTAATGATGAGTTGATTGACATTCAGGGCTTAGCGCCGGGGCTGTATATTGTTCTATCCGAAAAGGATGGAATTGTCAAATCTGAGCGACTCGTCATTCAATAGTCCAATTGAAAATCTTTCGAAAACAAAAAGCCCGGAGCAAGTCCGGGCTTTTTGTGCTATGAAATGTATGCGTTGGGCTATGAACCAATTCGCGTCTCTAATATAGACGAGTTTAGTCAATAAATCAAATATTATAATTTGTAATTTTCTTTAGCGCCAAATCTTGGTCAGGTTAATTGGTTGGATATCAATATCGAACAGGCTTATGATCATTAGTGATTAATTTGACATTTCTATTTGTTGGCGTTGCACTTCTCGAATTTTGCACATTAGATATCCATTTCTTGAGTCATTCATCATCGTTCGAACAAGGAGAATATTAATTTCGGGATGAATGACAGATCAAGCAAAAGAAAGTCGAATTCCGTGGGCCAAACTCAAAGCGGTTTTTGAAGGAGATATTGAAAACTCCAAGCTCTATAAGATTGCCTATTCCACCGATGCATCCGTTTATCGCGAAATTCCAGTAGGTGTTGTGTTCCCGAGGACTGCCCGAGATATTCAAGAGGTCGTGAAATGGGCCGGCTTGAACGGAATTACGCTCATTCCTAGATCTGGTGGGACGTCCCTGGCTGGCCAATGCGTAGGCAATGGTCTCGTTGTGGATGTTTCGCGATATATGAACCGGATTATCTCCATCGACAAGAATTCAGGGCTAGCGACTGTGGAGCCAGGTATGATCAGAGATGTGCTGAACAGCCATGTGGCGAGTGATGGGTGGTTTTTTGGTCCGAATACGTCCACTTCTAACCGGTGTACACTGGGAGGGATGGTAGCCAATAATTCGTCGGGAACCACATCGATTAAGTTCGGAGTCACGCGAGATAAGATTGTTGGGCTGGAATGTGTACTGGCTGATGGATCTCTCTGCCGGATAAACTCGAATGGTGAGATTACTGCGCTAGACGAGCCTGATTCAGGGATAGGAGACACAATCCATTCGGGGATGAGCGAGTTGATGGCGCGCGAAGGAGTCCCTGCTTTGATTGAATCCAAATTTCCAAAGAAAGAAATTGATCGGCGCAATACGGGGTACGCATTGGATGCACTTTTGGAACGAGCCGATAGCCGCTTGCCTTTGGCCAAATTGATTGCGGGCTCGGAGGGGACGCTTTGCATGATTACACAAGTCACAGTAGAGCTTGACCCTTTGCCACCAGCGCATGTTGCAGTGATCTGTGCCCATTTTGAATCTATCAATGCGGCCATGCTGGCTACTGTAGAACTTATGAGCCTGAAGCCCTACGCCTGTGAGTTGATGGATAAAGCCATTCTCGATTTGACAAAGGAAAATCCGGAGCAAAATGAGAACCGCTTTTTTGTTGAAGGCGACCCCGGTGCGATTATCGCCCTTGAAGTTAGGGGAGAAAGTGATGCTGATCTTGAACTTGAAGTGAACCGAGCCCTGGAGTTAATTAGTGAGCGAACGACGGCCTTTGCCAGCCCTGTAGTGCGCGGAAGTGATACAATCAGGGTATGGAATCTCAGAGCTGCCGGCCTCGGTGTTTTGAGCAATGTTCCGGGCGATAAGAAGCCCGTAGCATTTGTTGAGGATACCGCAGTCGCTCTCGCTGATTTGCCGACCTACATCGAAGCCTTTGGCGACTTGATGAAGTCCTTTGATCAGGAAGCCATTTACTATGCCCATGCTGGAGCTGGAGAATTGCATTTGCGACCTATTCTGGATTTAAAGTCAGCCGAAGGTCAGCGAGATTTTAGACGCATTGCCGAAGCATCGGCTGAGCTGGTGAAGAAGTATCGCGGATCACTGAGCGGTGAGCACGGCGATGGGAGAGTGCGTGGAGAGTTGATCAAGTCGATGGTCGGTGAAGAGCTCTACGACGTATTCCGGGAAGTGAAGCGAATTTGGGATCCGACAGGAATGTTTAATCCAGGGAAAATTGTGGATGCTTCTCCGCTAGATGCCAATTTCAGATATGGGAAGAATCAGCCAGCGTTTAAGTTCCCGACTTTCACCGATTTTGGTGACGAGAATATGCAGCAATTAGCTGAGCGCTGTAATGGTTCGGCCGATTGTAGGAAACCGGCTCAATTTGGAGCTACCATGTGCCCGAGTTATCAGGTAACTCAAGACGAGAAGGACAGCACCCGCGGTCGTGCAAATATACTTCGCGAAGTACTTACGCGGCCTGAGAATCCGGCTTATCCGATGGATTCAGAAGAGCTGGTCGAAGCCTTAGACTTGTGCTTGAGTTGCAAGGCCTGCAAGCGCGAATGTCCGAGTAGCGTAGATGTTGCAGCGCTCAAGGCCGAAGCCATGTACCAGTACCACAAGCGGCATGGGTACACCAAGGCGCAAAAGTTTTTTGGGACCTTTCACCAGCAAGCTTCCAGAGTATGGCCGGTAAGATCTTTGGTCAATTCACTCTTGAGTAATTCGGCTGTTTCGGGCGAAGTAAAAAAGCGCTACAACATTGCGGAAGGGAGAACAATTCCACCATTTTCCAAGACCCGGGCATCAAAGGCCATATCTAAGTACTCAAAGAAGAATGAAGGGTTGGATTTTGTCTTTTTGGTGGATGAATTCACGGAGTTTCAAGACAGTGAAGTGGCCGTGTGGGCTGCTCGGTTTTTCGAGAAGCTTGGTTTAAATTTCAAGGTGATATACGGCGTCTCTGGAAGAGCGGCGATTTCAAAGTCGCTACTGCCCTTGGCTCGGAAGGAAATGGAAAAGACACTTCAGCTGCTGGAGAAGTACATTGATGCGCAGCTTCCGATTATAGGAATGGAGCCTTCGGCCATACTTGGTTTTCGGGATGACGCTCCGCGCTTGGTGTCGAAGAAGATGAAGCTCATAGCTGAGAAGACCAGCAAATTGGTCCTGACTTTTGAAGAATATGTGGCTGATTTGATTGAACGCAAAAAGATTACTCCGGAAATGTTTACGGATTCCTCCAGAGAATTAGCCATTCACCTGCACTGCCATCAAAAAGCGGAGTCCCACATCAAGTACAGCAAGCTGATTCTCAACTTTCCCAAGAATTACAAGGCCGTGGCTATTCCTTCTGGTTGTTGCGGAATGGCGGGAAGTTTTGGATATGAGAAGGAGAAGTTTGAATTGAGTAATCAAATAGGGGAGCAGGTTCTTTTTCCCTTTATTCGCATGTATCCTGAAAAGACGATTGTGGCTTCGGGAACGAGCTGTCGTCATCAGATAAAGGATGGGGTGGATGCACAGGCTGTTCATCCGGCGCGGGTGTTGTTTGAGGCGCTGAAGTAGAAAAACCAGTGCAGAAACGTATGTGTTTTGTTCTATATAATCCATCCCGTGAAACCACGCGATACGCCTTCGGCTAATCGCGCGGTAGCGGGAAAAAGAATTAATTCAGTTTGCACAAGAGAGCTGGTTAAAATAAAACTCCCTTGTTTTTACCTGCTGACCAAAACATCGTAAGGCATCTTGACACTAAATAGATGTCCAGTAGTTGTCAGGTCGAGTGATTTACGACCTTAGGAGTAAATCGTATCGAGAACCATTGGGGTGCTCATGTTTTCATTCAACTTCTCGATACACCGCAGAATCTCCCATAGGTCGATTAGCGCCACTCGAAGTGACTATTGGAAATTTTGATCATAGAAACTCAAAAAATCGAGTACTAAAAATAACCGAATTTGACCGTTAGCCGAATGGAAATTTAGAATAAAAAAATCCCATTGTGTCATAGCAAACACAATGGGATTTGGACTAAAGATGCGAGGCTTTATTGCGATACAACAAACCTTACAGTTGTACTTCCAATGTCATTTCTCAAGTTTAGGAAGTACATGCCAGATGGCAAGTCGCTAATGTCTATTCGTTGGTAGATTTGATTTTGAACGGGAATAACATTCCATTGCTCTAAGGCTTTTCCGCGGAGGTCAAATATCGTAGCCTGTACCGGCTCAGAATCATTCAGATCTGCTTTGATTTCAATGATGTCCTTCGCTGGGTTTGGCCATAGGTCGAAGGCGTTTCCAGAGACAAGTTCGTCCACGCCTGTTACATCAGATGCGTCGATCACATTGATTTGGAAGCCGCTTGACTGGAATCCAGATCCGTCAATCATCGATCCATCGAGCTCTACGCAGAACGTTGCTTCGCAGAATCCACCGTCGGGATTTATGATGGTCGCTGACAGGCATAGCACGTATGGGCCATCTCCTTCGTAAGTGTGCTGAGGGAATAGCTCAGTGCTCGAAGATCCGTCGCCGAATGTCCAGAGAACGCTCTCCGCATCCCAAAGATTGATACTCGGGGTAATCCAGATCGTGTTTTCTCCAGTGCTGTCTGGCGTAACGGTGAAGCTGATGTCGCAGTCAAACTCGTAGTAGCATGATCCGTCGTCCACTGTCGCTTCAGGGTTGTAATTCGCGGCAGCTGGATCCGTACATCCGTACACTTCCAGATCTTCACAGCCATCACCAACTTCGATGGTGAATGAACTGTTGCCAGCTAGTAGCCAGTCATTCCCGCCAATTTCGTCGCCTACCCAGAAGGTAAAGAATCCATCGATGTCAAGGTCGCCAGGGATTACAGCGAAAGTCAACGTGTAGCAACCATCTTCCAGACAGAACCAATCGTCAGTAAAATCTGCTCCAATTTGTCCTGAATACAAGACCGCATCACCTTGGCTGAGCATCCATACTCCTGTAGCCTGTCCTGAATTATTGATCAAAAGAACTGATTCGTATCCATCGCAGTCCGACTCGTATTCGCAAGTACCATCGTCGATAGTCGCTTCTGGATTGTAGTTGATCGCGTTAGGATCTGTACATCCGTAGATGTCTTCACCACAATCCCAAGACTCGATGTCGATGCAGTATTCATTAAAGTCACAAGAAAATGAGCCGTAGAAGGCGCAAATGCTGTATGTACCCGGTTCTTCCAAATCGATCACGACATCTGTACCACCGATAAACTCACTTCCGTTTCCTGCTGGATCCCAGATAGACCAGAATATCGAGCTCGTGTCTGGAATGTTGGTCAATCCCACGTATGCCAGACAATCCCCAGTTTCGTAATACAGCTCTGGGCATGTACCGAAGCAATCTGGAGAAGCGAATAAGTCAATACACTCCATGATATAATCGCCTGTAAATGGATTTATGGCTTCAAAGCAAACCACGTATTCACCAGCTTCTTCTGGCACGAAGTAATACGACCAGCCACCTTCTTGAACGATCTCGCCATTTACTGACCAGAGAATGTTTTGCGTAATGCTCGTATTGACGAATAGCTCCCAAGAACTGCAAGACACTTGATATTCGTTTAGGTCGGCGTATTCACATGAGCCGTCGTTGATATTTGCATTCGGGTTGTAATTGATTGCATTTTGGTCTGTACAACCGTACACATCTTCACCACACCCATAAGTGTAAACATCGATACATTGCTCTTCGTAGTCGCACCCTTCGATGTCGTAAACCGCGCAAGCTGTGTAGAGCCCAGGGCCGTCGTACGTGTGGTCGGCAATCGCCCCACCAACTTCCATTTCGCCATCACCAAAGTACCAGGTCACTTCGGTATCATCTGGAATTTCATCCAGAGATAACCACACATGACAGGTTGAAGAGTCGGTTTCTAAATAGAGATCAGGACATTCGTAGAAGCAGTCTTCTCCAACAAAATAGTCGGTGCAGAAAACGTAGCCTTCTTCACAGTTCGGGTCCCAACCTTCCCAGCAGATAACGTAGTCTCCGGGCTCTTCAGCTTCAAAATTGAAGAAGGCATCAAAGGTCTGGATCACCATATCGTTTACACTCCAGGTTCCGAAGATTGGCTCTCCTGTGTATGGGTTGAATACCTGAAACTCAGCGCTAGCGCATCCAGTCGGGTAGAAGTCAAAAACAACCTGGCACGAATCGATGTAAAAGCATGAGCCATCATCAACCGTAGCGTTAGGGTCGTAGTTGGCAGCGGCGGGGTCTGTACACCCGTAAATTTCTTCGCCATCGCATCCACTTCCAACAGTAAATTCAAACTCGAACTCACCAGCCTGAACGGTTCCGGACATGATCATTCCGTCTTCGCCCATGATTGAGATGACTCCCCATCCATTTGGAGTGCCTTCAACATTCACATAGAAGTTGTAGCACCCATCTTCAAGACAAAGGTCGTAGAACTCCACGTTAGAAGCGATGGTATCCATAGCGACGTAATCGCCAGTTTCAGTGTCGGTTAAGACCCACCATCCGTTAAGCGCACCATTCGAATCGAACACGACTTCCAGTGGAATACCATTGCAGTCTGTTTCGTAGGTACAAGACCCATCGTCGACCGTCGCATCGGGGTTGTAGTTTAAGGCTTCAGGATCTGTACAGCCATAAACTTCCACGCTACAATCTGTGCTGTAGTCATAGGTCAATAGACATGTTCCGGCATCACCGTTCCACCCATCTATCATTAAAATATAGGTCGTGCTTGTTTCTAACTCACCACAATCGAAATAGAATCCAGAGAAGAGTCCATCACTAGAGTTTCCGTCGCAGTAGATCATTTCACCACCACATTCTTCGAAAATTCCAAACTGGGTATCCGTGAGCGTTCCCGTTCCATCAGCGGTTGCGAAAATCTCGATTAAGGCTGGATCTTCAGGAGTGGTGAAGGTGTACCAGATACTCGATTGTTCACCTTCACCTTGACCAAAGCCCCAGCATTCACCCCAAATACCTTCGTTTTGTGAAGCGCCTGTATTATTGATCGTGATGATTCCGGGCAATAATTCAGTTGCATCGGCGCATAAGTCGTTGGTTGGTGATTCATATTCACACGACCCGTCATCGTAATCGGCATCGGGGTTATAGTTTATAGCACTAGGGTCGGTACAGCCGTATATAGGAGGTGTGGAACAGTAGTATAGCTCCCAGTAAATATCGACTAGTGGCCAATCTACTTCGTTGTACTGAGTCGTCGTATTCAATACACCGTTACAGTCCACAAAGGATGCTGTAATCATTGTCCAATCGCTACTTGGCAATTCGATAAACTGAAGGGCGATATCGCCATCTTCGGTAGCCATCGCTGTGAAAGTGACGGCAGGCTCCGTATTAATCTCAAAAATTATAGGAACGGGAATGTCGGGGTTGTTGTTTAGATTACCTTCAACATACACGCCATTTTGGGCTTGCCCTGCAAAAGCAAAAAGAATGGTTGAAAAGAGGAGAATCAGGTTTTTCATGGTCAGGTGATTAGTTACCATTTTGACTAATTAACCCTTCCAAAAGTTGTCTTTAAAACCAGAAAAATATAGACGATTACCTCAAGGTATGGACGTATCCTTTGAGCAGAATAGGCTCTACGCCTTCATTGTACGACTCTCCCCAACGATAGACGATGCGGTAGAAATAAATTTCGTTCGGAACGTAAAATTCATCTTCCGAGCCACCATTCCATTTGGTGTTCACGTCATCAGATTCAAAAATGAGCTCTCCCCAGCGATTGAAAATCGTCAAGTTGTAGTCGACTACCGGGCAGGAAGGAATTACCTCAAAGAGATCGTTTAAGCCATCACCATCGGGAGTCATGGCATTGGGAATGTAGATCTCACAAGGGCAATCATCTCCGATATTGGTGTAGGAAAGGCCTATCTCATACGTTCTTTCGGCCTTGCAATTAGCGGCATCACTGATGCTCACGGTGTAGGTTCCCGGACTCAGGTTGGCGTACTCTGCCACGTCGCTTCTTGGCCCATCATTGAGTCGCCAGGAGTAGGGCGGCGTAACGCCTATGGCACCCAGGCTGATGTAGCCATTGTCGATAAGCGGGCAATTCACGTCGCGAATCTCACTTTCAATGATTCGGATATTCGAATCATCGCCGACTACCACTTCCATGGTGTTGGTGCAATTGGCGTCATTGCGCACAGTAACCTGATACGTTCCGCTAGTAAGCGACTCAAAGGTTCCATCGCTTTGCCACGGCCTTCCCGAGATCTGATATTCAAATTCATCTTCGTGATTCACATTGACCCGTACCCTTCCCGAATTGTCGCCACAAAAGGCTGGTTTCGATTCGACTAGATCGATAATGGGTGTCTCGCGTTGCAATTCAATGTTGTCCGAAAATTCGCATCCACTCGCATCAATTAAGTAGAGATCAAAAGATCCACTCTCCAGATTTTCAAAGACGTTGCTGGTAGAGAAGGTCGCTCCGCCGTCGATGGAATATTCAATCGGATCGTTTCCACCAACCACATTAAACTGGATCGAACCGTCTTCACCATCGCAGGTTTCATCTTGTTTGGATGCTTGTGCGTTGAAGCCAACACAGGCCGCTTCCTGACACTTGGTCGCCGAATTGTCAAGCAGGGTTTGAAGATTGGCGTTGACGTGCGCTTCCATCTGATCTACCTGACCTTCCGAGAACATGTACATGCAAGCATCGTCGACGTAATCCATGTACGAAGGCCACAAAATTGGGTCGGTACAATTGATGATTTCTTCACCGTCGGGGTAGCAGCCATAGGTAGCGACGTCGGTAAGCGGTGTGTCGGCAATTCCATCGCCATCTGTCGTACAGTCTCCGCTATCGAAGGGGTGGCTGAGGGAAAGGTAGTGGCCAATTTCGTGTGTGGCGGTTCGACCAAGTCCGTATGTACCATCTATGGTGTTTCCACCGCAAGAGATAGAACCGAAGTAGGTGATTCCGACAACGACTCCATCGCCGTTTCCGTTTCCACCCAGAGGAGAATATCCAAGCGGATTACCCATATCTCTGACGAATAGATTCAAGTATCCTGCCCATTCGGGAATATCGTCTACTTCACCGTACTCATTGACCGTAACGGCATAAGACCCTTCGGCAATGCCAGAGCCAGCTGGGTGATTGAGCGTAGCCAGACAAAACTGTATGCAAGACCCTTTTTGCTGGGTTCCCGGCCAAATGTTCTGATTGTCGGTAAACTTGTTGAGATCTGTATTGTCGCCGGCAAAATCGAGGTTCAAGCGCTCCACCTGATCCAAAGCCATATCGATACCACAGGCCAGATCGATGGATACGTCCTGAAAGTGGACTGCGACGGGCAGGTATAAAATATCGTCGCAATCGATCTTGGCTTCCGACGAATGTGTGCGTTGGTAGTCTGAAATGCGATTCATCTTTTCTTCGTACTCCGAAGCGTAAGATGGATCTTCCATGAGTTCTTGATGGCGCTCAAAGGTAGAGCACCTGTGCGGATGTTCTTGAGCCTGGGCGGTTTCAATTCCCATTAAAAGGCAGAGAACACCTACAATTGCAAGTTTCTTCATTGCGGTCAACTGAGATCACAAAAATAAGAAGCTGAGTGCTTGAATACCAGAATGGATGACTATTTTCTCAACAAGCTTGAGATCTGTGGGATTCTAATTTTGACCAGCCTTAGAGTGGCTTCCCGCCATCTATCCAGATAATGGAATTGTCAGTGCCGTATGAGTTTTGCTCGTAGAGGTGGTTGTTGGGATCTATTTGCCATTCGCCATCCACCTTAAACTTGTAAGAGTGCTTGCCCTGGTGGAGAAAAACGGGGAACACCCATTTGCCTTTGACCTTTACCATTCGGTAGTTTTCTTCGCTCCAATCGGTAAAGTCTCCCGTTACGATAATCTCCTCAGCATCCGAGTTTTCAGTCCACAGAAAAACATGGGTGGCACCCACAGCGATGTGGCTGTTTTCGTGTCCATTTTCTACCACCTTGAAAGGATTGTAGGGGTCTAAAGTCCATTCGCCATCCACGATAAACTTGTAGGCATAATTTCCATCTGAAAGATGATAGGGAAGAGCCCAACCAGAGTCCGTTCTGGTCATTCGCAAGTCGCTTTCGCGCCATCCATTAAAGTCTCCCGACAAGTACACTTGCTGCGCATCCAGATGACCTTTCAATTCAAATAGGGTAGGATCACCGATACCGATGGTGGAATTTTCATTCCCTTCCCAGTCTGACTTTGTGTGCGGGTTGGTCGGGTCCAGAATCCACTGTCCGTCTACGATGAATTTGTACTCGTAATTTCCCTTTTGGAGATAGACAGGCAGTCTCCAACCGCCATTAACTGTGCGGTTCATCCAGGCACCGTTTTCATCCCAATTATTGAACGATCCCGATACGAGGGCATCGCGTTTCCCTTGTATTTCGGGCAATTCGAAGACGTAGTTGGTCACGTATAGCACGGAGTTGTTCTCGGTAAATCCATCGTACTCGCCAAGGGTATTGGCCGGATCAGGCATCCAGTTTCCGTCTACGATGTATTTGTACAAATACTTACCAGGATCCAGAGCAATGGTCGCTTCCCAGACTCCAGCTTTGAGCGACATGGGAATGGAGTTTTCTTCCCAGCCGTTGAACGAACCGGTAAGGAATACCTGATCGGCCGTGGAATAGCCCGAAAGCCTGAATACCACTTTATTGTCGGAGAGTTGAACGACGGCCGGTTCGGTAAATCGATTGTAGCCAAAGTGAACTTCATCGGGATTGACAAAGCCGGGACCTGACTTGTACTTGTGCGATACCGTAGGAGCAAAAATCAAGTCGCTGATTTTGGAGAGCACACCTTTCATTTCCGTTTTCTTCCGCGTCAGGCGCACGCGGAATTCAGAAGGGTAGCTCACCAGCCAGTACTCGTCGTTGAATTCGATGTTGGAGAGATTTTCAGACTTAAGCACTTTGTCGATAGCGATGGAATCCAGGTCAAACTTCTCGACCACTTCGGCGCGCTTCTCATCATCCCAGCGTCTGTCGAGATTGAAAATGACCAGATCGCCCTTGAACTCACAAATCAAGGTGGAGTCTTGCTGGGCTGCGATCCCATTCAAAAAGGAGAGCATCACTGCCAGCGCAAGTACAAAGCCATATTTCATTGTCTTGATATCCATTCCTTAGTCTTCGTAGGTGGTCATGGTCATGACCTCTCTTTTCATATTAATGGTTACGATTCCGCGGTTAAAGTATTCAAAACCTAAGATACCGTCAATTCTTCTTCCGTACCCATCGCTCAGGTCATCCATTTGGGTAATCACCGTTCCCAGACTTCTCAAAACGTTATTGCCAATTTCCAATTCGCGCATGGTGCCGTAGAATATCTCTACGCTGGCGCTACCCGTACCCATGAGTTTTGACCTACCCGTAATCTCGACAGACTCAATAATGTCGGGGCTGGCGTCGGCGCTGATGGCGTTGATCTCCGCACCCGTATCGATGCAGAGCCGCATGTTTTTCCCACCCGACTTGGCCTTTACCGTGAGACAGGCTCCGTCGTACGAGATTTTTTCTTCCAGGTCTGGCGCTGAATTGCTTTGATCTGTTTGGATGGTGTTGCCTTTCTTGTCGAGTTTGGAGAGCGTCAGCACATTCCTTTCGAGATCTAATTTGATTTCGAAATCCTGAAACATGCTCAGCCCCATCAGGCCCAGAATCTTGACGTTGCGCGCGTTCTCGATATGTCCCAGTTCGATCACATCAGCTGGCACGTTTCGGTAGGTCATGGTTTGAAAGGAGAGTTCATCGATCAGTGCCGTTTCTACAGTGCTTACGGTTCCCGTGATTCCCGATGCATAGACAGACTGGTTTTCCTTCAGGTTCCGGAAGTAGGTCTTGTTGAGTACGAGGTAGGGGGCGCCCGTATCGAAGACAAAGAAGCCCCGGAGGGTATCGATTTGCCCTTCGATCAGGAGTAGGCGACCAGCGCGGCGCAGCGGTATCCGGTTCGTGGTTTCAGCTTGGACTTCAGTTTCGGCTTGGTACGCCCGACCCGAATGCACATTCAACCCCGATCCAGTTACTAAAAGCAATTGGATCCATACGAGAGACGCTATAAGGTGGTTGAAGCCCAAAACAATGTGAAACTAAGGTCAAAATTAGTTTCGCTGACCGATCCACATCTTAAAAGATGATAAACGGTCGGGATGGATGTTGAATGATGGGAGGGGAAGTTCTAGAGCTACCCATGAGGTTAATCAGGGGTGATAGTTTAAGTTTTCCTTTCCCTTTTGTTTTCTAAATGACTTCTGCTCTTTGAATCCGTTAACGGCTTTCCGTTTTCCCGCCAGTGCAGCTGAATCAAATATTGCAGACGACCGAAGGGAGCGAAAGATTTGTTCAGCGTTTCGGAAGGCCGTTATATTCTAAAAACGGCCTGGAGAAGCACCTTTGGGAAAACAGGGAATTTTTGTTCCTTTTGTTTCCATAGACAAAAGGAAAAGAAAGAATTACGATCAAGGTCAGTTTGCAAACCTTAGAATACCTGCCCTCGACTAAAGAAGAATTCCTTTTCCAATACGGCAGAGTCTTACCTACCAATAACCCACCCCTTATACTCTCCATCGTATCCACGCCTTCTCCACCTTGTCACCTCCTAGTACCTCCGCCTTAGCACCGCTATGTTACCGCTTTAGCACCGCTTTAAGACCGCATTAGAGCAGGATTTGGTTCAAAGTCAGGGGCTGGGGTTTTTTTCGCATATTTGGGAAGGACGTGTGGAGTGAGCTGAAGAGTGAGTGACGTACGTGTTGAAGGGTAGAATGAGGAGCCAATCTAGAAAATTTGAAATGAAAGTTCAACTTATATGTCGGATAACACTCATACTGAGAAGTCCTAAGCTTGCGCCGCCGCTCAAGCTATAGTGTCAAAAGGCCAGGGTAGGACTAAAGTGTGTTATCCCATTATTGTAAGCTATTTACGAAAGAACAAGAATTATATGAAGTGTCCACATTGTTTAACTGAATTTCACGATCAAATCAAAGATTATGATTTGGGGACTGATATTGATGGAGATTGGGGAATTAGAAAAAGAGTTTGCCCTTCGCCGAATTGTAAGCGACATATTTATTATTTGTTAAACGGGAAATGGACCCGTTATCAAGCCGGTGGATTCTATTTTGCAACAGTTGAGAAAATGACCTTGGTAAGACCAAAAGTTGGGGCTCGGAATCCTCTGCCGCCAGAAGTTCCTCAAATGTTTAGTGAAGATTACAACGAAGCTGTGATAGTTTTATCAGATAGTTCTAAAGCCAGTGCCGCCTTAAGTAGAAGATGTTTGCAATTATTGTTAAGAGAAAAAGCGAAAGTTAAACACGGAAATCTCGCGAACGAAATTCAGCAAGTAATTGATAGCAATCAGTTGCCTTCCCATTTGTCTGAAAGTATAGATGCAATTAGGAATATCGGGAATTTTGCATCGCATCCTTCCAAAAGTGAATCGACAGGAGAAATATTACCAGTTGAACCAGGAGAAGCTGAATGGACTTTAGAAGTACTAGAAATGCTTTTCGACTTCTATTTTGTTCAACCTGAAAGAACAAGATTAAAAAGAGAAGCGCTGAATAAAAAATTAGGAGATTTAGGAAAACCAAAGATGAAATAAAGAGACATTCAACAAAGGGTAAAGTGCACAGCATTTAAGGTCATTTTTTACATCTTACCCGGGCCTGGGGCGCAGCCTGAAAACAGAATACAAAATTATTAATATGATAACGATAAACACAAATAATTACGATTCAGTAATCGAAAGTCAATTCCTTACAGGACATACTAACTATAAGGAAGCAATGGAAAAACTACATCCTCTAATAAATCGATTGCAGATTCAGAGAAAACTTCAAACTGAAAAATTCTATAAGAGACTTGAGCTTGACCTAAAAAACGGCTGTATAATGCCTCCACTTACAATAGCCATTGTTTCTGACGAAGAATTGGCAAAAGAGCAGCTAAAGGATTATCAAAAGTTTGTAAATGACAACATAGAAAAAGCATTCATCCTTGACGGAATTCAACGCTTGAATACACTCAAACGTGTTTGTGATAGGGAAGAACTAGATTTGAGTAAGCCGATATTCCTTAACATCATAATTTGTAAGTCAAGGGATAACCTCCTTTATAGAATGATAACATTGAATAATGGTCAGAAGCCCATGACCGCACGGCATCAAATTGAAATGTTGGCTTCTAATATATATGACTTCAAAAAACTGGGTATTGAGATAATTACTGAAAAAGAAACCGCCCAGAGACGTCCAAGGAATGCATTTAAGAAATCGGATATAATTTCCGCGTACATTGCCTTTTTAAGTGATACTACAACTTTGGAAAGTTCTAAAATTATTGAGTCCAAAATGGACGAACTGATAGCCAGAAAGATCATTTCTTCGCGAATAACAACTGACGGGTTGGAGTTTAGTGATGTAATAAAGGAAATTGCTCGATTTATTGAAGATGATTTTCTGCTTAAGTGGTTCAAAAATTTGAATAACCTTCTAGGATTTTGTGTAGGTTCAAAAAACAGTTTTTCCAAAATTCAAAAGACTTCTATATCTGATTTTAGAAATACGATAAAGACATTCGAAGAAGCTTTTGCTCATCTTGATGTATCAAAAATTAAACTTAGTCGAGAAAGACGAAAACTTACAGAATACCTGTTTGAAAAATATCATGATTTGGAAAGCTCGGACTCAGATGAAATGCTGTTGACCTTCAATGAATTAGAATAAAATGGTTTTTGAATATAAAGAAGCTATATTATCTCAATTCCGTAGACACATCCCAGACGGACTCAACCTAGCTCTCTCTAATCCGGCAGACTTGGAGTTAAAATTAATCCGGCTACTCTCTGGGACCTGCACATTAAAATGTTCCACTCCGTCTAAGACGATTCAACAGCGAAAGAACTATCTTGATGCTTTAAACACGGTTCACACTAAGGTTACGTCAAAAACCCTAAAGGATTGTCTCGCTCCTTTTACATTATCCGATTTGGAATCGTATTTAAATAACACCCGTTATTCAAATCATTCTCTTTTGAACGACTTGTTATCCGAGTACTCATACTACTTTACTCAAGTCAGTAGAGAAAACCATACTAGTGCTTTTTTGCACTTATATAGAATCTTGGAATATATTTCCTATTCTTTCCCATTAGTTCATGCATCTGTATCGAAGAATTTCCAGGGAACATTCAAAGACCTGCAATCATATTTCACAAAGGATAATGGAGAACTAGGTTTTCTTCAAAAATTCGTCTCAAAGTTATTTGATGGAGACCCTATATATTCTACTACTTTGGATGTTAATGTTTTTCATGCAGAAGCTGTAATACAAAAGAGTATCTATAATTCTTTTAAGAAGATTCTTCCTCAAGATAAAGTGACTTTCGATGATACAATAATGCAGTTTTCAATTGAATATGCTGACCTAATAGGAATAATTATAATGGTTCGAAACAGATATTTTCATTTTGCGATAGGAGGTCAACGAAACATTAGAAGTTCAGAGATCACATACCCAGACCTTTTTTTTATGCAAATTAATGACCATGCACTTAATTGGGTAAGCATAATATACTTTGAGGTTTTTAAAACTTTAATAGATCGTTGGAAATAGAATAGCGTGCGCCCAACATTAGTAGCTGATACGCAACCCCTTTTCGCGACCAAAAACAAGTTCATTTAAGCCCCTTTTAGCGGGCTTTGTTTTTTTGGGAAAATATTATGCGACCCCTCCAGGGTCGTTATTGTTTATATCCCTATCGGGCTATAAACAGGTTACCCCTTTGGGGTAAGGGGTAGGGCATTTTTTCGCATATTTGGGAGGGACCGATTCGCGCAAACTACAGGGCACGCAAATGGCGTAGTCCTAGTTTGTCTTATCCAAATGTTGACGATCATAAAAAAATGAAACTGACTTACATTGTATTCATTCTTGTTACAACCATTTTCACGTGTGATTTATCAGGACAAAGCTCTAATAAACATACTCAAGAGCATTTAACTGTGAAGGACAGCTTGCTTTACTCGATGCGACAAGATTCAATAGAAACAGCTGAACTAATAAAGAAGAATGATTCACTATTGCAAAAAGTTGAATTTGTAATCGACAGCCTCAATGCGGTGATAGAAGTGACAGCTAACAATAATTCAGCCATAAACCAAAAGGCCAGATATGAAATCATGAGAGATGATGCACTTAAATTGAAATCAATACTGAATGAAACAAAGACTAGAGATGAATTCATTCGAAATACTACTCGAAACACGGAAAAAAAATAAATACGATTTGCCAGCATTGTATAAGAATGCATAAGCTCCTAACGTCGCTTACGAGATCTCACCCTGAGCGTTTTGCAAAATGTAAAAAGTCCTAGACACCAATTTGAAATTCATCAGGTCCATATCGACTCTACTCAAAAAAGATAAGGTTCAACGAATCATTTATGGACTCGCCTTGATTTTTTGGGTTACCGTATGGATTGACGACCTTGAACTTTTCTTTTCAGATAGCTTCCTAGGGATAAAATATTATTGGATAATAATTATTCCGACTTTGATTCTGGCAGTGCAAATCCTTTTCAATCTGAGAATTTTATGGTGGTTAACAATTGGACTAATTTCAATCTACTCCATTTGGATAGTTTGGAATATTGTGTTTTTGAGAATACTTGTCCACTTTCATAGAGACTATGTTCCAGGGCCAATTTGGGACGTTGAAGAAATAATTACGCTAACAATAATCTTCTTGACCATAATTTTGGTCAATTGGACGATTTGGAAAATGAGACCAAAAAGATTTAAAAAACACTTTGCACAAGAAGGGTAGCTGATCATCCCAAAGGCGGAGACCTGCACTTCCTGTCCCGATGATTCAGGAACCCAGTTCAACACCCAAAAATATACCCGATTCCAGCCCGTTTTAGCGGGCTTATGTTTGCCCACAAATTTTTGAAAAGGTGAAAAAGCCGCTAAGGTGTGGGCTCTATTCACCAGAATGGTTAAATATCCACAACACCGTTCTCATGCGCACTCAGAATTCTATCTTTATGAAAACGAGTGTTCTCGATGCATTGAGACAATCTGTTGAGCGAACTGACAATCAAAAAGAATGAATAAAATTCTAAGAGTTCTGGCCGTTTTAATTCTTTTCAGTACTTGCGCCAGCGTTGCATACGGACAGTATAAGATTGAACCTGCTGCAGGCTATTCCAATCAAATAGGAATCATGGTCAGCATGCTCGAAGATTTAAAGAATCGCATTGCAGAAGAAGTTGAGAGCTTAACCCTGGCAGAGACTGACTTTCTGCTGGATGAAAAAGCGAATAGAATTGGCGCATTGATTATGCATTTGGCAGCTACGGAATCCTACTATCAAGTAGAAACGCTTGATGGACGAAGCTGGACAGAAGAAGAATCAATGTTTTGGGAAATTCCATCATCGCTCGGGGCAGCAGCTCGCGAAAAATTTCAGGGAGAACCCATTTCGTATTACCTGGACATTTGGGATGAAGTGAGAGCAAAAACCTTGATAGGGCTACAAACTAAAGATGATGAATGGTTCCAGTCTGAAGTGGAAGAGAATATGAATTATCATTGGGTTTGGTATCATGTGATGGAGCATCAGGCCAATCACATGGGCCAAATAGCTTTGGTGAAGAACAGAT
>CBDDKU010000015.1:0-202542 GCA_965230375.1 Cryomorpha sp.
AACAACAAGGAATTAAAAGCCGTTTGCTCTACCTTCCAGACGAAAACCACTGGGTACTTAGCCCGCAGAACGGCTTGGTTTGGCAGAATGAGTTTTTCAAGTGGCTCGGAGAAACCCTGAAGTAATGCAGAAAACAGCCATCGTAACAGGGGCAAACAAGGGAATTGGATTTGAGATTGCCCAGCAGCTTTCACGCAAGAACTACCGCGTGTATATGGTTGGGCGATCGCAGACCCGAATCGAAAATTCTGCTCAAGAGCTATTAGATGAAGGGCTTGATGTCGTGGCCGTAGCAGTTGATGTAACCAAAGACAAGCAGCGAGTCGAATGGGTCTCGGATTTGAAGAAAGAGAACATTCAAATAGATGTCTTGATTAATAATGCTGGTGTACTCTACGATTGGGATCTCGATATTTTTGAGCTCAGCGAGGATCAAATTCGCGATACGATTGAAACGAATTCTTTGGCACCACTATTTCTGACTAGAGATTTGTTGCCATTGATGATTAATGGAAGCAAGGTCATTATGATTTCGAGCGGGGCAGGCGCAACAGAGAATGGAGTCAGACAATGGGCGCCAATCTACTCGAGCTCCAAATCAGCCTTAAATGTATTCACTCGACACTTGGCCTATAGTCTGGAGCCAAAAGGCATTGCCGTAGCCGCCGTATCTCCCGGATGGGTGCGAACTGATATCGGTGGGACTCAAGCCGATCGTTCGATTGAAAAAGGAGCTGAGACTCCTGTTTGGTTGGCTGAAGAGTTGACATTGGAAAATACAGGCTATTTTTGGCGAGATAAATCTAAAACCCACTGGTAGGCGTGATCAAGCTTTCGGCGGTAATCATCACTTTCAACGAAGAGAAGAACATCGAAAGATGCATTCAGTCCTTGATTCCTGTGGCTGATGAAGTGCTCGTAGTTGACAGCTTTTCGACTGACTCTACAAGGGAGAAAGCAGGAAACCTTGGTGCACGAGTAGTAGAGCATGCTTTTGATGGACATATCCAGCAGAAAAACTGGGCGGCGAACCAGGCCAAATACGATTTCGTCCTCTCACTTGATGCCGACGAAGCCCTAACCGATGAGCTGAGAGATTCCATTCTCAAGATCAAGACAAATTGGGTAGGGGAAGGATACCGCGTAAAAAGGCTGACCAGCTATTGCGGTCAGTGGATAAAGCATTGTGGTTGGTATCCCGACATGAAACTTCGCTTATTTCGACCGAAGGCTTGGTGCATGGGGCGGAACGAATCCGCATGATAAGTACGAACTCAAGAGTGGGAATGCTGGCGCAATTCTCAAAGGTGATTTACTTCACTATTCATTCTATTCCATCCGTCAGCATGTCGATACGGTCAATAGCTTTTCTTCCATCAAAGCTCAAGTAGATTTTGATCGAAACAAAAAGCCTTCCTACCTGAAAATGATATTCGGTCCGATCATTCGATTTCTCAGAGATTACGTCATGAAATTGGGCTTTCTAGATGGGTTCTACGGATTTGTAATTTGTATCAACAACGCCCATTCTGTCTTTCTCAAACAAGTAAAACTCGCCCAGCTCCGCAAAGATCAGAAAGGCAAGTAGGCTATATGATTGGTTTCGCGTAAATTAAAGGCGTGAAAGCTGGAGACGTCATTTTCTATAAACTCAAAGATTTAAAAGTTGCTCAGTCCGGAATTGAAGGTGCAGCGCGTTATGCCATTCTTTCATTGCCGTACACTGTAAACCGGATGGCGATTGGAAAATCAAGGACCAGAATCCAGAACATTATCAAAGGTAAATTCGCTGAATTTCTGCTGGAGCAATACGCCCAAGAGCAAGAAATAAGTCTGGATTTCAAGGCGGGAGAGACACCTTTTTGGGAGCGCGATAAATTCGATTTTGAGTACGATGGAATGATTTGGGATTTGAAGAACAATTTCACCCGCATGTCAAGTTTGCTCGATGCTGAAGATTATATCAAACTGCCCGCTTTAATCCCAAACCGATTCGATGGCGATCAGTGGTCGAGTCGGGAAGAATTTCCAAAAGGGTATAAAGGAAAAGGGTAATTTGTTCACATTTATGTCGATGAAAGAAAGTGAATCAAGTGGTGATTTTTTTTGAACTCAAGCTCAAAAAAGCACATCTCGATTTTCTAGGAAAGTCTGATTGAAACCAATTCTGAAGAAGAAGGCCAGAAAGAACCTTTGCAAGAAAGTGAGTTTTGGAAAGAGTTTGATCGGTTAGGAGCATGGTCCATCCAATTGAATCACATTCCGTCACTAGTCATTTGTGGCGTAGCTACTTCCGACACTTATTCCTTTTTTGCAGATATAGATGGATATGAAAACCTTGGATACTCCCTGTATACGGGCCGTTGGTATCTGAAGGATGGCAATAGGCTCAATTTCAGACATGGGCAACTATTTACACGAATCAAGAATGCTGCTTGCCCAATGGAAGCTCTACCTTCCTTTAGTTCGGTTTTTGGAAAATGAGACAATACTGGTGAAACGTATTGCTCACGAAGGTATTTCCA
The DNA here is from genome assembly GCA_965230375.1 of Cryomorpha sp. Classification (GTDB taxonomy): domain Bacteria; phylum Bacteroidota; class Bacteroidia; order Flavobacteriales_D; family Cryomorphaceae; genus CBDDKU01. The sequence goes on from CBDDKU010000015.1 coordinate 2,526, forward strand.
TAGCCATAAGGCGCGATTGAAATATCGTCTTGTAACCAAAACACCTCTGGCAGCAGGTGCATTCTTTCTTGGAGAATGGCGCCGAGATCCCAGGCGAAGGGGTAGTTTTTACCCTTCTTCTTGATGTTTTTAACTACCACCACCATGATACCACCAGGCACCAACAGATCGATAAGCTCGAAATAGAGTTTGGTCAATTTGCGGATGAAGTCGTGGTAATCAGCCACATTCCCGAGAATCCTTGTCATCATCAGAGTAGTTGGTCTGAAGCCCCTTCTTGATTCGCTTCGCCTGGTTTTCAGCTCCCTTCATGTTGAGCATATCCCAGTAAGGTGGCGACGTGATCAAAAGGTGCTGCTTTGGAAAGCCAAGCTCTTTGGCTCTGAATGCGTCTGCATGAATAATATCTGCTTCTACATCCTGATTCCTTCCAGCATTAACTTCTTCGAATATGAAAGACAAGACACGGTCTCTGGCGATGTCGGCAAAGAAAGAACTCAATTCCGTCCCGTAGCCGTTGCGTCCAAATTTTACCGCCGAAATTTGCGTTGATCCCGTTCCACTCATCGGGTCGAATACATTTTCGCCTTTCTGGCTAAAAGCCTGGACAAACATTTCCGCCAGATCTTCAGGGTATTTTGCCGGATGCTGAACTTCCTTTTTATTCCGGCGCTGGGGCTTTAGAATGAACCAAGATGGGATATCGACTTCTGACTCCACCCTCGATTGTGGTTGAGCGTTCTTTTGGGAAGAAATCCCTATTGACCATGCGGTGTTCACCACTTCGCTCATCCTTTCGAAAGTAGAGACAATAGAAATGACCCTTTTGAAGGGTGAAAATGCGTTTTGTCGGAGATCTTGATATCATCTTCCTGACAAGCTACCTTTTCATCCTTTAGGGTGTATTGCATGCCAATGGTGTTTGCTAAGTCCCAGGCGATAGGAAAGTATGAACCATTTGAGTAAAGATTGGGCATGGCAACCATTAAAAACCGCCGGTGAACCATTAAAAGGAAATAATTCGGAAACAGTCTTTAAAGTTTTAGCTTTCAAGTTATTCCACTCTTCAGACTTAATAATCTCCTACTTCGCTTCGAAGATCAATAAGGGCAAACTGAATTTGTTCAGTCACATCACCGAGATCACTAACGACTTCAAAACCCAACTCTTTGGCTTCCCTTGCGGCGATATCTCGATCAGGACCTTGGTAAAAAACCTGATAGGACGTGGCTTCAAGGCGTGGTGAAGAATCGCATATTCGATCTGATCCATTCGGTTGTGTCCGAAAACACAAACCAAGATTTTTGAAAAGGAAGCCATTTCCTTAGAAGAAATACGGTTGAATCGATTTTTACCTCCGCTCATGGATGTCAAAACTAAATAAGGGCTTCGAGTGAAAAGAAGAAACTTCATGTTTTAATTATCCACCAATTGTAAAGAGAGTCTTCCAGAACTGTATTTTCGCACCGCCATGAAATCAATGAAGGCATCACTCGGCTTTATTTTTGTCACGATTCTGATCGATGTGATTGGAATTGGAATCATCATTCCCGTATTGCCAAAACTCATTGAAAATCTCTCGGGCGAAGGCCTGAGTGAAGCATCCAGGATTGGTGGATGGTTAATGTTTTCCTACGCTATTGTGCAGTTTATTTGTGCGCCACTTCTTGGCGCTCTGAGTGATCGCTACGGAAGAAGACCGGTAATCCTTATTGCGCTATTCGGACTTGGCGTTGACTATCTTTTTCACGCCTATGCACCCACACTGGGCTGGCTATTTGTAGGCCGGGTTCTAGCAGGAATGAGCGGAGCGAGCTTCACAGTTGCCACGGCTTATATCGCGGATATTAGTCCTCCTGAAAAGAAGGCACAGAACTTTGGTCTCGTAGGAGCCGCATTTGGATTGGGGTTCATTATAGGGCCGGTGATCGGTGGTGTAGCGGCAAAGTGGGGAGTTCAGGTACCGTTCTTAATCGCCGCTGGTCTCAGCTTTATGAACCTGCTATACGGCTTCTTCGTTCTGCCTGAATCTTTAACTCCAAAGAGTCGGATTGAGAAGATTGAATGGAAGAAGGCTAATCCGATAGGATCCTTGATCAAGTTCAAAGATTTTCCGGTGGTTATTGGATTTCTCGTGCCATTCTTTTTCATCTACATCGCTAGTTATTCGGTACAATCTACCTGGACATTTTATACCATGTACCGCTTTGATTGGGATGAAGCAATGGTAGGTTACTCACTAGCTGTCGTGGGAATTGTGGTGGCCGTAGTTCAAGGTGGACTGGTCAAAGTAGTCGTTCGCAAAATAGGAGAGAAGGCCACAATCATTGTGGGGATGAGTCTTTGGATACTTGGCTTATTTCTATTCTCAATCGCGAGCAATTCCATCATGATGTTTGCTTTTATTCTTCCGTATTGTCTCGGTGGAGTAGCGGGACCAACTCTTCAGGGAATAATTTCCAATGTCGTTCCAGACAACATGCAAGGTCAGCTTCAGGGAATGCTCACCAGCGTCATCAGTTTGACTTCCATTGTCGGACCACCTATTATGACCTATATTTTCTACTCCTTCACCGGCGATGACCCCATTTTACACTTTCCAGGAGCGCCATTTGCGGCAGGAGGGATTGTCATGATTATTTCTCTCATAATTACATTGAATCGTCTAAACAGACAAAAAGCCTAACTCTACCTTTAAAGTGCTAGCTCTCATTAGATTCCTATTCTGACGTGAAGGATTATTTGAACACATCAACAAGAATGCGTTAATTGTAGGTTGAAATCATTATTAACCTATGAAAATTCGAAACCTTCTAGCCGGAATGGTACTCATTTTGGCGGGCTTACCCGTGGTGGCTCAAAACCTAGACTTGATTAAGAGAGATTTAATCGAAAACCACGAATACAAATCCAGCGATCTGGAGAGTCTGATCATCACGAAATCATACATGACCAAGCACAACGGTGCCACGCACGTTTACGCTTCTCAAAGTATCGATGGTATCAAAATCATAAACGCAAACTTAACTGTGGTTTTCGATGCAAGCGGCAATCTAAGGAATGTAGCCCCGCGGTTGTTGAAGAACTTGAATTCTCAGAATCCTTCTACTCTGCCGAATGTTTCTGCGCTTGACGTAGCTTCTTCTATCGCCGGTCAAAATATTTCTGATGTGCACGTTGAATTTCTTGAAGGAGAAGAAAAGGTGAGATTTACCAATTCAGGTGGCTACTCATTTGAAAGTCCTATAAAGTTGCTCTTTTTGGCGGACATAGAGGAGAACATTCACTTGACTTGGATGTTTTATTTGGATTTGCCTGACCAATCTCATTATTGGGCCTTCTTTGCAAGTGCGGAAGATGGAAGTATTCTAAAGCAACAGGATATGCAAATCTCCTGCGAGCACGGACACAAACACATTGTCGGAGAGAAATGTGAGCCAATCCACTTTGGTGCTTTCGAAACTACTGAAGACGGCTCTGGCTATCGAGTTTTCGAACTGCCTATTGAAAGTCCAAACCACGGCGATAGAACGCTTATTTCAGAGCCTGCTTTAGACTTGGCTTCACCTTTTGGGTGGCACGATACTGATGGAGTTGCTGGAGCGGAATACACCATAACTCGAGGAAACAACGTCTATGCCTACGAAGATGTAGATGACCAGGATTTTCCTGGATTTTCTCCTGATGGAGGTGATAATTTACTCTTTGATTTCAACTTCGTCCCTGAAAACGGTCCAAATAGTTACCAATCAGCTTCCCTGACGAATCTGTTCTATATGAATAATCGAATCCATGACTTGTTGTATGTCTATGGTTTTGATGAAGCCGCGGGAAATTTTCAGGAAACAAATTATAACGGAGAAGGGTTCGGGAATGATGCCGTTCAAGCCGAAGGCCAAGATGGTGGAGGAACAAACAACGCCAATTTTGCTACCCCAGGAGACGGAATGTCTGGTCGAATGCAAATGTATCTCTGGTCTGGAGAAGATGTGGTAGAAGGAATATTGACAATTAACTCACCAGAATCTATCGCTGGTGCTTATTCAAGCAGCGATGTTTCTCCGTTCGGCGCCGATATTCCGCCTGAAGGTATCACCGCCGACTTGGTTTACGCTGAAGATGGGGCGGGAGCTGATATTCATGATTTGTGCGAACCCGCAACCAATGCAGCCGATATCGATGGGAAAATCGCCTTAGTACAGCGCGGAAATTGCAATTTCACGAATAAGGTATTGGCAGTTCAAGAAGCCGGAGCGGTGGCGTGTATCGTAATTAATTACGAAAACGCTGCATTCGAAATGGGAGGAAGTCCGCCAGACGACATTACGATCCCATCCATTATGATCACGATGAACAATGGAAATATATTGCTCGATGAACTTGCAAATGGACCAGTCAACGCTACTCTTGGTAGCACTGGTGGTGGTGCCAATGTTAGAGATGGAAGCTTTGACAATGGCGTAGTTATTCATGAATATGTACATGGTCTGAGTAACCGATTGACCGGTGGTGACAATGTGTTTTGCTTGAACAATGAAGAGCAAATGGGCGAAGGTTGGAGCGATTGGTATGCGACCATGATCACCATGGACATGAACGCTGACAATCCAGTATACCGTCCTATGGGGACCTTTGCAGTTGGTGAGCCGACAGACGGGAATGGTATTCGACCAGTTCCTTATGACACGAGTTTTGCCGTGAACGATTATACGTACGGTAACTTACCCGATGGAAATATTTCGGTACCGCATGGTGTAGGATTTATTTGGGGTACGATGCTTTGGGATTTGACCTGGGCCTTTGTGGATGAATACGGGTTTGACGACCTTGAAACGGGTACAGAAGGCGGCAACAATATCGTTATGCAGCTCGTGACGGATGGGATGAAGCTCCAACCATGTAACCCGGGCTTTGTCGATGGGAGAGATGCAATTCTCCTTGCCGATGAAATTAACAATGACGGAGCCAATCAATGCTTGATTTGGGAAGTGTTCGCAAAACGTGGTCTCGGATATTCTGCAAGTCAAGGTTCATCATTTGACCGGAATGATGGTGTCGAGGCATTCGATCTGCCACCTTCTTGCCAGCTAGCTTCCGCTGCACCTGTGGCATCATTTGTAGCGAGTCCCACTTCAACATGCTTCGGACTTGTCGAGTTTACTGATTCGTCTCAAAATATAGCTCAGACATGGCTCTGGGACTTTGGAGATGGAAATACATCTACCGAACAAAACCCTGTTCATCAATACGAGAGCGAAGGCACCTATACAGTCTCGCTTACGGTAACTAATAATGTCGGAGAAGATAGCATTGAAGAGATCGACCTAATCGTATATCAAACGCCAGAATCACCAACAAATGCTCAAGGTGGAGAAGGGTGTGAAGGAGACCTTGTCACACTTTCAGCGATGAGTGACAGCGAAATTATCTGGACGGATGAAGAAGGCGTTTATATTGGAACGGGCAGTGAAATTGAAGTTGAAGCTGGATCAGAATCCGCCGTTTATTTCGCTCAATCTGTTAATGATTTTGTAGCTCCTGAGTTTGTCGGTCCTGAAGATAGCAGTATCGGAGGGGGTGGCCTCCACAACACAGGTTTTGTTGGTACAGTTGATTTTACAACCGAAGGTCCTGTTACCATTGTATCTGCCTGGGTGAATAGCGGAGCTCCGGGTCAACGAACCATAAGCTTGTGGGATGCGGCAGGAGGACTAGGAAACCTTGTTGCTGAGTACCCTGTGGATATAGACTTCACAGGCGGTGATCGAATTCAACTCAACATAGATGTACCCGCAGCTGGTACGTATAGCATTGGGCTCAATGAAGCCAACCTTTTTAGAAACGAAGAAGGGGTGAACTATCCTTATTCAGAATCAGGACTGTTTACAATTATTGGAAGCTCTGCGGGAGCAGATTACTACTATTACTTCTATGATTTGGAAGTAGCAGTCACAAACTGTGCTAGTGAGACTGTAGAAGTGGAGTTGACCACTCTTGGTAGTGCTGAGTTCTCAACGAGCATTACAGGAACAACAGTTGACTTCACAGACCTTTCGGAAAATGCGTCTACATGGCAATGGAATTTTGGTGATGGAACTACTTCAAATGATCAGAACCCTAGTCACACTTATGTTCAGGATGGAGTGTATTATGTTACCTTAACTACTGATGGTGGTTGTACTTTCGGAATGGAAGTTTTGATCATCACAACGGGTATGAAAGAGTTTAGTGAAGCAGGTGCATCCATTTATCCAAACCCGGCGAATAACTATGTTAGAATTGAAACTGGAAACATTGATTTAGCTCAATTTGTCTCTGTTTACAACGCTCAAGGAAAGCTCGTTTATCGAGAAAGATTAATCAATACCGAGAATTTTGACTTGTTTGTAGGCAACTTATCGACTGGTTTCTTCGTGGTTGTTCTAGAGGATCAAAATGGAAATCCTCTTGCACAGGAAAGAATAAGTATTGTACATTGACGTCAAATTAACCCAAGTTGATGAGAAAGATTTTACTCGTTCTGATGGCTGCTATGGCCTTCGGAACAACGAAAGCCGCCCACATTATTGGCGGTGACATGACCGTTCAACACGTATCTGGAAATACCTTTGAAGTTACCCTGCAGCTATTTCGTGACTGTTCTAGTATTGGAGCAGGGTTTGACGCGTCAATTGATTTGACACTTCGTGATGCGCTAACGGATGCCCAAATTGCCATTCTTACCATTGATGGATTTGATGCTGAGGAAATTGAGCTTGGTAACTCTTGCTTTGTTCCTAATATCTGTCTTGAAATTGGAACATATGTTCAGGAATTTGAGATCGACGATAACCCAAATGGTCTGTATTTAACCTGGGACCGTTGTTGTAGAAACGATCTAAGCATCAATATGGACGGTACTGATCTGGGCTTAACAGATGCAGAATTAGGGTTCGTTTTCAATGCAGACATTCCAGATCCAGCTATCGAGAATTCAAACCCTGTGTTCAATCCATTTCCAGCCGAAGGTTTTTTATGTGTGAATTACGCACAAGAAATTGACTTTGGAGCTACTGATGCTGATGGTGATGAGCTTGTTTATTCTTTTGCTGACCCACTTCATGGTGCGAGCTTTGGAGCGCCAAATCCAGGTGTTGCTCAGCCGAAACCGTTCACCGTTATCCCTTGGGCTGACGGCTATACTATCGATAATCAGGTGGGGGGTACGATGTCGATCGATCCTGCTACGGGAATTGTAACAGCTCAACCAACTATGTTAGGCTTCTTCACTATTGCGGTAAAGATTGAAGAGTTTAGAAATGGGAATAAAATAGGCGAAATAAGACGCGAGCTACAGATGGAAAGTTCAGTATGTGACATTGATGTTCCATCCATAATAACGTTTGATCCAGATATTACTGTGTACAACGTACTTGCTAACACGGAAGTTTGTTTTGAAGTCACAGCAACAGATCCAAATGAAGGCGATACGCTCTTTTTACTAGCAGAAGGTGAGCTTGTAGACGGTACTGTAATTCCAATGGCAGAATTTGAAGCTGTGGAAGGATTTTCAACCGTTTCATCTACCTTTTGCTGGACTCCACTTTGCAGCAATGTGCAGGATGAGCCCTATATCGTAACATTTAGAGCTTTCAGCCAGGGGTGTGCTCCTGAAGTTCTTGAGACAGTCAGCCAAGTTGAAATAAGCGTCTACTTGGAAGGAGATGTTCCCACTGAGCTGATTTCTCCACAACCAGATGCTACTATTGATCTTTACGACCCATCCACACATTCATTCAATATTGAATTTGAAGATCCGAATGAAGCTGACATGATTGAAGTTTTAGCCAGTGGAAGCGTTTTGAATGATCCTAATGTAAGTTTTACACCTTTCCAAACTGGGCAAGGATCTGTTTCAATGCCATTTACTTGGGATGTCACTTGCGAAGATGTTCAGGATGATCCGTACAGTATATTTTTTGAAGTGCACACTACAAATTGTGGTGTAGATGAAACGACTTTCTTTGAGCTTCCTATTTACGTTGTCGTTCCGGACAATGAGCCAACGACTTTCGTAGCACCCCCAACTGAAATTACATGGGAGCTTTATTCAGAATTTATCTTTTGTCAGGATGTTATCGTTACCGACGATAATTTCTTTGACAATCTGAGGGTTGAAGCCGAATCAGAAATCTTTGAATTGGAAGGTAATCCGGCTACCTTCTTTCCACCACAAGGCAATAGCCTGATTGAATCTCAATTGTGTTGGACTCCTGAATGTAAGGATGTAAGAGATGAGCCTTATATAGTTGATTTCATTGCGACTGCCAATAGTTGTAAGACCAATGATACAGTGATTTATCCTGTGGAGATTTACTTGACCTTACCACCCGAAAATCCCGCAGTGATAGATATGCCGGTCGATGGTACTGTTTTCGATTACGAAGTAGGTTCAGATGACGCTATACTCATCACAGCTATTGGAACTGACCCTGATTTATATGATACGTTGTCGTTCACTCTTGAACGAGTAGGGTTTGATGGAGAAGGATCATTGCCAACTTTTTCATCAACCGAAGGCCCAGGAAACGCCGTTGGAGATTTTGCTTGGGCACCTGGATGCGCAGATATATCTCCAGAGCCCTATGCAATCGATTTTATTCTTAATTCCAAATCCTGCCAAAAACACAATCAGGTACGGTCTACGGTAATCTTCAATATCACTACGCCATCTCTTGGCGATATTGAGCCAGTGCCAAACATTATCACACCTAACGGCGATGGGTTGAATGATGTCTGGGATATTCGGGATCTGGATGATCCTTGTTTGACAAACTTTAAAGCCGTTATCTACGATCGTTGGGGTAAAGAAGTATTTGTTACTGAAAATCCAGCCTTTTTGTGGGACGCGAAATACAGTAATGGCAACGTGGCTGAACCAGGCACCTATTACCGAACTATAGGTTTTGAGTACTTTGGTGATGCCATTCAAAGTGAAGGGACTATTCAAATTATAAGATAGTTCTCAATTGCCTGAATATCAATATGCATATGTTTTTAATTAGTCGATAGAAATTTGCTGTTTATCGAAACTATTTCTTAGCTTGCAGCGTAAATTTGACAGACGCAGTTATCAGAAAATGATCTAAATCCCCTTAGACATTCTAGAGTACTTCTGTCGAACTATGCTTACAATCAAACAGAATAAAAAACGGAGTCTTTAACCAGCTCCGTTTTTTTATTTACTGGTATTTCTAATCCAGGTAGTTGTTCGTCCTAGCCAGCCCATTGGGTCAAGGCTGCCTCGTACTTTGATCTTGTTTTGATTTTCGAGGGTGATAGTACAGTAGTAGGTCTTACCAGATTCAGGGTCGTAGATTGTTCCATCAACCCATTCATCATCTTCAAAAACAAACTCGTTTAGAATCTGTAGACCCAATATTTTATTGCCCTTCTCGTCAACTTTGGGCTTTCCATTTTCAAGCGGCTCCTTAAGCCAGATGATTGTACCAGAAAACATTTGATTCTGATCGCTATAAGAGATCTCGATATGCGATTTATTTTCCTCTGTGATCCATACACCAACCAAGTCATCGGCTTTCTGTGAGATTGCCAGGCAGGGAAACAGAATCAAGAGAGCGAGAAGAGAATTTTTCATCTCGTAAAAATGAGAAGAAACGTCGACTTATGAAATGGTGAAGAAATGGCGGTGCTCAATTCTCGAAAATATTCGCTATCTTCTTACTCATCATTAAGTTATACGGATATGGTCAAAAGCTACACAGGAGTGCGCAAGGCGCCAGAGAAAGAAACGCAGCAAATATTAGTGAAGGACTTTATGACAACGCGACTTATTCTTTTTAAACCAGAGCAAAGTGTTGGTGAAGTTGTGAAAGTTCTGATCGAAAAGAACATATCTGGTGGACCTGTGGTTGACTCCATCGGTAATCTTGTCGGTATAATCTCGGAAGGTGATTGCCTCAAAGAGCTAGTCAAAGGAAAATACTTGAATTCACCTCGTGATCACGGCTTAGTAGCGGACCACATGGTAAAAGAAGTCAAAACGATAAGTCCAAACGTTAACATTCTTGACGCTGCCAATATGTTTTTGACTGAGAAAGTACGCCGTTTTCCCGTGATGGAAGGAGGGAAGCTATTAGGGCAAATCAGCCAACGCGATGTTCTCAGAGCAGTAGATGGTTTAAAAGTCGAAACCTGGTAGCCACAATCTTACATTAAAACTCCATTTTTAGGTTCAATGCCCGGTGGTAGATCAGTTTCCCCGAGCATTTCGCGCAAATCAATCTCAATGGTTCGGCACAACGACATCATGGGTATATCATTGCCTAAACCTTCGAATGGATTCTCGGAATAGTCACCAACCAGCTCCATAACCAGGTACAGCCAGGCAACGCATGAAGTGACTGGAATTGAAATCCAAAGACTTTCAATCCCAAGTGTTCCAAAAATGCTGGTTGTAGCGAAAGGCAAAAGGAAGATGAAAATTCCCACGAAGATGAAACTCATATTGGCGTATTGTCGCGGTAAGGGAAACTTCTTGATGCGCTCGCACTTTCCCTGATGCTCGTAGAAGTCATCTAATATTTTCTGGAGCTGAACATGCCGGTAATCATCTACTAGCTTTCTCGAGTTCAGATCTTTCAAGCGCTGCGACTGATGATCGATCAATTGTGTTGCAATGTTCTTATACTCAGTTATATTGTCAATTTCACCTTCAGAAAGAAGCTCAAGAACAATATCACGGGTTTCTTCATCTATCAGACCTACGCCCGATCTTTTCGATAATTTTTTCGCATACCTTCCAATAATCCTTCCTTGATTAACGTGTTCCCAAGATGTTGGGATGAGAAGCTGTTGGCGCAAGACGTAGAGCCAAGCAATGTGACGGTAAATAAGGTCCTTATGGATTTCATAGAGTTCTTTTGGAGATATTTTTTCTTCTCTCAGATTATTTGTCACAAAAGCCCGTGAAGCCGCACCCCACGATCTACTTGAATTAACAATCGCACCCCATATTTTCCTGGCTTCCCAGAGCCTGTCATAACTCTGATTGTTTTTAAAACCTACATAGAAGGCTACAGCAGTACCCACAATGGCAACAGGTTGCCAAGGAATGAAAATCCATTTATAGTCAGTGAATGCATATATAGCGGTTACAGCCGAAGACCAAGCTAAAATCCATAACATGTGGTGGCCGCTAAAGGCCAATATTCCGCGAATTCCAAAGTTCTTAGTGATGTACATGTCTATTTCAGTTCTATGGCGTTTGTGCTAGCTTTTGAGCAGTGCTTCAATATCCGATCTTATTTTTTCGGGTTTGGTGGTTGGGGCATAGCGCTTAAATGGCTTTCCTTTCCGATCGATCAGGAACTTGGTGAAATTCCATTTAATGGCATTTCCGAAAGTGCCTTTTAACTCACTCTTTAAATACTTGAACAAGGGGTGAGCATTCTTGCCATTTACTTCAACTTTTTCTGTCAATTGAAAGGTCACTCCGTGATTGATTTTGCACGCTTCCGCCATTTCATCATTCGATAGTGGTTCCTGATTTCGAAACTGATTGCAAGGGAATCCGAGCACAGTCAACCCTTTATCACTAAAGTCATTTTGAAGCTTCTCTAAACCTTCGAATTGGGGTGTTAAGGCGCATTCCGTAGCTGTGTTCACGATCAATACTACTCGTCCGTTATATTCGGATAAAGAAAACTCCTTGCCGGATGAAGTCTTAGCTTGAAAGTCGTAGAAGTTCATCAGGTTAGGTCGTTTTTAGTTAGCACAGAACAAATTGATTAAGCAGAGTCAAGAATAGTGACAAAAAGTTCAAAAACAGAATCTCTTCAATAAGAAATTGAAATACTTGAATCGAAATGATAAATGATTTACTTTGGAATGTTCATGCGACCTACTGCCATTCGTTATTACAACCAGCTGAAAAGACAATACGCTCAACTTAGGAACGAGCGAAACAAACAGCGTCTATTGGGTGGTTATGATCGAGTTTACCACGTACATATTCGAAAGACGGCAGGAACGAGTGTCAATGGAGCTTTCTGGGAGCTGGGTGATAGGAAGCTGGAGAACATCCGTCGGAAAACACTATTCTTTGGCAATCAGCTCACATTCGTTAGAAATGATAAACAGCTTATCGAAGATGGAAACTACTTCTTCGGTAATTCACATATACCGTATTGGAAGCTCAGTTTACCAGAGAATACCTTCAAGTTTTCCTTGCTCCGAGATCCACTTAAACGGGTAGTTTCACTCTATAAGTACTATTCTTGGATAGACTCCCTTTCTCCAGAATCGGCAACTGAAGAAGAGCCTTATTACGAGCATGTAAAAAACGAAGTGAAGGACTTCCTGGGTGATGGGTTTAGAGATTTTTTAGAGCGATTGACTGATATACATAAGATGAACCAAGTCTATACTTTCTCTCAAGAGCTTGATCCAGATGAAGCATTTGAGAACATATCAAGTCTTGATGCCGTTTATTTTCAATCAGAGTTCGAACATTCTATTCAGAACTTAAACCAAAGGCTTGGCTTAAACTTAAAAATCAGAAACGACAGAAGGTCAACGGCCGAATTTGATCCGAAGCTTCAAAAAGAAGATAAAAACTGGGCCAAATCTAAGCTGGAACTGGAATATCAGTTTTACAACAAGTGTACGCAGACGTTTCGGGCTAAGTCTATAGATTAAAGCGTCTTAAATCGTTCAAAAGCTTCCTTTTCTAAATAGGCTCTGTGGTCGGGGTGAGCAATTTCTATCAAAGCTTTGGCACGCTGGCGCAAATTCATTCCATAAAGATCACGAGCTCCATACTCTGTTACTACATGATGCACGTGTGCTCTGGTAGTTGTAACGCTCGCACCTGGCTTGAGTGTGGGGACAATTTTTGAGATGCCCTTTGGTGTTTGGCTACCAAGAGCTATTATGGGAAGACCACCTTCTGAAAGCGATGCACCACGAATAAAATCCATTTGTCCACCTACACCCGAAAACTGCATGGAACCAATAGAATCGGCGCATACCTGTCCCGTAAGATCAATTTCTATAGCTGAGTTTATAGCTACCACCTTCGGATTCTTTCGAATTACTGCCGTGTCGTTGGTGTATGACGCATCTTTAAAGTTGACCATTGGGTTATCGTCTATAAAATCGAAGAGTCGCTGGCTACCCATGGCGAATGTGGCCACGATTCGAGTAGGGTCCACACGTTTTTCTTCACCAGTAACGATTCCCGCATCTACGAGGTCGATAAGTCCATCAGAAAACATTTCTGTGTGAACACCAAGTCTTTTATGCCCTTTCAGCTGAGCTAGAACTGCATCGGGAATGGCCCCGATTCCCATTTGCATAGTTGCTCCGTCGGGAATCATTTCAGCGATGATTCTACCTATTGATTCTTCAACAGGCCCAATTGGTCGAGGGCTGGCCACAGGCAGTTTTTCATCCACTTCTACAGCTATGTCAAGCTCTTTCCAGTGGATGGTTCCTTCGCCGTGCGTTCTGGGCACATTTGGATTGACCTGTGCAATTACAAGTTTGGCCGACTCAAGCGCACCCAACGTCATATCAATAGATGAGCCGAGACTGCAAAACCCATGCTTATCTGGTGGAGAGACTGAAATCAAAGCCACATCGATAGGCAATATTCCGCGGCGAAAGAGTAGGGGCATTTCACTGAGAAAAACCGGGATGTAATCAGCGTTACCTTCGGCTACTGCTTTTCTTGTATTTCCACCGACAAAGCAAGCGTTGTGATGAAAATGTCCTTGAAACTTAACATCAGTGTATTTGGCCGGACCTTCAGTGTGGATGTGAATAATCTCAACATCTTTCAATTCTTTTCCCCTTTCACAAAGGGCGTCAAGAAGTTTGTGTGGAGTCATGGCAGCTCCTTGCACAAATACACGGTCGCCAGATTTAATGCGCTTTACAGCTCCAGCAGGTGATTGCAAAATGGTTTTGGTCGGTGAATTTCTCATGGCTTCTTTGGTTACTCAAATGTACAGTAAACCAAATTCACCTAAAACTGAGACACATCACACAAAACTGGTATTCTCAACGCTTAATTGTCCCCATAGAAGTGTTTGGATAGGAAGTTTGGTTCAAACTTGAAAGCATGAGATGAGGAGGTTCTATCCAGCTTTTCATTAATGGCCATTGTCCAAAGCACAATTTCCATGCACAGATATCTGTCGGAATCAGTCAGATTTGGTCGAAACTGATCAACGAGCTTTCCCAAAGGACTAATACCGTCAAGTGCTTTGCGGTAGGCATCATCAGAGAGCTCATTGCTCAGTTCTAGGAAGGCGTTTTGATCAAACCATTCCACAATTTTCGAATATGGTGTGGGTACGCCATCCTTTTCAAGTCGTTGAATTCTAGGAAAAGTCTCTTCAAATTCGGCTACCACAGCTTCATCGATGAGTTTTCGCGCCACTTCATCAGCACCTTCTTGCTCACCTTCATATACCAGTTCTATTTTCCCCGTGATAGATGGGATGATAGAAAGAAAATCGATTAATCTCACTTGCGTTTTGTCAGCTCCAGATTCTATGAGACGCAGTTCTGCAGCTGCCATCAGGTTTTCCATCGCTGTGATGCTCAAACGAGCGCTGACACCACTTTTGGAATCGACATAATCGCTCTTCCGCGCTTCAAATGAAACGCGCTCTATCAAATCGCGCGCAATGTTTGGAACGAAAACAGCTTTTTTAAGCTCAGGAGAAACCTTGGCTTCTTGTTCTGTAATTGTTCTGGCAAGATCTATGGTTTCGGGGTAGTGGGTAAATATTTGCGATCCGATCCGGTCTTTCAGCGGAGTTACGATACTCCCGCGGTTGGTGTAGTCTTCAGGATTGGCAGTAAACACAAATTGAATATCGAGTGGAAGTCGCAACTGAAAACCGCGAATTTGAATATCGCCTTCCTGCAAAATATTAAACAAAGCCACTTGAATCCGCGCTTGAAGGTCGGGCAGCTCATTTATCACAAATATGCTCCGGTTTGCACGAGGGATCATGCCGTAGTGCAATACGCGCTCATCGGAATAGGGCACCTTGAGCGTTGCAGCTTTGATTGGATCGATATCTCCAATTAGATCGGCAACATTCACATCTGGCGTGGCGAGCTTCTCGAAAAAGCGATCGGATCGATGCACCCAGGAAATGGGTGTATCATCTCTCTTTTCTTCAATCAAATCTCTCGCATATTTCGACAAGGGTTTAAAAGGATCGTCATGGATTTCTGATCCTTCCACAATTGGCATATACTCATCGAGGAGTTCGATCATATTTCGGGCTATTCGAGTCTTAGCTTGCCCACGCAGTCCAAGCAAATTGATATGGTGCCCAGCCAGAATGGCCTTTTTTAGCTGGGGAATCACCGTTTCTTCATATCCCCATAATCCGCTAAAGACAGGTTCCTTACTCTGGATTTTAGAAATCAGATTTGACTTAATCTCTTCGTGGATACTTTTCGATTGATATCCAGCATTTTTGAGCTCGCCAAATGTTTTTATATCGTTCATTTAAATTCGTTTGATTCGGTTTCTTTCGTAGTCTTCAAAAATCATATCTCCAAGGTTCTGCAAGCCGGTCAAGAAGGCTTTACCTTTGTTTTGAGCCGTAAAGAGCTCCACAAAATTCCGCAGATAAGGGTCCTGTGCAATCATAAACGTCGTAATCGGAATCTTGAGCTTTCTGGCCTGAGCCCGCTCTATTCAGACAAGCTTTTACAATGGTCTCATCGAGCCCCATGCTATTCTTGTAAAACTCACCATTCGGCAATCGCATACAGCTCGGCTTCCCGTCTGTAATCATGAATATCTGCTTGTTCGTTTTCCGCTTCCTTCTGAGAATATCCATGGCCAACTCCAGACCCGCCACCGTATTGGTGTGATATGGCCCCACCTTAAGATAGGGAAGGTCTTTGACCTGAATTGGCCAGGCGTCATCACCAAAGACGATCACGTCGATTGTATCTTTTGGGTACTTTCTATGGATGAGCTCAACCAGAGCCATAGCAACCTTTTTGGCAGGTGTGATACGGTCTTCGCCATAGAGAATCATGGAATGGGATATGTCGATCATCAACACGGTGCTCATCTGCGCCTTGTGCTGAGATTCGTCAACCATCAAGTCTGATTCGGTCAACCTAAAGTCGTCTATCCCGTGATTGATCTGAGCATTTTTCAGACTCTCGGTCATGCTTACATTCGATAACCCATCACCATAGCGGTAGGCTCTTAGATCACCAGTCTTTTCATCACCCTGTCCGGTCTTTGATGTTTTGTGATTTCCCAGTCCGCTTTTTCTCAACTTACCGAAAATCTGATCGAGCGCATACTTTCTCAATGCGCTCTCCATCTTAGCGGTGAGCAAGTTCTTGCCTTTTCCCGGTCCTTTATTGCCTTCGTCGAGCTCTTCGCGAATGTAGCCACGTTTTTTCAGATCTTCCAGAAAGTCTTCGTAAGTGTATGTTTCATTGAATATGTTGTACTCCTTGTCCAGCTCTTGAAGCCAGTCTAGTGCTTCATCCACATCACCTGATGTATGCGTGATCAGTTCCTTAAATATATTGAAGACACGCTCAAAAGGATCCTGATCTTTTGGGGTGAATTTTGAAAATACAAATCCCTTGTCTGAAATCATTTGCTCTGTGTGGTATTACTTAACAGGCCAATATTATGAATTGTTTGAAGCTATGTGTTCCGATCAAAGTTAGGGGAAAATGGTGTAGATTGTCTGAGCATAACAAACCTTAACATGGACCAAAATCACTACGAAAAGTTGTGCCGGATGTATCTTGGAGCATCGGTTAATCGAGAACACTTTCCTTCTACCACCTGTGAAATCGGCCATGGAATAGCTACCATTTCTTTGGAAATAAATCCTTCCTATTTTCACGCTTTGGGTGCGATTCATGGTGCCGTATACTTCAAACTTCTAGACGATAGTGCCTACTTTGCTGCACAATCTGTAGTCTCGGAAATTTTCTTGCTCACAACCAATTTTCACACCAACATTATTCGGCCTGCAACGGCTGGAACAATTACGGCGACGGGTACGCTTAAGTTTAAATCATCTGGCTCGCTGATTGCCGAGTCAAGAATTCTAAATGAAGCGGGAAAGGAAATAGCCTTCGGAACGGGGCACTTTGCCAAGGGCAAGGGTAGGTTGAGCCCAGAAATCGGGTATCTTTAGAGAAAGAAGAATACAATACTGCAATGACTCAAGGAATAAATAAAGAACTCAAAGTGTCGGATTCTATTCTTATCCATGCCAAGCCAGAAGAAGTTTGGGATGCGTTGATCAATCCAGCGAAAATCAAGCAATACCTTTTTGGTACGAATACTTCGGGCAAATGGAAACCGGGCAATGAGATTCGCTTCGAAGGTGAATTTGATGGACAAGAGTATTCTGATAAAGGTCTCGTTCAAAAAGTTGACCCGTACAATGCTCTCTCGTATACCTATTGGACAGGTTTTTCTGGATTGCCCGATTCTCCCGAAAATTATTCTTTGGTAGAGTACCAGCTACAGCAAACTCAAAAAGGGACTATGCTAACCTGGTCTCAAAAAGGTTTCGTTAGTGAAGAAGGGCGAGCTCACTCTGAAACAGCTGTGAAGTCCATTTTAACGCAGATCAAGACGATTGTAGAATCGGGGAAAGATAGTTGATGTACATTCCAAAGCATTTTGAAAACACAGATGAGCACGCCGCTCTAGAGTTCATGAAGCGGTATAGTTTTGCGACCTTGATTACGGTTTCTGACGGAGTGCCTATCGCTACGCATCTTCCATTTGTTGTGGAAAAGCGAAATGAGCATATCGTGTTGACTTCTCATTTGGCCAAGGCAAATCCCCACGGAGCTATGATGGGGAAGGAGCAGCTCGTTATTTTTCAGGCTCCACACGCTTACATTTCCCCAAAGCATTATGAGAAAGTGCAAAATGTACCGACCTGGAATTATCTGGCCGTTCACGCTTATGGAAAAGCAACCATCATTGAGTCTGAACCTGAAGTCATGTCTGTTCTTGAGTCTATGATTGACCTTTATGAAGCAGATTATCGAAGTCAGTGGGCCGATCTTTCAAAAGACTACAAATCAAATATGGCAAAGGGAATCGTGGCTTTTCAGATTAAAGTGGATCGGATTCAATACAAGGAAAAGCTAAGTCAAAATAAGACGAACAAAGAGCGAAGTTCAATCATTTCGAGTTTGTCTGATTCTAAAGCTGAACACGAGCGCATCGTGGCTGATTATATGCGCAAAAAGGGTGGGATTTAAGGTCTGTTAGCAATTGTTACAGTTTAGAATACGACCTGAAAGATTAGGTTTGAACCATGCGTAGAAGCCTATTTGTATTATTCACGACTATTTTATTGAGCCAAGGTGCATTGGCCCAAGTTGATGATAGCCCTAGAACCATTTTGTACAAGGTAAGCCATCCAGAGACAGAAGTTGAATCTTACCTTTTTGGAACCCATCACGCTTTTGGAAAAACCTTCTTTGACTCTCTAACTGCGGCGAATAAAGCGCTTGAGAGCTGCACCATCCTATATACAGAGACAGATTCTGATCAGCTTACATCTACTGAAATAATCAATCAGCGAAGCCACGAGACGGAATGGAAGAAGTTCTTCAACAAGAAGGAGCTAGAATACCTGGACTCGTTATTTTCTGTCAGTGAAGTTCCCATGGTTAAGCTAAGTCCTGCAGAACTTTATACGGTGTTGAACAGAAAGTATAATGAGCGCGTTTGTCTTGCCAAGTCAGAAGGGGATGGGTACATCTCCCTGGACGACTATATCAAGGAGAAAAGTAGACAGCTTGGAATGAAGCTGGAAGGGTTTGAAAGCCCAGCTCTTCAACTAGAGTTCATAAATAGAGACCTTGAAGGAATGCCTTTAAAAGTCCACAAGAAAAGACTCAAGAGAATGCTCAAATTGCTGCACTCTGAGAATCCGGAGAACTGTGGTGATGTGGGTTGGTATAGCCGAATGGACTATCAGCTCAACTTGGAAAAACCGTGCACAAACGCTTTGATGCTAACGAACAGAAACGATCATTGGATGAAAACCATTGTCCCGGAAATTTCGAAAAACAGTTGTTTTATTGCTGTAGGGCTGACCCATTTAATGTTTGACTGTGGGCTGATCAGCCAGCTTAGGACGCAGGGGTTTTTGGTGGAGGCGGTTCCAATTTTTTCAAGTAAGAATTGATCACACTGCTGACTTCATCCGCGCGATCAATAATCATAAAATGAGTGCCGCCTTTAATTGCGATCGCAGACTCATCAGAAAACGGAATCACAAGATCACTGGTTCCATGAATTTTTAATCTATCAGTCAGCCTTTTTTCATTATCCCAATTTCCAATCGCTCCCAGTGCCCATTTCGTGAAACTTGTGTCAGAATCATTTAAAATCGCTTGGAGTAATTCCTTTTTTTCTGTTCCAAAAAACTTTGACGCCAATTCAATTGGTGGGTGCAGAAACATATCAGGAATATACTTATTGACTTTGATTCTAGCACCAGCTTTAATGCTAAGTGGTAGCTCATCTCTGGTTTCAGATGTCGAAACGAGTATCGCTTTCGATCCAGGTATGAGCTTGGCAATTTCAGTCACTAGCATACCCCCAAAACTCAATCCCAGTAAGATGGGGCTCTCCACTTGATCAACTCCATGGTGTTTCATCATTCGATGAGCGTAAGATTGTAAAGATTCATCCAAAACCGGATCAATCCAGCTCAAATATTTTATTGGTCTGTCAAGACTTAAAAACTGAAAAACCCGATCGTCAGCAGCGAGTCCGCTTATAGCGTATATGTTTTCGCTAGAATTCAAGTTTAAAAGGTAGTTGATTCCTTATAAAATTAGCTTTCGATTAAGATTTATCAAATTAAATTTTATTAATTCCAATCCCCTTCCACAAATCCTTATTAACTTAACTTCTTTATGGCGGAAGTGGTAATTTCATACGAAACTGGTGAAGGGGAAATCTCCAAAGATGAGACCATTGCCACGCTTCAGGAAGAGCTTACCAAGTACAAGGAAGAAGCCAATCAAGTGGAGCTCGTGGTGCTGGGTAGTCTGGTGCCATTTGTTATCGTTTTTATATTCTTAGTTTTTGTCGTTTATCGAAGCAGAAGGGAAAGAGCTATTCGAAAATCTCAATTTGAATTAGAACTAGCGCGAAGTGGTATGGAAATGAAGGCCCTGCGTTCTCAGGTAAACCCACATTTTATTTTTAATAGCCTCGCATCAATCCAGTATTTTATTTCATCCAACAACAATGACCAAGCGAAGTACTACCTCGTTCAGTTTAGTAGCCTAATTAGGCGTATACTCGAAAATAGTACAGAGAAAATGGTGAGCGTTAAGGACGATATCGATCCACTCATAAAGTATGTGGAGATGGAAAAGCTTCGGTTGGCCGATGCATTTACCTTTAATCTTATCATCGATGATGCCATCGATCAGGATTACACGTTTATCCCGCCATTGATTATTCAGCCTATCGTTGAAAACGCCATTTGGCACGGAGTAAGCAACCACCAAGGCAATCCCGTTATAGAAGTTGAACTATCGAAAACGAACGACGATGGAATTCGCTGTGCTGTTCGAAATCCTATTTCAGAAGAAATTCAGGAACGCCCTACGCGAAACCCAGATAAGAAAAAGTCTCTTGGGCTTTCACTGATCCGCGAGCGCATTGATTTACTGAATAGTCTATATGATAGAAATGACTCTCTTCAAATGAGAGATATTAATCTAAACGGAAATGCATACCTTGTTAAGGAAGTAAGTCTGGTTATCCCTTGTGAGACCGAGTAGGAAGGCAGACTGAATGAGCGATAGAGAAGGAGTGATAAACATGCCGTAGAAGAGAGTCGAATTATTGTGATGAGTTGAAGGCATAAGCCGGACATTAATCTTGTATAAGCCTGATTAACTGTCGTTTGCAAAGCAACCAAAACCCACATAATATGAGTTCTTACCAAATCACACTCGCCGAGGCTGTCAATTACCTTTACAATTTTAATCAAGACTCTAACCTTTATTCCATAGCTCAAAACACGGCTTTCGGTGGGACATTTGATATGCCCACCTTGCCTACCGCTGCAGATAAAGGCCTGATGTTCTGGTTTAACTGGATAAACAATGGAGGAAGTACCGAGTTTTATTTAGCCTATCAGGAATACGATGACCCGGGAAAAGGGGTTCGAATGAAGCTACCTGTTGGAAATACAGACCTTCTAATACCTGATGAAATATTTCAATACAGCTCATCTGGGAATAGCATACAAGACATAGAAAACTTCATTCTCAATCACGACACCAATGTGCCACCCAGAAGTTCTATCACTTCCAGATCGGCTATTGAAACGCAAAGCCAGGACTTTCTAGACCACTTCCCGTCTGGCTCAGTCAACGATTTCAATCTTCGATCGCATAATTTTTATCAGGCTAGAGCAAGTTCTGGCGATCTATTGACGCTTCTCTCACAGACTGGCGCAGCGGGGTTGCGTTATTATTTCGGCTTGGAACCGCAGCTCGGTTTTATAAACCAACTACGGCTCATTTTAGTTGCAGTGGACTCAACAGGAGGAAACATTCTGAGTAATTCCGGAGCATCAATTCTTCTTCAAAAGGGGACGCCTTAGAGCTGCTCGAAAATGAAAACGAGTCTAAATAATGTGTGCTACTAATATTCAGTAGATTCGTCAAGTGAGTACCGAGGTATTAGATACAATTATGAACGTAGTGACCTACTTGGTCATCATTGCCAACGTTCTCGTTCTCCGGAAGAAGCCATCGCTTTTGTATAAAGTCTTGCTCGCATTTCTATTGATAGGCGAGGCTACTCATTTTTGCATGGACTATGCCAGCAATGTTTTGTCTAATAAAGGCTTAGCCTGGGAAATCCGGTATGTATATGGTTTTTTTGACACGACTTTTCTCACGTGGATGGCCATAGCGTATGGCAATTATCGATCACCAAAGAAGAAGGCTTTACTGGCAGCGACAATCACGGGTGGAATCTGGCTCGTTTTCTTACTTCTGCATTATTTTGACAAAGTTGAGTTTAATGCAGCTTGGATGGAAAGTATTGCAAATATCATACTCACGTTGATGTTTGGGTTTGGTATTCTCACACGAGTTGAAATACCGGAAACACCATTGGTGAGTGGGGTAAATCTCGTGCTAGTTGGCTTATTGATATACTTGTTTTCAACCATCGTCATCTTTGGAATACAAGGAACTTCGATCCGAGAAGAAGTGTATGGAATTATTCATGGTTCTATTCACATTCTGCGGGACCTGTTCTTTCTCTTAGCCTTCTACGTAGAGATTTATGGTGTGGGAAAACGATTAGCCAAATTTGAGAGCTAATCAGTTTTCTGAGCTTCCCTTTTCGCGGATTTCTTCAGGATCTTCTCGCTTTATTTGCTCTAAGGCCTGCACATCTTCGGCTTCTACTTTGAGTGCTTCTTCAAAAATCTTTTCCACCGAATTGGCAGGAATGACAACAGCAGCCGCGCCATCGGCATAGATGTAATCTCCGGGAAGTATGGTGACTCCATCCACAACTACTTCCACATTTGCAGCAAAAGGCATGACGGTGCCACCACCCCAATTCACTGTTTCACCACTGCAATAAGTGGCGAAATCGTAGTTTGAGAGTTCGTCGAAATCTCTCAGGCTACCATCAGTTAACAGTCCTGATAAATCGTGGTTTCGAAGTCTGGAGCTTTTTGTTCCACCACCCAGTGAAGTGCTTTCATGGCCATTGCTCGCCATTACTAATACTTTTCCTTTTCCGCTATCGCCAATGGCCTTGTACAACAAAGACGCAAAGTTGTGTATCTGCGGATCTTGGATGTCATCGCGAACAGGAATGAAGTTGATCGTGACTGCCCGCCCAAAAAGCACGCGACCCGGAGTGGGAGAGACGAGTCCTTCGATGGTGTATTGGTGGTCGAAATGTCGGCCCATGGCGTCGGCAAGAGATGCCGACTTGACTTGGGGAAGGATGGAGAGAAAAGATTCGGTCATATCGGTAATTTAAGGGTTTTACATCCAATTAAGAAGTCTGATTCCGACCATTTGAGCTTATAGCAAGAATCGGATTTTCTATTTAATTCCAATTCTACACTTTTGCTTGACCGATATGGACATACAGGAAGAGAACTACTATCGCATTGCAAGGGCAATCTCATTTATTAGAGAGAATCACAAAGCTCAGCCATCTCTCGATGAGATTGCGCGTGAAGTAGATCTCAGTCCTTCGCATTTCCAAAGAGTTTTTTCTGAATGGGCGGGAACGAGTCCCAAGAAATTCATGCAGCATATCAGCATTCAACACGCCAAGAAGGTATTGATGGAAGGGAAGTCCTTGTTCGAGACAAGTTTTGAAATGGGTTTGAGCAGCACCAGCCGACTCCACGACCTATTTGTGGGTATTGAGAAAATGACACCAGCAGAATACAAGCATGGTGGAAAGGGATTGCGAATCAATTACAGCTTCAACACCACGCCATATGGACCGGTTCTGATGGCAGCAAGTACCCGTGGCATCTGCCATATCGCCTTTTTTGATGGCGATCGAAAAACTGCGCTTGAAGCCTTGTTTTCGGAGTATCCCCAAGCCGATTTCAATGAATCGATTGATGATTTCCAAAAAGCTGGACTAGAAGCCTTAAAGGGCAGCATCGACCGATCCGAACTAAGAATACACTTGAAAGGAACTGATTTTCAACTCAAAGTCTGGGAGGCACTCCTGCGCATTCCCGAAGGAAGCCTAGTGACTTATGACACCATTGCCAAAGCCATCGGAAAACCCAAAGCTCAGCGGGCTGTAGGCACAGCCATCGGCAAAAACCCGATAGCCCTGCTTATTCCTTGTCACCGGGTGATCCGCTCCAATGGTGAGTTCGGTGGTTACCGCTGGAACCAAACCAGGAAAGCAGCGATAATAGGGAAGGAGATGGGGAAGGATAATTCTTAGAAAGGTTGATGTGATTGAAAGGACATGGTCATTTCACAACTTTTTGTTTGGCATGATTTGACTCACAGCTTGCAAAGTTTAAATTCATCAAATCGTCAATGCAGTTGTGAGTCATTTCCGGCCTTAATTTTATTCTCTTAGAAACTCAGAAATAAGCGAAAGTCCGCCGCACCCTTGCAGAGGTCAGGCATCGAAAGCTATGCTTTCGCAAATGCCGTTTCCGAGTTTGGGTAAGGCGCTGTAGAGTTTTCGAGAGTTTCAAGAAATAAAATTACAGCCCTGATCTTTTGTTCCTTTTGTATCAAGACAAAAGGAAGAGGCAAAGACAAAATTTTTGTGATTAATCGGGTCGCTGTGCATATTCAGGATCTTGTTTTGTTTACCAGTGAGAAAGCACAATCTAGATGCTTTGAATTTCTTTATTTTGCTCAACCTAATCCAACACGATGAAACGGTATTTCCTTCTCTTTTTGATCGCTCTAGTTTCCAAATCCATGAATGGGCAAGGAGAGGAGTCTTCCAAAATAAAGTGGGGTGTATTTTTCTCTCCGGGGGTGAGTCACCTTCAAGTTAGAAGCAAAGATGACTATTTCAACCTACTTGATTTCACAAATGATCCCTTCGACCTGAAATTTGCGTATTCCCTTGGATGCCTTATGAATTTGCAGCTTAGCCAATTTTGGGGGGTGGAAATTGGTGTGCAATACGCTAACCGCGGATTTCAAGGAACCAATGAGGATCCAACCTTTGGAGACTATCTGGGAAACGACAATGTATATGAAACAAACGACCCACCAATTTCTTCGGTAACCATAAAACAAAATTACCATTACCTTGAACTACCTTTCCGATTTACGCTTATCGCCGGAAAGGGAAACTTTCGATTTATTACAGGCCTTGGTATAGCTCCAGGTATTCTAATTGCACCCAGAGAAGTGGGTATTATAGAATACGAGGATGGTGATAAGGAGCGAAAAGCTTCTAAGGTTGAAGATATCCGCTCTTTGAGTTTAACACCTGCCATCAGCTTAGGACTGGAATACCATCTGAACAATGACCAAATGATTCGACTAGAACCCAATCTGGGGTATAGCATCTTGAGCTTAACTGATTCTGATGAGAGTGGAAGCTATTTGTTGACAGGAGGAGTAAGGGCAGGGTTTTATTTTTGATGTGAAGGTCAATCGTTCTCAACGCTTTCCGGAAGAACCAGTGATAAAACTGTAAACGGGTGATATTCACGGTATTTTACCGTGAAAAGACTGATGCGATTTCAATTTGGATGCGCTTTTTTTAAGGCAACCAAAATCAAATATGTTGAATTAAGCTTCTACCTATTTCTTATAAAACCAATCCAAAAACAGGATGATTTATACCGAAATCTAAAGGGTTCTGGATAAAGGTTTTGGTGTTGGTAGGTTATGGGTGAAGAATTACTAAGCTAACCAAACATGACAGGCTCAATTGCAGTAGATATAGTTATAGGGCTAGTTTTCATATTTCTGCTTTACTCTTTGCTCGCATCGGTAATAATGGAAATAATTGCTACCTGGTTTGGCTTACGAGCAAGAAACCTTAAACATGGAATTATCCGCCTTCTTACAGATGATAAGAAGCAGTCTTGGCCTGCAGCTTTTATTAGTGGCTATCTGAAGTTTTTTAGAGAAACTGAAAAAGGCTTAGCAAAGGAGTTCTACAGCCACCCTTACATTAAATATTTTTCAGAAAATAGCTATCACAGTAAACCATCCTACTTAGCTGGATCAACATTTTCAAAAGTGCTTGTTGATTTGCTTCGAGGGCCTGAATATAATGCTGGCGACGACCCGAAAACAGCCATTAGTACATCACTCAAGGATAGACAAATTATCAATAAATCTAATTTAGATAGAACTACTGAGATAGAATATGAGACATGGCAAAACATCAATTTTCTATGGGTAGAATCTCAAGGAGATGTTGAGAAGTTTAAGCAATTAATAGAAGAGTGGTTTAACAAGGCTCAGGATCGTATTACAGGATGGTATAAAAGATACACTCAGGTCATTCTATTTTTTGTGGGTTTAGGGATAGCCATAGTTCTCAATGCGGATATTTTTCAGATAATAGATAAGCTAAATCGTGACCCTAAGGCAACCGCACTACTTGTAGAGCAAGCAGGAGCTTATTTAGAAAAAAATAGTGATTCTACAGCAGCTTTGCAGCTCAATGAAGAAGCTAGAATACAAGTACGGGCAGATCTTAAAAAAGCAAATAATGTTCTTGGCTTAGGTGGCGGTGTTCCTGAATTATATCTCTGGGAATTAACTCAAGGTAAAACAAAGAAGGATTCTGTACTAAACATTTTTGCCTTTTATGCCGATAGTACGACTCGTAAAATCAACAAAGTTGATAGTTGTTTTATATCCAGGATGAAGGGTTGTGAAGATTTTAAAACGAGCAAAGTCAATATTGATGGAAAAAGTTATGATGCCGCATCGTTAGGTAATTGGAATAGGTTCAAATACCTCTTCGTTGGTAGATCATTATCTAGTTGGATAGGGTTTGTATTAATGGCTCTGGCCATTTCTTTAGGAGCTCCATTTTGGTTTGACCTATTAAATAAGCTAATGGCGTTAAGGGCGTCCGTGCGGGAAGGAGAGAACACGAATTCAGGCAAAAAGAAATCAGCCGGAAGCTTTAGACCTAAAACTGTAGGCTAGATGAAAGTGACAGTAACTAAATACTTAAATGTAAGAGTAGGAAAGGCATCTTTAAATGCACCAACTTATCAATATCTCGCACCTGGCAGTGAGCTAGTTGTAGATGATAAAATATACAATGGTGATTACTATGATGGAGATGACCGGTGGCTTAGGGATGTTGGTGGAAATTATTATTGGGTAGGGGGAACAAATTACGAAGTATACTGGGGGGCAGAAAAAACTAATACTGAATCCGATCAAAAGAGTTTGGTAGAATATCTACTTGATAGATTTTCAAATGAAACTCTGATTAAAGAAATAGACTATTCTGCACCATTAAAAATTAGTAATGAGTTAAAAACATACAAAGGGAAAGGAGTTTACATAGGTATTCTGGATCACTCATTTTCAAAAAATCTAAAAATAAATAAGGCGGGTCAATCAACAATCATAAAATCTCCAGCAAGTAGTCATGGAAATGCTATGGCTACCATTATAGGTGGAAATGGTATGATTAAAGGAATTGCATCAAATACGAACCTTATAGAACTACCCATTTACAACGAATACGGAGAACGATCCAATGAATTATTCGAGAGTGCCATTCATTATTTGAAAGAAAACAATAGCCGTAAATACTTGGTGAATATAAGCCAGTCTTTCAATCAAGAAGAGTATGGCATTCAATTTAATGAACTAATCAACTTGCAAAATGTAATTCTTATTGCAGCCGCTGGTACGGATGATGAGTTAACAAATTCGATACAATATCCCGCTAGTCAAAATAATGTGATTTCTGTCGGAAGTGTAACTAAGTTGCATTCAGAACTTACTATAAGCCATCAAGTCAATTTAATTGTCCCAGAAATGGAATACTTAGCCTATGAAGACAATTCAACCTATCGCAAGGTTAATGGCGATAGTAGTGCATGTGCGGTAGTTTCAGGTATTGCTGCACTTGTGTATTCGGCCAATGAGAATTTACCTTTCAAAAGCGAGAATCTCCTGTCGGTGCTTTTGAATGAATCCGTCAAATATTCATCAATTCAGGAATTAACTCATTTACAATTGATAAATCCACAAAAATGAAAAAAGTAGTCATAGTTATTCTCTTAATGATATGTTCAGACAATTGCTTTTCTCAATATATCTACGAAGATGCTTTAAAGGTCAGAAGTCTAATTTCCGGGAATACCTTCTCATATAATGGAAACACTCCATTAAAGCTTGGCGAAAATGATCAATTGTTTAGAATACTATCTTCTTATACAAGTAACCCTTCACCAAAAAAAGTAAAACTGACATTTGAAAACAATCCTTTTTTAAGTTTTGGAGATCCAACCAGTGGCTCTCAGAGTTCTGATGACTATTCCGGTTACTCCAAGGAATTGAATGGCTCGGTTGGTAGCATGGACGTAACTAATCTTGCCATCGGCCTAACGGATTTTTTAATTGAACGTACGAAGACTGAATTAAATACTGCTTTCTTCAAGAGATTAAATGATGAGTTGAATGAGCAGGAAGATTTAAAGACTTTGTTCCCAAATACTGTGGCCATACTTTCTACGATTGGGGTAGGGATATACCAATATGATCTATATCTAAATAGTCTGAGAACCGCATTTGAAAAGGATCTGAAGGGCTTAGTGGATAATGTTCCTGAAGTTTTGGAAAACTATAGAGATGAATTAGAGCAAATAAATAATTGGGGTTATCCTAGTACAGCTTTAAGTATTAATATGATTCAATGGATGCACAGAGGAGAACAGCCAGGAGATATACTCAGGATGCTTGGTGAGAACACCCACATGAAAAGGCTCTCTAGCCAAACTATACCAGACTCGAAAAGTAGTTTAGGATTAAAATATGCTTCTAATGGCATAAGAACAGTGAGTCTTCTATCTGAATCATTTAGAACTAGCGCGTCTGGTAGCGAGTACTGGGTTTCTAATAGCGAGTTGGATAAGTTGAAAGATAGAGTAGTCTTGCGCATTTACCTCGGCTTATTGTACGAGGTAGCTAAGAAAGATGAGTACAAAGACATTGCTTTTCCAACCAACGCTGATGGAGGCTCGATAACATTGATAACAGTCTTGAAAGATATTGGAGATAATTGGGATACTAAAGTCGAACCTACTTGGGATTTTATTGCATGTATGACTGACAAGGTTAAAGAGGTCCAAAATTCAATAGATGAGTATGAAAAGCTAAAAATTAGAATTTCAAAGGAGGATGTTGGTTCTAAAGACAGAAATAAACAACTTTTTGATGGATACTACTCCGTCTTTTCTTCCACTTTAAACTTGGTAAAACATACTTACAGAGTTGAAGAATTGTCGAATCAAATTGTTGTACCTGAGAATGCTAAGAAAGTAGTTAACTACATTGAATACGGTGGTGACTTAAGTGTACAAATTGTAAACAAACAATATTCAGGTGCAATTTCTTCAGCTAGCCTCCTGCTATCTGAAATTTATGCTGAACAACTGAGTAAGAATGAGATGAAGAAAATTGAAAGCAATTTGGCTAGCTTAAACAAGAAATTGGCGAAGAACAAAATGAAGCCAAATAAGGTCAAAAAAGATTTAGATGACCTTAAAGCAAGTATGGCCTCAGCCAGTATTCCAGTTGACACATCGGATTTTAATAGTGTTGCTCAGAAGCTTAATTCCTTAGGAAGAACGAAGCAGGTTCTAAACCCGGATGTTTCTATGAAAACCCAAATAGTATTAGCTGAGGTAAACGAAACAATTAATTGGGATAAATTACCAACAACACAGGCTAAACTATTAAAGTACGGATCTTTTATGGCCGCATTGGTTGAGTCAGAAAGTCCTGAACAGGCTCATGCTGCTATTGAGACTATCGCTTTACCTCCGGGGAGCTACTCTATTAAACGGGAGTCAAGATTTTACACATCACTAAATGGCTATCTTGGTGGGTTTTACGGACGAGAAATAATAGACGGGGCAGATAATGGCAACGACTTTTTTGATTTTAACAACCTTGCATTAACAGCACCAGTCGGTGTTTATTTCGGATGGGGTAACTGGGGTAAAAACCTGAAAAATCCTTGGAGTTTTGGTTTTTCCATCCCACTTGTTGACCTTGGTAATATTGCTTCTTATCGGTTCACGAGTGGTGATGACCAAGTTGAAAGTATTCCAACTATTCAGTTAAAAGATATTGTTTCACCTGGTGCGTTTCTTGAGTTTGGTATCGGAGGAACACCATTGTCTCTCGGACTAGGCGCGCAGCTTGGTGCAAGGTTGCGAAGTGTAGAGCCGGGAGCTGACGCCAATTCAATTGGCGACATGTATTGGCGCTATGGCTTTTCCTTGAAGGTTGATATTCCAATCTTAAACTTTTATTCAAGTCCAGCTAGCAAATAATTGTAAGTTGTTATGTATCAACTACGTTACTAGGTATTGACGAATTAGGGGAACGGAACACAAGCGGATTTGAGTACAAGGATCTAGGGCGCACCGTATCGTCGGTAGCTGGAAACCCAAAACTCAGCGAGTAATGGGCACCGCCTTCGTCAATAACCCAACTGCAATGCCTTATCCTTGCTACCATGTAGTTCGCTCCTAAGGTGAATTTGGCGATTACCGATGAGATTAGACCATAAAGGCAGCGATGAAATGAAAGGAGATGGCGTAAGCCATCAATTATTCACCCCCTTCAGCTCCGCCACCTTATTCCTCAGATCATATCCTGTTTCGTAAAAGGATTTTAGGTTAGCCAGATAGAAAGTCCAGCCTTCCAGACAGCCAATGCGGATATTAAACTTCGACTTTTCATCGGTGGGGATATTGTGCTGGGTTAGATTGACGAGCACGTGGTCTCCGATCTCTTTGAGCTGGATATCCACGAGACAATCACCGGCAAAAGAAAACTGAAAGAAGTCCGTCCCATTTGCGGCAGTGATTCGGCCTTTTTCTGTCTCTTCGTACAAATACCAGGTCCACTTGTAAGTGTCTCCTGATTGGGTGTTTGTGTCAGTGCCACGGGGTTCTTTTGTTTCGTTGTAATAAGTGCAGGTTTCCAGAAACCACTTTTCTATTTCCGCTGATTTCGTCCACGCATCGTAAATGGTTTCTAAACTCGTTTTTACGGCAATACTTAAGTTGAAGGAAGTCCAGTCTTGGGCCATGTCTAGTGTTTTAGGTTGATTTGATCTGTTTAAAATACAGCTTCATTCACTTTTAACCAACTCGGTTCCAATACACAGAGAAGGATTTCTATTTTAGCTCAACGCTTATTTTGACCAAATGGATAATCATAGTTCTGGGCACCCTTATGATATGATTCTGCAGAATGTAGCTCGCTTTGTCGACCTGACCGACGATGAGAAGGATCTATTCGTTTCTTTTTGGAAAAAGGGGAGTGCCAAGCGAAAGGAGTATGTGCTGGAGCCCGGTGGAATTACGAAGTACGAATACTTTATCACCAAAGGGTGCCTGAAGGTGTATTCTCTGGATCGAAGTGGTAGTGAACACGTAAATATGTTTGCCATTGAAGATTTCTGGACGGGCGATTTGGCCAGTTTCACCCTTCAACAACCTTCTACTTACTTTATCAAGGCGCTGGAAGATTCCGAGTTTTTGACGATTACCAAGGATAATTTCGAGCGCATGCTCCAGGAAATACCCAAGTTGGAACGGTTTTACAGGATCCTTTACCGAAACTCCCTTGTCAGCTATATCAAAAGAGCCAACGAAGGCATATCCCTGACTGCCGAAGAGCGGTATGAGATATTCTTGAGCAAATACCCGCATATCGCCAACCGAATCACGCAAAAGGACCTGGCGGCTTACCTTGGTATTACACCCGAATTCTTGAGCATGATCAGAAGCAAGATCACCAAACGCGGGTGATCTACACGATTATAGTCTTGATCATCAGCTGTTCGCGTTTTTCTTAAACTACTTTATTTTTTAGGATTCTCGTTCGCGGGTTCTTTGTCGTATGATAAAAAGAACCACCCTCGTCACCATTGCTTTTCTGGCTTTGATACAAATAAGCAAAGCCCAAATAACACTACTGGAGTTGGCTTCCGGCCCTAAGAAGACTGACTTCACATCCATCTCTTATCGGCCAATTACCCCAAAGGAAAACTTCACTATAGCTACGCTCGCTTTCTTCCAGAAGTATCACGAGAACGAAAACTTCATGTTTGACGAAGCAGGTGTACAGCCAACGCTTTACTGGAATATCAATAAAGCGCTTTCGGTAGGGCCTGGATTGTACTACAACAGCATTGTGGGCTTTTCTGAGCGGGTTTCGGTTTTATACGCGATTCGGTCACCACATTTTGTGCTAACTGCAATTCCCACCATTGCTCACTCCGAAGACTCTGGTTTCATCAACGGGGAGCTCTTCGTGCAAATGCAGCTCACCCGACCAATAAAAGGGGAGTGGGAAGCCCTAATTAGCGGGCAATTTCTCACGTACTGGGATGAATTCTCCCGACACGCGAGAAGCTTCCAGCAGCTCAGAGCAGGTGTCAATAAAAAAGGATTTCAGTTTGGGTTAGCCATCGATTTCGATCAGTATGGGGAGTCTCCCATTACCAAGACATCACCGGGGGCATTCCTTCGAATGATATTTCAGAACAATCAATAAACAATTTAAAATATACCAATATGAAAGTGAATCAAATTTTAAACACAGAAGGCAATTGGGGAACCCTGATTGCGCGCCTTACGCTCGGAATCGTTTTGTTTCCGCACGGAGCTCAAAAGATGCTGGGCTGGTTTGGGGGATATGGATTCTCTGCAACCATGGACGCTTTTACTACGCAGATGAGCCTTCCCTGGATTGTCGCTCTTTCAGTGATACTGATTGAGTTCCTGGGATCGATCAGCTTGATACTCGGCTTTGCAAGTAGAGTGTGGGCTCTGGCCTTCACAGGACTTTTTGCCGGAATCATTTTCACTACACACTTAGAACACGGGTTCTTTATGAACTGGTATGGAACCCAGGCCGGCGAAGGCTATGAGTATGCGCTCCTGATCATCGGACTTGCGCTGATGGTATTGGTGAATGGCGGCGGGAAATACGCCGTAGACGGAGAATTAACGAATCGATTAAACAAATAAGACATGAAAAAGATAATAGCACTTGGAGCGAGCAGTAGCAGTTCGTCTATCAATAAAACACTAGCCATTTACGCGGCCAATAAAATTGAAAACGCCGAAATAAATGTTTTGGATCTAGCCGACTATATGTTGCCCTTATTTAGCGTTGACGTAGAAAAGGAGTCCGGCATACCCGAAGGAGCCTATCGATTTAGTGAACTTATTGAATCGGCTGATGGCCTGGTGATTTCGCTGGCGGAGCACAACGGCTCATACACGGCGGTTTTTAAAAACCTGATCGATTGGCTTTCGCGAATTGATATGAATGTATGGAAGGAAAATCCCATTCTCCTGATGGCAACATCGCCCGGTGGAAGAGGAGGGGCTAGTGTTCTCGCGGCAGCGAAATCTTACTTTCCATTTATGAAGGGAAATGTCGTAGCAGACTTCACTTTGCCTTCCTTTTACCAGAACTTTTCTGACGGTCAGATTGTGGATATGAACTTGGAAGACAAGCTGAATGAAGGAGTAAATATGCTTGCTCAAGAAATAAAGAAAGTTGTGATCGTTTAGACAGAAATTTATCGCAACCCAACACTTGGTATTGTCCTTATTATGAGCATATTTAGAGAGTTAAATCAAGAACAAACCACATATGAAATTTGGCTTTAAATCAGCAATTACCATTCTCTGCCTGGGTGTATGCTTCGCTTTTACGACTACTAACGATGGGCTAAATGCTACTTACGGCGTTAGTAGCAATGATCCATCTGCAATCGAACTTGACCTAAACAGTGATTTCACCTTCACCTACCAAGACCACTCGCTAAAAGACGATAAGGTAGACGTGCAGGGAACATATACGCTCGAAAACAATAGAGTTCAACTGGTTTCTGATCAAGGTCGAACCGACTTTCACAACAACTGGAAAATTGTTGAAGATGGACAAGCGGCGAAGTCTAGAAAAGGACTTTCATTTTACACCTTAAGAAGGAAGTAAATCCTTGACCATGGTGGGTTCTTGCACGGCTTCTATACGGTAGCCCCAATACTCCATCCACTCCATGATCATAGAGACCATATCGTCAGTGGCTGGAAGGCGCATTATAAAATGCCTGATTTGTATTGAATGTTTATCGCTCTTAATTTAGAACAACCTATAAAACGTAGTGAGATGAGCATTTTTCTGAATTCGTATTATCCAATTTCACATAATAAATTTGGTCGAAAAGCTGCTATTGAACATAACATCCATCCATTAGAAGATGGGTCAATTCGAAGGGAGCCTGATCTCGGACATCCAAACCCAGCTATTTCAGGATTATGCAGACCGAGAGCGATGAATGATATCGGACTATCAAAAGGAGATATCGTGATATACAAAACGAATGGAACACATATTTTAAGTGCTATTCTTAGAGTTATTGAGATGTTTGAAGAACATCAAACTGCTTCGAATTGGTTTGTTAAGCACAACCTTCCAATTCCTTCAAATAATATTACTGTTGAAAGTTTGTCAATAAGACTAAGTCATGCCAGATATTTCAAGAACTACCAGCATCGAATTGGGCAAAGAGAACGATCTGATCAACGTCTGACTGAAAGGTGGGATTCAGATTATCAGGATAGAGCAACTCAGCCGAATAGCTCATATTTTTTTATCACCGAATCTATATACAATGCCGTTTCGGCTAATCTTCAATCGAATGAGTTAGTACAAATCGCATCTGTTTTAAGAACTCATTATGGGTCAGTACCCAATACGGCGTGGAGACCACAACCAATTTCTCGATCTTGCTATGCTGATATAGTACAAATGATATCATAAAACAGCTTAATTTGTAAGATATCGATTTAAGCTTAATTATCTTGAAGTCCAGTCTAACTGAACCTCATGAAGCGTATGAAAGCACCGCTAGTGGTGAAAGGGGGCAAACAAGCCCGGCTGGCTGAAAAACAAGGAAAGAACTTCATCATTGTCAAGTTATATGTGCAGAAAAGAACTCAATCTAGTTTGAAAGTTCAGATTATTAGATTTAGTTGTTAAAGATCTAATTGATTCTATCAACAAATGAAAAGTATACGATCAAAGGTAAAATCTATAGAACAATAGAAATATAATAAAACCATCGTGATTTTCTTTGAACATCATTAGTTATGGGAAATATTCCAAATTATTTATTACAACCCCCGTCAACAATAGTTGATGAAATACCAGTTGCTACACTTTTGCACGAATTGCCTTATGGTAAATTGACTTGGGAGAATTTTGAAAAATTATGCCTTCGGTTAGCGCAAAAAGAAGGAAATATCGAAGAATGCAGATTGTACGGGGTACAAGGT
Source organism: Cryomorpha sp. (assembly GCA_965230375.1). GTDB lineage: Bacteria > Bacteroidota > Bacteroidia > Flavobacteriales_D > Cryomorphaceae > CBDDKU01. The sequence goes on from CBDDKU010000015.1 coordinate 37,658, forward strand.
AACGCTCAGGACGGTATTGATATATACGCCAAAATAGATTCTGCAAACAGTTATGTGGTATACCAATGTAAGAGAGTTAAGAATTTCGCTCCCGGAAAAATTAAGGAGGCTGTTGATACTTTCATAAATGGCAATTGGGTTCAGGGCACAGAACAGTTCGTTCTATGTACACAAGAAAGGTTGAATACAAAGAATCATGAAGACGAAATAAAAAAACAAAGAACTGAACTTCAAAAGAAAAATGTAGCATTCAAAATATGGGACAGCCATGGATTAAATTCAGAGCTTAAAAAGACACCGCAAATAGTGTATGATTTTTTCGGGGAGCAATGGGCTATTTCTTTTTGTGGGAAAAAGGCCTTTGGGATTATTCATGTAAAATCTCCACTTACTAAAAAAAGGCAATATGATAATCCAATAGATTATATCGAAAGACGAATAATACCTTTTGGAGAAAATGATCTTCGATTATTCGAGCCTCAGGGAGAAAAAATAATTGAAATACTTAAGAAAGAAAATCGCATTTCTTTGCTTGGATGGGCTGGAACTGGCAAAAGCGTTGAACTTGAGAAGTTGGCTTATGAAATATGCGAAAAAGCCAGCCCGTACTATCCATTCTTGATAAAGTTAAATGTATATACGGATCAATCAATTGCGGATCGAATTCCAGAAATAAAGGACATTCCTACTAATACAATAGTAGTGTTGCTAGATGGTCTAGACGAAGTTCAAATGGGAAAATTTGACGGAATGCGAAGAAAAATTCTGGATTTTGCTATTGAATTTCCAGAAGCAAAAATTATAGTGTCTTGCCGCTCAAACTTCTATACAACCACATTGGAAAATGGTCAGTTAAACACCCTTACTGGCTTTAAGTCTTATAAGCTTGCAGCTCTTTCAGATAAACACATTGAAGATTATATAAGTGAAAAAATACCATTAAAAAAGAAGAGTTTCTTAAAAGATGTAGCGGATAAAAACCTGAATAGCTTACTGCACATTCCCTATTACCTGATAAAGTTGACCGATCAATTTGCTACACGAAACAATATCTCCGAAAGTAAGGCTGAATTGTTTGAAGAAGTTATTTCTGAAAACATTAAAAAGGATGTAAAACGACATTTTCCTGATGACCGAGATTCCAAAGAGTTGGAAATGAGAAGAGCGTTAGAAAAACTGGCATTTACGTTCGAGTATCAAGGAAAGAACAATGGAACATGGAAGGAGATTCAACAAACTCTTACCAAAAATGAGCAGCATATTATTAAGTGCGCAGGTTCATTACTTGATGGAATTGAAGGGGCAGATTCAACTTGGAAGTACAACCATAAAAATATCCAAGAATACCTGGTCGCCAAATTGCTTTCAAAACAAAAATTCGAAGTAATTAAGAATGTTATTTGCTTTCCAAAAGCATATAAAAAGGTTAAGCCCACATGGGTTAACACATTGTCCTTTATAATTAGCTCACTTTCTAAATCCAACGATGTAAGGAATCAGCTTTTGGATTGGCTGGCTGACAATGAACCTGAACTGCTAATAAAATTTGAGCCGGATAAATTGACAGATGCTGTTCGTTATGAAGTTTTTGAGAAGATTTTCAAATTCTATAAAAAGGAAAAGAGAAGAATCAATAGGTCAAAGTTCAATTCGTGGGAACTAGCTAAATTTTCACAGTCGGAAAAAAGCCTACAATTCTTGGTTCAAGAGATTCGAAACGATTTGTCAGTTGCCTCTAGAGCAAATGCCCTTGATCTAATTTCATACTTCGAGATAAAATCCAATTATCCGAAGCATGTTAAAGTATCAAAGAAGGCAATCGAACAAATATTATTTGAGGAATCTGAACTGCAGTATCTGTCGCTAAAAGCATATGTGGAGCTATTTCAATTGAATGAAGATGAATTTGAGAAGTTGATGAAACGCTTTCAAAACACATCTGATACATGGGTGAAATTTACTTTGTTTTATGCGATCCACAAACAAGGGTACCAAGAGAAATATATCGGAACCGTTCTTGAATTTGCTGGTAAGTATATTAGCAAGCAACACGAGGACAGTGATAGATTAACGAATGAATATTCTGAGCTCGTTCATTGTATTCAGGCGGTGAAATCTCTTGACGCTACGAAGAAAGTAGTTGATTTTATAATGAATGATTACAAAAGGGTTTCTTATTCGATATACTTCTGCAAAATCATAGGTCACACATTGAAACACGTGGCCAAATCTTTTCCAAGCGATGATGATTTGTATGAAAAGATTAAATCCGCATTTAAATCAGAAAATTTTGGTTTTTACGATGAAAGATTTAAAGAGTTTATCGAGTATTTCGATTCAACTGGTAATAGAACAAGGATATTCAAAGAACTTTATTCAAAGAATATAACTGACTTGAAATACTATACGTTAAAACAATTAGCTCTATTGGCAAATGAAGAAGCAATTGAGTTCATGGCTAATGAATTCAGGACTTCCAATATAAATGCGAATATTGTTATGGACTTCCAGTATTGTCTGGAACGGAATAGTAAAAACCTCAAGCAATTTAATAAACTTGTTAACGAAACGGAACCTATCGAATTGCCAGTAGATCGCAATTGGGAAAAGGAAAAGCGTGATAGGAGAGAACGAACTAAGGCTCTACTTTTCGATAAAGATGCATTTAAGTGTGCTATTGAACAGGTGTTCATTGACGCTGGAAAGGACGTTCTCACATATGATGAAATCTGGGAGATTCAGAATACAGAATTTGACGGAAAGTATTTAGCTGTTGTTTATAGAGCAACACGGTTATATGAGATTCATGAAAAGAGAGATAAGGCAAAACTGTTAGATTGGATTGAAGACAATTGGGACGAGTATTCAATCCGAATAATCATTGATTTTTTAAAAGAAGATTCAGATCCAGAGTTTACTGATGATCAGTTGAAATATATAAAGACTTGGTGTGATAAAAAGTCCAAGGAAGTAAATTATAAAACTGCATTATCACATCCTATTGAGAGTACAACTACTGCGAACCTGGAAGCCATCAAATTGTCTTTTCTCGTCAGAAGGCTAAAACTGGATTACTATGATACAGAGTTTTACCTTAATATGTTGTCCTTTCAAAAATGGGGTGACAATGAAATCAAAATTTTTGATTTTGTGGAGTCCGTTGCACCAAAGGATAAAATAGATGAGCAGGTTTTAATGAATTTATCCGAGGGAATAGAATTCGATATGGTGCTCGAAAATCATTTGGATTATTGCATAAAACATGTTTTGACACAGGCAAGCGAGCATCTCATCAAGTTTCTGGAAGATGGAGGGTATAAACGCTACAAAGTACTTGAAAGCTACAATACGCTAGGTGGGAGTTTAGAAAAGTTGGAAAACATATTGCCTAAAATTACCGATGATTTTAAATTCGAATTGATTCGAGAATTGATCAATCGGAAAAGTAGAATTGTATTAGGCCATTTGAGGAAATTATTTGATATATCCACAAATGCAACAGAAAAGCTAACGCTCGCATCTTATCTTATCGTATTACAGGATATAAAAGGAATAAAGTATTATTTGAAATATATCAATCAGAATAAAGTGGTCCCTGATGATTCTTCGCCTTCAAATCCTTTTTATAAATTAACTACCCTAAAAGCTTTGTCCTACATTTTTAAATTGTACGAAATGAGCTTCGATGAAAACATTCAGCAAGGGAGGTTCAATAATTTATATGACATAGCAATTGGAGCTTTGCAGGCCGTTAGTTTATTCGATGACAACTTTCCAAAAAGCAGAAATAGGTATCGTTATTACAAGTTTGTATTTAGGATTAAAGCCTTTTTAAAGATTCACAATTTGCCAGAAGAAGTCATTCTAAACTTGAATCACATATTCGAGAATATTGAACATCAATTTTATGTCAACAAGAGTTTCAATATAGATTTGGATGAAGCAATGTCGAAATACTCGCTTGTAAAATGAGTAAAACCATGTGTTATTATAAATTTGAATATGCCAGAATAACACATAATTTATAAGTAGTTAAGTATCATTCGCTTAACTACTAGTCCATTACAGAAAAAATGGCAAGATGAAATTTCAAGTTGGGCAAGTCGAGATTTCGATTTGCCCATTTTTCATTAAAAAAACTACTCGGAAGGGGGAGTAGGTTCCGACCCCTCACGAATCATTATTACATAATCTTTCGCTGGCTTCTTTAATACAAGAGTCCAGTAATCGAAATAGTCCTGGGTTTCGAGCCGATCCATCATTTCATCCATCGTAAACCCAAAGTATCGGCAAATCCCAACAAAATCTTTAAGCTTTAGCGAGTCCTTTCTACAGGACTTCATAAACCCAGGGCCGCTCATTCCGAGCTCGGCAGCCATCTTGTTCCCGCTAACATCATTAAGCTTTAGGAAGGTTAGAATTCTCCAACCTATACCGGTTGTCAACAGGTCGTTGTTCATAGTTATTTGATAACTAAAGTTAGTGGCAATCACAATAAAAATAGTTTTGAATTGTTCGTTTAATAACATTTGTTATCGGTGAGATGACAAACATCATTCCAGAACAGACAAAAACACATCAAAATTAACAAAATGTCACAGAACACGCTGTTAAGTATGGTGCGAGGGCTAACACCAGAACAGAAGAAAGAACTAGCTCAAATGATGGGGGTTGGCGTCCGCTACCTCATGGTACTCGCAAAGGATTGGGGAAAAATAACCTTAAGTAGAGCGGGAATACTTTTCAACTATTTAGAGTCGGTTTACGGCGAAGAAGCAATAGCCAAATGGAGAACTGATGCCCTTAAAGATCCTGAGCCATGTATATAGAAACTGATCTGAATACTGGTGAACTGACTTCCATTCACATGCTAAAGCCCAGCGAAGTCGAAAAGCTGCGGAGAATCCTTGTTCACGGTATGAGCATAGAGAACACAAGAGATCGAGCATTTGCAAGCAATCTATACATCAAACTCATAAAGGCCACGTCATGCATTTCGAAATCAAAGAAATCCAATTCAATCCTGTTACCGACTTCACAGACATTACAGGAACCTTCGGATATGGTGAGCAATACACCAATCAACGAAAGCAAGTAATCAAAGTCATTCATCCGCTGCAGATCAGCTGCGCCAAACCTACGAGCGCCATTCTCAAACTACGAAGCTGCAAACTCTCCTGGATGCAAAAAGGCTTTGAACTCTACCTAAATGCAGCGAAGTCAACCATCGATCATTTCCCCTATGGTTATTTATCAAAACTAAGAGTAATCGAAACTCTTGAAAAAGGCCTACACGACAGCCTTTTATCTCCTTACAGATGGTCGTGGATGCAGTTTGCAAGTTTCCTGCAGCGAGAAGCAGAATCAATCAATTCTATCATTCCGCACGAAGAACACAGGCTTTATCACTTTATGGATCAGGCGATGGTCGGACTAATTGGCTTTGCTAATAAAGAAATGAAGGCAGAGCGCACTGCAGACGGAATAGAGTGGAGGGAAGCCTACGAGATCCCTTGTGATCGACATCATGAGATCACAAGTCGTTTAAACCAAAAGACTTTGCGCCATGAGCGAGTGGCATGAGCTTGACAAGCTGATTAACCAACTCGAAGACTCAATAGAATGGCGCAAAGAGAAAGGGTATAAAACAGAACAGCTTGAACGGTGGCAAAGCATAGCAATAGATGTCTCCCTGAACATGGACCAGGAGCGCAAGGCTTATGACAAACAGATCAAATCACTAACCAATGAACTTCTCTTTTACAAAGATGAATTGTACAAAAGTCGGATCATACTGGCATGGCTCAAAAATGGGCCTGTTGGTGGTTCTACACAGGGTTTTTTCGAACGCCTTTCTTCTTGGATGGATCGCGAATCAACCCTTCAGTTTTTGGAGCATGAAGACAATTACCGAGTTGAAAAGGGAATTCAAGATTTCAAAGTGACAATTTTCAAAGACAACAGCGATGAATGAAGACAAGAAACGAGCTGAAAAGAATAGGCAAAGCGCACTTGAAAATTGGTTGAAAGACTATGCCGAATGGCGATTCAACACCCTTTCAGGAAATGTTGAGTACTTCAATGGCGAACACAATGAATGGCGACCAGTAGACACCTATGACTACAACACGTTAAAGCGAAAGATCCAGGAAGAAACAGTTTTCACCTATTCCACGAAAGCGATTGAAGAATTGCTTAAATCAAGCTTCTCGCCAAAGGTGGATCCGATTCTTCAATACTTTGAGCGTTTAGGGCCATACAAGGAAGATGAACCGGACTACATTCAAATGCTCTGCAATACGGTTATCTCAAGTCATCCACACAAAACCGAATTCATGCGTAAATGGCTGGTAGGGGTAGTCGCCAATGTCTTTAACCGCCAAGAATGCGACAATCAATTGGTTCTCCTCTTTCGTGGAGCTCAGGGAATCCGAAAATCGAAGCTTGCTCAGTACATGTGTCCTAAGATCCTTCGCAACTACAAGTTCTCTGGAAACATCAATACCAACATGCAGAACAAGGACAATAACCAGATCCTTTCTCAAAACCTAATTGTGATCCTGGACGATTGTGTTCACATGAATTTGAAGTTACGACCAGAAGAAACCAAGGGATTCGTAACGCTCGACTTTCTTCAATACCGGGCACCGTACGGCAAAAGCTTGATTACATGGCCTAGAAACGCTTCGTTGCTTGGCACAATGAATGAAGATGAAGTATTCTACGAGCACGAGAACAGGCGATTCATTCTCATAGATTTGACCAGGGTAGAGTGGAACGACTTGATCGGTATTGACATGGACGACGTGTACCGACAGGCTAAGTCGCTCTGGAAGTCCAAAAAGTTCCATTGGCACTTGAACCGAAAGGAGCGAAAGCAACTGCAGGAAGTCAACCAACACTACATGGTGAGCACAAAAGAAGAACAGATGATTCTGAAATACTTTGAGCTACCTGTACCCGATTCTGATCTAAAAGGCTGTATGCACCTGCCCCCAGCAGAAATTGAAAGCTACATAGCCGAACAGGAAAACGGCAATTTCAGATCTACACCTACCCAAATAGGACGGGCTATGAAAGCTTTGGGTAATGCGAAAGTCTCAAAATCGCTGAATGGGCGACGAATAAAGGGCTATTGGCTCAAGCCTATCGAGCTTGGAATGATAAGCAGCCGAGTTCAATACAGGCACAACGGCGAAGAACTTAACCCAACCATTATTCCCCAGGGATCAAAAAAGAGTCGTCACGCTGTATTGACGGAAGCAGCAGCGATGAACAATTAAAAAGTTCATTTGAAATAATCCTCCGAAACCTGCAAAAAAATCGATGTGTCACATTGGGTTTTCGTACACTATGTTTTGTGTAATGCAATTCGCTATTCAATTTCTTAAACAACTTTAAGTCAAGATTGATCTTTTCGAAAGCCCATTTAACGCCTGTAAGGGCTGCCACTACAGAGATTTTCCCCTTTTCGATATTTTTTTTCTTTTTTGTTCATGACTTTATTTGTCTCAAGCTTCCATTATCGTAATTTTGTATGACCTTTAATGGTAATAAAAAAGGGGTGCCGAAGCACCCCAAGTGGATTAAGAGAAGGCAGCTATCAGAAACTCTTTAAGGGTTTCGAAGTAGTCAACTTCAATTAGCAATCTTACTAGAGCACCTATGATCTTTGGCGGATGTAGGTGCTTTTCTTTTGAGACTTGTTTTGAATCCTTAGCACGTTCATCGTAAGATAAAACGATCGTGATCTGGATTTTGAAAACTTTCAAATCATAAAGAAAATTTTTGTAGCGTCTCGTTTGACACTATTACAAAAATAGCCACATAATAGGTACTACAAGTCCTTGTTGATAAGAATTGATAAGTCCAATTCGACCCAGCTCAGATCGGCTCAATTCACCCCTGTTTGCGTAGTTTTCAACAGTCCTTTGCATGATTCTAATTTTCTGTAGGCTCCACCTGTCTATTACAACACTACTTTTTTGTTTAAAGAAGTAGTGGTGAAGTGGTGAATTTTCTCCAAAGGCCTTTGTTGCTGCCTTTTCGAGCTGCACCACTTTTTTATTTCAAAGTGGTGCACTAGTGGTGCAAGTGGTGAATCAAAAAACAGAAAACGCCTGAAAAGGCCGTCATCTTTGCCTTGCAACTGTACCACAGATGACGATTGAACACACCTACGGCAGGAAGCTTGAGCATTACATACGAGACTTTATGTCCAAAAAAGCAACCGTAGCTGCAGTGAGCAATGAGCGAATTTTACTCGCCTTCCAGGAAAGCCTGGGCGAAGACTTTAACAAGCTCGATAGACGCAACCTGCAGAGACGGATTAGGCGAACGCTCAAGTTTTACGAGATCATAGGTCGAGTTCGTTCTACCATCCAGGTACACCCCATTCGAAAAACGGCTTATTACACCTACCTATGGATCTAAAATCGATTCTAAAGTTCTTACCTAAAGAGCAATTAAAGCAGCTAATTCGCGAGAAGCTGCCCCATGGACTCGAATCACTTTTCGGGTTTGTTCAACGACACTATGCCGATCAACCCGTGAAGGTCGATCATATTCAGATCAGAAAGGCGGTCGATGGTCGCGTTTACCTGCAAGTCATAGATACAGACGGCGATATTGTGGACACGCATACCTCCGATCACTTGGCTAACCTTCTTTGTGAAATCGACTTAAACAATCTATCCTAATGGCAGGCGAGAACGACAAAGTAGATTTTGACGCGATAGGCGATGAGCTGGCCGAAGAAAAGCAAAGCACTGGTGGAAATGACGCTAACTATGACGCTGGCAAAGAGTCTGATATAGTTTTCGAAGATGAAATTAACGGAGCAGGCGATGAACCCACACCAAAGGCAGATCCCAAAGGAACTAACCTATCGAAAAGCACGATAAGCGATGCTTCTGGCGTGGCCGCTAAGAATGTTATCGGCATTTTTGATTTGGTGCAGAGTCAAGGTGGTGGGCTCATTGCTGGCTTAGATCCAACCATACTCAAGTACAAAGATTATCAGCGCGCCGATATGGAAAAGGCATTGAAAGCTACGCTTGAGTACTATTCAGTGACCGTGGATCTCACTCCGGCAATAGAACTAGGCTTTGCATTCTCGTTCGCTACCCTCATAAACTGGAAAGCGGCCTTCGCTGATAAGAAGGAGCGTAAAGCGCAAAAGGCCAAAGAAGCTGCCGAAGCGTTTGCCAAAGCTGAAAAAGAAAGACAGGAAAAACCTGTTCAAGCTGTACCGATTGCAGGTGCCAGGAAGGAAGAAACGAGCGATAAGGAAAAGTCGGAAAAGGCCGAAAAAACTAACCAAAGCGACGATTAACTATGCCTAGAACCGCACAAATAAACATCTTAGTTGGTGGGCGTGGTACTGGTAAGACTACGGCCATCAAGAAAATGATCGCTAAACAGGAGCGAGCACTGATCTTTCCGGCAAATGACCTTGATCCAGCTTGGAAAGATTATGAGCGAATTACGCCTATTCGGGGATGGAGAAAGGATCCACGCGACATGAAAGGAGAGAAGCGGATCTATGTTCACGGCTTCAAAGACTACAACTCTTGGAAAGGGCATAAAGTAGTGGACTTGCGCGGTATGAGTAGCGACGAGAAAAAGGCACTCTACCATGAAGTGATAGACGTGAACAACTTCCGAAACGGTGTAATTGTGACCGACGATATGAAGAACTACATTGCTTCAAAAGGCCAAATTCCCAACGAATTGGAGCAAGCCCTGGGTAATTCACGTCACACGGCCACCGATTTCCTTTTTGCCTGTCACGCACTCAATCTGATCAACGGGCAGATCTACACCTTTGCCAATAACATCTTCCTATTCAGGTCGGCATTGGCACCAAACAAAAGCGTACGGGATAAAGTGGGGGATGAGCGATTCCTGGAACTCGAAGCCATGTTTAAGCGGGTGAATCAGATCGGCTCTGAAAAGGGCGACAATCCACACTATTGCGAACGATTTAATGTCACAATCTGATGGCAGCCTACAAACCCCATATTTTCGTTGTCAATCCACGTCGTAGGACTATCAAGTGTAAGTACTGCGAAGCCAAGAAGTACGCTGAGCGGCCTATTTCAGATTCCGACTTTATGGATTTTGTAGAAGACTTTCGAGCGGCTCATGCTGGCTGCCTGGCAGCGTCACAAAGCGGAGAGTAAAAGCAAAATCAGTCTTCATACTTTTGATTTGTAACACCTTTCTTAATCACTAAATCATTTAATTCTTTGATAAGTCCATTATAGCCAGCAAAGAATGAGTTCAAATTCCCTGTATCGAATAATAATTGTCTCAAAGCTTCATTTCTAATGTTTGAAACATTCTGATCAACTCTAGTTATCGTCTTATCATTTAGTCGGTCTAGACCATTTTTAGTGATATCGGTTGAAATATTTCTATGATACATAGAACCTTCCCTTTCAAATTTTTGCTTTGCATTTTCGTTTGTATTCGAGATTACTTTCTTGATTTCGTTTTCCACACCTTTTAGTTCATTGATCCGTGCGGAAAATTTACTATGCAACCGCCATAGTTCATGATTATCTTGTAATAATTCTTTGTAAGCAGCACCTTCATTTTGAACTTTTAATCTGTAATTTTCCTTCTCAGCAAGTTTTACTCCTCGTTCAGAAAAATACTCTTGCTGTATAATCGATATCAATCCAGTCAACCTACTCAAGGCAACTGTGATTATATAAATCAAGGCTCCATATAATAATGGAGCCCAAAGAAAGTGCCAAGTGCTTCCGTAGGCAAAAAAGTGAGCAAGTCTATGATTTAGAGTTATTGAACTATCAAAAATCAGCTGGGCCCAAGCGTCAAAATTGTGTATAAGCCAAGCCGCTGAGAAGCTTCCTATTATCGGATTCTTTGCTCGGCTATTAATTGTTTCAGCCAATGGAGTAACAAGATTTTCCATGAAATTTGGTGTTTGAGTTATCCAACTGACTTATTCAGGTGAAATCTGGAACGGAAGTGCTCTATCAATTAAAATTAATCTTTTTCCTTGGGTGGGGGCGGGGGTGGGGGATCCTTGAATTTAGGGAGTTGACTTTCACCAAGATCTGTCCTTCCTTTCTCATCGGGTGCAGGGTTATAAGTGATCCTTTTTTTTGACATAATCTTTCACTTTAGAATGAGAGTTTAAAATAGTCAATAGAATGGTTACGAGCAAATTTCGACATCCTTCTAAAATGTGTTATATCGAGATCCGAATATTCATGATGCAGCTCATTTCCTTTTTTCACCAGCTCATAAAATCTATTCGACATTGATGAAGACTTATTTTTTCCATCTTCAAATTCAAACCAAAGCTTTTCTAATTCCAAGAAGTAGTTACATTGTTTTGAGTAGTAATCGTTGAGCTTTTTGAGATCCTGATCGGACATAATAAAAAAAGGAGCAATTAACTTAATCAAGCTGATTCCTCCAGTAATAATACATGCTAATACGGCGTAATTTGGGTGATCAGCTATCCATCCCACAATTCCAGATCCAGAACAAACAAGAATTGTAATATTGATCCACTTTTGAAGAGTAACTTGAAAACGGGAATAGAGTCTTACGTACTCAATATCATGCTTGGTTTGAGTTAGTTCCGACCAGATTCTTTTTCTTATCATTGACTTATCATCGCTATGGTTTTACTTCCATACAATACCTAATCCAACGGAGGTAAATTTTTATCAATTCTTTTCGCATTAGAGTGGGCCAATGCTCTACCAACCGATGTAATTTGAACTCCATAAGGAATGCTATCCCACCACAACTTTAACTTACTTAAACTTGGATATTCATCCCATTTATTCATAAACCGGTTAATAATTGTATTTCTTAAACTCGTACTTTTCTTGTTAAGATCAAAGATTGATTCTAACGCCTTTATTTGTGATTTGTCTATCTCGAATTTGATTTTTTGAACCGGTCTTCCATCTTTATTAGGAACGGGATACTCAAAAGAAAGGCTATGCAATTGAACTTTATTTACCACATTGATTCTGAGATAGCCAGGGTTTAATTCATGCTCGACTAGTATATTTTCAGGAATTACATGAGCTCTTAAAATCTCAAGTACGAGTTGATGATTTTTAGAATTCGATTCTATGCCTACATCTATATAGCCATTCAGAATTTCTGGATAATACTGCTTTAAGGTTTTGAGCTTACCTGATGGATTTATTCGAATAGCGTCTAATATATCTAAATGATCCAGCCATTGCATACCAGTGGGAAGATCTCTATCGGTCAAAATGCTAAAAAACATGTCTAATTTTTCGAGGCCCTTTGAGATGTTGCCTTCAGCTGGGGTCAATGAAAAAAGCACATGGAAGGCTGTTAACCCAATCAAAGCTTCATCAGATATCTCATCGACTATTTCCACTGCGCGACTAATACCTGCACGAGTAACTCTATTTTCTCCTTTTTGAAAACGATGTATTAGTAGCTCTGATAAAAGATCATAATCCGCAGGTCTTTCGGTTGAAGCCGCCGTCTTTTGAGCCTCTACCAGTAAAATCTGAAAACCTGGGTCAGCAAAGGCTTCGAGGGCACCGTCAATTGCTTCCATTTTGGGCATTAATCGATTCTCAAATTCATTTATTCTTGCCCCGGCAAGTTGAAATGCTTCTTGAGAATGTTCTTTTATGCTTTGAGCCATCATTTCTTTACATATCTCTCTAGCTCTTTTCTCAGTAATTCCAACCTTGACAACAAATTTCTCAGTTTGAATTTGTTGAGATCCTTCTCCTCCTTTTTGACTTTGTCTACTTCCCATTATCTCCTCCTATTTGAATTTGGTTCGCATTATCTCCAGCATTCTGCTTTTGTTTGATTGAAACTTTCTTTTTGATTCCAATTCTGTACCCAGCTGTACCACCAGTAATTAAACCAAAAATGAAAATAAAGATAGCCGTGCCTAAGCCGTCAAAAAACCACTCCATAACATCGGTATTCTCGCAACTACATGAATTGAAAGATGAAGTAATTAATAACAAGAGAAATGTTCGTCTCATCCAGGTTGTCTTTTCGTTCTCCTTAAAAGTATGAAAATCTGGGACATACTGTCAAGTACCATATTCAGGCTATTGCATTTCCCATTTATTTGCAAGAACTTTTGTCCTGGTTAATGATTGCCTATTAAACCACCCGTTAGGGTAATGTCGGATAGGCGGGGGACTGCAAGAGTTCTAACAGACAATGATAGCTATCATACTAGGTTGGGAGCGACCTATCCGACACTAACACCTTCTATTTCAACCCTTATCGATTGGAATTTCCCTTCTCTGGTCTTGTTCACCCCAATTTTTTTTAGCATCTTAAAGCGATGATATTGGTAGCGGTAAACGCTGTAAAAATGGATAGGTAAGGTCGGATAGGCGTAGAACTGCAAGTGTTCTAAAAGTATTGATCGCGTAAATATAGGTGAGTAGCGACCTATCCGACACTTATCCTTTTTCTCCCATTTGCAAATCCCACTTTTTTCAAGCATTTTTGAAATGCGAAACGATTAGAACATCTGTGAGCATTACACAGAGTTTCTTTTTTAAAACATACCGGATAGGCGTAGGGTTGTAAGTACCCTAAACCGAAAGCTCACGCTCTTGTCGTTTCGCAGCGACCTATCCGGGCTTTAAAAACTATTTGTTATGCGAAACGACAAGAATAGTGCAGCTTCAGCTAGTATGGCTGATCACCCCTATGTAGCAGGGGCAAATGAAAACGGGCAACTCAGAGAGTTGGCCCTGGAAGAAATCAAGGGGCAGATTCCGCACATGTTGCGAACAATCGAAATGCTCACGCTAAGTTACCTGGGTAGCGAAATGTGTGATGTTGCCGATCAACATGAGCGGGCTCATGTAGCCCAAGGCGTAGGCGATCTCAACGCCTTGCTTCGCCATCTCCAATTGGGGTTTTAGAAATCATCAAATAAAAGATAAGGACGGCCATTTGGTGTAGGTACCATTTGGCCGTCCTTATTGTATTCGCTTTCAAGTCGATGGAAGTTTGTGAATCGAATTTATTCACAAACCAAAATTTGACATGAAAATCAAACAAGATATGACGGTGGCTCCGGTGTCAACACGCCGCGCTGCTCCTGCACCTGCAGGTAGACGCACATCTTCTACTGATCGCTCAGCAGAGGGTGTAGCTCGTGAAATTGAAAGGGAAGTGTCTGTTTTTGCTTCTCCATCCGAAGGGTTTAATGGTGTGGCAAACATTGGATCTCCTTCGTTAAAAGCAAACTTCGTAAACCTGACACTGGATAACAGTGGTGGTGGTGCGGATGCACTTTTTATCATTGGTGACCCAACGGGTACCATCGAAGCAGTTTCTAAACTGACTCTTTCTGATGCCGTGCCGTCTTCTGGTGCTACGGCCGGATTCAAAGAAATGTGCCGTGAAGGGTACGTTATCAACCGGATCCTATACCAAACGTCCTCTGACCCGGCTCAGTTCGGAAAAGATGTATTGGAAGCATACGCCGATGTAAATGGCGCTTATGCCACCATGCCTGTAAACATCTTCGGGGCCAAGCGTCCAAACAACGAAGATCCGAACCTTTTGGTACTCGATTTCCCTGGTGGAATGGTCTTGAACACCAAAAAGGCAATCATCTGGACTGTGGCTGCAGGTGAAACTGTAACGCTTTCTGTTGGCTTCGCTGCTGCTGGCTAATTCTCTAAATCTCAATTGTAAAAGGGGAGGTGACCCTTTAGCCCTGTGTTAAGGGGTCACCATTTTTTTCAATCCAAATCGATTAAAATGAGTGATGTAGATAATTTTCGTGAGTGGGTGGGCATGCATGGTGCAGCCTTCCGCACTTCACTAAGCCAGGAACTAGGCCAAGACTTACCAGACGATCCAAACGGGTTGGCTGATTTTGCTATTGAAACCGCTCAATCTGGACAGGCTGGGTATGACACCGTAGTCCGCGCCATTGAGAATATGGGCGACCACAACGCCAAGGGTGATTTTGTTGAGATCATTAATGCCGGAATGGGCATTTTCAACAGGATTTTCGGAGCTGATCCTGAAATGACAGCAGCCCTGAATGAAGCCAATGCTAGGGCTTACCAAGCTCAAAGCAAGACTATCAATGTCATTATGATGGTAATGGTTGCCCTGATTCTGGGAGTTGTAGGATTTTTCTTTTTCCGCAAAAGCAAAGGGTGAAGGTCGATAGATCCATAATCAAAGCCATCATTGTAAACAACCATCCTGCAGTTGCAGAAAACATGGTGACTTACACTGACGATCCTTCTTGGCTAGAAGCTAAACCAATTGAACTTGCCGATGAGCTTGAAATGATAAGCAAGTCAACCTACCGCGACGACCTGTATGAAATTCTCTCAGTTCCTTATCTGAGTGAAAACCCCGTTGAAGCGGCTGAGCAATACTATGAAGCTCTGGAAGCTGATAAATCGACGCCGCTGATTCAAGTGCTCAATCCTTACCTGGACACGGCTAAATCAAATCAAATTTTTCAATCTGAGTCTCTTGCCTTGCTAGTCTGCATGGCTATTGGCTTGCTAATCCTTTTCCTATGGCGAAAGATTTCGAAATGAGTCAATCACACCTATTTGTAGGGGTTTTAGTGGTTGGTGTTCTTCTAATTCTGATCGTTCCAAACCTCGTGCGCTGATGTCTGACTTTGTAATCACATATCAATCAGAACCGGACTACGACGAATGGGGCAAGGACACCTATTGGAAAACGTCTGACTGGATCTATTGGCTCTCGCTGCTAGAACAACAGTATGGTAAAACCCAAGCCGCCCAAATCTTTTACCAGGCGTGGACAAAACCTAGTTTTTTTGATGCTTTTGGCGATGTACGAGGCGATTGGTTGTCATTCGACACGGGTTTTCGCGCTTCTATGCGAAACTACACCTTGCCAAATGGGGTCAATCTGCTAAGTGTGCTCGAAGGTGGATCCTGGGGATCTGGTCTATTTGGGGGTGTTTCTGACGTTATAAATGTTGGTGTTGGTGGCGGGCTTTCTGACGCTTCCAGTGCGGTCAGCAATACAACAAAAACTTTGAAGTGGCTTCTTCCAGTGCTCCTAGTACTGCTACTGGTTGGCGTTGCATATTTTCTAATTCTTAAACCAAAATTCAAATTATCATGAAAGAACACCTGATCACATTAGGGGTGGCCGTGTTTAGCATCCTTTTGGGGTACTACGCAATCCAGGCCATAGAAGGAGCTCGAAAGAAAGGGGCTTCTGCACCGACACCTGCTGTTGTGTAATTCATCGAATTGTAAACTTCAAAACCACAAGAACATGAAAACATGGCACTGGGTACTAATCATCTCAATTATTGCAATTGCTGGTGGTTATTTCTGCTTCAAAGACAAGCTTAAACTTCCTTTCGGCGACAAAACCGAAAAATTACCAGGAACGCAAGATGTCTAGCAAGAAGAAAATAGGGATTGGCAGTACACTAGCATCTATTCTGGTACCTGTCGTTTCTGGTTTGCTTTCTCGCAAATCGCGTGACTCTGAGACCCCGAAAGGGGCAGGGCGTGTGCGCGACTTTGGATCTGTACTGGCTGGTGCTGGTGCGGCCAATGCTATTGCAGTACAAGCCGGAGCCAATCCTATCGAATGGACAGGCATAGTATTAACACCCGACCAAAACATCATTCTCAATGCCGTTTTGGTAGTTACGGGAGCCGTTCTCCACCTGTGGGGGATTGGTAAAAAGACGAAGACAAATGAACGCTGAAAGTCAGTACATGTACATCAACCTTCAAGCCGACATTACCGCGCTTGAAAGTCAACAACTGCAGAAGCAAAATGATCTCACCAATCTTAACCGATTGTTGGAAGATCTGGAAAATGTTCAGCTTCCTTCGGCCCAAAAACGCTTGAGCGATTGGATGGCCGCTGGTGACAGTGATTGGGCTAATAAGCAAGAGAAAATCAATGCATCGCGCAAGAGGGTCAATGAGCTTACAGCTCAAATCAATGAGTTGAAGATCACCAAGGGGCAGTTGGAAACCGACATTGCGAACCTAGCCGGAGATATTGCGCTCAAGAGAGCTGAGCAAGCGGCATTCGTTGAAAACTACGAATACAACCTTGCCAACGGCATTGATCCGAAGGACGCTGCAGATCAGGCTGCCGATGCTGCCAGAGAAGCAGCGCAAGCCGCTGCAGCCCAAAAAGCGAATGAAAGTAACAAGAAAACCATGCTCTATTTGGGCATTGGCGGCGGTTTACTGCTGGTCATTGTGGTTTTGGTACTAATCTTCAAAAAATAAGGAGGTCATAAGATGGATCCAGATCAAATTTTAGAAGGAGCAAGCGGCAACAGGCCGATTAAGATTGCGATGGATGGCGACGATATGTTGAAGCTGTTTATCGTGTTTTTTGCTGCCTTTTTCCTTGGTGGTATTCTCGTGCAGATTGCCGCCAAAAACATCTAAGCGATGAAGGAAAAGAAGCAGGTTCAAATCAGACTTTTTGATGATGAGTTTTCGCAACTCGCAAAGGAGCGCGGTGTATCTGGTGCGCTAGTAGCCAAGGAAGAAAAAGCCAAACAAACCGGATTGAACAAGAAGTTCAGCGCAAGTGAAAGGGCTAAAGCTGAAAAGGTTATTCGCAAACTTGTACAAGGCGTAGGTAAGCAAGGGAAGCTATCTACTCAAGAAGTCATCGAGATTGCGAGAAAGATCAACGAGAATAGATCTTTCTTCTCCATGTTTTGCGACCTGCAGGGCGACCATGATAAGGTGTACTATCCCACCGAAAAGAATCTGAAAGCCTGGGCAAAGAATCCAGGAGCCAGTGACATGCTCGGTGTGGACAACAAACGAACGACGAGATCCAATGCAGGTGAGAAGAAAGGCCGTGCATTGAAGGTATTCGGAATATTTCCAATCAAAACCAAAAACTAAGAGCATGAGCCACGAACACCAGGACAAGGTGACCAAAATGATCGCCAAGCAAGCCGCTCGGCATTTGCACGGAGTACCTGTCAAAAAGCAGAAAATCGGTGAAGATTCCGATGAATTCAGACTCGTTTTTGACTTCGCCCGTCCGCATTTCGGAATGGGGTATCGAGTTACCAAAGCAGGTAAGTTGATCTATGTGAAGCAAAAGTTGAGAAAAACCTATGAAGAATCGCTAAAAGCGGAGAAATAGACTCATGGCAGATTTACTTTTCATTGATCGCGTTCCAGAAAGCGAACGAGCTGGTTTTTCAGCTAAAGTTCGTGAAGTGGCTGCCCGTCTCGGGATCAGCCCTAACTGGCTTATGGGAGTCATGGAACTCGAAACGGCTGGCACATTTGATCCGGCCATAACCAATAGCATTGGAGCAACAGGATTGATTCAATTCATGCCAACGACGGCTTCGGAGCTGGGAACGAGTACCAACGCGCTCCGATCAATGAGCCGTGTACAGCAAATGGAATGGGTGTACAAGTACTATGCCCGCTACAAGAGCAAGATAAAGCGATACGCGGATCTCTACATTGCGACTCTTTTTCCGGCAGCATTAGGCAAGCCGTTGAACTACGTTCTGCAGACATCTAGGCTTCCGGCCAATGTCATTGCCAGGGCCAACCCTTTGTTTGATCTAAATGGCGACCAGAAGATTACGGTCGGTGAAATCGAAGCAAAGCTTCTCACAAGAATTCCCCAAGAATGGTTGAACATCATTCTTCAAAAAAAAAATGCGCCCGTGGCTGATCGGGATAGTCTTACTTGTCCTTGCTGCGGTACTAGCCTACGTGTATCTCTACAAGAAATAAGTTCATGAGTTTGGGAGGAAACCGAGGAAATAGATTGCGTTCACCTGCAAAGGTCAAGCGGCAAACTTTCAAGGTAGTTTGTGAGCACAAGGGAGGGGTTCCACCCACGCCACAACCGCCGTTTTTCACATTCAAGACCAAATTTAACGGTGAAGTAGACTTCGAGATCACTCAAGACAATGGATCCTTAGCCACCTGGTACATGGGCGACGGTACCATCTACGCAAACACCAATTCTGTAACGCATACGTACCACGACAATACGGAGAAAACTGTCAGCATTTCGGTAGGTGGGGAGTTTAGCGATGTAGTTGGTTTGGGTGACTTTAGCAACAAGGATATCACATTTTTTGATGCTTCAGATTTGAGCGAATTAAGTGGAACGGTCAATTTTGATTCGAATAGCGAATTGACTTCTTTCCTGGCACCAACGCTACACAATGGAAGCATATTTGAACTGAATCTCGATGATTGCGATATAACGGGAACACTTTCAATCGGTGCGCTCAACATTACCAATAACCTATATGCTCAACGCAATTCAAACCTTGTCGGTGTATCTGTTGGTTCTGGATTCGCTTGTCACAATGTGTCATTGAACGAATGCGACATAACAGGGATCCTGGATTTCTCTCCAATTGCGACCACAACTTTAGCCAATGGAAATTGGTATTTCAACGACAATCCAAATTTAACTGGGTTTACTCAACCTTCTAGCCAAATATCAAACAGGCTAACGGGGTTTTACATTCAAAACTGCGACATAACCGGATCTCTCGAAGTGAGCAACTTTTATCCTGGTGGATTCGGTAGGTTTTATACGAATGACAATCCGAATTTGACAGGATTAGTTTTCTCTGCAGTTGGAAGCGTAACAGGCAATGCCGAAGTGTATAGATTTCACAATTGCAATCTTACTGGCGTCTTGGACATGACGTTCAGGACAAAAGGGTTAGACGGGTCAAACGGAACCTTATCTGTTGACAACAACGTGAATCTAACTGGTATCACCTTCGGATCCGGCCAAACTTGGAAAATGAGATCTGTCACTGGACCAGGTCAATACCTTGGCCTATCGATCATCAATACTGGAATCACTGCTATCGATTTAAGCCCATTGACTAGATTTTCAGGTACAATTATCGCCCAGAACAACCCTTCACTACTTTCCTTCACGCCCTGCAGTTCCAATAACTCAAATTCTCAAGGAAATATGTATTTCGTAGATAATCCGAATCTGTCTGGCACATTAGATTTACAGTATTTCGTCTCTGGTGGAACCGGAACCAACGGCGTGTTCAATGTTTACAATAACGGTGCGATTGATACGCTCCATTTTCCGAAAGGGAACTTTGGATCTATCATCGTTCGAGATACGGATTGTACAACTTTTGATCTGACGGGCATATCTCATACCAATGCCAATACAGGTGATCTGACTAATAACACGTCACTTACTTCCTGCGTTCTTTTCACCCCTCTTGCAACGGCTATTATCGATGTTTCGGCCACACCTTCATTGGTTGACTTGTCCTTCAGTACGCTCAATAGTGTTCTAGGTCAATGGCCGAACAAAAACAATGCTTCACTGGAAGCAACCGGATGTTCATTGAGTGCAGGTTCAATTGACAAACTTCTAGTTGATTATGACAACGCTGCATTGAATCTGGGAGGTGGAGAAAGCGCTGAAATGAATCTTTCCGGTGGTGCAAATGCAGCCCCTACCGATGGTTCTATTACTGGCTTTGATGGTATTGCCGCCAAAGCATCAATTAACGCCCTAACAGGTCATACCGCTATCACTAACTAAAACAATTCAGATGTCAGAATTTACACCGAATTACAAGCCAATTGCAGGAACCTTGACAATCTCGCTCACTGCAGGTGTAGTGTGGGAGTTAGATCCTGCCACTATTCCAGTTGGAGCGAATCGAGCTACAATAGCACCTTACGGTGATCGTATTCACTACTTGAGTACGGGCGAAGATCCAAGCAGCAACTTTGGTCGTCCTGTTCCAGATGGGGAGGAAGCTTTGTTGAACAATAAGGAGAGTATCGCAGCTCTCAAGGTCATTCCTTCTGAAAGCGATTGCTTTTTGACAATCGCATTCTTCAACGGCAACAGATAATGGGGAAGGATCCAGTCATATCATTTCAAATCAGTGCTGCAGATGTTAGAAAAATCATCAAGTGGTTCGCTGGTGTTCTTATTACTGGTCTAGGGCTGCAAACGGCTTACTTGCACGTCACCACACCGAGCCAGAAAGAAATTTACGCTCGTCAAGACAGCTTGCACCAAATCCACACTTCGCACTTAGCTGCAATGGCAGAGATCCTGGACAATCGAAATGAGCAACACGCGAACCGGATTATTCAATTTTTACAGGATCCGGTGCTCATGGATCTGGCAGAGATCCAGAACCAGGTGGATGACATTTCACATTCCATCGGTACGGTAGATCAACACTTGGGCCATGAGATAAACCGTGCACGGCTTCAATGGCTGGTAGAATTGGACGATATGAAACGACTTAGTTCACGGCCACTGGTTGACTCTCTCAAGATCACTAATCCAAAAACTCAAGACGATGAAAAAAGCAGTTCTGGCAACGGTTTTTAGCCTGTTTTCTATATTCTTATTCGGGCAAAGCCTTGTTGTATATGGCTATGCTGGTGAAGATGATGAAGAATATACGATTGACGTTTACGGATGGATCGAAAAAAGCGACACATGCACATTTACCCATGTTCACCACAGCGTTGAGATTGGCCAATACACTTTTGAGATTCCCGAATCTTATCGGTTCTACTGGATCATCTATACAGATCGGAAATCAAGGAAAAAGTACACCAACGTATTTGAAATGGGCATCGACGATCACCGTCTTCACATCGACGTAGACTTTAACCAGGACACAAGTTTGCTTTACTACAGGATGAACGCTAAAAGTGGCTCATCTCTTTATCGAGTACTCAAGGACGAAAAATACGGTGCGGATGAATCTCGATAGGATCCTGAAAGAACTCACTCGGAGAGAAAGATCTTTAGCAAGCCTGCGCAACCTTCAAGAGCAGGCTTTCGCGTCTAAAATGGCTTTGGAAAAAGTGTTTCCAAATCACTTCGTAATTGATTCACCTGCAGATGGAGTAGGAGGCGACTGGTACAACGCCATGAAAGTAGGAGAGAAGCGTATTTTGATTGTAGCTGATAGCGTTGGGCATAGCTTAGAAGGTGCCGCAGGATCCTTGGCCCTTCATGCGATCATATCCGATGGTCTTCAACGTGGGATCCTGGATCCAAAGGATCTCATTTCCTTCATGCATAAGAAAGTTGCGAAGTATTTTCGCCACCAACTCACATGCGATCTTGGAATTGTTGCCCTGGACGAAAACCAGGTGATCTTTTCCGGTGCAAAGCGACCTGCCATCATTCACCAGGGCGAACGTGATCATTGGATTTTGCCAGCAAACCGGATCAGCATAGGACAGGAGCGAGGAGAAAGGGTAGAGCTTCACCAACACACTATTGCGATTAACCCTGGTGCACGAGTGTTTATCACATCAGACGGAGCCGAAAACGCGTTGAACAGGAAAGGGGCTCGACTTGGATCCAAACGAGTCCGAAGGTTGATAGTCGAGACGAGCATATTGCCATTGCTAGAACAGAAAACCACAATTTCTAACTATCTTAACGGCTGGATCAATGGCGCGGAGAGAGAAGACGATATTCTAGTTGTTGGAGTTGAGTTGTAGCTTTCCGAAAATGAATGAATCGGCTTAGAACATATCTTTCTGACTTTGTAGCGATGTTTTTTCCAATACCAGAAGGGAAGGAGCGGCATAGTTGGAAGATGATCTTAGGAATGATTCTTCTTTTTTGCTTACTGTTTCTCGTAAACTAAAAAACCTCATAAATCAGAATTATTGATGTAAGGATGCTTCAATAGGTCTTTTTTACAGATATTAGTATAATAGAGAACGAAACATGAAAAACATTGCAAGCTGGATTGATAAGATTATTGAAGACCTTGTGAATCCTCAAAGTAAATTAAGTGATATCCTTCTCCAAGTTCAAGTACTTGCATTCAAAATCGAAAATGATAAACTTAAAACTTGGACGATTAACGAATTAAATGGTTTTGCTGGAAAAGAAAGACCAGATTACCGAAGAATTCCGTGCAATCCACAAGGGAATCTAGTCCAAAATACTGGGCTGCAAGTTTGGACAAAGAATAACTTTTTCTTGCCTGTTGAATATTTGGATGAGGAATATTGGAAACAACTTATGTCCATGGAGTTAGATGCTAGCGTTTCGCAATTAGAAAAAATGGTAGAAGATGGAGGACACTACCAAGTGAACATTCCACACGCTGTGTACAGCCAGTTTAATAAAGTTTTAGATCCTTGGTTTGTTGATTCGGCGTGGCTAAGTATAAGCATCAACTCTATTGAAGGAATACTTTCTAAAATCAAATCAACTTTACTAAATTTTTTACTGGAACTTCACGCGGAATTTGGTAGTAGTGATAACCTTTCAATCATGGAGAAAAAAAAGGAGGTTGGAAAGATCTTCGACAAGACTATCGGGAATATTGAAGGCAAAAACATAAATATTTCGATAGGGGATAAATCTGTTCAATCTGTAAACCACGGAGA
Organism: Cryomorpha sp.; assembly: GCA_965230375.1. Lineage (GTDB taxonomy): Bacteria > Bacteroidota > Bacteroidia > Flavobacteriales_D > Cryomorphaceae > CBDDKU01. Next base: position 61,096 of record CBDDKU010000015.1, read on the forward strand.
AAAATCTAGCTTAAATGTTGCTGCAGGTGATTCGATAAGTCAGGTGATCAATCCGGATCAAAAAAAAGAAATTCAAGATTTGATCTCTCTTTTGAATGATAGCCTTGATGAATTGGGTTTGAGTAAGGATGAGAGTGAAGATATTCAGAATGAAATTTCTAGGGTTGATACACAGCTTAGGCGGGAAACACCAAGAATTACAATATTGGAAAGCTCTCTACAAACTATTCAAGGAATATTATCAGGGATCACTGCGAACGCATATACTCCTGTAATTCTTGATAAGCTGAGTGGGGTAATGTCAATCTTCTAAAAAACAAATGTCCTTATCCTTCTTTGAATTCTTTAGCATAATGCACTTTCACGTTATACCCCCAATACTCCATCCATTCAACAATCATTGGAACCATGTCGTCTGTGGCAGGGAATCGCATAATAAAATGATCATCTTTTAGCTCAACCCTTGGAGAATCTCCTTTTAAAAGTCGTGCTTTTAATTGGTGTCTCGCATGCGCTACATTGTCAAGGGTAGGCTCCTTGTGTATGATTATCGCCTTCATATCGTCTACTTTAGCAGTGCTAATTTACCGAATCCTATTTCAAAATAAAGACTAGAACATACAAACCTGTAAAATTGTTCGAATATCTTAGGATTTCAATTTTTACGCACCGCTTGAACTGGTGCAGACCGCTTAAAAAATTCAAAAGTGGTACAGGTTTAAGAGTTGTATCACAATACGTTAGAGTTCGATTCACCACTTTTCACCACTTTGCGGCTTAAACTTTATAGTGTTTAGTGCCATCACCCTTAGAACCTGTTTAACAGGTCTTTACCTGAACCATAGTTTGAAATCATAAAAATATTTCTTTCAGCGTTTTTGATTGTGATTTCAAGCCTTGCGGCCTGGTATGCTTCACCCCGTTTTTTTCGCATTTTGACGAGCATCTTAGCGCAATAGATAATGGAATCGTGCATTTTCTCGAAGTCTGTAAAGATGTATGGTTGGTAGTCACGCTTGAAGTTTCCGATGAAATTCAAACGACTAGTCAAGTAGTCAAGTTCCTTTCGGATCCGACTTTCGATATCGCGGTACCATTTATTAGACTCATGGGTACGACCACGGAAATAGGGCCATAGTTCGCGGTATTCAGATTCCAGGACACCGATCATGAAATTTATGTCCATCATACGATCTGTCATGAATGCATTTGTATCTGCAATGAATTTATCTGCAGCTTTCTTCGAAGAAAATTCCTTGAGTTTTCCTGAAGGCAATCGCACCCGATGTTGTTTCCTTTTGGTGTAAATCGAATGCGGTTCAGGAGCGTAGCCAAAATTTATTTTCAAGACTTTCATGTATCAAATATTCAACATGAAATTTCGACTTGCTTATTTTTTCCGGTATATTGATCTAGTAGTCAGACACTTTCGGAAACCCATTGTTCTATAATTTATATTATGTTAAGTAGCATTTTCCAAACCATCTCCCGCTGTCTAGTATAATGTGTGCTGCAAATATTTCGCGCAGAACATTCTATTTGATTTTTAAACTGAAATACGGGCCGTATTTCTCCCCTGAAGTTGTACAGTGATTATTGCGCTGTGAAATACGACAAGGAAATCTACTCAAGTCACTGTGTCGTGTACAGAACTAAATCTTAATTCTCCAGCGCCTGGCTTAGCGAATCTCTTTGAAATTTGAGCACCAAAAGAATACTGTCCTGGTTGGCGAGATTTACGCGAGCCTTATCGATGGTCACGCGTTTCATTTCGATATCCCGGCGTATTTTCGCTTTCATACCTTCGGTATTGGCCATTTCCACGTTTTGCTCTAATTGCTCGATCTGCTCGCCCTGCTCTGTTATAATCTGAATTTCGGCGTCACGGCGGTCTTCCAGCATATATATGGCGTGATCCAGATCTTTTAACCCTACGGTCCTTTCCTTCTCATCGGGAATTCCAACGCAGCTATTTAACATAATGTAGAGAGAAGCAAGGAAAAGTGATTTTGACAAAAGACGATTCATTTCGCAAAAATAATTCCGAATGCGGAATTTCGAATGGGGAATGGCAACTTTCCTTTTCTTATCAAACTTCAGGCTGCCAGACCCAATATCCAAATTGGAGCCAAACACTCATCTAACCTTCTTTTTTTCCTTCTTTTAGCTCCCTTCGCACATGCAGACCCTTCGGAGAAAAATATCTCCGCTGGTCGTGATCCACTTTCAATAAATTTTGAGAAAGATGGATTGAAGCCAAAAGAAACAAAAGCTTTGTCCTAAATTATGCTTCTCCCCGCTCTTATAGATTTCTAAAAGTCTATCAAAGTAGTCCCTGGTTTCCAGTTAATAATGTTTTGCGCTTAGAGCCAATTATGCGCATAACGCTTTATTTTCAATGGAATTCGCATGATCCCTTCGCTTCACTCGGGATTCACATCCACCACCGGCCCGCAATTTAGGACGGGCCCGCGCTCAGGTCGCAGGAATCAATTCTTGAGGCTAGCTTTCATTGAAGGAGTTGGTAGCATTGAGCCCATTACAGGCACATTTTTTCAAATGACTCCGACTTATTGAAACTGTTAACGGCTCCCCGTTTTCCCACCAGTGCAGTTGAATCAACTATTGCAGACGACCGACAGGGAGCGAAAGATTTGTTCAGCGTTTTGGAAGGCCGTTAAATTCTAAAAACGGCCTGGAAAAGCACCTTTGGGAAAACAGGGAATTTTTGTTCCTTTTGTTTCCATAGACAAAAGGAAAAGAAAGGAAAACGAATTGGGTCAGATTACTTGAGTTTGAATGAAAGCATCATCTATTCTATAGGAAACTCAAAATAGTTTTGAGCGCAAGAAGTCAGTTTCACTCAACACTACCGTTCATTCTTAATTCATAAACCAACGAGCTAAAAGCAAAAACAGTTGCCCCCTACTCTATTTTTGAATTAAACAATACGAATCCCCTGCTTTTTACCAGCTCACAAGAAGTAGGAATTCTTAATACTTCGAAGCTGCAAAGAAGTGGTCAGTTCGAGCAAAAGCCGAGATTGTAAACGTCAGGGTGATTTACGACCCTAGAAGAGAGTCGTAACAAGAACCAATAAGGAGCTCAAGATTCCGTATAACTTCTCGATACATTTTCTCTTCGTTCCTCAGATAAAACACTCGAAGTGACTGATCAATAGTGCTTTAATTGATGTGTTAGGTAATCGTTTACTTACTTCTTGCTTGAATTAAATATGTAAGCTTCTGGGGATTCGTATTAAACAAAAAGCCCTTCCAAAACTGAAAGGGCTTTTTTAAATATTCTGAGAAAGAACTCCTTAGTTCGCTCCTTCCATTTTCTTTTTGATCTCGAGATACTTATCATTCTCTCCGAGCAATCCGTAAAGCTGCTTCAACGATCCCATTGCCGACATATCAGTTGGGTCGATCTCGTGCGCACGCTCCAGGTAAGGCTGAGACTTGATAAACACCTGCTTGGCTTCTTCTCTCGCTGCAGCGTATTTCGCATTGTCTTCGATAGAGTTGGCCGCGTCGTTCATCTCTACACCTTTGTTGAAGTAAAGCGCTCCAAGGTTGTAAACCGCATCGAAGTAATCAGCGTCGATGTCGATAGCCTTTTGGTAAGCCGCAGCTGCTTCTTCTGTTCTTCCTAGGTTGTCGTAAACAACACCTAAAGAGAAGTGCAATTGCTTGTTATTTGGCTCTTTCTCAATCGCCAACTTCAAGTTGTTTTCCGCTTCTTCAAACTTGTCGTTTCTCAAGTAGTAGTTCAACTCGTAAACGATCAAGTCAGCGTCTTCCGGATACTTCACACGACCTTCCTGCACTACAGCAAGGTACTCGTCATTCATCTCCTGACGTTGGTAAAGGTTTGCTAAGTACAAGTACATTTTTGGGCCGAGGTAATCTACTTCAATCGACTTCTTGTAGTAAGTGATAGCCGTGTCGTAATCTTCGGCTTGCTCAGCAGAAAGAGCTGTGTTGTATACAGCCAGGGTATCTACGTAACCCATTCCTTCGGCAGCGTTAGCGCCAGCCATAAACAATTTTTGTGCTTTTGGATAATCCTGGTCATTGTATGCCTGGATACCCATGTTTATGATTAGGTTTTGGGATTGAGCAGCACCCAACTTGTTTTCTTTTTCCCAGCGACCTTTTGTGTCGAGCTCGATGGCTTTTTGGTAAGACTCAAGAGCAGTAAGAGCTGCTGTACCTTTATCGATTCCGAAGTCTTCTGTGCTTACGGCAATACCTTGATAGATTTGACCACGGTATCTCCAGGTCTTCTCTTGCATCGACGTTTTTTCGTGCTCAGTAGCTGGCTCGATATATTCTACAGCTTTATCAAATTCACCTGCCTTCATCGAGTTGTAGGCAGATACAACTTTTGAACTTTGTGCCATCGTCGCTGTTGCAGACGCAGCAGTAAAAAGAAGAATTAGTACGCGTTTCATTCTGTGTTTTTTATGCATTAGCCCATCCCTTTCAAAATAAGTGCCAAAGGATGGTTTCGGCTCGCAAAATTAATGCTTTGGCCGTCTTCTGCAAGGAATAAGGATGTTTTAAGAACCTGTATTCCACATTTTAGAAAGGGTTATTTGCTCTTTTTGGGACACGCTTAGATTATTTACCTTCGGCTTATGGACACTTTGGTGAAGAAGGAAGAAGAAAAATCGCCATCCCAGTTAGCGGCTGAGTTTATCGCTTCTACTAATAGGCATGTTTTTCTGACGGGAAAGGCTGGAACGGGAAAGACCACTTTTCTTCGGAAAATGGCTGAGGAAACACACAAGAAGTTTCTGATTCTCGCTCCTACGGGTATCGCCGCCCTGAATGCCGGTGGTGTGACGATTCATTCTCAGTTTCTATTCCCACTTGGGGCGTTTATTCCCGAGATCGTGAACTTAAGCGAATCAGATCATGGGCGGTTTTACACGCCCAAAACCCTAGCCATACGCCACCCGCTCAATGCGGTTCGTAAACAAGTGCTTCGCGATATCGATCTTCTTATCATCGACGAAGTGAGTATGCTAAGAGCCGATATTCTCGACGCTATCGACGAGAGATTGCGATCGGTGCGCAGCTATCGCAGCAAACCTTTCGGTGGAGTTCAGCTCCTTCTGATAGGCGATTTGCTCCAACTCCCCCCTATTGTGAAAGATCAGGAATGGCGCATATTAAAGAAGTACTACCCTTCCATGCACTTCTTTTCAAGTAGGGCTTTGCGGCAGGATGGATACGCCTATGTGGAATTAGATAAGGTGTACAGACAGGCAGATGAGCGGTTTATTTCCATCCTGAACAACCTGAGAAACGATGCCTGCACTCAGGAAGATATTGAAGCGCTAAACGAGCACTACAATCCCGATGCCGACAGGATACCCAATACCATAACGCTCACTACCCACAACCGTCAAGCCGATGGGATCAATCAGAAAGAGTTGGATGCCCTCGATGGAAAGGAGTCTCGGTTTTCTGCCAAGGTATCGGGCGACTTCCCCGAAGGGATGTACCCCATGCCTTCAGACCTGGCTTTTAAGGAAGGCGCGCAAATCATGTTTGTCAAGAACGACAACGCGGAAAATCGTTTCTACAATGGGAAGCTCGGTAAGATCGAGTCCATTGGAAAATCGCATATCGATGTGAAGCTGGCTGGCGAAGAGACGGTGATTAAGATAGAACCCATGGTTTGGGAGAATATCAAGTACACCGTTGACGATCAGAAAGAGCTTCAGGAAGAAAAGGTGGGGAAGTTTGAGCAATACCCGATCAAGCTAGCCTGGGCGGTTACGGTCCACAAGAGTCAAGGGCTCACCTTCGATCGTGCGATTATTGACGTGGGAAGCGCTTTTGCTCCCGGTCAGGTATATGTTGCCCTATCGCGATTGAGATCTTTGGATGGACTCACACTCCGCACCAAAATTACCCCTTCGGCTATTTCTACCGATCGCGAAGTGCAATCTTTCCAATCTATCAGAGACAGGCAAACCGATTTGGAAACCCAGCTCCGACAAGGACAAAAAGTGTATCTCGAAGAAGGCTTGATTTCCACTTTCGACTTTGACCCCATCACCCGACAGATTACCTACATCCAGAATAAGTCGGGTAAGAAAATGGAGTTTGCCGAAGAAGATATGCGTGAGGCTCTGCCCAATTTGAAAATGAAATTTCTCTCGGAAATCAAAAACACGCAGATCTTTCAAAACCAATTGCGGATTCTTCTTCGAGATGAAGATTTCCATAAGCTTAAGGAGCGAATTGAGAAAGGAGCCGTTTACTACTTAAATCTGCTCTACGACGGGCTTTACGATTGCCTTTTGCATATGGAAGATGCGGCACAGTTTGCCCGCACCAAAACATACGTTGGTCAACTCGGTGAGCTCGATCAGCTCATTATGAAGTCGATTGCTCGGCTGCAGATGATCGGCCGAATGGTGAATTCTATTGTTGACCATGCTCCGCTCGAAGGTATGGCAGAAGACGGTCGGAAGCGACGTGCGAAAAGGGAAGCCTTTCTCGCCAAGATTGAAGCTCATCTCAAAGCCAATCCACGAAAGGGAATCTCAAAAACCGGAAAGCGCAAAAAGAAAGGTCCCACTCAAAAGGGTGCAACTTTTCAGGAAACGTATCGCTTAGTAAAAGATGGACTTTCGGTAAAGAATATCGCCATCAAGAGATCGCTGACAGAGTCTACGATTGAGTCGCATATCGCACGGGGTATTGGTGAAGGTGAGTTGGATTTGGACAAGTTCCTTGAAACCGCTCAAATCTCTGAGATTTCAGATGTCTTTGGAAAAGGTGGCGAACGCAATCTGGCTGATGTTCACGCAGAGATGAAAGGGAAGTATTCCTACGGTCAGTTGCGTATGGTTCAGTCGCATATGCGCAGACAATCAGGAGATTTGAAGGAATGAGTCTTACCATTTTCCGCCCTTCCCCGACCGAAAGCGTCGGGGAATGACGTGTTCCGTAGAAGGAGAAAATCGCTTCACCCCACTTTGAAACAAGAATCTGGAGAAAAAGAATAATTTTTCACCAAACGCGTTGGTATTTACACTACTTAACAATCATTAACTAGCTAATCTTTTCCCTAATCCGAATCTAAGAAGTAGTTTCACCCCAATTCCAGCAATCTCGCCATATGAAGACCAAGTTCATATACATCGGTGGTGCAATCATCGCCTTAATTATCATCATTTTTATTGCCACTTCGGGATCGAGTTCCGAGAATAATGGCATCCTAGTCCCTGTGAAGAAAGGAAAATTTGTAGTCGATATTTCTACTACAGGTGAATTAGAAGCAAAGAACTCCGTCGATATTCTCGGGCCGCAGGGTACGCGAGCCTACCGAATTTGGAATATGACCATTCAGGACATTATCGACGAAGGAACTTTTGTCAAAAAGGGAGAATACGTCGCATCGATCGATCCAACCGAGTTGACAAATAAAATCAAGGATTCAGAGCTGGAAATGGAGAAAATCGAATCTCAATACATCCAAACTAAGCTAGATACGACCCTTGAAATGCGTAAGTCGCGCGATGAGCTGATCAACTTGAGCTATGCTGTAGATGAGAAAGAATTGGTTCTTGAACAGAGTAAGTACGAGCCACCCGCAACTGTGCGACAAGCTGAGATTGATCTGGCAAAGGCGGAACGTGCGCTAGAGCAAGCTACGGAGAACTACAAGATCAAAAAGGAACAGAACATTGCGAAAATGCAAGAAGTGGCGCTAAACCGTCAGAAAGAAGAGCGCAATTTGCAGGGAATGCAACAGATGATGGAGACCTTCACTATTCTGGCTCCCGAAGATGGGATGTTGATCTACAAGAAGGATTGGGATGGACAGGCCGTCAAAAAAGGTTCTCAAATATCTGCCTGGGATCCGGTTGTTGCCACCCTACCCGATCTTGCAGTAATGATTTCGACAACATATGTCAACGAAGTCGATATCAGAAGAGTACAAACGGGACAAAAGGTGGAACTCGGACTAGATGCCTTCCCTGAAAAGCATTTCAGTGGTGAAGTGATTAAGGTCGCAAATGTCGGAGAGCAAAGACCAAATTCCGATGCCAAGGTATTCCGCGTAACCATTGAAGTAAAGGAGCGCGATGACCTGCTGCGTCCTTCGATGACAACGAGTAATCGCATCATCACCTCAGAGCTAGAAGATGTAACTCATATCCCACTGGAGTGCCTTTTTAACCAAGACGATTCCATCACCTACGTGTTCGCTAAGCGCGGTTTGAACGTGGTGAAACAAGAAGTGATGTTGGGTGAAGCCAATCGCAATGAAGTGGTTATCGAAAAAGGCCTGACCACTGATGATCAGGTGTACTTAAACCATATCAAGGGTATGGAAAGCGATGATGTGGAACTTCTGCCCGAGATGGATGGAAAGCGCAATCCCCAAAAAGAAGAAGCCCCGGAAGAAGTCAAGGCTGAAGATACAGTCATGGAAGGTGGGGAAAGAAAAGGACGTAGAAAATGAATGAGCGTCTTCTTTCCAATTTCGCCATTGCGTTTGAAGCACTGATTAGCAATCGCACACGGTCGCTTTTAACGGCACTGGGTATCATATTTGGTGTGGCTGCCGTTATCGCCATGCTCGCTATCGGTAATGGAACCCAGCAGGAGCTAAACGAACAAATGCGCCTCGTTGGGGTCAACAACATCGTAGTAGAGCCTGTTATCGAGCAAACGGAAGAAGAAGTGAACGCAGAAGCGTCTTCAAATTCGAAAGAAAAGTACTCTCCCGGTTTGCGCTTAGATGATGTCGATGCGATTTCTGAAGTCATTCCTAACGTCAGCAAGGTCAGTCCTGAGATTATTCTCGATACCTACATCATTAGCAATGGAATTAGAAGATCGGCGAAGATCGTTGGTGTAGCTCCAGTGTATTTTGAGATATTCAATTTCAATCTCGCTGAAGGGAAAATGTTCAACCCCACCCAGATTGAGAACGGAGCGCCGGTTTGTATTATCGGTAAGTCTATAAAGAATCGCTTCTTCCCTACCGAAAATCCCGTCGGAAAAAAGTTGAAAGTTGGTCCCCGATGGCTCGAAGTCATTGGCGTGCTCGAAGAGCGCTTGATTTCCGAACAGAGTCTTTCAAATCTCGGGATACGTGATTACAATATGGACGTGTACACCCCACTCCACACCATTTTGATTCGCTATGAAAACCGAGATTTGGTTACAGAAGGGATGATTCAGCAGGCTTTTATGGAAGGTGACGATGATGAAGGCTCTTCATCTTCTCAATCGACAGTAAAAAAGAACTACCACCAAATAGATCGCCTGGTGGTGCAAGTAGAAGATACGGAGCTGCTAAATCCTGTTGCGGAGATCATTTCGAGACTTCTTGCGCGAAAGCACTTTGAAGTAATCGATTATCAGATTGAAATACCCGAGCTCTTACTGAAGCAGCAGCAACGAAGCAATGAACTATTCAACTACGTTCTTGGAGCCATTGCTGGGATTTCCCTGCTCGTAGGTGGAATCGGGATTATGAATATCATGCTCGCATCAGTTCTGGAGCGGATTAAGGAAATAGGTCTTCGTCTTGCTCTTGGAGCTCAGAAGAAAGACATCGTTCAGCAATTTATGTTTGAGTCTGTTTTGATTAGTGTTTCAGGGGGAATTCTCGGTATTATTCTCGGAATATCCCTGGCCTATATGGTCAGCCAGCTGGCCGGTATCAAAACGGTTATCTCGCTCGCATCTATCGTTATTTCATTTGGCGTTGCTGCAGCTGTTGGGTTGATTTTCGGTATCACTCCCGCGCGAAGAGCAGCTAGTCAAAACCCAATAAATTCACTCCGCTATGAATAAGGTTTTCGCCTTAGTGGCCTTGATGATTTTTTCGCTAACCACTTATGGACAGCTCTCCGAAGAACTCACCCTTGAAGATGTTATCGTCATGGCTCGAAATCAATCTCCATCGAGCAAACAAGCCGAGACGAGAAAGGAAAATCGCTATTGGCAGTACCGGCTCTACAAGTCGAACTACAATCCGCAGCTTGCCCTGTCTGGAAACATCCCGGGATACAATAGAGACTACTTCAGCAACCGCCTCGATGATGGAACCATCGTATTTCAGGATCGGGAGCAACTCAACTCGAGCTTGAATCTCGGGCTCAATCAGCCACTCGGGTTTTCGGGTGGAAATATCTCCGTAAACTCGAGCGTCGATTATTTTCAGGATTTGCAGTTTGACCTACAGAGTTACAGCACCACACTGATTAATGTTCAGCTAGATCAGCCACTATTTGGCTTTAATGAGCTGAAGTGGGATAAGAAAACAGAGCCGCTGCGATATGAAGAAAGCAAGCGCAGCTACGTGGAAGAAATGGAGTTTGTCTCTCGCGAAGCTGTAAAGTTCTTCTTCGACTACCTAGACGCACAAATCAATTACCAGATTTCGCAGTTTAACTACTCCAATAACGATACGATTTACAAAATCGAAGAAGGTCGATACAATATAGGAACAACTTCGAAGGATAAGCTTCTCCAGGTAGAGCTGCAGCTTTTGCGCTCTCAGCAGGATGAAGTTCAGGCCCTACTCGACCTTCAAACGGCGAGTCAGCAACTGCGCGCCTACCTTGGAATCAAGAACAACGATACGCTTCAGCTTTCCCTCCCGACTCAAATCCCCGAGTTTGACATCGTCATGCAAGACGCGATTGTAAATGCGCGCATGAACCGGGCTGATTACATCGCCTTTGAGCGCCGCAGGCTGGAAGCAGAAAGAGAGTTGGCCGAAGCCCGAGGGCAGCGCTTTACGACTAACCTTCGCGCATCTTTTGGTTTGAACAATGCTTCGGACGATTTCGGTGATGCCTATGACACGCCAAATGACCAGCAGCGCGTGGACATCGGATTGGTGGTTCCTATTTTAGATTGGGGAAGGAACAAAGCTCGGGTAAATACAGCCATGGCTAATCTGCAGCTGAATGAGTATGTGATTGACCAGGATATTCAAAACTTCGAGCAGGAAGTAATTACCTTGGTGCGTCAGTTTGAAGTACTTCGGAATCAGCTAGTCATTGCCAAAAAGAGTGACGAAGTAGCACAGGAGCGCTATGAAGTCGCCCAGAACCGTTACTTGACCGGCAAAGTCGATATTACAAATCTCAACATTGCCCTTTCTGAGAAGGACACGGCAAAGCGTTCATACACCAAAGCTTTGAGAGATTTCTGGATTGCTTATTTTGACTTGAGAAGATTGACGCTCTACGATTTTGCAAACGATGAACTTTTGTACAATCCCGACGAAGAATAGATGCTATAACTCTCTACTAGTCGCTAATTCAGAGTTTAATTTATCGAATAGGTCATCGGGACCTTCAATGTAGCGCAAGGCATCTTCTTCTGATGCAAATACTTCGCTCATGTGCTTTTCCTTGGCTCGCTCGGAATAGACCATTCCCAATGCAGCTTCCATCGGTTTTCCAACGAGTATTGCTACTCTCCTGTTTTCACCTTCCTTATCTGGGACAATAAAATCTGTAAGGCGCCACATTTCTTCACTTGAAGCTTTAAAGTTCAAGTTTCTAACATCGACAATCTGATTGTACCCCATAACGTAGTCTGGATGCTTCCATATGACTTCAAGATGGGCTAAAACTTTGTCTACGTCTCCTTCTCCTTCGAGCCTACGAATGGTGACGCGGTTATCTATATCTATGTAAAAAGTGAGTTTCAAGTTAGTCGTGGTTTCTTTTGCCGAGATAAGTATTTTTGGGCAGGTCAAAAATAGAACAAGGCATGCGTTGCACAAACTATAATCCGATTAAATTGGTAGGAATTTCAATTCTTCTCCTATCGCTTGGGAATTGTGGCACAGGCCACCATGATAAACCACTTCCCGACGGATTTGTTTATTTGGATCACGAGTTTTCACTTGCCACTTCGGAGCCGAGATATTGCTCAGACAACAATTTCACCGGAAAGCCAGTCCCGGGCTACGATACATGTAGAATCATCCTGGCGCTCGAAGCTGCTGAAGCTCTTCGAAAAGCCGCAGTTGATCTGGAGTTTCAAGGATATGGAGTCAAAGTGTTTGATGCCTACCGTCCGCAAAAGTCGGTGGATCATTTCGTAGCCTGGTCAAAAGTAGCTGATGATACCAGTCAAAAGCAGGTTTATTATCCCAATGTAAAAAAGGAAGAACTTTTTCCCGGTGGATACATTGCGGCCAAATCGGGTCACAGCCGCGGTAGTGCTATCGATTTAACGCTGGTAGACCTTTCTACAGGCAAAGAAGTAGACATGGGTACGCCATTTGACTATTTCGGTGAAGCATCTCACCCATCGAGTGAATTGGTTAGCGATTCGGCAAGAGCTAATCGCAAGATTTTGCAAGATGCCATGATTCACGCCGGATTTGAACCAATCGAAACGGAATGGTGGCACTTTTACTTAAAAGAAGAGCCCTATCCTGAAACGTATTTCGATTTTAACATCAAATAGGAGATCAATATGTATCTTCGAATCAAACCCCAGGTATGAAGTTTTTAAAATGGTTTTTGATAGTGGTCGCAGCTCTTGTTATGCTAGGCGTTATTGGATTTCAGGTTATGAAGTCAAATACAAAAAAACACTCTCCTGAAGAGACAGTAACCTATACGGATCACGGATATGATTTATCAGTCACATATTCGAGACCATTCAAGAAAGAAAGAGAGATTTTTGGTGGGCTCGTTCCCTACGGTGAAGTTTGGCGCACAGGGGCAAACGAAGCTACGGTATTCAAGACCGGAACTGATCTAGTTATTGATGGGCAGGACTTGCCAGCTGGAACGTACACCTTATGGACCGTTCCAGGACCTAAGAAATGGGAAGTATTTTTCAATAGTGGTTCATATGGTTGGGGTGTCAATTTAGATGGAAAAGCACAACGTGATCCATCTCTCGATGTTGTGGCAGTAACCGTGCAGAAACAAAGGAATTTCAAAGTATTCGAACAATTCACCATTAGCTTTCAAGGCGACCCTGCCCTACTCATGATGGCTTGGGACTACACTCGCGCCGACGTATTGCTCGAAAAGAAATAGCTTGTCGAAAAAAGACCTGAAGAATTATCTCGTTGGCCTTTCAAAGGAAGAGCTAGAAGACCAAATCATAGACCTTTACCATCGATTTAAAGAAGTAAAGGCTTTTTACGACTTCGCTTTTAATCCCCGAGAAGACAGGATGGTAAACGACGCTAAAGAGCGAATTGGAAAGGAGTACTTTCCTACCACGGGCAGAAAGCCGAAAAAGAGACGATCGGTGGCTCAGAAGCTCATTAAGAAGTTCATTCAGCTCGAAATGGCTCCCGATAAGGTGGTAGATGTGATGTTGTTTAATATCGAAGTGGCTCAGGCAGGAAACGAAGAAAAGCCTGTAAACCAAGAAGCCTTTTACAAAAGCATGGCCAAGTCTTTTGAAGAGGCTGTTTCCTTCGCAAAGATTCATGGAGAACTCGCTCATCAGGAAAGTAGGTTTGAGCAAATATTGGATCATGCTGAGAAGCAGGATTGGTCTCAACTTGGGGTTATGGTAAAAGCCTGGGAGGATAGGATGAAATAATCCACCCTTATCTTCACTCTAGTAGGTGGACTTGAGAGCGAAATTCTATTTTTGCTTTCATGCAATTGTTTCGTTTTCCGACGTTCAAATATTTCAAGGAGCTATACTTGGCGCTTTTAATCATCGTGGTAATCGCCGTGGTGGGGAGTATCGGCTACATGGTCATTGAAGATTTCGAGTTTTCGGAAGCCTTTTACATGACGATCATAACGGTATCTACGGTTGGGTTTAACGAAATTCAGCCCCTTTCGGCTGAAGGGCGTTACTTCACTATATTTTTGATCGTAATCAGCTTTGGTACATTTGCTTATGCACTTTCGTCACTCTCAAAATACATCATGACGGGTACTTACGCCCAGTACCTTAAGAAATACAAAATGGATAAGAATATTGAAGCATTAAAAGATCATGTGGTAATTTGTGGAGCTGGTAGCAATGGATCTGAGGCTATCCGCAATCTCATGACTCACGGAAAGGAAATAGTCGTGGTGGAAACGAACCCAGATATTGTCAACGAGTTGAAAGAGAAGCAGATCATGTACGTGGAAGGTGACGCGACTGATGAAGACACGCTGCTCAGGACTGGTATCAAACAGGCAAGTGCATTGATCTCCACTTTACCCAAGGATACAGACAATGTTTTTGTGGTACTAACAGCCCGTGAGTTCAATCCACATATGCGCATTGTCTCTCGATGTGCTGTTGAATCAACTGAATCGAAGCTCCGCAATGCCGGGGCCAACTACATTATTCTTCCAGATAAAGTTGGTGGTGCTAGGATGGCTGGATATGTCGTCAATCAAAACTTGAACAGATTCCTGGATAAGATTGCTCTGACAGATAAGGATGAAGCGCATTTGATAGAAGTACATGCATCAAAACTACCAGTAGACATTCAGAATAGAACCGTAACTGACGTCAATAAGTACTTGAATACAACGTGTAAGCTAATCGGAATTCGCACTGCAGGTGGAGAGTATATGGTTAATCCGAGTGAAGATACCCCAGTACCACATGCTTGTGAAATGTTTTACATAGGAAACGCCGTTGAAATTAATGGCGTGCAAAAGATTTTGGACGGTGAAATTTGAATCTAAGCTCGAGCTATTTGGTGATGACCTTTGGGGCTTGCACTTCAAGGTGGATGATGAGATTGCCCAAAAGTTAATTAGAGGGAAGAACCGAAGGGTTTTGTGCTCAATAAATGGATCGCATCCCTATCACGCTGCTATTATGCATCTGAAACCGGGGATCAAGTTCGTGAATGTCAACAAACCGTTTGCGAAAAAGAATGGTATCTGGATAAGTGACAAGATTCAAGTGGAATTGACTCCAGACAACAGTAAGTATGGAATGGAAATGCCTGAAGAATTTCAGGAGACTTTAAATCAGGATCCGATAGCTTTTGAATATTTTGAAAAGCTTACACCGGGAAAACAGCGGAACCTAATCTATTTTGTTGGCAACGTGAAGTCTTCAGAAATTAAGGTTAGGCGTGCCTGGGTTGTGACCGATCATTTAGTATCGCACAAAGGGGTTGTCGACTTTAAAGATTTAAACAGAGAACTAAAGGAAGCCAATCAGAATGCTCGCCTGGGCTAATCGAAAGTATTTAACCAATCGATAGCTTCTTCCCGTGACTTAAACAGCTTTGTTGGTATCCGCGGTTTATCAAATTTCACGTAAAAGTTAGCCAACATACGCACGGCTAAATTATTGGAAACGATAGCCATGGCCACAGCCACTTCTCCCTCATAAGTTGCTAGATATTCGCGAGCTTCTTTTGTAGAATCATGATTGCTCTCAGCCTCGATTAATACTTTATGTGGCTTTCTATCCGTTATTTCCATACGGGTGGCCACTATTTCTTTCATAGCGTCGAGATCAAGATCGCTATCTAGGGTGACGTTTACAGCAACGATTCCGTCGGAATAAACAAGCTCTGCGCTTCGGGTTTTGGCTACTATAGAATCTAAACCTTCTAAATTCATCGATATAAAGCTAATTAATATCGATGAATACACAAACATAAAGAGCTATTTCATTTTGTTGAAAATCAGCTTTTTAACACTTTGTCCGGTAAACGTACACCGGTTCATTTTTGTAAAGAGTCTGATCACCTTTGATCATATTGTTGGATTCAGCTACCTTTTGAGATGGTACATTGTGTACATGGATAATGGAAATTAACTGATCACTTAGCTTGGTTTCGATTCCATAATGGTGAAAATGACGAGCGGCTTCTCGTGCATATCCCTTTTGTCGTTCATCGGGTAATATTGAATAAGCAATTTCATAAAGAGTTTTTCCTTCAATCTCTCTCAGAATAATTCCTGAAATCCCGACCATCTTGCCATCTGACTTTCGAACGATAGCCAAACCACCCAGCCCCGTTTCTTTGTAACGCTCTAATTGCCGGTTTACCCATTCTTCAGCTCCTTCTTGCGGATTTGTTTCACTGGGTATTCCCAAAAATTCTGGATTCTCCATTTTGGTAAAAAAAGGAATCCACAAAGGCACGTCTTCTTTCGTAAGCGGCCTGTAGATCAATCTTTCAGATTCCTGATGGAAGTAAGCTGATTTCATAGAGCCAATTTAGGATTTTGATGAAACCGATAGTCAAGTAATCCAAAAATGCTTGAAGTAGTTTTTATTGCTCATCGTTTGGCATGATTATCGCAATTTTGCACCAAACTATTCCCATGAGAAAGATTCTAATTTTGGTCGGTTTGATAAGCCTTGCTCTGAATAATTATGCACAGGAAGCTGCTCCTATGGTCAGTTTTGAAGTGATTGATTCTTGCGAAGTCCACCATGAGAAACTGAAGGCCACAAAAGTGAAACCGAGTAAAGAAACCGGAAAGTCAACACCTGACCATTTCAACCCGAGCTATCCGCATGCTACCATGCCTTGGTGGGCCCACAGCGAAAGTCCGAGCTACCAGATACAGTATGTGTGCAAACAGTGCAATAAGGAAGCGAAGAAGGCAAAAAAGGCTAGGCGTAAGAAATAGAGGATACTAGCTGTTTAAAACGAGCTTATACCCTACTCCACGTACATTCACAATCTTAATGCGGTCATCACCTTCCAGCTTTTTGCGAAGCTTTGAGATGAACACATCGAGTGTTCTTCCCACGTAGTCGCCTTCATCGCCCCATACTGCATTGAGAATTACATCGCGCTCTAAGGTCGAATTGACCTGAGAATGTAAAAGACTGAGGAGATCAGACTCCTTTCCCGTCAGCTCCATCTTCTCATCGTTTATTCGCAACTCCATATTGCGCTTGTCAAATAGGTAATTGCCAAGGGGAATTAGGTGAGACTTGTCTTCAGACAGACTCGATTTTCGAGTTCTATTTACAATGTACGCAAAGCCAAGTGTCAGCCCCATCCCAATCAAGACCCATATCCACCAGGCTTTGGCTTCATTCTCCTGCTCCTGCTCTACTTCACCGATAGCAGGTTCAATAATGGTAATCGCCATTTGATAGCAAGATCGCTCGTACATTCTACCGCCACAAGCCATTATTTCATCCGCAACATTCAGGTTTCTCCCGTAGCCGTACACAGCTTTCCCCGAATCACAGTCAAGTATTTCCAAAACGTACTCTGATGCAATTTCACGCTCGATGAATATGGTATCGACTATACCTTGTACGGCATCAGAATTGAGCTCAAAATCGTTTTCAAATTGAATGAGATAAGTCGACTCTCCCGTCTTTTCGATAGGTAATACTCTGGAAGTAGAGTCCTTGGAAGCTAAAAGCAGCTCATGCCCAATTTGGCGCATGGCCATTTCCGTTTGCTTCTGGAGCTGAACTTCCTGACAAAACCCTAGTTGACTTCCAAAGAGAATAGTCAATGCAAAAAAGATGATTACAAGTCCTGACCTTATCATGTTGTAAATCTATTCTAAAGGAAGTCAGTAGACAATCAATTTAAGTGAATTTACACTAATTTACATTTGCTAACGTAGTGATAGAAAGGGTTCCGCAATCATTGCTAGCTTTTTGATGGGTCCTGTTCCAAAGCCAAAAATGCATTTTTCTAGGGCTTTCTTTGACGTTAGTCAAGAAATTTCAGGGTAGTAAATTGATTTTTAGTAGCGTAGTTTTGCAAGATGGCATTCAGACAGAAATCGCATTGGGACTATTCTGACGATCAGTTCTTAGAGAAGTTTATCTCTGGCTCGCTCAATCCTGGATTGTTTTCCCACGAAGCACATATCAGGCTGGCATATATTTTCATCTCGAGAATCGGAGAAGAAAGAGCTATAGATGAAACTTGTTCGGCAATCAAAGGCTACGTTGATCACCTTAAAATTGAAGGTAAATACCACGAGACAATCACCGTAGTAGCTGTAAAGTTGGTGGCCAAGGCCATGCGTGATCAATCTTATGATGACATCAGAGCGTTTCTGGACAGCAACCCAGACTTGATAAATAGATTCAAGGAGATAGTTCAATCGCACTACTCTTTTGATGTCTTTAATGATTCTTCAGCACGAGCTCAATTCGTTGAGCCAGATCTGCTTCCATTTTCGCATTGAAGAATTGCCTATTTTCAACATATGAATTCGAATCAAGGGATTTTTAAAGACAATACTGAGAAGAATCAATTTGAGCTTCATATAGATGAGAAAGTGGCGCGTCTGGAGTATGTAAAACGCACGGACCGCATCTATCTAACGCACATCGAAGTACCAAAAGCTCTGGAAGGCCAGGGAATTGCGAAGTCACTCACGCTCCAGACCTTAGAGACCGTAGACCAGTCCGGGCTCAAAGTAATTCCGCAGTGTCCTTATGTAGCGACATTTATAAAACGACACCCTGAGTGGGAGCGTCTCGTTTATCACTCAAACAAAGAATAGTATGGCCAAGCGAAACGTTCAGAATGTAAACCGTATTGTCATTGTAATCGGAATCTTGGCCATGGTCTCCAGCGTCTATCAAGCCATTAATGGGGCTCCGTTCATGTCGTATTTTTTCGGTCTACTCATTGGTTTCACGCTTACGGGTACGGCTTACATCAATAATAGAGAGTGGAAGAAAAACAATAATAGCTAGCTCAACAATCAAGTT
This sequence comes from Cryomorpha sp., assembly GCA_965230375.1. Classification (GTDB taxonomy): domain Bacteria; phylum Bacteroidota; class Bacteroidia; order Flavobacteriales_D; family Cryomorphaceae; genus CBDDKU01. The sequence continues at coordinate 79,755 of CBDDKU010000015.1, forward strand.
TCAACCTAGTCTCATCCCTAGTGCTTCTCGGGCAAAACAGTGGATATCAGGAAGTAGTGGAAATTAGCTAATTTATTTCTTGACTTTAATTTAATATAAAACTAAATTTTATTGTACATTTTGCATTCCAAGAATAGCTTGGAGCAGAAAAATGTGCTATTCGGCTGGAGGATTCAACATTTGATTTCTCTTGCCCTAACAACAAGAATTTAGCGATGGCCGTAAGTATTCTACAGAAGGAAGAGAGTGAGTCGTTATTTAAGATTCGTGAGATCTGGGAAAAGACCGCATCTGTATTTTCTCAAGACAAAGAGATGATCACAAAATTCTGGAAGGAGATTAAGAAGGCCTATTCGAGTATAGGACGGCATTACCACAATACCGATCACCTCCTGTATATGTTAGAATTAGCCGAAGAGCATAAAGACAATATTCGCGACTATGACATCCTGATATTTGCGATTTTTTACCACGATATCGTTTACAAATCTACAAGGCGCGACAACGAAGAAAAAAGTGCTCGACTTGCGGAGAAGCGGCTCGTGAGTCTAGGTGTCGATCGGAATAGAGTTGACCTTTGTGTAACACATATTTTGGCTACTAAATCGCACGATGTGTATTCTGATGAAGATTCGAAGTACATGGTTGATTTTGATCTTGGAATTCTGTCCGAATCACAAAGCACGTACTTGACTTATCTGGAAAATATACGTCGTGAATATGCCATCTACCCACCTTTTCTCTACAAGAAAGGCAGAAGAAAGGTGTTGGATCACTTTCTTGAAAGGGATAAAATCTATGCCACAGATTTTGGCTTACGTCGCGAATACAAGGCAAAGGCGAATATTCAGTTTGAGTTGGAGCTTTTGGGTTAGTTCCTTTATTCTGTCAGCACAAGCAATATGCAAGCAGCCGTCCAGCTAAAGTGTTCAGCTTCCATCCCCTCTCCTGTCACAGGATCGTAATTCTCACGCAGCGGTTTTCCTTTTTCCAAGATCCCTTCGCCATTTCTGAGTAGCTTCCTGATAGACTTATAAGCGGTATTTCCCAGCCCCACCTTCTTTAAGCCTGCCACCGCAAAATAAGATTGATCCATCCAAACTGGCCCACGCCAATAGCCCCCTATCGGTTGAAACTCTATTTCTGTAGCGCTCAGGGTTTGAAAAGGCATATGCAAATAAAACTGAGTTGTGTCGATCATCTGATCCCGTATTTGCTTCGCCTCGTCTCTACTCGTTAGTTTAGCCCAAATTGGTATCCACCCTTCAGAGCCCTTTACTTCTATGTATTCGTTCGTTTTTAAGTTTCGATCGTAGTACCAGCCATCACTATGGAAGAACTTATAATTAAACCTGGACTTAAGTCGCCGAGCCTGAAGCTCAAACTTGGCAGCTTCCTGCGGTAAATCGATAATTTGAGCAATTCTCTGGAGTGTTTTCTTCTCAGAATAGAGAAATGCATTCAAATCAACGCTTTCTTGATCCATTGAATAGGCTCCTTCACTATTCATGAGCATTTTGGTGTTATCGAACCTAACAGCATTATCCATCCCACTCTCCCACTTGGCTGCAATCAGCGAACCATCGGTAGATCCGTATTCACACAAACCATTTCGATTGTGATCGCGGTGTGAATACCACCACTGATGCTGACTTACCAATTTTGGGTAAATTACTTTTAAGAAATTGGTGTCACGACCCGCTTGAGAAGCCTTAAGCGCCGCCCAAGCCGATAGCGGTGGTTTTGAATTTCTGTAGTTGTGCTGTTCAATTTCGGTATCTCTAAAAAGGCAGTCGGGTATGAACCCAACCGAATCCTGATAATCGTACATGGCCAGTATCTGATCCTTCGCTAAATCAGAATTGTAAAGTGAAATGGCGGCGGCGTGTTTCCAACTGTCCCAGGCCCAGAAACCGTGGAAATATGGTGCGTGATAGCTCGGAAATAACCCAGCGTGTTTTAGCTCGCCACGTGGAGCACGCCAATTGGATTGTAGCGTGAGCATGCACTTTGCCGCCAAATCTCCATAGATTTGAGACTGAAAGTCTTTTTTCAAGCTCCGGTATACCTTTTCGAGTTCAGCTTCTTTTTGAGCAATCCGTTCTTGAAGACTGGTCAGACTTTCCGACTGACTTGCTGCGCCATCACTTGCGTATACTATTGTTATTTCGGTAGACTCATTTGGCTCTAATTTGACATCCTGCCTGAAAACAAATGTGGAATCAGATAGTTCGTCCAAATTCGGACCAGAGATATGGAATACTTCTCCGTCATTAGTCTGAATCGAAAGGCCGTCTCCATTTTTTGACAATTCTCGGCCCATTCCGAAAACCCTGCCAATCCAAGTCAATTCAAGTGACAGATTCTCTTCTGATAAATTCTCAACCCGACACGTTTGAATAGCGAGACGATCTGAATGAAAATGAATGATTTGCCTAATTCTTGTATGCCCGTTTTCTCCAACCTTCTCAATATGGCTCAGATAAACGTTTGATTCTATTTGCTGGGGTGCACCAAGTGAAAGATTGCTCTCGGTATTTCGAACGCTTAATTGAAGTAGCTGAGAGCTCAGCCAAGAGCCATTGCCATCTTCCAATAAAATAGGACCGCTGAAGTTTAAATCTGTGGAGTCGCCGTGGCCAAAACCAAACCATGACCCACAATCGAAGAACATGGGAAGCATGTCATCGTTTTTTGACTCTGGTACACCCCAATAATCCAGCATACGGTTTGGGAGTGTGGTAATCTGAGATTGGCTCTCTTTTCCCGAATTATTCTGCCCACAACCACTGATAAGTATGATGAAAAAGAAAGAAATTGGGACTCCCCACTTCATACTATTTCTTCGCTTGTTTAATATAATGCATGGCTTTATCGATATACAGGTCTCTTCCACCCTTTATGGATTCCACCGTGTTTTCGACCTTGATGTCAGGCATAATTCCCACTCCAAAGAATGAAGATCCATCCGGCTTGACAGTTTTCACACCAGTAAATGATACGGTCATATCTCCAGGAAGAATAAATCTGTTTTCAAGTCCATTTGCTCCAGCACTCTGTTTTCCAACTATGACTAGGTCATCTCTGTGTTGTTCTAAACCCATAATTATGGACTCTGACAGCCCTTTGACGCCGCCATCTACCAAGCATATCATTTGGCAGGTAAAGCCAGGTATTTCGGGATTCTCAATCCAAATATCTGGGAGACGAATATTTACATTGCCAATAGTGCTATCTGCATTTATTCGTCTTGGAACGCTTGTCCATACTGATGTTTCAGGGCTAGGAAATGCCTTTCTCAAAAACTGCTCTATGGACACTTGCCCGATCACAGGTGTTATTCCATCTCTAAAATCAAGAACCGAATATTTCGCAGACTTCATTTGCTCCATAGCATGAGTAAACTCAAGCTCATCCTTTACGAGACCCCAGTTAAAATAGAGCACTGAGTTTTCATTATCTAGCCATTGGGAGGCCACTTGGTCACGATCTGGAAGAGAAACCGGAGAAGCCAGATCTCGAACTACGTAGCGATTCGTCCGGTTTTCCAATACAAGTTTCATCTTGGAGCTTTGGCGCCCGCGCAATGTTGTCATGTTCAGTTGATGCCGTCTCGCATCTTCACTAAATGTAGACACTGAGCTGTAGACATCGCTATAAATCCGATCTACCGACATATCATCAATTCCAGTTACCACATCTCCCACTCTCAAACCGCTATTCTCATCACCGACATAAGTAATGACCAGTTTACCATTGGCAAGTCGCTCCCAGAGAATAGGCGGATAATAAAAAGTTTCTTCACCTTCGACTTTCACATGGGCATCTTCCAGATAGTGAGTCATAATTTCAATTCCACGAGTAGTAGACGCCCCATTTAGCACTGACTTAATGGAATAGAGAAGGGCCACATTCCAATCTGTATTAATAAGATCAATGTATGGGTAGAAGAACTTAAAAACATTCCAGGCATTGATCACATTTCCCAGCCTAGAACCAAGATAGTCCGCATGGTACTCGGTGTTCTCCAGTTCCACTGCAAGTGCCCCGTATCCTTCAGCTGTCGGGTATGTTCCTAGAAAGTTGCTGTACAAAACGTATGGTATCACGGCGTGAACACCATCGATTAACTCTACCTGGATATGGTCTGAATCATTTGGCTCTTCTTGGAAAAGCTTATCCCCACTTACTTGAATATACTTTTCCTGACCTTCTACCTTAAGGACCATATGCTCAATATCCTTCAAAACATCAAATGTGAAATTCTCACTGCCCCAATACTCAAACCAGTCTTGGCTCAGGATATTATGACGTTCAAAAGCGTTAACCTTGGAGTCGATGTCCTTCCAGACACCATCCACTCTAACTTTGATATCAATGTCATTGAATCGTAAAACTCCACCAGAAATAATCGCTCCGAACCTGAGCGTATCGGCTTTAGAAGGAAATCTACCAGTCATTTCCACATTCGAATATGGACCGGGGAGTATTTCTGTACTCACGCGCTTGTGATCAATTTCAGCGAAAAACTGCCCTTGATTTCCATAGCCCATACGGTGATGAAGGCCTTGACTAAACCTAAAGTTTCCCGTAATTCTATAAGGCATTTTCCACCACGCAGAATCGACTTTCAAATTGATCGCAAACCCAGCGGTATCATTGGCCACAGGCACTTCGTATGGCTTATTCACTCGAACACTGTGAAATGGAATATCCGGGTTATGAGCATTTCGGAAATTGCCATAGTTTACTCCCTGATGTTGCCAGAATACGCGCTCAAAACCAGTCGTATCTTTTGGGTAGTGGTTTTTCGGGTTAAATCCTTTTTTACCCTTTGTGATCTGTATCGAAGGTGCAATTGGCTGAAACAATTCGATCAAGCTATCTCTCAGAGCTTCGTTGTCCGGGCAATCCAACACTTTAGTAGCTCCATAAATCGCAAAGTAGTCCCAGTCGTTGTCAAAGGCTTCATCTGAAGGATGGAAGTATTTCACGTAACCATAGAGCTTCGCGAAGGCTTCAATGTTTTTCACCTTTTGCGGTTGACTTTGCTGAGAAAAACCGATCAAAGGAGAAAGGGAAATAAAGATTAATAGAACCTTTGAATTCATAGACTATGTATTGGAGCTTCTGCCGTAAAGATGGTTTAATCTGGGTTTATTTACCAGTAATAACCCAGCGAGAATCGTCCTGATGTCCAAATATTATCGACGCGCTTTTCGGAATAGAAACTCTCCAATGAAGCAGAGCGCAATAATTGCAAGGGCAATCCCGACACCAAGTGCGTTGGTCTGAGCTTGTTGATTTACCAAAATTGCGAAAGCAATGAAGCACAGCAACCCCCCAATTAGACTTAAAAGTTTATTTGATCCAATTTCTTTGGACTTGCGAAACGCGGCTACGTTGACCATACCGAAAATGATCAGAAACCCCATAGACCCTGATGAGGAGATACTTTCCAGATCAACGGTGTTGGCTAAGACTAATGCAGCCACCGAAATCACCGCTAATCCGACAGGTTTTCCCCAAACAAATCGAGTAAACTCAGAAGGCAACTCATCGTCTTCAGCTACTTCATAATTAACTCGACTTCCACCAAGAATCGTGGCGTTTATCGCTGAAAATGTGGAAATCATTGCTGCTATTCCGATAACTACAAAACCGACTTCACCAAACTTTGGTTTGGCAGCCACAGCCAGGGCATAGTCTTGTGCAGCAGAAATGTCTTCGAATGCTACCGAACCCACCGTTACGGCTGCGATAGCCAAGTAGAGCAGAATGACGAAGACCACTGAAATTCCAAAGGCCAAGGGAATGTTTCGCTTGGGATTGGAGATATCTGGTGAAGAGTTGGCAATCAATTCAAATCCTTCGTACGCGACGAAAATGATCATTCCGGCAGCGATTAAAGCAATAGGCGACTCCCAGGAAGAAACATCTAACTGGGCAAAATTTGGATTGTCGCTCAAACCGAAGAAGCCAACTACAACGAACGAAATTAGAATGAGTAATTTGACAATAACAGCTATCGATTCAACTTTACCTACCACAGTAATGCTGTAATAATTAATGGCTGTAGAAATTACTAGGATAGCTGATAAGAGAATATGTGCATCGAGCGACTTATCGCCCGTAATATGAATTAAAGAGCTTCCGTAGGCCCCAAAAGCGCTTGCATAAAGAGCCAACATGATGATGTAGCTTACCCATAGGGTATTTCCCAATCCACCGCTGAGTAGTCCATTCCCAAACCCTTCATTCAAAAAACGAACGGTTCCACCAGAATCGGGATAAGCCACCGACCACTTGGCATAGGAATAGGCCGTAATAGCTGCGATGATACCGGCGACTAGGAAAGATACCAGAACGCCTCCACCAGCCAAATCAACCGATAATCCGAGAACGGCGAATATCCCACCACCAACCATTCCACCAACTCCGATGGAAATAGCCTGGATTAGATTGATTTTTGATGATTTAGCCATCCTTCAAGGATAGTATATTATTCTTTAGTCAAGTAGCTATCGACAAGGTCATAAACGTGCTCAGCTAGGTCATGAGCTTCTTCATTTGAGTTTCGGAAAACAGCTACCGTTAGTGGCCGATCGAGATCGCGAATTACAAAGGTGCGAGCTCCTATCCATGCTCCCGAATGAAATACGGTAGTTGGTGTCACGTACCAACCATTGGAATAGTGAACCGGATGACTTCGAAGGTATGATACATCCAGGTTTCTCTCGAACGGAATAGAATAATTGTCGCTGTAATAGGTGTCAAAAAGCTGGTTGCTCAGCACTTTTTTGCTGCGCAAATTCTTGTCAAAAGCGGCGTAATCTGCAAGGTTGGTGTAGACGGCACCTTCACCTTGCAAGCCGTTTAGCTTATTTCCATCTACTTGAACCCATTGACCTTGATCATTCAAGTCGTAGCAATAGGCCCGATTGAAAATCATATTTGGATGAGCCAGATTAAAATAATCCGTCGTTTTCATCCCAAATGGTCTGAACACAAATTCTCTGGCATATAGCATAAATGGCATGCCACTTACTTCTTCAACAATTGTCGCAAGCAAGTTGTAGCCACCATTACTATACTCGAATTCGGTTCCAGGCTCAAATGACAATTCATGATTCTCTCTATACCACTCCAAAACGTGATGGTTTTCGGCTATTCGCGCTTCCTTCCATTCATTCTCAAAATAATCTTCATAAGATGGAATACCCGAAGTATGATTCAGCAAATGGTGGATTTGAACCCCTTCCATCCCATCAATGTCTAGGATGATGTTAACAGGTGAATCGTAGGAGAGCTTGCCCGCATCAATCAATGTTAGAATTGCTAATGCCGTGAATTGCTTGCTTACAGAAGCCATCCTGAAATTCGAATTCGGTGATATCGGTATTCTTCTCGAGTAGTTTTCGAGACCATATCCTTTTATAAGAATAGGCTCACCTTCGTAATTGATGAGTAGTCCGGCACCGGCCCCAACTGAATCGACTTTTGAGTTCATATATGAATCAATCGCTTCTAGTAGTTCGCTTTGGGTTTGTATTGTTGACTCCTGAGTTTGGTTTTGATTGCAGCCAACCAGAAGTACCGCGATGGCAAGGGGAAGTAGATTTCGAATACGCATGAACGCGAATATCAGAAAATGAATTCTAAACGAGCCTTAAAGATTCACTCTATAAATGCTGAAAATCTTATTTGATGGCCACGCCGTAAGCGATGTACTTCCAATTCTTAGGGACTGAGTAATTGAAAAACAAGCGATCTAAGGATGCGAGACTATTTCTCTGTCCATTGCTTCTACCGAAGGCACTGGCAAATCCTGTAGCTCGAATAGAATATGTTTCGAAGCCAGACAATAGACTCTTCATTTCATTCAAAGTCAAATAGCGCCAAGACTTTCCCCAATGCACAAATTTTTTTCGAGCAAACCGGTGTACAGGAGAAGCGATTAAATTTTCTGCAAAAAGCAATTTCCCGCCTGGTTTCAGGGCATTGTATATCTGATCAACAGCTTCTTTTTGTTTGCTGAAATTGTTGTCACGACCTACTCCACCAAGAACTGATTTGAATACAACCAGATCAAAAAGATTTTCGTACGGAATATCACAAGCGTTGATGTCCTGATAGGTAATCTTATTTCTAAACTCGAACGGCGCGTGATGCCCAGACGCTTTTTCTTCCACCCCTTCCAGATCAGAACAGATAACGTCGACTCCATTGGAAGCCAACCAAATAGACAAACCACCGCTATTTCCACCGAGTTCGAGAGCAGTTTTGACAGTACCCCATTCTACCTGATTATCCCAATAGTGAAGGGCACGAGACCAAGCTTTGGAGTCCCATTGTAAAATAGCTTCAAGGAGTTCTTCTTTTACCATTGCGTTTGGAAAGAAACGAATTATTGTTGTTTCGGGTTTAGCTTAGAGTAAATAGCCAAATCGTGAAAAGAGCCTTCATAGTAGCCATATTCCTTAAAATAGGCTTCTCTCAAAAAGCCCAATTGCTCTACCAAGTGAATCGCACCTCGATTACCGGGATTTATTTTTGCTTCAATGCTGTGCAATTTCATTCCATTGAACCCATAGTCGATTATTGCTTGCACCGCTTCAAGGGCAATGTGCTTACCCCAGTATTCGATATAAAGCTCACCTCCTATCTCCGCACGTAGGTTTTGGTGGTCAATTCGATTAAATCCACAGGTACCAACAATGGTCTTTTCATCTCTCAAGAGTCCAGCCCAGGCCATCATTTTTTGATCATTATATCCATCGTCAACGGCTTTCACCAGATCTTCTGCTTTCGCATAGTCTTGCATATCAGGACGGAGCATGAATTGATTGTTTCGCCAATTCGCTCGCATTTCAAAAATGCGTTCGGCGTCTTCGAGTAGAATCTTTCGAAGGGTTAAGCGTGGTGTATGTAAAACGGGAAAGGTCGTGAAACAGGTCTTTTCTATTTCCATGGTTTAAAAATAGAAGAGATTACGCTAAATGCACTACTGCTTTGCATGTTCTAATACCCTAAAGGATACTTCTTCTTCAGAGCTACCATACTTCTATAGCCTCTGATCATTAACCCTAATGCGATGATGTGTATTGCCGAGCCGAGCAAGCTAAATGTCAATAGCATCAGAATGGTGTCTATGCTGTAGAACACAATTCCCAATATAAAAGCGAGTTTGCTTCCCTTACGGGCATAGAACCAAATAATGAGAAACACCGATGCGATAAGAACACTCACGGCCGTGCTTATCACGTCTAGTCCACCAGTTTGAAGGGTATATGCAGCTTCGAAAATCTGGGTTGTGCTCAAACCGATGGCAAAAAAAACGGCACCAGTAGCAAAATAATAGATCAGGGAAGTACCTACGGAGAGAAGCCCGATAATAAGAAAAATCAATGCCCCGTCTCTATGGTGGCCAACATCTTCACTAATATTTGATTCGTGAACCTTGGCCTTCAATTCTGGGTCTTCAACGAAGTTCTCACATGTTCCAGTAAAGTCGGCAAGCTCATTGGTCAGCGAACACACCAACCCCTTCTTCATATCCATCTTGTTTTTGGTGCATACCTTGCAAAACGCTAATTGTTCTTCTCTCGTCATATCAATTCGATAAATAATCTCAAGTCCATTTTTGAATGGCCAAGCGAATTAAGTGAATCTTGGGGAGTCTCAAAAGTCGGGTCGTTCGAATGCAGTGAAAGAAAAGATTCCTCAATATGAACTCCCCATCCACTCCATATCATCGGGCATCACAAAGATGTTTTCCACTTTGGTAGAATCAGTTGTGCTGAGCAACCAGCGAATGGCTAACTTCCCTTCTGCTTCGGGAGCGGCAAACCACACTTCAATTCCTTTTGGTGCTTCATCAACCCAGCGATAACCCAATGCTTTAAATCCCGGTCTTTGATTTCGTACTTTCACCAATTCCTTCCACGTTGGATCGGACTCACTCATGCTTCCTGGAACGGAGACATTCTCAAGTGCAGTGTATATCTCATTTTCATTACCTGATTCTACAGCTTCAGCCCACTTTTTAAGCCCGTTCTCTACTTTGCTAGAATCGCTCAGCGCTTCCATAGAAATAAGAGTGACCTTTCTTTTTGGACCGGCTTTTCGCTCAAGACCAATTGCTTTTTCGATCTCGATTTTCAGATCGGATACCTGGCCTAATTCGCTGAGCCCAAGATTATTCAGCAGAATAAGTGTTATTCCATTCGCCCTGTCTTGGAAGTAGATGTTTGAAGCGGTTGGCAAAGAGCCGTAAATCTCAAGCTTGTCTTCTTCACCAAACAATATGCCCATGGAGTGGTCTGAAAGGAAGTCAGGAGACTGGAGCGCTTCAGACAGTCTGACCAAATCGCTAGCCGAAGCATAAAACCCACCAGATGTATAGCGCCCGCTGTAATTGATCCGCTCTTCTTGGGGAACGTCATTCTGAAATGATATACCAGCAGCTATATCATTTGAATAGACTATCCCAGAATGAGACATCTCAAGCTCATCAAAAACGAGCGTTTTCATCGCTTCTTCAATGGGCAGGCCTGTAATAGTTTCAATCACACTTCCCAGAAGCCAGTAGTCGAGATTGCTGTAGCTGAATTTTTCTCCGGGTTCTGATTTGAGCTCGAAGTCTGGAATAGTATCCAAATAAGGGCCGGCAAATCTATTTTCATTGAATTTAACACCACTGATCTCATCATCTTCAAACAGCTCTCGCGGTAGTCCTGATTTCATCTCCATCAGATGGCGTGCATTGATCTTTTGACCAAAGTTAGGACGGAAATTGGGAAGGAGTTCGGAAATGGGCTGAGCGAGATCGAGCTTACCTTCATCCACCAAACGCAACAAAGCTACTTTGACAAATAGCTTCGTCAAGGAAGCCAGTTGGACAGGTGTTTCAAAAGTGATCGGGCTTGTGCTTAACTTCGGATTTGTGAGGGGCTTTCGTACTACTGCATCGCCATTGTATGCTATGTAAACAAAGCCGTTAAAATCACTTATTGCAATTTGGTCGTCTGCGGCTTTGGCAATTTTCTCGGCAGGAGTCTTACATCCACATAGCAGAATTAACAAAGCCAGCCAGATGATTCTCGAATTCATATTTCATCAGTTGAATGAGCTCGATGAACGTAGTGAGATAGATGCAAGAAATCCCTGACACAGGAATGAAAAATTGTTAATGCTGCCCTTTAGCTCTAAATGAAAACCTAGAAGTGACTCAAAATTCTCACTTCCGTGCGGCGGTTTTTCTTTCGGCCTTCGGGAGTGTCGTTGCTCGCTATCGGTCGCGATTCACCATAGCCTACCGCCTTCGCACGATTCTCTTGAATTCCACTTTTCACCAGATAAGCCACAACGGCTTCGGCACGCCTTTGGGATAATCCTTGATTTGAATCTGCATCTCCTACGTTATCGGTGTGACCGCTGATTTCAATTACATCGTTTTCAAGTTCCTTCATGTACGCCACAAGATTGTTGAGCTCTGGATATGACTCAGGCTTGAGTGTAGCTTTTCCCGTATCGAAGTAAACATTGTCGAGAACGAACTCCTTACCGGGTTTCATCTCAACATTGACTTGTAGCGTGACGCTTCCTTGATCAGGACTTATTTCCGGAATCTCAAACTCCGAATACTCTACATCTTCTGCAAACCCTTTTATTCTCACAGAATACTTGTATCCACAAGGAATCTCAGAGCTGATTTTCCCGTGTTCATCACTCTTAGCCTCGTAGCGCTTCTTTGTGGTTTGGTTTTCAAAGATGATGGTCTCACCTACTTTGATGTTTTTATCGTAGTCCGTTACCGTTCCGACTACCTTGGCATAGACTGGAGCTTCTGTCTGGCAAACTGCCGCTTTTGAAGCAAACATCACAGCCAGAGATAGAGCGAGCGTTTGATATCTCATTGGTCTCTATGTTTTTATCTTACAGGTTTCAAGAGAGAACAAGAAGGTGGTGTGGTTTCAATGATTTCTTGTTCTCACATAAGTCCAACGTGAAAACAAGCAGAAAAGTGTAAAATGTGCTCAGGTGAAGATGAGAAGGAACAATTATCGGTATACTGGGTCGTGCATAAACATTTCTGTAGAATCGGCTCTTGCCGGATCTAATTCATGCACGAATTCAATAAAAGCACTCGTGTAATCGGTGCATTGAAAACAGTATTTCATGGACCGCTCAGAAATCAACATAATGCAATCACCATCTGAAGCAAAAACGTTTAAAAACTCAACTAAATCCCTGTGATTCAACTCATCTTTTAGCGTTCTTCTTTGCCACATCTCATCACGAAGTTCAGCATATAAATCTTCAATGGCTTGCTGGAACACGTCTGCTTGCGAAAGCACCATTCCATCGCTATCAATTGATGCGGTATCGTAAGCGTGATAATGCATCACTGAATCGAGCTGAGAATTCATCAGAGAAAGGCTATCAGTTTTGGGTTTGAAGAAGCGACCGAATGCCAATTCTCTCTCCACAGCAATTGGAAAGTAAGCCATGGCCTTGTAATAGTCAACATAGCCCTTCTTTACCTGAGCCGTGACACTGACAGAAATGAATCCCAATAAGAGTACGAATAAGTGCTTGATCATTTCTTAATGAAGCGCCGCACTGCTGATCCTTTGTCAGTTTGAATATGCACGAGATAAGCACCTGGCGTCCAATTCGAAACATCGACTTGGAGATTAGGATGAATATTTTGCTGCTCTACTACTCTTCCTGTGAATTCGTATACCGTCATCTGACCAACATTTCCTGGAAACTCAGCCACAAAAAACGCTGTGCCAACATTTGGTGATAGACGAAGATCTATCTCGCTTGGTTCATATTCCATCAAGTTTGTTGTCGAATTAAAACTAAGTGCTCGAAGCCGCCCAAGACCAGTTTGATAGGCCGATTCCGAAACATAGAGCACATCATCTTCAGGGTTAAAAGCTACGCCAATAGCATCAGTGTACAATGCTTCTTCAAAACTGCCATCCTGGTAGCCCGCATCCGCGCCGCTGACAATAGACATCTGGCCTTCAGAGTCTATTTTGAGCACCTTATTGTTTCCCACAGCATAGATCGATTGATCAGATTCTCTGAACGTGATATTTGGCACGGTAATCCCAAGAAAGGTCCATTGGTTCATTTCACCGCTTTCCGGATCTACCTTATAGAGCCATGCATTGGAGTGCACAACTATATCGCCATCTTGGTTAATGCAAATAGCCTGCGGATTTTCGAGTGCAGGGTCATCGATAAGTAGAGAAACATTTCCCTCGGAGTCTATTTTATAAATCTCTGTCCCCAGCCATGCTGGTGCTTGCCCCCAATTGGTGATGTAAATATTGTCGTTTTCATCAATCGCAATTCCCGAAGGACCGTCAAGATTAGATGCGATCACTTCCACTTCCATGGTGTTCAGGTTTAAGGCTGATACCGTATTATCATCATAATTAGAGACGATCAACAAAGAATCTCGGTAGGCTGCAATATTGATAGGGCCAGCGAATCCATCGGCCCAAACAGGAGTGAATTCTTCCGTTTGAATGTCGTACTTACCGATGTGATCACTTCCCGTTAAGCCACCAGATGTGGTGTAAATATTTCCTGTTGGATCTACGTAGATCCCATCGTGAATTACTGGGTTTGAGACAAGAGTCTCAGTTGTTTGTGCGTTTATCGTGTTTAGCGAAAAGAATAGAATTAGGGCAGCCCCGAGTTTTTTAGTCATCATGGTTTAGCTTGTTTGAGCCGAATATAGATGAACGCTTCTTTCGAAGTATTTAACTCGTGACTAATAATCCAGATTTATTAACAGGTCTAAGCGCCTATAACTTGTGATACCAACCCTGAAACAACAAGTTCTTTATTTGGGTTTCTTCATCGATCAAAACCCATTCTTGCAGAACAGTTCCGTCTTCATTAGGTGTCCATGAAACCTGATTGATGGCCATTTTTCCATTCACCATCGTGGGTGTCGATTGCATTACCATCGACCCATGCTCCATCCGTCCTTTTAGGACCAATGGATTTCCAGAGTTATCTACCCAGACTTGATTCCATGTTGAGTCAGCAGCATTGAAATAGTTCATACTTACGCCGGTGCCGCCAGAAGCTCCCAACCAGTTTTCTTGAATAACACATTTGCCTTCTACAATGCTTATCTCATTAGTTCCAACTACATTTTCTTCTGAGTCTAATACTTTCCAGGAACCGACCCAAAAATCGAATTCGCGATAGTTACCTTCACAACATGGACAAGTTTGACCAAAAAGGATCCCTGTAAATAGCATGAATACAGCAAACGTAGCAAATGACTTCATGGCTTAAGGTCTTTCGTGAATGTTCAGGTCTTCGTAGTCTTTAATACTCTGAATAACGATCTCTCTGGCGATGTGCGCATTTTGAAACTCTTCCACTTCTACTGTCTTGTTTTCGAGCTTCTTGTAGTCTTCAAAAAAGTTCTTGAGCTCACGAGTAAAATGCGGTGGTAAATCGGAGATATCTTCCATGTGGTTTACGCTCATGTCGTTGTTGGCTACGGCTATGATTTTATCATCAAGTTCCCCTCCATCCAACATGCGCATAACCCCAATCACTTTGGCGCTAACGATACACATGGGCACCACCGCAATTTGGGACAAAACCACAATGTCTAGTGGATCTTTATCATCACAAAAAGTTCTAGGAATAAAACCGTAGTTGGCCGGATAATACATGGATGAGTAGAGCACGCGATCCATTTTGAGCAATCCCGACTCTTTGTCTAACTCGTATTTAGCGCGGGTGTTAGCCGGAATTTCTATAATTCCATTCACGATATGTGGCGCATCTTTACCAACAGAGACTTGATGCCAAGGGTTGTTCGAGATATTCATGGTTCCGAATGTTCTGTCTAAGTTAAAAAAGTGATGTGCTCCACTTCTCGTTACTTGAAATTAATTCTTGAGAATTTTCTCGAGGTAAACGTCAAAAGCCTGAAGTTGAATCTCGAGATTTGGATCTTTCACCACATCGTAAAAGTGGAAGTTTGGCGCGTCTTTCAGTCCAATAAAATTGTTCATTTTGCGCATTCCAAAAAGGACACCATCATCGGGTAGTTTCGTCTCCATCAATTCACCTGTCATCGTAAATGCTTCGAGTGGGGCGTTCCAGGTAGAAATCAAGCTGCACTTGCCTTTGAGCAATCCACCAGTACCGTAGTTTCGCTTTGGATCTTTTCGCGAACGCCCATCGTTCTTGAATATTTTTCCATATCCATGAGTCAAGACATCGTCTAAGTATTGTTTGAGCGGATAAGGCACGGCAAACCACCAAATAGGGAAATGGTAAATCACCAAATCGGCATTGACAAACTTCTCGACTTCTTTGTCCAAGTCGTGCTTGTCGTCCACAAAAGTTTGCGCCACGTCATGACCAAACTCTTTTGCGAGCTCCGCAATACGATCGCTGATGGTGTCGTTCAAGCTTCCTGCAGTTTCGCTGTACACCTTGCTCGCGCCATCTATTATAAAAACGTTCATTCTAGGCTTTTGTAATTGTCGGTTTACAATCGACCGCAAAGTTAACTGAACGGGCTATAAAGCAAAGCTCATGGGCTTTTTCATGAAGCTCTTCTGCTATGGTGGCATCACCCGAACTCAACTGCACTTCTGGATGCAGAATAACCCGAGTGAACTTCCCACTGCCTGAATCATCCATTTCCATAATTCCCTGAGCTCGGTCTTCATATAGATGAACTACGATATTGTTGACAGCGCACAAGTGCAAATACCATAGCATGTGACAAGACGAAAGCGACATAACCAAAAGCTCTTCTGGGTTGTAGCGCTTGGAATCACCTTTAAAATGTGGATCAGATGACATTGGAATATCGATGTTCTTGTCAACCACAAAGCCCGTATGATCTCGCAGATAATCGTTGTAACCTGTGGTGCGGTCACCCGATCTCTCTGGCCACTTAACTTCCGTGATATAGTGATGAGTTTTCATGATTAGCGCTTTCTACAAACCTACTCAACTTTCGCGCTGATATGTACCTTCGCATTATGAATCTGGAGAAAGAGCTTCAGCGTGGGGCGCAAAACAAAAGAGCCAACAAGAAGCTTGCACAAAAGCTGAAGAAGTCGAAGCCAAAATCGCTTGATCGGGATGTGGAGACGCTGCACGATGAAGTCTTCGATGAAATAAACTGTCTGACTTGTGCCAATTGCTGTAAGACTACCAGCCCGGGAATGCATGACCGGGACGTAGAGCGGCTAGCCAAACACCTCCGCATGAAGCCCGGTGAGCTTATCGAAGAATACATGCATATGGATCGCGATGGAGAGTACGTCTTCAAATCAGCGCCTTGCCCCTTTCTCGGCGATGACAATTATTGCTCTGTGTATGAAAGTCGTCCATTGGCCTGTCGGGAGTATCCACACACCAACCGAAAACGGTTTTATCAAGTGCTTGATCTCTCGGTCAAGAACACAGAGATTTGCCCTGCCGTGGTAAGGGTTTTTGAAGGCCTTCAGAAGATTTATTAGATCATTTACTGAACCTGAACTCTCACACTATTGTTCGACACATAGTTGAGATTTGGGAAAAACCACGTGTCCAAAACTTCCTCGTAATAGGAATTGCTGAAGAAAGATTCACCATACAATTGAACTCGTACTTCTTCTCCTGGGTCAAAGCCCAAACTAACAAAGTTTGCTCTGGTGAAAGTGATTTCGAAAGGATCTGAATCGGCCATGATAATGTCAGTAAGAGCATCTGCAGATACCGGATTCACTGCTCCTTCGCGCTGAAAGAAGAACCTGACATAGCGTTGATTGGAAGGACCCGGATTCGGAGAAATCTCTGCAAAAAATGTGATCTCCTGATTGATGGAATCCACTTCTGCCCAAAGGCTATCTACTTCTGTCGTTGACAACTGGCCTAGAGAAGGCGTTTCAGAAATAAATGTACTTCCATCCACAGGATCGTGATTGACATCGAAAATTTTGAAAGTTCCATAACCCGCTTTTTCAAACTCTAAACGATACGTGCCAGCTGGTACATCTTCAATTGTATAGTCACCTTCGGCATTTGTAGTTCCAGTATATTCACTGGTGCCAAAAATTGCCGTGACGCTCAGGCCATCATTTGGCTCTTCTTCCATGCCTTCGTCATAGAGAGCAACGGAACCCTCTATCGAGCCCATGATCGCTGGTGTCGGCGGTGTTGTCGATTCTGAGTCATCTTCGTTGCAAGATGCAACTAAGGCTATCATAAAAACAGGAATAAAGTAAAGGGATATCTTTCTTCTATGCATAAGACAAAAATAAGAAGGTGAATTCTTTAGCTGAGTCTGTGGTAAATTCTTTCGAATGAAATTGCCTTCAAACTATACATCTCAGACTCCTTCACTACATATCCACACAGAGCTTCTAACTCTGTTTTATTCTGGGCTCTAAAATCGCGCTGCATGGAAGATGTTGTTTCGTAAGGTAAAGCATCCATTCGCTCGATACATTTTTCTACCAGACTATCTGAAAGTGGAATTCCTTTGGCTTTACCTAGAGCAACTACTTCATCCAAAAGTTCTCGCATGGTAGAAAGGTGCTCGCTTGATTCAAGAATCTCTCCAAGCGAAATATCGAGATAACTCGTCAGTGATGCTACACTTGATATAAAAACGTATTTATTCCAGGTAATCAGCTCAATATCGCTACTGAACCTTGACTCTATTCCAGCTTTCAGCAAAATTTCTTGAACGGCATCCAGGTCAAAACCTAGGGGTTCGGAACTTCCGAAAGACAGCTTTTGAATTCCACCACTCTCTTGAATAATTCCAGGGCCTTTGATGGTAGAAACGATATAAACGCAGCCATTGGCCACTTGCACATTTGGAAGAATAGCCTTTACACGGCGGTCCATTTCAACACCATTGAGCAAGGGAATCACCAGGCTTTTCTCATTGAGACAATGGGCTGCTGACTGAACGGCCGACTCTAAGTCGTAAGACTTCGTTGCTAAAAAGAGAACATCCAATTGCCTGTCGAGTTCTTCTGCAGAATAGACTCCATCAGGGTGTACTGTGAAATCGCCAACCGTCGATCGAATCTCCAGCCCGTTTTGTTGAATAGCCTTTTTGCTGCTTCTCGAAATAAAAATGATCTCGTGTTCGCCCTTTCCAGCGTATTCTTTGGCTAAAAGTCCACCAAAGAATCCGCCAACTCCGCCTATCCCGAGAATTCCAATTCTCATCTAAAGCGAGATTTAAGACTTTTCTTCTCTGGTGCCGGTGGCAAGTCTGGCCCGTCAACCGTTTCTTGATCCAGCGCCGCAAGCTCCTTCTTGGTCAAATCGCGCCACTCGCCCACTTCCACGTCGAGCGGTATATGCATAATGCGCACTCTTTTGAGCTTGGTGACTTTATAGCCTAGATACTCACACATCCGTCTGATTTGCCGGTTGAGCCCCTGAGTCAATACGATGGTGAATGTGAACTGTCCCGTCTTGGTCACTTCACACTTTTTGGTGATGGTATCGAGTATGGGGAGTCCATTGCTCATGGCTTTCACAAAGGTGGAATTAACCGATTTATTCACCGTTACTTCATATTCCTTTTCGTGATTGTAGCGCGCACGGAGAATCTTATTGACGATGTCACCATCGTTGGTGAGTAGAATCAATCCTTCGCTGGCCTTGTCGAGTCGGCCAATTGGAAATATACGAGTCGGATAATTGATGAAGTCGATGATATTGTCCTTTTCGCGTCGGGTATCTGTGGTGCACACGATACCGCGTGGCTTATTGAAGGCTATGTAAACGGGCTTTTGAGCCTTTGTTTGAATCTCTTTCCCATCTACTTCAATGGTGTCTTCTTTGGAGACTTTTGTTCCCAAATCGGCCGTTTTGCCATTGATCTTAATGCGACCTGCTTCTATGAGTTGATCGGCACCACGACGTGAGCAATACCCGATTTCACTCAGGTATTTATTGATTCGTGTGCCAGTTTGATTTTGATCCAAAAGGTAGATTTATGAGCCTACAAAAGTACCAGAAAAGGATTAATGCGCCTTTTTGAGCGAAGGTCGCTGGGTAATCTCGTGGTAGCAGATGGCATCGTCGGTGTAGTAGTGAAACACCATGCTCTTGCGCGTCAGGTTTTCATCGACCACCGGCTCACCACCATGAAGTAAATTCGCATGCCAGATAAGCACGTCACCTTTCTTGGCCAGAAACACTTCCTTCTCTAGTTGGCGATCATCTATTTCCTTCTGAATTCGATCTTCGTAGTGGCTGTAATTATATGGCCCTAACATCAGCTTTGACCCTACGTTGTCGTAGTCGGCATTCATGATGTAAGGCAGCTTGTGCGAACCGGGGTAGTAATGCAGCTCACCACTCCCCGCTTTGATGTCTTCGAGTGCGATCCACGCGGCAATTAAGTTTCCTTCGGGAAAGGTGGTCATATGCACGGAGTCGGAATGCGTTCGCTGACGGCTACCTGTCAGGAAGTTGATGCTTTGAAACAAGGTGACCTTTTTCCCTAGCAAAATCGACATGATGTGGATAAGTCTATCTCGGGCTCCTATCCGATAGAGTAAGTCGGATTTGTGAATGGCAAACATGATTTTGTTTCCATATCGCCAAGACACTTCTCCATTGGAAATTAATTTATCCACTTCGGCATTTACTTCATCGACCTCGCTTGGAGAAAGGAAGCCTTCAATAATGGCATAGCCCTTTTCAGACCATGGCAAAAGTGCTTCCTGCGTTTTGGTGTCTAGATTTCTAAAATCGGGATCTTTTGGCAATTCCGTTCTGGAGTCGAGTCTATCGTATATATTCTTCTCGCCTTCCATTCCCTTAAAGTCTTCACTCGAAAGTGGTGAATAGTACTTCTTATTGAGCCCGTATTTCTCGAATAGTGGAATGTTGTGTTTGAGTTCGTCCTTCTTAAAAAAGTTGTAGAGCGAATACGAGAATTTAAACCGTCGAAGCTTTTCTAGCATAGGGTTCAAAAATAAGGAATGAAATCATTCGGTTAACGGATTTGAAATGTGTTTGGAGAAAGTTCATGTTTTACTTGGTAGAAGGAATTCTGGATTAGGGGTTTAATTACTCCAGAGATGGACGATATTGATTTTATATATTGGACCTAGGATTACGAATTCTACGAAGCGCAAACTTAAAGCTGAGCATTTACCTATATCGATGGACACTCGCGTTAAGGAATTAATTGAAGCACTTGAAAATAGAGGTTGGCAGATGGTTGAAGATGTACAAAGTCCTTTTGATTGGTGGTCAGAATCAGTTGTGAAATTAGTTTCAAAATGGAATCCAGTCGGGACTAAGATTTATTTAACAACCCTTGTTGATCCTCAATGGGGAACGACAGAGTTAGATTATCGAAAAAGAAATCAAAAAAGGATCGAAAAAAAGGTTTGGGCAATTGGTATCTCTAGAAGGATTCCATCACATAGATTGGCCAAATTCGAATTTCATGTTTCTTTAAATGAATTGTCGGAGCCAAAAATAAAGTGGTTAACCGAGCAGGTTGAAGATTTAAGAGCAAAGACTTCGTAACAAGAATGCTGCAGAATGATATAATTCAAGAACTGGAAATTACCAATTGGATCGGATTAGATAGCTATAGAGTATACGGAACGCAACTAAAATACGGTTAGTTCGTTTTCGATCAGGTAGTTCCAGACCAAATGTGGTTAAGAATAAAAAGCTAAATGGATACAGAAATTGTAGGTCACCTATTCTCATTGGCCAAGAAATCGTTTAAGGAGTTTCTGAGTAGCACTTCTGATGAAGAAATTCGTGATTTAGAAAGTGAGCTTCCCAGCCATTTCAATATGGGGAATCTTATTGTCGAGAATTTTAAACTATCGACAATTCACTTTTCAAAGCAATATGGCACTAAACAATACCTTGATGTTTCTTTGACTTTAACTCTCCCTGATTCATCGTCATTCAGGGGATACTTTCACATCTACTGTGCCCCATCTACATTTGAGATTTTTGACGACTACCTCTACTGGAACTGAAGATTAAAAGGATTTCGATTGGTAATTCTCTTTCTGAGTATGCATTGCATTTGGTTCTTGACACCTCATTTACTTACTATAGTCGTGATATCCATTCGTTGAGTTGAAATGCTGATGTTTTCTATAGTTTAGTACTCATAATCACACTGACTAGATTAGGCCCAGGATTCCAAACCATTCGAAGCAGGAAGTTTTTTATCTTTTCATCCATTAGATTAATTCATCATGTTAGACGCATATCGTATTAGTAGTTCTGAACAAGAATTTCCGGCATATCCTGTCGAAGAGAATTACTTAGAATCCTTTACATTGGAAGAATTTGTTCTTCTGGAAAACATGAAGCTCGAGAAGGATCTTCCTAGAAAAAAATTATCCTACTTCAGCGATTTCCGACTTACTAAACATGAGATGAGAATATTGCTCATGTCCGTAGCCAAAATCAATCCATACAATGAAAAACAGTCTGATCGCGCTCTTAACAAGTTAAGGGGGATGATAAACCTTGCGTTAGAGAAGGAGTATGAGTTAGTATTTTATTGTGATTAACTCTGACATCTGCCTACGTTCCCTCTACTCCACTTTCACAAACCGATTCGATGACGTATTAAGCCCATCGCTTAGCTGAAGAATATAAACGCCATTGACCAGCTCTTCTACTTGAATTGCAACCAACTCAGTACTCCGAATATTCTCTTCGAGAACTTTCCTTCCGGTTAAATCGAAAACTTCCAACCTATTCGGTTTAAACTCTGAATTCCATTTTACGATCAGTTCATCAGAAACGGGATTCGGGTAGATGTGAGCATAAACTTTCACGGCTCCTGCAGAGAGCGGCTCGACGTATTCTGTAACCACTGTGTTTGTAATGATTGGTGCATTAAAGTCGAAGAAGATATAGGCCGTATTTTCGATTGTCTGCCAAAGTGAGAAAGATGGGTTTGGTGTGATCTCATAGCGTACAAAACCCTGGCTACCTTCTAAATCCGTTGTGCTGTCTGGCAAGAAGATATTATCGAAATCGAGGGTTAGGACATTCCCATCCAAAGTGGCTTCCATATTGTGCGAAGCGGAAAGGATGTTTAGGCTACTCAGATCGAGATTAGCATCCAAAGTATCGACGATCACCACCCGCTCGGCATAGAATGTTCCGGTATTTTGGAAGCGAACCGTGTATTTCAGCGGACTTTCATTTTCCATAAAGCCAGCTTCAATTTCAGTCGCACTCACTTGCTTGTCGTTCGGGTCGTAAGATCCTACTACTTCCACTTCTGATGTAAATGAATTGTTTTCAGGAGTGATGTCATCATCGACTGGGACGATGCTGGCCGTGGCTTCCAGAATGGTTCCAAGGCTCACGGTATCGTCAAGAAGGATATCCACGTCAAACTCGATGATCTCAAACGGACAGACTTCATCAATTGTGAGCGTACCACTTGTCCCATCAATGACTACATCTGGGTTATTAGATTCCGTCACACTCACATATTCAGGAAATTCAAAATCGATCGTCACCCCTTCTTGGCAAGTCGTACCTAAGTTTTGAGCATGAACCAGATAAGTGGCAGGGAAACCGGGGCGGTTTGGTAGTAGGGAGAAAATATCAATAATAAGATCGTCTACATCTTCCTCACTAGAAACAATTATGTCCAATCCATTAAGCGCATCTCCTTCTTGCACAGCAATAGGAATAGGATCTGCTTCGTAGTAATTTGGGATATTCTGTAGGGATAATTCTCCTGCACCTAGTGAAGAGCAGGTAAAATAATGACCCGAGCTAAAACCAAAGAACGTAGAACCCGAAATAGAATTTGAGATCAATGGGTAAGGAACCGTATAATCATCACTATCAAGCGTTTCATTCTCGTTTATATCCACATAAACGGCACCACTAATCGATGATGCACAGAAAGTCCCATTGATATCGAGTGAAATTCCAAAAACCATCCCATCATCTACCGCAAGGTTATCCGTTACGGTAAGCACCCAATCTCCGGCTAATGGTTCGCCAATCAAGGATGAAAAAGACTCGAAAGGAAGAAATATTCCACGTGGTCCATTGTCTTCGTTTTCTCCGTTCTCAATATATGCTTCAGCCAAATCTGTAAAAACGACACTGAGACCAAAACTTCCTCCCAAGCCATTTGAATTTTGCAGCAAGGTCACTTCTGTTCCGTTTGGATGTGTTAATGAAATGGACAAGTCTCCATTCCAAGTATGACCTAAATCCAGAAATACGGCCAGGGATTCGATGAATTCTCCTTCGTCAGGAATTGTAAATATTGTTTGATAACTCATTCCGGCACCGTCTGGCAGAGGCTCGAATGGAGTGATCACATTATCGATCAGAAAAGTTGGATCGTTGAGCAAAGAGTGCGAACTCAGATAAAACTTAGCACTATCAGAGAATACATTTGTTTCACATTCCAATCGTAGAACTGCGGTAAAATATATTCGTGAATAGTCATTAATATTACCACTTTCACTTACGTCCACAGTAATTTCATTCGAACCTACACTTGAGTTCCCTTCAATAGTAAAAGAAGATATGTTCGGAAAATCATTAAGTTCTCCATAGTCGAGCCTTACTTCGAGCTCATAGGGAGCTTCAATTGATGCATCAAAGCTTACCAAAAAAGTCGTGTCGCTGGTGCTAACCCAGTCGGTGACCACGGGGGCTTCACACTGGCTGTAGACAAATGAACTAATTGAAAGAAATCCAAGGAGAAAGGCTAATCGTCTCATGTTTAATTGGTTTGGTGAGCTTTAAATATAAGAATTCTCTGAATTGGTTGATTTTAAGTGTAGCGAGAATGCATTCTTATCATTTAATCTCTCTCCTTTTTACACCTTCTGACCACCTTCTTGAAGAAGAAGTACTGAGAAATGTACAGAGCCAAGGCGAAGACTATGACAAGAGCTATGCCGCATACAAAAATCACCAAGCTTTTCGCTCCAAGGGAAATCAGAACGAGTATGGCCGGAAGCAGATAAAAAATGGGACTAGCGCATACTCGGTAATGTAGTCTATTGGACTCTTGCCAAAATTTCCCTTTGCTTACTAAGGAAAATCGCTGGCCGGCCATAAAGCTCAAAGGTGCCGAAGTTTCAAATCCGAGCTCGGAATTGGAGCCAGTATCTATCAATTCAACGTTTTCCCATTCGAGTAAATCAATTGCGGTAGCCCGCCAGTTGGAAGTTTCAAGATGTTGTCGGTATGTACAGCAGATGCCCAGCGAGACAACCTTACTGAATAAAACTTTCGCTTAATACCATAACTACATGAGCCATGATATGTGCAATCATAGCGGCTTCGAGTCCCCGCTTCCAATACAGCCAACCGAAGATAATTCCGCCCACGGAATTTCCAATCAAGACATAGAGCAGCAAGCTTGTGGTGGGTTGATCAACCAATGAAAAGACTACGGGAAAGTGCCCTAAAGCAAACAAAAGTGCCGATGTCAAAATTCCGATCCAGACAATTGGCGTCGTGAGTCCGCGGACGGCTTTGCTTCCGATCCAAATCACAACAGTCATCATCCCAAATCGCATCATGATCTCTTCAACAATACCGCCGTAGAGAAAGCGAGCAGCAAGAGTGAGCTCCATATTTTCCTGCGCTTCAAGAAAAGCTTCGGGCATAAACGGCGTGGAGATGATCGTGATCAAAACGAGCAAAATTCCCGCGATAAGACCGCCAACTACCCCACCCTTCAACATGCTGGAGACTTCAATCTTAGATTCTCCATAGACAATGCGCTCAATAATGGGTAATGAAAGGCCTATCCGGTGATAAAGCGGTGTGCCAAGCAGCACAGCCAGCCCCATCAGGATAGTTGGGTTGACCAGCGTAAGAATCTTAATCTGTGTCGGGGAAAACATCTGATTGAGCATTTCCATTTGCTCTTCGGGAATAGGTATATCAACCGTAAGCATGGAGAGTACACCAACTACCCCCAAGAGAAAAACGATTAAACCGACGATCCATCGCCGCTTTCGCGATGGTGTCTCGCTCTCAATATTTAACGAATTCATTTGCTGTCATTTTTTCGACAGGCGATCCAACTCTTCAATCTCCTTCGTGTGCAGCACTTGCTTGTCGTAATTCCTGCCAACAAGATATATCATTGCGCGTCCAATTCGACCCGTCGTGGTCAAATACTTTGGAAACAGCGCTTTCAGTAAGGGGTACAGAAGCTTTAACAAAGGCATGAAAGTATTGTAAAGCGGTGTTTTAGATTTGATACCGCGCTCAGGGTAAATTCCAGCTGGACGGAACATATAAGCATTTCCAAAGCCCATTTTAAGCAGATCGTTCTCTGTTTTACCCTTTACTCGGGCCCACATCACTTTTCCCTTCTCTGAACTATCGGTGCCATCGCCCGAAACATAGATAAACGTGCTACCGGGGTTTTGTGCCAAAAACTCTTTTGCAATGGCCATTGTCAAATCGTAGGTGATTTTCGCGTAGTCTTCTTCATTCATCCGAAACGAAGAGATTCCCAAACAGAAAAAGCAGGCATCATAGCCCTTCAATGCTTCAGCGTAGGTGCTGGTGTTCATCAAATCCTTCGACAAACACTCCTTTAGTTTAGGATGTGTCATACCAAGCGGACTTCTACCCAGACAAAGGACTTCTTCGATATTGGGGTCGTCGAGACATTCGTACAACACGCCTTTTCCAACCATTCCGGTTCCACCGGTTATGACTACTTTTTTCATATCCATTTGTTTATGTTCTTACTGATGAATGAAAAACTTGTCGTGTTTCAATTCGATTTCTTCTCCACCAATGATCTGATTTAGAAAATCGTGGATGAGCTCAATATGACAAATGTAAAGGTCGATTTGGTTCTTCATCAACAGATAATCGGGTTGTGGAAACACATTGTGGTACTTTGCTCGCAGAAGTAGCGCAGATGTGTAGCTTTCGTGCGTGAAATAAGACTTCGTAGAAGCGGAAATAACTCGATTAGAAGTCTTGGAGAAAAAAGCAAAAGACTCGTCCTTTTCTGCTCCAGCCATAACCAGAATAGGCATGTGGTAAGCCTTTGGGTTAGTTACCAAGTCTTCATAGACGTGGGGCCAATACTCCTGTATAATATCGTGATCATCCTTGTATTCAATCGTAGTTTCCAATGAAACAAACCCAGCCACATCATCTCTGTCGTGTAGATACATCCACCCTTCTTGAGCGCCCCAACTATGGCCGATGTAGAATAAGGGTTTATCAGGATTTAAGCTTTTCGAAAAGGAAATGAGATAGTTTACAATAGCCGGATCATTTCTTACCCCTTCCGTCAATCCATAAGGCTGACCATCGTGGGGCCACTCGAAGTTGGAAGCGATAAATGTAAAGCCGTGCGATGCAAAATAGGCCGCCATCGCCACATTTTCCATTGGCGATCCTTGGCTACCGTGATGATAGATGATTGTTGGTCCAGGAATTTGAGACCCGAGCTGAGATCGGTGCGCATATACCTTCGTCTCCGAAATGGCATTAAACACATCTTGTGGAGTCGCTTCACCGTAGACAATGGATTCATAGTTTTTGACTTCTTCCCTGATGTTGTAGTCTATAAAGTATGAATCGCGCTGAGATTTGTATTCGTCGTATAGTTCGTTCAAGCCATCGGGTAGATTATCTTCCAGTTCTCCAAAGCTCAGTTCTTCACCTTCAGTTTGGGTCGGAAACCAAATGGAAACAAACAAAGGGCTGTCTCCTCTGTAGTTTGGCTCTTCGATTTGAATTGCTGGCTCGAACAGGATCGTATCCGCATACCCGACCTTCTCGGGACCGTACTCGAGCATTTCAAAGACATCGACTTGCGCTGTGCCAAGCGTTGGTGCTAATGCCAAGAGCGCCAGATGAAAGCTTTTCAAATCCATTGTACTAACCTAGTCATTATCCGAATAGCTCCAAAAGGCCTAAAACAAAAAACAGAGATGCCAATCACGACATCTCTGTTTAAATATTCGATTAATTGCTTCAGCTAATTAGCCTTCACAGCGCACACATTCTTTCTTTTGCTTGAACTGCTGTGCCGCGTTCATACTGTGCTGGTAGTACAATGACTTCAGACCCAACTTCCACGCAGTCACGTGAATCTTGTTAATGTCTTTTGTCGGCATATCTGGGTGAACGATGATGTTCAAGGATTGTCCCTGGTCGATGTACTCCTGTCTGTTGGCAGCTTGATAGATAATGTCCATCTGATCGATTTCAGAGTAAGTTCTGAATACCGCTTTTTCTTCTTCTGTCAAGAAATCCAGGTGCTGAACTGATCCATCGTGCTTAAGGATATCACGCCAAACTTCTGGTGTATCCTGACCTTTCTCTTGAAGTAATTCCTGAAGGAATTGGTTCTTGATGGTCGTCTTGATCTTGGCGATGTCCTTCACATAAATATTTGACCAAATTGGCTCTATACCTTGTGAAACCTGACCAAGAATAAAGGCAGAAGAAGTTGTTGGCGCTACAGCGTTCAGCGTCGTATTTCTTCTTCCGTAACCCTTTAATACTTCTGGCTCGCCAAATCTCTCAGCCAATTGCTCTGAAGCTTTGTAAGAACGCTGCTTGATCGTTTTGAAAATCTCTGTATTCAGGTTGTACGCTTCCTGGCTATCAAAAGCCAATCGCTTAGACTGAAGAAGCGAGTGCCATCCCAAAACACCCATACCAAGTGCTCTGTGTTCTTTGGCGAAGTTGTACGCCTTCTCCATGAACATAAACGTTTGACGGTCTTCGAGATCGTCAGAGTCGCGGTAGGCTTCAAGCTTCTCCAAGAACTCTGTAATCAATGAGTCAAGGAAGTGAACCATTGTTTCAACCGCATCGGTATCCTTCCACTCATCGTACTTGTACAAGTTGATACTCGACAATACGCATACAAACGACCACTTGTCATTTGACGGAAGCATAATCTCCGTACACAAGTTACTTGCGTAAATCGGCAAGTCTTTGTCCTGATAAACGTCGGCAGCATTGTTGTTGGCATTGTCAGAGAAGAAGATGTATGGGTACCCCATTTCACCACGACTCTGAAGCACGCGCGCCCAGATGGTTCTTTTTTCAGGATCTCCATCGATCATTTCCTGCATCCACTCGTTTGAAACAGTCACACCGTGGGTCAATTCCTGAATCGGGTTTCCTTCTGTTCCAATCTCCAAGAATTCTATGATGTCTGGGTGATCAATTGGCAAGTAAGGTGAGAAACGACCACGGCGCACAGATCCCTGGCTCACTACATCAACCATCGATTCGAACAATCGCATGATGTGAACAGCTCCAGAAGCTTCTCCGTTATTCTTGATTGGTGCTCCACGGTGTCTGATCTTACCGAAGTACCCCGATGTTCCACCACCTAGCTTCGACATCATCCCTACTTCTGATTGAGTGTAAAGGATGTTTCCGATGTCGTCGCTGATATGTGAACCAAAACAACTGATCGGAAGCCCACGCTCCTTTCCGAAGTTTGACCACACTGGAGAAGCCAGCGAATAAAATCCTCTGGACATGTATCCGTAAAATTTCTCTGCGAATCCATCGATCCCGAGAATTTCTTCGGCACGATTAGCTATTTCAGCTATTCTCTCTTCGGCTGTAACACCATTGGAAAGGTAACCTGCATCCAGAAACTGTCGGCTCTCCGCATTAAGCCATTCAAAACCTTTTTCACTTTGATTTTGAATGTTTTCGAGCGCCTTTTTTCTGGCATCAATTAACTCTTCTGTGCTGGACTTTACGTCCTGATTTGATACTACTTCTTCTAGGTTGTTTTGAAATGCCATTGTTTAAAATAAGTCTTCACTGGTTATACTTTGAGTTCTCTTAGAGTAGTTGATGGATCTTTTCACAAAGAAGTCACCGTGCTTGGTACCAGTGATTTCATCTTCGAACCATTGGGTTGTGAGAAGGGCATCATTATCTACGTCAAATACTTTTTCAATTCCGATACTTTCAAGTGAATTGTTGAATCGGTGCTTAATAAATTCTACGACTACGTGCTTGGGCAAGAAGTCGAGTTCTCCTTTTTCAAAAATCCAATCCAACAGACCTGATTCAGCTTCGAAAGCTTTCAAGCACATGTCTTTGATGGTATCGTAGTAGCGTGGCGTGAACCACTCAGGGTGTTCATCCTTCAGGATCTTAATCAAGTCAATTCCGAAATCGCCGTGAATCTGCTCTTCCTTCGATGTAGCTTCTACAACATTGGAAATACCTTTCAACATGTTTCGCTCCTTGTTGAAGCTCATAATGATCAAGAACTGTGAGAAAAGCGATACGTGCTCAATAAATAGTGAGAATAGCAAGATGCACTCGGCGTACTCCTGGTTATCAGAGCTCTTTGCGTGACGCAGTGAGTTCTCGAGATATTGCACGCGATTCATGATCTCAGGCTTGCGCTTGAGCGAAGCAAACTCTTTGTTTAGACCAAGAATTTCCAGCAGGTGAGAATAGGCGTCTGCGTGTCTTACTTCACTTTCCGCGAATGTTGATCCTACAGATCCGATTTCCGGCTTCGGCATTCTGTGGTACAAATCACCCCAGAAAGATTTAACAGCAACTTCGATCTGTGAAATGGCGAGCATCGTGTTTTTGATCGCGCTTCGCTCCACTTCTGTAAGTCTGGACTTAAAGTCTTGAATATCGCTTGTGAAGTTGAACTCGGTATGAATCCAATAAGAGTGACGGATAGCTGGCACGTACTCGTACAACTGTGGGTACTCGTAAGGCTTCAGGTTAATTCGACGCTCGAAAATATCTGGCTTTCGAAGTTCAGCTTGTTTGTTTCGGTAAAGAATGTAGGCCTTGGCAACATTTGGAAAATGTCCTTCCATCAATTGCTCTTCTACCATGTCCTGAATCTGCTCTACAGTTGGTGTAAAGTCAGCATCTAATTCCGTTTTTAGCGAAAGAGCATGATCTACTCTTTCAGCAATGATCTTCGCATCTACTTCGCTCCCATTGCCAACCGCCTGCATAGCTTTCTTGATTGCGTTTGCAATCTTTGAAATATCGTATTCTACTGTCGTAAAATCTCTCTTGATGATGTAAGCAATACTCATTGATTGATATTTTGATAGTGGATGAACTATTCAAAAATCAATCTTATTTCAATTTGAAAAAGGCCAGATCGAGATATATTCTAACAGACTTTTTAACACTGTTTCAAAAGCCTTATCTGGCAAGCAGATGCAGTGAAAAAACAGCTTAGAAAAACTCGATTTTAACCGAAAAAATGTGCCCCTGATCAATAATCAAAATTTCAAATATTAGTTTTTCACATCGGGTTCACAGAGCCCGTAACTACTTGAAATTTACGTCAGTATTGCCATACCCCAGTTACGAACAATCTCATCACAAATTGTCAAAAGCACCACTTATAAGTATGTTTATCAGTCACTTACTAGGCGTTTACTTTTCTGTTAACTAGATATGAACTGCATCTGAGTTCTGTTTTACCAAAACGTCGTAAAAATGAAGAGCGGGTGAATTTTTTGTGATGGTTTTGGGCATTTGCTTCTCCGCAAATTCTGAAAAATAACTTCTATTTGTTTACACCTCTGTATTACGTTGAAAAACTAAAAGCCATAGTACAAGGCATTGACCAAATATGATGGAGTTGTAACTCCACAGATGATGGCCTAAATAACGGCAACAATATTGCTTCTAGCTAAAAGTTTGATTTTTCATCTTCCTTTTACCTTGATGCAAAAGGAACAAAAGATCAGGGCTCTAATTTTATTTCTTGAAACTCTCGCAAATACTCCAGCACCTTACCCAAACTCGGAAACGGCATTAGCGAAAGCATAGCTTTCGATGCCTGACCTCTGCAAGGGTGCGGTGGACTTCCGTTTATTTCTGAGTTTCTAAGAGAATAAAATTAAGGCCGAAGGTTGTCTCACGACGTACCTTAATAATTGTCTGATTTCAGATCTGCAAGATGTGAGCCAATATGGCCCAGAGCCTGAACATTGAATGACTGCATAATTTTGAAAAATCTTAAGAATGCCAAAATCTGGGTAAACCCCACAAGTATGGTCAAAGGCGCAGGATGCAACTAAGCAAAGTATCACGCCCGAATGAAGTATATCCAGGGCAGTGGCGAGACCAAACTCAATTCAGGATCATATCAAAGCACAAGCGAAAGCCCAACATTACACCTAAACCCACCTTCAGGTTGAGCAGTTGGTAATTCCTGATCAAAGGGCTGTTCACAATAGAAACGAAAGAACAATCTATTGATATTGACATCTACCCCACCGGTTAGCTTCTTTAGACTTCCACCTGTTACTGGCTTTTCCATGTCATACTGATAGTCCACATCATTTTTCTCATAGCCAATTCCAAGATTCGGTACAAAAGACCAGTTCCCTTTTTGATACCAGTAAAAAAGCGAAGCATTTCCACTCATCTGATCTCCATAGTCGTATTGTAACTCATTTTCACCAATGAAAGCGTATTGTCCAGCAAGGTTGAGTCCCCAACCATCCATCCGTAGCGTGTAGTTTAGATTAGGCGATATGGAATAAGCACCAGATCCAATCTGAAAATCAGCGGGTAAAATAGCCTTGGTTTCATCTCGCGCCTGGTATTTTCCCGTTGGCAGAGTTAGTCCGACTCCAGCCAGAAGCATATGTTTCAACTTTCGATCTGCGCTGTCGGCTGTGTTTATCAAGCTGTAGTTGACTGTCACGCTCATATCACCGATTCCACTAATCTCCGTTTCTCGTTCTGTTTCATTGCGTGTATTCACCTGAAACGGTACAAAAGCGAGTATCTGAACCCTGGGGTGCGCATAAAACCGACCCCAAAGTTCGGCCGTCTGAAACTGATCGTTTAATACCCGGCTGGTTCCATTGAAATTGTCGAGCGTCTTGGGGTGATCAAATCGGTTGAACTTGTAGTTCAATCCAATAATATTTCGGGTAAACTGCGGATAAATCCCATTCATCCCACCGCCCATAGCACCACCGCATACATCGCAAGCCAACGCTTGAGCACATATGCCGAGCGTGGCAAATGCAGTTATTAAATACTTATTCATTTGGTTCTGAAAATTCGAGATTCGAAATAAACTCGTAGTCGCTCAGCGTATGGATAAAGGAAATGATATCGGCTTGTTCGCTTTCCGTCAGCTCAATTCCACCTTGCAAACTCGGATCGAGATTGGGATGTGGTTGAATTCCAGAAGTGTAATGCTCTAAAACTTGCTGCAACGTGAAAAAGCGACCATCGTGCATATAAGGATGAGTCAGGCCAGCATTCCTTAAACTAGGAACGCGAAACTTCCCCTTGTCATCTTCCAATAAACTAACCCGATGCCGCCCAGAATCTTCATATTCTAAATCCAAACCATTGTTTCGGTAGGAGAAATCGGTTTGGAGAACTCCAGAATGGCAAGAAGCACAGTTTGACTCAAAAAGGGTCAGGCCGTTCATCTCATCTACATCCAAACTTAGCTCTCCAGCTAAGTACTTATCGTACTTACTCTGGCTTGAAATTAGCATCCCTTGGAATTGTGCCAGCGCATAGAGCAACTTCTGCGTGTCAACTTCACCAGCACCAAATGCCTTTTCAAACATGGGGTTATACTCCGAGTCAGCATTCAGAAAGTCTATAATGGCGGGTAGCTCCATATCCATCTCCGAGCTGTCGGTGAACGGAGCCAAGGGCATCACTTCAATGTGGTTTATAGCACCATCCCACATAAAATTAGGGTGCCAGGCCAGATTGAAAATACCAGGAGCGTTTCGCTTACCCAGCTTCCCTTCTACTCCTTCTGAAAGCGCTTTCCCGTGATCGGCGAATCCATGAACCTGAGCATGACAGCTTCCACACGACACATTGCCATCGCTTGAAAGGCGCTTGTCGTAAAACAGTTTTCTACCAAGCTCAAATCCTTCCTGCGACAATTCATTTACAGAAAAGTCGTAAACAGGCTCAGGAAAGTGATTAGGCACCACAAAGGAGAGCTCGTCTCCTTGTGGTGCAGTGTCATCATTGTTTTGACAGCCTATCAAGAATAGTCCGCCAATCAATATCATCCAATATCTCACAACGTGATATTAGGGGTGAATATGATCGAAACGGAATCCTGAGCTGAAGTTCTGGGCAATAACAGAAGCCATTGGGCCAGGCATATGCATCATAGGAGTTGACTCTGTCGTTGTTCCTTCGTCCCAGATTTTGTCTACTCTGTGTACCAGGTGAATTGCTGGCGTTGAGTTAGGCGCGATATCCAACGGCGCTCCATTGAAGTCAAACTCGAGTTCTCGTATCGCTGAATTAGGACTGGCATAACCACCTATGTGATAAGCAAAGTTGTCTGCACTTGTAGCGCTGGTGCTTCCTTCTGCCTTTACAAAGATATAGCCCGAGTTCCAGTTCCAGAACATACCGTTGGCCGGATCTAGAGCACCTTTTTGAGCGCCTGAAACATTTCGTGTACTGTCTACTCCAATCGTCAATCGAAGCGTTGTGTAAGTACCACCTGGAATATCCATAAGATTGATTGTCGGTTCCATATTCTCATGATTAAAGTCAATCAATCGGTAGCTTTCATCTTCCACATATTCAGTACCATCAGATTTGATCAAAGCAATATTGGAAACGTAGTATTTGAGTTTGGTGAAATTCAATGTCTCTCCAGTAGTCGGATGCGCAAAATCATCCATCAAGTGGAAATGTTCTTCACTCTCACCCCATACATGCTCTAGTTTAATTATGGCATCACCTGGCTGAGCTGGTGTCGGAGTGTTACCTGAATCATCATCGCTATCGCAAGATGTTAGGAATATAGCGGCCATAGCAATGATGGCCAAAAAAGTCTTTTTGTACATTTTTAAAGTATTCTGAGTTAAATAAATAAGGGAGTCGCTGTATGTAAAACACATACAGATCCATAAAAGGGATATTAACTCAGATGCTCAGGGGGCTCATCGATGCACGCAACAAAACCACGCTGCGTAGGATGAGCAAAGTCGAAAAAGGTCTGGTTAGTCGTAACGACTCTCAGTGGTTCGAATTGATTCGTTTCTGTAAAAAAGAATACCGGTTCTACTTTTACAGTGGAAGGAAGCACCGGAGATTCGGCTGATGGATTCTCAGCTTCTTTAAGTTCTTCTGCCAAGTGACATTTTCCATTACACTGTAGCTCAGGAACGTCTTTGTTCTCACAAAGTACATTGACGTAGTAATTATACTGCACCATGTAATTGACCAAAATCCCAACTTTCATCATGGCTGGCACCATGAGAACAAGAATAAAGAGATAGGCCAAACTTCGCTTCACGGTGCAAATTTCGGCATTATTTTGAATCTGGAAGAATTCTTTTTGAAATATATCTACAACAAGAATCCATTTTGCGCTGCCAAAGGCTCAGGAACATTCTCTTCGTCGAGCATCTCTCGCAAATCGATCTCTATCCCTCTCGATATTGACGTAATTGGAACATCATTATACGTTCCTTCGAATGGGTTTTCTGAATAGTCCCCTATTTTTTCCATCAGGGCAAAAACCCAGATTACAAGAGCAGAAATCACTGGAGAAATCCAGAACAGCAACCCGCCGGCACTGTAGAAAATATCGATCATCCCCAAGGGAACGAATGCGCAAAAAACGATCGTAAGCCACAAAGCTGTTGAAGCATACTGTCTTGGAAATGGAAAATTCTTAATCCGCTCCGATTTTCCCTGATCGGCGTAAAGCGCTGTTATTAATTGCTGAAGTTCCATATGTCGGAAATCATCAAAGTAACTTTGATCTTTTAATTCCTGAAGTCTTTCTGATTGGAGTTTGAGAAGCTGAGTAGCCAAATTAGATTTCTTCTCCAATTTCTTCATCTCATGCTCGCTGAGTAAAGGGCTCAGTTCGGCTTCTAGCTTTGAATTGTAATCTTCACAAACTGTGGGTTGATATAGTCCTTTTATTCGCTCTTCTGTATGCTCCCAATCTCTGCTCAGTCTGAGCTGATGACGCAAAGCTGTCATCCAGGCAATGTGACGATAAAGTAGCTCTCTTTTAACTTCATAAGCATTATCACCTTGCACAAAACCCATAGAAGCCGCTCCAAAACTGCGGCTATTATTAACAATGCTTCCCCATATTTTTCGAGCTTCCCAAGTCCGATCATAAGAACTATTGTTCTTGAAACCGAGATAAAAGGCAACGGCGATCCCAATCACCGATATTGGCTGCCAGGGGATGTAGATTTTAGTTCCAAAGAGCTGAGTCAGCAAGCAGATTGCAGCGGTATAAACAAATCCATAGATGAAAGGCTTCTTTGACCAATTGAAGGTCATCCAAAGGCCATAATTCCTTTTAGCATACATGATGTCAAATCTTTAATTTAGAACAGAGTTCTAAATCTAAGCTCTTTCTCGCAACAAGAGAACTAGAAGCATGATTTAATCACTAATCCAGTTTAATAGATCATCGACGCCCACAATAGACCATGAATGTGGATGTCTAGTACCATCAGCGCGATAGCCCTTTCCAGAAGTTTCGATCAGTTCGATTCCCTCCCATCCGTCTGATTTAGCTTGATTGTAGAAATTTCGAAAGGCGAAGGCGTTGGTGTGTTCAAATTGGGTGAAACGCTCAGTCGTCCACCAGGCTGTATCTGGCTCTGTGTAAAGTCGAAGCTTCGCATCTTTCAGCGGTTCAATAAGCTCGTAAGAATTGCTTTTTTGTGAATACACGGCTCGTGATCTGAGACTATCTATTGCCGATTCTCCAAACCGAGACTCAAACAGCGAAACGATGAACCGGGGTTCACCAAGGCGCCACTCAGGCAAATCGCGGGTAATATCGTATTGCGCACTTTCGTAGAGCAGCTCTAGATCTATGGGTGAATCAACCATAAAGACTCCTTCAACTTTATGATCTTGACTTGCTTTTGCTGCTATCAAAGGAGCCACAACTCCACCCGAAGAGAATCCACCGAAATATAAATCCAAAGAGTCTTTTTCAAATTCACCAACTACTTCATTGATCATGCCCAGCAATGAATCAATATCAGCATTCTCTAGCCAAAGATGGTGATTGAATGAAGCGAAACAAACTGCGATGTTGGCTTGATGGGCAGGTTTCGCGATTTTAAAATTTCGTCTTACACTCTCTATGGTTTCGGGAAATCCGGGAAATAAGAACAGCAAAGCTTCCGGTTCTTCGGTGGGGATGAGCAAGTGATATTCGGATGTGACAATTTCACGGGGGAAAGTGCTCTCCTGGCGATTTTCACTCTTGCATGAAATCAAAAAAAGAAAGGCAAATCCAATGAAGGAAATGCCTTTCGAGTTATTTAAAATGATCTTGATCATTTCTTGATCCCTTCTAAATCGAGAAGGAACGCATATTCGAGTGCAAGCTCTTTGTAGGCTTCGAATCGTCCCGAAGCACCACCGTGCCCTACGTCCATATTGCAATCCATGATCAGAATATTGTCATCGGTCTTGAGATCGCGGAGTTTAGCAATCCACTTAGCCGGCTCCCAATACTGCACCTGGCTGTCCCAATAACCGGTTGTGATCAGCATGTTTGGGTAATCCTTTGCTTCAATATTATCGTATGGAGAGTATGACTTGATGTAGTCGTAATAGGTCTTATCCTTTGGATTCCCCCATTCGTCAAATTCTCCCGTGGTGAGCGGAATGGTTTCATCTAGCATAGTTGAAACGACATCAACGAAAGGCACTTGAGCTACAATTCCGTTCCACATATCAGGTTCCATGTTGATGATGGCTCCCATTAGAAGACCACCAGCAGATCCACCCATCGCATATAGGTGATCGGGGCTGGTATATCCGGTTTCAATCAAATGCTTTCCACAATCGATAAAATCGTAGAATGTATTTTTCTTGTTGAGAAGCTTTCCATCTTCATACCAAGAGCGCCCCATTCCCTGGCCCCCACGGATGTGCGCCACAGCGAAAATGAAACCGCGATCGAGCAGGCTCAAGCGAGCTGAGCTAAACCATGGATCCAGCGTGCTTCCATATGACCCGTAACCGTATAGTAGCAATGGTGCCGTACCGTCTCTCTTCACTCCTTTGCGGTAAACGATAGAAACAGGTACTTCTTTCCCATCTCGGGCTTTGGCCATGATGCGTTCGCTTTGATAATCTTCAGGAAAAAATTTCCCACCAAGCACTTCTGTCTGCTTCATCAGCGTGCGCTCATGCGTGTCCATGTTGTAGTCGTACACCGAATTGGGCGTATTTAGAGACATGTAGCTAAAGCGAAGAACCTTCGAGTCGTAGTCTGGATTATCGAATGTATTGACAGAGTATGCTGGGTCTTGAAACGCGATATAATGGTCTGACATATCGGCCCAGTCGATCACTCGCAATCTGAGAAGGCCGCTCTCTCTTTCAGTCAAAACCATATGATCTTCAAACATATCCAACCCTTCAAGCAGAACAGACTTTCTATGCGGAATGACATCTTCCCAATTCTCGATACTCGTTGCTGTCACTGGTGCTTTTACCAGTTTAAAATTCAGGGCGTCTTGGTTTGTAATGATGTAGAAATGATCGCCGTGGTGAGATACACTGTACTCTAAATCTCTCTGGCGCGGCTGAATCACCGTCCATTCACCAGTCGGGTTATCGGCATCGAGAAAACGGTACTCATTGCTCAATGTTTGATACGAGCCAATCATCAAGAATTTCTTCGACTTTGTTTTGTACACAAAGCAGCCGAAAGTCTCATCCGTTTCTTCGAAAACCAACACATCCGATTCAGCAGGAGTACCTAGTTCGTGGCGATATATTTGGAATGAACGTAAAGTGATCGGATCCTTCTTGGTGTAGAAAACCGTTTTGTTGTCGTTGGCCCAAGTAATACCACCCGTTGTATTCTCAATTTTATCTTCAAGAACTTCCCCAGTCTCCAGGTTCTTAAAGTGAATGGTGTATTCACGTCGTGAAACGAGATCGACACTATAAGCCAGAATCTTGTTGTCTTCACTAACCGACCTACTTCCAATTGCAAAGTAAGCCTGGCCTTCGCCCATCTCGGGACCATCGAGCATAATTTCTTCTTCCGCTCCTTCCACGTTCTTCTTGCGGCAGTAATACGGATAGTCTTTTCCTTCGTCGAAACGCGTGTAATACGTGTAGCCGTTCGTGCTTACTGGAACGGTCGAATCGTCCTGCTTGATTCGAGAAATAAACTCATCGTACAGCGTCTTTTGCAAACCTTCCGTATGCTTCATCTCTTCCTTCAGGTAGGCGTTTTCAGCATTGAGAT
This sequence comes from Cryomorpha sp., assembly GCA_965230375.1. Classification (GTDB taxonomy): domain Bacteria; phylum Bacteroidota; class Bacteroidia; order Flavobacteriales_D; family Cryomorphaceae; genus CBDDKU01. The sequence continues at coordinate 118,045 of CBDDKU010000015.1, forward strand.
AGTCTAAGACATCCTGCGTTTGAGCATCCGGGCTCTCAGCTTCTTTTTGCTCATCAGTGAGACGCATCCAGAAGTAGTTGTCTACTCGTGTATCGCCGTGCGTTTCTATTTGATGTGGCACTTTTTTGGCCACCGGATAGTTGTTTTTTGACTCCATACCTTGTTCTGAACAAGCCGCCAAAGTTAATAAGCTTATGCTTGCAAGTAGTCCTGTATTTGGTTTCATCATCGGTTAAATATTTGAATCCAAATATGGCAAATAAAAAATCAGAGATCGAACGCGTTTAGTTCTAAATAGACCTATTTCCCAAAGAGCTCAACCAAGGAAACCGCGTTGGTCGTAAACAGCTTAACCGCAATGGCTAAAAGCACCAGGCCAAACACTTTTCGCAATACAGCCATTCCACCTGGCCCCAGAGCTTTTTCGATTTTCTTGGTAGAAATCAGCACCAGATAAACGACGATCATGTTCAAGATAATTGCAATGGCAATGTTTATAGCATGGTACTCTGCCTTGAGCGATACAATTGTCGTCATAGAGCCCGCTCCAGCAATAATTGGAAATGCCAGCGGAACGATACTAGCTGTGCTCTTCGGTGCAGAGTCATCTTCTTTAAAAATCTTGACATTCAAGATCATTTCCATGGCGAGAAAAAAGAGAACAAACGAACCGGCCACAGCAAAAGAATTTACATCTACACCGATTAGGTTCAGCACTTTGACTCCAAGTACCAAAAAGGAAATCATAATGACCAAACTCACCCACGTCGCTTTGAACGGATGAATCTCTCCAGACTTTCTCTTAATCTCAATGATGATTGGAATAGAACCAATAATATCAATCACCGCAAACAGAATCATAAATGCGGCTGCAATCTCTTTGATGTTAAATGCTTCAACGAATGGCATAACGCTAAAATTTTCGGGCCGCAAAGAAACGACATTAATCATCGTTTTACCACATGTTTTTACAAGTTATTTTAGCTCCATTAACGAACTGAATATCTGTATTATAACAAGGCTTTAGGCACTTCTTAGATTAAAGTGAAAAAAGAAAAGCCCCGAAAATGTTTCGAGGCTTCAGAAAGATGCTGGTTAAATTCTACCAGAATCAAACGATTTTAGTGATCTAGGCGGTAAATTTCCATCACGTCTTCTAAGATCTTGTTGAAATCAATTTTCAAATCAATCAGTTTTCCCGAGTGAATATCGAAAACCCATCCGTGCACTGTAATTCCACGCTCTTGTATTGCCTTTTGAACTACGGCAGTCTTAATCACATTAATACATTGCTCTTGAACGTTGAGTTCCACTAATCTCTTGTACTTAGCTTCTTCGTCATTAATGCTGTTTAACTCTTCTCTGTGTATTCTGTAGACGTCTCTTATATTTCTCAACCACGGATTGAGAATTCCAAGATCTTGGGCTTGCATCGCTGCTTTTACGCCTCCACAGAAATAGTGACCACAAACTACAATGTGATTTACCTTCAGGTGATGAACAGCATATTCAACTACCGACATGACATTCAAGTCAGCATTAGGAACCATGTTTGCAATATTTCGGTGAACGAAAACATCACCAGGAGCAAGACCCATAAGTTCTTCGGCAGTAACGCGACTATCTGAACATCCAATGTATAGCATTTCGGGAGATTGCCCTTTTGACATATTGCTGAAATAGTCTCCATCTATGGATAATTTATCCTTAACCCATGCTCTATTTTTATCAAATACTTCTTGGACATTCATATCGTTTGCGTTTTAATTGTTCGTTATTGGTTTTGCCGAAGATAATACACAGCCCAGTAATTTATGGTATAAAACACAATCGGGCTGGAAGCTATTGCTCGCCAACCCGATTGCTAACTGCAAGAAAAGATACATTAAACGGTTTCAAATAAGTCCGAGATCGCTTTTCGAACTTTCGGGACACTTTGCGCTGGGTCGCTGGAGTCCCGATAACCCATTGTTGCTACAACAGTAGATCGTAGGTTTTTGTTCTCCAATCCAAGAATTTCATCATACTCATCCGCTTCAAACCCTTCCATTGGACAAGAATCAATTCTTAGTTCGGCGCAAGCGGCCAAAAGGTTTCCGAGGGCAATGTAAACCTGGTTGGCCACCCATACATCAATGGATTCTGATTCTTTCTTGTGAATAGACTTCTTCATGAAATCTCCATATCCGGCCAAGACTTCTGGGTTAACTCCCTGCGATTTCGCCTTTAGCTCAATGAACCGGTCTACATCAGCATCTCTAACACTGCGATAGCTACAAAATACGAACATGTGAGACGCATCAGTAATCTGACTCTGTCCCCAGCTCGCTACCCTTAGCTTTTCTCTGAGCTCTTGATCTCTAACATCGAGCACCTTGAAAAGCTGCAGTCCGTAAGATGTAGCGGTCAGTCTAATCGATTCCTTCAAAAGCATCAAATTAGAATCATCGATCTTTTGAATTGGATCGAACTTCTTGGTTGCGTATCGCCAATTCAGGCTTTCTATCAATGTCATTATTGAGATTTAGATATTCATAGGGACTTCCATCAACAAGAGTTTAGTCCCCGGTTTTGTTTCAAAATTCACCTTAGCGGTGTTCCACATTCCATATCCATCGCGCTTGCTGAGCTCTTGACCTTCCGCAACTGCATCACCTTCAAGAACGAAAACGTATAGGCCGTTAGTCTCCGGACTCTTCAACTCATAAGTCAGCTCCTTAGATTCGTTAAACTCACCCAAGTGGAACCAAGCATTTTGGTGAACCCAGACTCCTTTGTCGTTCTGATTCGGTGAAAGGACTTGGTAGAATTTGTTGGGCTCAGCAATTTGATGCAACGAAATCTGATCGTATCGAGGGGTCACGTCCCTTTTGTTTGGAAACATCCAGATCTGCAAGAATCTCACCTCCCTGTCGGCATTTTTGTTGTATTCGCTATGAAAGATGCCTGTTCCGGCACTCATCACCTGAATTTCACCAGATCTGATCACAGCTCTATTTCCCATGCTGTCTTTGTGTTCTAGGTCGCCTTCGAGTGGAATGGAAATGATTTCCATATTGTCGTGTGGGTGTGTTCCGAAACCCATACCGCCAGCGACCACATCATCGTTTAAAACGCGGAGTAAACCGAAGTTCATTCGCTCGGGATTATGGTAATTTGCGAAGCTGAAGGTATGGTGTGAGTCTAGCCAGCCGTGGTTGGCATGCCCTCTTGTTTGGGCTTTATGCAATACTGTATTCATGGTTCTTAATTCCTTATTTGGCAGGTGGTTAAACCCAACTCGGTTCATCAATTTAGTATATGTCGACTTCTCATCGGCGGTGGAGCTCTTAGCCGTCAATGCTGGTACTGCTGCGCCAGCGGCAGCCATGAGTAGTGACTTTTTCAAAAAACTTTTTCGCTTCATTGTCGTCGTTGTTTTGTTTGATACAAAGTTCGTGACCTTTGGAAGGAAAAGCGATACAGAAAGCAGGTAGTTACTTGTAAAAATCCGAACTAGTTGAGTTCGCGAAACGCAGTTGGCGACATTCCAGTGCACTTTTTAAAGAAAGCCGAAAAGTGAGACGACTCGTTGAAACCAAGCTCAAAGGCAATCTCCTTCTGGGATTGCTCTGAGAAATAAATCATGCGTTTGGCTTCAAGAATGAGTTTGGCCTGGATATGAGTTTTTGCACTCTTGCCAGTGGCTTGTTTGAGCACCTTGTTGAGATAATCGGGGCTGATGTGCAGTGCTTCTGCATACTCATTTACGCCATGCCATTGGTGGTAATTTTCTTCCATTATCTCCTTGAATCCACGCACGAGCTGATTTCTATTCGAAAGAGATTGCGTGTAGACTGATGAGTCCAAGTCGCAAGCGTTGTTGCAGCTTATCAGAAATAGCTTTAAAAGTGCTCCAAGCGCTTGATCAGTGAAGCTTCCTTTCTCCTCAGCAGCTTCGAGCATTTTTTCACACCACGACGTCAACTCTTTGACCTGAGCCCGATTTAGTTGAAGTGGTGGACTCTGACCGAATTCCTGAAAGAGATTTAAGTCTTCGATAAAATGTGATGAGATCCCGTGTCTCTCCAAAAAAGATTCTGTGAAAATCATGACGTAGCCTTCGCTTCTTTCCTTCTCTTCTATTTGGTGAACCATTCCAGGTCCGACAAAAAACACCTGATTTCCGCTCAGCTCATACGATTCAAAGTCGATTTTATGGCAACCAATGGCACGAAGCGGAAACACTACGGTGTAGTAATCATGTCGGTGTGGGGAGTCGACTTTTCCCTTCCGTTGATCGTATATTTCTTCCATCCGCATCATGGCAAAGCCCATGCCGTCACCAAAGCGTTCAAACTCAGAATACCGCTTTACTACATCATTTTTCATCGATCTGCGCCAGGCTTTTCTTAAGGATACGCTCAATCACTTTTACGGGAATATCTAATTCTGGATCAACAGGAAGAATCTTCACCATGGTCCGGTTTCCGGCGATCAGGGCATCATCATCAATGAGATATCCACGAAGAAAACCAATATAAGGCTGCTTTGTTTTCTTGTCTTTCCAGAAGTAGCAAACCAACTTTCCATGGTAGCTAAAGAAGGGAGATCCGTACTTCCACACTTCGATTATCTCTGGGTGAAATGCCTTTATCACTTCACGGATAGCCAGGAGACAGCCACGTCTGGGTTCTTCCAAGTCAAAGTAGTAGTTCTCAATTGGGTTCACGGTCACAAAACTAAAATCAATTCAGCTTGTTTTCTATTTAGAACCAATAGAAATAGAATTAGATTCGGACTTGCCAGAGATCGGTCTATTGTTCTTTCTCAGCAAAGCCGTATTTTTACGAATCCTAAAATCAAATTATACATGGACATTGCCGAAAAAGAAAAGCAATTTCAAGATAAAATAGATAGCGGTCAGAAGATCGAAGCCAAAGAATGGGTTCCTGAAAACTACCGCAAACAGCTCATTCGGATGATTTCGCAGCACGCTCACTCTGAGATTGTTGGGATGCTTCCCGAGGGAAACTGGATTACCAGAGCTCCTTCGCTTCGAAGAAAAGCAGTACTTCTCGCTAAGATTCAAGATGAAGCCGGTCATGGCCTCTACCTCTACTCTGCTGCCGAAACACTCGGTGTGGAGCGTGGTGAGTTGATCGACCAACTCATCACTGGAAAAGCAAAATACTCGAGTATCTTCAACTACCCCACATTGACTTGGGCCGATATCGGAGCCATTGGTTGGTTGGTTGATGGAGCTGCTATTGTAAATCAAACCATGCTCGCCCGCGGGTCATACGGACCCTATTCGCGTGCTATGGTGAGAATATGCAAGGAAGAGAGCTTCCACAACCGTCAAGGGTATGAGTTGCTATACGACTTAGCTCAGGGAACGCCTGAGCAAAAAGCCATGGCTCAAGATGCTTTGAACCGCTGGTGGTGGCCATCTATTCAAATGTTGGGGCCATCTGATGCCGACTCGAAGAATAGTGGCGAGACCATGCGTTGGCGCATTAAAGTGGAAAGTAACGACACGGTAAGACAGCGTTTTATCGATCGAACTGTTCCCCAAGCCGAAGCTGCTGGACTGACCATTCCGGATCCTGATCTCAAGTTCAACGAAGAAACCGGCCACTGGGAAATTGGTGAGATTGACTGGACGGAATTTTACCAGGTAATCAAAGGTTATGGGCCGTGCAATAAAAAGCGTCTCCGCGCTCGCCAAGAAGCCGAACACGAAGGAGAATGGGTGCGTGAAGCAGCCAAGGCCTACGCCGAAAAGCAAGCAGCTAAAAAAACAAAGGCTGCCTGATTCTATTAACTGCAAGAAAGAATAAAATATATGTCAACTGATCAAGGAATGCTCTGGGAAGTATTCGTTCAAGCTAAACCGGGAATACCACATAAACACGCTGGAAGTGTTCACGCACCAGATGCCGAAATGGCACTAAAAAGTGCTCGTGATGTGTACACGCGCAGAAGAGAAGGAACTAGTATTTGGGTTGTTCCGGCCAATATGATATCGGCCACAACAGAGCAAGATGCTGATTCGTTTTTCGACCCAGCTGATGATAAGGTGTACAGACACCCTACTTTTTATACTATTCCCGAAGGCGTAAAGTATCTATAAAATGACCAGAGAAGAAGCACTATACGAGTTCTTAATCCGCCTTGGCGACAATGCCCTGATATTGGGACAAAGACTAGGTGAATGGTGTGGTAAAGCGCATCAACTTGAGTCAGATATTGCATTGACTAACGTGGCTCTAGATCAAATCGGACAAGCCCGTTTGCTCCTTACAGAAGCTGGCCGTGTAGAAGGGAAAGGCAGATCTGAAGACGACTTGGCCTACATGCGAGATGAAATGGATTTTCGCAACAACCTTCTTGTAGAGCAAGACAATGGAGACTTTGCCCATACAATTGTTCGTCAGTACATTTTTGATGTTTTCCAGTATCACCTTCTCAAAGGACTTAAGGATAGTTCTAATGAATTCTTAAAAGCATACGCCGATAAGAGTATTAAAGAAGTGACCTATCATCGTTCATTGAGTTACGACTGGATGTTGAGACTTGGTGACGGAACAGAGCTCAGTCACGAAAAGATGCAAGACGCGCTTGACGATCTTTGGGAATATACCGGTGAGCTTTTTGAAATGACTGAAGCCGATGATATTTTGATTGCTGAAGGAATGATTCCAAAGCTCAGCGATATTAAAAAGATTTGGGAATCAGAAGTTGAAGCGACTATTGAAGAAGCTACACTTAAAGTACCTGACACATTAGGATTTATGGCATACGGATCTCGGAAAGGCATTCACTCTGAATACCTGGGGTACATCCTTGCTGAGATGCAGGTTCTCCCCCGCTCTATGCCCGATGCAAAATGGTAAAATGAAAACTACACAAGACTCAGAACTGGAATATTTCGACCTGCTGGAGACAATCAGCGATCCAGAGATTCCCGTTCTGACAATTGTTGATTTGGGGATCGTGCGGTCCTGTCAAACCATTTCAGAAGGAAAGGTGAAGGTAGTCATCACTCCTACCTACACAGGTTGTCCTGCAATGGACACCATCGCAGATGATATCAAGAAAGCTTTTGCAAAAGAAGGGCTCGAAGTCGTTCTGGAAACCCAGATCCAACCGGCCTGGACTACTGACTGGATTACGGAAAAAGGAAAAGCAAACCTCGAAGCCTACGGAATCGCTCCTCCAGCCCATAAGACGAGTGACAAGGGAGCCTTGATGGGACGTGATGAAGTGCGCTGTCCCCAGTGCAAGAGCACCAATACGGAAGTCATATCTCAGTTTGGTTCGACCGCATGTAAAGCGCTGTACCGCTGCAACGATTGCCTTGAGCCCTTTGATTACTTTAAGTGCCTTTAATTGCATCCATATTTCTAACTTCGTATCCCAACCGTAACGGGAACCAATGAAACACATCAATTTTGAAGTAGAAGGCGGGATTGCCCGCATCCAACTGAAACGCCCCGAAGTATTTAATAGTTTTCACAAGGAAATGGCCATGGAAATGCAAGATGCATTAGACCAGTGCCAGGAAGACAAATCGACCAGAGCAGTTGTGATTTCGGGTGAAGGAAAAGCCTTTTGTGCCGGTCAGGACCTAAAAGAAGTTACTGATCCGAACGGGCCCCTTCTTACGAGTATCGTGAGAGACCATTACAACCCGATTATCGAAAAGATTAGGAATCTAAACAAGCCAGTAATTGCAGCAGTGAATGGCGTTGCAGCTGGTGCTGGAGCCAATATCGCATTGGCTTGCGATGTTGTTATCGCATCTGAAAATGCCAGCTTTATTCAGGCTTTTAGTATGATAGGGCTCGTACCCGATAGTGGTGGAACTTTCTTTTTACCCCGCTTGATTGGCTTTCAAAAAGCATCGGCCTTAATGATGCTTGGCGATAAGATTAAGGCCCAAGAAGCTGAAGAACTCGGTATGATTTACAAAGCTGTCCCAGCAGATGAGTTTGAGAACGTGATTAATCAAACGGCAACTAAACTGGCAAATATGCCAACAGTTGGATTGGCTTACACCAAGAAAGCCTTGAACCGCTCCATGGCCAACAACCTTTCTGCTCAGCTTGCACTTGAAGAACAGCTCCAGACCAAAGCTGGAAGCACTTACGATTACAATGAAGGTGTAGCAGCCTTTTTAGAAAAAAGAAAACCTGTTTTTAAGGGAGAATAAATAAGCATGAATCAAAATCAAGATAAAATCCCAGTAGGAGTTGTTGGAAGTGGCGCAATGGGTACCGGAATTGCCCAAGTTGCTTCGACTGCAGGTCACGAAGTAATGATCTTTGACAACAACTCAGAATCGATCTCGCGGTCTTCAGAATCATTGAAAAAAGTATTCAACCGACTCGTTGAAAAGGGAAAGGTATCGCAGGGTGATGCCGATGCTATACTCGGTCGAATCAGCTATTGTGATAACCTCGAAGAATTGAGTTCTGCCAAATTGGTAATTGAAGCCATAGTTGAGAACATCGAAGCTAAAAAGGCACTTTTCAGTCACCTGGAAGTGATTGTAGAAGACGATGCTATTTTGGCGACCAATACGTCTTCCCTGAGCATTGCCAGCATATGTGCTGCTTGCAGCAAACCGCATCGCGTATTGGGGATCCACTTTTTTAACCCGGCTCCACTAATGCCATTGGTTGAAATCGTTCCAGCAGTACAGACCAGTGGCGAGTCGCTTGTAGAAGCCAGAAACTTAGTAGACTCTTGGGGCAAGACAACGGTCACGGCCAAGGATACCCCTGGCTTTATCGTAAACCGCGTTGCGCGCCCGTTCTATGGAGAAGCGCTTCGTATATTGGAAGAAGGCATCGCCGATGCCCCAACCATTGACTGGGCCGTAAAGGAGATCGGAAAGTTTAGAATGGGGCCATTCGAATTGATGGACTACATCGGAAACGATGTAAACTACGCTGTAACCGAATCTGTATTTGAAGCCTTTTTCTACGATCCGCGCTACAAGCCATCATTCACCCAAAAACGGATGGTGGAAGCCGGATGGCTAGGTAGAAAAACAAAACGCGGCTACTACAATTACGCTGAAGGAGCCGCAAACCCAGAGCCAACTAAAGACGAAAAGCTTGGTCAGGAAATTGTCAATCGAATTTTGTTGATGCTTATCAACGAAGCCGTTGATGCGCTCTACCTGAATATTTCAACCCGCGATGGCATAGATCTGGCCATGACCAAAGGTGTAAACTACCCTACTGGTCTTTTGAAGTGGGCTGATAAACTGGGCGTACAAACCGTATTGAAAGGCCTTCAAGAATTGCATGAGCTTTACGGCGAAGACCGCTATAGACCAAGTGTACTTCTTAAAAAAATGGCCAAAGAAAACGCGCGTTTTTACACCGAAAACGTTCTAGAAAACTAATTGATGTCGGCCGAAGAGATCGTTGGTAAAATGATGGAGAAAGATGCTTTCAGCCAATGGCTGGGCATCGAAGTGATGGCTGTGAAACCAGGATTCGCACAGCTCAAAATGAAGGTGCGTAGCGATATGGTCAATGGTTTTGACATTGCCCACGGCGGCATTTCTTTCAGCCTCGCCGATAGCGCCCTAGCCTTCGCCAGCAACGGTCACGGACAGATTTCCGTTTCCACCCAAACAGCGATACAACATCTCGAGCCGATACACAAAGGCGATACACTCATCGCCGTAGCAGATGAAATAAAATTGAGCAACAAGCTTGGTCACTACCGCGTGACCGTTCGAAATCAGGACGAAAAGCTCGTTGCAGACTTTCAGGGTGTGGTTTACCGCACACCAAAACAATGGACATGAAAAAAGCATTTATCATAGATGGAGCGCGATCTCCTATTGGAAATTTTCGCGGAACACTGGGAGCAGTAAGAACGGATGATTTAGCTGCTCACCCGATTAAGGCATTGATGGATAAGCATCCAAACCTAGATTGGTCGGAAGTAAACGATGTAATCATGGGCTGTGCTAATCAGGCAGGTGAAGACAACAGAAACGTAGCGCGCATGGCTCTCCTACTCGCAGGGCTTCCTTTCAGCGTTCCGGGTGAAACAATCAATCGGCTTTGCGCTTCGGGAATGTCGGCTATTGCTCTTGCGATGAAATCGATCAAAGCGGGTGAAGGCGATCTTTTTATCTCAGCAGGAGTTGAAAACATGACCCGCGGCCCATGGGCAATTGCCAAGTCGGCTAGCCCATTCGGGAACGACAATAAAATGTACGACACGAGTTTCGGTTGGCGTTTTATCAACCCTAAAATGGTAGAGCTCTACGGAACTGATGCCATGGGACAAACTGCGGAGAACTTGGTTGACAAGTACAGCATTTCGCGAGAAGATCAAGATGCCTTTGCCTACCGCTCCCAGATGAAGGCTACTGAAGCTCGGAAAAACGGACGTTTAGCAAAAGAAATCAGTCCGGTTTCCATCCCAAGACGAAAACAAGATGATCTGGTTTTTGCCGAAGATGAGTTTATCAAACCGACATCTACACCTGAGATTCTAGCCAAATTAAGACCGGCATTCCGAAAAGAAGGTGGAACGGTAACCGCTGGAAATGCATCAGGACTCAACGATGGAGCTGCAGCTGTGCTTGTGGCTTCAGAAGATGCCGTAACAAAGCACAATCTAAAGCCGATGGCTGAGATCTTGAGCAGCGCTGTGGTTGGTGTAGAACCCAGAATTATGGGGATTGGACCCGTTGGTGCTTCAAAACTCGCCCTTGAACGAGCTGGGTTGACATTGGATGATATGGATGTCATTGAACTTAACGAAGCCTTTGCTGCACAGAGCTTGGCTGTAACTCGTGAACTCGGTTTGGCCGATGATGATCCACGCGTAAACCCAAATGGTGGCGCGATTGCTCTGGGACACCCACTTGGAATGAGCGGTGCTCGAATCACGTACAGCGCAGCATTGGAGCTTCAGCTTACGGGTAAGAAGTATGCGCTTTGCACCATGTGTATCGGTGTGGGTCAAGGATACGCTGTCGTTCTTCAGAACCCCAACGCGTAATGGCCAATATCTTTTCATTTAAAGGCTTTGTGCCCGTAGTCCACCCTTCGGCTTTTGTTCATCCAAATGCGACTGTGACGGGCAATGTGATCATCGGGAAAGATGTCTATATCGGGCCTGGCGCTGCTATTCGCGGCGATTGGGGAAGAATTGAAATTGAAGATGGTTGTAATGTTCAAGAGAATTGCACCATCCACATGTTTCCCGGTAAAACTGTTGTTCTCAAGAAATCCGCTCACATTGGCCACGGTGCCATTATCCATGGCGGTATTATCGGTGAAAATTGCCTTGTAGGGATGAATGCTGTGGTCATGGACGACGTTGAGTTGGGAGATGAATGCATCGTCGGTGCCTTGACTTTTGTTCCTGCCAATTCTACCTTTGAAAAGCGGAGTCTAATCGTCGGGAATCCAGGGAAAAAAGTAAAAGACGTTTCAGATGAAATGATTGGCTGGAAAACCAAGGGAACCCAACTCTATCAGGCACTTCCGGATGAATGTAGAGACAGTCTTCGACCTGTTGACCCACTAACAGAAGAAGAACCAGACCGCCCCGCTCAAGAGAGCATGTACGACACCTGGAACAGTATAAAGGACGACTAGTCCAGTGCCTTTTTCAGAAAAGCTCGGTACTTCTCAGCTGCCTTTAGTTTATCGACGATAAAGGGAATAAAATCATCCCGGTATATCGTGTCAGCTGGATAACTCGCTTGATAGTAAAATTGCTTCTTCAAAATCATTGGCTCGCTTTCGGCGGCCTTCATCAATTCCTTTGTTGGAAGTCGCTTGTTCTCCTCTCCTTTTATTTCTCCGTAGGTATCCACAAAAGTCTTGTCCGTGATCGCCGATTTAAAACCCTTTGGGTCTTTGGCTATCGCCTCACGTATTTTGGCTAGCTGATCTTTGTCTGGGCGATATGCGCCACCAGCTATAAAGAAATCTTCTGGTCCGAGCTGTACGTAGATGCCCGGCCACCCACCGTCTTTTCGACCGTTTTTAGAAATCGCAGCTGATCGATTCATTTTGTAAGGCGTTTTATCCTTTGAGAATCGAATATCTCGATTGATTCGGAAGATGCACTTCTTCGGGTCAATTTTTAGATCATGATCTTCTTCGGCTAGCGCTTCGATCAAATCAGCTAAAAATATGTCAAAGGGCTGTTTGACGTCATTTTCGTACCGCGAGCGATTTTCATCAAACCAAGGTTTATTATTGTTTGGAGCGAGATCGATAAAGAATTGGTTGAAATCTTGAGTGAAATAGGCCATAGTTCAGTTTGATTAGGGTGTCTAATTTAAGGTAATCCTTAGTAGTTCCATTCATTTGGCATGGACTTAATTCCATCCAGTCAACACATAGAGAAATTGAAAGTTTTCAACGAATAGTGATTGTTAACATAGGAAATGGCCGATTTTATCTCAAATCCGCTAATTTGGTTAATTACTCTTCTTAAACCCCTAAGATTATGACTGCAAAAGAAATACTCGACCAGGTGAAAACTCTCAAGAATGAGAAAACAGAGACGAAGAAAATTCGCGTAGCCAAATCGGATGAATTGGGCTTAGACGTGTCTCTATCCAAACTGAAAACTTTTTCAAAAGAAATAGGCCGTGATGCCGCTGTGGCTGACGAACTATACGAATCGAAAATGGTGGAAGCACAGGTACTCGCCACCCAAATAGACGATGCCAACTCCTACACCCGCGATGAGTTGATTCGCAGAGCAGAGTCTATCAACTCGGCAATTGTAGCACAGAACTTTGGCCACGAAGTCTTATCACGATCGCCATTCGCTGTCCAGTTTATCGATGAATGGTCGCAGGGAATGGATAATGAGCTGAAAACGATATCCTATTACGCACTTGAAAAGCTTGCAAAGATTAAGAACTGTCTTTCGCAAGCTTTTTATTTTGATCGCATCAACATCATTGGAAGGGATATTCACCAAGTGAATGAAATGGCTTCGGAAGCCATGCTCGCCGCACTTAAGGCAATGGGTGAGCGAAATCCCTATCTCAAAAAAATGAGCGAAAAAACACTTCTAAAAATGGATAAGAGTACCATATTGACTCTCAATAATGCGAGAAAGTCAGTGCTGAAAGAAATCCAATTAGAATCAGTAAAAGCAAGTCAGTAAACTACTTCATAAATGTAGAAAAGGGGGACTCTAGTGGTCCCCCTTCTTATTTATGAGAATTCCAAATTCGTTTTCGGCTTAGGCGGTTCAGTTTCTTCGGGTTGGTGCCCGAGTTTCAGTCCATACCAATCGATTTTTCTCGAGAAGTACATGACAACGGCCAGGATGATGAACATTCCCAGCGAACCGATGAGCAAGGCATAGCTTTCAAGTTGGATAGTGGTAAATATGAAGGTGTAGAGCAAAAAGAGAATCCCAAAGATCAGTAAGCCGATTTGTCTGGACTTCAAGATGGCCGTGGTGTAGAGCGACACCAACGCCAAGGTAAGCACGGCTGCCAGCACGTAGGCAAGGTTAAACATCATATGCTCGCTAAATGAGAGTAGCAAGGTGTAGAAAATGACCAGAGCGATCCCGACGAGCAAGTATTGGATTGGGTGGATAAACACCTTCCGTAGGATTTCGACAAAGAAGAAGGTCGCAAAGGTGAGCGCGATAAAAAGAATAGCGTATTTGGCTACCCGATAAGACCTTTGGTAATTGTCGACTGGCAGCAGTAGATCGGTTCCAAAGCTACTCGCATAGATGTGGTGATGCCCTCCCTTCCATGCTTGCGGGTAATTCCTGTTCAAGTGAAGTACATTCCAGTAGGCTCTGAATCCTGTCTCATCGATCTTGCGATCGTCGGGAAGATATTTCCCATTAAAGCTAGGCGTGGTCCACGGCGATTTTAGGTTCACGTTGGTCGTTTGGCCAACCGGTGTGAAGTAGAGCTTTTGGCTTCCTTTTAAATCAATGGTTGTAGAGAAACGGTGAGAGCGCTGGTCTCCAGCTTGAATTGGAATGGAAGCGTTAATACCTGTTGTGATGACGTCATTGCTCAATGTACCCGAATTGAAAAAGGTCTGGTTTTTATCCCAGTTTAGTTGGATTTGGCTCTGAACACCTTTGAGATCGGTGATTCCAATATTGAGCGTAGCTTGATCGAAATGAACATTTCCCGAATCGATATCGAGTGCATCGAAGTCGAAATTGTCAAACACGCCGTCTAGCTCAATCTTTGAATCGTAAACGACTACTTCGTAAATACTTCGGGTGAGCCTATCGGGATTTACTTCTCCGTTTATGTTCAGCTCGCGCGGCAAGAAGTGGGCGTATTCTCTCACTTTCACCACTTCGTGGGTTTCGTTTTCTTTGTCGTACTTCTTGACGTATCGGTCGTAAGGCACTGTTACGACAGGGCCGGCTATGGTTTGGGCTTGCCCCCAGCCTTCACTTACTTCAGCTATGGCCGATTTTTGGGTCGATTCCCTTTCCATAATCAGTCCGCGGACCATAGATGTGGGAATCAATAAAATAAGGACGAGAAAAATGATAATCCCGACCTTAAAAAAGATACTCGTTTTTAGGTTTTTCATCATGTTTATTGGGTTAGGTTTCTGAAGAAACGCACCCAATTAATCTCCATTGCCGTGGAAATTCACAAGAATTCTGAAAATAAGCCTAGAGTTCTTAAAATCGTTTAGAAGGTCATTCGAAGTCCCAAGCCTGTGCCTGTGAAGGCCAAATCAAACCTTGGCTTCTGACTCATGACCTTCGCTTCGAGCCCTTGGTTATATCGATCAACTCCCGATTTAATCATGGCATTACCACCAATTTTTAAAGCAATTGCAACGGTAGTGAAACCGAGCCCAGCACCAATAAGTGGCAAGCTTACATCATGGCCATCATTAATCTGTCCAACCACCCAACCAAACATACCGAGCCCTAAGACCAATGAAACAGAACCCACTCCTTTTAGCGTTTGCCCATTCTTCACTAGTTGGTAAGCTTCTTCATTATCGCTAACAATTCTCAGAATATCCCGGTTTACGAGTCTCATCCTGTTGTGAACATAGGTATTCCTTCTCGGGCCATCAGTAATAGGCTCCTGCGCCAAACATGTGCTAACAACACCAACAAATAGAATTAAAAAAGCCATCGTCTTCACCATCGCATTTTGTTTTCTGAACGGCAGCGAATATATGGTTTTCTCAAATGAACCGAGTAGGTCAAATCAACTAGACAGCTTGCTCCAAGTCGTCAAAATTGTCTGGCTTTACTCAACCACCATTTTTTGTGACACCTGACTATTCTGAGTGCGAATCGAATAGGTGTACATCCCAGGCGCTAGACCTTTTGCCGAAAACTCAATGGTGTTTTCAATATCAGCCGGGAGATTTCCAAGATCTTCCATATACACCAACTTTCCATTTGCATCAACCACTTCCAATTGTGTAGGACCACTTTCTTCTAATGAGAATTTAATCTGGGTAGATTCTGAAAAAGGATTGGGAAAGTTTTGAGAAAGTGAGATCCCATTCTCTTGTATTACATTCTCCGTATTAATGGTGATCTCCCCAAAAGTCAGTTTGAAAGGAAATGAATTCTTTCCCAAATAATACCATTGGTCTTCATCATAAACAAAGGCGCTGTACTTTTCGTTGTTTGCAGATACTGGCAGGAATACCCCACTTGCTTCTTCAGGTATTCTGATTTCAGCCATGTACACCACACCGGGTTCGAAATAGTGGAATTCAGGTATTTCCATTTGAACTTTATAAGGATATGGCTCACCATCGAGAGCAGGATTCCATGGATCTTGTTCTTCAATTGTGTACTCAAGGTCACCGGACGCATACGTCAATGGATTTTCAGGGTCAAACAATACCGTGGTAATGGTTTCTGGTAAGTCTGGATCTTCATCAAATACATGTCCTCTTCTAATATTGAAATAGACCACTTGATCAGGATGGGTTTCTGCAAAATCTTCTGCGAACAAAAAATCTACATTGATAAAACCGAAAGCAAAATTGCTAGATACTGATTCTGGTATTATAAACGGAACAGACCAAATGACATTTGATGGGAGCTGAATGTATGCGCCGTCATATGTATTGTTGCAATTAGCCAAGCTATATTGAAAATTGTTATCAGAACTTTGATTCAACTCAAACGTTCTTGAAACACCGAGATTATTTTCTGGAATTCCATCTTCTTGATCTTGAATGACTCTGTATGTTACTGTGTATTCACCCGGTTCGGAATAAAAATCGTCATTCAGCGGAACTTCTGGTATCTCTAGCGTATCGACATCTTCATACTCCATTTGAATAGGATCTGAGTAAAGAAGCTCAGTCTCCTCTCCCGCTGGATTTGTGATAAACGCTTCGAGCATAACTCCAGTTTGCGGAGCATATCCCAAGCTAGATACAACCATCGCCAGATCAAGTGTTGGATAAACATCGCGAGGAAAACTAGAGTATTCAAAATGTGAAGTGTATTCTGCAGCTGTTATGTCTCCTGATTCAAACGGCTCTAAGTATTTATGGTAATCTTGATAGAAAGTCTCACCAGCGATCATTTCGTTTGCTGGAAGAGCTTGAACTTTTATATCATCCAGCATCCAGAAGTAGTGACTTTGCACCCCATTCCAACGAAACCTGAACCTGACATCCGTCAGATCATCTTCGCCAATTAAGTGATTATATAGTACAGCCCTTGTCTCAATATCATAGTCATCTGCACCGCCATTGATTACCGTAAAATCCATAAACGGTATAAATTCTTCCCAAGGCTCCCCAGCAATGCTCATATCGACTGCAACAATAAATTGGCTGCAACACATCCGGAGATATTGAAAAAAGCGAAATTCTGAGTACTCGTGGCCAGTTAAATCCATTGAAGGTGAAATCAAATAGGATTCAACTGGATTCTCTGTCAACTCCCCATTTGGATTAGTTTCCGTAGAAGTTGAGTTCCACCTATCTGTATCCATCATCATCACTCCATTATCTCGGGTAGGCGAGTTTACAGCATCTCTCGATCCAAAAAAGTTGGGGATTTTATCTCCATAGGCTTCAATATCTAGCGCTGCATCTGGGTTATATCCGTTTTCTGCATCTATTGGAAAGGTTTGAAACCAGAGATCGCCTTGTGGGCCATCAACTGTCCAAGCTCCATTTTCGTCCATACCATCGAGACCATTGCTAAAATCTTCGTACCAGAACACTTCCAAATCGTCGTCTTTGGCTTCTGATGCTTCTTGTTTTAAGGATCTCTTTAAAGTATTTGAATTGGGGTCAGGGACTAGAATTGGCGCTTCTTGAGAAAACAAGGCAAAAGGAAGCGCTCCTAAGAATAGAGAAAGGCTTAGTCTTTTCATCGAAAATGGTTTCTACCAATATACGAATGATCAAAGTATTTTTTCTTCTTTCTTGATGATTGAACTTACTTCACCATATCACTTAGGGTAGCACCCATAACAGCCGGGAAGGCCACGATCACAATTCGCCTGAAAGCGAGTTCCAGGTTTTCTTCCCAGGGACATTTCTGCAACACCGTTAAAATCGCCGCTACAACTATGAATGTTAGCAAATAAGTTCCGAGGACACGCTTCACAAAATCGAACACGTGTCCCTTGAATGAATGGCGATAAAAGTTGTAAAACACGAAGGCTGCGACCAATAGCAAAGAAACAGATGTAATGGCAATCATATTGGCCTTGGGCAGATCCCGAGCGAGATTCCAGGCTTCTTCCGACATCGACACCGGTGTGGCCATCAAAGCCGATCCGATCATAACCTGGATCACGTCTCTTACCTTAAACTCCACCATCAATGGCTTGAGAGCATAACTGATGATCTCTCCAGATTTATCAGCAATTGGCACTACGCGGTGAAGGTATCCACCTATCCTGCGCTCTGCGCCTTGCTTCTCGTCAACTTTCTGATCGGTCTGTGCCATATTGGTAATTTGATAATTCTTATCTGCAAAAATGCTTAATCGTCATTTAAATCTTTTTGTCCTTCTGATGATTTTTCATTTTTTTCATCAATATTGGTGCTCTCCATTTGCCTTTTCTCAAGCCACTCTTGCTTAGGTACAGGAGTTTGAATGCCATTTTTGTGCAGTGCTTCCCAGATTTGAATATTGACTTCACTGGTTGTTTGAAGCATATTTTCACTCACCCAGAAAAGCACTCTAAACTCGAGATAGAAATCTTTAAAACCAAGAAACAAAACCATCGGGTTGATGTACCGAATCACATTCTCGTGAGCGACGATGACTTCTTTGCAAAGGGCAATAACTTGGTTGGGGTCGGCATCCGGTGCAGTTCGGATAAATAGTTCTCGTCGCCGATCAGCATCCGAAAAAGTCCAATTGGTCACCTTCATAGTAATCAAATCTTCATTTGGAATAACGACTTCCGCACCATCCCAATCTCTGATCTTAGAAGCACGAATACCTATTTCGGTTATCGTCCCCTCTGTATCGCTTGCCGTCACGATATCGCCAACGCGCACTGGGCGCTCGAGAACCAGGATTAAACCCGAAACATAGTTTCCAACCACTTTTTGCAATCCAAAACCAATTCCAACGCCGAAGGCTCCAATGATAAACCCGACTTTATCTAACGAGATACCCGCGGCTGCTACAGCCATCAGAAAACCCAGCACAAGAATAGTATATCTTGTAAGCATTCCCGCAGCCATCGGTATTCCCTTTTTGACTTTCGTTCTGGGTAGGATTTCCACCTCGATGATAGCCCGGAATATCCCGGCAATAATGGTGAACACGAAAATGATCAATAGAAAATCGACCACCTGGCCGACGCTCAAGTATGCATCTCCAAAGTTTTTACCGAGAGATTTAAAGTCATCCCAGAGCTCGCCAACGTAATCTGTGATATAGAGATTTGAAAAGAAGCTTCGCGCGAATACATAAATGAAGAACAGCTTTAGATAGAATACTGTCTTTTTGGCAATTTCTTCTCCATTCTTTTGAATCATATTGAGCTTCTGTCCTACTGCGCTCCCAACAAAAGATCTCATCAAGCTTTTGAAAATGCCGTACCCGAGAATTAACACTACACCGACCGAACCATTAATCACTACCGTTCTTGTGAGAATTCGAGCCAGCGACAATGAGCCTACAACGTTGGCATAAACAGCCAGAACGGAGAATAGAGTGTAGATCACCACCATGCGAAACGCCCACTTTTTTAGCGTCGTAGTTCGATTTACCTTACTCCAATTGTACAGTAGAAATACACCAAAGATGGCCGTTGCAATGGAGAGTAAGAAGATGATGACCCTTTGAGTAAAGGGGTACGAGGGCATCATCTCGCCCATTATGTCAAAGAGATAGGCTGAAGAGATGAATATTGTCCCCAGCCAATACCTTTTTTGAATCAGGATTCGCGACAAATAGAGAATCGGAATCAAGATTGCCAAAAGCAAGAGTTGTACGATAAGTGGTGGTGGCGAACTGTAGTACCAAAATGAAATAAACAACCCAAAGGTGATGGCCAATGCAAGTGGTCTATTGATGAGCTTGACGGTCAAATCATCCTGTGCATCGGGTGGCAAGCTCTTATTAAAGGCTCTTTGAAAGTAAAAGAATGTTATCAGGAAGAGAATAAAAAGAATTAGGTGAATCTCTATCTCTCGCTTGCGTGTATTGGCAAAATCTCTTACATCGGCATACACAAGGGCAGCGCTTGTCCAAACCTGCTCGAAGAAGTTTGGATAATAGTGGTCAAGAGTCCAGTCTGCAAATAGCGGTCGGGCATCTTTGGAAAATACGTTCAATCTTTTGCTTGAAGAGATTTCATCGATTTGATCAACGATGTATACAACATCTTTGTGCGCCGTGGTGATTACTTTATATCGCTCCAGCGTTATAGCCAGACTATCTTCTATCCACGCTCTTTCCACATCAATCTTTGCTTGAAGAGAATCTATTTGATCATTTATAGTAGATGGGGCATTTGCCAATTCCGACGCTTGTGTGATATCCCATTTCTGATAAAGAAGGCTGAGTTTAGTATACCCTTCCTGATACTTCTCAACGAGATTGTTCATCCCCTTTCGCTCAGAATCTACATCGCGTTCGTACTTATCCCACTTAACTTTTAAATCGGTAAGGGCCCATAGATTGTATTTTTCAAGCTGGGCAGTACTTGTATCGGCTCTCAAGGCTTCGTATCCAGCGTAGACATCTTCAAACTCCAAAAGGAGTTTATGAGAGCTCGTCGCTGACTTCAGGCTTGATGAAATGGATTCAGTAGCTATGTTGGATTCTTCTACCGAGTTAGTAATTCCGCTCACATTGAACGGAATAGTTGCAGTAGAATCAGATGGAATAATTTGCTGTGCAAAGCCAACTTGCGCAATCCAGCCGATACAAAAGAGTAAGCAAAAACGCATTCAGGTTCTTTTCTAAAAAAACCAAGATAATGAGTTTGCTGAAAAGCGGACTCTTGGATTAAAACTAATTGCCCCCCGGCAATAGGGTCACTTGCCGAGCAAATCATCCTTACCTTAATCCAAGGCTTCTATTTCTTTCAATACGTCTTCTGCTTCACTGCGCTTTTTATCACTCGCAGCGCGATTAGTGGTCGAAAGTTCAAAAGACTCTTTCAAGAGCTTTTCGTACTTCTTTTGAAGCTTTTCCTTTGGTGACTTTTTACTGAACCATCCCATTCTTCTCTAACAGCACTTACTAAAACTTGTTTAGAAATCAATTCACCAAACAATAAATTTTCACTTCGATCTCACGGCCCACTTGGAATCCGCCCTTGCCTCCTACTCCGTACTCAAAGCGGTCGAGGACTATGCTCCCTTGAAATCTATTTGATTTATAGGTAAAGTGAATTTCTGCTTCCTGTTCTACTTCTCGAATTTTCAGCTTTCCTTTTGCCAAATACCCATCTTTTGTTTTACTCACACTCGATGATACAAAGCAGATTTTAGGAAAGGCTTCTACACCCAAATAGGCATCAGTTCGCAAATGACTGTCACGTGCTTTGATGCCTGTTTTAATTGTCTCTGGCGTGATACAAACGTCAAAACTGGCCGCCGAAAGATTTGACTCATCAAAAACGACTTCTCCACTCATCCCAGTAATCGTTCCGTCCACAGTGTTTATGCCAAGGTTTGATACTTCGAATGAGACGTACGAGCTGTCAGAATTAATAGTTTGTCCGCATGCTACTCCGGTGGCAATCATTCCAATTATGACAAGAAAGTGCTTCAACATGGCTTTAAAATTTAAATGACAAATGAAGCGATTTCTACTCAAAGACTCGAAACTTAGAATGAAGAACACTGAACATGAGAGCTTTGCCATTAATTATAGAGAAAACCAAACACCGGATAAAAGTAATTTATTTCAACATGATAGTATTACTACTATATTTGCACTCATTATTAACGGTTATGGATAATTTTCTTTCACACATCAATCTGAGACCCAACGAGACTACTTATGTTAAGGATCCGGAGTCAAGCGACTTGGGTAAATCCATCGTGACAGGTAGTATTTCGCTAATGGATGATTTGGGTTTTGAAGCCTTTACTTTCAGAAAACTGGCCAAAAAAATAGGTTCTACAGAAGCTTCAGTCTATCGATATTTTGAAAGTAAACACAAACTCCTACTCTATCTGGCATCCTGGTATTGGTCGTGGATTGAGTACAAGATTGTCTTCGCCTTGGCCAATGTCGACTCTCCAGAAGAGCGTTTGAAACGCTCAATTGAACTATTGACAACTATCCACGATACCGATCGCAGTTTCGAACACATTAACGAAACCCAATTGCAGCGTATCGTCAATAATGAATTTACCAAGGCCTATCAGACCAAGAATGTAGATCAGGAGAACAAAGACGGGGTCTTTCTGACTTATAAGTCTGTTGTCGGTCGTGTGAGTGATATCATCAAGGAGATTAATCCGGACTACCTGTATCCGCAAATGCTCGTTTCTACGATGATAGAAGGTGCACATCACCAACGCTTTTTTGCAGACCACCTTCCCCGATTGACCAATGTAATTCCCGGCACCGATTCTGTTACCTGCTTCTACAGAGAATTGGTGTTCAAAGCTATAAAAGCCTAACCCGATCAACCTTATAATAAACAGAACTACACGTGCCAGCTCAAACTAAAATACTTCCAATACAAAGGTTGTTTCGACTCTTTAAGCCAGACCTTAAGGAGATTCGAAACATATATGCCTACGCTATATTCAATGGGTTGTTAAACCTGTCTCTCCCGCTTGGGATTCAGGCCATCATCAACTTGATACAAGGTGGAAGCATTTCTACATCTTGGGTAGTTTTGGTGACCTTTGTCGTTTTTGGAATTGCGATAACAGGAATATTGCAAATTCTTCAAATGAAGATCACGGAGCACATTCAGCAAAAAATCTTTGCTCGTGCTGCCTTCGAATTTGCGATCCGGATCCCAAAAATGACGATGAAGTCATTATCGAATAAGTACCCACCAGAACTGATTAACAGATTCTTCGATACCGTTTCGGTCCAGAAAGGTCTTCCGAAAATACTGATTGACTTTTCTTCCTCTGCCCTTCAAATCCTATTTGGGTTGATTCTCTTGAGTTTCTACCACCCGTTCTTCATGGCTTTTGGTGTCGTCCTGGTGCTAGTGGTTTATTTCATGGTAAAACTCACTGGGAAACGCGGTCTGGATACGAGTATAATGGAATCTGATAAAAAGTATGCCGTTGCCCATTGGCTTCAGGAAGTCGCCAGAGTTCACCAGACTTTCAAACAAGCAAGTGAATCACTTCTTCCCATAAAGAAAACCGAGAAAGAAGTGAGCCAGTACCTAGATCACCGGGAAAAACACTTTAAGATTTTGGTGATTCAGTTTAGCATGATGGTAGGGTTTAAAGTTCTGATCGCTGCTGGACTACTTCTCATTGGAGGTATCCTCGTTATGGAGCAACAAATGAATATCGGTCAGTTCGTTGCAGCCGAGATTGTCATCCTTATGGTTATGAACTCTGTCGAGAAAATGATGCAAAGCCTCGAGAACATTTACGACGTACTTACATCTCTGGAAAAGCTCGGGAAAGTGACTGATATGCCATTGGAAGAAGAAGACGGCGATAAGGTCATGACGCCTGATCAGATGCGCAAATCTTCTCGGATTAGAACCTTGCGCATATTTGATCAAGAAGTAGCCAATGGAAAGATCGTACTAATAAAGGGTGGTGATCGAAATAAGAAAAAAGCTCTCCTGCGAAGCTTCGTCGGTCTTGACTCAACCTATCGCAAGAAAGTAACCATTGACAACAAGAATCTAAATCACTTTGGTCGGGCTGAAGAAAATGAACTGATGGGATATTTTTCGGATGTCGACTCCCTGTTTTCGGCCAGCATCCTTGACAACATCACCCTAGGAAGGCCAAACGCCACTCGCGATGCCGTGGGTGAACTAGTTAATGCCCTGAGCCTTGAGTCTGAAATAAACGAGCTGGAAGATGGAATTGAAACGATGATACTCCCCCATGGCCCTGGCCTTTCACTCGAGCTCAAGAAAAAAATAATGCTCGCTCGGAGTATTGTTCACAGGCCTAGAATCCTTGTGGTAGAAGGAAACTTTGTGGGTGTGAGCAACAAAGAAAAAGACGCCATTCTCGAGTTCTTGACGGAGCGAGGAAGACTATGTACAGTCATCACAACTGATGGTACACCAGAGCTGGCAAATATGGCTGACATCACACTAAATATGGACGAGCTCAACCATGATGACCTAACCAAACCAAAACAAAAGTAAGAGCTATGTTGAATATTTCATCACAAGAGAGCATACGTGATTTCAAGCTCTCGCAGAATATCAAGACGCTTAAAGAAGTAGAATCGAAGCAATCGAGTCGCGTCATTATCCGTTTGTCGATGGCTTTTTTCGGGATATTGCTGATAGTCATGTTTATCCCTTGGACTCAGAACATCCAGTCATCAGGGCTTGTGACGACTTTGAAACCAGACCAGCGACCACAATCTATCCCTTCAATTATAGCCGGTCGGATCGAAAAGTGGTACGTGCAGGAAGGAGACTTCGTATCTAAAGGTGATACGATTCTACACATCTCCGAGATAAAGGATGAATACTTTGACCCCGCACTTTTGGAGCGAACCAGGAACCAAAGAGACGCCAAACAAGGTGGGGTTGGCGCCTATGCCGATAAAGTAAAAGCCCTAGACAAACAAATTGCAGCTTTAGAAGCGACATCTGACTTTAAATTGAGTCAGTCGAGAATCTACATCCAACAATCAGAATTGAAGGTGATTGCCGATAGCATCGATCTCGAAGCGGCTAAGACCAATAAAGAAATTGCCCAGCTGCAGTACGATCGTATGGAGACTTTGTACAACAAAGGACTCAAGTCGAAAACTGATCTGGAAAACAGACGATTAAAGCTTCAGGAAGCGCAGGCCAAGCTGATTTCTGCCGAAAGCAAATTACTGAGCAGTCGTCAAGAAGTAGAGCGCGCTCAAGTTGAGATTTCATCTATAGAAAATCAATACATCGACCAAATCTCGAAAGCTCAAAGTGAGAAGTTCACGGCTCTCTCGAGCATGTACACAGCAGAAGCTGACCTAACAAAACTCGAAAACCAACTGTCGAATTACGAGGTAAGGACCAATATGTATTACATCAAGGCGCCACAGTCGGGCTATGTATCGCGCACCACAAAGTCGGGTATTGGCCAAACGGTAAAAGAAGGTGATGAAATAGTAAGTATCATGCCTTTGCAGTATGATCTTGCCGTGGAGATGTTCGTGGATCCGATTGACCTACCATTGATGTACGAAGGGCTTCATGTGCGCGTGCAGTTTGACGGTTGGCCAGCGATCGTCTTCTCAGGTTGGCCAAATGCGAGTTACGGTACGTTTGGTGGAACGGTCTATGCCATTGATCAATTTATCAGTCCCAATGGGAAGTACCGTGTCTTGGTTGCACCAGACGAAATCGATCACAAATGGCCTGATGCAATCCGTGTGGGCGCCGGAACTAAAAACATGGTTCTCCTGGACGATGTACCAATCTGGTATGAGCTCTGGCGACAGGTCAACGGTTTCCCTCCAAACTTTTACACGCCTGGTCAAGGTCCAACGCCGAAATCGTAGTCATGAAAACAATTAGCAGCATACTATTCGTTTTTCTATGCTTGGTTGGTCATGCCCAGAATGACACTCTTCAGGCGGACACTCTTGAGACGGTTCTGAACTATGAGCGCTATATGCAGATCGTAAAAGACCATCACCCAGTAGCTATGCAGGCTTCTCTTTTGACAGAGAGTGGTGAAGCGAATTTGAGAAGTTCTCGCGGTGGATTTGACCCTGTTTTATATGGAGACTACAACAACAAAGAGTTCAAAGGAACCGAGTACTATGAGCTGTTTGAGTCGGGGCTGAAGATTCCCACATGGTTTGGGATTGAATTTGATGTTGGGTACACCCAAAACTCAGGTGCATTCCTGAACCCCCAAAACGTAAATTCGGGAGCTGGACTCTGGTATGGTGGCATCTCAGTACCCATCGGCCAAGGTCTTTTTATCGATGAACGCCGCGCCGCCCTGAGACAGGCTCAGGTCTTTGTGGAAATTGCAGAACAAGAACGCCGAAAAGCCTTAAATAAGTTGGTTTATGACGCCGCCGTCACTTACTGGGATTGGTTTAAAGCATATAATGCTTTGGGCGTATACCGCGATGCGCAAGATGCTGCTCGGGTGAGATTAGATGCCGTAATCGAGAGTTTCGAAGCGGGCGATCGGCCGGCGATTGATACGCTCGAAGCCGGTATACAGTGGCAAACCCGTGTGGTGAGCTACCAGCAAGCCGAATTAGATTATCTCAATGCAAAGCAGAGACTGGAAGTTTATCTCTGGGCTGAGGGAACAATTCCCTTGGAGATCGATACAGCCACTGTCCCCTATTCCATTCAATCAGATCTTCCAGATCTGGATGCGAGTATAGAAATGATGACCTTGGATAGTATGGTAGCTAATCATCCTGAATTACTCGCTTTGCAGTCGAAAATGGAACAGAAAGATATCGAGCGACGATGGAAGGCCGAACAGCTCAAGCCGGATCTAAATCTCAAGTATCAACCCTTAATCGAACCGTCGAGCGATCAGGAGTTCTTTGATGGGTATAGCCCAAATAACTACACGGTAGGCGTAGAGTTTAAAATGCCCCTTTTTCTGAGAAAGGAACGTGGCGAATTGCAACTCACCAAATTGAGTTTGAACGAAATGGATCTTGAAATTCAGCTCAAACAAGCCAACCTTCGCTATCTGTCTGGCAATGCAATAAACACATACAACACAACGCAACAGCAGCTCAACGTGTTTACTCAAACAGTGGCGGACTATTTCTCTCTTCTCGAAGGAGAAAGAGCCTTATTCAACGCCGGAGAAAGCTCACTGTTTTTGGTCAACGCACGTGAGATCGGATACATACAAGCCGAAATAAAGCGGATTGAAATTCTGTCATCACTCCAAAAATCAATCGTAGCGATTGAATACAACTTTGGTCTGCTTTGGGATTAATCGGCTCGCTTTTTCAACTACCGATCATCACTTAGCTACCTATTCATTCTCAGCAAACTTCTATTTTAGTTGCTCAACCGATTCAAATGAGCAAACCAAACGATAACCAAATAGCTAAATGGCTTAATAAATTGGAGCGCGAAAGTTGGCAACTTGAGCTTCTCGTATCCGCTTTTACCATTTTCCTTCTCTTCCAAGGCATCATCGCCTTTGAAGAATTGCTAGACGAGCTAACCTACAAATACAATGTTGGAGCGAGTTTCCTATCCTTTGTTTTTATTTTCGCCAACCTCCTGTATAGTGCCTTAAAGGCTCTGACATTCTTCATGGTTTCACATCTCTTATTGAGAGGGTTTTGGATAGGTACGATCGGCTTGCGATCCGTTCAACCAGAAATAAATTTTGACGACTTTAAATACACACCGTTTTTCACCAAAAAACTAAAAGATACTGTAGTCAGTCTAGACCAGCTGGTGCTCAAACTAGATGAAGTCTGCAGCGTCATATTCGCTTTCGCATTTTTGGTTATTTCCCTACTTATTTCATTCGGAACCTACCTCGCTTTTATTGGAGTTGTCGGATTGATCTTAAGTACGATTAGTGATTTCTCACTTGGATGGTTGAGCCATACGCTAAACCTTGTGTTCATACTGGTTTTGCTCATTTATTTCATATCTGGTCTCATATACCTGATAGACTATTTTACACTCGACTTTTTCAAGAAAAGAAGAAGATTTCAAAAGGTTTACTACCCTTTTTACAAGGTGTTTCACTACATCACTCTAGGGTTCTTGAGCCGAAGCATTTACTATTATTTGATCAGTAAATTTTCGAAGAAAAGAATCAGAATAGTTTACACAATCGGTATCACATTCGTTCTACTGCTAATTATTTTTGATTTTGATCAATATCAATATTCAACACATAACCCAAATCCATATCAGATCTCTACAAATACTTACGACGATCAGCGTGTCGACAGCGAATATGTAGATTGGGCTTCCATTCCATCTGCTGAAATTGAAAAGGATTTTATTCCATTATTCTTAAGATATGACCCTGCTGACAATGAGATTCTGCGAAAGTCCTGCCCAGATTATGAACCAGTTAAGTCAGACGGAATAAACCTGGCATATAAATTTGTTACTAGTAAAGGTGGCCTTCACTTCACCAATGAGAAGTTTGAAGGGGAAAACCCTGAAAAAATTATGGATTGTCGGAAATCAATTTTCAAAGTCTCGATAAATGATTCACTCTATTCTGGACTCGAATACTTCTTTTATACTCACCCTGCGAAAAAGCAACATGGGCTTCTTTCCTATATCCCGACAAGTGGTCTTCAAAACGGACAAAATGTGATGGTGATCGAAAAAGCGACTCTTTCGGCATCAGATAGCATCGCATTTAAAGAATTTGTCCGAATTCCATTTTGGTATTCGAAGTAGAGCAGTTCCATTTTGAACTCTACTCTACTTTCACAATCTTTCCTCGACTTAAGCTTTGTACTTTTTCTTGTAGAAGTCTGTATGTGTAAATCCCTTTGGGGAGATGCCCTAAATCAATCTCAACGTTGCCATTCACCGTTTCCACTGAATAAACATCCTGCCCAACCTGATTAAAAATAGTCACATCGGTCTCCAAAGCGTTTGGATTTGAGAATGTAATTTCCACAAGGCCTAGTGTTGGGTTTGGTCTTGCACTTGAATTGAAAATTCGGTAGTTCGAATCAAAAACACTTTCCTCGTTTTGCTCCAACCAGAAGCTGTCAAACATAATTCCTTCGGCGTTTCCCGACGTCGTGTCGGAAAGAAGTGAAAATCTTACCTGGAGAGTGTCACCAACTTGAATTTCATCACCATTCTCTTCATATTTCAAAAGGATACTCCATTCCAAATCAAACAACTCCCAATCGTTGGTTTGAACTGAAAAATCTGGTATCTCAGAATGCCACGAAACATAGTAACCCTGTTCATCAATGGGGTCGACAAGATCATACCAGCTTTCTCCTTGATTTACAGAATACTCCATCTTGCATACATCTCCTTCATCTAGTTGTGAGAAATAAGCTCCTCTTAAAGTAAAGCTGTACAAATTTCCACCAGGAAAGCTTAATTCGCCTACTATGTGATTAATTGTAAATGAAGAAGTGTCGTTAATCGGATATGGATTAATTGTATCTGTGATTATGACCATTTCGTCATTGTATGCAAAATTCAAGAACTCCTTTTGAGGTGGTCCGATTTGCCAAACACCTCCTTCATCTAAACCATCATTAATTGTGAAAAAACTGGTGCAGTATTCAAGAATGGGCTCATCGAAATTGACCTCCCACGTCTCACAATGCTCAATTTCCTGTGCAAAGAATAATTGTGCATTGAAGCAGAAAAAGATTAGAAGTATGTACCGTCTCATAAGAATAGTTCTTTACTGAATTAAATAGAATTTAGCTAGCTCAAAAAAAACATCATTCCACCAACACCAATTTCCCAAAACTGATACGCTCAGATGTGGCTTGAATCAATCTATAAGAGTATAATCCTTTCGCAGTGGATTCAAAATTCAGCTCAAATTGAGAATTTCTTGTCGAGCTTGCGTAAATCAGCTTACCCCAAATAATTAAAAACCTGGATCTCTGTATGTTCTGAGTTGGGGTTTGAAAACAGAATCTTCGCATTCCCAAAACTTGGATTTGGAGCGACACTAGATTCAAAAACGCTTAAACCGTGATCCCTCGTTGACTCCATCAAATCGGAAAGGTAAAAATTATCAAACATGATACCTTCACCAGCTCCACTTAAGCTATCGCCAATGAAGGTAAACCGAAATTGAAGCGTGTCGCCAACCTGCAAATAATAGGGGAAATTCCCCTCCCATCCAGAGGGTATTATGACCGTAAAAGGTTCCCAACCGCCACTTGGGATATTGAAATCAGGGATCTCACTTTTCCAATCTATTTCCACATCAGCAGGGAGATCTATTAAGTCAAGCCATGTCAAACCATTGTTACCGGAAAACTCGAATTTGCAGTAGTCATTTGAGTCTAATTTCGAAAAATAGTATCCTGAAAAGTAAAATGCGTATGTGCCTCCCCACGATGGAGCATCAAAAACATGGTGAAAAGTAAATGAAGATGTGTCATTTTCAGGATATGCTGTACTTGTATCAGTGATTAAAACGTTTGGATCAGAAAAAGTGTAGCTCAGGGTTTCCTTTTGTGGTACACCGATTTGCCAAACCGAAGTTTCTCCCGGCATGGTGTCAATGGTAAAAAAGCTTGTGCAATCCTCGAGAATTGGACCGTCAAAATCAACTTCAAATTGATAGCATGGCTCCGGGTCTTGTGCTAATAAGGTGTTCCAAACAAAAAATAGTAGAATGGATAACTGCAATCGTCTCATATAATATAGTTTTCACTGAAACTACACATATAAGATTATAATCCATCCGTACCTGGCTATAAAATCTTGGCAATTACTGCATTTCTATTTGCCCAAAACATCATAAAAATTCAAAAAATTCAACATGTCGTGAAATAAGGGATGTTATAGTTTTGTTTAACATTTAGGCTTTGATGAGAAGAGTCTAACCAAAGGACCAAACACGACCCAAAATGACCCACCGCATCCTCCTTGCGTTCCTACTTGGCCAGCTATTTAGCTGTCAGACCCCTGAAAAGCCCATCGAGACCAACCCAGCCGTTGGAAAATACATCTACGCTTTCACATCGGGAACAATTTCCAAAAACGACCCAATTCTGATCAAATTGGCAAACCCGTATCAGGGAAATGTTGCCGTCGGTCAAGAGCTGGCTGAAAACATATTGGAATTTTCGCCAGATATCCATGGCAAGTTGTTTCTTCGAGACGCTTCTACCCTTGAGTTTGTAAAATCAGAATCTATGCCATCAGGGCAAGACTATGTGGCGACACTTCATCTCGATCGACTTCTCGATGATGTAGAGTCAGAGTTGAACAAAATTCAATTCGAATTCTCAGTCATTAAGCAAGACCTTGACTTTTACATTGAAGGGATCGAACCGGTTAGCGATAGCGATTTGACTAAGGTCAAGCTAAAAGCTCGAATTCTCTTTGCTGATGCAATCGAAACTGAAGAAGTAAAGGCAGCACTTTCTGCCAAACAAAGGGGCAATACGCTTTCTATAGCCGCTCAACAAACCGGTGGTCGTGAGTATACCATCACAGTTGACGGCTTGCAGCGGCTTGAGTCGGCGTCAGAACTAGTGTTTGAATGGGATTTCAGTGATTTGGATCTTCAAGGCGAAGAAGTAACAGAGATTCCTTCCATTAGCGACTTCAAAGTGCTCAGCATGGGCATTGAGCCCAATGTTCAAGAACTGAAAATCTTGTTTTCGGATCCTATCGCTGAGCAAGATTTGAATGGATTGATTTCCATCGAACACGCAGTGGATCTCAAATTTGACATTGATGGGGCTCAGGTTACGGTTTTCACAAATGACGTGATATTCGGAGATCGATTGGTTGAAGTTTCGGGTAGTGTTCGAAATAAAGCAAACAAGGCTATGGGTGATGACTATTCGAAAGTAGTGAGATTCGCTATCGAAAAGCCAGACGTCAAATTGCTTGGTGACAAAAACATAATTCCGATGTCGGGTAGCAACTTGCTCATGCCATTTGAGGCGGTCGGATTAAATGCAGTTGACGTCTATGTCACCAAAATTTTCAGTAACAACATTCTTCAATACTTTCAATCAAACGACTACGGCGGTTCTTACCAACTTAGCCGTGTAGGTAAGCACATATACCGAAAACACATAGATCTCAGTTCTGCTGTAGCTACTGGTCTGTACAACAAGCAGCGCTATTTTGTGGATATAGCAGATATCGTGAAATCGGATCCGGGTGCGCTTTATGAAGTGGATATTCGCTTCAAGAAAGAATACTCGCTTTATGATTGTGGCAACGAAGAATCGACACTCAATGATGCCGAAGTCAAAGACGGCTGGGTTACCGACGGAGAATACTTCGTTGATGATTATTGGGCCAACGTTCCATACAACTGGCGTGAGCGCGAAAATCCATGTCATGGAGCCTACTACAATCGATATCAAACAAGCAAGAAAACTACGGTCATGGCCACAGACATTGGTCTCATCGTCAAGGCGGGAAACGATAATAAAATGTTGGTCGTGGCTAATTCTTTGACCACAGCTGAGCCCATTTCTGGAGCAAAGATTCGCGTATTCGACTTTCAGCAACAGGAAATCTGCAGTGGCTCCACCGACGGTCGTGGATTCGTTGAGTTGGACCTAAAAGGCAAGCCATTTGTCGTGTCAGCCAGCAAGGGAAAATCTGTCAGCTACGTCAAAGTTTTTCCGGGTAACGCGCTCTCATTATCGAAGTTTCGCGTGAGTGGAGCAGTCGTTCAAGATGGAGTAAAGGGATTTGCCTATGGAGATCGAGGCGTTTGGCGCCCAGGAGATTCACTGTATCTAAATTTCATTTTGGATGATCCAGCTGCTCTCCTTCCCCCAGACTACCCAGTGAAAATGGAGATTTATAGTCCCCAAGGTCAGCCGGTCAAGGAGCTTGTTCAGACTGCTTCAGTAAATGGATTCTACGACTTTCGGACGCATTTACCTGAAGACTCAGAAACGGGTAATTATGCTGCCAATTTCACCATTGGAAACAGAGTATTCCGCAAGAATCTGCGAATAGAGACGGTAAAACCGAATAGGCTTAAAATCGAATTAAACCTCGACGAGAAGGGTAAGTCCACAGCTATCTCAGGGAAACTCAAATCGAGTTGGCTCCACGGTACCCCAGGTAATGGTCTCAATGCCAAAATAGATGTAACCATCAAAGCGAGTAAGACGGTATTTGATGAATATCCAGGCTATCATTTCGACAATTATATCTCCTCCAGACTCACCAGTTCAGATATGAATGTTTTCGAAGACAAGCTGGATGAAAACGGAGAAGCGTCGTTTCGCTTTGATGTGGATGAATCGGTTAAGAAAGCTCCCGGAAGAGTGAAAGCGTCTTTTACCACCAAGGTGTTTGAGCCGGGTGGAAACTTCAGCATCGATTACTTTACCAGCCCTTACGACCCGTACAGCACCTATGTGGGTGCTCGAATTCCTGAATCGAAACTCTGGGGTGGAGCGCTCGAAACAGAGAAAGACCACGAAATAGAACTCGTATCCTTAACCGCCGATGGAAAGCTGTCTAAGTCGCAAAAAGTGAAAGTGAGCCTATTCAAAGTCGATCACCGCTGGTGGTACGATAATTACAGCTCTGGTGATTACAATTACATCAACACGAGTTCATACAATCTAGTAGATCGCGACACCATCAATCTTTTAGATGGAACGGGAGCATATCCAATTCGAGTTGAAAACAGCAACTGGGGTAGATACTTACTTGAAGTACACGACTTGGCAAGCGGACACAAATCTGTTCAATTTGTCTTTTTTGACTGGCCATATTGGATGCGCTCTAACAAGCAAGGTGGTGAAGCGAGCAGCATTCTTGGTTTCTCGACAGACAAGGATTCGTATAAGGTTGGCGAAAAAATCAAGGTGACGGTGCCATCTCCAGAAAAAGGAAAACTCTTGCTGAGCCTTGAAAATGGAACTGAGATTATTGATACAAAGTGGATCACACCAGAAAAAGGTGAAACTAAGATCGAGATAGAAGCGACAACAGCTATGGCACCGAATGCCTATATCCACATTTCTCTTATCCAGCCGCATAGTCAGACGGTGAATGATCGACCGATGCGGATGTATGGAGTCATTCCAGTGGATGTAATCGATGAAGCAACGAAGTTGGAGCCCATTATCAAAACCGCTGAAGTGTTCAGGCCTGAATCGAAAGCCGATATTTCGGTGAAGGAAGCAAATGGCAAGCCTATGACATACACCTTGGCTGTAGTCGATGAAGGATTGCTCGGCATCACCCGATTCAACACCCCTAATCCTTGGGATGCCTTCTTTGCCAAAGAAGCTCTAGGTGTGCGCACCTGGGACTTTTACGATCAGGTGATCGGCGCCATCGCACAAAAAAACCCGAATGTTTTTGCGATAGGCGGAGATGGCGAAGCTATGGATCCCGGTAAGCAAAAAGCGATTCGCTTCAAGCCCATGGTGCGGTTTCTGGGACCATTTACCATAGCGGCAAATGAATCGAAGAAACACCAGATCGATATTCCAAACTACGTGGGAGCTGTGCGTGTCATGGTGGTGGCTGGAAACGGGGCGGCCTACGGAAATGCCGAGTCGGAAGTCCCCGTGCGGAGTAAGCTCATGGTGTTGGGAACGCTCCCACGTGTAGCTTCACCCACCGAGAAAATCCATGTTCCCGTAAATGTATTCGCGATGGAAGATGGGATAGAATCGGTGGATGTTTCGATCCGAACGAATGAACTTTTGACAGTTAAGGGGTCAAAACAAAAGTCCATTCAGTTTGATAAGCCCGGAGATCAACTCGTAGATTTTGAGATCGAAACGAGCAAAACAACGGGTATAGCCAAGGTTTTCATCGAGGCTAGAAGCGAATCGGAGAAATCGACTTACGAAATTGAATTTGATGTAAGATCCCCCAACCCGAACTACACCGAGGTGATTGATACGCTTTTGAACAAAGGTGGTACATGGAAATTTTCAGAAGAGTTGTTTGGCGTAAAAGGGTCAAACAAAGCCGTTCTTGAGCTCTCTGTCCTTCCACCGCTTAACCTGAGCAAAAGACTCGATTATCTGATTCAATACCCGCATGGATGTGTGGAGCAAATCACATCGTCGGCCTTTCCACAAATCAGCCTACACCGCCTGGTAGAATTGAGTACTTCTCAAAAAGTGTCGATTGACAAAAACGTGCAGGAAGTCATCAGACGATACAGTCATTACCAAACTTCTGATGGTGGATTCGGATATTGGCCAGGGAGCACTCAAGCCAGCGAATGGGGAACCAATTACGCAGGGCATTTTATGCTACAAGCCGAAAAACGCGGTTACTACATTCCTTCAAATCTAAAGAACCAATGGATTAGTTATCAGCGTGAAATGGCTCGAAAGTGGCCGAATACGACTACGGGTATTTATACCTACGGCGAGCGCATTCAAGCCTACAGACTCTTCACCCTGGCCTTGGCAGATCAACCCAATTTTGGGGCAATGAACACCTTGAAGTCTAAGAAAAATCTGGATGCAACGGCCCATTGGATCTTAGCTCTTGCTTATGCTGAATCAGGTGAAATAGATATTGCCAAAAAAATGGTGGAAGATTACTCAGATCGAATTCCGAGATACAATGAACTGGGACATACGTATGGTAATCCCACGCGGGATGCTGGTTTTGTGCTGCAAGCACTGAACTTGCTGAATGAGAAAGAGCGAGCCGCTAG
Source organism: Cryomorpha sp. (assembly GCA_965230375.1). Classification (GTDB taxonomy): domain Bacteria; phylum Bacteroidota; class Bacteroidia; order Flavobacteriales_D; family Cryomorphaceae; genus CBDDKU01. The sequence continues at coordinate 152,988 of CBDDKU010000015.1, forward strand.
CGTTGCCCAAAGCATTGCTACAATCATCGGCTCGGAAACTTGGCTGAGTACTCAAACTTTAGGTATGACGCTTGTTGCGCTTGCTGAATACATAGGAGAAGATGAGATGGAAGCTGGCTTAAAAGGAAGCCTTATCCAAAACGGCGATCAGATAGACTTTAATACGGGTAAGTCACTTGTTCAGCAGGAACTAGCTTTAAGCGGAAACAAAGTAACCGGTAGTGTTTCAAGCAGTTCGGAACAGCCGCTATATGCCAGATTATTGATCAGTGGAAAACCATTGATCTCCAAGGAAGTCAGAAAGGCCAATAAGCTGCGAATGGAAATCAGGTATGTCGATATGAATTATCGCACGATAGATGTCTCTTCAATTGAGCAAGGCACTGATTTTATAGCAGAAGTGCGCATTTCTAACCCTGAGTACGCCGGAACTCTTCACGAACTTGCTTTGACTCAGGTCTTCCCATCGGGTTGGGAGATCATGAACCCAAGAATGGTTGGAGAACTCTCTGGAAGTCAAAACACCCCAGATTACCAGGATGTAAGAGATGACAGGGTGCACAGTTACTTTTCTCTTCGCGAAGGAAAATCGAAAACGTTTAGAATTCAGCTGAATGCCACGTACAAAGGCAAGTATTACCTGCCAGCAGTAAAATGCGCTCCGATGTACGATGAGTCAATTATCGCGGTAGAGCCAGGTAAATGGGTGGAAGTAAAATGAGAAAGATGATCTTCATAGGGATAGTCTCTGTACTAGCTGTAGCTGGTATTTGGTGGTGGTTCGCCCTACCCGACCATCTCTTTAATGTAGATCGTTCAACCGTTGTTTTGAGTGAAGAAGGCCAACTATTGGGAGCCCGAATCGCTTCAGATGGGCAATGGCGATTCCCAGATTCAGATAGCCTGCCCGAAAAGTATCGAACCAGTTTGATCTGCTTTGAAGATGAAGGGTTTTACAACCATTTTGGAGTAAGTCCAAAGGCCATTGTAAGAGCGGCACTCCAAAACATGGAAGCTGGAAAGGTAGAGAGTGGCGGTAGCACAATTACCATGCAGCTCATGCGTATGGCACGCGGAAACAGAAATCGAAGTGTATACCAAAAGGCCATCGAGACTATTTGGGCTACTAGAGCCGAATGTCGTTTCACTAAAGATGAAATCCTTCGAATCTACGCTTCTAATGCGCCTTTTGGTGGGAATGTGGTAGGACTTGAAACAGCGAGTTGGCGCTACTTCAATAAGCCTACTCATCAATTGACGTGGGCGGAGTCAGCTACCTTGGCTGTTCTACCAAATGCGCCCGGGCTCATGTTTCCTGGAAGGAAACCAGTTGCACTTCTAGAGAAGCGAAACCGACTTCTGAATAAGCTTCACCAGAAAGAACTCATCAGTTCTAGTGAGCTGGAACTGGCGCTCTTGGAACCCGTACCCGAAGCACCGCTGCCCCTACCCGATTTGGCGCATCACCTAGTCGATTACTATCATTTACACAAAGGAGACCGCATTCTCGAATCTACTATTGACATGAGTACACAACGTGAGGCGACGACCATTCTCGAAACGCATATCGAGCGGCTTCGTCACAACCGCGTGGAAAATGGAGCTCTCCTAATAATCGACAATTATACTCAAGAAGTAAAAGCTTACGTTGGAAATGGCCTGGTGAATAAGACAGGTGCTGACCGAGAAAACAATATGATCTTGACCCCGAGAAGCTCGGGATCAATACTGAAGCCATTTCTTTATGGCTTGGCCTACGAATCAGGCGAAATCACTCCCGCCCAACTCATTCCCGATATCCCGACGGAATACGGTGGCTTTGCACCAAAAAACTTTCACGAAACCTATGATGGCGCTGTGGCTGCTGAAGAAGCTATGGCCCGAAGCTTGAATATTCCAGCTGTCAGGCTACTCAAAGATTACGGTGTACCCCCTTTCTTACATGAGCTAAATAAAATGGGATTTGAGACCCTCGATCGATCGCCGTCGCATTATGGCCTGAGTCTTATTCTGGGTGGTGGTGAAGTGAGTCTGTGGGATTTGGCACAGGCGTACTCGGGACTAGCGCAAAAGCTTATTCACCCGTCTTCGAGTGAAGCAATCTCACTTATTCATTTCGAAAAAAGGAAAACCGTTGATAAAGTGAAATATCAAATGCCCTTATCTGAAGGGACAGTCTGGAACTTGCTCAATGGCCTTGTCAAAGTGAAGCGCCCCGGAGTAGAATCTACATGGAAGCTCTTTGATGGACAACCTATAGCATGGAAAACGGGGACGAGCTTTGGCTTCCGGGATGCGTGGGCTGTGGGTGTTTCAAGGTCATACACCGTGGCCGTTTGGGTCGGCAATGCTAACGGGGAAGGACGACCTGGGTTAACAGGATTAGATGCAGCCGCTCCTATTTTGTTCGATGTTTTCAATGGTCTGCCAAGCTCACATTGGTTTTCTGAGCCATACGGCGACTTGAAAGAGTATAAGCTGTGTTCGGCCAGTGGCATGGTTGCAACGGATAATTGTGAGTTGGCAAATTCTCGAAAACTACCTAAATCGGCATCCCCTGCATCATGCAATAGATGTCACGTGTTTTTCACCGATGCAAATGGTGCAAGGGTGAATCCAGAATGCCATCTCGTTTCAGATATGGTTCCGACCAAGAGATTCGTTTTACCTACCATTCAAGCCTGGTACTATCAAAAGTCGCACAGTGACTACAAGGGGGTTCCAGCTCTTGCTGAATATTGCTCGGAAGAAGCGAACCGTGAAATGATCAGTTTGATTTATCCGAAGGCGAATAGCTCTACCATTATCCCCCGCGAAATAGATGGGATACGCGAAAGTCTGATATTGAAAGCTGTGCATACAAGGGATGACGCCAAACTTTACTGGCATTTGAACGAAGCTTATATTGGATCTACCGAAAGCTTCCACCACATGGAGATTTCACCAGAGAAAGGAGACTATCAGCTCAACATATCCGATCAATATGGAAACAGCTTTAAGACAAAAATTAGGGTAAACTGATTACCTTCTACGGCGCCCGTGGATACTGGTTTTAGGACTGTATACCACTTTATTCAATGCAAATTGATTGGCCACTAAGTCACAATGAGACTGTGCTTCTTCGATAGTTTCAAAATTTCCCACACAGATTCTTTTTAGATGTCCATCATTCAGAAGATAAACGTCAAAGCTTTTTTCTGTATCGGTCATTCTTACATTACCCAAACTCAAGGCTGTGAATCCCCGAGCGCCAGTTAGAATTGCGACATTGGGAAAACCACTTAAGCTCTTCCACTCCCCAAACTTCATACCAAAATAGCTAGCGTACTCTTTAAACCGGTTATTCTCTTTATCCATCAGCACGCCATTCGTACTGAACGCCAGAAATGCGCCCATAGCTGTGACCAATATTCCTGCAGCCTGTAAGAAAAGGAGAGCCAAAACCCCAACAGCGAAAATGATATACCCAGCAAATACCATTGGGGCGGCGAAAGACTTACCAAGGACAAAATTTAAAGTTCTCGTTTTGATCATACACCCAATTTAAACGAAAAAGGCGGTGCAAGTGCACCGCCTATACTTTTGCAAGCTTATAAAGTTCTAGTCTCCGAATACCACTCCGACTGTGAAGTAGAATCCACTAGCTTTTCCATCTCCGAATAGCTCTGAGTCATATGAGTCTGAAATTCCCTGTGCATATCCCACTTCTGCAGTTAGGAAAAGAAGGTCAACTCCTACTCCACCTTGCAGATTAAATACACCGCTATTGAACTCATCCTTGATGTCTTCATCTCCAGCTTCCGCATTTATCAGGAAGTCGTAAGAAGGCCCTGCGTTCACACGGAATTTAAAACTATCGTTGTCGATCAAATTAAAGTTTACCAAAGCCTTTATCTTGATGTACTGGTGAACAATATCATCTGCTTCTGCTTCCTGCCCTTCTACTTTAGTGGCTGTAGAAGCATGAAACCAGTGTGCACCTGGCTGAAACTGGAACCTATCCCCAATTCTTAAATCAGCTCCAAGGCTGTATCCAACATTCCCTTCAAATTCAAGTCCTTCATCACCATCGGAGAACTTCATAACATTCATTCCGACTTGAGGGTTAATCTGAAGCTGTGCGAACATGCCCAAAGACATCATCACAGCACATGAGAGTAAAAAGATTTTTTTCATTTCTAATGGTTTTGATTTGCAAAACAAGGTAGTAATCTTCCTTTTATACGGATTCTTCAAGCATGAATCTTTTTCACTTAAAGACTGTTTATGAAGCCTTCAGCCCTCTCCAGGTGAGCCTTACGTTTATCTGGGGACATCTTGTGTAAAAGGGAAACCATCATGTTCATCCTAGGATTTCTATTAAAGATATCGACGTGATCATTGATAAAATTCCAATAAAGTCCGTCCCATGTTTTTTGCCAATCACCCTTTTTGTAGTTGCTCATTTTCAAAATGTAGTTTGAACTACTGATATATGGTTTTGTAGCAAACATCCCTCCGTCAGCAAACTGACTCATCCCATAAACATTGGGCACCATGACCCAATCGTATGCGTCGATAAAGAGCTCCATAAACCAACGGTACACCTCATCTGGATCAAATTGACAGAGTAGCATGAAATTTCCCAAAATCATGAGTCTCTCAATGTGGTGGCAGTATCCTGTCCTTAGAACTTTTTGAATGGTATCATCTACAGGCTCTATTCCCGTAGTACCGTCGTAAAATGAAGCAGAAATTTTGCGGTCAAACCCAAAGAAGTTCTTCGTTCTGGCTTGCCTGCCTACTGCTGTGTAAACACCCCGAATAAATTCTCGCCACCCTATGATCTGTCTGATAAAGCCTTCAAGCGATGCTATCGGCACATCGGCTTTTCGAGCGTGCTTTAGAGCGGCATTGACGATCTGTTTTGGAGTGAGTAAACCTACATTGAGCATAGGCGTGAGCACGCTGTGGTTGAGAATAAGCTCTTCTTTTACGATAGCATCTTCGTACGGACCAAATTCAGAGAATCGGTCTGATAGAAAGGTGTCTAGCCAAGTTTCGGCTTGATCAAAATCGAGAGGGTACAGCGGTTGATGGGAAAGCTCTCCTGGATTTTGCTGGTAGTGCTTTCCGACATATTCGACGGCTTCATCAAAGAATTCGTTTCCTTCAGGTCTTTCGACTTTGGGTGGAGTCTTGTCTTTTGGGTACTTCAATCTATTCTCAGTGTCGTACGTCCACTTCCCGCCTTCCGGACTCCCGTCTGATTTCAGCAAAATACCCAGTCGAGTTCGCTCTGATTTGTAAAAAGATGTTTGAAAGAACTTTTTCTTACCGGGCTTGAAAAATCCTTTCAAATCTTCATTCGTATTGATGAATAATGGGGATTCAAGCACGGTGAAAGCCAAATCATTCTCCTTGCAGGCCTTCTTCAATCGCTGCTCGAGCCAATCGTCAACAGGGTCGAAGAACTCCACTTCATTGTACCCATCAGAAGCGATTTTATTTATAGCTTCTGCTATTCCCGAATGTGCTTCGATATATGTGGTTTTCACATTAGAGTCTTCCAGAAAGTTCTGGTAAAACTTCATCGTTGCTCGGTGGTAGGCGAGCTTTTGTTTGTGGAAAGCGTATTGATTAAAAAAGAGTTCTTCTTCTACCAAAAAAGCGTGATCACCTTTGTTCAAGCCATGCTCCTTAAAAAGGTGGTGTGGGAATACGATGCGAACCTTACTCAAAACTTAGAGTTTTAACGACCCCATTCCACCATCAACCCCAATCACCTGCCCTGTAATCCAAGAGCTTCGATCGTCTAAAAGCGTTTCGACCATGTAGGCCATGTCATCAGGTGTACCGACCCGCTTTAACGGGTGTCGCTTTCCAGCAGCATCTCTTTTCTCTGGTGTACTCAACAGGCCCTGAGCGAGCGCTGTATCAGTAAGTGATGGAGCAATAACATTAACCCGAATATCTGACTGAGCCAATTCAGCAGCCAGACTCTTTGCCAAGCCTTCAATGGCTGCCTTAGATGTGGCAATAGAGCTGTGGAAGGGCATCCCCAGTTTGGCGGCTACTGTGCTAAAAAGTACGATGCTTCCACCTTTCGCCTTTTTGATTCGGGGAAGCACAGCTTGAATAGTTTTGATTGCCCCTATAACGTTTTGCTCAAAGTCTTCTCGAAAATCATCTGGTTTCAATCTGGTGAATGGACGCAGATTAATGGAACCCGGACAGTAGACCAAACCGTGAATCTCATCGGGAAGCGAAGTCAAATCTGCTTGATCGATCAACTTTGCGTCAGACACGATGTGCTTTGCTCCCAGTTCAGTTACTTCTTTGGAATGCGAGCGCGAAATGACAAACACGTTTGATTCTCCTATCAGGTTTTGGGTGAGCTTAAACCCGAATCCTGAGCTACCACCTACTACAATGAAATTTTTCATGCTGTTCTGTTTTTTTGATGTCTACATCTTTTGCTACAATATTTTACTTCATCCCAATTCAATCGCCATTTTCTCCGCCATATGAATGGTTTGTCGCAAACTGGGCACACCTTATTGGGAAGCGGTTTTTTCATCGTCTATTGCGCGTATGGGTTTGAAGGATTCGCTCCCTTTCTTCTTTTACCAGAGCATTCTTTCTATGAGACCAAATCTTTTTTCTGGCTTGCCTGCCTGCTTCGGCCTGATCAATAATGGGATTCGGATAAGTCAAGCCTTCTATACCATGCCAGACCTTATCCATAGGAGTCATTTTCCACGGCTCGTGAATAAATTCAACTGGAACATTGGCCAGCTCTGGCACCCACTTTTTGATAAAAACTCCTTCTGGATCGTGGTCATAGCCCTGTTTAATCGGATTGTAAATTCTGACCGTATTTATCCCCGTAGTTCCGGCTTGCATCTGAAATTGGGTGTAGTGAATGCCGGGCTCATAATCCAGAAAAAGTCTAGCGAGATAGTGCGCCCCATACCGCCAATCTTGATCTAAGTGATGACAAAAGAATGAGACCAGCATGGCGCGCATCCGAAAGTTGATCCATCCAGTCTCAATTAATGCCCTCATATTCGCGTCAACCATAGGGTAACCGGTTCTCCCCTTCTTCCATGCTTCGATTTTAACATCATCCTTTTCTCGAACTAAAGACTCGTAGCCCCGATTGACACAAGTGGTCTCGTAATCACATTCTACTTCAAACTTCTGAATGAAATGACACCGCCATTTCAACCGTGTCAAGAAACCTGCAAATGCGCGCTTGTTGCCACTGTAATTTTCATGGTTCTTAACGAACTGATAGGCCTGTTTGACAGAAATGTTGCCCCAAGCCAAATATGGGGAAAGCCGACTACACGATTCTCTGCTCTCTGTCGGTTTCGAGATGTGTCGGTGATAATTAAAACCGCGATTTTCAGCGAAAGACTCTAAAACACGCCAAGCTTCAGTTTCACCAGGGTTTTGGAAACTAGGCATCCGGTCTTTTTCGAGTTTTTCTGGCAAGGTGAAATTGTGGTTGAGCTTGACCAGTTTCGCCTGACTTAGGTCATTCTCCAAAATGGGGCTATTCGCCATTTTGAACCACCTTTGGTCCCAACCCGTTCTGTTCTTGATCCCCCTTTCGACTCCATCCCTTTGAAACTCCTTCCATATGACGCCGGCATTTTGGAAGAATTCAGCTACCTGCTTATCGCGATCCCAAGTTACTCGGACTCCACTCTCACAATACGAGAAGACATGGCGAATGGTAAATCTTTCTTGGATGTATTCAAAAACCGATGCGGCCGCGCCGTAAAACTCATTCACTTTACCATCAAATGAATTCAGTTTCCGGTTTATATCGAGAATAGATCCTCGAACAAACCACAAGTGTCTCTCACTTGAATCGGGGTAGTCAATAAACTCTGGCTCATGGATATAAACCAACGCGAAAGGAATGGCAGACTTTAAGGCTGCAGCAATTGCGGCATGATCTTGAAGTCTGAGATCTCGTTTGAGCCAGACGATGTTTATCTCTTCCTTCAAGATTTCTGAGTTTTTAAAAACGCCTTCCAAAACGAGAAAAACGACCGGTGCTCTTTCTGGGTATCGTAAATCCAGTCTCTCGCTTCTTCGGTTCCGACGTAATGTGTATTGGTTGGATGTTCTTTGTAAACAACCTTGGCATCACCTATCTCGGTAGTCATTTGATCGAACTCTCCAACGAATACTTGAAGATTCGGAATATTCTCTCCTAAATTCAAGACAAAGTCAATACAGTGCTGATTCACCGGGTACTTCTTGAAAAAGCTCGGCTCGAGCAAAAGAACTCGATTCGCTGGCTCAGTTGAATGCCACTTTGGGTCCAGGTTGTAGTAGTTGTAAATCAAAACAGGAAATTCCGAGTCGATAACAAGTGGAAGATCACTTACTGGCAATTTCATCTCAGTGGAAAAATCGCCACATTCTTTCAGTGTTTCGGGAATGCTTTCTAACGGAAACTGATCATACTCTACATTCAAGAATGATTTGGACTGCGAGGTATAGAAGTACCGATTTATGTTTTCTTGATTAGCGTAATACTTCTTGTTCGAATTGGTACCAGCAACCCATTGCCAACTAAGGGCATTGCTCGCCCAATCTCCATCGAGAAGGTTGGCATACATCCACCTGGCAGGCTCGAACCAGTGACACTTAGCTATATTGCAGGCGATGCTAGCCACATACATACGCATGTGATTGTGCATATACCCTGTACTGTAGAAGTACGATATGGCTTGATCTACCGCTTCAATGCCGGTTTTCCCATGAATTATAGCCGTAGGAACTTGAGCATTTTGCACATCGCCTTGCTCTTGACGTAAGTCTTGATCGATCTCATCCCCTTTTTCCCGCCAAATAGATTGCCAGTAGTCTCGCCAACAAAGCTCCTGAATGAGTTTCTGACTCGATTCAATGGTTTCTCCTGACTGAATTAAATACTCATATACCTGACGTGTAGAAATGACACCGCGAGAAATATATGGACTTAGATAAGTGACTTGCCCATCGACAAAGTTTCGGGTCGAAGCATAAACTCTGGGCTGAATCTCCTTAATTCGGCTTTCAATTGTTTCCAGATCGGTGGGAAATGATGTGCTCGCTGGTTCTAACATGGATCATTCTAACAGACACATCGAATGAAAGTTTAAGCGCGAAATATTTGAAGTCAAGAACTCTTCTCAAGGAGAGAATACGCAAATAAAAATTCAATATTTTAGTCGAATCACTACCCTAAATCCTTTAGATTTTGAACGTGCAAACTGCATTTTTCCGAACAGGCTCACTCCTAATCATATGCTTTATATTAACCCTTTATACATCTGGTCAACAAACCAATAAGACTTTCATAGAAAAAAGCAATGAGTACCTACACTCCAATTTTGACTCATGTTTCACCAACGCAGAGAAAGCTTATCTATTAGGCTCTGAAACGAAGAACGATACCTTAAGAGCAAAAGGCTTACTCATGATGGGGAACGCCAAGCTTATTTGGCACCGCGACATGTCGAGCATTGACTCATTGAGTCAGGAAGGGATTCGAATTGCCAGATCTATTCCCGACAGTGTTCTTCTCACCAAGCTTCTCAACCTTTATGCGTCTATCTTATTGGATTCTGGAGAAATGGGCTTATCGCTTGAAGTGAGGGAAGAGCAACTCGACGTAGCACGCAGAATAGACTCTCCGTTTCTAACTCAATTGGCTCTGGCTGGCATTTCAAATTACTACTACCAAGTCAAAGATTTCGAGAAAGCACTTGAATTCAGGTTAGAGTCATTAGAATTAATAGAAGGCAATCCCGAGCTGGAAGACCAATTAGGAATAGCATATAACAACACATCCCTAAACTACGCGTATCTGGGGCAACTCGATAAAAGTCTTGAATACATCAACAAGGCAATAGACATTCACGAGAAATACAAAAATCAAAAATCGCTTGCTACAGCCTACAATTCAAAAGGCGAATGCCTTCTCTATATGGGAGATACGCTACAGGCAATTGAAAGTTTGGAGATGTCCATTGCGATTTCTGAAAAAAATGAACTTGGCAAGAGACTGGGTAGCTCAGCTTATACGCTAGCAAAAATTTACGCCTATCGAGGAAAGTACTCGAAAGCAATTGAAGTAGCAGAAAACGGATTGGCATGGTCCGAGAAAGCGGAGTCACCCTTTGTTTCTTCAAACCTTCATCAACTCTTAGCTGAGATCAACGAAAAAGCGAACAATGCTCAAGGTGTTCTGAGCCACTACCGGGCCTACACTGCCATTCAGGACTCCCTATTGGAAGTGACCAAGGAGAAAACGCGCCTTGCGCTTGAAGAGAGTTTTGAAGCAAAGGAGCGTGAGTACCAAATCGATATTCTGGAACAAGAAGCCCATGTAGACTCGCTCAAACTCAAGCTAAGCTTGCTCGGTGCCACTCTCCTACTCATAGCGCTTATTGGGCTCTGGCTGAATATTCGGTCGATTCGAGCCAAATCGAAGTTGGAAAAGCAGATTGCCGAGAGTGAGAAAAAGCGACTTGAAGAAGAAATTGGGTACAAGAATAGAGAGTTGAACGGCCATGCACTGAGTATCATCCACAAAAACCAACTTGTAGCTAAGCTCAGCGAAAAGATAGATGACGCTTTGAAAAGCGAAGCCATAAACCCAGCTGAACTAGTCACACTCAAGCATTCGCTGAAAGAGCTTCAGCGAACAGATCAGGATTGGGAAAAATTCAATAAAGTGTTTTCAGAAGCCAATCCACGGTTTGTTTCGGCCTTGCAAGAGCGCAATCCAAAGATCACGAGTAACGAACTTAAACAGGCAACTCTGATTAAAATGGGATTGAGTTTGAAAGAGTCAGCATCGTTATTGGATATTGCTCCTGAGAGCGTGAAAATGGGTCGAAATCGGCTAAAGAAGAAACTTGATTTAGGTGCTGAAGAAGATTTGGGTGAGTTTATTCAAAGCATAGCATCTTAGTTTAAACCTTGTTGCACAAACACTTACAAAACATGTAAACCTTCTGTAAACCACGAAAATTGGGTTTTATTTTGGAATGATCCCAGATTTGGGTCATCAAACATTTCAAACAAAATCTAATTATGAAAATCAAAGCACAGTTTGCCACCTTCCTGATGAGTGGCATTATTCTTTTCGGACTTTCTTCATGCTCAGATGATGATTCGTACAGCTCAAATACAGATGCTCAATCTGAATATGAAGTCACAATTGCAACGGACGTAAATCCGGGCGACACCTTATTAGTCGTTGAAGACATTGCTTCAAGTTTAAAAGCTCAAATAAACGCTATATATAGTGACAAAGGTCAAGGTGAAGTTACCTCTCTAAAAGTTGTTTCGGTTCAGGTAGCTTCTGCTGATGTAACTGACTTGTCTTACATGGACAAGTTTGAGCTCTATCTGGCACCTGGAAGCGACACGGACATCGGTCAAAATGAGATCCCGGAAGACGCAAGATTTATAGGTGAAGCAAGCGATGAGATGCTTTCGGAACCGAGCTTAAACCTTCCGATCACAAATGGCGATATTCCAAATAGCTTCAGTTCACGAGACCATTTTGACGCTTTCGTGATCGCCACTCTCAATGAAAACATCCAAACATTTCAAAGCAATCGGATCATCGAATTTAAGATAACCTTCCGTGCTTTGATAGAAGGTTAATCAGGTAAAGGCCCGTGGAAACGCGGGCCTTTTACTTTTCACACTGCTCTTTAAGCGCTTTATTCATCAAATTGAATCCTTTTTCAGCATCTGCAATGACACCGCGGAGAAAAGGGACTAAAACACCTGAGAATTGCTCACCATGAGTGAAAACTGACTTCCCCCCAAGGGAGTCAATCTTGAAGTAGTGCTCTCCATCGAAAACACCTATAAAAAAAAGCTTCCCTTTCCAGCGAAACTCCTTTGGCTCATTAAACCTTAACACGACTGGTTCAAATTGCATCGGCTTACCCGATGGTGGTTTGATGGTCACTTTAATCACATCTCCTTCAGTTACATCTCCTTCAATGCTCTGAATAAAAGGGTTCCAATCCTCGTGTGCATCAAAGTCCATCAACACATTCCACACTTTTTGTGGTGAAGCATTTATTTCGATTTGAGTTTCAATGGTTTTCATGGAGCTAGTATAATGAGTTTAGGTAATCGAATAACCGAAAAGAACACTTGATTAGTAAAACTTATCAATCTTCGGTTTCAGCATGTTGCGGCTTGGAAACGGATATGGGCTGTCAATTTTTTTAAGCCAGGTAATCATCTTAATCCTTCCGAAATAATTGAGAACAAAACCCAGCAAGAGACCCAGATAATAATCTTGACTGGTGGCAATATTCTCCGCTTCAATGAGCCAGAAAAAGAGCAATACGATAGGCAGAAGGAGCAATATACTCGTTGCCATACCAGCATTAAAAAAACTCTTCGCCTTGATATTGAACAAAACGACGTGTGTGAACGAAAGTGTAGCTGAAACTGTGATTGTGGCAATACCTAGCCAAATTGCTCTATCACCGAGAATAATGGCGAGGACATAGGGAACCCAGCCCACAAACACATTGATCAGGAATGCAGATCGACCATTGAGTGGAAACCTATCTGGATGGAGGGATCCGTATATCTTCTCGTTCAGCATCCCTGGATAAGTCCCAACGATGCGAAACTTTTCGAGCTGGTGTAATAATAATGCAATTAAACTTCCTGTAACTAGTATCTGATAGTCAGAAAGTGAGTGAACTTTCCAGGCCAAGGTGAAGGTCAGAATCAAAGCCATAACCGCTCCTACGTCGTACCAGTACAACTGAGACGCCCATTTTTTAAGAATTGATTTCTTTTTTTGACTCATCTTAAAAGCGATTCAAACGGCCTTGATTTTTAGCTTTAATCGACTGTATGCATTTGAGACGCGGCGCCCTGAAGTCACCCACTTTAAAATATCGATATATCGGTAGCACTTTCGGTACAAAACCACTCCATCGGGAACGAACTTACCATCTTCATTTTCTTCGATTTTAATGTGGTTAGGCTCTTCCAGCTCTTTCACTCCAAAAGAAATCTTATTCGGAAAAGGGAGTTTGTGGAATTCTCGGATAACTGTTTCGTCGGCGAAGTCTCTATCGCATATTTTAAGATAGTACTTCGTTCGATCTTTTTCCTCCAACATACGCTTGGCTCGCCGCGTCCATTTCTCATGTGCTTCAACTTCACTTTTGTAGTGAACGAAGTGAATTTCAATACCAGCCAAATCGCCAATAGGATAAGCTGGAGCCGGACTAAAGTAGTTTGATGTTGACTTGAAGGTGAGCTCTGAGTTCAGATAGTGCTCGAGATTACCAAGCATTTTCACATAGTCTGGTCCACAAATAAACAAGCCGACAAAAGGCGTATTGTATCGAACTCCCAGACGCTGATACAATTCAGCACCCCAACAATTGTTGGATATGATTACAAAGTCTTTTGGGTTGTATTTCAGGCGATCCCATTTTCTGGTAATCGCTTGAATTTGACGTTTAATTGGGTGCAAACGAATTGGTTTTGGTGATACGAAGGTACACCTAAACAATCGAAGCCCCTATTCCTTAACCGCCTTTTCAAAAACAACCTTATTGCTAAAAGCTTGCACCAAATCTTCAGAGTGCTTTTTTAGCTTGGCGTATTCTTCGACTGAATAAATCGATTTTTTGAAGTAGTATCGGGCTTGGGCGATAACACCTGACCCCATCGCATCATATTTAAACTGAGCAAACACAAGGTCGTCATCAATAATGAAATCTTCTGGAGTCTCTGTCAAAACATAGTTTTCAGGAACGCCTATTGAAACGCGTATGGTCTTATCAACCGGATAGATAAAGTCAACTGGATAGGTTCGCTCATCTGATTCAAATGGGTTTTCATTCCATCCAAAATCTAAGAACGGGTTCAAAAAGATATACTCACCTGCAAAACTCCCCTTTTTTGTGGATAGAAGATTCACGATGTATGGCTTGTGTGGTGTATCGTAGTTGTACGTCACTAATGAGTCTATTTCACCAAGATGGTCTTCATATCCTTTTCTTATTTCATCAATTTCATCTCTATAGGTCGTTCTTAAATTATAACCGGCATAAGATGCATACTGCCCGGATAATTGAATATTCATTACTCGATCTTCGTCGATATCAATAGCCAAAACTGTATTGGAAACTGAAGGTCTAGACAAGTTTATACCAATCCAATTTACGTCTCCACCAAAATCTACCGCTAGAGCTCGCTCATTTATACAATCTATTGGGACCTTGTCAAAAGCGAGAAACCTATCAGTCACATCAATTAGAATAGGCGCACCAGCATTAGCCATCCCTATCACGTAATTTGTGCGGTTATCAAAGGGATAGTTTGGCCGTAGTTTGCCATGAGATCTTGTGCTCAGAATAATTGGTGTACACTCGATATCAGCTTCCCGAATTAAAGAAATAGCGAGCAAATTGAGTTCAGCTGAATTTCCTTCTCGATCTTTATAGACATCCTTAGCAGTCTTATCAGCGTATTTCCGCTTTCTTCCATTCCAAGTGAATGTCGACTTCATATGATCTGATATTGCTTGAATTATCTCCAAGTCACTTTTGTTCTCGAGATCAATTTCTTCAAGAATTCGCTTGCTTAACTTTTGGGAGACCTTGAGGTATTTGCCAAAATACTCGCTATCAAGAAGCGCTTCGTTTAGCTCAGCCCACGTTGAAATAAAGTCTCTTTCCGTTCCATCAGTTCTATGGACCTTAGATAATTGGAACGATATTTTCTGTATGTAATCGGAAGGTGATGTAATAAACCCTTCATCCTTAAAAGGGTCGATGTTATCAAGAGCAAAAGTATAACGCACTTCCTTAAACTCCACGCCATAGGAACCAGCGTAACCAAATGATGATTTCCCTAAATCTCTCTTACCTTCTAATTCTTCAGCTTCGAAAAAATCAAACTCACTTATACCCTGCGTTTCGTAAACATACTCAAAAAACGGAACAAATTTTACTTGGTACTCACTATGCAAGCAAGGGTATTCTGACTGAAATTGCCAATTCGGAATATTCACAATACGAGGCGATCTCATTGTGTATTTGAGTTCAAGAAACGCTCCTTCTTTAACATTTGGATAAACAAACTTCACCCGAGTATAGTTCTCATTTATTTGCTCTTTAAATATCAATGCTTCAGCTACTTTAACTTCGCGGTAGCCATCACCTTCAGGAACGAATGTAGATGCCTCGATATTCAAAAGTTCTTCGATCATCTGGCCCGATCGGTACAAAATGATTGATGCCTGTGTTACATCTTCATCCGACGGATCGATAACCTTTACACGCCTCCTTAATTCCAATAGGGTGTACCAACTGTTTTCGATATGTTCGAATTCCAATTCTCCCTTCTCGAAGGTGATGATAGCAGATAGATCTTCTTCCTGATTCCAGCTCGAAATGGCCTTTTCTTCCGGTGAAAATTCCCCAAACTCAGGGGATTCAACCTGCCCTAGCGACGCTAAAGAACTAAAGACAAAAATCCCAATCGCTAAAAAGATATAGTGGTTCATTTTACTACAATTATGTATTCACTCTGTTTTGACTCAATTAACTTGAAGAAATCGTAAAAGGATTGATATTCACTCAAATCGTAATTAGCTGCGTACAAGCTGAACGTTTCTTTAACTGAGATTCCTTTTTCATTTTTTGATGATGATAGTCCGTACTTTCCGTACTTGGATTCTATCAACACGTTTTCAGGAAGCTTAATCTTCTCTTGTTCCGCTTCAGTCAAAGCATAAATACTATTTACTTCAAGATTTTTTGGAAAGGGAATGTGGACGTTGAAGTTTCTTGCATCCACACGTTCCAGCTTTGGTATTTTAAAGTGAACTGGTTGCAAAAGATTAAAAGAACCAACTTCTTCAAAAATTGGCTTTGAACTACCTAAAGCATGTATTACCAAGTAGCTAGAATCTCTGTCAGATACGACATCTACGCTCTGAACAGAATCAAACTCATCACGATTTATCAATAGCTCTTCTAATTCATCACGCTCATCGGAAGCAAAACGGGCATGCTCAAATTCATCTCCACCTAATTTATATGCTCCTTGACACATCCACATTTCGCCGTCTCGGTAAAATGATAGCTCTATGTCATTACAAACATCAGATTCGCTCAATGAAGGGGTGCGCACCCAAGCTGTAGTATCATCATAAATTGCCAGAACATTCCTGCCCTGAGTGAATGTACCGAGATAATTGAAGGGCAGTTTACTTGCAGTATTCTCAAGCCAAATAGTATCTCCGTCAATGGGCACAGAAAGAATGACGTGGTTGAATAGCTGCCCCGGCTTTTCAAGTTCAATATTTGAAATCTCTTCACCTGAAAGAACCAATGTGTAAGCTGACTCGATGCCAACATGCTTTAGCATGGCTTTCATGTAGGTCGTCAATGCTTTACAATCACCGAACTTGTTCCTTGAAACATATGATGCCGGATAGCTTTCAAGACCACCAAAATTTACATCAACGTTTACATACGTAGTTTCATCTTGTAAGTAATAATATAACCTTCGGGCTTTTTCGGTTGGGGTGGATAAGCCTGCCACTAGGTTTTCGACTACCCTTTGTTCTTCCTCGGGCAACTCGTATTTGTCACGATTCAGTTCTCTAATCCATTTTCCAAACCCATCCCAAGTTGCACAGTTTGCTTTCACACCATAGTCTAGCTCATGGTGTTGTACCCAAACGTATGGTCTTGTGTCCCTGCTTGATGGTTGAAAGAATTCATGCATTCCAGAAACATCGCACGACGACTGGAAGGTCAAGCGCTCTCTATTATCTATCATTTCCCGCTGAAATTCAATACCATCTGTACTTATGACATGATGAGGGTAGCCTTGCGGAATATCCAATTCGAGCTTTCCGCTGAGTGTTTGAAGGTTTCGGTATCGACAGGGACTCCACGCAGCTGCAAAAACGAAAGAATTCATTTTCACCTCGTATTCAAGTAGCACTGCATATGGCACTTGGTCGCTATACATTTTAAGACTCTTTACTATATCGTCATCAAAAAATGTAGAGCGGGAGACATCACTGCTAGTCTCCATATCTCTTTCTTTAAACTTCTTACGTGTTTTTCCGTCTAGGTCCTGAATTTCAGCACGTAACAGTTCAAAATCAGAGTTTGGATCAAAGCTTATATCAAACTCGCCGTAATGTTTGCTTTCAACGTTGGATACGAGAATTTTTATAACACTTCTCTTAACCTTCTGTCCATTATTTATGGAAATGAAAGTATGGTCTTGTATGACCTGTGCCTGACAAAAACCCGTATTTAAAACAATGCAAAAAATTGTCGCACTCCAACGACAAATACGATCAAATCTCATGATTAAACTCTAAATCCTTAAGGACAAATCTAAGAAAGGAAATGAACCAGAGAGTATATGATAAACAGTAATACACAAAGCGCTGACAGTGCGATAAATCCAAAATACATTTGATGTCTACGTTTCGCCTTCGCCTTTATTTCTTTATGAAGTTTTACTTGTTCGGCTCGAGAGAGTTTGCTTTTTAAATTGCCATCGTACTTATGATAAGAAGCCTTGCTCCCATTGTTTTTGTTTTTCTGTCTGTACGACTTGACCGAAGTCCGTATTGACTTATTGTACTTCAATGAGCGCGCCATTGCATCCATATGTCCAGCTCCTGCCATTCCATCAATATAGCGAGAATAGGTCCTGGAAAACAGAAATTGGGATAAGCGGTATTCTTACAGCTTGTAGCGGTAGATCTTGGCACTGCACTCGTAGCAATGGCGATTGTAGATTGGGAATCGCTCTTCGAACACCCCAGACCACATCAGCATCGATTGCACAAGCTTCTCCCTCTAGAATTCCCATGGCATCTGCCTTATCACACTTTAAAGTATAACCTGTCTCCGTAATTTGAATCATTCCCAGATACTCCAACTCAGATTCATCTATCCAAGGTTTTATTTCGATTTTGAGATCGCATATGTCGTAGTCTTTCTTACTGATATCGTAGCCTTCTCGCAGTATGAGATAAGAACATGCTGGTAAAGTAATTACTCCCAGAATTATGAAAAGAAATAAAACTCTTTTTGGTTTGATCATATCCCTTTATTGCTTTTGAAGGTCTCTTGCTTACAAGGTAAACTCCGGCAAATATCAAGAAAGCAGCGACAACCTTAATAGCATCTAATTGATCTTTTCCTAAGAGAATGGCGAATGCCGCTGCAAACACGGGTTGGGAATAGATGTATGTGCTTACCGTAGATGGCTTTAAGGTCTTCAGCCCAACCGTGTTCAGGAGATATGCCAGAAAAGTGGTGAAGACCACAACAAACCCCACTTTCAAATAGACATCCAAGGTAAAACTTGACCACTCAATCTGAGTGAATTGATTAAAACCGAATGGAATGACGAAGATGGCGCCAAATAAAAACACCCACTTGATGACCGTTATAGGCTTATAGCGCTTCATGAGGGGAGCAACCAAAACAAGATAAACTCCATAAGCCATGCTGTTTACAAAAACGAGAAGGTCCCCGGTCCATGTGGATGAGTCAAAACTAAAGTTTCCCTTAAACATGATGAGAATTGTTGCTCCCACAATGCCAAGAATGATACCACCTATCTTCCGTGAAGTAATTCTGTCCTTCAGAATAAACGAAGCGGCAATCAAGACCAATACAGGGTTTGTGGTCATGATTATCGCAGCATTAATGGGCGATGTAATATTCAAACCCGCGAAAAAAGTAAGCTGATTAAGCGCTACAACCAAAAAATCCACACAAGGCCAGTCGATAGTAATCGTACTTCGCGATCTTTTCATTCTTACCGAAGAGAGAAAAAACCCAGAATAGAGAAACGGCTCCGATTACCCGCAGGAATATAAACCCAAATGGTTTGATATAATGGGGCATCACATCCTTTGCAAAGGTGTAATTTATCCCATAGATAATATTGGCCGTGAGAATACTTAGGTGAGCGAGCCTATATTTATTCAATAGATTCTTTTGGACAAAGTAAAGGGTTTACGGCGATCGATTTGAATTTTAAAAAATGTAATTCTTCTATTTGGTAAATAAATAAAACGTTAAGAAAAACAGTCGTATATATCAATTGCAATTGTCCATTGTCAAAGTTTAAGTGACTCTCCAAGCCATGGCAGGCAAGGTGTTTTCAAAGGCTATAGCATTTAACCTTAAAAACAAGCGCTTAATTGGGTTAAATAACCCCCTGAATAGCAAGCATTAGTGTTTGACTTAGGTTCGAATATTCGTATCTTGCGGGGTCCTGAAGTCTAAGGTGTTTTCCTGAATTCTGGACTAACCAACCAATCAATTCGTCATGAACCAACCCAGAACCAGTTTGGCATTGCTGATGGGGGCTTTGCTGTTAACGCTGTTCACCGTTCCTTCCTTTGGACAAGAAACTTGTGAGCTAACCCAAGATGACAACTACGGATATAGTGCTACTATTGCATCCGTAGTAGAGAATTCGGAAGACGAGTCATACACTATTCAATTAAACATCGCTAATGATGGATGTTCGGGCTGCAAACGCTTGAAAAGGCTCTATGTAGAAGCAAATCCTTTCACCTACAACGATATCGATGTAGAAGTCTTAACCGGAGACATTTCTTACTACTACATTTGGAACGGTCCGATTATTTGGCCAGCTCCTTTTTTCGGCTTCAAAGTCAAATTTGGTCCTGGAATCGGTGGTGGAAATGCAGCTTCTTTTGCGCTGACCTATACGATTCACGGACAACTGCAAGACCAAGCGCTCATTGCAAAACTTGGTGGTAATCAATACGCCAACTTTGATTTTTCGGCAGAAGACTTTCAAAGTGTCCTTGACTGCAATAACGAGCCGGATGACATCCTACCCCTTCTATGAGCCACCAGTATCGGGTAAATCATTCGACATAATTGGACCAGAACTGACCTTTCTCTACGAAACATTTACAGAAAATGGAACATATGTTTCAGATGACATTTTCCAAATTATAGATGATAACATCGTCGATGACAATGTTGTGATTTCAGTTCAAACGCAGCCCGGTCAATATGCTGCAGCACTCTCACTTTTGTCTTCAGCGCAATATGGCCTGAGTCAGGAATCAGCCGATATACCCAACAACACGTTTACAGGGCTTTTCCCCAATTGAAAACCTGCTCTCGCTCAACGAACTCCCCGACCTGCTCATTGCAGTCCGTCCAGTTTATTCAGCCATCTTAAACACTGGTTTTATCACAAGTCAGGGTGATACATCACTTCGATCATACATCGCGCGTGATGTCTTTAATGTGGATGGTTCGGGAATTAAGATTGGTGTGCTCTCTGATAGCTACAACACCATTATAGGAGATCCAGCTGGTGACGATATTGTGAAGGGCGATTTGCCTGGAGCAGCAAACCCAGACTACCCTACTCCCGTTGATGTCGTATACGAGTATCCCTTTGGAAGTCGCACAGACGAAGGTCGTGCGATGCTCCAAATCATACACGACGTTGCTCCGGGAGCTGAGCTTGCTTTCCGATCGGGATTTTTAGGAGCGGCAGATTTTGCTCAAGGAATTTTAGATCTCCAAGCCGCAGGTTGTGATATCATCGTTGACGACATCACCTATATTTCTGAGCCTTTTTTCAGAGATGGCGTTGTTGCACAAGCCGTTGAAACCGTTTCGGCTGCAGGAGTTTCCTATTTTTCCGCAGCTGGAAACTTTGGAACTAAGTCATGGCAAGATACGTTTAGCGGTGTTCCTGCACCAGAAGGTATAGAAGGTACTGCACACAACTTTGCTGACGATGAAGGCGGGACTGACATCTACCAAAGCATCTCACTCACCGAAGGTCAATACACTATTGTACTTCAGTGGGATGACGGAACACCCGGAAATTTCACGAACTCGGATTTTGATATCTATTTGGCGAACGAAGATGGAAGTACCTTATTCGGGTTTAACCGTAACAATGAAGGTGGAGCCCCCCTCGAAGTTTTGCCATTTACCGTAGCAGCTGAAACGGCTGAAACGAACTTCTTGATAACCCGCGCATCCGGTACAAGCACCACGAACTTGAAATATATCATCTTCCGTGGAGAAGTGGCAATCAACGAATATGAAACGCCTGATGCATCGACTATCACTGGTCAAGCCAATGCCGAAAGTACAATTTCCGTTGGTGCTGTGCTCTACAGCAATACTCCCGAATTTGGTGTTAACCCACCAACCATTGCTTCGTTTTCGTCGCGTGGTGGTACGCCAGTAGACGGTGTAGTTCGTGCTAAGCCAGATATCACAGCACCCAACGGTGTAAATACATCTGTAGACTTGGGTGGTTTTGACATAGACGGTGATGCATTCCCCAACTTCTTTGGAACATCCGCATCGGCTCCACATGCTGCGGCAGTTGGTGCACTAATCCTGGAAGCCAGTCAAAAGTACTACGAAGACACCCTGACTCCAGAGTTATTGAAAGGGGTTCTGCAAAACACAGCCATTGATATGAATGTACCCGGTTTTGATATAGCTACTGGTGCAGGTTATATTACTGCTGACTCAGCGTTGAAGTCTTTGGCCAATCCAGAACCCTTCCTAACGGGAATTAGTTATGACACTACCTTGGTTCCAGGGTTTGATGAAATTGCGTTAACCATTACAGGAGATTATCTACAAGACAGCTCGTTGGTTTATTTCAATGGAGCTCCAATAGAAACGGAACAATCCATGATGGGTGATAGTGCAATTATTGCCATCATCCCTCCTTTCGATGAATCCTTCCCCGAAATACAGGTATACAACCCTCCGATGGAAGGGACAAACGGACAAGATGGGGGTCTATCAAATCCGCTTTACTTCACGACAAAACAAACTATTTTGGTAAGCATTGACAGCAAAACCAAGAAGTACGGTGAAGTCATTCCGGAACTCACAGCTTCCTATTCTTTTGAGCGACTTGATGGAAGCTTACCCCTAGATTCAGCAGACCTTTCGACCGAAGAGCTTGAGCGTATTTTGGATATTGATATTACTACCATTGCAGACAACTTAAGCAATGTTGGAATTTGGGGAATTGAGCTAGATCCTTCTGACCCATTAAGCCCAACAAGCGATGTAGAAGCAACTGACGAAATGGATATTGAAATCCTTCAGCGTTTCAATATCACATATAGCCTAGGGATTTTGACAATAGATCCACTTGATCTGGAGATTATACCTCGCGATACCACATTTACATACAACGACAGTATATCTGGAATTGACTTTGATTATGTCTTCAATAACGATTCGATTCCTGCTTTTATAACAGAAGAAGATAGTTTGGCTATTCTATCTGCAGTGAGAGTAAGACATGGTACGGCACTCGTGAATCGACCAGCTCTTGTAAGAGGTACGGCCTTGGTAAATGAATTCGGTGAACAGTTATTGAATGACACCCTGCTTTCTAATACAGCAGTGATGATTTCGCAAAGACTTCGTTCTCTTCGTGGAACTGCGCTCGTTAATGGAGAAGCAATTGACCCACAAGATTTTTACGACTCGCAAGTAATTGGAAATGCCTTTGCAAGACTCCGTCGGGGAACAGCATTGGTAAACGGTTTCCGTCTCGTGCGCGGAACAGCACTCGTGAACGACCTTGATTCAGCTGGAAACATAGTCAACACCATCCCGCTTACGAATTCTGATGCACTTGTCAATTCAGGTGGGATTCTCAATGCCAATGCCATAAATGCAGATAGCAACAGCGATGTACTCGTTCTTTTGGACGAAGGTGATATCGCTATTTTATCTGGGGATTCGGTGGGTAACGTAGTTATCCGATCAATAAATATCATCACAGGCGAAACCGTTGGAACGCACATCATCGTGCCTGGTGGACTCTATACCAGTAATTTCAATGTCCGGTATGGATTAGGAAACTTGACGATAATTCCAGATACAGCAAGTTATGAGATTGACTTGGAGAGTTTGTCTCAGGTATATGATGGTACTCAAAAGGAAGTAAGCGTGATCTCAGATCCGGATACTATTCCATTCACAATAACTTACAATGGATCTGAAGAGCCACCGACTGATGCTGGTTCTTATGAAGTCGTGGTATCGGTTGCCGACACCAACTTCGTCGGTTCTTTGACCGCCACTCTAGAAATTACACCGGCCACGGCTGAAGTGATTTTTGAAGAATCTAGTCTTTCACAAGTATATGATGGTGATCCTAAGGAAGCATCGGCGACTAGCCTACCAGAAGGTTTGACTATTAATTACGAATACGTTGACTTGTCTGGTGCTCCAACAGATGTTGGTTTATACTCTGTAGTGGCAACCATCGACGATCCAAACTATGTTGGTAGTGCTTCTGCCGATATGGAAATCACGAATGCAACTGCCGAAATCATTTTCGACGAGGAAAGTTTGAGCCAGGTGTACGATGGGTCGCCAAAAGAAGTATTGATCTCATCTATTCCAGATGGTCTGGATGTTGTCGTTGAGTATAATGGCTCTTTAACTCCGCCAACTGAAGTTGGAGAGTACTCTGTTGTTGCTACTGTTTCAGACCCCAATTATTCAGCAACGGCTACTTCTACCCTATTCATTACGCCAGCTACGACTTCGATCGTATTCGATGAAGGAAGTTTGACCCAGGTTTATGATGGAAGTCCCAAAGAAGCGGAGGCAAGTTCAGTTCCTGAAGGATTGACTATTGTGATTACTTACCCCGATATAGAAAGTACACCAACCGATGCTGGCACTTATCAAGTAGAAGCGACAATCGATGATCCGAATTACATCGGATCGAGCACTACCGAACTCACCATTTTACCAGCTGTTGCAGAATTATCGTTTGTTGAAGAAAGTCTCCTTCACACTTATGACGGTGCAGCTAAAAATGCTGATGTAGAAACGGTTCCTTCCGGACTTAATGTGATTATTTCCTATCCTGGTATTGAAGGATCTCCCGTTGATGCTGGGACCTACGCTGTAATAGCTGAAATTGACGATGCCAATTACATAGGCTCAGTTTCAGGAATCCTAACAATTGAACAAGCCGAAGCAGCTATCAATTTTGTGGAAGAAAACCTTGTACAAGTTTACGATGGCACGGCTAAGTTTGTAGATGCCCTACCAGACCCAGAAGGACTCAATGTAATTATTGACTATGTTGACCTTCCTGGTCCCCCAACCAATGTTGGAGAGTACATCGTCGCAGCATTTATCGATGATCCAAATTACGTTGGTGGCGGATCTGCTACACTGACCATTTTACCGGGTATTGCAGAGATTAACTTCGATGAAGCTAGTCTGGGTCAAGTGTATGACGGCACACCAAAAGAAGTGACAGCGAGTGTTACTCCAGAAGGTGTAAGTTTCGAGATCACATACGTGGACCTTCCAGGTGCTCCTACGAATGTTGGCTCTTATGCTGTTGAAGCGACTGCAACCGATCCGAACTATACTGGGTCTGCAAGTGCTACACTGACAATTACGGAAGCTAGTGCTTCGATTAGTTTCTTGGAAGAGTCTCTTTCACAGGTATACGATGGCACACCACTTTCTCCGGAGGTAATTACTTCGCCAGAAGGATTAGATTTTGAGTTGATCTTTATTGATGAAAGTGAAGTACCAATGAATGCGGGTACCTATCAGGTTGAAGCTTTCATCACTGATCCGAATTATACCGGTGGAGTTACCGGAGAGTTTGTTATTTCTCAAGCCGATGCTGAAATTGTTTTCAACGAAGAATCGCTTGATCAGACTTATGATGGCTCTCCGAAATCGGTTCTTGCTACCAGCCTTCCTGAAGGACTTTCACTAGAAATACTTTACAATGGATCAGGTGATGCTCCGACTGACGCAGGGACTTATGTAGTAGAAGCAAATATTGATGACCCAAATTATACGGGTTCAAGCTCCACAGCTTTGGTGATAAACCAAGCTGAAGCAGCAGTATTCATTGATGGTTCGAGTTTGGTACAAGATTTTGACGGTTCTCCAAAATCAATAAGCTTTAGCACTGACCCTTCAGGATTGAATACAATCGTTACATACAACGGAAGCACAGATCTTCCAATTCTGGGTGGAGATTATGCCGTTGAAGTATTGATTGACGAGCTAAATTATGAAGGTTCTGCCAACGCTACCTTAACAATTACAGGACTCATGGCGACTGTGGCAATAGGTGATACGGTGATTAACCAAGGGCAGCAGATTCCAGATTTCGAACTTACCTTCTCGGGCTTCCAAGGTGGTGATGATGAATCGGTAATAGAATCGGTTGAATACATCACAAGCCCCGTTTATAATGGTGAGCCAGGGATATATGAAGTCACTGCTATTGTAGAAGCGACAAACTATGAATTTACTTCTGGCACTGCTACCCTATACGTGAACCCCGCAGGAACTGGTGTCACAGCTATCATGCCTATATTCGATTGCTTTGAAGTGCTCGACGAGCCAGATGAGAACGGATTCTATTTTGTAGCACATTTCTCATACATCAATGGAAACGATAGTCCTGTTTATGTTCCGAGAAGTGACAAGAACCGCTTGTTTGGAGCTTCGAATGACAATAGTAATCTTCCTCAAGTCTTCTACCCTGAAGGTGGCTCCTTTACCGTACCTTATAGTGGGTCTACACTGGTTTGGAAAATCAGAAGTAACCACGGAAATAGCAAGCGTACGAAATATGCGTTTACCTATTTCAACCCATGCGACACTGAAGCTGCTGGTATTGCTGTGATAGATTCGAACAATCCTTCTGCGACTGATTTACTGCACGATATCAACGTATTCCCTAACCCATCATCGGGTAGAGTTTTCCTTGAATCGGATGTGGATTATCCACAAAATGCTCTTGTAGAAGTATTTGATCGATATGGTCGTCTTTGTCGAGTTTCATCGAATAGAAATGGAGCGAACATGTTTGAGTTGGATTTCCAAGGGTTTAGCAGCGGAGTTTACTTCGTTAGAGTAATGGAGAATGATAAAGTGGAAGTATTCAACATCATTATCCAATAGATATATGAATTGTTAAGAAGTGATGTAAAGATGATCTTCTTTTATTAAATACATTTCTTAAAATTATAGATGTAACCAGCCACTCGCTGGTTGCATCGTTTTTAGCCCTATTGATCAAGGTGCCGAACTAATTAAGAAAGAATTCATTGCGGAATAATCAATTCATCAAGAAATAGATAACTTTAAGACATGTACCTTAGACTCTTAACCTTTTTTCTTGTGATCTTGCCATGTCTCGGCTTTGCTCAAGAAGATGACCCCTATATCGATAGCTTAAAGACGGTACTGAAGCAAAAAATTGCCGATTCCACCAGAGTCAATACCTTAATAGAGCTAGCGTCAAACTACTACCGCACAGATCCTAATGAAGCGTACAACCTGGCCACCAAAGCTCAGGAAATAGCTGAAAAAGCTGATTACAAGCCCGGTCTCGCAAACGCCCACAAGGCTGAAGGAATGAGCTATTACTTCCAAGGAGACTATGTAAATGCTCTTGTACAATGGCGAATTGCAATGGGAATTTATGAATCAGTGGATGATCTGAATGGGGTGTCAAACATGCTCAATAACCTTGGAGCTGTGCACTACAATGGCGGAGACAATGAGACGGCATTAGACTACTACCTTCAATCATTGAAAGTTGCTGAAGAAACTTATGACACCTTGAGAACTGTTACGGCGTTGATCAATATTGGGTCACTTCATATGACAAAAGATCAAACCCAGCAGATGGCGCTTGAAAACTTTAGAAAGGCGTTACCAATTAGTAAAGAGATTGAAGATTATGATGCTATTGGTACTTGCGCAGTTAATATGGGTGAAATCTACCTGTCTGACACGCTTGATCCAGCCATGAAAGAAACCAATATCGACTCTGCTCTCTACTTTTTTGAACTGGGACTTGATGCCTATCAAAAGTCTGCGACGGGCAACATTGCTTTTGCCATGAATAGCATAGGTAAAGTGTATCAGGCTCGTGAGGATTACGAAACCGCTATCCAATACCAGACGGAAGCTTTTGATCTTGCCAAAGGATTAGAAGCACCCCTAGAAATGGCACAGATTCAATTGAGTCTCGCGAGCACATACGACGCGCAGGGCGACGAAGACAATGCGATAAGGGCTTATAATCTGGCACGCGAGTTGGCAGAAAACATTGGTGCCGATTATGAGATTTTCGAATCCTACATGGGGCTTGCCGAAGCCTTCTCAAAGATCCCCGACTTCCGAAGAGCATCTGAGTACTACAAGCTCTCTGGTGACATGAAGGACACGCTTTACGATGCGGAGATGGATAAGAAGCTTCAAGCCCAGACCTTGAGTTATGACATTGAAAAGAAACAGGGACAGATCTCATTACTCGAAAAGGATAAGGAGCTACAAGAGATTGAAGTGAAGCAACACAAACTCATTCGAAATGCAACTGGAGCCGTGGGACTTCTCCTTTTATTGCTAGCGGCAGGTTTATTTAATAGATACAAGTACACTAAGAAGACGAGTAAAATTATTGCCCGTGAAAAAGAGCGTTCTGAGAATTTGCTGCTCAATATTCTACCTTCCGAAACGGCCGAAGAATTAAAAGCTAAAGGTAGTGCTACGCCTAAATATTACGAGAAAGTCTCCGTACTCTTCACAGACTTTAAGGGGTTCACAAAAATCGCTGAGAAGCTAAGTCCGCAGGAGTTAGTCGAAGAGCTCAACACAAACTTTCTAGCCTTTGACGAAATCATTGACAAGCACGGTTTAGAGAAAATCAAGACCATTGGAGATGCCTATATGTGTGCCGGAGGAATTCCTGTAGAAAATGACAACAATCCAGTAGACATTGTAAATGCGGCTCTTGAGATAAAAGCCTTCACTGAGGAACTCAAGAAGAAACGAGAAGCCGAAGGCAAAGAATCATGGGATTTACGCATTGGAGTTCACACAGGGCCTGTGATAGCCGGGGTTGTAGGTAAAAACAAGTTTGCCTACGACATCTGGGGGGACGCCGTAAACGTAGCAAGCCGTATGGAATCTAGTGGGATCCCAGGACAAGTAAACATTTCAGGTGAAACTTACGAGCTGGTGAAAGACCATTTCGCATGTAAGCATCGTGGCAAAGTTGAAGCGAAGAATAAGGGACAAGTCGACATGTACATCGTTGAATCACCTATTCTTGAAACTGAGACTGGAGCTTCAGGAAATCAAGACCAAACCGCATTGGCGTAGAAAGTTAAAGCGCTACATTAAAGCCCCATCTACAGGCTTCATTTTCTCGGGGACATCTTTGTCTTCTATTGTTTCCCGCAGATCTATTTCAATCACATTGCTGATCGCATGCAGAGCTACATCTGTCTTGAAGTTAGCAAATGGACTAGACATCACTTTTCCGAAAACAAACAATTGGTAAAAAATCCAACCAATCAAAGCTGTAACGGGAAATATGAGATAAATCGACTCGATATCTCTAAAAATGTCGATGAAAGCAAATGGAAAAGCGATAATGAACAGATTCAAAAAAGCCCTAGTGTAGTAGTCGTATGGCTTTGGAAGCGGTGTAGATTTAATACGCTCAGCCTTTCCTTGAAGATCTGTTAATCGAGTTAATGTATCACTGATCTGGATATAGCTGAATAAATCGAGTTTATCGGCTACTTGAAGCTCTCTCAATATGCGCCCTTGGATCACTGATATCTGGGTCACTTTGTTTGATCTCGACATAATTAAACGGTACTCTTCATCGTCCAGAAAAGCTCCGACTTGGGTATCCCAAAGTGCCGCTTCTGTTTTTTCACGGAGTTGAAGTCTGAGCGCATTCACCCATGCCACTTGACTTCTCACTAACTTTCTCGTCATAGCCATTTCGTCTTCGCTCATCTTCTGTGTTGAATTCATGGTCATTGCTTGTCGCATGAAAGAACGGCTATCATTTACAACTCCACCCCAAATTTTTCTTGCTTCCCACCATCGGTCGTAGGCTGATGAGTTTCGGAAAGCTAAAATAATTGCGAGAGCCACTCCTAACACTGAAACTACCTGAGTTGGAACATAGACATTGTCTTGACCAAAAATTTCATGGATGGCATAGGCTAGCCCAGCGCAGACCAGACTATAAATGATGTTTTTCCAGGAGTAGCGAAGAGCGGTATCAAGTCTGAGGTGGTCGCGAGTAATCATATGTGGTTAAGTCGATTGGTTAGTAAGGTTTCAATAAGCTATCAATATAATAATAAACCGTTATAGCCACCCATCGAAAGATATCCAACAGCGAGATCGTTTATCTACTTCAAAGGATTTTCGCAGGCATCACAACCACCCATTCCAGAAATCGAAAATCCTTTGATCCCAGATTGGTATCACTTAATTGCTCCAAGCTCTGAAGCTTCAGTAGACCAGCGATGGGGTCGCCAACCTTGGTATGCGTTTTTCCCATTCGTTTTACTTCCAAAAGGAGATATTCGAAAGGTCCACTAATCCCCTTTTCAAACACTTTTATCAAGAAGAACGGCTCATCGTGTTTTAGAAATACCTTTCGCTCAATAAAAGCTTTTTTAGTAATTCCCAGGTAGGTGCGACGAGTGCTGATTGGCAATAGATCAACCAAATCGTTATGATATCTGGTCAAAGTCAGATCTGATTGAGACTCTCCGTCGATGCTGACCGTAGGAAAGTAATGTCCTTCAGAAAGTTTATGGAAGTGAACGGTGTAAGGCTGTTCTAATTTGAACGGGATCCACCGCTCTCTGATCAGCTTAAACCGGCTGAGACGCAAACACGAAATCACAGCGACAATGCCCGCCATAACAAACGAAACCAATGCACTTTTTATAGCGTCAAGAGCATTGTAAAACCAGAACATTAACCCAAACTGAATCGCAAACACCCCAGCGTAATACATCAAGAGTCTTCGAGCCACCTTCCCAGGGTCAACAACTTTTCGATAGTCGAAGAATGTGGAATGATTCAGGCTATTGTTGAGCATCACCGCGAAAAAGGAAATGCAATAGAGGAAAAAGAAAAGCATGAAGATGTAGCCATACCCTTTGAACGGTTCGTGCATCAGAAGGAAATCATAGATGCCGTGTGCCAATGAAGAAAGGAAGAAAAAGAGTGCGAAAAGCCCCATTCGAAATTTCTTGTAGCGGAACTTGAAAAGAACAAATCCATAACCGATCAATGCAGTGAAGAACATGTGGCCAATGGACGATAGAATAGCTGTACCGCTGATGATTTGTGGGCCGTGATTGTAGAAGTACATGACGTTTTCTACAGCCGAGAATCCCAGAGCCACGGTACAGATGTATGCCAAGTAATCTATCGGCTCATCAAACTCCTTTTTGAAAAGCAGGTACGACACTCCAAATGCGACGAACTTGGCAAACTCTTCCACTGCACCAATCCGAAAAGTGCAGAAGGCCAGGTCGTTCAGGAAATTGCCATTGAGATAGAAGTTCACATCATTCAGGAAAAGTTCGTGGATACCGAGCACGATTAATACCGATGCGCAGCCCATGAGAAAAGTCAAGATGAAGTACTTCAGGTCTTCCTTTTCGTAGATATCAATTAGGCGGTAGTAGTCAACCCAAATCCAGGCAATAAAAAGCGCAACAAGCGAGTAAATGGCAATCATCGAAGCTCAAAATCTTTGAACTGGAAAGCTATAAAGATTTTCTGACTGGAAGTCGAATATGAAACTAAGCTATATTGCAATCGCGGCAGGTTCCCGTCAGCAAACAATTGGTACGCTCAACGGCATAGCCATCTGGAGCGGTGTATTCCACAGGAATTTGCAAGCATTCTATGGATTCACAACTTAGGCATCGGAAGTGAAAATGATCGACCACCTGCTCTGGATTCTCGCATTTTCGGCAGATCGCGAAATACTGCTTTCCATCTTCAGCGACAATTTTGTGGACGATATCGTCTTCACAAAACTGATTCAAAACCCGATATATCGTCGCTCGATTGACCTTCAAATCTACACGTCGCTCAATAGCATCTTGACTCATTGCTTTTCCAGACGTGGAAAGCACCTGTAGAATGGCATCTTTTGTCGGTGTATTTCTTCGAATCATACGCAAGCTTAAAATATTATTGCGAATATGTCGCAATAATACAAAAAAGAATTACATTTGCCCTAACGCGACATACTCGCATTAACAAGTTTCATGGATCGAAGAAAAGCAATAAAGCTGGTAGGCGCAGCAGGTACAAGTCTCGCGATGCCGTTTCCATTCTCCTTCTTCAAGAAACATCAGGAAATGAAAGAGAACAGTTTTGAAGTAATTATAATCGGCGGCAGCTACGCCGGATTATCAGCGGCAATGGCATTGGGACGCTCCCTCCGTAAAACGCTGATCATCGATTCAGGGAAACCTTGCAATAGATTCACCCCACACTCTCACAACTTCCTGACGCAAGACGGATTTACCCCTGAACAAATATCCACCACAGCTCGCGAACAAGTGCTCAAGTATGAGAGTATTGCCACCTATGAAGACTTAGCGGTGCGTGGTAAAAAGCTTGAAAATGGTTTTGAAATAGAGACTTCATCTGGTGATATATTCATAGCGAAGAAACTTGTTTTCGCTACTGGTATAATAGATCTCTTACCTGATGTTAAAGGGTTTGCTGAATGTTGGGGTAAATCTGTGGTACACTGCCCCTACTGTCATGGCTACGAAATCAGAAACAAGAAAACAGCACTCATAGCCAATGGTGAGCGAGCTGCGCACCTCGCTCCCATGATCAAGAATCTCACTGATGAATTGACCATTCTAACCTCCGGAATTATGGAGTTCGAACCCGAAGTGGTCCACAAATTTGAAAGTCACAGAATTGGTGTTACAGAGAAAGAAATCGTAGAGATAGTACATACTGACGGACAAATTGAAGCGATCGTGTTCAAAGATGGAAGTCGCGAGGCTTTTGAAGCAGCGTATGCAGCCATTCCCTTTGAGCAAAGCTGTGGCATTCCCGAGACTATGGGTTGCGAAATGACTGAGCAAGGCCATATTGATGTCGACTTCCTTTATAAAACTAGCCAGGAAGGAATCTTTGCTTGTGGAGACAACTCTACCCCTTTCCGATCTGTTGCATCTGCCGTGTATGCTGGAAACGTGGTCGGCGCCATGATCAATATGGAATTGACTCAAGCTGCATTTTAATTCATTGAAGAAAATCAGCCTATGTTTCTACTTCATTGTCAAAAGAGTACTTAGGAAGTAACTTCCATCTTTTCCACAAGTATTTTGACTCAAACCGTCTGTTTAACACGGGTCGGAAATAAGATCGAGTGAGTCATTTCTTCTATAAAATTAAAGCGGATTAACGACCTTAGTGCTCAAATTCAATTTGGTTCAATTTTGAGTAGAAAGGAATATGACGTTTTTCAATAAAATTCAGTGGGTTGCAGGAGTACTTTTGGTTTTTTTCATCGTTTTGATGACCAACTTGGTAGACAAAGACAGCTTCAATCAGCTACGTCAATCGGTTACAACCATTTTTGAAGATCGAATAGTTGCCAGTGATATTCTCTTTGAGATTTCCATGCACGTTCAGAAGAAAGAGCTCGCTATAGCTACGTCAGATACATCTTTCTTTCAGCTAAAAAACAGCGGTGTAAACCAGGAATTGACTCAATTAATTGGGCGTTATCAAGAGACCAAACTCACCGAAAAAGAGCGGAGTCTGTTTGATGACTTGAAAACAGAAATCGCGAGTCTTCAAGCCATGGAATCGGGCTCGATAAGTGCGAGCAACCAAAGAAAAGCGCTTGCCAGAATTGACAAGATTACCCACACCCTTCACGGACTTTCGAAGATTCAGGTAAAAGAAGGGCGAAAGGAAATGTTCGTCAGCAACAAGGCCATGAACACCATAGACCTTTTCACCAAAGGAGAAATCATATTCCTGATTATCATGGCCATTCTGGTGCAAATCATCATTCTATACAAACCAAAAGAATCTCAGAGCTAAGCCAGACTTACCTTTCAAATACTTGTCTCGAATTGAACACAAAAATGAGCGACCAACGCATAACGAATATTCTGCTGACGATTATCGCCACGCCCATAGTTGTCATGGTCCTTAAATGGCTGGATTTTATTTTCATCCCGCTCGTCTTTGCGATGTTTATCACGCTGCTGTTTATTCCGACTCTACGAAAACTAAAAAGGCGTGGCGTTCATAAGATCCTAAGGGTGTTTTCGGCTATTCTCTTCATTCTCCTTGTAGGGTTTTCACTGTTTCATCTCATCAGGCTCACCAGCCAGGAAATACTGGCTACCAAGCAGACATTTATCGACCAGCTTCACATCAAATTAGCTGAGCTTAACTCTTATGCTCTGGATAATTTTGGATTTTCCATCATGGACGGGGTCATGCAGGGAGAAGAAATCCGTAGCGAGTGGATTATTAAAAACTTGAAATCGTTTTCCGTTTTCTTAATCGACGCTATCCCTCAATTGCTCACTACTCTATTCTTTGTGATTCTGCTCCTGTTTGAGTCATTCGATTTCGAGCGCATGCTAAACACCACCATTCTAAAGCGTCGATTTTCATCCATCAAGACGTTTCAACGCATCGAAAAGGACATTGTCACCTTTCTACAGGTCAAATTCCTGGTCAGTCTGGGTACAGGTATAGGTACGAGTTTGATGTGCTATGCCTTCGATGTGAGCTTCCCTATTTTCTGGGGAGTCTTTGCGTTCGGGATCAACTTTGTTCAAATGGTTGGATCCATTATCACAATAGTCTTGCTGTCGTTGTTTGCATTTGTTGAGCTCGAATTCTCAAGCACCTTGCTCTATTTTATCATCAGCATCACCAGTGTACAAGTGGTGTTTGGCTCTATCCTAGAACCCATATTCATGGGGAAATCGTTCTCCATCAACATCATTGTAGTACTGAGCATGTTGATGTTCTGGGGCTTTGTGTGGGGTATCCCGGGAATGATATTGTCCATTCCGCTTACGGTCTTTATCAAGATCATTCTCGAGCAGTTTGATAAGACCAAGCGAATTGCTCAATTGATGAAGTGAGAGTTCAGTGAAACAGTTATTCCAACCCACACTGCGGCAGTAGGCCCCAATCTTATTGTGTTTTCTTCTAAATAGAAAAATCACGTCATTGTGTTTGAATTATAATAAGATCCTGTTCGGATGAGAAATATCGATCTCATGTTTTTGTTTTTGGCCTTGATTGCAGAAATCGTCGGGACGATAGGTGGGTTTGGATCTTCGGTGTTTTTTGTACCAATTGCCAACCTTTACTTCGATTTTCACACCGTTTTGGGCCTCACAGCACTCTTTCACCTTTCGAGCAATTTGAGTAAGGTCTTTCTTTTCAAACAAGGCCTCGACAAAAGACTATTACTCTACATCGGTGCGCCTTCAGTCGTATTCGTGATCATTGGTGGATATGCATCAAAACTCGTGAACACCTATTATCTGGAAGTGTTTTTAGGGATTTTTCTGGTCGTTCTGAGCTTGGTGTTTCTTCTTCGTCGTAAGACTATTGTTTCTCCGTCGAATAAAAACGCTTTGATAGGTGGTTCACTTTCCGGTTTTTCAGCCGGACTTCTCGGAACTGGTGGAGCCATCCGTGGCCTGACCATGGCGGCGTTTAATCTGGAAAAGAGTGTTTTCATAGCCACCTCGGCCTTCATTGACTTGTTGATCGACTTTTCGAGATCAATTGTGTATTACCAAAACGGGTATATTCACGAAGAGTCGATCAAGTACGTGCCTTTTCTCTTTGTCATTGGTCTGGTGGGGTCGTATATCGGCAAGCGCTTATTGGCCTTTATCTCACAATCTAGATTTAGAAGGGTTTCCCTTTTTCTCGTACTGTTCATTGGGATCGTGACCTTGGTTCAAATATTCCTATGAGTTCTTCTCGTTTGCTTTCATATTGAAACCGAAAGTAGGCCATTTTTAGACGCGCTCAAATCACATGGATTTTTCTGCGAATAGCGTAACTTCATCATTCCAAGTAGCAGAATGAACAGACTCGAATTTCTAAAAACGCTTTCACTATTGCCTATGATGTCAAGTGCGATGAATCTATCAGCTCTAAACAAACTGAGCAATGAACTTGAAGCGACGGAAAAAATGCCCGTGCTTTTCCTTGGTCACGGGAGCCCGATGAATGCCATTGAAGAAAATCAATTTGTAAAGGGCTTCAGAAATCAGGGTAGTGCGATCCAAAAACCGAAAGCCATTCTATGTATCTCGGCGCACTGGGAAACGAAAGGCACTTACGTTACGGCAATGGATATGCCCCGCACCATCCACGATTTTGGCGGATTTCCACAGGCTCTCTTCGATGTGCAATACCCTGCACCAGGAAGTCCTGATCTGGCCAGAGAAACGGCCAATCTGATTACGCACACCGACGTGGGCTTGGATGATAAATGGGGCCTCGATCACGGTGCCTGGAGTGTGATCAAACACATGTATCCAGATGCGGATGTGCCTGTGATTCAATTGAGCTTAGATTACACCAAACCGGCTTCGTACCACTTCCAGCTGGCTCAGGAGCTTCAGGCACTTCGCTCCAAAGGTGTGCTGATTATAGGTAGTGGAAACATGGTACATAACCTGGGTATGGTGGCATGGAACAAGCTCAATGCTGGGCCCTACGCATACGACTGGGCGATAGAAGCCAATGACAAAATGAAACATTTTATCCTGAACGAGGACTTTCAGAGTTTGGTGAATTTCAAGAAACAGGGTAAAGCCTTTGATTTGGCCATTCCAACACCAGAACACTATTTACCCTTGATTTATACGGTAGCCTTAAAAACCAAAAACGACGACACCACACTCTTTAACGACGAGCCCTTAGGTGGTTCGCTCTCGATGACTTCGGTAAAATTCGGGTAAATAGATCTTAATATCCCTATGACAAACGAAAACAAGACTCCTGATTTAGTATCCGTTCATTGGCTTAATGAGCATAGACAAGATGATCAGGTCCTAATCATAGATGCACGCATGTCGAAGACGGTAGATGGAAAAAAATCGGCTTTTGCGCACAAGTATATTCCGGGGGCGATTAAGGCTGATATAGAGAGTCAATTCTCTGATCAGAGCAGTGCCTTTCCCAACACCTTTCCTTCTGCCGAACAGTTTGAATTAGAAGCCCAAAAACTGGGAATTAATCAAGACTCGCATGTGGTAGTGTATGACGACCGCGGCGTCTACTCAAGTCCACGGGTTTGGTGGTTGTTTAAAACCATGGGACTCGAAAAAGTAAGCGTGCTCGATGGCGGACTTCCCGCATGGGTTGAAGCGGGATTTGAGACTGAAGAGAATTTATCGGAGCAAAGCCACAAAGGAAATTTCCAAGCGAGACTTCAGGCAGGTGATGTAAAGATGTACGAAGACGTTGTTTCGAATATCGATGTTCATGAGTTTGACATTGTTGATGCGCGCTCAAAGGGACGATTTGACGGAACTAGTCCGGAGCCACGAGCCCACCTGAAAAGTGGCCACATCCCCCACTCCTTCTGCATTCCATATAGCGAAGTACTCGACAATGGCCGATTTAAATCTGAGGAAGAACTCAGGAAGATTTTCTCAGAAGTTGCAGAAACAGGTAGAACTTTGACATTTAGCTGCGGGTCTGGATTGACGGCCTGCATCGTTTTGCTGGCTGCTAAGATTTCGGGATTGAGCAACTTGTCGGTTTACGACGGATCGTGGACAGAATGGGCAGAGCGGCAAAACTTGTTTACGACTAATGATGAAGGCTGAAGAATGAAAAAAGCCATCAAGATCATCTTGGGAATATTTGCTTTTGCCTTTCTAACAGCGGTTACTCAGATTGGTGGTGTAGTCTATCTCATTTCCTTATTACTATCCCGGAAGATTAAGCCTAAAGTGCCGTTCAAATCCTTGTTGGTGTTTGTAGCCTTGTACTTGATGTCCACGTACTTTATCGTTCCGAATTTAGCTCCTTTGTTTGGCCGAGAGCCAGTAACACATGCCCAGGGCATTTCTCCAGCAAATGCTATGACCATTGTTCTCAACCGGAACTACGTGAGAAGTGAAGTCAACACTTTGTTACTCAACACGTCTGAAATCGCTGCGAAGCAGGGCGTTTCAATAGTCTATTTGGATGCAAACTTTCCTTTCTTCGATGGTTTTCCACTCTTGCCCCATTTAAGCCATAACGATGGCAGAAAAATAGATTTAGGCTTGGTTTACCACGACCAAAATAATAAGGTCATTCCTAATCAAAAATCGCGGTCTGGTTATGGAGTCTTTGAAGGCCCAAAGCCCGGCGAAGTGAATCAAACCGAGATATGTAAGTCGGCTGGCTATCACCAATACGATTACTCAAAGTATTTCGGTTTTGGTAAGATTAACAGTGAATTAAAGTTCTCCGAATCTGGCACTAGAGCTTTAGTGAATGCCTTACTGACCAGTGAACTCGTCGAGAAAATTTTTATTGAGCCGCATTTAACGCAGCGACTTGAATTAAACGATTCCAGAATCCGATTTCACGGATGTGGGTCGGTGCGTCATGACGATCATATCCACGTTCAAATTCGATAGCTTCCAATTCGGAGTCACCTTTTCTATCCACTCTGAAATAGTTTGCGCGGTCAATTCCTTATTTCTGTTCCAATTTTCTTAGTTTTAGTGAAATTCACAAGGCGATGAAAGCAATCTTAACTTTAGTTTTATTGACCCCTCTCATAGTTCTCGCTCAGGAAGTTCCAACTCGTGGTGAGATTTATGACTTTGAAATTGGAGATGTATTCCACTATAGTTATAGTTCTAGTTCTGGTCAGTATGGCACGGCAACCCAACACACAATAGTGGGCAAAAACTATAGTCAGGAAGGTGACTCAGTAGTTTATGAAATATTTGAAAATGAAATGTTTTACAGCGCGGACTACATGGACGGACTTTATAGTGAACAAAGTTTAACTAGAACTTACCACAATTTAAGTCAACCAATTGACTCATTTCCACCCAATGGAATTATCGACTCTGTGTACACTAACGAGCTCTACAATGGGCGATTGACCGTTGCTAGTTCTGAAGAATCGCAATTTGATACTTATAGTCAGAATACCGAATTCACACATGTAAATGGACTTGGGTTAGTCTATTCATATTACCATGCACATTTTTTTGAATTTGGCACCTACAGCAATTCTACTCTTGAATTAAGGTTCTTTCAAAAAGGCACAGAAGTCTGGGGCGAGCCTTACAGCGTGTTTACCGGTTTGCAAGAAATTACTTCAGTTGGAGTGAAGATTTACCCGAATCCAACCTCAGGGGTATTGACAATTCAATTGGAGAATACCAATCTATCCTCACTTCAAGTTACGCTATATGATCAACTCGGGAAGCGGGTGAGTGAATCAGCTTATTCAGTTGATGGAGCTCAGATTGATCTTTCAAAGCTTAGTACAGGAATGTACATCATTCACTTTGATTTGGATGGCAAGAGATATCAATCAAGAATTATAAAAGAATAGAATATTAAATCTCCCCCGTCACCTTAAACTGCATTAGATGGGCGATCTGCTGCGCCCGTGATTTGGCTTCGTCTGCTTTAGGTCCCATAAAGAGTTCATCAACCGTTTCCTTCCATAAGTTCAGCCAACGCTCAAAGTGTTCGGTTTTCATCGGGCTTTTCTCATGCAGGGCAAAGTGTTTTTCCATGGGGTTTCCTCGGTAGTTTCTACCGCCCAGCAAGATCGATTCCCAGAAATCGTACATAATGGGCATGTGTTTTTCAAAATCGAGTTTAGCAACATCAGTGAAGAAAAACCCAATTTCGGGGTCAATGGTGGCCTTTGCGTAAAAGGAATCTACCAAATGCTTGATGTCTTCCAGTCTGGAAATATCGCGCTTTGCGGTCATGGAGATCTGGTTAAAAAATCAGGCTCAAAATTAATATGAATACCGACAATAGACCAATGGCCATCAGAATCCCGAAATACTGAAACAAGGCACTCAGATCTTGCATAAACGAATTATTATCAAGAGTTTCAGAGCCATTTGATTGCTGGATACCTTTTCTGATCATCAACATTTTGCGCGATGGATAGAGCCACACCACCCCAAGGAGAGAATGAACCAACCCGAAAGCGATGTGTCCTTCGCCGGTGAGCATGGGGTAGTCGTCGAAATCGACAAAAAAATGAATACAGGAAATAAAAATCCCAACCGCGATTAGAACAAATCCGATGCTGTAGCCCACGAAGCCTAGGAACTTTAACCAACGGCTCACCAATTCAGCATATTGTCTGGACATATCACTCATGAAATAGTTCTATGTGAACATGAGATTAAATTCACTATTTCAGTTTTTTCAAAAAAGAATCGAATGCGAAATAAGAATGGTCAACTAATGAATCTATAGCATTGCCCCCTCTTTTACACCCCAGCCTTTTCGAAAATAGCTTGAATTTCAGGCGAAATTGGAAACGGCTTCATCGGCGGAACGTTTGCTCCACCTGGATTGCCCACAGGAATAGTCCCAACAAACGACTTCACACCACCTACGAGCAAACGTGGGATTTGACCAATGACTTCCTTGACATTCTTGATTCGTACGCCGAACTTCAGCATTTTCCAATGTACTTCAGAATGAGCAATTGGATAGCGCTGACCAATGATATGGGCTCGCTCAAGATGGGTCCATGCTAGCTGTAGATGACGATTCTTTAAGGCCTTTTCATATGCTAGAATTTCGTGTAAATAGTATGGTTTCAAAGACTTTGGTAGGGTGGTATTCATTTTCTGAAACAGATCATTTCTCCAAATATACTTTATCTAAATGAGTGGGTTTATAAGGCAATCCATAAAACCTATCTTTACCGCCTTCAAACAAGTCAGTAGTCGAGCATGGACGCGATTTTTGTCATAGAAGTAGTTGGAACCTTCGTTTTTGCGATGTCTGGAATCATGACTGCCATCGAATCAGAATTTGATCTGTTCGGTACGCTAATTCTTGGACTAGTCACGGCTGTAGGCGGAGGTACCATCCGAGATCTTCTGATAGGTGCTACTCCTGTAAGCTGGATGAGCACCGACCTATACATCTACATCATCATCGCGGCGATCCCCGTTGCATTCTTCTTTTTCAAGTACCTACACAGGCTCCGCAAGACATTCCTTCTTTTCGATACCGTAGGAATCGGAACATTCACCATTTTGGGAATCGAGAAGTCGCTAAGTCTCGGACTCTCTCCTACTATTTCGCTTCTTATGGGCGTTGTTTCAGCAGTATTTGGTGGAATAATTAGAGATGTTCTTTCCAACCACGTGCCCCTGATTTTCAGAAATGAAATCTACGCTTTTGCCTGCTTTGCTGGTGGACTCGTTTACCTGGCATTAAACTACTTTTCGCAACTGCAAGAGTCAAGCCTATTTATCGGGATATCTGTCGTGATATCCATTAGACTCCTGGCCATTAGGTTTAATTGGAATATACCGTTCAAACCCTTGGAGAAGATGTAAACATAAACATCTTAACCAATTTATTATCAGTGTTTTTACACACTACATATGAAGTACTAGTTAGGCCAATTTTTTATATTCCCGGAAACGGGATATACGTATCATCACCTTCAATCTTAGGGAATTTTCGAGCCATCCAATCTTCCTTTGCTTGCTCTAGTTTCTCCTTAGAAGATGCCACAAAATTCCACATCAGAAGTGGCTCGTGATCGAGTGGTGTTCCACCAAAAATTAAAAGTCGCGTACCGCCCTGAATACAAAGGCCACATGCTTCATCGGTTTTACTAATTAGCATTTCACCGACTCCAATTTTGTCGCCATTCTCTTCCACTTCTCCTTCTACTACTACGATGGCCATTTCTCCACTGAGCTTATCCTTAAATTCGAGCGTTGATTCTTCCTTCGCGTAAATATCGAGTAAAAACATTTCGGAAAAGCCCTGCAGCAGAGCACTGCGACCAAAACCATTTCCAGCTATAAGCTTCAAATCTAAACCATCTTCTTCCCAGGAAATGACTTCATCTGCTGGATAGTAATCGAAACGAGGCTCCATTTCTTCAAGTTCTTTGGGCAGAGCAACCCATATCTGGTAACCGTGCATTTCAAAATCTGTACCCGTCCTCAAGCGCTCAGGTGTCCGCTCTGTGTGGGTAATCCCCTTTCCAGCGGTCATAAACGCCACATCACCGGGTTTGATAACCTGATGACTACCGAGGCTATCGCGATGCTCTATTTCACCTTTAAACAAGTAGCTCAGCGTGGACAGACCAATGTGCGGATGCTGATCAACATTCATAAATTGATCGGCGTTCATCATCGTTGGTCCCATATGGTCTATAAATGTGAAAGGCCCAACTTGTCGCTTCTTACGAAAAGGAAGTAAACGACCTACTAAAAAACCGCCTATATCTCTTTGTCGCTCTTCGACAATCATCTTATTATTTGCCATTGATCAGTTCTTATTCGTTGAAAAAAGAAGAAAGGAAAGTTAATGAAAAAGCCATGGAATAATTTGAGACTACCAGTTTCCTTTCGACGAGAAAATGCTCCACTATTCTTCTCCAGGAATGCTGTAGTGCGGGCCATCTTTGACCTTTCTTAAATCAGGTGAATAGTAGAAAAAGAAGCGCAGCGTGTGATTGAGATCGTATTCATACCCGGAGAATCGTTGCTGATAAACAGCCATATATCCCAGATCAAAGCTCAAGTCCTTTCTGATCTTTTGCTTGACTCCAAGGAAGATCCGATTCTGGTCGAGGGCATTGTAGACAATGTCTTCTCCGAAATGGATCAGCATTTCATCAGCGACAGCCAGCGATGGGAGATATGGGTTTTCAAAAATGGGAATGTTGAGCGAAAGCAAAAACCGGACTCGATTGGAAAACCTGATCCGACTCACATTGCCATCAGCATCGAGTACTTCATGCCAACGCTGCTCATTCCGCACACGCGACAAGAAGGTTACTCTTCCCTCCTTCGATCGCCATTGCACCTGTTGGTAAATCCTGTTTTCATTCTGATAGGTCACCTCACCTTCTGGAACATCTCTGGCCAGCCAAAGATGCGCGTATCCACCTACAATACTCAGCTTTTCGGTGGCCCAGAATGCCGCTCCCAGACGTGCGAAATAAAAATTGGATGAGCTTATAAAATCATCTCGTCGGATGTGGAAATCGGCGACAAAGCCCCAACGATCTGAGAGACGGCCAGTTGTATTGATACTCCACCAAAATTGGGGGTTGTCATAGACCACCTTTTCATTTTGCGCATTGACAAATGAGGCCGCCTGAATCAGAAATGCGAAAAGAATTGCACGAATCATAACACAAAATAGCCCTTATCGATCTCAATCAGTTGAAAGAAGCTCGATTAGTTCTTTGCTTTCGGCAATACGCTTTGAATTTGCTTCCATTGCCATATAACAAGAACCTTTCAGCGAATTGACAATATTTCGAAAAAGTGGCTTATCTAGTAGAGAAGCATCACCCTGAGCAATTTTGATATAGTCCAATTCATAAATGAATATATCGCCCAGGTACTTTTCATGAA
This sequence comes from Cryomorpha sp., assembly GCA_965230375.1. Lineage (GTDB taxonomy): Bacteria > Bacteroidota > Bacteroidia > Flavobacteriales_D > Cryomorphaceae > CBDDKU01. The sequence continues at coordinate 195,553 of CBDDKU010000015.1, forward strand.
TATTCCGAATCCGTTCATAGGGGGTCTGTACCTTTTGCGCGTCGGCGTAGTATTGCACAATCTTTCTGCGTAGAGAAAGGTCGTGAAAAAGGCGCATATCGCCCGAGTTGAGCAGGGTTTGGTAGGTATCGTCCTGTGGAACATATTGGGTCTGCACGGGTAGCGAAAACACCCAATACATCACACTATCACGGTCTGGTCTTCCAGAGCCTAAATGCGGCGTGAGCCTAGTTATCAAATCCAGTTTTTCCTGAAATTCTCTGTTGTTTTCCTCGAGCAATAATATCTCATTCTCAGCATCGAGAATTAAACTATTGACATACTCGCGGTGCGTTGCATCATCACGTCTATCTTCCTTCCAGTTGTTGAGCCAAAAAGCGATCGAGATACCTACAATTACAATGATAATCTCACCAATGGCGTACCTCCAATTGATTTTCTTCATTCCAGTAAATTTTCTTCTTCGGCCACAAAATCGATGAATTGCTCACTAAACACGTACTCGCCAGGCGTGATAAGCGCACACTGATTGTACAGTTCGAGAAAACTCACGATATCGTTGCAGGAGTCAACAAGCGCTTCCATACCGACCACTTTTTTCATCAGGAGCGTCATGTACAGGCCATTGGGATGACCACCAAACTGAAAGTAATTCTCTACTTCAGCCCGAAACTCAGCTTCTGAAATAGCAGCCGTATTAAACTTTAGAACAGTATTATCCAGCTTGGCTAGGGTTTCTGGTGTACCTCGGTAAATGGCATTGTATCTACTCACCAACTCCTTCGGCATTAGCCCCATTTTCTTGACGGGTGGAACTTCTTTGTCTATCAAGTCGGCGAGCCCTTCCTGATGTAGTTTGTTGATCTCAATCCTCACAGGGGTCTTCGGTAGCTCTGTGATTTGATTTCTATAGTCGTGGTGAAATTCGTGCGCCACAAAATTGACTAGTTCTTCCCTACTCATTTCCACAGCCGCATTCAAGTCAATCACGATGGCCGATGCTGTCACAATGCCATCAGGATCGGAAACGATAAAATAAACCCGCTTGCGCTCGCCTGTATTAAAGCTCTGACCGGCAGGAAGATAAAGCCGAGCGACCGAATCAGCATCGGCTATGACTTCACTCAAATTAGTTTCAGCCATAAAGTTCTTGGCTTCGTCCAGGTTTTGGCTAAGGGCATGAATATTCTTAACGAACATGAGTCTGAGACCTTCGAAATCCATTTCAATGTCCTTCTTTATATCTGCTTCCAGAATTTCTTCATTCTCTGACAGGAAAACTTCTTCGATAGTAGATCTCAGCAATTCCCTTTTGGATGTGGAGTCAGAAAAGGACAGGTAAGCGCGATAACCTTTCGTATTGAATGCGGCGCTCCACTCCGAGTCTATGACCGTTGTGTTAGACACAAGTTTCTCCGCAATTTGAAAAATGGCCACTGGCGATTCAAAGCGATAATCCACATCAGTGTCTGACAACTGGGCAGCACATGATTCCCAAAGTATTATGCAGGTGATAACCAGAGCAATTCTCATGAAATTTAAAAGTAAGGAAATATCCGACTCTCAGAAGCGAGTAGTCGTTCTAGCTGTCTGAATGAATAAAGTTAAGCACTTACTTTGCCTTTATCACCCCATCATCAATCAGCACCTGAAAAGCATCTTCCATTGTTTCTCGGAAAGGCCTAAAAGAAATACCAAGCTCTTTCTTGATTTTAGAGTTATCCGCTTTCCATGGTACATTCACATTATTTCGGATGTACTTCCAGGTGAATAATTTATTCGTCAATGGCCCAATCAGCATTAGGAGCCATTTGGGGAGAGCCTTTTTGGGTAGAGGAAACTTGTCTCCGAATTTCGGCAACAAGGCCTGACCCATTTCCAGTAGATCGGTATTGTGCGCCGATGTAATGTACCGGCCATTAGCATCTGGTGTGAAACCCGCTTTGAAATGCGCTTCGGCAAGGTCCCGCACATCAACCATACCAAGCCCCATGCGAGGTGCTCCCATTTTCAACTCTCCACCTCCAAGCATTTTCAGAATGTTCACACTCTCAGAAGTTGTGTTCTTTGGGTTTAGTGCTGGCCCCAAAACGAGCGATGGGTTTACCGTAACAAGATCCCAGCGATCTTGTTTTTCAGCTATTTCCCAAGCTTTTTTTTCCGCTAAGGTTTTTGAATAGGAATAGGGCTGATAGTCAAGCGATGCCGTTGTATTCCAAATATCTTCCGTTAAAACTCCGCCAGGAGCATTAACTGTATCAATGGCATCCGTGTAAATAGCTGCACAACTACTCGTAACCACTACCCTCTTTACCGATGAAACTTCATTAGCCGAATTCAGGACATTGGCTGTACCGTTTTCTGCTGGTTCGATGAGCTCCTTCTGTGGATCTTTCACGGATGTAGTGAAAGGAGATGCAGTATGGTAAACCAGTTCACAGCCCTGCATGGCTTCGGTATAGGCACCAGGGCTTAGAAGATCGGCCTGGAAGAACTTCAATGTCCCTGGTGAATTTTGAGCGGCTTCTTCTAAGTGGCCAACCTTCGCCTTATTTTCAGGGCTTCGCACAGCAGCGTGCACGGTAATTCCGTTGTCGAGTAATTTTTTGACTAACCAGCTGGCCACATATCCATTGGCTCCGGTTACAAGTACGGGTTTTGATTTATCGATTTGGGTCATAGTGCACTTTTTAAACTAACACAAAGATGCACCGATTGTTAGGAGACAACTAACTCAAACCAAAAAATATTGAATACAAGGTGAGCGCTCGAAAGCGCTAGCCCTTATATTTTATTGACGCGAACAGCGTTCAAGCCTCTTGGGCCTTTCTCAATTTCAAACGAAACTTTATCGTTTTCGTTAATCTCTTCTGTTGTGCTACTTACGTGCACGAAGTACTTCTCGTTTGTATCGTTCTCACGGATAAAGCCGAAGCCTTTGTCGTGGTTGAAGAAGTCTACTTTTCCTTTGCGAATTGGATCTACTTCTTCGTGCTCCTTCTTAGGGATTCCGATATCAATGTCTTCCGCTTTGATGTCTTCCTTCTTGCTCTCATCTGGCGGAGTATCGGTAGGGTTACCAAACTCATCGACGTATGCGATCATATCGTCAAAAGACTTGTTCGGGTTTGCTTTTCTCTCTTCTCTTTTCGCCAGCTTTTCCTGGCGTTTCTTTGCCTTTTTTTTCTCTTTTTCTTTTTTACTGAATGTTTCTTGTGATCTACCCATGTACTGGTTTTAATTATTGAAATGTTGAATCCAATTGTGCTGAGAAATCCTTTTTGCAATGGCGGATTTGCCCTTAGAATTGGAATACAAAGGTAAGGCTAATTATCGGAGTTGAAATACGATTGTGGAAATGTTCAAGATGAAAGACTTATTATCCAGAAAATGCTGCTTAAATAAGTCCAAAGGAAAAGAAACAGGATATGTATTCCAGTTTCAAATGCCTTCCCCTTCCATAACTTTGATGAATACCCAAACAACTGAACCAATAAGCGTAAAGTCCAAAACAAAGCCAAACCGATGGATAATGTATGTCCCAGTTCGCTCGACAGCAACTCAGATGAGTGAAAGAAACACAAAACACCAATTAGGAATACGATTAAACCGATGAAGAGTGTATGAACTATCATCATTTGACGATTTATCAGACTCACAAGCTCTAGCTCAACTTTCCAATTGAAATATTTGTGAAAACCCAGATGGAATGTACCCAAAAACATAAGAATCAATCCGATTATTTTAAGGTGTAATTCCATCATTTACAGGTAAATATTGACATGAATGGGGTGAACTTTTCTTCGTCAATCGTTTCAAATCCTGCAAACTTCAACCCTTCAAACCAGGAACTGCGTGAAAAGAAGTGTGTGAATCCGATCGAAAAGGCTAAGAAGTTTGGTAAGTCTCTTAAATGCTCAACTATAATCAACCTTCCATCATTTCTTAAAACTCGGCGGCATTCTTTGAGAAAATGTCCTCTTTCATGTTTCGAACGAATCTCATGAGCTGCAGACAACAGAAAGATCAAATGAACAGAATCATTTTCAAGAGGAATATGGCCTGTAGAAATCACAGTTGTATTGGGATATATTAAACTTACCTTTCTCGCCCTGACAATTGCGGGTTCAGTATGACGACGATGATCGTAGAAATCAAATGCTCGAAGTCTCGAATTTGGATAGATACTTTCCAAGATGTAGCTCGTTTCGTCAAACCCAGCATTAATATTTACAATCTCGGGACATCCATCAAAATTATATACTCTTGCCTTGAGCCAACGAAAGCTGTAATATCCAGAGAAATCATAAACATAGGCTGATACAATTAGCGGGCATTAACAGCCCGTATACAAAGACCAGAGTTACTAGCCAAGCCCATGAAAAATGTCCAAGAAAGTATAAAGAGAGTAGTATTATTCCTAGGGCTAGTATTCCACCCAAATAATAGTGGCGATTAAAACTCAGAATATTGAGAACACCTTGGAATTTTCTTCTTTTTATGCCCAACTCTCAACCCTCCCTTTTTTCCAAAAATAAGGCACGTTTCTGACAAGAAAGGCACTAGCAAGCTGAATATTTTCAAACCCTAAATCAGAAAGGAAACCTACTTCTGCACTTTTCACCTTGATAGGCTCTGGCACCCAGTTTTGCCTTACTCCTTCTATGATTAAAACTTCCTTTTTCTCTGGAGAACAAGTAAAAGTAAATGGTAACGGCCCAGAATACCTTCGTGCTTCCTTCCAGCTCTCAAAAGGTGAGTCTGATGGCAATGTAACTTTGCCCCCCTTTTGCAAAACCAAATTTAGACTTGAGCCATCTGACCGTATTTCAACATTATCAGCAATCTCACGATAGTTGATATCAGTGGTTTCATAGTTATAATGTGTGAACACTTTTCCGAGAAGAGACATGCTTCTCTTGTTTGTTGCTGATTTCAATATATACAAACCACGAAGTCTCTTGCCTTTTTGGTTTGTGTATCTGACGAACATGCGGTACCCAATCAAGAAAAAAATCGTTGCCTAAAAACTTAGGAGCTCCTTTGGGTCTCAAATACTTTGTATTGACCATAGCCACAGCAAGAAACCCATATTTCTTTTGAAAAGTATCCAATTCAATATACTCCGGAATGAGATCTTCAAGCTCTTCCTTTGGTAATGCATATGTCAATACAATGGATGAATCGAAGAACGCTTCCACAGCAAAGGGATGATTCTTAAGATTCATGATTCTCGCTTTTCAGTTTTCTTGCCAACACGAATTCATTGAAATAGATCACTAACGAGAAAAGTACAGCAAACAACATGTTTAACCTGCCCCACAATAACAAGTCTGGAACTAAAACAATCTCGATAATATTCATTAGTAACACTATAAATATTTGAGTCAACGCATTCCATTTCGATTTAAAGGTTGACAAAACCCACAATCCCATAAAAACTTCAGAAACTCCAATCAGAACAGTAAGTTCCTTTGAATATGCTTCGCCGAGAATTTCACCAACAATTCTGCCGTGTCGCGGAACCATATCCAACACTTTGCAATAAAGGCCATTTATAACCCAGACTAATGCAATGAACGTCGTCAGTGACCAATAAAAGAATTTCCAAAACCCCATCAAATCAGAATATAAACCAAATAAACTTCATTTTGAGTAACATGAAATTGATGAGCTTCTAATCTCTTGAAGATCTCAATTCAGAGATGAGATTTAACACAAATTTCACAGTGATTCACTCTTCAATTACCTCCTTCACCCTACCCACTTGGCCATCTTCGAGCCGTACTTTGATGCCATGGGGATGTGTAGGCGAATTGGTGAGAATATCTTTGACTACACCTTCGGTTAGTGCTCCAGAGCGCTGATCCTTCTTGAGAACGATAGCCACTAGCGCTCCTTTGGAAATATTTGAACGACGGGTACCTTCCATCACACCACGTTTTATGTGTTCGCCATTAAACTCAATCTGATCACCCTTTCGGATTTTCTTCCGCTTCTGCATCTCCACCTGACCATTTACCAGGACCATGCCTTCTTGAATCACGGCATGCGCTTCTCCACCAGAACCAACAACGCGCATGAGCTTGAGCAATTTGTCGAGCTGGATAAAATCGAAATCTCCTTCTATGGTAAAGCGGTGTTCAGACATAAACTGGTGTTAATGGTGGTAAAGATAGAATGAAATGGAAATTTGGCTTCACTTCAAATAGTTAGCCTTTTCGTTGCGTAAAAAGGGACATATGGCACTCCTAATAAAATCCAAATTAGGCTAAACCCGGAAGAAAAATTAAACACGGCATCTAAAGCAACTGGATCTTCGTCGGGAAAATCAAAAATAAAAGTCCCCAAAAGCGTTCCACCAGCCACTAATGCCAAGGAGAGCATCGCTGGCCTTTTGAGAAAGCTTCTTAATCCATAGTAGAGTGCTCCCGACATGATTGCAAATATGATGACCGTTCCAAATGAGTAGATCCTTCCCTCACCCAATCCATCCATTATATTGCTCGTAAAACCCAAGGTTAAAATGGTCAGAATAAGAAAGGGAACTCTAGAAAAGGGGTACCCACTTTTCTGAATGAGAATATCTTCTTTGCTCACATTCCCTATCAGCTCTTCGCCGAAAGAAAAAAGCGAATACTGATCTCTTTTAAATTCATAATAGATGGCGAGACCCAGGCATAAAATTGTCATAATTATTCCAATCCAATGATAGAATCCACCGAAGAATTGGGTCAGGCTCATCAGCACCATTCCCAAGGCATAAGAAAGAAAGTAGAAGTTGCAGAGTACAACGAAAATGTGGGAGAGCACTTTCCTTCTTAAGGGTTTTTCAGTCAAGTCGAATCGAGTCATAAATTTTCTAGGGCATTCTACTTTATCAGCTGCAAGATGTGAAAGCAATTTCTGAATTCGTAAATCTCGTTTCTTTATTTGTGAAATCTCGAAAGACGGATTAAATATTTGCAAACCATGGTGGGATTCAATGAT
>CBDDKU010000016.1:0-244804 GCA_965230375.1 Cryomorpha sp.
TCTAATGGCTGACAAAAATCAGAAGTCGAAGCGAATAAGCAAAGCATCTTTCAAAAAAGCGATGCGCATTTTTGCCTACATCAAACCTTATTCAGGCACGTTCTCCATTGGTTTTGTTTTTCTCATCTTGAGTAGCCTAACGGGTCTACTGTTCCCTTACTTTCTGGGCCAGCTAATTGGTCACGACCCGACCAATCCAGATGCCGACCTGGGCATCGTTTTCGAATCGCTGAATCAGATCATTATTGCACTCTTCGTCGTCTTCGGAACACAGGCCCTTTTCTCTTTCTTTCGCATCGTCTTGTTTACCCGTGTTACCGAATCTACGCTCTACGACATCAGAACAAAAGCGTTCGGAAAGCTCGTTATGTCTCCGCTGCAGTTCTTTAACGAGCAAAAAATAGGAGAGCTTACGAGCCGTATTGCCACCGATGTCAATCAACTTCAAACCACGTTCAATACCACACTTGCTGAGTTTGTCCGTCAGATTATCACCATCATTGTAGGGATCGCTGCGCTGGTTTGGCTGTCACCAAAATTGGCTTTGGTTATGCTCAGCGTTATACCTGCTGTTGCGATTTTCGCCGTATTCTTTGGGCGTTTTATACGTAAGATCTCAAAGAAAACGCAAGATGCCGCGGCCAGTTCCAACAGCATTTTGGAAGAAGCTCTACAAGGAATTCAAAGTGTGAAAGCATTTACCAACGAGACCTTCGAAATAGCGCGTTACGGAAAATCGATTAGCGAAATAAAAAGACTGGCCATTAAAGGCTCGATATGGCGGGGAGTCTTTGTTTCATTCATCATTCTCTGCCTATTTGGCTCTATTGTTTTCGTGATTTGGCGTGGAGTCATACTTACCCAAGATGGCGGCTTGAGTCAGGCTTCGTTTATCTCCTTTATTATGTACACCATCTTTTTGGGTGCGAGTATCGGGAGTCTTCCAGATTTGTACTCAGGCATTCAGAAGGCTATTGGAGCGACCGAGAATCTGATGGAGATTATCGATCAGGAAGTAGAAGATATACAAGATCCATCATCGGCACCGAAGAGATCAGCAGGCAGAATTGCCTTCAAAAATGTGAGCTTCCACTATCCTTCGCGTCCAGACATGAAGGTGTTGGATGGAGTTGACTTTGACGTGGCTCCAGGGAATCAGCTTGCGATTGTTGGTTCTTCCGGAGCGGGAAAGTCGACTATCGCTTCTCTCCTACTTCGATTCTATAATCCTACGAACGGAACGATTCTCCTCGATGATCAACCCGCCGCCGAATTTGATCTGAATGCCTACCGGAGCCAATTTGCCATTGTGCCGCAAGAGGTCATTCTCTTTAATGGAACCATCGAAGAAAATATCGCCTACGGAAATCCGGATGCTCCGAAAGAAGCGATTAGAGATGCAGCAGCTAAAGCAAACGCACTGGATTTTATCGAGTCCTTCCCAGAAGGCTTTGAAACGCTTGTGGGGGAACGTGGCGTGCAATTGAGCGGTGGTCAGCGCCAGCGAATTGCCATAGCTCGAGCAGTTCTTAAAGACCCGGCCATTCTCATTCTCGATGAAGCCACTTCTTCTCTTGACTCAGAATCAGAGCAATTGGTGCAATCGGCCCTTCAAAAGTTGATGGCCAATAGAACAAGTGTGGTAATCGCCCACAGATTGAGCACCATCCGAAAGGCAGACAAGATTATCGTTCTGGAGAATGGGAAGATTGCGGAAGAAGGACTTCATGAAGATTTGGCGCTCAACGGTGAAGGAATCTATAAGAAGCTCCTGACAATGCAGGATCTCAGCGCTTAAGTGTACTGCGCGAAAACCACCTTCTTGGTCTCAAAAAATGGATCGTCGAATTTAGACTGTAGACCAAACTCTACCACCGGGTATTTTGAAATAGCGTCGATCTCTTCAGTTAAGTCACCGCCTTTCAAACAGTAAATGCCCGGGGTTTTGAACTTCCCTCGTACACACCAATCGGTGAGCACTTCGAGCTTAGCTACAGCCCGAGTCACGGCCATTTGAAACTGACCAGATACTTCTTCTGCTCTAGCCTTGCGCGCGGTCACATTTTTAAGATCGAGAGCCGCAACTACTTCTTCGACCACCTTTATTTTTTTGCCTATTGAGTCGACAAGTAGAAAGGGTGTATCGGGAAACATGATGGCCAAGGGAATACCAGGAAATCCACCACCTGTGCCGATATCGATGACAGGAATATCATTCTTCGGCTTCCAGTAGAAAGAAATGGCAAGTGAGTGCAGAACGTGCCGCGCAAAAAATCCATCCATGTCTTTGCGGCTAATCACATTGATCTTAGCGTTCCACTCTTCATACAGAGGCTTAAGCGCTGAGAGCGTTTCAAGCTTCGACTCTGAAATGTCGGGGAAGTACTTTTTGATGGTTTCGGCACCTTCAACCACTAGATGGTCTCTTTCGTGTGTTTCATCAAATTTGCGAGGAAATCTCTAGCCCTGAAGAGCTGAGCTTTTACCGTACCTAGGGGCAAGTCTAGTTCCTGGGCTATCTCTTCGTAAGAATATTCCTTAAAGTATCGAAGGATGACAAGCTCTTTGTAGCGAGGCTTTAGCTTATCGACTACTTCGCGCATGGCTTTCACCTTCTGAAGTCTGATAAGCTCTTCTTCCGGATCTCTTCCATCCGACTCAATGTCGAAGGTCATGGACTCGCCTTCTTCATTCTTCATACCCGTGTCAATCGACATGGTGCGCTTTTTCTTCTCCTTTCGGATAAAATCGATACAGTTATTCGAAGCTATTTTAAACATCCATGTACTGAATGCGTAGTTTGGCGAATATTGCTTCAATCTGTTGAAAGCTTTACCAAACGCTTCAATGGTCAAGTCTTCGGCGTCATCGGAATTATTAACCATTTTCAAGAGCATATAATAAATACTCTCTCGGTAACGTTCCATCAATTCGGCGTAAGCGCTCTGATCACTCTCATCTACGGCTCTCCTTACCAGCTTGTAGTCATACTGGGCCTTGGCTGATAATTTTGAGACTAATTCTTCCATGAAGTTTGTTTTCTAAATGCGTTCGCTATATATAAGCATCCATTAATCGCTATTCCTAACACTTCCAAGAAAAGCATCAAGGGGATGAGTTTTTTCTCCCCGAGCCACTTCGAAGCTCGGATAAAAATAGTCAATTGAATCAACAACCTTAACCCCAAAAGTACCCCGACAATCAGCAATGAACTGTGGAAAACCAATAAGACGACAGTTGCAGCGTAAAATAAAATGAGACTAGACGGATAAGCCGCCAAAAGAAACTTGTGGAGAAACCGATAGTACCCACTGGTAGTCAGATGTCTGCGCTTCTGCGAGAAGTATTCCTTCCAAGAAGATTTAGGAATGGAGTAGACCCAGGACTCAGGTTCTACTGAAATATCCGTATTGTTTTTTCTTCCTACTTGATTAACAAAAAGATCATCATCGCCAGATCGAATGCTGTAATGACTGCGAAATCCACCAACAGAAAAAAACAAGGACTTGGTATAGGATAGGTTTCTTCCAACTCCCATGTACGGAATTCCAGCCAGAGCAAAGCTCAGATATTGAAGCGCAATGTGAAAAGTCTCGAAACGGATGAACGCATTCAAAAAACCCTTCTCCCTTTTGTAAGGACTATAGCCCAACACCAATCCATTTTTCGATGCGTTACCTGTGATTGTTTTGAGCCACTTTTTCGAATTCGGCCTGCAATCGGCATCAATGAAGACCAATCTCTCATGCGACGCTGCCTTCACTCCAAGGGTAATGGCCATTTTTTTGCTTCCATGAAAATGATCAATCTCTGGACTTCGGGTCCACTTAAAGTTTGGCAATTGCTCGGCATATGCCTTAAGCAAATCGGGCGTTTCATCCCAAGAGCAATCATCCACAACAACTATTTCGAAGTGTTTGTAATCTTGCTCTTGAAGAATGGGAATAAGGGTGGAAAGGTTTTCAAACTCGTTGCGCGCAGCAATGATTACAGTTACCGGTTCCTGTTCTTGCCTTACCTTCTGGGGGTGGAAAAAAGCTAAACGAGCCAAAATTCCCAATTGAAATAATAGCTGAAACATGCCTGAGATTAGGGCAATTGCCAGCAAAATTTGCAGGATATCTTCGGTGGATAGATTTACTTCCATAATCAAGCGCTAAAGTACCATATGCTGGCGCTATTATTATTACGCTTATCTTTGCCAGCCCTTTATTTTTTCAACATAGTTAGCAACAAGTATTGGACTTTTCATTAGAAGCAACGGATCCGAAATCAAATGCCCGAGCAGGGGTAATTTCGACTGATCACGGCCAGATTGAGACACCTATTTTTATGCCCGTAGGTACAGCTGCTGCTGTGAAAGGGGTGCATATGCATGAATTGAGCGAAGACATCAAAGCGCAAATCATCCTAGGAAATACGTACCACCTTTATTTAAGACCAGATGTGGAGACGATCCACGCTGCGGGTGGGCTTCACAAGTTTAATGGCTGGGACAAGCCCATGCTTACAGATAGCGGTGGATACCAAGTGTACAGCCTTGCTGACAACCGCAAAATTTCAGAAAGTGGAGTGAGCTTCAAATCTCATATCGATGGGGCAAAGCACTTTTTCACACCCGAGCGCGCTATAGATATCCAACGGACAATTGGAGCGGACATCATCATGGCTTTTGATGAGTGTACACCCTACCCTTGCGATTACGACTATGCAGAAGACAGCATGCACAGAACTCATCGCTGGCTTAAGCGGTGCTGCGACCGATTTGATAGCACTCCTGATTTGTACGGTTATCAGCAAACCTTCTTCCCGATTGTGCAAGGAAGTGTTTACCCTGACTTGCGAAAAAAATCAGCTGAATTTATCGCTTCAACCAACCGAGAAGGAAACGCCATTGGTGGTCTCTCAGTTGGAGAGCCTGCTGAAGAGATGTACGCCATGACCGATGTGGTGTGCGAGATATTGCCAAAGGATAAACCGCGATATTTGATGGGAGTAGGAACACCAGTGAACCTTCTTGAGAATATCGCTCTTGGTATCGATATGTTCGACTGTGTGATGCCAACCCGAAACGCTCGAAATGGAATGCTATTTACAAGCGAGGGGATCATCAACATTAAGAACAAGAAGTGGAAGGATGATTTCTCACCGATTGATCCCAATGGTACGAGTTTTGTTGACCAGGCTTATTCAAAAGCTTATCTACGGCATTTGATTTCGAGTAAGGAAATATTGGGTTCACAAATTGCGAGCATTCACAATTTAGCGTTCTATTTGTGGTTAATGGGTGAAGCCCGAAAGCACATAATTGCCGGCGATTTTGCATCTTGGAAAAATCAAATGGTCGCCAAGCTGGATCAGCGGTTGTAATGAAAAAACTCGATCTGTACATCATCAAGAAGTTTCTCGGAACTTTTTTCTTCATACTGGCAGTGATCATGTCAATTGCCATCGTATTTGATGTATCAGAAAAGCTCGAGAAACTATTGAAAAACGAAGCTCCGTTCGACCAGATTATCTTTAAATACTATTTCAACTTCGTGCTGTACTACGGCAATTTGTTCAGCTCTTTGCTCATCTTTTTGGCCGTTTTACTCTTCACCAGTCAAATGGCGCAACGCACGGAAATAGTGGCTATCCTAGCCGGTGGCGTCTCGTTCAAGCGCTTTCTTTACCCCTACTTTATCGCTTCCAGCATACTCGTAGCCATATCCCTATTTTTCACACATTACCAGCTGCCGCTGGCCAATAAGAATAGGCTTGAATTTGAGAATGAATTCATAAAAAAACGCTACCGGATAAAAGACAAGAATCTCCATCGGCAGATTGATGATGGAACTATCGCCTATTTTCAGTCGTTCAGCGCCGACAGCTACTATGGCTCGAAGTTCTCCTTGGAAAAATGGAATGACAATGGTGAGTTGACCTATAAGCTTCTTGCAGAAAGGGCACGATACGACTCTTTGAACGGAAAGTGGGAAATCATCAACTATTACATACGCGAAATTGATGGGGAAAAAGAGAATCTCACTCGAGGCTCCAAGTTTGACACGATACTTCCATTAAAACCAACCGACTTCGGCCAACGTCTGAATGTGGCGTCTTCCATGCCGACTGGAGAGCTCAACGAGTTTATTGAAGAAGAGCGGAAGAAAGGATCTGACAAAACCATTCACTTCGAGATTGAAAAGCACCAGCGCACATCTTATCCAATCGCTACTTACATTTTGACCATCATCGGCGTTTCGATCGCCAGCCGTAAGAGCAGAGGTGGAATAGGTGCTCACCTCGCATTCGGTGTGCTCATTGCCGTCTCGTATATCTTTGCGATGAAGGTCACCACGGTGGCAGCAACAAACGCAGGCTTGGACCCTCTTCTAGCTGTGTGGTTGCCCAATGCGGCCTACGCCATCTTAGGAATCTATCTTTACACCAAAGCCCAGAAGTAAGCAGCCTATAGCTGGAAAATTTTAAGTTCACTTCTATTGTGAATATCAATTTGAGCAGCGCTTGGCTCCGATTCAAATATTCCAAATACAGCCGATCCACTGCCCGTCATAGAAGCATAGGATGCGCCGGCAGAATATAAAGCTTCTTTGATTGATGGAAGCTCGGGAAACTCTTGAAAAGCATAGCCTTCAAAGTCGTTTTTCATGTCTTTCTTCCAATGACTTATTGGAGCTTCAATGAGCTCTTCCAATTCACGATCAAAAGGACTCCGCACAATATTCGAATATGCAGCAGCCGTTGAAATATGAATTTCAGAAGTGACAAGTACCAACCACTTTCCCGATAGGTCCAAGTCAATAGGCTTCATAACCTCCCCCCGACCGGTTACCAACACCGGGCTATTCGCTACAAAAAAGGGGCAATCACTTCCCAGCATTAGGGCTAACTTTTCCAAATCAACAGGTGTAAGGCGGAGATCGTACTTATCAGACAGCATCTTTAACATAAACGTGCCGTCTGCTGACCCACCACCAAGACCAGCGCCCATTGCCACATTCTTGTGGAGATACACATCTAGAAAAGGAATCTCGTGATCTTGTCGCAAGATGCTTATGGCTCGAGATATGAGATTGTCTTTTGAATCTCCTGGTATGGGCCTACCTGAATAGAAAAATCGATCTGTATTTTGATCGTTTTCGATTACCTCAAGTGCATCGCAGTACGGAATGGGATAAAAGATACTTTCAATATTGTGGTATCCGTTCACTCGTTTGTCTAACACCCTAAGGCCTAGGTTGATTTTGCTATTTGGAAAAACCAGCATGGTGCAAAGATGCTATCTCGGGCAAAGATTAAAAAGCCATTCTGAAATAAATCTTATTTTTGGCGCTTAAACCTGCAGTATTATGCCAGTACTATTAGAGTTTGAAGAGCCGATTGGAGAGTTGATGGAACAACTTGAAAAGGCTAAAGAAATTGCTGAGAAAAGTGAAGTTGATGTAACCAAACCCGTTAGGGATTTGGAGAAGAAGATTGCTGAAAAGCGAGCTGAAATCTACAAGAGTCTCACGCCCTGGCAGCGCGTCCAGGTTTCTCGACACCCCGAAAGACCTTATACCCTCAGCTATATAGAGCACCTGACCAAGGGGCGATTCATCGAACTGCACGGCGATCGCACTGTAAAAGACGATAAAGCCATGGTCGGAGGTTTTGGCGACATCGATGGACAAACGTTCATGTTTATCGGACAGCAGAAAGGAGTGAACACCAAGATGAGACAGTTTAGAAACTTTGGTATGCCCAACCCTGAAGGATACCGAAAGGCCCTGCGTCTCATGAAGCTGGCTGAAAAATTTGAAAAGCCTGTCGTGACATTTATTGATACACCAGGTGCTTTTCCCGGACTTGAAGCTGAAGAGCGCGGACAAGGTGAAGCCATTGCTCGCAACCTATACGAAATGGCTAAACTCAAAGTGCCAATCATCTGTATCATCATCGGTGAAGGAGCTTCTGGTGGAGCTTTGGGAATTGGAGTTGGTGACAAGGTGTTAATGCTTGAAAACTCGTGGTATTCTGTAATCTCTCCAGAAAATTGCTCAACCATTCTCTGGAGAAACTGGGATCACAAAATTGAAGCCGCGGAGGCTCTCAAGCTGACATCGAAGGATATGCACAAAAACAAGCTTATTGATGGAATAGTCAGAGAGCCTGTAGGTGGAGCGCATATCGACCCAAAAGCTACATTCGAAAACGTAAAAGCTGCTATACTGAAGAATCTTGAACTTCTTAATAAGCTTACTCCCGAAAAAAGGGTAGAAAAGAGAATTAAGAAATTCGCTTCAATGGGTGAAACCCATTAATCAACGGTTATAGTCAATCATAAACTCAACGATTGGCGAAGTGAACTTCCAGGTATTAAGTATTTGACCGTTTGGAGCGAAGGCATATAGTTCCTGGTCTTCCCAACCGTATATAATCCCGTTGAGGTCATCGTAAAGCATTCTATTCGGATTCCTGTCAGTTGGCAATACGACTGTGCCGCCATTGCCATAGTTGTATCGGTACATCCCTTCATCGGTACTAAATATGAACACTCCTTGTTCTATCTCAATTACTGATTTGAGTGATTCATCAGGTCTCGAAAACACCTGAGAGAGAAGCTCAGTGGTCTTATTGAAAATAGACAGCACTGTAGAAGAACCGCTTTGCCAAACGAACTCTTCATTGAAGGACTTGCGGGTTACAAGTTTCGCCTCGCCGGCTAGGGTGACAGACGATGCCAGCAAGCCCGCTTGAGTGTAGTAGGAAAGCACTTCAATTTGTGAAGTGACTTCACCTTCAGGAACGAAGTAGTTGTCTTCATCCGGAAATACAGCATGCGGCTCAAATCCAAACTGGGTGTTTGGGACATTAACACCAAAAGCATTTTTATCTAGCACTCTGAATGAAGGTTCTTCTTGAAGTAGGTAAAACTCTTCTCTAGGCCGATCGTATTGCAAGCCAAGAAAGTACGGTGAAGAAATCGTACCCAGATTGGGGTAAGAACTCACCACGTCAAACTCTTCCGTTTCATAGAATGTGGCATCACCAAGTGTTCCACCACAGATTCCAAAAATATCTTGACGGTAATTTAATGCTGCTCCAGTGGCATCGAGATTAAACTCCCTAATCGGCTCCCAGGTAGTAAGGCTCTCACTTTCGTGAAGCGTTGCAAGATTTGTTTGTTTAGTTACAAGAAAATACCTTTCGACCTCACGTGGAATTGGATTGATCTGTATTTGCTGATAGTCTGACCCCACATTCTCACCATCACTTGCGCGCATTACAAAATAGTACTGTCCACCATTGATCAATGGCTCATCAAGAATATATGTCGTTCCAAAATTTACTGTAGACCCAGAAAGAAAGAAGCGTTGGGCTTTCACTGCCACTTCATAGTCTAAAGTCTCAATAGAAAGTTCTACGAAAACGATTTGATTATTGTCTGTTATCGTTCCCGATACTTCAAATGTATCGATGGCTGAAAATACGTCGAACTCCATTGGCTCACTCATTCGTACACGGGGTGACTCCGTATCTTCATCATCCTTACACCCTTGAAATGAGAGGAGTAGAAGAGACAAACCAAACATATACACAAGTGTTAAAAACGCACTTTGAAAACTTTTCATATCCGTTAAGTAATTACCTTCGCCCCCCCTTTTTCAATACTATCTTTGAACCATGGATGAAATTTCGCAAAAATTAGGCGAAGGCCGAAGAGCCAAACGTGGAGCTTTTCCTAATCAAAACAATGATCTAGGAAAAATCCCCCCCCAAGCAGTAGATTTAGAAGAAGCTGTATTGGGTGCGCTTATGTTGGAAAAAGAAGCGGTAAATGACGTTATCGACATCTTAAAGCCAGTTTCGTTCTACAAAGACACACACCAGAAAATATACGCGGCGATTCAAGAACTCTTCCAACGGTCAGAGCCCATTGATATTCTGACAGTGACTGCGGAGCTCAGGAAGCGTGGAGAACTGGAACTGGTAGGTGGTGCCTACTACATCAGCTTCTTGACAAACCGCGTAGCCAGCTCTGCAAACATCCAATATCATGCTCGAATCATTTCTCAAAAACACATTCTGAGAGAATTGATTCGCATTTCTTCTGACACCATCCGCGATGCGTACGAAGAGAGCACCGATGTTTTCGAACTCCTTGATAAAGCGGAGCGTGATCTTTTTACGGTAGCTCAAGGGAATATTCGTAAGGACTATGATACCATGGGCGACGTGCTTAAACAAGCGATTGAAAGC
The DNA here is from genome assembly GCA_965230375.1 of Cryomorpha sp. Lineage (GTDB taxonomy): Bacteria > Bacteroidota > Bacteroidia > Flavobacteriales_D > Cryomorphaceae > CBDDKU01. The sequence goes on from CBDDKU010000016.1 coordinate 10,249, forward strand.
ATTGAAGCTGCAAAGAAGAACAGCGATGGTGTAAGTGGGGTACCTACTGGTTTTACGGCGCTAGACCGGGTTACTTCGGGTTGGCAAAAATCCGACATGATTATTATCGCTGCTCGTCCGGGTATGGGTAAGACGGCCTTTGTGCTGTCCATGGCTCGAAATATGGCCGTTGATTTCAACGTACCAGTTGCGGTCTTCTCACTTGAGATGGCATCTGTGCAGCTCGTCAATCGTTTGATTTCTGGTGAAACGGGTATCAAAGGTGAGAAACTCAGAAAGGGAACCCTGGAAGATCACGAGTTTACCCAATTGCACACTCGAATTAAGAAACTCGCTAAAGCCCCGATCTACATCGATGACACACCTTCTCTTTCCGTTTTTGAATTGAGAGCGAAGGCCAGACGACTAAAATCGAAGCACAATATTCAGTGTATCATCATCGACTACCTTCAGTTGATGACGGCAGGAAGTGATAAGGGAAACCGTGAACAAGAAATCTCGACCATTTCGCGTTCTATTAAAACGATTGCAAAAGAACTGAACGTGCCTATTCTTGCCCTATCACAGTTGAGTCGTGCCGTGGAAACACGTGGAGGAGACAAAAAGCCTATGCTTTCTGACCTTCGTGAATCTGGTGCAATTGAGCAGGATGCAGATATCGTTTCTTTCATTTATCGCCCTGAGTACTATGATATCACTCAGGATGAAGATGGAAACTCGATGATGGGAGTTGGTCAAGTCATCATAGCTAAGCACCGAAATGGTGGACTAGAGACTGTTTCTTTGAAGTTTATCAAAGAATTCGCGAAATTTGATAATCTCGATGTAGCCTTTGGAGAACCAAATGGTTTGCCTGGGGCTGGAAGTGATTATGATCAGTTCAACACCATAACGATGCAATCGAGAATGAATGAAGATGGCAGTGACCATTTCTCGAATGACACAGATGATGACGCACCTTTTTAAAACCGTAATACTCAGAGCTACTCTTCTCGCAGCTTTTTCTTTGATTGGAATTTCATCATTTGGAGCTAAGATCCTTATCCCGATGGACGATCGGCAGGAGAATCACCTTAAAGCATATGGGATAGCCTATTGGGTACTGGATAATAATATAGAAGTACGTTGGTTACTAAACTATCGTGGAGGTAGCTTTATGATAGACCAGTATAAGGCTATCGAAGAAGAGTGTGTCATTCGTGGCGTTTCATATCAAGTCATTGCAGACGTCCAGGCTCAAGGAATTTTGGCTGAAATAGCCAATCCAGAGGTCAATATGGAAACGGTAAAACTCGAGCAAGCTCCTAAAATTGCAGTCTATTCTCCATCTTCCAAAATGCCTTGGGATGATGCAGTGACCTTGGTCATGACTTATGCTGAGATACCATATGATGTGATCTACGACCGGGAGATAATCAATTTAGAGCTTCACAAGTACGATTGGCTTCACCTTCACCACGAAGACTTTACGGGGCAGTACGGAAAATTCTATAGGAGCTACAAAAATGCTGCTTGGTACCAACAGCAAGTACGAGATGCCGAAGCTGAAGCCGCCGATATGGGCTTCGCAAAGGTAAGCCAGCTCAAGCTTGCCGTAGCTCAGAAAATTCAGGAATATACGGCCGGTGGCGGCTTCTTGTTTACGATGTGCTCTGGTACAGATTCCTACGACATTGCCCTTGCGGCCCAGGAAACCGATATTTGCGAGAGCATGTACGATGGGGACCCCGCAGACCCAGCGGCCCAATCGAAGCTCCATTTTCATCACACCTTTGCGTTCGAGAACTTTATTTTAGAAAAGGACCCCTTGGTGTATGAGTTTTCTAGTATCGACGCCACAGATATTCACAACAAGACTCCGCAGCTTCAAGATTTCTTTACTCTTTTTGATTTTTCAGCAAAATGGGATATCGTCCCTACTATGCTGGTCCAAAATCACCAGTCAGTGGTGAAAGGCTTTATGGGGCAAACCACCGCTTTCAAGAAGCAGTATGTCAAGAAGAACGTCATCATAATGGGTGAGAGTAAAACTCAAGGCACGGTCAAATACATTCACGGTAATTTTGGAAATGGCCAGTGGACGTTTTATGGAGGACACGATCCAGAAGATTACCAGCACCGTGTTGGCGATCCGCCTACAGATCTGAATCTACATCCAAATAGCCCGGGATATCGGCTGATTTTGAATAATATTCTCTTCCCTGCCGCAAAGAAGAAGCATCAGAAGACTTGATACTTTTCAAGAAAGTTATTCGAAGAGTTCAATAAAGTCGGTCTCATCAACTTCAAAATCGAATCTACCAGAGTACACTGTAGTAGGGTTTAAATCATCATCAAAGTCAAACCCGAAGGTTCCCGAAATAATGACTTCATCGTCATCCTTCCACTCAACGTGTCGCACAAAGAGCTTTCCCTTTCCTTGCCTTTCGATCAATGAATTCAAATCATTTACCGAGACTTGGCCAAAGCTGTTTTCACCATCCAATATGATTTCCTTTCCATTTAGGGAAAAAAGGTCTTCCAAATCGCTTAGAACGTAATCAGCCAGATAAAATCCAACGCTCCTTGAGTCTAGATCACCCCCAACGCTAATCGTTCCTTCTGAAATTGACATTAGTGTTCCTGTTCCTTCTGAATTTGTCGCGAACAATAATTCTTCCCGTTCGCTTACTCCATCATTACTCGTATGGTAAAGGTAGTACTTGGCTGCGACCCAAACAGCACCATCAACATAGGCACCAGCCGTATTGGCTCCTTCTTCAGAGTATTGTGGAAGCCTTGGATCAACAGGATCATAGATAAAAACATGATCATCTTCCGTACATCCGGCCAGTAAAACTGATAGAATCAGAATGCTGAATAATTTCTTCATTTGTTCAGGAATTGATATCGAAAAGAAAACTCTATTCTCCATGAGTATAAATCGCGTTGCTTTTGTCCAAATTCCCCGTAATCTTCAATCGGGGTAAATTCTAACAGCGGCACAAACCAAAAAGTAGCTTTCGTTCCGAACGAAAAATTCTCATCAACGCAATATCTCGCTTCAAGAAACAATCCCACATCAAAACTGCGATAACCTTTCCCTAAACGATTATCATCATCTGGATCAAGAAAAACAGAATAATCAGGATCCTGGAATAGCGCATAAGTAGCTATGGAAACACCACTTCCTAGCTTAAAATGCTCATTGGGTTTAAAATGACCCTGAATCGATAAGGATGGGCCAAGAAATCTGTACAGATAAGAAGTACCCTCCACTTGTAATGTCATCTTCCTGTAGAATAGCCCTATATCAGTACTCAACTCATAGCTTTTCCGATTTAAGAAAATCCACCCTATGGTAGGACTGCTAGCTGGCCCTCTTTGCGTGAGGTCAAAATCAAGACTTTCCGTCCTATAAAAGTCGTAGTGAACTGGAAAATTAATGTACATCTGTGCTTTAACAGTTGTACATAACAGCAAGGCACCCAAAATCAACAATGAGTGAAACAAGTGTTTCAGCGGTGAACTACAATTTGGTTGTTTGTTAGGTGAATCCATCTTCTCATTTTCTGAAAGATAAGAATTCTAACAGTACTTGCCTTGATGGGAAAGTATTCATAATAAGAATCCTATTGGAATAGGAACCATCATTGTAAAATTTAGTCAGAGTAAGCGGTACTGCTCACGAGGAATTTATGCCTAGGTATCATGGGCCACGAATGAATACTCGGCTTCCAAATTCAGCCACAAAAAAAACCCAACTCTAAAGAATTGGGGTTTTAAAAAATTGGCGACGACATACTCTCCCGGAAATCCAGTACCATCTGCTCCGCCTTAGGCGGATTAACTTCTCTTATGATCTCACAAATGGTAAATAAAATAGAATCATGACTTTCCAAGTATGCGGAATACAGCATACACAAACGTCTCAAATAATATCAACAGGCTTCGGAAACGCCAAGACCAAAACCATGGCCACAAAAAAACCCCAACTCTAAAGAATTGGGGTTTTAAAAAATTGGCGACGACATACTCTCCCGGAAATCCAGTACCATCTGCGCTAATGAGCTTAACTTCTCTGTTCGGAATGGGAAGAGGTGGACCTCATTGCAATAGTCACCTAAAGTTGTAAATAAGGTATGACGTATTGGTTAAGCTAATATTTAAAGTCTACGGGTAATTAGTATTGCTCGGCTTTGACATTACTGCCTTTACACCTGCAACCTATCAACGTCGTCGTCTTCAACGACCCTTAAAAGAAATCTCATCTCGAGGTGAGTTTCGCGCTTAGATGCTTTCAGCGCTTATCTCATCCATACGTAGCTACCCTGCGGTGCAGCTGGCGCCACAACAGGTACACTAGAGGTATGTCCGCCCCGGTCCTCTCGTACTAGAGGCAGGTCCTCTCAAATTTCTAACGCCCACTACAGATAGGGACCGAACTGTCTCACGACGTTCTGAACCCAGCTCGCGTGCCACTTTAATGGGCGAACAGCCCAACCCTTGGGACCTTCTCCAGCCCCAGGATGTGACGAGCCGACATCGAGGTGCCAAACCACTCCGTCGATGTGAGCTCTTGGGAGTGATCAGCCTGTTATCCCCGGAGTACCTTTTATCCTTTGAGCGATGGCCCTTCCATGCGGAACCACCGGATCACTATGCTCTACTTTCGTACCTGCTCGACTTGTCGGTCTCACAGTCAAGCTCCCTTATGCCATTATACTCTACGCACGGTTACCAAGCGTGCTGAGGGAACCTTTAGAAGCCTCCGTTACTCTTTTGGAGGCGACCACCCCAGTCAAACTACCCACCAAACATGGTCCCCCGATAAATCGGGGTTAGACATCAAACAAATAAAGGGTGGTATTTCAACAACGACTCCACCATACCTAGCGGTACAGCTTCAAAGTCTCCCACCTATCCTACACATCATTTATCCAATATCAATGTTAAGCTATAGTAAAGGTTCACGGGGTCTTTCCGTCCCGTAGCGGGTAATCGGCATCTTCACCGATACTACAATTTCACCGAGCTCGTGGTTGAGACAGTGTCCAGATCGTTACACCATTCGTGCAGGTCGGAACTTACCCGACAAGGAATTTCGCTACCTTAGGACCGTTATAGTTACGGCCGCCGTTTACTGGGGCTTCAATTCAGAGCTTCTCCGAAGATAACTCCTCCTCTTAACCTTCCAGCACCGGGCAGGTGTCAGGCCCTATACTTCATCTTTCGATTTTGCAGAGCCATGTGTTTTTGATAAACAGTCGCCTGGACCTATTCACTGCGGCCATCATTGCTGATGGCGCCCTTTATCCCGAAGTTACAGGGCTAATTTGCCTAGTTCCTTAACCACGGATCACTCGAGCACCTTAGGATTCTCTCCTCGACTACCTGTGTCGGTTTACGGTACGGGTTGCTATAATCGCTTTTCTTGGAAGCTGCTTCACTGGATTATCACATTGGCCGAAGCTTCTGTGTACTATCCTACAATCACTTGTAGTTCAACGTACTATTCCGTCAGTACGCACCAGCTACACGTCTCCGTCACTTTTGTTATATAGCAAGTACAGGAATATTAACCTGTTGTCCATCGACTACCCCTTTCGGGTTCGCCTTAGGCCCCGACTAACCCTGATCCGATTAGCGTTGATCAGGAAACCTTAGTCTTTCGGTGGGCGGGTTTCTCTCCCGCCTTATCGTTACTTATGCCTACATTTTCTTTTCCAAAACCTCCACCAGACTTTACAATCCGACTTCAACGGCGATTGGAATGCTCCCCTACCACCATACAATGTATGATTCATAGCTTCGGTAATATGCTTATGCCCGATTATTATCCATGCCAAATCGCTCGACTAGTGAGCTGTTACGCACTCTTTAAATGAATGGCTGCTTCCAAGCCAACATCCTAGCTGTCAGTGCAATTTGACCTCGTTAAATCAACTTAGCATATATTTAGGGACCTTAGCTGATGATCTGGGTTCTTTCCCTTTCGGACATGGACCTTAGCACCCATGCCCTCACTGCTGAGCAACATATTATAGCATTCGGAGTTTATCAGGGTTTGGTAGGCGGTGAAGCCCCCTAGCCCAATCAGTAGCTCTACCTCTATAATACTAAACTCAACGCTGCACCTAAATGCATTTCGGGGAGTACGAGCTATTTCTCAGTTTGATTGGCCTTTCACCCCTACCCACAGCTCATCCAAACACTTTTCAACGTGTACTGGTTCGGTCCTCCACTCCGTGTTATCGGAGCTTCAACCTGGCCATGGGTAGATCACCAAGTTTCGCGTCTACCCCCTCTAACTATACGCCCTATTCAGACTTGCTTTCGCTTCGGCTTCTCGTTTAAGGATTAACCTTGCTAGAGAGGAGTAACTCGTAGGCTCATTATGCAAAAGGCACGCGGTCACCCCGAAGGGCTCCCACCGCTTGTAAGCAATTGGTTTCAGGATCTATTTCACTCCCTTATTCAGGGTACTTTTCACCTTTCCCTCACGGTACTAGTTCACTATCGGTCTCTCAGATGTACTTAGCCTTACCAGATGGTTCTGGCAGATTCACGCAAGATTTCACATGTCCCGCGCTACTCAGGATACTGTTAGGTATTAAATATATTTCGCTTACAGGGCTATCACCTTCTATGGCTGAACTTTCCAGATCATTCTACTATATATTTAAAGTCCACGTTACAGTCCTACAACCCCTATAATGCCGAAACATAATAGGTTTGGGCTGGTTCCCTTTCGCTCGCCGCTACTTAGGAAGTCACTAATTGTTTTCTTTTCCTCCGGGTACTTAGATGTTTCAGTTCTCCGGGTTAGCTCCTTTCGGTACTATACCTTCAGTATAGTGGGTTTCCCCATTCGGAAATCTACGGATTATAGGTTATGTGCACCTACCCGTAGCTTATCGCAGCTTATCACGTCCTTCGTCGCCACTGAGAGCCTAGGCATCCGCCAATTGCTCTTATTAACTTTTAAATATTACTAAACCAATACGTCAAAGAACGTGTTCTGAACGAATTCAGACAGTAATGTTTACGGAATCGAACCGTTTACCCTTCCGAATTGCTTCGGACTGCTCTTCCATTGAGCTATACATCATATTTTAATTGTGATGCTGAACTTTTTCAGTCATCAATATTGTACAATTTGAGTCCAGTTGCCGCGAAGAGGCGCGGCAACCGAAATTCTCTAAAGTGGAGAATATCGGAGTCGAACCGATGACCTCCTGCGTGCAAGGCAGGCGCTCTAGCCAGCTGAGCTAATTCCCCATTTCATGCGGTAGTCCTGAGCAGACTTGAACTGCTGACCCCTACATTATCAGTGTAGTGCTCTAACCAACTGAGCTACAGGACTAGATAAAACTGAGTCAATCAAATTGTATATGTAATAGCGAGCCGAGATCCTGTTTTCACCAGGTATTTCTCTAAAAAGGAGGTGTTCCAGCCGCACCTTCCGGTACGGCTACCTTGTTACGACTTAGCCCCAGTTACCAGTTTTGCCCTAGGCAGCTCCTTTCGGTCACCGACTTCAGGCACCCCCAGCTTCCATGGCTTGACGGGCGGTGTGTACAAGGCCCGGGAACGTATTCACCGCGCCATGGCTGATGCGCGATTACTAGCGATTCCAGCTTCATGGAGTCGAGTTGCAGACTCCAATCCGAACTGAGACGCACTTTAGAGATTAGCATCCTGTCACCAGGTAGCTGCCCTTTGTATGCGCCATTGTAGCACGTGTGTAGCCCTGGACGTAAGGGCCGTGATGATTTGACGTCATCCCCACCTTCCTCACCGCTTGCACGGGCAGTTTCGTTAGAGTCCTCAGCATTACCTGCTAGCAACTAACGATAGGGGTTGCGCTCGTTATGGGACTTAACCCGACACCTCACGGCACGAGCTGACGACAACCATGCAGCACCTTGTAAATTGTCCGAAGAAGGACTGGTTTCCCAATCTGTCAATCTACATTTAAGCCCAGGTAAGGTTCCTCGCGTATCATCGAATTAAACCACATGCTCCACCGCTTGTGCGGGCCCCCGTCAATTCCTTTGAGTTTCACTCTTGCGAGCGTACTCCCCAGGTGGATCACTTAATACTTTCGCTTTGACACCGACAGTATGTCGCCAATGTCTAGTGATCATCGTTTACGGCGTGGACTACCAGGGTATCTAATCCTGTTCGCTCCCCACGCTTTCGTCCCTCAGTGTCAGTTATGATCTAGTAAGCTGCCTTCGCTATTGGTGTTCTATGTCATATCTATGCATTTCACCGCTACATGACATATTCCGCCTACTTCGAGCATACTCAAGAACTGCAGTATCAATGGCAGTTTTCCGGTTAAGCCGAAAGATTTCACCACTGACTTACAATCCCACCTACGGACCCTTTAAACCCAATAAATCCGGATAACGCTTGCACCCTCCGTATTACCGCGGCTGCTGGCACGGAGTTAGCCGGTGCTTATTCGTATGGTACATTCAGCCCCGGACACGTCCGGGGGTTTATTCCCATATAAAAGAAGTTTACAACCCAGAGGGCAGTCATCCTTCACGCGGCATGGCTGGATCAGACTTTCGTCCATTGTCCAATATTCCTCACTGCTGCCTCCCGTAGGAGTCTGGTCCGTGTCTCAGTACCAGTGTGGGGGATCATCCTCTCAGAACCCCTACCTATCGTCGCCTTGGTGAGCCGTTACCTCACCAACTAACTAATAGGACGCATACCCATCTCGAACCACCGGAGTTTTAAATAGAAAAACATGCGAATTTCTATTATTATGGGGTATTAATCCGAATTTCTTCGGGCTATCCCCCTGTTCGAGGTAAGTTGTATACGCGTTACGCACCCGTGCGCCACTCGTCATCAAGAGCAAGCTCTCATGTTACCGTTCGACTTGCATGTGTTAGGCCTGCCGCTAGCGTTCATCCTGAGCCAGGATCAAACTCTCCGTTGTATAAAATTGGATGTTCTTAAAAGAACAAAAATTGTGAGTTTGACCTGGTAAATTAACAAGGATCTTGGCTTGCTGCTATTACAATATTTTCAAAGAACTTTTTCTTTATTTCTTGGCACTTCCCGTTAAAACGGGAGCGCAAAGGTAATCACTTTTTTCACTTTCCAAGCTTTTTCAAAAACTTTTTTTTGAACCCGCTTTTCAAATGGGAGCGCAAAGGTAATGATAATCTTTTTACTCCTGCAAAATTATTTTCGAAATTCTTTTATTCCGAACCGATGTTTTAAAATCGGAGCGCAAAGGTAATTAAACTTTTTAATCTCCAAACGAACTTTGAAAATATTTTTTTCGCTGCTCGTTTTTAAAAACCGGATGGCAAAGGTACAACCTAATTCGAATTCCCAAAACAAATGTTGAAAAGATTTTGAACTTATTTCGCTGCATTCAGCTGATTTCAGTTCCTTTTCTAACACGCCTTTCGTTCAAAGCGGCTGCAAATGTATAGACTATTTTCATTTACACAATAGTCACATCGAGTTTTTTTTTGATCTTTTTTCGAAACAAAAACATAACACACTGTTAATCTGTCTTATGGGTTTTGTTTTGATAGCGGAATTATTTTTCCCCGCATCACTTTTGGAGCATCCAGAGCAAAGTCGAGAATGTAGTTTGCCATCTCATCAGGGCTACTTGAAGCATCCATTCCAGGAAAAGCATGCTCAAACATTTCGGTCTGAACACTACCTAACGCCAAGCAATTAAATGAATGTGATGTGGATTTAAATTCTTCAGTCCACATTTCTGTGAGACAATTTAGCGCTGCTTTACTAGAAGAATATGCCGAAAGACCAGGAAATTTTAAACTGCCCTCCACCCCTCCTATACTACTTATATTAATCACATGAGCATTTTGAAACAACGGAAACAACTTTTGAGTGAGCAAAAATGGAGCAAATACATTCACGCGGTAAATCTGCTCCAATTCATTTTCTCCTATTTCAAGAAAAGGTTTGTAGAGAAGCGCACCTGCATTGTGCATCAAAATTGATAGTTCACCAACTTCCTTGACATCTTTATAAATGACATTCCTCCCTTCCGTGGTCGTGATATCAGCACAAACACATTTTAATCTCTCGGGGTGTGCCTTCAGGCTAGAATTCAAGCCGACTATTTCACGTGATCGCGAGATTGCTATCACCATGTAATCTGTCTTCTGAAGAAAAGCCTTGGTGAGAGCTAAACCAAGACCTCGACTAGCCCCTGTAATACATACTGTTGACATTATATATATAGTTACATTTGTTTCAAAACGAAATTGATTCTCATGCAAAAGATGATAAAGATAGGAGTGATTGCTCTATTTTTCTCCCTTTTTAGCACATCTGTTGGTGCTCAGGAAGACACAAACCCGTACAAGGATGTTCCATTTAAAGAACGGCTATTCTTTGGTGGTGGTCTTGGACTCTCTTTTGGAGACATCACATTTATTAGAATCACTCCCCTGGTTGGATACAATGTGACTCCCAAATTATCATTCGGTCTCGGTCCGACATATGAATACTATAAAGACAAGCGTCCAGTACCAGATTTTGAAACTACCATTTGGGGAGGAAGTGTATTCTCAAGGTATTTCGTTTTACCTATGATCTTCCTTCATGCCGAGCTTGAAATACTCAACCTTGATGAGATTCACGCCGTGTCTGATTTCGATTACGACCGAGTAACCATTCCAGCATTGCTATTGGGAGGCGGTTTCAGTCAGCGGTCTTCTAATGGAAGTGGCTTCTTTATCGGGGCCTACTATGATGTAATCGGTGATATCAATTCCCCATACCCCGACAATATTGTACTGCGAATTGGAGGAACCATTGCATTTTAGTGTAACCCTTTTCCCTCCTTTCAGTATAACACCCGACCTTTAAACTATAATGACATGAATGTCAAGAATAATTCGAGAAAACTTGCCCTCGTTCTCCTATTGGGCGTCGTTCTCATTCCTACCCTTACCTTTTCACAGATACAGGTATGGGGAAACACAGAAAATGGAGGACCTGATCAAATCGGGTCAACTTTTAATGTGTATGACGATGGAACTGACTTCCAAACCAACAGCGTTTTCAGCAACACTGAAGAAGGTGCAAACCCACGTTCAGGTCTACTCGACTTTGGAGACGGATGGTATTATGGAACAACAAGTGCTAATGGCCTATATGATGGAGGAACTTTGTTTCGTGTAAACCTTGAAGGTAACATGGAGGTTCTTCATCACTTCAATCCTGATGTGGATGGAAGCAATTCAAAAGTTGAGCTACTAGCATACAGCTCCAGTATTATAATTGGTACCACATCACAAGGTGGTCAGTTTAATGGAGGAACAATCTTCGAATATGAGATTGGTGGTGGAGTAACTGTTATACACAACCTCAACCCAGCTATTCATGGTAACAATTCATCAGGGGTTATTACTTACAACTCTAATGACAATATTATGTACTTGACCGCCGCTGCTGGTGGTCAGTCAGGACATGGTACACTGATAGGTTTCACTCCTAATCAAATAGACGTTGTGCACCATTTTGAAGGTGATGAAGAAGGAGAGTTTCCACAGGGTGGAGTTACTCTGGGGTCAGATGGACTTTTGTATGGAGTTACGCAGTTTGGAGGTGAAAACAATCAAGGATCAATCTATAGCTTCGATCCAGAAGCTGAAGACTATATCGTAATATACCACCTCAATGCATCAACTACAGATGGACGCTACCCACTTTCCACGCTAATTGAAACTACCGATGGTGATTTCATTGGAACCTGTTCTGAGGGTGGTTCAAATGGAAACGGTTCTGTTTTTAAGGTATCAACAGATGGAACATATGAGGTACTCCAAAGTCTGATCTCTTCAGTTCATGGATCTTTTCCAAAATCTGGGCTAACAACTCCTGATGCAGAAATATTTTTCGGCGCCTGTGAATTTGGAGGTGACTTCGGGTTTGGAACACTTTATAGTATTGATACCGATGGAAACTTTGCTATTCTTCACGACTTTGAATACGCCCAAGATGGAAGTAACCCACTGGGACGACCTAGCTTAAACTCTTCGGGTGAAATCGTAAGCTTAGCGTCGAATGGCGGAACGAACAATTTTGGAACAGTCTACACTTACAATATGGACGGAACGTTTTCCAAGGTCTACGACCTTAGTTTACCGTTATCCGGATCCATTCCGCATGGGTTGGTTTCAAACGGAAATTCTTTTCTTGGAACAACTCAAAATGGTGGAACACAAAACCAGGGAGTTGTTTTTCAGCTAGAACTGGATGGAACGCGCACGGAAATTCACAGCTTAGACCCATTTAATGATGGACAGCTTCCCAATGATGACCTTTTAGTTCTTGACGATGGTACAATCTATGGAACAGCAAGATTTGGTGGACTTATTCAGTCGGGGACCGTTTTTGCGATAACACCTGATGGAAGCTTTACCGCATTTCACCACTTTACCGGTGGAGCCCAAGGTCAATTTCCGATTGGAGGAGTAACCTTACACAGCAATGGTCAGCTCTATGGAACAACATCTTCTGGAGGTGACTTTGGAAATGGTGTGATCTATACATTCAATGATGGTGACTATGAAGTAGTAGCCAGCTTATTCACCTTCGTAAACGGTGGTGGATCTGAAGCTACCATGGTAGAGGCTAATGGAGGAAAACTTTATGGCTTGGCCAGATTAGGTGGTTCCTCAAACAATGGGACGCTGTTTGAATTTGACCCTGTTACAAATGCGGTTAATGTGATGCACAGTTTTAATGGAGCCACGGATGGTTCCTACCCGCGATCCGACCTGATCTTGCACTCGGATGGAGCACTCTATGGAACGACATCATCTTCGGGACCGAATGGTGGTGGAACATTGTTCAAGTATGACTTTGACACTGGATTTGAAGTCCTTCACAGTTTTGACCCTTCCACTGATGGTAATAATTCAGCCGCTGGTGTCATTGAAGACTTGTCGACTGGAAATGTAATCGGGTTCTGTAAAGAAGGAGGCCTTTTCAATATGGGCTCGGCATACAGTTATTCACCTGATGGTGATTTCGAAGTGATTTACCACTTCACTGGAGCAGATGCTTCGCCTACTGGAAAACCGGCCTTATTCTACCCTGAATGCTATGGTGATGAAGATTGTGTTTCGACTGATCCTTGTGCGATAGGTGTCTGCAACTTTGGGATTTGTGAAGAAGTGGCCTTTAATCCAGTGTTTGAAATTGTCGACATAGGTCTATGTCAAATTGGTCTGGATATCTACGATCTTGAGATTAGCCTTCAACTAGATGGAAACCCAGGAGGGGAAATCACAATTGCTGGGCAAAGCTTTAGCCTTGAATCAGGAGCTTTAGACTACACATTTACGCTTGAAAACATGCCAGCCGATGGCGAGACTCTTGACTTAGCCTACACCTTTGAGCTAACAGGGTGCTCTGGAACATCGGGCAATATTGGTACTGCACCCGACCCATGTCCACCGGTAGAAGTAACTTTCGTCGTTCACACAGATGATCTTGAAGTTTCGCCTGAAGGAATTCACCTTGGTGGAGCGTTTCAAGAATGGTCTCCAGATGAAATACCATTAACTATGGTAGAAGACAATATCTGGGAGGTAACCGTGACTGTTGGAGCTGGTGATATCGAATACAACTTCTTTAATGGCTCATCACTTTTTGACGGTGAATACGTAATCGGAGAATGTGCGAGTTTCGGAAAGCGTCAAGCGACCATCTCTGAGTCTGTCACGATAGAAAACTGCTGGGCTTCTTGTGCTGAAAACTGCACCGTCGGACTAGATGACATGGAAAGAATCGCTTTCGCAGTTTATCCAAACATTATCGACAAAGGACAATCGGTCAGAATAGAGCATCCATCATTCGAACCAGGCCAAATGTGGCATATAGTAGACATAAATGGGCGCTTTATTAAAGCTGGACAGATCACAGGAGAAAACATGAACATCGACACAAACAATCTTGAGTCGGGCATGTACTTCATTCAGATTTCGAACTCAGATTCCCAGATCATTGGAGCTGAAAGATTAATAATAAGGTAAGGTGCTTACAAAACCTTAACTCTTACCATCCATGATGTTGCCGATTGCATTGTTGTACACTTCAACGGCATCATCAATAAAACCGAAATGTGCGTCATCAACCACCATTTTCCCTCGGGTCACATGACCTAGAAGCGAAAATGGGACGCCTTTTTCGGTAAGGGCTTCAACTATTCCTTCTTCATTGCTTCCATCCAGAGTAACAATGACACGGCCTTGAGCTTCACCAAAAAGGAATGCATCTGCTCTTACAGCAGCATCACCTGTAATGTCAAATCCAAGTCTGTTTGGAAGACCCATTTCTACTAAGGCCGTATAAAGTCCACCATCTGCCACATCGTGAGCAGCGTTGATTAGACCCTTGGAAATAAGCGTTTTTACAGCATCTTGTACTTCGTACTCTTCATCGATATCAAAGTAAGGCGCTGGGCACTCTTTAATCTTGTGGATACTAGCAAGGTATTCTGAAGAAGAGATATCATCTCTCGATTCTCCAATTAAAAAGATCAAGTCACCTTTTTCCTTAAAGTTAAGGCTCATCACCTTGTTCTTATCCTTAACAACCCCTATCATACCAATAGTTGGCGTTGGGAAAACAGGAACAGCTTCTTTGCCTTCCATGGCTGTTTGGTTGTAGAAACTAACATTTCCACCTGTAACCGGTGTCTCAAACTTTCTACATGCTTCACCCATTCCTTGGATGGCGTGCACAAACTGCCAGTATACTTCAGGGTTATACGGGTTTCCAAAATTCAAGCAATTGGTAATTGCCGATGGCTCTCCACCAGTACATACAATGTTTCTAGCGGCTTCAGCTACTGCTATGGCCGTACCTTTCTTTGGGTCGTTGTGTACATATCTTGCATTACAATCAACGGTCATGGCTAATGCACTTTTCACACCCTTGATGTTAGCTACCCCAGCATCTGATGGGAAGTTGGTACTCATGTTTCGGGTACCTACCATGCTGTCGTATTGCTCGTAAACCCAACGCTTCGAAGCGATATTTGGATTTCCGATGAGCTCCATACCCACAGCGGCCAAATCAGATGGCTCTTCTACATCATCGATATTGAAGGCTTGGTTTTTCTTGAAATATGCTGGCTCTGTGTACTCGCGATCATACACTGGTGCTCCACCACCTAAAACAAGGTCGTGTGCTGGCACTTTCGCAACCAACTCACCATACATATAGTATTCAAGCATACCACCTTCGGTAACTTCACCGATTTGAACCGCATTTAGATCCCACTTTTCAAAAATATCTTCAACCACTTTTTCTTGTCCCTTCTTCACAACAACAAGCATACGCTCTTGCGACTCAGAGAGTAGAATTTCAAATGGAAGCATTCCATCTTGACGTGTAGGAACTTTGTCGAGATCAATGGTCATTCCAAATCCTTCGTTCGCACTCATCTCACTGGTAGAACAAGTGATTCCCGCAGCTCCCATATCCTGCATCCCGACAATAGCGTCAGTTTTTGCCAACTCAAGCGTAGCCTCAAGTAGAAGTTTCTCCTGGAAAGGGTCACCTACCTGCACTGATGGAAGGTCTTCTGCTGACTCTTCCGTAATATCTTTTGATGCGAAAGACGCACCGTTAATTCCATCCTTTCCGGTGGCAGATCCCACAATGTAAACAGGGTTTCCTGCTCCACGAGAAGTAGCTGATATCATATCATCAGCATTCATGATCCCCACACTCATCGCATTGACAAGTGGGTTTGAGCTATACGATTCGTCAAAGAAAACTTCACCACCCAGAACTGGAATACCGAATGCGTTCCCATAATCTCCAATTCCTTTTACAACTCCGCTCAACAACCACTGCGTATGATCTGAATCGAGTTTTCCAAAGCGAAGTGAGTTCAATTGTGCGATGGGTCGAGCTCCCATCGTGAAGATGTCTCTGTTAATTCCACCAACACCTGTGGCGGCACCTTGATAAGGCTCAATAGCCGATGGGTGGTTATGCGATTCTATTTTAAAAGCACAAGCCACTCCTTCACCAATATCAACTAATCCTGCATTTTCTTGCCCAGCTTCTACAAGCAAGTGTGGACCTTCTTTTGGAAGCGTCTTTAGCCATTTTATTGAGTTTTTGTAAGAGCAGTGCTCCGACCACATGATTGAAAAAATACTCAGCTCTGTGAAGTTTGGTGTACGACCTAAAATCTCTTTGATCTTTTCAAACTCCTCAGGTAATAATCCAAGATCTTGTGCTTGTTCTAAGGTCGATTCCTCGTGAATTAGAGTGCTCATAGTGCTAAATTGGTGCTGTTTTGAGAGGGCAAAAGTACGCATTTTATGCAGATCAAAACTGTTTTTGATCTACCCCAATTTACGTATAGAAAACATACTTTTGATCATACCGACTTTTTCAAAACGCCAATAGATTTGCACGCTGCACTCGTCCTTGTTTTCACAATTACTTTTTTACTGGTGATCTACTATTCAAGGTGGTTTGAAATCCATCAGGTTCCACGAAGACTTATCATGGGGATTTTCGTAGTAAAAATCATAGTGGGTTTTGGCCTTGCCTGGATTTACACCGACCACTACACGAACCGTAGAACAGGCGATGCCTTTCGCTTTTTTGATGACGCACAAATCATGTACTCAAGTTTAGATGAAGGCTTCAGTACATATGCAAAGCTCATCACTGGTATAGGTATAAGCGAAGACCCAGCCGCTCTTTCATACTACAATCGGATGACTCATTTAGAGCGGCCATTCTACCAAGGCTTTTTTAACGACAATGCAACCATCATTCGAGCTAATGCTTTGGTCATGTTGTTCTCAAGAGGACACTACCACGTCCATACCGTATTTTGGTGCTTTTTTTCCCTTGTTGGACTGACAGCTCTCGCACGACTCTTCTTAAGCTTTTTCCCAAGAAAAAAATGGGGAGTTCTCTTCGCCGTTTTTTTCCTTCCCACAGTCTTATTTTGGGGAAGTGGGGTATTGAAAGAACCTATACTCATCATGGGCCTTGGACTTTTTCTAGAAGGGTTTTTTAAGTGGTGGAAAGGTGAGCGCCTTACAAAGCTAGCAATACTGACCACCATCTTAGGTTTTATCCTTTTGCTATACACCAAAGGGTATGTATTGCAATGTATGGCTCCAGCACTAATTGGTCTCGCCCTGTATAAGTTAAACGGAAGAAAGAGATTCTGGTGGTCATTTACGATTCCCCATCTTCTTGTTGGTGCGATGGTGTTTATCGGGCCGTACGTAAGTAATGGCCTGAAAGTAGCTGAGCTAATGAGACTCAAGCAGGAAGCTTTTTATAATGTAGCGCAAGAAAGTCAGTCCGGATCTATCAAACAATTGCCATCAATCGATTCTAACTCAAGCGTCATTTTCAATCTACCGGAAGCCAATTTCATCACTTATTTCCGTCCACTTCCTTGGGAATGGACCAAAATGATGTTTATCCCACCTGCCTTAGAAAACTTAGCCTTGGTGCTATGCATTTTGGTCATGTTCTGGAATTTTAAACTTCCACCAAAATTTCAATGGCCAATGATCGCTTTCAGTCTATCATTTGTTATTGTACTTGGCGGATTAACGGGTCAGGTCGTTCCAGTCGTTGGGGCCATCGTTCGTTACAAACTTCCCTCACTCATATTTCTATTTGTAGCCATATTTGCTTTTACTGACGAAGCACTACTTGCCCGCAGGCTACCTATTTTAAAACGATTTTTGAAATGATAAAAACAGTCATGATAACCGGAGCGACATCCGGATTTGGAAAAGCGATTGCCGAGAGCTACTCATCTCTGGGCTATCGAACCATCATAACCGGAAGAAGAAGCGAAAGGCTACTCGAGTTAGCAGAAAAGCTCGGAGTGAAAGAAAAAAAGTGCTACCCACTGTCGTTCGATGTTCGAAACAGGTCAGAAGTGGAGCAGGTCATCTCGAGTTTACCCGAAGAGTGGAAGAACATAGACATTTTGGTCAATAATGCCGGACTCGCACTCGGGAAAGAAACCATTGAGAACGGAGATCCGGAAAATTGGGATGGAATGCTCGATACCAATGTGAAAGGCCTGCTGTATGTCACTCGAATGGTCATTCCCTTGCTTAAAGAATCTAGGCAAGGACATATTGTCAATATTGGCTCTATTGCCGGGACAGAAGTTTACATCGGAGGAAATGTATATTGTGCTTCCAAGCACGCTGTGAATGCGATCAGTAAAGCACTGAGAATGGAGCTTTTGCCTTACGCCATTCGCGTGAGCCAAATTAGACCAGGTCTTGCCGACACTGAGTTTTCACTTGTGCGTTATAAAGGCGATGAAGAAAAAGCTGCGATGACATACCAAGGCTATGAAGCTCTGATGGCCGAAGACATAGCCAGAGCAACCACATTTATAACAGAATCACCTCAACACGTTTGCATCAATGACCTTGAAATCACACCAACCGCTCAAGCAAGTGCGCACCATCTGCATAAGGATTAAGTTAGCCGCTCTCGCCCTTGTACTTTTTTCGTGTTACCAATCGGAAGAAGCAGATCTCATCATTCACAATGCTGTGATCAACTCAATGG
Organism: Cryomorpha sp.; assembly: GCA_965230375.1. GTDB lineage: Bacteria > Bacteroidota > Bacteroidia > Flavobacteriales_D > Cryomorphaceae > CBDDKU01. Next base: position 28,843 of record CBDDKU010000016.1, read on the forward strand.
ATGAGATGAATACCACGTATCAGGCCGTTGCCGTGAAAGATGGGCGTATCATAGATCTCGGTCCCGAAAGAGAAATCATGAATAGGTATCGGGCCAAGGAAACCATCGATGCGAGAAAGCAATTTGTTTATCCGGGGTTCTACGATGCGCATTCACACTTCATGGGCTATGCTCGAAACCTGGGTGAGCTGAGTTTGCACGGTGTGGAATCTGAGAATGAATTGGTAGAACGCGTGATCGCTTTTGGTGAAAATTCGGATCGAGCATGGATCATAGGAGACGGATGGGATCAAAATCTCTGGGACTCTAAATCGTTTCCTACGAAAGCAAAACTGGACGAACTGTTTCCTGATAGACCCGTCTATTTAACTCGCGTGGATGGACATGCTGCGCTTGCCAACGGTGCAGCACTGAAGCTAGCAGGTATCACGGCAGGCCACCAAATTGCCGGTGGCGAAGTGATACTCGATGAATATGGTGAGATGACTGGCGTGTTGCTCGATATGGCTATGGAGCCCATGTGGAATGTCATACCCGACATATCGACTGATGAAATGGTAAAGTACTTACTCGAAGCTGAAGAGCATTGCTTGAAAGCAGGGTTAACGACTGTAACAGATGCCGGATTGCCCGTATCTGCCGTTCAGTTTTTAGACAGTCTTCAAAAGGCGGGTGTACTGAAAATTAACGTCTATGCCATGCTTCAGCCAGGTGAAAAGACCATTGACTATATGAAAAGTGGCCCCTATAAAACGGATCGGCTGACGGTGTCGGGTGTGAAACTTTACGGTGATGGTGCCTTAGGATCTCGAGGAGCTTGGCTTAAGGAGCCTTATTCAGATGCTCCCCATTCTCACGGCTTGAAAATTCTCAACCAGGAAACCTACGACATGTATTCCCAAGCATGTATAGACTATGGCTATCAATTGTGTACGCACTGCATCGGCGACTCTTCCAACGCCACCTTATTAAATTGGTATGCTGAGTCGCTAGGCGGAATAAATGATCTGCGGTGGCGAATCGAACATGCGCAAATAGTTAGCCCAGAAGACAGGCACTTTTTTAAGGACTATGCTATCATCCCTAGCGTACAGCCTTGTCATGCTACCAGCGATGGGCCTTGGGCAGAAGAACGACTCGGAAGTCAGCGGATGCCATCGGCCTATGCCTACAATTCGTTGTTAGGAGAGCTAGGTATACTGGCCATCGGAACGGATTTTCCCGTAGAGCGGATTTATCCGATAGAAAACTTCTACGCAGCAGTTTTCCGCAAAAATCGTTTCGGCGAACCCATTGAAGGGTTCCAAATTGAAGAAGCGATTTCCAGAGAAGCCAGTTTAAGAGGAATGACTATTTGGGCTGCTCTTGCTTCATTTGAAGAGAAAGAAAAGGGAAGCATCGAAATTGGGAAAGTGGCCGATTTGATCATTCTTAATAGAGACTTACTCAATGCGCCTGAATCTGAAATATTGAAAACCAAAGTGGTAAACACGATCTTACACGGCGAGTTGGTAAATTAAATTCTCGCACATCTCTTGAAACGTTGTTTCTTGAAGGAAAACTTCTATTTAATCGGACTAGAGTCGATTGAAATTTGTCGAGATTGAGATTAAAATAATCCCTATTTTGCAGGGTTAGATTTAAATGAATATGGGGCTTTCAGCTGAAACGACGAGATTATTTGATTTTATTCCATACCAATTAGAACAGTTTCCTCAAGACGTTTGTCTCGCGGGAAAAGAAAACGGCAATTGGAGAACATACAGCACGCAGGAAATCCTGAACATGGCCAACGAGCTGAGCACTGGGCTATTGAGAAATGGAATTGGCCCCGGTGACAAAGTAGCCATCATCGCCAACAACCGACCTGAGTGGATCGTCGCTGATTTAGCCACCCTTCAGATTGGAGCAATAAATGTCCCAATCTATTCAACGATTAGTGAAAAGGACTACGCTTTTATCTTTAATGATTCCGAAGTAAAACTCTGTTTCGTTTCAGACGAAGAACTGCTCACCAAAGCCAGAAAAGCCAAGGAAGCTTCGCCGAGCCTTCAGGAAATTTACACCTTCGAGCCTATTACCGGAGCCCTGCATTGGTCGGAATTGCTGGATACCCGACCTGACATGGACAAAATCAATGAACTGAAGGCTGGCGTAAAAGCCTCTGATTTGGCAACCTTGATCTACACATCGGGTACCACAGGTGTTCCAAAAGGCGTTATGCTTTCGCATCAAAATATCGCTAGCAACGTGATCGCTTCGAAAGAGCGATTGCCTGTAAATGATTCTGCAAGAGGTGTGAGCTTCTTGCCGCTTTGTCATGTTTACGAACGCATGCTCATATATTTATATGCTTACACGGGTGTATCGCTATACTTTGCAGAAAGTATGGATACAATCGGGGCCGACATTAAGGATGTAGGTCCAGAAGTATTTACAGCAGTTCCCCGCCTTTTAGAAAAGGTCTATGATAAAATCATAGCCAAAGGAGAAGAGCTAACGGGAATCAAAAAAGCTTTGTTCTTCTGGGCTGTGAGTGTAGGCGAAAAATACGAACCCTACGGAGCCAATGGCCCGATTTATGAACTGAAGTTGAAAATTGCGCGCAAACTCATTTTCAGCAAATGGCAGGAAGCTCTTGGTGGAAATGTAAAGGCTGTAGCCAGTGGAAGTGCGGCACTCAACCCACGACTGGCTCGCATTTTTAATGCTGCCAATATCCCTGTCTTAGAAGGATATGGTTTGACCGAAACATCGCCGGTGGTAAGCGTGAATGAAATTGAAAATGGTGGAATGAAGTTCGGCACTACTGGACGACCTATCCGAGATGTACACGTAAAAATAGCCGATGACGGTGAAATACTGGTAAAAGGACCCAATGTGATGATGGGCTATTACAAGAGACCCGACTTGACTGCTGAAGTGATTGATGAAGATGGATGGTTTCACACTGGCGACATTGGAACAATGGTAGGTGGCGAATTCTTAAAGATTACCGATCGCAAAAAAGAGATCTTCAAAACTTCGGGTGGAAAATACGTTGCGCCGCAGATCATCGAAAACGCCTTCAAAGAAAGTCGGTTTATCGAGCAGATCATGGTAATTGGAGAGAACAGAAAACACCCTTCAGCCCTTGTCGTTCCTAATTATGAGTTTCTCGAAGAGTGGTGCAAACGAAAAAGTGTAAGTTACACCAACAAGTCGGACCTGATCACGAACCAAAAGGTGATAGATCGATTCCAAAGAGAGATCGACGAGAAAAACCAGGAGTTTGGTCGTTGGGAGCAGATCAAAAAATTCAAACTACTCAAGGATGAGTTTAGTATTGAAGGTGGTGAGATCACACCAACCCTCAAACTCAAGCGCAAAAAGATTCTCGAAAAATATGCCGCAGTGATTGATGGGATTTACGTGGAGAATTAAACTCCTTTTCGGAACTTTACCGATCTTAAAAAAGGATTAAATGAAACCACGTTCCTGGATGCTCACGGTGTCCATCTTTTTAGTTGTCCTGATCGTCGGGATGTTCTTCGCTTATCCGCTTTTGAAGCCTGCCAAAAAGTTAAAAGTGTATCAGCCATCTGACGTCAATCCGAAACTCGTTGATGAATCCCTTCAAAACCAAGATGCAGATCACACCATCGCTTCTTTCTCGCTGATAAATCAGGAAGGGAAAACGGTTACAGAAAAAGACTTCGACAACAAAATTTACGTCGCCGACTTTTTCTTCGCGACCTGTCCGAGCATTTGCCCAATTATGAGTGCCAACATAGCCGATCTCCAAGAGAAGTTTTCAAACCGGCCCGAAGTGATGTTTCTTTCGCATTCGGTTACCCCAGATATAGACTCTGTAGCTGCCTTGGCTGAATACGGAGAGCGCTATGGAGCCAACCCCGAAGTGTGGATGCTCACAACTGGCGACAAAAAAGAAATCTATCGGCTCGCTCGCAAAAGCTATTTTGCCGTGCTAGACGAAGGAGATGGAGGAGTGCAAGACTTTATCCATACCGAAAACTTCATTTTGGTTGATACCAAAAAGCGAATTAGAGGATACTACGACGGCACAAGCCCTACCGATATGGAGCGCCTGGCTGAAGAGATAGAAATCCTTCTAGCCGAATCATTCCCCAAAGAATAATGAACGTTCTCTCGGTCGAAAATATTTCCAAGCGGTATGGACACCGCATGCTCTTTGAGAACTTCTCATTTGGGATGGCTCAAGGCGAAAAACTAGCCATTGTAGCTCCCAACGGATCTGGAAAAAGCACCATGCTCAAAGCTGTAGCTGGCGAAGAACCTACCGATACAGGTAAAATCATTTTTCGGAATGGGCTGCGTGTAGGCTACCTCCCACAAGAACCTGTGTTCCCAGCGGGAATGAGTTTGCTCGAAGCTATCATGGTTTCCGACAATCCATTGAAGCGAGCCGTTCTGGAATACGAAAAGGCCTTGGAGAATCCAGATGATGGTGATAGGCTGCAAAAGTGTCTGGACGAAATGGACCGGCAAAACGCTTGGGACTATGAAGCCAGAGTTAAGGAAGTACTCGGCCAATTGGGCATTCAAAACACCGATCTTCAAACCGATGCAGCTTCAGGCGGTCAGAGAAAGCGCGCTGCCTTGGCCAAAGTCATGCTCGAACAGCCCGATTTCATTATTCTCGATGAGCCCACCAACCACTTGGATCTCGACACCATCGAATGGCTTGAGAAGTGGCTTGCTTCGGGTAATTTCACTTTGCTCATGGTCACGCACGATCGATACTTTCTCGATCGCGTTTGTTCGGATATTATCGAAATCGATCGCGGTGAGCTATTGAGATACACAGGAAACTATTCCTATTTTCTAGAAAAGAAAGCCGAAAGACGAGCTCAGCAATTAGCTACCCTTGACAAAGCCAAAAACCTATTCAAATCTGAGCTGGAGTGGATGCGTCGCATGCCAAAAGCACGCAGCACCAAATCGAAGTCGCGGGTTGACGCCTTCTACGATATAAAGAAGGCAGCCAAGAAGCGGTACGATGACGAGTCGGTCGAGATCAGCGTAAAAACCGAAAGACTCGGATCTAAAATCGTAGAGTTTCACAAAGTTTCGAAGGCTTACGGCAACATTCAGATTACCGATCAGCTCACATACACCTTCAATCGGAAGGAGAAACTCGGGATCGTCGGAAAAAACGGAACAGGAAAATCTTCTTTTGTCAAACTTCTGCTCGGTGAAGAAAGCCCCGATGCCGGAAAGGTCGTTCACGGATCTACCATCAAGTTTGGGCATTACGACCAAGAAGGATTGGTCAACGCCGACGACAAGAAAGTAATCGAAGTGGTTACGGCTATCGCGGAGGTCATCGAACTCAAAAAAGGACAGAAACTCACCGCCGCGCAGCTCCTTGAGCGCTTTTTGTTCTCAAGAGAAAAGCAGTGGCAATACGTTTCGACCTTGAGCGGGGGCGAGAAGCGAAGACTGTATCTCTGCACTGTGTTGATGGCCAATCCAAATTTCTTGGTACTCGATGAGCCAACCAATGATCTGGATATCGATACGCTCCAAGTTTTGGAAGACTATCTCCAGAGTTTTGATGGCTGTCTCGTGGTGGTTTCGCACGACCGGTTCTTTATGGACAAGGTGGTAGATCACCTGTTTGTGTTTGAAGGTCAAGGCGCCATTCGCGATTTTCCAGGAAACTACACTCAGTACCGAGAGAAAGTCAGAGCCGAAGAAAGCGAACGCAAAAAGGAAGAGCTCCCTCAAAAGACTGCGGCATCGAAGTCTGCAGAACCAAAGGAGAAAACGAAGTTGACTTACGGTGAAAAACTCGAATTCGAAAAACTCGAAGGTGAGATATTCGAGCTGGAATCGAAAAAAGACGAGCTGGCAAAAGCCTTATCAAACTCGAGCTCCAATGACGAACTAATGGAACTCTCATCTACGCTCGATTCCCTTGTGAAAGAAATCGAATCCAAAACCGAGCGGTGGATGGAGCTGGCTCAGTGGGCGGAGTAAATTGACGGTACATCTGTCGCAACTGAGATTCGGTACAACCCATCTCAGTTTTCTTCGTCAGGTCTATGATTTAACCCTAAACTGAGACACCATGAGACAATTTTACTTTGCCTTAATATTTGCGATCCTCTCGCTAAATAGCTTTTCTCAAACCCTTCCAAACATAAATGACATATATCCAAAATGGCATATTGAGGACAATACGGATTTAGAGATTGAATTTGACGTCCCATACAATATGGTAACTTATGAGTATTCCATCGAATCGTGCTTTGTGGAAGATGAATATTACTCCATCGGTATTTCAGATGAAGGAAATCTTACTGATGAAACTCATACCATTCAAATTGATCTTGAATCTGTATATCCTGAAGAAGCGGATCCTACATTGATGGGAGAATGTACTTACTTCATAATTCTTGAACTGTTTTCAGAAGATCAGAGCTCCACTCGAATGGCTATCTTTTATGTCAGCCCTTATTCTTTGATTAACAATGAAATGTTTGATTGCGACTATCAATTTCATCCATGGACTCTAGATACAATTCCATATAATACTTCGCTATTTCTGCCATCTAATGCCTCGAATAATCTTTATGCGGTTCAGTTAATTATGGATTTTGGGATGATCGAAGACTCAGAGGGTCAAATCACGACAATTACCTTAACCAACCCTGCGGGCAACGAAGTCGTTGTCGATTTTGAGAATGACACATTTGACGGTACTAGTCTGACGAGTAGGCTCTATAGCGACAACGTTGACTTTGACAGTCCAAACCCAAACTATGGGGCATTCTCATCTTATGAACCGCTCAACGCATTTATAGACGAACAATTAAATGGTGAATGGATAGTTTCGGTTAGCAATACTGGTGGATCGAATACGCGACTTTTCGGAGGGTGCTTGAATTTTAATACTCTTGATGTCGACATAGAAGACTGTATTAATCATGCGGCGGGTCACATGTATTACGATATCAACAATGATGGGATAAAAAATGAGAATGAGCCCGGATTTTCTGGAGTACTACAAGTATCATTAGAAGATACTTATGGTCAATTATCCCTGCAGGACAATGGTAATTTCGAGATGTGTACTTCGGACGATTTTATAACCGTTTATCCACCGAACCCACCAGAGTATTATGAATTTGTTCCCGAGAGCTATGAACTAGACTTCAATGAAGAGGAATCTTTTGAAGACATCAACTTTGCACTTCAAGCAATTGTCGAGTTAGATGACCTCGAAATCGACCTCTATCACACTTTTCCAGATAGACCAGGGTTCGACAATACCTATTATGTATCCTACCAAAATATCGGCACAACATGTATTGACGATGCCTCCGTGGTAATCAATCTCGCTCCAGCCCTTACCATTGACGGAGTAGAAGGCGTAGAATACTCAATAGATGGAAATACCATCACCGCAGATTTGGGATCCCTTTGTTATCCTGAGAGTGGGAGTTTCGTTATCCATCACGCTCTTTCAGAAGATACACCGATCGGGACTATCCTAGAAAATACAGCTACAATCCACCCTCTAGAAACGGATTACGCGCCTACAAACAACATTGACAATCACGGATCTACAGTCGTTGGCTCATATGACCCGAACGACAAACTGGTTACACCAGAAGAGTTCCATCCTTCATTTCTAGATACTGATCAACCTCTAGAGTACATGATCCGCTTCCAGAATACCGGGAACTTCTACGCTGAGAACGTCGTGATTGTTGATACGATGGACTCTAAATTGGATCTCGGAAGTTTTGAACTCGTTTCAGTATCACACAATGTGGAAATTGAGTTTGAAGGAAATGAAGTTTCATTCATATTCAACGACATCTTCTTACCCGATAGCACCACCAATGAGCCAGAAAGCCATGGGTATGTGCGCTACCGAATCAGACCAAAAGACGATATGAGCATTGGAGAGTCTATCGACAATACGGCCTATATCTATTTTGATTTCAACGACCCTATCATAACCAACACCACTACTACCCCACTTACCGAAGTGGTCGGCGTATATGAAATTGACCAAGTTGAGCTCACGGCTTTTCCAAATCCGGCGGAAAATGAAATTACCGTGATGTGGCCACAAGGTTTACCGATGGATGGGTTGGTCGTTTTAGATCTTGCTGGTAAGGAAGTGATAAGTCTGAGCTTGGATAATCAAAACAATCAAGTCACCATTCCTGTCGGAAGCCTTTCTTCTGGAATCTATATCATCGAATCGATTGGAAAAACACAAGCCAAACCGATAAAAATGATAAAGCATTAGACTAGTAAAAAACCATAATTGAAAGCCCCTTCGAAATCAATCGAAGGGGCTTTCTCATTTATTTCATTTGATGCAGATATGTCGGAATCAAATTCTCAAAATGAATTCCAATTTGTTATGCATGCATACTATTTTTTCTATCTTTATGCGATATGAAACCTGAACAAACCATTGATTTTCATCTCAGATGGCTTTGGCTGAAGATAATTAGAATCTACAACACCGAGGCAAGCAAATTTGGTGGAACTATGTCGGTGGGCTATGTCCTGCTAAACATCGACAAAGAGGGTACACCGAGTACGAAGCTCGGGCCCAAAATGGGAATAGAATCTAGAAGCCTGACCCGGACATTGAAATCGATGGAAGAAAAGGGACTCATATATAAGGTGCAGGATGAGAATGATGGGCGGATGGTGTTAATCCACCTTACAGAAGAAGGAAAGATGTACCGAGATACATCACGAGAAGTGGTTCTTAAACTCAACGAATTCCTTCATAAGAATATTGATCCAAAAGAATTGGATACCTTTTTTAAGGTAGCCACAGATATAAACAATCTTCTCGACAACTCAGAGATATATGATGATGTCGAACTAGAAAACGTAAACAACAAATAGAAATGACTAGCAAGCGAAAAATTGAGAAAGTAGCCGTCCTAGGTTCCGGAGTAATGGGCTCGAGAATTGCCTGTCACTTCGCGAATATTGGAGTCGAAGTCCTACTTCTCGATATCGTACCCCGCGAACTGAACGAAAAAGAATCTGCTAAGGGGCTCACTTTCGAGCATCCATTGGTTCGAAACCGAATTGTAAACGACTCATTGACATTTGCAGTGAGGTCGAATCCTTCTCCTATTTACTCGAAAGAATTTGCATCCCGTATCACAACAGGAAACTTCGATGACGACATGAGCAAGATTGCTGATGTGGATTGGATTATTGAAGTCGTTGTAGAAAGACTGGACATTAAGCAAACCGTTTTTGAGCAAGTGGAAAAGCACCGCACACCCGGTACTTTGATTACATCAAATACATCTGGGATACCCATTCATTTGATGAATAAAGGTCGTAGCGAGGATTTCCGAAAGCACTTTTGTGGAACACACTTCTTTAATCCGCCGCGATACCTGAGATTGCTAGAGCTTATTCCTGGTCCAGATACGGCACCTGAAGTCCTCGACTTTCTATCGCATTACGGATCGCGGTATCTCGGTAAGGAAACGGTAGTTTGTAAAGATACTCCCGCATTTATCGCCAACCGTGTAGGTGTTTATTCCATCATGGAGCTTTTTCATTTGGTGAACGAAATGGGGCTTACCGTAGAAGAAGTTGATAAACTTACAGGACCAGTTATCGGGCACGCTAAGTCGGCCACTTTCCGAACAGCCGATGTGGTTGGACTCGACACTCTGGTACATGTAGCAAATGGGGTAAAAGACAATTGTCCCGACGACGAGCGCAATGATGTGTTTAATATTCCACCCTATGTTCAGAAAATGGTGGACAATGGCATGCTCGGAAGCAAGTCGAAGAAAGGATTCTTTCAAAAGGTAAAAGGTGAAGATGGGAGTTCAAATATCTTGACGCTTGACCTCAACACTTTAGAATATAGAGAACGAAAAAGTGCGTCATTCCCAACTCTGGAAATGACAAAAGCCATAGACAGCTTGGCGCAGCGCCTACCGATGCTCTATATGGGTATGGATAAAGCTGGTGAATTTTACCGCAAGTCATTTAACGGGCTTTTCAGCTATGTATCATTCCGAATCCCAGAGATAAGCGACGAACTCTACCGAATTGATGCCGCTTTAAGAGCTGGTTTTGGTTGGAAAATGGGGCCGTTCGAAAAATGGGATGCCATCGGAGTTGAAAAGGCCTTGGCTAAAATGGAAGAAGCCGGTGTGAAGGTGAATGGTTGGGTCAAAGAAATGATTGATTCGGGAATCAAGTCTTTCTACAAAGTCGAAAACGGTAAGCGCTACTATTATGACATCCAGTCGAAAGCCTACAGCCCTGTTCCGACACTCGAAGGACAAATATTCCTTGATCATATCACTGATGATGGTATCGTCTGGAAGAATTCAGGAACGACCATCAAAGATCTAGGTGATGGAATCTTGAACATTGAGTTCCACACTAAGATGAATACGATTGGCGGTGAAGTGATTCAAGGGCTCAACAAAGCGTTGGATTTGGCCGAAGCCGAATATAAAGGACTCGTGGTTTCCAATACAGGAGACAATTTTAGTGCTGGAGCAAACGTGGGAATGATCTTTATGATGGCTGCCGAGCAAGAATACGACGAACTCGAGATGGCAATACGCACATTCCAAAATACCATGATGCGCATGCGCTACTCGAGCATTCCTGTAGTGGCAGCACCGCACAATATGGCCTTGGGTGGTGGTTGTGAACTTTGTCTTCACGTGGATAAAGTTGTTGCACACGCTGAGCTTTATATGGGCCTTGTTGAATTTGGAGTTGGGGTGATCCCGGGTGGTGGCGGAACCAAGGAATTTGCACTTCGCCTCGCTGATGAGCTAAAAGACGGTGACATCCGTATCAACACTTTCCGAAACCGATTCTTGACAATTGGGCAGGCCAAAGTATCGACATCTGCTTACGAAGCTTTTGAATTGGGGTACCTGAGAAAAGGAATTGACGAAGTTGTAGTGAACCGCGACGATCAGTTAGCGTACGCGAAGCGCGCAGCTTTAATGCTACACGACAAAGGCTATACCAAGCCAATCAAAAGGAAGGATGTAAAAGTCCTTGGACAGGAAGCCTTGGGAATTGTTTACGTAGGAGCAAATAGCATGATGAGTGGAAACTACATCTCGGAACACGATCAGTTGATCAGTGAAAAGCTCGGATACGTCATGGCCGGTGGTGATTTAAGTGAAGCCACGGAAGTTAGCGAAGACTACCTTCTCAACCTGGAGCGTAAAGCCTTTCTGGAGCTGTGCGCCGAGCGAAAAACACTCGAGCGATTGCAGTCTATGGTCCAGAAGGGGAAGATTCTACGGAACTAGTGTACAAAGTATCAAGTACAAAGTATTAAGACGAAGAATGCACAGATTTAAAGAATTGAAAATATGGCAAGAATCGATGAAACTGGTTGAAAGCGTTTACCAGCATACTTCGTCATTTCCGCATGATGAGAAGTTTGGGCTTACTAATCAGATTCACCGTTCAGCAGTTTCAATTCCAAGCAATATAGCTGAAGGAGCAGGTAGAAATTCAAATAAGGACTTCGCCCACTTTTTGACAATTGCAATGGGCTCGACTTGTGAGCTCCAAACTCAATTGGAACTAGCTATGAGACTGTCATTTTTGGCTGAAGAAGATTTTGCTTCACTCGAGAACAAAATTGAATACATAAGCAATATGAATTATAAGCTTCGAGAATCACTCTTGAGTAACTCCTTGAATGAGCCGGAAGTAAACAATTATAACGAAATCCAGACTTAATACTTTGTACCTAGTACTTAGTACTAAGCAAAAAACCCACACGATGAACGCATATATAGTATCAGCATACAGAACAGCAGTTGGGAAAGCGCCGCGCGGCGTATTTCGATTTACTCGACCCGACGATCTAGGGGCGGCCGTCATCAAAAAGATTATGGCTGAAAATCCACAAATTGATAAAGAACGAATCGACGATGTGATCGTCGGAAATGCTACGCCAGAAGCAGAACAAGGCCTCAACATTGGGCGGATGATCTCGCTCATGGGGCTCGACACTGAAAAAGTTCCCGGCATGACGGTCAACAGGTATTGCTCATCAGGTCTCGAAACCATCGCAATTGCCTCAGCGAAGATTCACTCAGGGATGGCCGATTGCATTATTGCCGGTGGGGTGGAAACCATGTCTCCCATTCCTTTTGGGGGATGGAGAATCGTACCCAATGCTCAAGTTTCGAAAGTGACCCCAGATTGGTACTGGGGAATGGGACTTACTGCCGAAGCAGTGGCACGAGATTATAAAGTGAGCCGAGAAGACCAGGATGAATTTGCTCTGAAGTCCAATGAGAAGGCTGTTGCAGCTATCGATGCTGGCAGATTCAAGGACGATATCGTACCGATAGAAGTGGAACACATTTTTCTTGAAGACGGAAAAAGAGTTTCAAAATCCTACACCGTTGATACGGACGAAGGTCCACGACGAGACACCAATATGTCAGCGTTGGGAAGACTGCGCCCCGTTTTCGATGCTAAAGGATCTGTAACCGCGGGAAACGCGTCGCAGACGTCTGATGGAGCTGCATTTGTCATGGTTGTTTCCGAAAAGTTTTTGAAGGAAAACAACCTAACCCCAATCGCCCAGCTCAAGAGCTACCACGTGTCAGGCTTAGAACCACGTATCATGGGAGTAGGACCGATCTACGCAGTTCCAAAAGCACTCGAAAGAGCTGGATTGAAAATGAACGACATCGAATTGATGGAGCTCAACGAAGCTTTTGCATCGCAATCGGTTGCGGTAGTTCGAGAATTGGGAGTCGATCCAGAAATCGTGAATGTGAACGGTGGAGCGATTGCTTTAGGGCACCCGCTCGGATGCACAGGAGCTAAGCTCAGCGTTCAACTCTTCAATGAAATGAGACGCCGAAAAAATAAGTATGGCCTTGTAACCATGTGTGTTGGTACCGGACAAGGTGCTGCCGGGGTATTTGAGTTATTAAATTAAGGAAGACAAAAGCAGAATAAAGAAATGAAAAAGCCCATTAAAGGAGGAGAGTTCCTCATAAAGGAAACCAAACCAGAAGACATTTTCATCGCCGAAGAGTGGAGCGAAGAACACCGAATGATCATGCAAACATGCCATGACTTTCTGGAAGCAGAAATCCTTCCGAACCTCGATCGTATGGATAACATGGAAGAAGGTTTTATGGAAGGCGTCTTGAAAAAAGTTGGAGAGCTAGGCCTTCTCGGTGTTAGTGTTCCAGAACAGTACGGCGGACTAGGGTTAGACTTCAAATCGAGTATGCTGTCAGCAGAAGCTCTGGGGTCTGGTCACTCTTTTTCTGTGGCATACAGCGCCCATACAGGAATTGGCACATTGCCCATCTTATATTACGGGAACGACGCTCAAAAAGAAAAGTACATCCCAAAGCTAGCAAGCGGTGAATGGATGGCGTGCTACTGCTTGACAGAGCCTAGTGCTGGATCAGATGCAAATTCTGGAAAAACAAGAGCTACACTGAGTGATGATGGGAAACACTACATTCTGAATGGGCAGAAAATGTGGATTACCAATTCTGGATTTGCGGATATTTTTGTGGTTTTCGCGAAAATTGATGACGACAAGAAGCTCACTGCATTTATCGTTGAGAAAGGCTCCGAGGGACTTGAATTGAATCCAGAAGAAAAGAAAATGGGTATCAAGGGTTCATCGACGCGTCAGGTGTTCTTTAACGATGTGAAGGTGCCAGTTGAGAACATGCTCAACGAGCGTGAGATGGGCTTCAAAATTGCCCTAAACATCTTGAATATCGGACGAATCAAGTTAGCTGGAGCCGTACTCGGCGCGATGAAAGACACCATTACAGACAGCATTAAGTACGCAAACGAACGCGCCCAGTTTGGACGTCCGATTTCTAAATACGGGGCTATCCGCCACAAGCTAGCCGAACAAGCAATTCGCACGTATGCTGTTGAGTCTTCCATCTATCGTGCTTCGCAAAACATTCAGGATGCGATAGACGGGCTGATTGCCGATGGAGTTGACAAAGAAGAAGCGACTTTAAAAGGGATTGAAGAATTTGCAGCCGAATGTGCCATGATGAAAGTCTTTGGTTCGGAAGGCCTCGACTTCGTGGTGGATGAAGGTGTTCAGATTCACGGTGGAATGGGCTATTCTGCTGAAACACGGGTGGAGCGAGCTTACCGCGATTCTCGAATCAACAGAATCTTTGAAGGGACCAACGAAATCAATCGAATCTTGACTGTCGATATGATCTTGAAGCGTGCCATGAAAGGAGAGCTCGATTTGATGGGCCCTGCCATGGCTGTAGCCAACGAATTAACTTCTATTCCAGATTTCGGCGATAGTGATGATGGACTTCTAGCTGCTGAGCACAAAGCTGTAGCAAACTTCAAGAAATGCATTTTGATGGTTGCGGGTTCTGCGGTGCAAAAACTGATGCAGACCATGGCTAAAGAGCAAGAAATTCTAATGAACATTGCCGACATGGCTATGTACACTTACACATGCGAGTCTATGCTTTTAAGAACTGAGAAAATCATTTCTATGAAAGGTGAAGCTGAAGCGAAGGATCAAATCGCTATGACGAAAACCTGGATATACGACTGCGCAGATCGATTGAATAAAATTGGTAAAGATGCGCTCAACTCATTTGTAGAAGGAGATGAACTCCGCATGATGCTAATGGGATTGAAGCGATTTACAAAAACAGATGGCGTGAATGTGAAGGCCACGCGACAACAAATTGCACAAACACTTATCGATTCAGGGAAGTACGTTTACTAGCCCTTTCAAATTTTGAAATCCAAGCCCCTTCGTTTATTGACGATGGGGCTTTTTTTGTGCCTTCAAAGCTCAATTCGGCAGCCCTCCTTCGTAGACTTTAAATATTTCGAAATTGTCGATCTCCAATTCTTCTTTGACCACTTCATTGTATTCTTCCAACACTTCGAATTCCTGACCTGATTGAGTTCGGCTGAAGTAAACTTCCATTCGCTCGTCCAAATCAGCCTTTATCTGGCTATGCGTTTTTAAAATATCTGTGGCTGAAGGATTGTCCAGCAATTTCACCTTTGCCTCAAAATCCCTTCGTGCCATTTCACAAAGGTCAAAGTGGATATTGATAAAAGGATTTGTCAGCGAGTCTTGCTGAAGGTTATAGTAGCTATCATAGGCATCAAACACAGTCTTGCTGAAGTAAATCAAGGTATCATCCGTTTCAACAATATCCAGATACAGCTCAACATTCAAATTGTACTTAGCCTTATCGGGTATGACGTAGCGCGAATCAAATTGCTGCGCTTTGAGTTCTTGCTTAAACTTCTCATCGAACACCAGTCGAGTCGAATCGCTCCAAATCCTATTGGTATGATCGAGCTTCGTGCCCAGATTTGTCTTCAGCGGCTCAATCGCTTGTTCACTATAATTATTGAGCAAACCATTCTGCTGAAAAAACTGCAATGCCGCTTCTTGGCGGTCGCTTCTCAATAAGACCGCTTCCTGTGTCCAAAAAGCTTCGTGATAGGGGGTGTTCTGTATTTTCTGATAATCATCTAAGTTGGTTTGATAATCAAAAACTGGCTTTATAAACGGCACACCATAGTCATAGTAATACATGATCCCATCTGAATGAACCGGCTTCACTGCCAATAAATTATTGCGAGAAATTGGTCGCTTTTTATCGAGCGGAACAAATGAGTTAAAACCGTATTCAAAACGGAGGAGCGTTGGCACAATCTCTCCTTGATATTTGTCGAATCGTTGAGTGATGTCCATGTAGATATTTCCAATTGAGTCAGTAGGAAAAATTGGTTCAAATGGTTTGATTTCTGCTTCCCGTATTCTCAGCTTGATTTCAATTGGCTCATATGTCTCCTTATCCACCCAAATCTCTCCCGCGAAAAACTTTCCTGGTTCCATCATAGGTTCAAAGAGAATGTGGTGATATTCATCATCATCTACCGAAGAAAGAAGACTCAAACTATAGGTTTTCATCATCTTCTTTTTTGACATTTCCAATGGGGTATCAGGCATGTATTTTCCGCCTTCTGTCAAGTTGAACTTTTGGAAAATAGCTGAAGTCGAAAGACTGAGAAAATAAGAATTGTCGATGGCTGCTATTCCTTGCCGTCCACTTTTAAAAACCAGATCGTACAGGTTTGCTGAGCGAACATCAGCATTGTAATACATCTCGATGATTTCACCTGGCCTTTTGCTCACGTTCGTGTGAAGTTCTAAATACGCCTTACAGACATTCTGAGATTTCTGCATCAACACCTTGCGGCAAGCAGCCAGAATATCAAAATATGGATCGCTATCTGCAGCCACGGTGAAGGTCTTAAGCTCCAAACTTTTGGGTTTCAGACGCACATTCAAATTCGATTGTCCATCCTTGAATACAAGCTCTCCTTTGACATATCCCAAATAGGAAAACATCAAAGTGTCACCATCTGCAACCTTAGATAGCCGAAACTGACCGTCTTCGTTGGTGATGGTACCCGTTGACATTCCCTTGACCGAAACACTTGCAAAGGGAAGTGGTTCCCCAGTTTTGTCATCTACCACCAACCCTTCTACTGTTTGCTGAGATAGTACTAACCCCGGAACGAGTAGAAGTAAAATTGCTAAATACGATCGCATGTCCTAAAGATCATTAGAGGAGCTGAAATTCCCAAAAACCAAGTCGTTAAAAGTTAACAAGTCTAAGAACGAACTCTACGATTATGATACATTTGACCCAAACCAATATTTATGAAACCACTTTATACCTTCGCAGCTCTTCTCATTTCAATCAATGCTTTTTGCCAATCACTAGGCACTATTGAAAGTGTTGAGTATGACCATGCTAATCAACGCTTCCTGGTATCCAACGCCAATTCGATTATTTCGATGAGTCATCCTGATCTCGAACTTTCGTTTTTTGGATCTGGGCAAGCGAGTTTTGGAATGGAAATCATGAATAACACCTTATTTGTGATTCAAAACGGTATCAAAGCATATGATTTGGATACTGAAGCTGAAGTGATGACGCACAGTATTCCCGGAGCAGGTTTTCTAAATGGGATGGCTAGTGACGGTGCCGGAAGAATCTGGGTGACTGATTTTGGAAATAACCGGATTTACGAAATTGACGTAACAGATCTCGAAAACCCGAGCCACGAGATCGTGGTAAGCAATACGGGGACTACTCCAAACGGCATTGTTTATGACGACACCAATGACCGACTGGTATTTGTAAGCTGGGGAAACAATGCTCCGATCAAAGAAGTTAGCCTTCCAGACTATCAGGTTACGACGCTAACAAGCACTAGTCTGGGCTTTTGCGATGGGATTGACAACGACTCTCAAAACAATTTTTACGTTAGCTCCTGGTCGCCGACGCGCATCTCGCGATTTGACCCCACTTTCACAATGACACCTGAGATTATTGAAGCTCCAGGAATTGACTCGCCTGCCGATATCTGCTACGCTCAGGAAATAGATACGCTGGCTATTCCAAATAGCGGAAACAGTACAGTCACTTTTGTGGACTTGGGATCGACGACGGGGTTGATAGAGTCACTCGATATAGCAGATTTCAGGATCCTTGGAAACCCTATTTCCGACCAAACTCAATTTAAGTTTGAGTTAACTAAAAGTGCTTTGGTCGATTTGCGAATTTTAGACATCAATGGCAAAGAAATAAACTCACTCGTTTCTGGCGAAAGAAGCCCAGGAAACTACACCGTTTTGATGAGCGGAATCGAACTCAGCGTTGGAACCTACCTCGTACAACTGATTGTTGATGACAATCAGATTTCCAAGAAGATCATCGTCCAGTAAATTGATGGAGGCTATTTCTTTATGAAATCTATATTGGCGTATCTTTGCAGCCCTTATGGATTTTCTCCATCACAGTTTTCCAAATGGTTTGCGCTTGGTACACAAGCCCACTGCAAATGGTCAAACAGCTCATTTTGGCTTGACCATCAATGCTGGCTCTCGAGATGAGCGCGAGCACGAGCAAGGTCTGGCGCACTTTATAGAGCATTCCCTGTTTAAAGGCACCAAACGTCGGAAAGCTTTTCATGTGCTCAATCGTATGGATAGCGTAGGTGCTGAACTCAATGCCTACACTTCCAAAGAAGAAACGGTGATCTACGCTTCATTTTTGAAGCAAGACTTTGAACGAGCGATTGAATTGATCGCCGATATCGCTTCCAATTCGACTTTCCCCGAAAAGGAAATAGCCAAGGAGAGAGATGTCATTATCGATGAAATTCAGAGCTACCAGGATAGCCCAGCCGAACTCATATTTGATGATTTCGAAGAACTTATCTATGGGTCTCACCCACTGGGCCGAAACATTTTGGGTACCGAAAAAAGCGTGAGACGATTGAAGAGAAAGGATATCCTGAATTTTGTTGGGAGACGCTATTTGGCAAGAGAGATGGTGGTAAGTTCGGTGGGAGATATTCCATTTAAAAAACTCATCAAGCTGGTCGAAAGGCATTTTAGCCACCTATCCACTGAAGCTGGCGACCTGAGTCGTTCACCTATCGAGAAGGTTTATGTTGAGCGAAAAGAAGTTGACATGGATACTTTCCAAGCTCACCTAATCATTGGTGGCGAGGCTTACCCGAATAATCACCGGCTGAACACAGCGACGGTTCTTCTCAATAATTACCTGGGTGGCCCCGCGATGAACTCTCGACTAAATATGAATATTCGGGAAAAGCATGGAATCGCTTACAACATCGAGTCCAATTTTCAACCTTACACTGACACCGGTGTACTGAGCATCTATTTGGGAACCGATAAAAAACTCGTTAACAGGAGTGAAAAATTAGTTCACAAAGAACTCAAAGTGCTGCGTGAGAAGAAAATGACTTCAACAGCGCTTCACCGTGCGAAGCAACAGCTGCAAGGTCAATTAGCTCTTTCTCAAGAAGGAGGGGCCAATATGATGTTGGCTATTGGTAAGAGTATGATTGTGAAGGACCATGTATCTAATATGAAGGAAATACTCGATCGCATAGATCAAGTAAGCCAGGAAGATGTTTTGGAAGTGGCAAATTTTTGCTTCCGGCCTGAGCACCTCAGCACGATGATCTATTATTAATCTCCTTTCCCATTCAATTGCATAGATTTGTCAAAACCAGTTTTGACAATGGATTTCTTTGACCCTAAACTTGACGAGTACGTCGTAAAACACACGGCAAATGAACCTGCTGTGCTAGCTGAACTCAATCGACAAACGCATTTAAAAGTTCTCCAGCCGCGCATGCTCTCTGGACACTTTCAAGGTCGGGTGTTGAGTATGATCACGCATATGGTCAAACCAAAAAACATCCTTGAAATCGGGACTTACACCGGGTACTCAGCTCTGTGCATGGCAGAAGGCTTGGTGGAAGGTGGGCAGATACATACCATTGATATCAACGAAGAGCTCGAGCCCATAATCAGAAAATACATGGCCGAAGCGAAAGCAGAAAATAAAATCACTTTTCACGTCGGTAATGCCTTGGACATCGTTCCAAAACTAGACAAAGAATTTGATCTTGTTTTTATCGATGCGGATAAGGAAAATTACATCAACTATTTCAACTTGGTAATTGATCGTATACCAGTTGGTGGGTATATCATAGCCGACAATGTGCTTTGGAGCGGGAAGGTGCTCGATGAAAGCGAAATTGAAAATGACCTTGACACCCGAATCATCGTTCAATACAATAAAATGATTCAAAATGACGAGCGGGTTGAAAATGTGCTTTTCCCTATTCGCGATGGGTTAATGATCGCTCGTAAAATCAAGAACGCATGACCAAAAAGGTAATCGACTTACGCAGCGATACTGTTACCAAGCCAAGCTCAGAAATGATGGATGCCATGTTTTCGGCTCCAGTTGGTGATGATGTTTTTGGTGAAGACCCGACTGTGAATGCGCTGGAAGAAAAGACTGCCCGTATGTTTGGCCATGAAGCTGGCCTCTTCTGTCCATCTGGCACAATGACCAATCAAATAGCTATTCAGGTTCACACATCTCCAGGCGATGAGGTGATTTGTCACAGCTCTTCACATGTTTACAATTACGAAGGTGGTGGAATCGCTAGAAATGCAGCCGCTTCGACCAAGTTAGTGCACAATGATGGCGCCACGATGTCAATCGATGAAGTACGAGCCTTGGTCAATGAAGACTTTGATTGGCTCGCCAACACATCTCTGGTTGTAGCGGAAGACACCTCCAACCGTGGCGGTGGAAAGTGCTACAACATGACAGAATTGGAAGCCTTAAGCTCCTTTTGCAAAGAATCAGGACTAGCTTTTCACCTAGATGGGGCTCGTGTCATGAACTCTATTGTAGAGAAAAATCACAATCTGCTGGCGTATGGAAAGCTATTCGACACCATTTCGATTTGCCTTTCAAAAGGTTTGGGAACACCGGTTGGATCCGTTCTCATCGGTTCAAAAGCTTTCATCAAAGAAGCTCGGCGCGTAAGAAAGGTAATGGGTGGTGGAATGCGACAAGCTGGTATATTGGCCGCTGCTGGAATTTATGCGCTCGATAATAATGTAAACAGATTAAAAGACGATCATCAAAGAGCAAAGGAGCTTGCTAATGCCCTTAGCCGTGCTTCACAGGTAAGACATGTCATACCTCCAGAAACAAACATAGTGCTGTTTGATCTCGAATCGCAGAAAGCAAAAGAGTCGGTCCTTGCCCATTTTGAAAAAGAAGGTCTGCGAGCGGTTTCATTTGGCCCTGCCAGAATTCGAATGGTGACTCATCTGGATATAACGGCTCAAGATATAGAGCGATCAATAGAGGTTATCACCAAGGTATTGAATTAGTATCCCGCAGTGTTCTCAATGTATTGCACTTCTACCTTCCTGTCAGCCGGATTGGCGTATTGACTTTCGGCATCACCGAGGAAATTCAAAACCAATCTTGTATTTGCCACTCCTCGACCAATCAGGTATTCTTTTACTGCCGCTGCTCTTTGTTTAGATATCCAGGCATTGAATTCGGCATTACCTGTTTTATCAGCATAACCAGTGATTAACGCCGAATAGGCCCGCTCATTCCGCAATATGTCAACGACCTGATTAAGTTGGGCCTGATGAGCCAGATTGAGTTCATGACTGTTTTTATCAAAAATAAGGGTAGCACCACCTTCAGGCATAGACGTGGTAGTTCCATCCGGTTCCGAGATTGTCTTCCCTTCGCTGAGCGCTTGAATCATATCTCTCAGCTCCGCAATTTCGCCCTTCAACTCATCATTTCCAGCATTGGCTCGTTCGTTTCGAATATCATTAATCTGCCCTTGAAGATCTTCGAAACGGTTATTGTAATTAGCCAGTATGCGATTGTTCTCTTCGAGCAAATCAACAATTCGCTCGGAGAATGGCAGTTCTTCAGGTTCTTTCTTCTTCTTTTTCTTAGGCTTCTTTCCATTCGAAAAATCAAGATCCGGCTCAAGGCTTAAAAGCTCAGATTCTATTGAGTTATCCTTGGGGATTCTATAGTCTTGTGAAGAAAGAAGTGGTGAGTCTGATTCATCGTAGCCGCGATCGTTTGTTTCAGGCATCACCTGATTCAAAAAATCGAGCACTTGCTCTTCCATAGAAGATTTGAGATCGTAGACCATTCTTTGAAAGGCGTAGAGACCGACTTCACCATTGGCAGGACTTACCATATCCTGATCTCCAAACTTGAGT
The DNA here is from genome assembly GCA_965230375.1 of Cryomorpha sp. GTDB lineage: Bacteria > Bacteroidota > Bacteroidia > Flavobacteriales_D > Cryomorphaceae > CBDDKU01. The sequence continues at coordinate 50,537 of CBDDKU010000016.1, forward strand.
TGGTACCCATCTATTCGTTGAAGGTCTTCCACTTGTCGCAATACCGGGTTTACGAAACCCTGAAAGTCATTTTCAAATTCCTGATCGTGAATCCAAACGGCATTTCTCACAATAGCCGTGGCGGCAATTTCGAAATCGGTAGGGTTTACCAGGACTTCTACTCTCCCATCATAACCGTGTATTTGATTATCTACATAGGATCGCAGCCCATAGCGAATCATTTGTTCTAGGTGTGAACGCGGTCCTGTGTTTGATAATTCGTACTCATTGACCACATAGCGGTACTCTTTGACAGATTTGAGCACATAATTCTCTTCTGAAATCCCTTTTTCCTCTGATCCGTATTGGTTAATAATGGTCACATCCTGAGCCTGTACCAGGCCAGATACGATGTACAACACTATAAAGCAAGCTATTCGGATCACTCGATTGGCAAATTTTCCACGAACTACATGGATAATTCGACAAATTACAACAGAATACAATCAAAATCATCTTTTTTGACCCTTGACTTACCATCAAAATCCTGTTAAAAAGTAGAGTTTATCAACATGTACACAGCCCGCGCCCCGCTTGAGATACCTATCAGAAGTTCACCCTATCAGCACCACTTCTCATTCATCCGGACCAGAACGCCCTTCGTCGAAAAATCAACCAAGTTTATATGGCAACCTCTTGAAATCGTTCACGTCTTAACTACAGAACCCCGGTTTTACGGGGCATTTTAAGAAAGGTTACAAAAATTATTATTATGAGCAGCATTATTCAAGGATTATCAGATTTCGCGATGGGCATCTACAATCTCTTCGGAGAAGGTATTTTCGTCCTCGCCATTATTGTAGGATTTATCGGAGTTGTAGCGCAATGGCGTCTTTACGCTAAAGCAGGTCAGCCCGGAATCGCTTCAATCGTTCCAATTTGGAACTTCATCGTATTCTTAAGAATCGTTGGTCGACCAGCAAGTCACATTTTCTTGTTCTTGATCCCGATCTACGGTCAATTGTACATGATCCCAAAAGTTTACATTGAATTGTGTAACAGCTTCGGGAAAACTTCAATTGTAGACTATATCCTCGTGATTGTCTTCAATGGGTTTTACGTACTAAACCTTGGTCTGTCCTATGAAGCAGAATACCAAGGTCCGGTATACGGAACTGAAGGAGTGAAAGCCAAATCAGCTTTGGCTTAATATCTCTCGGGCGCGGTTTAGGGCTGAATCAATGCCGTCGGGATTTTTACCTCCCGCCGTTGCAAAGAAAGGCTGTCCTCCACCCCCACCTTTTATATAAGATGCGAGCTCTTTTACTATAGTACCGGAGCTAAACCGACCCCCTTTTACCAATTCATCAGACAGAGCCACCGATACGGTGGCTTTGTTTTTTTCAGCCGAAGCCAATACCAAGAACAATGGAGCAAACTCAGATTTAAGCTGAAAGGCCAAATCCTTGATGGAGCCAGCGTCTAAATCTACTTTGGCAGCAATGAATCCAACTCCGTTGATATCTTCCTTTTGCGCTATCAATTCAGACTTAACCATTTTGGCCTTTTCACGAGTAAGTGCTTCCAGCTCTTTGGTCAACTTCTGCTGATCAGAAATCAAGTCTTCAATCGATTTCACAGGGTTGTTCGGTGACTTCAGCATCCCGCGAATTGACTCTAGCGTATCAATCGTTTCAAACAAATAAGCTTGAGCAGCGCTTCCAGTCACTGCTTCTACCCTCCTAATACCTGATGCCACTGATCCTTCGCTGGTAATTTTAAAGAAGCCAATTTCACCCGTATATTGAACGTGTGTTCCTCCACAGAGCTCAACACTATCACCAAACTTGATGACGCGAACAGAATCTCCATATTTCTCACCAAAAAGTGCCATTGCACCCATTTTCATAGCTTCATCCATGGAAATGGCTCTCTTCTCATCTAGATGAATATTCTCAAGAATGTGCTCATTCACCTGCTTTTCAACTTCCCGAATCTCTTCTGAAGTCATCTTGGAGAAATGGCTGAAGTCAAATCGCAGATAATCTTTTTCGACAAGGGAACCTTTTTGCTCCACGTGCTTTCCAAGCACATTGCGTAAAGCATGGTGAAGCAAGTGAGTTGCCGAGTGATTTTTAGCTGTGGCATTGCGCTTAGATGCAGTTACCTTCCCAATCCATTCACCAACTATTCCTTCCGGGGATTTTGGTGAGACGTGTACGATCAGGTTATTCTCTTTGTAGGTATTGATTATCGGTAGCTTCGAATCTCCCATTTCAATCACACCCTGATCTCCCACCTGTCCACCGCCTTCGGGATAAAAAGGAGTTTGGTCAAATACCAGATGAAAAAGATCTTTTCCCTTTTGATTTACCTTTCTGTACTTGTTAATCTTCAATGGTGAACTCAGATTATCATATCCCAAAAACTCCGTTGTTCCAGAGTCATCGTTTACGACAATCCAATCACCTGTATCTTGAGCGGCGTCTTTTCTAGATCGCGCTTTTTGCGCTGCAAGTGCATCGTCAAAGGCTTTTTGATCAAAAGTCTTCCCATTTTCAGAAAGGATCAGTGAAGTGAGATCTGCTGGAAACCCATAAGTATCGTAGAGTTCAAAAGCAATTTTTCCGTCGATCACATTCCCTTTCGACTTTGCTACCAGGCCATCAATGAGTTCCATTCCTTTTGCTAACGTCCGAAGGAAAGACTCTTCTTCCTCCTTGATAACTTGAAGTATCAATCCTTTGTCTTTTTTCAACTCTGTGAAAAATTCGCCCATTTGATCGATAAGCACTTCCCCCAAACCAAACAAAATTGGTTCTTTGACATTGAGAAAGCTGTAGGCGTATCGTACGGCTCTTCTCAATATCCGGCGAATAACATATCCAGCACCCGTATTCGAAGGCATTTGTCCATCAGCGATGGCAAAGCTCACTGCTCGGATATGATCAACCAATACGCGAATGGCTATGTCTGATTTGGAATCACTAGCCTGATATTTCACACCACTGACCTTTTCAACATGGGCAATCAATCCTCCAAACACATCCGTGTCGTAGGTCGATTGCTTTCCTTGTAGAACCATGGTCAACCGCTCAAAGCCCATACCCGTATCGATGTGCTTTGATGAGAGCTTTTCGAGAGATCGATCTGCCTTTCGGTTCATCTCCATGAAAACCAAATTCCAAATCTCGATGACCGCCGGATGATCCATATTCACTAAGGATTTTCCATCTGCTTTGGCTCGATCATCATCAGAGCGCATGTCAACGTGAATCTCACTGCAAGGACCACAAGGCCCTGCAGCTCCCATCTCCCAGAAGTTATCTTTCTTATTGGCCGCAATGATCCGTTCTTCAGATATCAGCTCTTTCCATATGTCGAAGGCTTCCTGATCGAAAGCCAAGCCATCTTCCTTGTCTCCCTCAAAAACCGTCACATACAATCGACTCTGATCAATTTTATAGACTTCCGTTAAAAGCTCCCACGCCCAATTAATTGCTTCCTTTTTGTAATAGTCACCAAAGGACCAATTACCAAGCATCTCAAACATAGTGTGGTGGTAGGTATCTACCCCAACTTCTTCTAAGTCATTGTGCTTACCACTTACGCGTAAGCATTTTTGAGTATCCACTGCACGTGTAAACTTGGCTTCTTCATTCCCCAGAAACCAGTCTTTGAACTGGTTCATCCCAGCATTGGTAAACATCAATGTGGGGTCATTCTTCATGACAATTGGAGCGGAAGGAACGACCTTATGTCCCTTTGCCTCAAAGAATTCTAAAAACTTTCGTCTTATTTCGGAGGATTTCATAGAGTAGATTTCTAATTTAGCTTTAACACTAAATGGCAAAAGGGAGTTACATCTATTGACTACTTTTGGGCCACTGTTGAAAGCTAGATGGCAAAAATAAAATACAAGTACAATCCCAACACGCTGAACTACGAAAAAATTCAGCTAACTATAGTCGACCGACTGAAAAAGGTAGTGACGTATATGCTTGTGGGATTGTTTTTTGCATCCATCATCATACTTCTGGCCTACACTTTCTTCGATTCTCCTAAAGAAATCAATCTAAAAAGAGAAAATGCTCAGCTAAAAAAGCAGTACGAGTTGATTAGCAAAGATCTTGACCAATTAAGTGCTGTCCTCGCTGATATTGAGAATCGTGATGACAATATCTATCGTCAGATTTTGGAGACTGAGCCCATTTCTTCTAATGTACGTTCTTCGGGAGTTGGTGGAGTTAACAGGTACAGTCACCTAGAAGGATACGAGAATTCAGAATTGGTTATCGACGTTCAACAAAAGCTCGACAAGCTAGCAAAGCGCATGTACGTTCAATCGAAGTCATTTGATGAAGTAGTAGAGCTAGCTAAGGACAAAGAGCAAATGCTCGCTTCAATTCCCGCTATTCAGCCTATTCCAAATAAAGATTTGAAGCGTATGGCCAGCGGTTTTGGAATGCGAATGCACCCGATATATAAAGTACCTAAAATGCACTGGGGCATGGATTTTTCTGCTCCTTCAGGAACCAATATTTTTGCAACTGGAGATGGTGTTGTCGAAAAAGTGGTTCACTCGAGGCGAGGTCTAGGGAAATACGTTGTGATCAACCATGGCTACGGATATACCACCCAGTACGGCCATATGAGTGAAACGAAAGTTCGAAAAGGACAAAAAGTGAAACGTGGAGATGTGATTGGATTGGTTGGAAATACTGGAGTAAGTAGTGCACCACACCTCCATTATGAAGTATTAAAGGATGGTCGAAAAATAAATCCGATTAATTTTTACTTCAACGATTTGACACCGGAGGAATACGATCAGATGATCGAGCTTTCATCTCATGCTAACCAATCTTTCGATTAAACATGCCCTACAAAGAAAGAGAAGTCGAAAAGCTTTACTACAGCATTGGCGAAGTCGCAAAAATGTTCGATGTCAACAACTCTTTGATTCGATTTTGGGAAAAGGAATTTGACATTCTCAAGCCCAAGAAAAACAAAAAGGGAAACAGACTTTTCACCAAAGAAGATGTAGAAAACATCAAGATTATCTACCACCTTGTTAAAGAGCGTGGATACACATTGCAAGGAGCGAAAGACAAGCTGAAGGACAACAAAAATGACATATCCGAAAACGTGGAGGTCATCAAGTATCTTGAAGACGTCCGGGCATTTTTGATGGAGCTGAAGAAAAATCTTTAGCGCAAGATCAACATCGCATCTCCGTAGGAGAAGAAACGGTATTCTTCATCGATTGCTATCTGATAGACTTCGCGCGTAAACTCATACCCCATAAAGGCCGAAATCAACATGAGCAAAGACGATCGAGGCGTGTGAAAATTGGTGAGCAAGGATACTCCAGTCTTGAATTCATAACCAGGACGAATAAAAATCTGACTAGAAGATCTTCCAGCTTGCACATGACCCTTTCGGTCAGCGGCTGTTTCCAGAGCCCGCAATGTAGTCGTTCCAACGGCGAGTATTCTGGAATGAGCATCTCCCGATAGTCTGTTTACTGCGTCAGCCGTTTCATTTGGAATTTGAAATGACTCCTTGTGAATCTCAAACTCATCCAGATTCTCCTTATAAATTGGGTTAAACGTACCCATCCCGATAGTGAGCGTGAGATGGCTTTGATCAACACCTTTTCTTGACAAAGCTTCAAGCAATTCTGGCGTAAAGTGCAGTCCAGCAGTAGGAGCGGCTAAGGCCCCATCGTTTTTGGCAAATACAGTTTGATACCGCTCTGAATCATCCCACTCAACAGGTCGGCGAATGTAAGGTGGCAACGGAGTTTTACCTAGGTCAAACAGCTTTGAACGAAGTTCTATTTTGGTGATTCCATTTCGAAACCCCACCAAAACTTCTTTCTCTGAGCATACTTCCAGTATTTCGCCTACTAGTTCCGACTCTCCAAAAACGAGATTAGTGCCCACCTTGATTTTTCTGAGCGGGTCAACCAACATGACCCAAGATGGTATTTCTCCGTCTATCTCTTCAACAAGTAGGATTTGAAGAAGTGCTCCCTTCATCGACTCCTTCCTAGCTGTCATCCGCGCTGGAATAACCCGGGTATCATTAAAAACCATGAGATCACCCTCCGAAAAGTAGTCGGGCAAATCGTAAAACATGCGGTGCTCAACGGTTTGATCAGCCAAATGGACGACCATCAACCGCGAGTGATCGCGCTTTTCAGCTGGGTACTCAGCTAGTAGTCGATCGGGCAATTCAAAGTCGAAGTCTGAAAGACCGAAGGTCTTCATAATCGATTAGTAGTAATTCCCTTCCGTGAGGTAGTTTTGCACGTAGTCTTTCACACCTTCTTCCAGACTCATAAAACCACCATCGTAACCGATCGATAAGAGCTTATCCATTTCAGCCTGGGTGTAGTATTGGTACTTGTCTCTGATGTCTTCGGGGGTGTCGATGAAATTGATTTCCGGTTCAACACCAAGGGCGGCAAACGTTGATAGCGCCAGATCTTTGAAAGTGCGCGCTTGCCCTGTACCCAGATTGTAGAGTCCAGAATTCTTTCGGTGCTCCATCAAGAAAAGGCAGACTTTAACGACATCTTTCACGTAGACAAAATCGCGGAGCTGCTCTCCATCTTTGTACTCCGGATTGTGAGATCTAAAAAGCTTTACTGAGCCTTTATCATTGATCTGGTTGAACGCGTGAAAAATCACAGAAGCCATTCGCGATTTGTGATATTCGTTTGGTCCGTATACATTGAAAAATTTCAGTCCCGCCCAGAAGTATGGCGCTTCATCTTGCTTGAGCGCCCATTTGTCAAAATCGTTTTTAGAATCGCCATAAGGGTTAAGCGGCTTCAGTTTCTCAACCACATCGTGGCTATCTGAATAGCCATGCTCTCCAAGACCATATGTAGCACCAGAACTGGCGTACACCAGCGGAATACCGTGCTCAATGCATTTATTCCACATGGTTTTGGTGTAGTTGAGATTGAGCTCGTCAAAAATAGACTTGTCGAACTCGGTGGTATCTGTGCGAGCACCAATATGAAAAATGAAATAGACGAGTTTGTGATTCTTTTCTAACCAGTCAAAAAAATCACTGCGTTCTACTTTTTGGCTGAATGTCTTTCCTTCAAGATTCTTGTCCTTTTCAGTTTTTGAAAAGTCATCGACTACGATAATATCCTTGTAACCTTTGTCGTTCAAACCTTGAACTAGACAGCTTCCGATAAATCCGGCAGCACCCGTAACTACGATCATTCTTCTTGATTTTGAGTCCAAAGATATTGATTCGAAGCGCACCAACATTCCAATTCCTTCGGAAATAAGGTTGTATATTTGCGCCTCAGAAATGCAGGCTATGCCTAAAGTGTATATTACAAGACGCGAGCGCTTCAATGCAGCGCATAAACTTTGGAATCCGAATTGGTCGGAAGAGAAGAATTTCGAAGTTTTCGGAAAGTGCGCCAATGTCAATTGGCACGGGCACAACTATGAGCTGTTTGTAACAGTAAAAGGATCACCAGACCCTGAGACGGGCTGCATCATAGATCTCAAATTGCTTAGCGCTCTGATCAAGGAACACGTGATTGAGCACATTGATCACAGAAACATCAACCTGGACGTTCCTTTTATGAAAGGTCAAATGGCAAGCACTGAAAACTTGGCCGTGGCCATCTGGGGCGAACTGGAAGAAGTGATACGGGCTGAAGGTTGTACCTTGCATAGTATTCGTGTCAAAGAGACCGAAAACAACTTTGCGGAATATTTAGGCGAATAAATTATTCATGACAGATTTTAAAAGCAATCCAGACGTGCAATCGCGTTTGGAAAAAGCCTACACCAATGTACTCACCGATTTGGGTGAAGATATTAACCGAAAAGGCTTAGTAGATACCCCAAAACGCGTGGCCAAAGCCATGCAATTCTTGACGAAGGGATACCACGAAGATCCAGTTGCCATCTTGAAGTCGGCTATGTTTGAAGAAGAGTATAGCCAAATGGTTGTAGTAAAAGACATTGAAGTATACAGCATGTGTGAACATCATATGCTTCCTTTTTTTGGAAAAGCGCATGTGGCATACATTCCCAGTGGAAAAATTGTTGGTTTGAGTAAAATACCTCGTGTTGTTGACGCGTTTTCAAGAAGATTGCAAGTTCAGGAAAGGCTGACGAATCAAATCCGCGATTGCATTCAGGAAACCCTAAACCCACTCGGGGTAGCAGTTGTTATTGAAGCAAGGCATATGTGTATGCAAATGCGTGGCGTTCAGAAACAAAACTCCAAAACGACCACATCAGCTTTCCACGGAGAATTTTTAAAAGAAAAAACGAGATCAGAATTTATTAACTTGATCTCTTCAAATTTGAATTAAAAAAATGAATACAGAGACAGAAAGGTGGGAAGACTCCACCACAGCAGGCCCTATACAACGAGAGGGTAGCTTAGCAAAATCGTTTGTAAGCCAGGTGATGACCTATATGGCATCGGCATTGGCTATAACGGGTGTAGTAGCTTATTGGTTTGGATCAAACTACGAGCTATTGAGCCTTATGATTAATGAGTCTGGAGGTATGTCAACCTTAGGATGGATCGTAACTTTCGCTCCACTTGGAATCGTGCTCATCATGAGTGCAGCCGTGCAACGTATGTCGAGCATAGGGCTTATGGCACTTTTCCTCGTTTTCTCAATCACTATGGGAATGAGCCTTAGCTTCATCTTCATCGCATACACCATGAGTAGCATCGCTACGACCTTCTTTATCACGGCAGGTACCTTCGGAACGATGGCTGTTCTCGGCTACACCACATCAACAGACTTGACCAAAATGGGATCGATCCTTTACATGGGATTGATTGGAATTATCCTGGCCATGGTCGTTAACTGGTTTGTAGGCAGCGACACAATGGACTACATTATTAGCATTCTTGGGGTATTGATCTTCACTGGTCTTACCGCTTACGACATGCAAAAGATAAAGCAGATCGGTATGACAGTAGATCACGGTAGCGAAGCTGGATCGAAGCTCGCATTGATGGGGGCTGTGAGCCTATACCTTGATTTCATCAACCTTTTCCTATTCCTGCTCCGCTTGTTTGGAAGCCGAGACTAATCAGGTTAGAATCTATATTTTAAAAGTCCCTCGAAGCAGTTCGAGGGACTTTTGTTTTTGATACCGCGCTTATCCGTATTATTGTCGTCCCAAAAACCTATTTAAATGAAAGCCTACGTTTTTCCAGGACAAGGATCCCAGTTTCCCGGAATGGGAAAAGAATTATACGAAGCATCTGAAGAAGCCAAATCGCTTTTTGAAAAAGCAAATGAGATTGTTGGCTTTCGGATCACTGACATCATGTTTGAAGGCAGTGAAGAAGAGCTCAAGCAAACCAATGTTACACAACCCGCCATATTTATCTACTCAGTAATCATGGCCAAAGTGATAGGTGATGACTTCAAACCAGATATGGTGGCTGGTCACAGCTTAGGTGAGTTTTCTGCCCTTGTTGCTGCCGGAGCGATGAGCTTCGAAGACGGGCTTAAACTTGTAATTCAGCGTGCGAACGCCATGCAGTCTGCCACCGAGTTGACAGAAGGAACAATGGCGGCCATCTTGGGTCTTGAAGACAATCAGGTAGAAAGCATCTGTCAGGAAGTGGAAGGTGTTGTACCAGCAAACTACAACTGTCCAGGTCAATTAGTTATCAGTGGAGAGCGAAAAGGTATAGAAACGGCTTGTGAGAAATTTACTGCAGCTGGCGCTCGAAGAGCGTTGATACTTCCAGTAGGTGGAGCGTTTCACTCACCACTCATGGAGCCTGCTAGGGCTGACTTGGCAAAGGCAATTGAGAGCACGCCTTTCAACGAGCCACGATGCCCGATTTACCAGAATGTGACCGCAATGCCTGTTACAGATCCTGCTCAAATCAAAGAAAATTTGGTATCGCAACTAACTGCGCCTGTTAGATGGACTCAGACCATGCAAAACATGATTGCCGACGGAGCAAATGCTGTGGTAGAAGTAGGCCCCGGAAAAGTACTCCAGGGCCTGTTCAAAAAAGTAGATCGACAGTTTGATACGTCTTCTGCGAGCTTATAAGCTCCAGTATTCAAACGACGATATTTTTCCTTTGTAAATTCCTTTGAGATCAACGAATACCGCTTGATCTCTTAGGAATTCTGAGAATTCTGATTCCGGTTTGTCGCAGTACTCGTCGTGGTTGACGGCAACAATTACAGCGTCGTATTTTCCCGTTGGTTTCTCTGAAAGATCGTAGTTGTATTCGTGTTTCACTTCTTCTGCAGATGCGTAAGGATCAACTACATCTACGCGCACACCAAATGATTGGAGCTCACGAACGGTATCTACAACCTTTGAGTTGCGGATATCGCTTACATTCTCTTTGAACGTAGCACCCATCACTAGTACGCGAACGTCTTGCATGTTCTTGCCCTGAGCAATCATCTTCTTTACGGTCTGTTTGGCAACATACCCGCCCATAGAGTCATTCACAAATCGACCAGAATTGATGATTTGTGCGTGGTAACCAAGTTCTTTGGCTTTGTGCGTCAGGTAATATGGATCAACCCCAATACAGTGACCACCAACTAGCCCAGGTTTAAAATTCAAGAAATTCCACTTGGTTCCGGCGGCTTCAAGAACTTCATATGTATTGATGTTCATCTTATTGAAGATGATCGAAAGTTCATTGATCAAAGCAATGTTCACATCGCGCTGAGTATTCTCAATGATTTTAGCCGCTTCCGCTACCTTAATCGAGCTCGCTCTATGCACTCCGGCATCCACAACTAGCTCATAGGTTTTCGCTATTGTTTCAGCCGACTCTGGATCACATCCAGAACTCACTTTTACGATAGATTGCAATGTGTGAACTTTATCTCCTGGATTAATTCGCTCAGGGCTATAGCCGACTTTAAAGTCTACCATGTATTTGAGACCTGACTCAGCTTCGAGAACAGGCACACAATCTTCTTCGGTACATCCCGGATATACTGTCGACTCAAAGACAACAAAGTCGCCCTTCTTGAGAACTTTTCCCACAGTTGTAGAAGCTCCCAAAATCGGTCTTAAGTCTGGCTTGTTTGAGCTATCGATAGGTGTAGGAACAGCAACAATGTAGAAGTTTGCGTCCTTTAGATCTTCTATGTCGGCAGTGAATGTAATATCACAGCCTTCAAAATCTTCCTTTTCAAGTTCTTTACTGGGGTCTACTCCATTCCGCATCATTTCGACGCGGTCTGCATTAATATCAAACCCAATTACTGATAGTTTTCGGGCAAATTCTAAGGCAATCGGCAATCCAACATAGCCCAATCCGATAACCGCTAGTTTCTTATCTTTCTTTACTAGTGCTTCGTACATATCTAGCTCTTCTTCGAGTCTCTTACGTTATAAATTCTTTCAATTATATCGACCACCTTCAAGCCTTCGAGAGCATTGGTGGTAGCTACATTTCTGTTTTTCAGGGTATCCACAACATTCTGGATGATAAAGTGGTGGTTTGCCGCGCTTCCCTTGTAAGAGCCATAGTCATTTGCAGGGCTCGCTTCAGGAAGTTCTGGCATCTCGTAATTCTCAACATGACAGTACTCCACTTCATTCATGTATTGACCACCGACTTTGATCGACCCTTTGCTCCCAATTATGGTCATGCTGCTCTCCAGGTTTTGGCCCCAAACAGAAGTTGAATAATTCAAGGAACAAGTCCCGCCATTGATAAAATCAAAGCTCACAATACCACTATCTTCGAAGTCCGTAAGATCTTGGTGATTGAAGTCAGCAAATCTACCAGCTATATTCTCGATGTCGCCAAAGAGCCAGTACATGATGTCGATGAAATGCGAAAACTGGGTAAACAAGGTACCACCGTCAATGTCAGCTACGCCTTTCCACCCACCTTTTTTATAGTACCGTGCATCTCTGTTCCAATAGCAGTTGATGTCAACCATATAAATATCACCCAATCGCTTGTTCTCAATCATATCCTTGAGCCAAACCGAAGGTGGTGAGTACCTGTTCTGCATCACACAAAAAACGTGACGACTCACTTGCAAAGCTTTGAAAATCACATTTTCACAACCCGCCTTTGTAAGCGCCATGGGCTTTTCACATACCACGTGTTTTCGGTGGTTCAAGGCTGAAAGTGACTGATCGGCATGCATCCCATTTGGAGAGCACACATTGACAACTTCGATTTCAGGAACCTGCTCAAACATCTCGTCCATAGACTTGAAAAAAGGCACTCCAAAATCTTCTATTCCGAGTTCAGATTCATCTCTTACGTCGAGCATAGCCACCAATTCGGCTTCTGGGTTTCGTCGGATCATTTCGGCATGTCGCTTACCAATGTGACCACAGCCAACTACGGCAAACTTTATCTTCGAATCGCTCATTTCTTTCTCACTTGATTATTTTCCAAAACATACCAGTCCTTGCCTTCTGGACACTGTGCTTCGTTATTTTCATTGAATTCTAGACGGTGACCAAAAACGCTCATCCAGCCTATCTGCTTACCAGGGTTCCCAACAACTAAGGCAAATGGCTTCACTTCTTTGGTAATGACCGTTCCCGCACCGATAAAGGCATACTCACCAATGTCATTTCCACATACTATTGTGGCATTAGCTCCAATGCTTGCACCTTTTTTCACCGTGGTTTTGGAGTATTCTCCTCTACGGTTAACGGCGCTTCTCGGATTGATTACATTCGTAAAAACCATTGAAGGACCAAGAAAGACATCGTCTTCGCATATGACTCCCGAGTAGATGCTCACATTGTTCTGGACCTTAACATTGGCCCCGAGAACTACGCCTGGAGAGATCACCACATTCTGTCCGATATTACAGCGCTCACCAAGGACACAATCGGGCATGATGTGCGAAAAGTGCCAAATCTTGGTACCATCTCCTATTTCACAACCATCATCTACAACGGCTGTCTCATGGGCAAAGTAGTCCATTAACGTTTGATAAACTTATCGAATTGCTTGTGATCTTTTCGGTACAAATCTTCTTCACTCAAAGTCTTGAAGTAATCAAGCGTGATCTTCAATCCTTCGCTTCTGTGAACTTGCGGCTCCCATCCTAAAACTTCTTTTGCCTTGGCAATGTTGGGTCGGCGCTTTTTAGGATCATCGTGAGGTAGATCCTTGTAAACAATTTTTGTATTCGCCCCTGTGAGTTTAATGATCTCTTCAGCAAAATCCTTAATGGTAATTTCATCCGGATTCCCGACGTTTACCGGATCTACACAATCGCTCAAAAGCAATCGGTAAATTCCTTCTACCAGATCATCAACGTAACAGAACGAGCGCGTCTGCGATCCGTCACCAAAAACAGTAAAGTCTTCTCCGCGCAAAGCTTGACCAATAAATGCGGGCAAAACCCGACCATCATTGAGTCTCATCCTTGGCCCATAAGTATTGAAGATGCGCACAATTCTGGTTTCTAAACCGTGGAATCGGTGGTAGGCCATGGTGATTGCTTCTTGAAATCGTTTGGCTTCATCGTAAACTCCTCTGGGTCCGATTGGGTTTACATGCCCCCAGTAATCTTCACTCTGCGGATGCACTTCAGGATCTCCGTAAATCTCGCTTGTACTCGCCACCAGTATTCTCGCGCCTTTTGCTTTGGCAAGCCCGAGCAAATTGTGCGTTCCCAATGATCCGACCTTTAGCGTTTGGATCGGGATTTTCAAATAGTCAATTGGACTCGCTGGTGATGCAAAATGCAAGATATAATCGATGTGTCCGGGTACGTGAACGTAATTGCTTACATCGTGATCATAGAAGGTGAAGTCTTCAAGTGGGAATAGGTGCTCGATATTCCGAAGGTCTCCAGTAATCAGATTATCCATCCCAATTACTTCGCAGCCTTCAGCTATAAACCGGTCGCAAAGGTGTGATCCTAAAAATCCGGCTGCACCTGTTACCAATACGCGTTTCTTCATCTTAGCTCTGAGTTACAGTATTTCTTCCAATACTTTCGTAGTGGTATCCCAACTCCTTCATTTTCTCTCCTTCAAACAAGTTTCTTCCATCGAAAATGACTTTCTCCTTGAGAAGTCCTTCCATTTTAGAAAAATCAGGGTTTCTGAAAACAGACCATTCTGTAGCAATCAATAGAGCATCCGCTGCATCAATAGCATCGTACATATTGTCTCTGAATTCGATTTTATCTCCAACCAAGCGCTTCACGTTTTCCATTGCCTCAGGATCAAAAGCAACAACTTGAGCTCCTGCTTCTACCAAGGCATCAATCATATAAAGCGCTGGAGCTTCTCTGATATCATCTGTATCTGGCTTAAAAGCAAGTCCCCAAAGTCCAAAACGCTTGCCAGCTAAATCGCCGTAGTGCTTTTTGAGCTTTTCGATCAAAGTCAGCTTCTGCTTGTCGTTTACTTGGAGCACAGAGTCCAAAATCTGAAAGTCGTAGCCAAATTGACGACCACTTTTCGCGAGTGCCTGCACATCTTTAGGGAAACAGCTTCCACCGTATCCGATTCCTGGAAACAAAAAGCGCTTACCGATTCGGGTATCTGTTCCGATCCCCGCTCGTACCATATCTACATCAGCACCTACTTTCTCACAGAAATTGGCAATTTCATTCATGAAAGTAATTTTGGTAGCAAGGAAAGAGTTGGCAGCATATTTAGTCAACTCCGCCGATTTCTCATCCATCACGATGAGCGGATTGCCTTGACGTACAAAGGGCTTGTACAGATCTTGCATGATTTTCGCAGCTCGATCTGAGCTCGTTCCGATTACAACACGGTCAGGCTTCATAAAGTCTTCCACCGCGAATCCTTCTCTCAAGAACTCCGGATTTGAAACCACGTCAAAATCTACCGTAGCATTCTCAGCAATTTTGGCTGTAACAAGATCAGCTGTTCCAACCGGAACAGTACTCTTGTCGACAATGACTTTGTAGTCTTTAATGAGTTTTCCAAGGTCTTCAGCCACTCCCAAAACATATGACAAATCAGCTGATCCATCTTCGCCAGGAGGAGTTGGAAGTGCTAAGAAAATAATCTTAGCATCTTCAATAGCGCTGGCTAGGTCGGTTGTAAACGTTAGCCTTTTTTGTTTAATATTTCTTTCGAAGACCGTATCGAGGTACGGTTCATAAATGGGCACTTCCCCATTTTGCATACGTTTTACTTTTTCAGCGTCGATGTCCACACAGATGACATCATTACCAGTATCAGCAAAACAAGTTCCGGTAACTAGGCCGACATAGCCTGTTCCGACAACAGCAATTTTCATGAGCGTTATTGGTTAAAAAAAGATTTGACGGTTTCGGTTATATATGTGAGCTGCTCATTGTCCAGCTCGGTTTGCATAGGTAGTGAAATTACACGACTACAGAGATCTTCAGTAACTGGAAAGTCTCCTTCTTTGTATCGCTCATCGACGTATGCCTTTTGCAAATGCAATGGCACTGGGTAATAAATCATAGCTGGAACATCGCGGTCCATCAGGTAGGTGCGAAGTTCGTCTCGATCTACCCCATTTAATTTCATAGTGTACTGATGAAAGACATGGGTACTCTGATCGAAGTAAGTTGGAGTTTCGATTTGATCGATATCCTTAAATGCTTCATTGTAGAACTCAGCAGTCTTATTTCGAGCGGCTGCATATTCATCCAATCTACGGAGCTTGATTCGCAAAACAGCTGCCTGAATGGAATCTAATCGAGAATTAACACCGATAAAATCGTGGTAATACTGACGAGTCTGACCGTGGTTGGCAACCTGACGAATAACTTGCGCCAACTCTTCATTGTTTGTGAAAATGGCTCCACCATCTCCATAACACCCCAGGTTTTTACTCGGGAAAAATGATGTAGCTCCTATATCTCCGATTGTTCCAGCTTTGGCCACTCTCCCGTCTGAAAAAGTGTAATCAGCTCCAATGGCCTGGGCATTATCTTCAATTACATAAAGATTGTGCTCCTTGGCAATAGCCATGATTTCTTCCATTGGGGCACACTGCCCAAAAAGGTGCACCGGTACGATAGCTTTCGTCTTTGGTGTAATTGCGGCTTTGATTGCCTCTACATCAATATTGAATGTATTTGGATCCACATCCACTAAAACAGGCGTCAACTGAAGTAAACCGATTACTTCAGCCGTGGCAACATATGTAAAGTTTGCCGTGATTACTTCATCACCGGGCTTTAGGCCCAGTGCCATCATTGCAATTTGCAGCGCGTCAGTTCCATTAGCACAGGGAATGACATGGTCTACATTTAAATATGATTCTAACTCCGATTGGAATGACTTAACTTCTGGTCCGTTGATGTATGCCGAAGAGCGAATAACGTTTAATACAGCTGTATCTATTTCTTCTTGCATCTTCTCGTACTGCGATACGAGGTCAACCATTTGAATTTTCTTCATGAAAAAAGGCGTAAATTAGCGATTGCGAATATACGTATTTATACATACTCCAACCCTTTTGAACCCTTTGATATGGGCCTAAAATTTCTGGTCAAAACCTTCTTTTTCCTTTTCGTATTCACTGTCTTAAGTCATTCGTCTTCCAATGCCCAAGGAGATGTAGGAACTGATACAATTCCAATGATTCTTTTTCAGTTTCAAGGAGGTCTTCAGCAGCCCTTTGGAGATATGAGCGACTACTTTGGTAACAATGCAATCGTAGGTTTCTCCTTTGCAGGTAAGACCAAGAAGAATTGGCTTTGGGGCGGAGACTTCACCTTTATGTTTGGAGATCAAGTAAAAAACAAGAGTCAGATCATTCAAGAATTGCGAAACTCGCAAGGAAATGTGGTAGGAATTACTGGGGAGCCTGTCAACTTCCTACTTCTGCAACGGGGCTATACAGGTGGAATTTACACGGGAAAAAATCTTCCCTTGGTTTGGACCAAACCCAAATTCCGGAATTGTCTTTAAGTTGGGTGTTACTTATTTCGAACACCGCATTTGGATTGAAGCTCGACAAGATGACATTCCCCCTATTGAAGGCGACTACCGAAAGGCTTACGACCGGAAAAAAGCGGGCTTTGGGTTGTATGAGTTTATCGGCTATCAACATTTCAGCCAACAACCGCTACGCGAACTTTTTTGTAGGATTCGATTTCTATCAAGCGTTTACCGTTGATTACAGAACGTACAATATTGATGACATGTCATACACTGACGGCGAATATTTTGACGGAATTGTAGGCTTCAGACTTGGGTGGGTGATTCCTATCTACAAACAGGCAGCCAATAAATTTTACCTCGATTAATGCGATTCCTTTTACACCCTGAGCATTATTTTATATGGCTTGGGAATTCGAATAGCGTCCTTATTCAACGAAAAGGCTAAGCATTGGATTGATGGGCGAAAAGGTGGTGTCAAAAATCAAAAAACGCTTCAAGCACCCATTTGGTTTCACTGCGCATCTCTTGGAGGAGTTTGAGCAAGGTAGACCACTGATTGAGGCAATTAAAAACAAGAATCCAAACCAAACCATCCTGCTTTCTTTTTTTTAGCCCATCTGGATATAACATTCGAAAGAACTACTTCTCAGGCTGATGCGGTAGTGTACCTACCCTTGGATATTCCAAAGAATATGGCTCGATTCATAGAGCACTATCAACCTAAAGCAGCCTATTTTGTCAAATACGAAATTTGGCACCAATTGCTTTGAGCAGCTTCATAGACGAAGAATCCCTCTATACCTTGTCTCGGCCATTTTTCGCGAGAATCAGGATCTATTTCAAGCCATTTGGTAGCTGGTTTAGAAAGACACTCAGCAAAATCAAGCACATTTACACTCAGGACGAAAACAGCTTAACCCTGTTGAACCAAATCGGAATTGAAAAGGCTACAATTGCCGGGGACACTCGCTACGACCGTGTGATGGCTCTTGCCGAAGGAGCAAAAAACGACGCTATTCTCACAAGTTTTTTGTCAGGATGGAAAAGTAATCGTAGGAGGAAGTACGTGGTCTGAGGACGAGCGTGCTTTGGAAAAAGTTTTGGACGAAACATCAGGCTGGAAGCTGCTTTTGGCTCCGCATGAAATAAATGAACAGAAAATTGCAAAGATGATCAATCGAAGATCGGATTGTATAAAATGGTCGGATTCACCTACAATCTTACCCGAGCACCGCATCATGATCATCGATACAATTGGTCTTTTGGGAGCCGCCTATCAACTGGGGCATGCAGCCTTCATAGGTGGCGGATTCGGCAAAGGAATACACAATACCCTGGAAGCCGCCGTTTATGGGATCCCCGTTTTCTTCGGGCCTAACTATGAGAAATTTAACGAAGCCAAGGAGCTCATCGCTAAGGGTGGTGGTATGGGATTCGAAAGCGAAGTAGATGCAACAACTACCCTTAAGCGAATATTAGGGGATCACCAAAAGCTCCGCGAAATGGGCCAAAGTGCCAGAGAAATGGTTTTAAAAAATGCTGGGGCCACCGCCACCATACTCAGCAATTCAGACCTTACATCTTAAACTCGCGCTATGAAAAAAGGACTAATAATCTTCCTATTTATTCTCGGGATCGCCCTAGGGTACTTTTTCACATCACTTTACCCGAAGTTGGAAATCATTTCAGGGTACAATGCAAAAAATTTGTGCTCTTGCATGTTTGTGACCGGACTGGATCAAGAAACCGCTGAACGTGTAGATTTAGGTTTTGGTCCATTGTGGTTGGCTTCGAATACCGTCGACCTTAAGAATAAAACGGTTTTCTCAAATGTGTTGGGTATGCACTCCAAAATGGCTGTGTATCGAGAAGGCATGGGCTGCACCATTCAAGGAGAAGAAGCCTTGGCTGAATGGCCCGGCAAACCAGTTGAATACAATAGAGAAATCTGGCCGGAAGAAGCCTTCCCCAACCCAGACCTGCAAAAAGTTTTGGCAGAAGCTTTTGATAAGGGAGGAGAAAGCCTGCTCAACACACGAGCTGTGATCGTTGTAAAAGATGGGGAACTTATTGGTGAAGCCTACGGACCTGGACTGGATAAGAACTCACCGCTTTTGGGCTGGAGCATGGCAAAAAGCGTCACATCCTGTTTGTCTGGAATATTGGCAAAAGATGGCTTCTGGTCGATTGGAAGACCAGATGAACATCCCGGAATGGCAAGAAGATGATCGGAGCAAGATCACCTTAGGAAATTTACTTCAAATGTCTTCTGGACTCGAGTGGGAAGAAGAATATGGAAAGGTCAGCACCGCCACAACCATGTTGTACGGAACCGACGGAATGGGTGAATACGCTGCCCAACAGCCCTTGGCCTATAAAAACCCAATACCCAATGGCTCTATTCTTCTGGTACATCAAACATCATCGCAAAAGAACTCAGCACAGCATTTGAGAGCCACGATGCGTATATCAGATTTCCATACGAACGCTTGTTTGGCCCCATTGGTGCGGAATCTTTTCTTATTGAAACCGACGGTGATGGCTATTTTGTTGGATCTTCATATGCCTATGCCACAGGTAGAGACTGGGCAAAATTGGGGATGTTGTACCTGAATAAAGGGAATTGGTTTGGGGAACAAATTATCGATTCAACCTGGGTCTCGTACACCCACTCTCCTGCCCCTGCCAGTGCAAAGAAATACGGAGCGCAGTTCTGGCTAAATGCAGCGAACCGATTTCCGGATTATGGCTCCAATGCCTATTGGATGGATGGATTTCAAGGACAACAAGTAGCCATTCACCCAGACCAAAACATGGTTATCGTTCGCCTTGGCGTCATGTATGACGAGTCCAACTTCGACTTCTCAGCCTGGACAGCCAAAGTATTTCAAGCTAGTTTATAACCACTTATAAGCTCGACAATGAACTACCACTCATCAAAAATATTTGGTTTATACTATAAACTAGTTTACATTTGTATCAAATCAATTTATTATGGAAACAACTAAGAGTCTTGAAATTATAGAAGCGATGATGAGCGAAAGTCGCAAATCGCTACACCGCAATTCATTTTACTTCCTTCTCTGGGGAATATTATTGGTACCTGCGGGAATCGCAGGAATTTCTCTTTCGCGATATGAGTTTTGCATGGTTTGTATGGCCTGTGGTAGGAATAGTTGGAGGGATTACATCATGATTTACGGGAATAGAGAGTCAAAGCGAACGGGAGTTCACACTTCCACAGACCGCATTACCTATTACACATGGGGAGCATTTCTTTTTGGCCTAGCCTTTTCAATAGTCTATGCCGTAAGCAATAACATGATGCCTCACGCATTAATACTCGCTTTTACAGCAGTGGCCACTTTCATCAGTGGAGGTATCTCAAAATTCAACCATTTATCTGGGGTGGAATTCTTATTGGGATCGGTGCAATCATATGTGGCTTTGTCTTAACTGGAACCTATCATCCTCTAGTCTTCTCAGCAGCTATCTTCTTGGGCTATGTCATACCTGGCCTACAACTCAGAAGGAAAGAACATGAATAAACTTGACTCCATATTACATCAAGAGTTAAGACTTTCGATCATGAGCTTTTTAGCCAATGTGGAGTGGGCCAACTTCAAAAAGCTGATTGAGGTGACGCAGGCATCAAAAGGAAATCTGAGTGTTCAGATCACTAAGCTTCAAGATGCCGGATATATCAAAGTGCGGAAATCATTTCAAAACAATTATCCGCTCACAGAGTGTCGTATTACTCCCAAGGGAAGAGAAGCGCTTGAAAAATACGTGTCGGACATTAAGAAACTACTAAACATATAAACATGAAAAAATCCATACTAATTGCAGCTGCTCTTATTGCATATACAATGGGCTATTCTCAAGAGAAAAACAACTTCACTCTATAGGGGTGGGTACGGAGGAAGCTCCGCTATTTTCACCGGTGAAGGCCAGACCTATTTCACAGGCGAAGGAGCTGTTCGGATTGGTTCATTCCAATTCGGAGGATTTGGCTACGGAGGCGAAGCTGCCAACGCCAGAGATGCGGATGGAAACCGTTTTCGATGTCGGTTTCGGGCAAGGTGGATTCCTGTTGGGTTATGAATCGCCCCGTATGGGTATTCTGTCAGTCAATGCGGAAATGCGCTTCGGATTTGGGTCTTTTGAAGCCAATAGAGACCTAGGAGAAAACATCTATGAAATATACCGCGACCAATTCACCCAGTTTACGCCAAGAATTGCCTTAGCCATTACACCGTTTAATATGATTCAAATCAGGCTGTATGGCGGGTATGCATTTCACTCAGACGTGGACCTGGGAACACTCGACTTCGATCCCAACCGACCAGAATTTGGGCTCTCCTTGTATTGGGGATGGTTTGAGTAGAATTAAGAAGTTTTCACTAGAAAAATAAGTACATCGAAGCCATTTAAAAACAAAAATCAGAGCTCAAAACGTCGCTTTCGCTCTGTTTTTCGCTCTGAATCTAGTTCTATTTCGATAAGTTCTTGATCATCGCAAACAGTATCCGCGATAACTCATCTGCATTATTCATTAGCTTCAGTAATTCTCCTTCCGAGATCACATCGTCATCAGAGAGAATATCGAGTACTGCAATACATTCAAAAAGTGAAGCTCTGGCAATCACAAAAAAGTTTCGCCTGTCTGCCTTCGAAAACTTACCGCTCCCTTCAGCTATATTCAGTGGGACGCTAAACGACGCTCTTCCTAGCTGATCGACTACATACTTATCCAGTTCTCGATTTAAAATGATCTGCTTACAATCAACATGAAATTGCTTAGCTTTCTTGTAAACTTCGAGCTTTTGGAAATCAAACATGCTTTTCAGAGTGAGTGCGAGTGCGAGAGTGAAGTAAAATCAGAGCTCAAAACGTCGCTTTTGCTCTGTTTTTCGCTCTGATTTTGTACCCGGAGCGGGAATCGAACCCGCACGGCCGCAATGGCCACAGGATTTTAAGTCCTGCGTGTCTACCAGTTCCACCATCCGGGCGGAAAGGGTGGGCAAATGTAATACTTTCTTCTATTTCTTGCTGACTTATTGAGATGTTCTTGAAGTCAAAGTTCAGAAGGACTTTCCGCAGTTGTCAAGACTCAGTCAGTTTAAGGCATAGCTCAATACTCGACCTTGACGTGTTTACCGCGAAATGAATTTCAAGATGTTCCCAAGATGGTGATGTTTGCAAGCAAAGCCAGCGCCTGATCCACAGGCGAGCATTTTCATGACCTAAATCCGCTCAAGCGCAACTAAAATGATTACCCCGAAATTAACTTCGGGGTGATCCCAAGTGGGGAGGCTTTCAAGAAAAGCCAACGCCTGCTGCTCAGGCGAGACTTTTTTCATGTCCTAAATCCGCTCAAGCGCACTTGGCGGATTTAGGACATGAAAAAAGCCATCGATAATCATCGATGGCTTTTCTTGAGCGGGAGACGGGATTCGAACCCGCGACCCCAACCTTGGCAAGGTTGTGCTCTACCAGCTGAGCTACTCTCGCAATAGGGTTGGCAAAATTAAGTATAAAATTGAATCTGCAAAGCAGAATTTTAGTTGCCTGAAATCTTTTTAATCTCATTCAACTTCATCAAGGCTTCCACAGGAGTAAGAGAATTGATATCAATATTGGTAATCTCATCTCTAATCTGCTCAAGTATAGGATCATCGAGTTGGAAAAAGCTCAACTGCATATCGGAATCGAGTTCTGATTTAGTTGATTGAGAACTTTTCTTTGGCCTATCCAAGACATCACCTGAATGCGACTTTTCAAGCCTTTTCATAATCTCTTGTGCACGGCCCACCACAATCGGTGGCATCCCTGCGAGCTGAGCAACGTGAATACCAAAGCTATGCTCGCTCCCACCCTTCTTCAGCTTCCGTAAGAAGATGATTTTATCCTGAAACTCTTTGACGCTGACATTAAAATTTTGGATACGCTCAAAGCGAGACTCCATTTCATTCAATTCGTGATAGTGGGTAGCAAAAAGTGTTTTGGCCTTATTTTTCCTTTGCTCGTGGATGTATTCAGTAATGGCCCAAGCGATTGAAATTCCATCGTAAGTACTTGTACCACGTCCAATTTCATCGAGCAACACCAAGCTTCGGTCTGAGAGATTGTTCAGAATGCTCGCCGTTTCATTCATCTCCACCATAAAGGTTGATTCACCAGATGAAATATTATCGCTGGCACCGACGCGGGTAAATACCTTGTCAACGACTCCAATTCTAGCCTCAGATGCAGGCACAAAACACCCCATCTGAGCGAGTATCACAATCAAGGCAGTCTGTCGCAAAAGCGCGGACTTACCCGCCATATTCGGACCGGTAATCATCATTATTTGCTGGGTGGAATCGTCCAAATAGACATCGTTTGCCACATACGTTTCTCCTATTGGCAATTGATGCTCAATAACTGGGTGACGACCGTCTTTAATATCGAGTATTTTAGAATCATCGATCACCGGGCGAATGTAATTCATCTCCTCAGCAAGACGTGCAAATGAAAGGAGGCAATCGAGTTGAGCAACTCGGCGAGCATTTATCTGAATCGGCTCTACATAAGATCCTAAACTCGAAACCAGATCTTGGTAAATCTCAGTTTCGAGGGTAAGAATTCGATCTTCTGCCCCAAGAATCTTTTGTTCGTAAACCTTCAGTTCTTCGGTTATATATCGCTCCGCACTCACAAGTGTTTGCTTTCTAACCCAATCTTCCGGCACCTTGTCCTTATGTGTATTTCGGACTTCGAGGTAGTAGCCAAACACGTTATTGTAGGCAATCTTCAATGTTGAAATTCCCGTGCGTTCAATCTCGCGTTGTTGTATCTCCAACAGACTAGATTTTCCATCTGCTTTTATTGAGCGAAGATCATCTAGCTCTTCGTTGACGCCTTTGCTGATAACTCCCCCTTTGTTGAGCTGTACTGGAGCTTCATCATCGATCTCACGACCTATGCGATCGATCACTTTCTTGCAAGGATTCAATTGTTCAGCAATCCCTTCCAGAGTAGTGTTTCCAGAATTAGACAAAATTTCCTGGATAGGTACAATAGCTTTCAACGCTCTAGCAAGCTGGAGTAGCTCTCTGGGGTTGATCCGCCCTACAGAAACTTTCGAGATCAATCGCTCCACATCTCCAATTTGCTCGATGTGCCCACCTACCTGATCGGCAACATCACTTTTGTCGAGAAAGTAAGATACGGCATCGTGTCTTCGAGAAATCTGGTCGCGATCTTTTAGGGGAAGAAGCATCCACCGCTTTAGTAGCCTGCTCCCCATTGGTGATATAGTACGGTCTATAATCTGTAGTAGAGATGTAGCTCCATCACCTTGAGCACTCACCAACTCGAGATTGCGAATCGTAAAGCGGTCGAGCCACACGTAGCGATCTTCTTCAATTCTGCGAAGATTGCTGATGTGATCTAGCTTCTCGTGATGCGTATCGCTTAGGTATTGCAATACAGCACCAGCTGCGATTACCCCGAGATTCATTTTCTCAACACCAAATCCTTTAAGCGATTTCGTCTTGAATTGGCCTAGGAGTTTCTCACGGGCGAAGTCTTCGGTAAACACCCAATCATCAAGGCGGAATGTGTGAAATTTCCCGCCAAAAGCATCTTGAAAATGGTTTTCGAAATGCCTTTGAAAAAGGACTTCGCTCGGGTGAAAGCTTTGAAGCAGCTTATCGATATAAGGAAGACTACCTTCAGCCACCAGGTATTCGCCAGTAGAAATATCTAACAAAGAAAGACCCGCACGCTTATCACCGAAATGAACGGCAGCTAGAAAATTATTCTTCTTATGATCGAGTACTTGATCGTTGTAAGCCACACCTGGAGTCACCAATTCTGTGACACCTCTCTTGACAATACTCTTTGTCATTTTAGGGTCTTCCAACTGATCGCAAATGGCAACACGATAACCAGCTCGAACTAATTTGGGCAAGTAAACATCGATGGAATGATGTGGAAAGCCCGCCAATTCGACATGCGACGCAGCACCGTTCTTTCTTTTGGAAAGTACTATTCCCAATACCTGCGCTGCCTTAACAGCATCTTCGCCAAACGTTTCATAGAAATCTCCAACACGAAACAATAAAAGTGCATCAGGGTACTTCGCCTTAATGCCATAATACTGAGTCATCAGCGGAGTTTCCTTCGCTGCTTTCTTCTTTTTCGTTTTTGCCTGCAAGAATTAAATAGATTGTTCCTCACACGAATTTACCATACTTATCTTTGGTGAGAAATTTGAAACTCCGGACTTTTCAATTCTTATGAACATCAAAACAGCTAACGACGATTTAGGCAGACTCGATGAGAGCTCCTACAAAAGCGCTGAAAAGATGCCTGTTTACGTCATACTAGACAATGTGCGAAGCGCGCAAAACATAGGTAGCTTTTTTAGAACGATGGATGCATTTCGATGTGCGAAGCTTTTGATTTGTGGCATTTGTGCAAAGCCCCCTCACAGAGAGATCAACAAAACCGCCTTAGGGGCGACGGAGACTGTAGATTGGGAATATTTTGAACATACTAAAGATGCTGTTCTATCACTCAAAGAAGAAGGTGTAAAAGTCTATGCGGTTGAACAAGCTACTAACTCTATTTCGCTGGATGAATGGGAGTCTGAGCAAAGTGATAAAGTTGGGGTAGTCTTTGGAAATGAAGTGATGGGGGTTAGTCAAGATGTCATTGATCTTTGCGATGGATGCATAGAAATACCACAGTTTGGAACGAAACACTCCCTTAATATTGCCGTATGCGGAGGAATTACATTGTGGCACCTCGGGTCGAGTTTTAGATCTAAAATGAGTCCCGAGCGTTGAAATTTGTATCTTTCGACGGTTGTTGAAGACAGGTAACCAAAACCTATGAAGTACGGAAACTTATTCATTTTCATATTCTTGCTCAGCACAGCGACGGCATTTGGGCAAATAGGCTACCAAAATTCTTTTTGGAAAAACCAGCGCCATACCGTTGGTTTTGGTATTGGTGTTACAAACTTCCTTGGCGAGCTCGGAGGTCGTGACCAGGTAGGTTCTGATTTCATCTATGACATGGAGTGGAAGCAAACCAAACCGTCCCTTCTCGTGAACTACAGGTATCAGTTAGGACAGCGCTTTTACACAAGAGCTCAGTTTACTTTTGGGTTTATTGGAGGCGACGATGCTCTGACTGAAGAGCGGTTCCGTCGGAACAGAAACCTTCATTTTAAATCGACGATTTACGAGTTCAGCGCATACCTCATCTTCGACATTGTGAATTTCACAAATAACAGCCGATACGACCGCGTCAACAGTGCTGAAAAACGGGGGTCTAGCATCTACGCCATTGCTGGTATCGGTGCTGTTCGCTTCAATCCGAAAGGAAATTATGAAGGGACTTGGTACGAGCTAAGAGACTTTGGGACTGAAGGACAGGGTCAATTTAATGAAGGAGATGTTTATTCCTTGTGGTCGTTTGTCCTTCCATTTGGACTTGGATACCGCTACCAGCTCAACAGAACATGGACTGTAGGTTGCGAGCTGATGCACCGTATAACTTTCACGGATTATATGGACGATGTGAGCACAGTGTACTATGACAACGAGCTCATCAGCCAAACGAACGGAGAGTTGGCCGCTTATTTTGCTGACCCAAGCCTTGGATACTATGTAGATGACAACGGGAATGAAATTCCGCTCAATTCAACAGAAACAGGTTACCAACGCGGTGATCCGGAGGATAATGATGCGTATTTCACTTTCACAATAAACGCTTACTACAAGCTTCCCCAGAAAAGAAGAAGGGGTCGTGGTAGAACGATAAAACGTCGTCAGCGTAGAGTTCTCTTCTAAATCTTACCACCTTAAATAACAGTCCGAAATCGCTTCAGTGCTATCACTTTTGGCTTTCTACTTCGTGGAGTGTGAAACCTAATACCCAAGTTGGTTACCCACACTTCCATCCCTTTTTCAAGAAACTCTGATCAGGCATTGATATAGCTGTTTCCTTTCCATTTCTTATCACTTCGCCAAAACCAAAACTGGACAACAAAGAAGCTGCTGGGCAGTGAGTTCTTAACTTATCAAGCCCCTTCATTGCGCCAAACTTTGGCGCATAAAAAAAGTCCCCCGAGTACAATCGGAGGACTTTTAGACAACCTAAACGAGTTGAAGTCTTATTTGATTTGATCTTGGAAGTTTCTAAACTCAAGATCTTTAGCTGCTTTTTCTTTCAATGAAGCATCGAGAGCGTAAGCGCTTTTCAAGCTGTTTGATACCATGTTAGCATCGTTGTTTCTCGCACCGATAATCGCCTTAAGGTATAGACCCATAGCCGTATCTTTTTCTGGAGAGTCAGCAAGCGTTTTCTTCGCTCCATCATTATCTCCTGACAATACTTGAGCTAGAGCCTTGTTGAAAGTACTCTCGCCTGCCATGTTTTTGATAGCTGAGCTGTAGTTACCATTCTGAATATCGATGATACCCATGTTGTAGTTCACTTCATCTCCGGCACCAGCAGCGCTTTCGTAAAGATCCATAGCTTTCGAACGGTCACCATTCAATCTTGCGATGATACCCATGTTGTTGTTAGAAACTGGGTTTTCATTCATGTTGTTAGCTTTCTCGAACATCGAACTAGCTTGAGACAATTCATTCTTCATCAAGTGAATAACACCCATGTTGTTGAATGCTCTGTAATCTTCAGGGTAAACCTGCGAAGCTTTCTGATAGAATGAGTACTGCTCGTTCATATCGCTTGTCAAAGTCGCTGCATAAAGCATTTCTTCGAGTGTAAGCGTATCAGCGTTTGCAGATCGCGCTAAAGCGACAATCTCGTCATCAGATCGCCCCATGATATCGTAGTTCACCGTGATTTGAGAACGACGTAGTTCAGGAAGAATCTCCTTGGCAATCTCTGTGTAAGTTGCAGCCAGGTTTCTGATCTCTTCTTCTCTTTTAGTAACATCAGAGTACATCTCAAGAATTCGAAGAATCAATTCTTTGTCTTCGATATCAGAAGCTTGCATTTTTTCTTTGAATCCAGCCCAGTCTTCACCTTTAGGAATCAAGTTAAAGAATGCGTCAGCATCGTACTCCATCTTGTTGCGCTTCATGATGTTTGAAACAGCTTTCTTGGCACTTTCAGCACGCTCATCAGCCAAGTTTTCGTTGATCGAAATCTCACCTTCAGGAGAAGCATAAGCTTCGATAGAAGAACCTTTGAACATGTAATCTTCGTTGCTAGCGTACTCATCGATCATAGCCTTCAACTCTTTCATATCATCATCACGTAGTTCAGATGAACGAACCACTGATGAGTTTACCAGGTAGTTGATCACAGCATATGCTTCGTGAGAAGTAACCCGTTGGAATTCGTCTTTTGCAACAATTGGCATGTCATCGCTCATCATGAGATAAGGAGTTGTAATAACTCCATCCGCCAATTTGAATGGCTCGAATGCCTTCTCCTTGTTACCTTGCTTACCAAGAATATTGATTATCAATTCTGATTTTTCCATGGCTGGCGTGTAGGCAACTTTATCGCTGTACGATACGTTTTTACCAGCTTCAAATGGAATTACTGTGGCATTGCCAGCAGCATCTTCTCCTTGAAATGCTACCATTTCATAAGGAGTAGAACCACCTTCATATGTCAATGTAGGAGTAACTTCAATCATGGCTTTCTTTCCAAAGTATTTTGGAGGGAAAGTTCCACTGATGTTGACTGCTACACTATCGCCTCTAACGATAAGTGGATTCGGATCCAACTTATAATTGACGTTCTCGGCATTTTTTGCCATTTTCCCGATTCCTCCACAGGCGGCCACTAAAACACCTGCAAGTGCCATCAAGACTAATGCTTTCAGATTTGAGAGCTTCATTCGTTTCTTGTTTTTTGAAAGGGTATATAGGTTGTTAAAATAACGCTGCAATAATACGTATAGTTTTTTAGATTGAGAAAGCAGCCCCACTATTTTCGGGGTTTTCTGACATCTTCACACCTTGTGATGATGAACTCCAACTTGGATGTCGCTTTCTACAATAGATAGTATCGACCTAAAATCTTCTTCAACGCCGACAAAATCAGCATTTGATGTGTCTAAAATTAATATTCGCATATGTTCATTCTGCTTTTTTAAATAATCAAAATACTGCTCTTGGACCTTCGCTAGGTACTCGTTTGAAATGTTCATTTCATAGGCTCTGCCTCGTTTTGTAATATTGGCAAGAAGCTTCTCAACTGGTAAATACAAGTACACAAGTAAATCAGGCTTGGGAACAGTCTGAAACATGATATCGTACAATTCTCGAAAAAGCTTGTACTCGTCTGGAGCCAAATTAGCGCTCGCAAAAATCAATGATTTGGTAAGAGAGTAGTCCGCGACCGTTTTCATTCCAAACAAGTCGAGGTTTAAATTTCGTTGCTTGATTTGCTGAAATCGCTCGGCTAAAAATGACATCTCCAAGGGAAACGCGAATCGCTCTGGATTCTCATAAAACTTTGGAAGAAACGTATTATCGTCAAATGCCTCGAGTAAGAGGTCAGCATTGTAATGTTTGGCCATCTTAGATGCCAACGTGGTCTTCCCTGCTCCTATCGCTCCTTCTATCGCTATATAGTTGTACTTCACTTAAAATTCTTCAATTTGAGCATCATCTGGACACGATGCCAGCAGCTGCTCCGACGTTTCATTTAATAAGGGGTGCACGAGAAGGGGAAGGACTTCTACGAGAGGTACAAGAACAAAGTTTCGCAAATGCAATCTTGGATGCGGAATTATTAAGTCTTCCGTCTCCAAGACTAAGTCATTATAGAATAGGATATCAATATCTAACGTACGTGCTTCGTAAGCTCTAGATGAAGATTTTACATCCCGACCAGCGTCTCGCTCAAACCCTTTTATTTTCCGAGCCACCTCATGGGGAGAAAGTCTCGTTTTAATTGAAACAATCTGATTTAAATATGGTTTTGAATCTTCGTAACCCCACGCGGGTGTTTGATAAATCTTAGAAATCAGGCTAACACTTCCTAAGGATTTTAGCTTTTCAATTGCAGTATTAAGAAAAAGCTCACGATCTCCCAGGTTACTTCCCAAGCCTAAAACTACATTAACTGCATTGTCCATCTCAATTTCCATTCTTAATATCTATTCACCACTGATGTAATCGCTTAATCAAATGGTACAGCGAAGGTGTACTTTTAGCCCAAATTAAAATGCATAATGAAGCAATTTTTCAAATTCATGTTTGCGAGCATGCTGGGTACAGCCATCACACTGGTTGCCATGACAGTTATCATGTTCGCCATCTTCTTTGGGGTAGTAGGCTCCATGTTTAGCGACTTTGACAAAAGTAATCAGGTTACTCAAGTTGATTCGAATTCGATTCTTCACATCAAATTTGAAGATCCGATTGTAGACCGTGGAAGTGATGATGACGTTAACATCAATTTCGGACCTTTCTCAGCAACCACTAAGATGGGGCTTGATAAAATCAAGGAAAATCTGGAGAAAGCAAAAAACGATAAAAAGATTGAAGGAATTTTTCTTGACGTAAGCTACATCCCATCCGGGTTAGCGAGTCTAGATGAAATTCGAACTGCCTTACTTGACTTCAAAGAGTCGGGTAAATGGATTGTGAGCTATTCCGAAATCTATTCTCAAAAAGGGTACTACCTGGCATCTACCGCCGATGAAATTTACATTTACCCAGAGGGTATGCTAGATTTTAAAGGTCTTAGCGTTAGCTCCACCTTTTATAAAGGGTTATTCGATAAGCTTGAAATTGAGCCACAGATTATCAGAGGCTCAAACAACAAGTACAAAAGCGCAGTAGAGCCTTACTTTCTTGAAGAAATGAGTCAGGCGAATAGAGCTCAGACTGAAAAATGGTCTGGAAGTATTTGGAACACGATGCTTTCGAATATTTCAGCAACCAGAAATATCGCGCCGGAAAAGCTTCAGGAGATAGCAGATAATTACAGCATTCAGCAAGCTAGTGACGCCGTGGACTATGGTCTGGCAACAGCAACCGTTTATTACGATGAAATGATCGATATCCTTGGTGAGAAAGTTGGAGCGGAAGAAGACGATGAGCTCAATTTGGTTGATTTCAAAAAGTATTTCAGAAGCCCCAAAGCCAAGAGAGCGAAAGGAGAAACTCCAAGTTATAAGAAGCCAAAAATTGCTGTCATATATGCCACAGGGCAGATTATCAGTGGAGAAGGCGATGATGAAATTATCGGTAGCGAAACAGTTGCAAAAGCCATTCGTGAAGCGCGACAAGACTCTTCTGTAAAGGCTATAGTTCTCAGGGTTAATTCACCGGGCGGTAGTGCTTTGGCAAGTGATGTTATTTGGCGAGAGTCTGTCCTAGCCAAAGAAACGAAGCCATTTATAGTGAGTATGGGTAACGTGGCCGCATCTGGAGGTTACTACATAAGTGCCGCCGCAGACAAGATTTACGCCATGCCAAATACCATCACTGGTTCTATAGGTGTATTCGGAATCATTCCCAACTTGCAAGGTATGATGAACAATAAGCTAGGTGTCACATTCGATGGTGTAAAGACTGCGAAATATGCTGACTTCCCTGATGTTATGCGACCACTTGCTGACGACGAGTTCACCATGGTTCAAGAAAGTGTAGACCAGATTTACAATACATTCTTGAATAGAGTTAGCCAGGGTCGAAACTTGAGTGTAGCTCAAGTTGATGAAATTGGTCAGGGAAGAGTTTGGAGTGGAGTCGATGCCCTGGAGATTGGATTGGTGGATGAACTAGGTGGTTTAGATGATGCACTAGCCTACGCAGCAGAGCAAGCTGGGCTGGAAGATTATCGAACCAAGAACTTCCCGCAATACAAGGATCCATTTGAAAAGCTTCTCGAAGACATGTACGGCATGTCATTTACAAAGTTGATGGAATGGCAATTCGGTGATCAGGCTGAAATTGTGAACGAAGTCAAAAATGCAGTAATGCTACGAGATCTTGAAGGCGTGCAAGCACTCATGCCACATCACTATATGATTCGATAAAATCGAGTAGAAATTAGTTTTAAGAAAAAAGAAAGGCGGCCTTGTGCCGTCTTTTTTATTTTAGCTCTATCTCGTAGCCACTGTATTTTCTCAAGTTGATCACCTTTTTGCTATCGAAATACAGGTACTGCCCTCGGATGCCCGTTAATCCCATCTTTTGACCATGGTGCTCTTCGAGCTTTATCGTCGAAATTTTCTCGGGATAGCTCTCTACGGGATAGTTGATTTCCACCAAATCAGCACGATCTAAAGCGAATTCTTGCAAGTCGGAAGGCAAAAACCCAACCACCATGTCGCGCATAGCCAGAATATCTTCATCACCTTTTTCACCTCTCAGCATTTTGCGCCAATCAGTTCGATCGGAGAGGTATTGCTTGAGCTCAACTTCAATTTTACCGGCAAGCTGCCGGTAAGGCACGTACGCTATTGGCACAGCCCGCCAGGCTCCTTGATCAATCCACCTCGATGGAACCTGGGTCTCACGGGTCACTCCTACCTTAATGGTAGCCGTTTGAGCAAGGTAAACGTAGTGTGGTTGATTGTGATTTCGTTCTTCCCATTCGGGATCTCTACCTTTTCCTAGATGCGCTTCGCAAAGCTCTGGATTGATGATACATGGCGATGCCGAAGCCGATTCTGTGAAGCACTTGTAGCAGAAACCCTGACCAAAAGTCTTTTTAATACTTCTGCCACAATTGATACAAAATATCCGACCGGTCCACTCTAGAGTGACTTCACTATTGATTAAAGGGTTTATATGAGTCGATTTTTCACCATCCAAATTCATCCAATACTGCACGCGATCATCCAGCTCTACAAACATCTTTCTCAAAACACCTTTTTTCATCTCTGCGAAATCAAATTCAAGTATATTGGTTATTTATTTTAGTTAACTTCAGATTCGGTCTTCGAAGATATGGCACTTAATTCAGTATTCACATGGTTTATGAAGAAGAGATTTCATCAGATCGAACTCTTCATGAAGTACCCCAATGAAGTACAAGGGGATGTGTTTGGGAAGCTGCTAGAGATGGGCGTTCATACCGAGTGGGGGCTCGATCACAAGTACAACTCTATTCAATCGGTTCGAGATTTCAAAAACCGGGTTCCACTCCAGACCTACGAAGATATTAAGCCATATGTGGAAAGACTGCAAGCAGGAGAGCAAAGGCTATTATGGCCAACAGATATCTCGTGGTTTGCCAAATCTTCTGGAACCACAAGCGCTAAGAGCAAGTTTATCCCAGTAAGCCGAGAAGCTCTTGAAGACTGCCATTTCAAAAGCGGGAAAGATATGCTCGCTATGTACAGCCATAACCACCCTGAAAATAAAGTATACAAAGGCAAGTCCTTAGTATTAGGAGGAAGCAGTCAAATCAATGAGTTTAGAAAAGACTCGTATTATGGAGATCTCTCTGCCATCATCATAAATAATTTACCAATTTGGGTAGAGATAAAACGAATTCCCGATCGGCAAATCGCACTCATGGATGGGTGGGAAGAGAAAATCGAGAGAATGGCCCAAAGTGTCAAGGACCAGGATGTGTCGAATATTGCTGGCGTACCTTCTTGGACGTTGGTATTGCTCAAACGCGTACTCGAGATTACTGGGAAAACTGATATAGCAGATGTGTGGCCTAATTTAGAGCTATACATGCACGGTGGAGTGAGTTTCAAACCCTATAAAGATCAATTCAGACACATCATTTCTAATCCGGACATGCACTATTATGAAACCTATAATGCAAGTGAAGGGTTTTTCGGTATTCAAGATCGTGCTCATGCAGATGATATGCTACTCATGTTAGATTATGGAATATTCTACGAGTTTATTCCACTTGAAAATGCCAATGAAGAGCAACCAGCGACTGTGGCCCTTGAAGACATTGAAATCGGAAAAGTTTACGAGTTGGTGATTTCAACGAATGGTGGGCTATGGCGTTATCGTTTGGGAGATACCGTTTCCTTCACTTCCAAATCCCCTTTCCGAATTAAGGTAATGGGGCGTACTAAGCATTTTATAAATGCATTTGGAGAAGAGCTGATCATTGATAATGCCGAAGCAGCTCTTCAATTTGCTACGAGAGAATGTCCATGCAGTGTAACAGACTATACCGCGGGGCCAATATATATGACAAATTCTTCTCAAGGTGGCCACGAGTGGCTAATCGAATTCGATTGTGAGCCTGAGAATATGGATGCCTTCACTCGAGCATTTGACGAAGGGCTTAAGCGCGTAAACAGTGATTACGAAGCCAAACGAACTGGAGACTTAACACTACGTCCGCCACTAATCCAAGTCATGCCTAAGGGTACGTTTTACAATTGGATGAAAACCAAAGGCAAATTAGGAGGGCAACACAAGGTACCCCGACTTTCGAATAACAGACAGTTTATTGACGAAATAAAAAGCTCTACACTAGAGTTAATGTAGTATGGACAAAAGAGCTTTTGTCGTATTTCTGTTTTTGTACCCTTACCTATTGATAGGCCAAAGCAATTGGACTGAAATATTTAAGATTGAAGGTAGCTCAGACTTTATTGCCACTGATGTGCTTGAAAACATTTACCGGGTAGATCAAACAGAACTCTACAAGTACGATAGTCAAGGCAAATTTCAATTTCGATACAGTGACAAGCAGCTCGGTGTCATTTCGTCCATTGATGTTACCTATCCCTTGCGTCCGTTGGTGCTCTATGCTGACTTAAACTATGTCATCCTTCTTGACAATACTCTGAGCAACAATCGCGGAAACATCAATCTGGTCAAGCACGAAATTGGACTTGCTCAAGCTGCCTGCTCTTCGGTCCAGAATCACTTTTGGTTTTACGACGCCATGCAGTTTGCACTCATCCGAACCAATGAAAACTTCAACCAAGTCTCGACGAGTGGAAACCTATCTCAAATCCTTGGAATTGACTTAAACCCCAACTTTATGGTGGAGTTTGCCAATAGAGTTTACCTCAACAATCCCGAAACTGGAATTCTCGTATTCGATATTTTTGGGACTTATATCAAGACTATACCTCTCAAAGGATTGGAACAGTTCCAGGTTTTTGAAGATGAGATTGTATATTTTGAGAATCAGAGACTCTACCAATACAACACTAAACTATTTCAAGCCAGAGAGATTGAAATAAACCCCAATGCCGAAAACGCCTATTTCTGGAAGGACCGGATTATTTTAGATTGTCCGAAGGAAGTTATCGTTCTCAAAAAGACTCTGTAAATTCAGGGTTTGAGAAAGGGCAATATTTGTACTTTTGGCCGATACAATTTTAAAGCATGCACGTAGCCGTAGCAGGAAATATAGGTTCTGGAAAAACCACCTTAACCGAGCTTTTAGGAAAGCACTATAAATGGGAATGTCAATTTGAGGACGTCGAAGAGAATCCATATCTCATGGATTTTTATGAAGATATGCAGCGTTGGTCTTTCAACTTGCAAATCTACTTCCTCAATAGTCGATTCAATCAGATATTGGAGATAAGAGAAGGCAAGAAAAACGTAATTCAAGATCGAACGATCTATGAAGACGCGTACATCTTTGCCCCAAACCTTCACAGCATGGGGCTGATGACGACTCGCGACTTTGAGAATTACTTTTCTCTTTTCACATCAATGGAAAAGTTTATTCAAGCACCTGATCTGTTAATATATCTGCGAGCAAGTGTTCCCGCTTTGGTCAATAATATCCAACAACGAGGAAGAGACTACGAAGAAGCTATTCGTCTGGACTACCTCAAGAGACTCAACGAGCGTTACGAGGCTTGGATTTCCACCTACGACAAAGGAAAGATTCTGGTTATCGATGTTGACAACAACGCCTTTCACGAGAATGCTGAAGATTTAGGGAAAATAATCAGCGGTATAGAAGGAGAAATTCACGGCTTGTTTGACTAAAGGAGAAAAAGCATTGCATTAAAAAAGGCATCAGACTAGTCTGATGCCTTTTTTAATGGTTTCAAATTTTCGAAATCAGATTTTGACTTCAAATACGACATTCACAACATCGTGAATTGCTTTATCTCCTAAATCATCAAAGAAGCTGTCAGATCTAAATCGGATGTCGTATTGCGTACGATCAAACTCAAAACTTCCAATTAGACTCAGGCCTCCAGTTCCATTCTTTGAAATTCTATAAACTCCTTTTGTTGGGCTTGAAATTCCTTTTATTTCAAGGTCACCTATGAAAGAATAAAGTGTGTTTCCTTGATATTCAGATTGACCTATTGAAAGAGATGCATTCGGATGATTAGCAACATCAAAGAAATCGGAACTTTTCAGGTGATCTACCAGGTTTTTATTGTTTTCTGGGTCTTTGATGTCAGTAACAGTGATCGAAGTCATATCTATCGTGAGGTCGGCTTTTTTAACCAGACTTTCACTTAGTATAACGGTACCGTTTACATCCACATTACCTGTATGCTGACCCGTAACTTTTTTCGCCAACCAAGTTGCTTTTGTGTTCTCCGAATTCACAGAAATTTCACCAGTAAACATCTCAACTTCTTCAACTTCTTTACTCTCTTCAGCTTGCTCAGTTGCAGGTTTAATACTTCCTTCTTCACCATTTGGTGTGTCAGTGTGTCCGCCCAAAATTGGTGCGATTACAAGACCTACAAGACATGTCAGCTTAATAAGGATATTCATAGAAGGTCCAGATGTATCTTTAAATGGATCTCCAACCGTATCTCCAGTTACAGCAGCTTTGTGAGCGTCTGAACCTTTGTAAGTCATTTCGCCGTTGATCTCTACACCAGCCTCGAATGATTTCTTAGCGTTATCCCAAGCACCACCTGCGTTGTTTTGGAAAATAGCCCACATTACACCAGACACACATACTCCGGCCATGTAACCACCTAGTGGTTCTGCTCCGAACACAAGTCCGATGATGATAGGCGTAATGATCGTGATCAGACCAGGAAGGATCATTTCCTTGAGTGCTGCCTTTGTAGAGATGTCTACACATTTTGCATACTCAGGGGTTCCTTTACCTTCCATGATACCTGGTATCTCACGGAATTGGCGACGAACTTCCTGAACCATTTCCATTGCAGCCTTTCCAACTGACTGCATAGCCAAGGCGGAGAAGATTACCGGAATCATTCCTCCAACGAAAAGCATAGCAAGAACATCTGCTTTGAAGATGTTGATACCATCGATTCCTGTGAAAGTAACGTAAGCTGCAAACAATGCCAAGGCTGTCAATGCAGCAGACGCAATCGCAAAACCTTTACCTACAGCTGCAGTTGTATTACCTACCGAGTCAAGAATATCAGTTCTTTCTCTAACGTGATCTTCCAATTCGCTCATCTCAGCAACTCCACCAGCGTTATCAGCAATTGGTCCGAAGGCGTCTATAGCAAGCTGCATTGCGGTAGTAGCCATCATGGCAGAAGCAGCAAGAGCTACCCCGTAAAAACCAGCTAGGGCGTATGAACCATAGATGGCCGCCGCGAATAGAATTACAGAAAGGAAGGTAGATTTCATACCTACTGCGAGACCAGCAATAATGTTTGTGGCGGCACCAGTTGAAGAATTTTGTACGATATCCATAACCGGCTTCTTTCCAAGACTTGTAAAGTAAGCCGTAACCATAGAGATCAAAGCTCCAACAGCCAGTCCGATACAAGCTGAATAGAATACATTGATAGAAGCTACTTCGCGAGCACCTTCACCAAAGAAATTCATGGTGAGAGTTTCTGGAAGCATCCAGTCAATCAAGAAGTAACTTGCAACGAGAGTCAATAAAATCGAAACCCAGTTACCGGTATCCAACGCTTTCTGTACTTGCGCTTCTTTAGCATTATTGTCCTTGATTCTAACCAAGAAGGTTCCAATAATAGAAGCGAATACGCCTACTCCAGCAATTACGAGTGGAAGAAGGATAGGCCCCATATTATTGAAGGCATCAGTGAATGGCGCTACTGATGACATATCTCTGATAATGTAATTTCCGAGAACCATAGCAGCCAAAACTGTAGCTACGTATGAACCGAAAAGGTCAGCTCCCATTCCTGCTACATCACCAACGTTGTCACCAACGTTATCTGCTATGGTAGCTGGGTTTCTTGGATCGTCTTCTGGAATACCAGCTTCAACCTTTCCAACAAGATCAGCTCCAACGTCAGCAGCTTTCGTATAGATTCCACCACCTACTCTGGCAAAAAGTGCAATAGACTCAGCACCAAGAGAGAAACCGGCTAGTGTCTCTAAAACGATGGTCATATCCATGTAGAAGTCCCCCACCTTCAGTCATAAACTGACTTAGGAAGAACCAAAAAAGTAAACTCAATCCAAGTACAGCCAATCCAGCAACACCCAGACCCATTACAGTTCCACCACCGAAGGATACTTTCAGGGCATTTGGAAGACTAGTCTTTGCAGCTTCAGCTGTTCTTGCATTAGCTTCAGTAGCGATGCGCATTCCAACGTTTCCAGCCAAAGCCGAGAAGATTGCACCAATCACGAATGCTGGAATAATCATCCAGCTTGTAGTATCGACTACTTGTGAAATTCCGAAAAGTGCAGCCGATGCAACAACTACAAAAATGAGTAGCAATCTGTACTCAGCTCCAAGAAATGCCAAGGCACCTTCTTTAATGGCTTTCGAGATTTCTTGCATCTTGCCGCTTCCTGCGTCTTGACTCTTTACCCATCTGGCTTTAATAGCCATAACAATAAGGCCAACAACTGCTAGAAGTGGCGCAACCAACATTATATTATTCATCTGAAATAATTTTACTTCTCAATTTGGGGGGCAAAAATAGACTTTTTGTCCTATTAGCACAATCAAATTGAAACAGAGCGATAAAAGGAAATGATTATTTAACCGCGTAAGACACCTCTTTTGCGGCTTTCACTACGCGCTCAACATTTGGAAGAGACTCTTCAATAAGCGGTATTGCAAACGCGAAAGGTGTGTCGGCCATTACAACTCTCTGAACTGGAGCGTCCAGAAAATCGAATGCTAATCGTTGCACCCGATGTGAGATCTCTGATGAGATTGAAGCAACAGGCCAGCTTTCTTCCACAATCACTAATCGATTTGTTTTCTTTATGCTCTCTATAATCGTGTCGATATCTAAAGGACGAATTGTTCGAAGATCAATCACCTCAGCGCTGATACCTTCTTTCTCAAGCTCGGCAGCAGCAGCGTGAACAACTTTCATGATTTTACCAAAACCAACGAGTGTCACATCTTCACCCTTCTTCTTTACTTCTGCCTTTCCAATAGGGATAATGAACTCTCCCTCTGGAACTTCTCCCTTGTCTCCGTACATCTTTTCAGATTCCATCACAAGAACGGGATCATCATCTCTAATTGCAGCTTTCAAAAGCCCCTTTGCATCGTATGGGTTAGCAGGCGTGACTACTTTTAGCCCAGGAACATGAGCATACATGCTCTCGAAGCTCTGCGAGTGCGTAGCAGCTAACTGACCAGCAGTACCGTTAGGCCCACGAAAAACCATTGGCGCACCGTATTGCCCACCACTCATTTGCAGCATTTTTGCCGCACAGTTGATGATTTGATCAGCCGCAAGAATGGCGAAATTCCACGTCATAAATTCTACAATTGGGCGAAGACCGTTCATAGCTGCACCCACGGCAATTCCGGCAAAACCTAATTCGGCAATCGGAGTATCAATTACCCGTTGTGCACCAAATTCATCGAGCATTCCCTTACTCGCTTTATAAGCACCATTATACTCGGCTACTTCTTCCCCAAGTAAGAATACACGATCATCGCGACGCATCTCTTCGCTCATCGCTTCACAAACGGCTTCTCTGAATTGAATTTCTCTCATAGGACCTATTCGTTAAAGATCGACAAAAATAGGAATTAATCACCATGTCCTACCAAAGGGATACATATAAATAGGAGCCTTCCAAAAACAAATTCAAGTCTTTGGGGATTATAGTATGCATGCATAACTTTGAGCTTTATACAACGCTCCTCCAAACATTGCCTTTTAAGTCTTACTTTTGACGGCAAATTTCTGAGAGAATAAATTAGAAACCATGAAGATATTAGTATGTATCAGTAAAGCTCCGGACACTACAACCAAGATTAGCTTTACCGACAACGACACAAAATTTAATGAAGATAAGGTTCAATTTATTGTGAACCCGTACGACGAGTGGTATGCTCTAGTAAGAGGAATAGAACTCAAAGAAGCAACGGGTGGTACGGTTACGACAATCACAGTAGGCGGAGCAGATCACGACCCAATCATTCGTAAGGCTCTTGCGATTGGTGCTGACAGTGCTGTTCGCGTCAATGCAGAAAATAGCGATGCCTATTTTGTTGCGGACCAAATTGCGCATTATGCGAAAGCCAATGGTTATGATCTAGTCTTGACAGGAAAGGAGACAATCAATTACAATGGCTCACAAGTAGGTGGTATGATTGCAGAGTTGATGGAACTTCCCTTTGTTTCAATTGCAAGCAAACTCGAAATTGATGGCTCAAACGCCAAAATAGAAAGAGATGTGCAAGGTGGTGTAGAAGTTGTGTCTGGGACTCTACCAATGGTTATTAGCTGTGCTAAGGGAATGGCAGAACAGCGTATTCCAAATATGCGAGGAATCATGGCTGCGAGAACCAAACCATTAGAAGTGGTAGAGCCGAATGAATCTACCAATCTCACTAAAGTGGTTGGCTACGAGTTACCGGCCGAAAAAGGAGCGGTGAAAATGATCGATCCAGAAAACATGGATGAACTCGTGTCACTCCTACACAACGAAGCAAAAGTAATTTAAGAACTGTAAAAATCAGAGAGATGTCAGTACTCGTATTCGCAGACGCGGCACACGGAAAAATAGTTAAAGCGACGCACGAAGCAATTTGCTACGGAAAAGCGATCGCCGACAAAATGGGATCTAGCGTTACCGTTCTTACTTACGGAAATGTAGACCAAACCACCCTTGAAGGGCTAGGTGCTTTCGGGGCATCAAAAGTATTAGTTCATCGAGGTATTGAGCATGTAGATGATGAAGTAATGACTAAGCTATTGGCTGACACAGCTGGTAGTGAAGACGCCAAAGTCATCGTATTTGCATTCGACACATCAGGAAAGAGTATCGCTCCTCGCCTATCAGCTCGCCTCAAGGCAGGATTAGTTGCAGGTGCGACCACGCTCCCGGAAATTGATGGAGCCAAATTCACAATCAAAAAGAACGTTTTCTCAGGAAAGGCAATCGCCAAATTTGAGGTGGAAACTGATCAAAAAATCATTTCACTTCTTCCAAACAGCATTCCTGTAACTAATGATGGAGGGTCTGCATCAGTTGAAGAACTCAGCACATCAGTTGAGCAAGGCCGCATTTCAGTAGAAGAATTCAAAGCTGAAGGTGGAGATGGAATTCCATTGCCAGAAGCAGAACTAGTTGTTTCAGCAGGACGTGGACTTAAAGGCCCTGAAAACTGGGGAATCGTAGAAGACCTTGCCAATGAGCTCGGAGCGGCAACTGCTTGCTCTAGACCTGTGGCTGACATTGGTTGGAGGCCTCACCATGAGCACGTTGGTCAGACAGGTGTAGCCATCCGACCAAACCTTTATATTGTTGCAGGTATATCAGGTGCCATCCAGCATTTGGCCGGGGTAAATGGCTCAAAAACTATTGTAGTCATTAATACAGACCCAGAAGCTCCATTCTTCAAAGCCGCAGATTACGGTATAGTTGGAGATGCATTCGAAGTGCTTCCGAGACTTACAGAAGCAGTCAAAAAGTTTAAGAGTGCCAACTAAGGTTTACTAACCTTTTTTTGGTATACTCGAGCAGTTTTTGCAAATTCATAGGAGCCTCTTTCGAGAGGCTCCTATTTTAATGCTCGCTGATAAGGATACCTGAGAGAACGGATGGAAAAAATAGAGCTCAAAGTTGTCGGACTTTCATATAGCCAGACCCAAACTGGTGCCTATGCGTTGATTCTAAAAGAGAAATCAGGTAACAGGCGACTACCCATAATCATTGGTGGAGCAGAGGCACAGGCGATCGCTATTCCATTAGAGAAGATGACTCCTAGCCGGCCACTAACACATGACCTATTCGTAAGCTTCTTTGATGACTTCAAAATTGACCTGAAAGAAATTGTCATTTACAATCTTGTTGAAGGTATTTTCTTCGCTAAATTGATTTGTAACAAGGATGGTGAAGAAGTGGAAATAGATGCCAGATCGAGTGATGCTGTTGCCATAGCCTTGAGAAAAGAGAAACCAATTTTCACCTATGACTTTATACTCGGTTCGGCTGGGATAGTGATAGATGAAGAAGAAATGGAAGCAGAAGGCTCCGAAGAAGAACTTTCCCTCGAAGAGCTTCCAGCGTCAT
The DNA here is from genome assembly GCA_965230375.1 of Cryomorpha sp. Lineage (GTDB taxonomy): Bacteria > Bacteroidota > Bacteroidia > Flavobacteriales_D > Cryomorphaceae > CBDDKU01. Next base: position 92,778 of record CBDDKU010000016.1, read on the forward strand.
CAAGCCAGTCAAATTCTATTGAAGAACTGGAAAAAGAACTGGAGGCAGCTCTCGAAAGTGAAAACTATGAGAAAGCATCGAAGCTTCGAGATCAGATCAACAAGCTCAAGAAAGAATAAGCCTTGGATAGCCGGAGACTCGCAATATTATCGGGACTACTTTTTACTCCTATTCTCTGTTCGGCTTCCCCACAATTTATAGAGACATCACCAAGTCTTGTTGGCGTATTGCGAGGCCTTCTCGGAATTGGATCTTTGCTGTGCATAGGCTGGTTGATAAGCGAGAACCGGAAATCCATTTCCTGGTCTTTAATCTTTAAGGGGCTGTTTCTTCAGATTATACTTGCCATTCTCATTTTAAAAGTTCCCGGATTCAGAGATGCTTTCACCTTCCTCAGTAAAGGCTTTGTCAAAATAATCTCCTTCACTGATTTCGGTTCAGATTTCTTGTTTGGTAGTTTCGTCACTGGTGAAGTTGCTGCTAGCAACATAAACTTTGCTTTTCGGGTCTTACCAACGATCATATTTTTTTCAGCCTTCTCTGCTCTACTCTATCACTGGGGCGTGTTACAAAAAGTAGTATTTGGGTTTGCGTGGCTCATGAAGAGAACCCTTAAACTTTCTGGAGCAGAAAGCTTGGCCGCAGCCGGAAACATCTTTTTAGGCCAAACAGAATCACCCCTTCTCATTAAACCCTTCTTGAGCTCTATGACGAGAAGTGAAATGATGTGTTTGATGACCGGTGGAATGGCCACTATAGCAGGAGGTGTTTTGGCATCTTACATCGGATTTCTCGGCGGTGAAAGTGAAGCGCAACGCTTACTTTTTGCAGAGCACTTACTCACTGCTTCGATCATGTCGGCACCTGCAGCGGTTGTAGCGGCAAAACTGCTGGTACCCGAAAAAGAGAACTATAATAAAGAGTTAAGTCTTTCGAAGCGCAAGGAAGGGTCAAACGCTCTTGAGGCCATTGCTCATGGCACTACTGATGGAATCAAGTTGGCTGTGAATGTAGCTGCCATGCTTCTGGTGTTTACAGCATTTGTTTACATGGCGAATTACATTTCTGGCGACCTTATTGGTCGTTATACTGGATTGAATGAGTTGATCGCCGCCAATACCGTTTATGACAAATTCACTTTGGAGTTTATCATCGGATATCTATTTGCCCCTATTGCATGGATTCTCGGTGTGCCCTCTGCCGACATCATCCCGGTCGGACAACTCTTAGGAGAAAAAACAATTCTCAATGAATTTTACGCCTATGTGACGCTTGGTGAAATGAAAGAAACTGGGATTTTCGCTAGCAACAAGTCCATGATTATGGCGACTTACATCCTTTGTGGTTTTGCAAATTTCGCCTCTATCGGAATCCAAATAGGTGGAATCGGAGCACTCGCACCAACGAGAAAAGGACTCCTTTCGAAGCTAGGCCTGAAAGCACTTATCGGCGGTACACTTGCATCACTCTTTACCGCCGCTTTAATCGGCATGTTTTACTAAGTATTTTTCACCACTTAGCCCTTCTTTTCAACAAGTCGATGATAGGTCTCTACCGATCGCTATTTTTGTACCAAAGCGCATTTTCATGAAAGCATATCTGGATTTACTTAGGTATATCAAAGAAGAAGGAGTTGATAAACCAGACCGCACAGGAACGGGGATTCGAAGTGTATTCGGACATCAATTGAGGTTCGACTTGCAAAAGGGATTTCCCTTGGTTACCACAAAAAAAGTCCATTTAAAAAGTATTATTCACGAGCTGCTTTGGTTTTTAAAAGGCGATACCAATATTGCCTACCTTAAGGAAAATGGCGTACGAATCTGGACGAATGGGCTGATGAAAATGGAGATCTCGGTCCTGTTTACGGGTACCAGTGGAGAAGCTGGCCAAAACCAGATGGTGGCCATGTTGATCAAATATCAAAGCTCATCGACGGAATCAAGAATAATCCGAATAGCAGAAGGCACATTGTCAGCGCTTGGAACCCTGCTCTAGTTGATGAAATGGCGCTCCCGCCGTGTCACAGTCTTTTTCAGTTTTATGTTGCTGATGGAAAACTCTCGTGTCAACTTTATCAACGAAGTGCTGATATGTTTTCTCGGAGTTCCTTTTAACATAGCCAGCTATGCCTTACTTAATTTGATGATCGCGCAGGTTTGTGATTTGGAGCCAGGTGATTTCGTTCACACATTTGGAGATGCGCATATCTACTCTAATCACTTCGATCAAGTAGAAGAGCAATTGAGTAGAGAAACTCGATCATTGCCAACCATGAAGATAAACCCGGCTGTTAAGGATATTTTCTCCTTCGAATATGAAGATTTTGCATTGGAGAATTACCACCCCCACCCAACTATAAAAGCACCCGTAGCTGTTTAATGACTGTAGCAATTATAGCCGCTGTTGCCAAAAACAACGTCATCGGCAAGGACAATGACCTCATCTGGGATCTTCCAGATGACATGAAGTTTTTTACTACTATGACAAAGGGAAGACCAGTGATCATGGGAAGGAAAAACTACGAGTCTATTCCAGAAAAGTATCGACCATTACCGGGCCGAAGAAATATAGTCATTACGAGAAAAGACGACTTTGAAGCGCCTGATTGTGATGTGGTAAACAGCATTGAGAATGCCTTGAGTCTCGTGGCGACTGAAGACTTGGTTTTCATCATTGGAGGTGGGCAGATCTATGATCTAGCTCTCAAAAAGAAGGTGGTTGACCAAATGTATCTTACTGAGATCAACGCTGAATTTGATGGAGATGCGTTCTTCCCTGAATTTGAAAAGTCTAACTGGGAAGAAGAAATTATCGATACGCACCCGGTTGACGAGAGACATGAGTTTTCATTTGTATTCAAATCATTTAAAAAAAAGTAGTTTCGAAAGACAACTTTTTCAAACCTTTTATCGTTTCTAAGGTACTGTTTAACATTATTTAAGGCCGTTTATCCAATAATCGGGCGAAAAGATTTTCGAAACCTCTATATTCAACCTGTGAAAAAGCACTTGAGCCATATCGTATTTTTAGCCTTTAGCGCAGCCCTGCTGGTTTCTGCCACTGTGCTGACTTTAGATGGCTGGAATAACGATCTCAACGACTCTAAGCGCTCAGACTCGACTACTGATCTGTTTGAATCACAATCAGTGGTTTCGGTAGCCTTGGATACAGCGCAGTTTTTCATGGAAAATTCTTGCTACGAGTACTGCCAACTTGAGCAAACTGAAGAAGAAGGTTTAAAGAAAGACAAGCTTAGTAGAACTATTGTCAAAGTAGAAAATGGCTCTGGCGAATACGAAGAGCTTGACAATAATTCGATCAAATCTTTGCCGCCAAATGCTTCGGTGAATCTCATGATCGAAAAGTACACTGTTGAGAGAAATTCGGGTAAAGACAAACCCAAGTTTTACGTGACCGTAGAGTCCTTTAACACAACCATAGAGCGCACTAAACTACCTGACTTTAAGATTGAAGAAACGGATGAAGTTGACGCTTCATTAAACCTTGAGCAACTCGAATTACTCAAAGATTGGTGCGAAAACGGAACCCCAATAGATTTTTGCAAAGAGTCGTCATCGCGACCGTTATAATTCTTTAGCACTCCAGAACCACTTTAGCTCTTATATTTGTTTCGAAATAACGAGAATATGAGAGTTCTTTTTACAGCCTTAATGGCTGTTTTTGTTTTTACAGCAAAGGGCCAGTTCCCTGATTGGGTGAGTTCTTCCGACATTTATCATGAGCTTCAAAAAGCCGAGTCTGATGTTCGGATACTCTATGTCGCAGCTCACCCTGATGACGAAAACACGAGATTAATTTCTTACTTCGAAAACGCTGAGCACTTCAGAACAGCTTATTTGTCCTTAACCAGAGGAGATGGCGGACAAAACTTGATTGGTACCGAAATTGGAGCCGCCATCGGAGTTTTGAGAACTCAAGAACTACTTGCAGCCCGAAGTGTCGATGGTGGCGAGCAATTCTTCACTCGCGCCGTAGATTTTGGATATTCAAAATCTTCCGAAGAGACTTTTGATAAATGGGAAAGAGAGTTAATTCTCGGCGATGTGGTTTGGGCAATCCGAAAGTTTCGCCCTCACCTGATCGTTACCCGCTTTCCGCCCACAAACTATGCGGGACATGGCCATCACAAAGCTAGTGCCATTCTTGCTGAAGAAGCTTTCGAATTGGCCGGCAATCCAAATGCTTACCCAGAACAGCTCGATTTGGTATCGGTTTGGAGTCCGAAGTCGATGTACCACAATACGAGCACATGGTGGGTAAAAACCTTGGATGAAGATTATAAAAAAGATGATAACCTGATTCGATTTGATGTCGGATTGTTTAATCCTGTGATTGGTGAATCTTATGCTCAAATTGCAGCCCGCAGTAGAAGCCAGCACCGTAGCCAAGGTTTTGGTTCAGACTATCCTGATGGCACTCAAATAGAATATTTATCTTATGTAAAGGGAGTCAAATTTGACCCGAAAAATATTGACATCCAGTCCTTGAGTCAAGACTGGGCAGATAACAATCTCGAAGTAGTCCACGAAAAAATTGAAAATGTGATTTCGAAGTTTGACTTTAAATCACCAGATTCTTCAATTGACGAATTAGTGAGCATTGCCAAGTCACTCAGAAGTGTACAACAGTCCACATTCGTAGATCAGAAAATTAAAGAGATCGAAGAGCTTATTGTGAAATGTTTGAACCTGGAACTGACACTTGACTTCGAGAGCAAGTATCTCGTTAAAGGATCTTCAAACTCTGCACGACTTCGAATTACAAATCCTAGCACTCACTCCGTCAAAGTCCATTCTGCGCACTTTGGAAACAGTACTTGGACTTTTGATGAGTCACTTGAAAACAACCAAACCCTTTCAGATGAACTAAGTTTCGAGATTTCTCAGAATGCTGGATTCAGTAATCCATATTGGTTGAATGTGCCATTTGAAGGCACCTATTCCGTCGCAAACCGAGAAGATATCGGAAAGCCTGAGAATGATCCTGCACTCTATACCAACCTTTCGTTACAAATAGATGACTATCAATTTGAATATCAGCTCGAAGGCTATCAAAAAACGGTAGATCCAGCGCGTGGTGTCATCTTCACTCCCGTGAACATTGTACCTGAAGTCAGCTTTAATTTTTCTGAAAACGTTCTTATTGCAACAGATTCAGGGAGCAAGCGCATATCTGTTACGGTCACGTCGCATAAGGCAGATGTAAATGGAGTTGTCAATATCGAACTACCTAACGGGTGGACTTGTGAGCCAAGTTCCCATAATCTATCATTCAACGAAGCTGAGAGCAGTAAGCTCATTTCGTTCGATGTCAGAGCTGGCACAAATAGTGTTTCCGGAGCTGCCACGCTGATGTGGAGTTTTCAAAACCAGAAGGAAGCAGCTTTGAGTCTTCAGGAAATCGAGTATGAACACATTCCTTCACAAATCATTTTAACACCAGCGAGCATGCAGCTTAAAGCGATACCTCTCGATCGTGGCGGGGTAAACCTGGTGGGGTATATCGAAGGCCCGGGCGACGACGTTGCCAAGTACTTGAGAGCTGCTGGCTACATTGTAGATATAATTGAACCCGAAGATTTGCTCGACGCTGAAAAGCTGAACCAATATGATGCCGTAGTTACTGGAATAAGAGCCTACAACACAAGAGATGATTTGGCATCAGCTAATGACATTTTAAATGACTATGTTGCTTCAGGTGGTACGTGGATTGTGCAATACCAAACTTCACGTGGTGTGAAAACTGATCAAATAGGACCGTATTCGTTTGAACTTTCTCGCGAACGTGTCACCGATGAGTTTGCCATGCCCATGCTTCTCAACGATCAGCATCCAATTTTCATTCACCCTAACCCACTTACCCCCGAAGACTGGAACGATTGGGTTCAAGAGCGGGGCTTGTATTTTGCTGGAGAATGGGCGCCAGAGTTTGAGCCGCTTATTGCCTGGAACGACATTGACGAGCCTGAGCGGAAAGGAGGGCTCATTGTTGCAAGCCATGGCGAAGGCCATTTTGTTTATACAGGTATTTCCTTCTTCAGAGAGCTTCCTGCCGGTGTCCCCGGTGCATATCGCCTCTTAGCCAACATACTTTCACTCAGTAAAGATTCGTCGGCCAATGACTGATGAGAACGAAAAGAAGGTAAACTGGCCACTTGTCTACGGCATCGTTCTGGGCTGGATGATTGCCTTCAGTTTGATTATGTACCTGTTTTCTAGACTAACGGCATGAGTGAAATTGATTATATCGTCATGCTTTCTACCCTACTATTGATTGTAGGATACGGAACTTATCAGACGAGGAAATCAAAAAATATAGAAGGTTATTTCTTGGGCGACAATCGCCTAAAATGGGGTACCATAGGCCTTTCTGTTATGGCTACTCAAGCCAGCGCGATTACCTTTTTGAGCACTCCCGGACTCGCCTATGAATCTGGGATGGCTTTTGTACAAAATTACCTCGGACTTCCTATTGCCCTTATCGTAGTGTCAGCTGTATTTGTGCCTATATACTACAAGCTCAAAGTATACACCGCCTATGAATACCTCGAGCAACGATTCAATATCCAAAGCAGGTTACTGGCGGCTTTTCTATTCCTTGTACAACGTGGACTCGCCGCTGGTATCACGATTTATGCACCGGCAATTGTTCTTTCATCTGTTCTTGGGTGGAATTTGAACGCTACCATATTGTTTGTTGGTATACTCGTGATCATCTACACAGTATCGGGCGGTAGTAAAGCTGTGAGCTTGACTCAAAAATGGCAAATGGCCGTTATTCTAATCGGTATGGCCATAGCCTTCGGAACTATAATACACGGACTACCAGAAGATGTCGGGCTTTGGAATAGTCTGAAAATTGCTGGAAAAGCAGGAAAGACAGAAGCGATTAATTTTTCACTTTTCACAAACGAACGATACACTTTTTGGTCGGGAATTGTGGGAGGTTTCTTTTTAGCACTCTCCTATTTCGGAACAGATCAATCGCAGGTGCAGCGCTACTTGGGTGGAAGCTCAGTACGAGAAAGCCGCATGGGACTGATGTTCAACGCCATTTTGAAGATACCCATGCAGTTCTTTATTCTTCTAACTGGTGTTCTGGTTTTCATGTTTTTCCAGTTTCAAGAGCACGACGTGTTGTTTGACAGCACTACCCTTTCTCGACTTGAGAGCACTGAGTACAAAGAAGAGCTTGAAGCAAACAGAGAAGCGCACTATGAAAATCACCAAGCCAAGAAAATAGCGGCTTTCGAACTTTCAAAAGCACTTGATACCGAAGATCAAGAATTGATTGATGAGCGGGCGGATGAGTACAACGACCTACGTCTCAAAGGAGTGGAATTAAGAGACGACACCAAAGAAATGGTGCTGCAAGCTTTCCCAGCCAGTTCGAGCCGCGACTCTGATTACGTCTTCATATCGTACGTTTTAGGGTTTATGCCAGCCGGCTTAGTTGGCTTGCTATTAGCCGTTATCATCTCTGCTGCTATGTCTAGTACTGCTGGAGAATTGAATGCACTCGGCTCTACCACATCCATAGATTTTTACAAGCGCGTCTTTAAGCAAAATCAGAGCGAGCAACATTATGTAAAAGCATCCAAGTGGTTGACTGCAGGGTGGGGTATTCTTGCAATCATGTTTGCATTGTATGCTAACTTATTGGAGAATCTCATTGAAGCCGTAAATATCTTAGGTAGTATCTTCTACGGAACCATCCTAGGTATTTTCGCAACAGCCTTCTTTCTAAAATTCGTCAAAGGGCGTGCCGTATTCTTCGCCGCTCTGGTAGTACAGGTCTCCATAATTGCCATCTTCTTCCTTTTTGAAGATGACTTATCCTACTTGTATCTCAATTTGATTGGTTGCCTCGGAGTCATGCTAATCTCTGCACTTTTCAATCAGATTTTTGACAAAAAATAAGCCTCTCCGAATTGATTCGAAGAGGCTCTGTATTGTCTTGGGATACCTTCTAGTTATTTCCCACCCAACTCTTTAATCAACTTCTGGTTTAAGTCAATATAAGGTTGGTATTTAGCTTTCTCAGCAAGCTCCATAGATAGCTTTGCAGTTTCGATAGCTTGATCCTTCTGGCCGTTCATTTTGTAGGCCTTAGCCAACGTGTGTACGTTCCAAAATTTCTTTTCAAGCTCAACCGACTTCTCAGCCATCTCAACGGCTTTAGCTCCATCCTCTTGCTCTAGATAAAAGTTAGCTACAGAATTGAAAATGCGGTATTCACCAGAGTATTCATCAAGTTTGCTCTTCATGTTTCCAAGAACAGCAGCCTCAGTTGCTACAGTAATTGGAATAACAAAGCTTCTATCTGCCCATTCCATTTTTAGCTCTGTACCAGTTGAAGTCGTATTCTGAAAAGTGAAAATCATTCTCTCAACAGACTGTCCTTTTGTTTTGTTAAAATCAACTACAAACTGACCAACATTTAAGTGCTCATCGTAGTCACCAGTACCACCTTGATCGGTATTCTTATTGAGAATTACTCCAATTTTTTCTGAAGAAGGAAGGGTAAACAGGGCATACTCACCAGCAGGAACACTGATCTCACCAAACTTACAATCTTGGCTAAATGAAATAACAGTAGCCATATTAGCTCCAGTTCTCCATAGTCTGTCGAATGGCACAAGGTCACCGAAGATCTCACGTCCCTTCACTCCGGGGCTGCTGTATTCAATTTCGATCTCATTTAGCCCTACCATTTGGTAAGTCTTTGCTAATGGGCTAGGCTGCGGGAAATCCTGAGCATAAGTGCTCAAGCCAAACGCAACAAATGCAACTAAGAGTAATTTTTTCATCTTTAATTATTGGTTTAAAATATTAGGCAACCTTCAGTTGAGAAAGTTTCGATTTATTAAACTTCTCTTCAGCGTATTGAAGAGTAACATTAAATTCTTTTAATTCAGATTGAGAAGGTAATTCGAACATTAAATCAGTCAAAATCGCTTCGCAAATAGACCTGAGACCCCTTGCTCCTAGTTTGTACTCGATTGCACGGTCTACGATAAAATCGAGAACATTCTTATCGAATGACAGCTTGACACCGTCCATATCAAAGAGCTTAACATATTGCTTTATGAGAGCATTTTTTGGCTCTGTGATTATTCTGCGGAGTGTATCTCTGTCTAGAGGGTTCAAATAGCTTAAGACCGGAAAGCGACCGATAAGCTCAGGAATTAATCCATAAGACTTCAAGTCGGCCGGACTTATGTATTGCAACATATTATCGCGATCGAAAAGAGCGCTTTCCTGACTAGAGCTATATCCAATCGTGGTCGTCTTCACCCTTCTCTCGATAAGTGGTTGGATTCCATCGAAAGCTCCACCACAGATGAAAAGAATGTTTCTGGTATTGATCTGAATTAGCTTTTGCTCAGGATGCTTTCTACCTCCTTGTGGTGGAACATTCACATCTGAACCTTCGAGCAGCTTCAATAATGCTTGCTGCACTCCTTCACCACTCACATCTCTCGTGATGCTGGCATTGTCGCTCTTTCGCGCGATCTTATCGATCTCATCGACGAATACAATACCTCGCTCAGCTTTAGCCACATCATAATCTGCAGCCTGTAAAAGACGGGTTAGAATACTCTCAACATCCTCTCCTACGTAACCTGCTTCTGTCAGAATGGTCGCGTCAGCTATGCAGAAAGGAACATTCAACATTTTTGCGATAGTCTTTGCAAGCAATGTTTTTCCGGTTCCAGTTTCTCCAACTAGAACAATATTCGACTTCTCGATCTCCACTTCGTCGTGATTACTCGACGGCTTCTGCAAGAGACGCTTGTAATGGTTGTACACAGCTACGCTTAATACGCGTTTGGCTTCGTCTTGACCGATTACATAATTGTCTACATAAGCTTTGATCTCATCAGGCTTCTGCAAGACAAGGCTCGATTCAATTTCGTGCTGCGCATTTTGAGCAAGCTCTTCCTTGATTATGCTTTCAGCCTGAGAAATGCAGCTATCGCAGATGTGTCCTGTTACACCTGCGATTAGCACATTTACTTCACTTTTTCCCCTTCCGCAAAAGGAGCACTTTATTTCCTTCTTCTCAGACATTTACCTTCTCTGGAAATTATCCTTTTGGATTTCTAACTAATACTTCGTCAATCATACCGTACTTCTTAGCTTCATCAGCCGTCATCCAGTAATCACGATCACTATCTTCATTCACCTTGTCGTAGGTCTGCCCACTGTGGCTAGCGATGATATCGTAAAGCTCTTTCTTGAGTTTCAAGATTTCACGAGCTGTAATTTCAATATCAGATGCCTGACCTTGAGCTCCACCAAGCGGCTGGTGAATCATTACTCTCGAGTGCTTAAGCGCAGTGCGCTTTCCAGTCTGACCAGCACAAAGCAAAACGGCTCCCATCGAAGCTGCCATTCCTGTACAGATTGTTGCAACATCTGGAGTGATGTACTGCATGGTATCGTAAATACCAAGGCCAGCATAAACTGAACCACCAGGAGAATTCAAATAAATCTGAATGTCCTTCTTTGGATCAACACTTTCTAAGAACAAAAGTTGCGCCTGAATGATATTTGCTACTTGGTCGTCTATTCCCGTTCCCAAAAAAATGATGCGATCCATCATCAATCGAGAAAACACATCCATTTGAGCAACATTCAATTGACGCTCTTCTATAATATAAGGTGTAAGACCTTTAACATAGTCGTTGAGATACATGCTATTGATTCCTCTGTGGCCAACGGCATATTTCTCGAATTCTGATCTTTTTGTCATTTCGTTACGTTGAATTTGTAGTGAAAACTAGGGATATATTTTATCCCTGAGAAGCTAACTCTACAAATTTATCATAACTCACTTCTTTATCCTTTACCGAAGCGTTATTTCGAACGAAATCTACCAACTTTTCATCGTAGATCATGTCGTACACCTTACGTCCTTCGTCTTGGTTAGAAAGAACTTTCATAGCTCCCTCCGTCAGTTCTTTGTCTTCTGGTGCAGGCATTCCGTACTGAGCGTACTGACTAGCAAGTAGAGCCTTAGTTTTATCTACCACTTCCTCTTGCTTCACTTCAATTGCTTTCGAAGAAAGAAGGCTATTAAAAATCAATTGCCACTGCAGGCCTTTGCTGTACTGCTCGTAGTCGCGCTCTACCTCTTCGGCTGTGATTGGCTTTTCGTTCGTCATTTGAATCCACTTCTTTAGAAAAGAATCAGGAAGAGACGGATTATATTGCTCAATGAGTTTGTTGGTAATATCTCTTTTGAAAAGTTGGTCGCTATCTTGAGCAAAACCCTTTTCCAAATCTTCTTTGATCTTAGCTCTGAACTCCTCTTCACTTTTCACATTTCCTTCACCGAAGAGCTTGTCAAAAAACTCTTGATTCACTTCGGCAGGTTCCATGTGCTTGATCTCTCTAACAATGAATTTCAAATTCCCAGCAAGGTGGTGAACTTCTTCATGGCTCACTCCCAACATTCGCGCTAAATCATCGTGATCGCGAGATACTTTGTGCGGATCAACAACTTTTTCGTCACCTACTTTAACACCTGTAAACTCCTTCTGCACGTCTTTGTCCATTCCATCAAGCGAAATGGTACTCTGGTTCATAATTCCACCAGCTTTTACTTCATTGTTTTCATCCAGTTCTACAAAATCACCAACGAGCATATCTGTCTTGCCAGCAGTTTCTACATCCGACAATTTTCCGTAACGTCGAGAGATTTCTGAAACTTGCTTATCGATTAGCTTGTCATCAACCTTAATGATGTTATAGTCAAACTTATTTTTCTTGTTGATCTTCACCTCCAAATCTGGCGCAAGTCCTAACTCATATACAAACTCAAATTCAGATGGATTGTCCCAGTCACCTTTCTCTTCGTGAGAGTCTGATGGAATCGGACTACCCAATACTTGAAGTTTATTCTCTGATATATAACCTTGAATACTATCGTTCAAAAGACGGTTTAGCTCATCAGCTAGAAGTGACTTACCATAGCGCTTTTTCACAATGCCCATTGGCACTTTTCCTTCTCTAAAACCAGGCATGCTCACTTGCTTGCGATAGTTTTTTAGAGCTTGGTCAAATTTTGAAGCGTAATCTTCTGTTCCGATTTTGATTTTCAACAACGCATTTTGAGCGTCGACATTTTCCTGTGTAATCTGCATAAATACAAGTCATTAAGCCATCATCAGAAGGCCTGATTTTGGGGACGCAAATATACGGTATTTTTCAGAAACAATTTTGGAAGGATGATGAATAAAAAAAGGCCCCGTTGGGGCCTTTAGTGCGGATGGAGGGACTCGAACCCACACACCTCTCGGCACTAGATCCTAAGTCTAGCGTGTCTACCAATTTCACCACATCCGCGTGGCTTTCAGCAAAAGCGTCCGCAAAGATAATGAGTTATTATTATTCACAAAACTATTTTTTAGATCATTGCAGAATTGGATGTTCAAGTCTTACCTTCGCAAAAAAAGAATCGATGAGGAGTTTCGACCCAAAAGATTTGAAAGTGCCCGTGTTACATGGCCTTCTGTTGGGAACCATTGGTCCAAGACCGATTGCATTTGCCAGTACGTTAAACGAGGCAGGAGTTCCAAATTTGGCCCCTTTCAGTTTTTTCAATGTATTCAGTGCTAACCCGCCTATTCTGATTTTCTCACCAGCCAGAAGGGGGAGAGATAATACGACGAAACACACTTACGAGAATGCGAAGCTAAACCGTGAAGTTGTGATCAATATTGTTGACTACGCCATGGTTCAACAGATGTCGCTTGCCAGTACGGAGTACCCTGATGGAGCGAATGAGTTTATCAAATCTGGTTTTACCATGGTTGATAGCGATACCGTTCGTCCACCAAGAGTAGCTGAATCACCCGCACAATTTGAGTGCAAGGTGAATGAAGTCATCGAGCTGGGGTCAAATGGTGGGGCTGGAAACCTAATCATCTGTGAAGTAACAAAACTCCACATTCGCGAGGATTTGCTTTCGGAAGATTTAAAGGTAGACCAAACCAAAATCGACACAGTAGCACGTATGGGTGGCAATTGGTATAGCCGAGCTCATGGTGAAGCTTTGTTTGAAGTTGAAAAACCATTGCAAAAATTGGGTATTGGGGTAGATCAAATTCCTGAAGACATCCGAAATAGTCGTATCTTGACGGGTAATGACCTCGGTAAACTCGGAAACGTGGAAACAATGCCGAATGAGACAGACGTAAACGACTTTAAGCTTACCGAACTCAGCGATCTTTTTGTAGAATACGAAGATCAAGCAACCAAGCTTGAAGAGCTCTTGCACAAAAAAGCCAAAGATTATTTGGAAGACGGTCAAGTCTACGAAGCTTGGATGACCTTATTAAGTTTTAATAATTAAAGAATACAGTATGTTTTCAATCAACGGAAAACTCGTCGTAAAGAACGACACACAACAAATTACCGACACTTTTAAAAAGCGAGAATTCGTAATTAGCGACGAAGGGAGCCAATATCCTCAAGAGATTTCGTTCCAACTCGTTCAGGATAAATGTGATCTTATCGATGCCTACGATATAGGTCAGGAGATAAAAGTAAACTTCAACATTCGCGGTCGTCGATGGGAAAACCCAAAGACCAAAGAAGTGAAGTTTTTTAATAGCCTGGATGCATGGCGTATTGAGTCTGCTGGACAGGAAGCCCCTTCCAATGATTTGCCACCGCTTCCAAACTCGGAGCCAGCGAACATCGGTACGGATGAAAGCGACGACCTACCCTTCTAAGTAGAATGAGCGGTCAAACGCCGAAGACATTTTCAGAAAAATTCGAAAGAGTTTTTCATCAAATTTTACCGAGCCCCTTTACCCTTGCGGTGGGGCTCACTTTTTTTGTTCTTCTTCTTGCCCTTTTCTTCTTCAAGCCATTAGATCAGTCTTTTGGCGCACATGCACTCGACGTAGTTGGTTATTGGTCTGATGGAATTTGGAAAGCTCCGCTGCTAGTCTTTGCCTATCAAATGATGCTAATCCTGGTGCTTGGGCACGTCATTGCCTTATCTCCACCAGCAGAGCGTTTTATTTCTATTGCTACAAGGCATTGCACATCGACACCAAAAGCTGCTGCGATAGTAACTTTCGTTTGCGTGGTCTTGGGATTCATCAATTGGGGGCTCACACTGATTGTAGGTGCTGTATTCGCAAGAAAAGTTGCTGAAAACGCAACGAAGAAAGGGCTGAAAATAAATTATCCACTAATAGCGGCTTGTGGCTATACCGGAATGATGGTATGGCATGGAGGGCTTTCTGGGAGCTCAGTAATTAAAGCGGCCGAACCGGGACATATTGCAGATTTGGTGGCCGGGCGAATGAGTCAGCTTAGTTATACACTCCCCAATGTAGTTGGATTTGGCGAAACAGTTTTCTCACCGATGAATATCTCGGCTGGTTTGGCTTTGATGATCGTTCTACCTTTTGGAGCCTATGCACTGGGTAAGAACAGTCCGAGTACAAGGGTTTATATCTCCAACCCAAAACCAGAACGCAAATCACAACTGAAGCTTGGTTGGGCTGAGAAATTTGATCACAAATGGTTTCCTTCCTTTTTCCTCGGACTCTTGGCACTCATTGCCGCTGTCATAATTGCGACTTCTTCTCTTGCCAGTGGAGACTACAATTTCATCAACCCCAACTTCATCAACCTGACATTGCTCGGCTTAGGGTTAATCCTTCATGGAAGTTTATCTCAGTTTTCTGGAGCTGTGGAAGAAGCCATTAAAGGGGCGGCGAGTATATTGATCCAATTTCCACTTTACTTCGGTATTCTGGGAATTATGCAACAAACTGGAATAGTTGCCGAAATCTCTAACTTCTTCGTTTCTATTTCGAGTAGCTTCACCTATCCCCTTTGGACCTTCCTGAGCGCAGGGTTCGTTAACATACTCGTACCAAGTGGGGGTGGTCAATGGATGGTTCAAGGTCCAATTCTCATCGAGGCATCTCAAGAGCTCAACCTGCCACTTGGCAAAAGCATTATGGCTATGGCCTACGGCGATCAGATCACCAATATGCTTCAACCATTTTGGGCGCTTCCACTCCTATCAATCACGGGCTTGAAGGCGCGAGACATTTTGCCCTACACCCTATACTTTATGGTAATTGGGATACTCATTTATGGGATGGCTCTCATCTTCTTTTAAGCGGAGCGCGTATCCAAGCTATCTCTGAGCCCACTCCCGATCAGCATAAATGAAAGAACTAACATCAAGATACAGATACCTGGCAAAATGGCTAGATAAGCCATATCTGTTGTGATATACGTGTAGTGCTCTTTAATCATTTGTCCCCATGATGGAGTCGGAATCTGAGCGCCAATACCCAAGAAGCTCAGGCCAGCTTCCAGCAAAATAGCTGAAGCGAAATTGGCAGCCGAAACCACGATAACGGGCCCCATTATATTTGGTAAAATGTGCTTGAAAATGATTCGCGCCGGGCGGTATCCAAGCGCCTTTGCAGCTTCTACATATTCCTGGTTTCGTGCAGATAGCACCTGCCCCCGAACTACACGTGCTACTTCAACCCACATGGTCATTCCCACGGCAATAAAAACTTGTACAAACCCTTTTCCCAGCGCAAAAGTGATAGCAATAACCAAGAGTAAGGTTGGAATTGACCAAATAACATTAATCAACCAAGTGATGATATCATCGATCCACCCACCATAGTACCCAGCAAGCGCACCCAATCCGATGCCAAGGACAAGAGAAATGAATACTGAAATAAAACCAACCGATAAGGAGACTATTGTTCCCGCCATAAGCCTACTCAAAAGATCTCGACCAAACTTATCCGTCCCTAACCAATAGGTCCGTTCGACAAGGCTTTCGCGCTCTACTTGAGCCAGGAGCTCAGATGTGGTTGTAGTTTTTATTTCCCCAGAAACAAGTGTGACCTGATACTCATTCCCTTGAGATTCTATGTTTGCCACAGGAAATAACACATCAGCTAAGTGAACCTGATAAGGTCGACCCGGAATGGAGTCTGTGCCTGAGTATTCAAAGCCGCGAATTGAGTCATTCGAAAATTCAAAGGTTTCAATTGGTAGAAAGTCGACTGGCTCATCTTTTCCTCCAAAGAACAGTCGTGAGAAAAACCCAGAAGCTGAATAAGCTTGATTCTTATGAACTTCAATTCCTTTTACCTTAAATCCTATTGGTTTCTTTGAAAGAACCAACTCTTGGTTATTCGCATCTACAGATGAGTCTGGCCTTAGAAAGCTTCCCAAGACCGCTATAAATGTGGCCAAAGCAATAATAGACAAACCGAATACCGCCAGCTTATTTTGCTTGAATCTAGCCCAAGCCATTTGTGAAGGTGACAGGCCTTCTGATTCTATGTTCGATTTTAACGCCAATCTGGGCTACGGGTTAAGATTGCTATTATGAGCGTGAAAAGATAAAAGGGATAAAGAAGGATAAACAAAGGTGAATAAACAATTAAATCCTTTCGATTTAATCGACTTACCGCACGTATAGAAACGAACCCCAACAAAATCCACATTCCTAAAGTGGTCGAAAATAACACATCCGAACCATTCTTCAATCCAAGTGTCAGGGCAATTGGTAGCCCTAAAATAACAAGCCCTGAAAATGAAGCAACCACCTTAAACCAAGTAGATGCGATGTTGGGTGATTTTCCAGCCCATCTCTTACGCTGATTGAAAAGGGGCTTTAAGCGATCTGGAAATTCAACTCCTATTGGATCTGGGCTGGATATAACTCCGAGAGACTCTGAACCCCACTTCTTTTGAATAGCGTACATGAGAAACATATCATCTCCACTAGCCAGATCCCAATCATCCCTATCATCAATTGTCTCGAGAAATGCATTCTTGGAATATAATAGAGCCGCACCATTCGAAAGAAGCGGTGCTTTGCGCTTCATACTTTCCAAGCCAACAAAATGTAAAACACAAAATTCGATATCAAACAAGGCTCTCAATAAGCCTTTTCCCTTTCTGGGTTTTAAGGATACTAAACTCAGATTCTCATTTGGATTTCTGTTCCAGGAGCCGAAGTCTACCGCATTTAAATCTAAGTCGGCATCACACTGAAATATCAAGGGATTGGAAGCGCGTTCTACCCCGTATTTAATAGCAGCCTTCTTGCCTCGTGATAATTGGGAATGGACAATCGTTGTGTCAGGTAATGGTAATTCATTCCACCACTTCGTTTCAGAGTGATCATCAATCATGATCACTTCCAAACGATCATATCTTTTGTTCAATCCTTCAATTTCTTTCAAAAGTTCGGGAAGTCGGTTAAGTTCATTCCGTATAGGGATAACTACCGAAATGCCTGAACATATAGGTTCGAGTGTGAGTCTCGGCTTCGGTTTTAGAAAAACGCGATACAAGATCACTAAATAGCCGATGAGGGTTAGTGTCCAGAATTCGGTTAAGACATTCACCGCGAATACAGTTTCCGAAGTTCTGAACGAAAGAATAGCTGTGAGCCAAGAAGCGCTGGTATCGCCACGTTGACCATCCAAACTAGAATAGTAGCTGCCGCAGCGAGCCAAGGTTCTGCCATAGAAGGACCGAGTAACCAGACTGCAATAAGTTCACGGGAACCGAGCTCACCAAACGCTGTAAATGGCACTACGGACTGAAGCAAGTATAAAGAAGCAATCCCGGCTAAAAGAAGACCTATGTCCCCTTCATACCCAAAATAAACAAGAGAAAGGCTCAACTCTAGACTAAAAACTCCGTATCGCAACACTCCCCATGTAAAGGCTTTTATTCCTTGACCTACTTCAAGGGATTTAATGGATACAAAGGTCTTTTCGAAAAATGACTTAGTCGTCCTGATAAGCACTTTTCTAAATACCAGGAACCCGGAAATACCGATTCCAAAGCAGAAAACGGCTGAACTATTCAATTCAAATTTCCCAAAGGTATCTGGAGAGAAGAGCAATAGCCCAATAATTCCGAAGAACAGTGTTATACATCCCTGAACAGCTCCACTCAGAAATGTAGCCAATGTCGCTGGGAGCCTATCATCCGATGACACGACTTGAACTCTTCCGATAAAATCGCCCAGTCTATTCGGCGAAACAAAAGCAGTGACTGAACCCATCAACACACCTTTGATTGCATTGGGTAGAGATACCTTCTGAAAAAGCGTCCGCCATTTTAAGGATTCAAAAAATAAATTGGCTGGCCAAAGTAGAACGATTAGAAAAAGGTACAAAGCATTCTCTTGAAACAATCCGTTAATTGTGTTTGAAACAGACTGCCATGACTGACTACTTACAAACAGGATGTACCCCAAAGCCACGAATGGAAAGGCCAACTTTAAGAGACGGAGTGCTCGCTGCGTGGTTGGGGTTTTATACATTTGACGTAAAGGTATAAGATTGACGTCAGAACGAATCATTTTGGGTATAGATCCTGGTACTACCGTAATGGGGTACGGGGTAATATCGGTCGAGAAGGGCAAGTTAAAACTAGTCTGTCACGGAGTCTTGCGTTTAGAAAAGATCACTGATCACGGAACGAAGCTAAAGCGAATTTTTGATAAAGTTGTTGGATTGGCAGATCAATACCACCCGGATGAACTGGCCATTGAAGCACCTTTTTTCGGCAAAAATGTTCAGTCTATGTTGAAGCTGGGGCGGGCTCAAGGGGTGGCCATTGCAGCAGCACTGCACCGTGAGATCCCTTACACGGAATACGCGCCTAAACGAATTAAGCAATCAATCACTGGAAACGGGAATGCGAGTAAAGAACAAGTTGCCAGAATGGTACAGTCTTTACTTAAGATGAAGGAGATTCCCGATTTTCTCGATGCAACAGATGGGCTTGCAGCAGCTGTTTGCCACAGTTTTCAGGGAGATGTCTCAAATGACTCTTCTTCGTACAGCAGTTGGAAGGGATTTCTATCGAAAAACCCAGGTCGTAAAATACGTTGATCAGGCGTTTTGAATCGCCTCGGCAATCGACGCCATTTCATCGCCTTCCACTGACAATTTGGGCTTGGCAAAGTTCATATCGGACACAACATCCATTGGGATTAAATGAATGTGTGTGTGCGGCACTTCCAGTCCTATAACTGATACACCAATCCGTTCACACGGAATCACTTCTTTGATTTTCACAGCTACCTTCTTTGCAAAAACCATCAAATCGGCAAGTCTTTGGTCTTCCATATCGAAGATGTAGTCAACTTCCATTTTAGGAACTACAAGTGTATGCCCTTTTCTAAGGGGACTGATATCAAGAAATGCAATGTGTTTGTCATCTTCAGCCACAATGTGACCAGGAATCTCTCTATTGATGATTTTCGTGAAGATTGACGCCATTGCTTATCTCGTAATTGTTAAGACTTCGAATTTAACAAGACCAGATGGTATCTGGATTTCGGCGATATCTCCGACTGCTTTACCCAATATTCCTTTTCCGATCGGAGAGTCTACGGAGAGTTTATTTGCTTTTAGATCAGCTTCGTTCTCTGCGACTAATTGGTATTTCATTACTCTTCCATTGGCCGTGTTCTTGATCTCCACGGTGCTAAGGATAAAGGCCTTAGACGTATCCATCTGGCTTTCATCTACAATTCTCGCATTGGCAATAACTGTTTCGAGCTTCGCAATGCGAGCTTCTAAAAGTCCTTGGGCTTCCTTAGCAGCATCGTACTCAGCGTTTTCAGATAGATCACCTTTATCTCTCGCTTCAGCTATCTGCTTCGAAATTGAAGGTCGCTCTACAGACTTCATATGCTGGAGTTCACTCTTCAACTTCTTCAATCCTTCCTCTGTGTAGTAATTAATCTGTGACATCGTTGTTAGGTAATGGTATATGTCAAAAAAGAGAAAACCCAACAAAGGGCTTTCTCAATTTCTAATACAAAGATATAATAAGTTAAGTACCTTATTCAGCTCGGCCTAAATGAATTCTCGCTCCAATAGCATGAGTACCGTCGAAAGGATTAGATGCTCTGTAGCCGTAGTCCAAGCTCACTCTAGACTTCTTTTCGCCAAATTCAAGTTCGACACCTGCACCGGCAGCAAAACCAGTATAAGCATTTCTTCTATCGTCGGCATTAGTAATATTCTCTTCGTAGTGATAACCTGCTCTTAAGTAAACCAATTTCTTGAATGAGTATACTACTCCAACTTTGTAGTTATCATTCGAAAATGAATTTGCGATGAAAGCTCCATGTGCAGTCAGATCATGATCTTCGGCAAGGATAAAGTCATAGCTAAATCCGATAGAAACCAAAGATGGTAGCTCGTAACTCTCCGAACGAAACTCTGAAGTCAACACGTAGTCATCGCCAGGAGCTACAGACTGAAAGCTAAAACCATCACCACTATAAGACATGGTTGGTCCAACATTCTTTAATGCAATTCCAAATTTAACCTGGTCTCTAGACCCTGTTACATATTTGATACCAGCATCAAAGGCTACACCGCTCGCAGTCAAATCCGAAACACTTTCGGTGGCAATCTTTACCGTGATACCTCCATAGATACTATTGGAAAAAGCCTTGGCGTACGAAAGACCAATATTGACCATACTTACGTTAAAAGTGGTACCGTCTCCATCTGGAGTTTCTGTGGTAGTACGTCGAATATCACCAAAATTATAAGCACTAATACTTAAACCAAGTGCTCCTGTTTCTCCCAGTCTCTGTGCAAGACCAAATGTGTTGATTGACACATCTGAACCAGAAAGGTAATTCATGTTGGTGAAGGCAACTTCGGTAGATTTCACAAAAGCTAATCCCCCAACATTCTGGAACATAGATTCAACAGGGCTCGCGTCTGCTTGATTTGCTCCAGCAGTACCATTACTGCGGACCCAAGGGTTTACTAATAATTGCATCCCACCAGCAGACCCAGCTCGGTCTGGGTTTCCTGCAAAGACAGGAGAAACCATTAACACTGTAAGCAGCAGTGCAGCACTTTGGAAGATTGATCTAGCAATATATTTCATATGTCTACTATTGATCTCTTTGATTGTTCAAGAATTAGAAGTTTCGCAAGTCCGTAGGACGTGTCGCTGCGAAGAATTTAAGGACTCTCTCACCAACACCTGGTGCTTGTACATGAACTAAGTACAATCCACCACTAATTGGGATAAAGAATTCATTCTGTAAGTTCCACTCCAAGAATGTATCTGGATTATCCTTTTCAAGTACTCGGATGAGCGTACCATTGATAGTAAAGATTTGAATCTTACACTCAGGTGGTAGGTTCACGAACTTAACTCTATTATCTACACGGCTTGTTTCGTATGCCGAGTAAGCGTAATATGGGTTAGGTACAATATCGATTAAGTCTAAGGCATCTTCAGCTGCCGAAGCAACGCTCGTACTTGTTTCACGACCTTCCGTTGTAAACTCATAAGACGGATACCAGTAGTTTTCACTCAAATCGTAGTTTGTATCAGGTGCCACATAAGGGAATGATCCTTCACCTAGCTCATCCTTCAATGTTACGTATGGCTCATATGGCTTCGCAACACTTGCACTGAATCTTAGCTCACCAGGAACAAGTCCTTCCTCAGGAGATAAGAACTCTGTATCACCAGCTAGTACAGGGAAGGCAACCCAATCAAATGCTCTGTAAGAGTTTCTGATATCACTTGAAGATCCCTTGTTCGCTTCATAAACGGCTTGCCCATGATCATACATCGGTATAAAATCAACATCATCACGAGTTCGTGCTCTATTGCGATAGATATAGATATAGTGCTCACCACCGAATACTTGCTGAGCGAACGATCCAGTTCCTGCTTGAATTCTGGCAGACGGGTTCCAAAGCATGTCACGACCATTATCACTTGCCAAGTAAGAGTTCTCACCGAAGGCCATGTTCATACGCTCTCCTGTTTCAGGATTGATCGCAAAGCCTGGGAACCACCCCATACCAAATGACTTACCAAGTAGATCATCTTCAGTTTGAATCTCAGGATACTGCGCTGTTACAAGTTCCAAGAAATCATCAAGATCTCCGTCGTCATCCAGTTCATCCAAGTCAGCCTGTGTCAGCACTTGCTCCCCGTTCATGGTACATTCTGCAATGTTAGCTCCTTCTTGTAACTGGTTACGACCGTTTTTGTCAACCGACAATGCTCCTCGAAGGTCCATCTTCTCAACTTCTAATTGAGCAAAACTTGGCTCCGATTGCATTTCATAAACAGGCACACGGCTCCATCGCTCTTTATCTGGTGTAACAAACACATCAACAGAACTAACTACAGTTAAGTCTCTTGACTCATTCGTAGTTTGTGCAGCAGCTCCCCTTGTGAAAGGTGCTGGCCCACAATCATAACCTGCCACCAAACGTGCTGGTGCAAGCGTACCGCTGATTACGTCTTCGAAAAGCTGGGCATCATCGACGTTAGGGTAGTCATTGAATACAAACGGGTCTATCGTAGTACCATCAGCCAAGAAATAACATGGGCTCTCTGAGTTGTCATCCTGATCTTCTACAATAATACCAGAACGGATCCAGTTGAAGAACGTGTTACCTTCTTGATCTGAAACACCACTTAACCATCCATCGGGACCTGACAAGTACTCAATCTGTGAGTTCAGTAGATCAGGATAGAATGCTAGGAGGTTGGCATCTTGATTCACAACATCATACTCATATTGTCCGATTGCAACTGATATTCCGTATTCAGGAATAATCTGTTCGTTAGCAACTTCTATGGTTGTTTCACTCCAAATGGTGTCTTCTTCGTTATTCAAGTCAACCATATACCATCTGGCGTCATTGAAGTCACCTTCGTAACCACCGTCAGTACCTAGTTGGTTGTAGAAGTTAAGCTTGAAACGCGCTGGACGTACGTTCAGTGGATCAACAACTTTTACGTTGATTGGTCCTTGTCCTGGTTCATACACTACAACGTCAGCTTTGTATGGCTCACTTTCCATGATAGCGTCGATACTTTCGTCAGAAATTCTCAAGGCATTTCCACCATTTCCAGCTCCTTCTAATCTAGTGATAGGTACACCATCACCATACTCTGTTGTAAACACAGTACCGAACTCTTCTGGAACCGGCTTGTGTGGGATTACCGTAATCTCCGTAATCTCACCAGTTGCACTAGCACGACCTCTCAAGTATGGGAAAGCCTGACCAGTCAACACATTTGGATCTGGATTATATGGCTGATACTCATTGTAAGCATAAGCTACTGCCAAGAAATAATACTTCTTGAAGTTGATCAGACGAGTATCTCCTTGGGCAAATTGGTCTGTAGTGATTCTTATTGAGTGACCAATTCCTTCATTCGCTCCATTAACCTTTTCTTTTGGAACTGGTAGGCCAATTTGCTCATCGAACTCGTAGTTAATGATTTGCGCAATTGGTGCTCCATTTTCATCTACATCTCGAATGTCACACTGGTAAACCAAACGTGCAAGTGATGCCTCTTCGAGGTCAGCTACAGAAACTTCAGAATTTCTTAATTGGTATACCTGATACCCTTGAAATCTGTAAAACTGATCGTTAGGTTCGCCATCAACATTCGTTTCTGGAATTGTTGGATCCAACTCAACGTAAGCCTCACCAACATTGTTACTCAATGGGCTGGTGTTACGCAGATAGAGGATAATTTCCTTATCCAATTCCTGAGCTGTAAGATCTGGAGCGTCAGGACCGTCAAGCAGACGGAAACAGTTTTCGAACAAAGACTGAGCCTTGTCATCAGCTTGACGCAATTGAAGTACAGATGCAAACGGTCCTCCTGATTGAGCACGAGCATATACAACTCCAACCGTAATGTTGTTAAACTCACCAGGCTCAAGAATGAAAGGCCCAGCAGATTGAACAAAACGTCGGTCAGCTGCTTCGTTACCTTCATTTTCTTCAGTCCAACCACCAGCTACGCCATAAGCAGGATCAACTCCGCCTGTACCCCAATGCAATGGATCTGTATCTCCAGGGAACATGAAGTCCGCTTCAAGACAAGATTGACATGTTGGGTTGTAACCAGTACCTCCGTGCGTCATCGGAACACCATTTCTCCAGATACCGCGCATCATATTGTAATAGTGTACGGCAATCTGTGGATCTTGCGTAGGTGCAGGACCAGTAGAGTTGTTGTGGAAAAGGAACCGTCTCATACCGAAACGCTCATTATCAATGATCGTATCAGGATCAGCATCTTCAGGGTTGAAGTAGCCAATACCGTTAAGTGCTTCACCTTCGCCAATACCGTAATTATTGTTGATCCCATCTGGATCTTGGTAAGGCCCTTCAAAGAAGTCAACTCCAATTGCAGGTGGCTGGTCTCCGTATCCCGGTCCACTCTGTGATCCACCATCAAAATTAGATCCATTGTAAGAGTAACCAAGACCTCGCATTACATCGCATCCAATGAAGTCATCGTTCGGATTACCTAAGTCTGTGTCTACCCATTGTGCGAAATACGTATTCTCCAGGTTCAAAGAACCACGGTTAATCAATACGTAGTTAGCAAATGTCATGTTATTGATCTCATCATTGGTTGTGAACCCAAACATCTGTGCTTGAATCTCCATACCAATCGGCTCACCTTGTGATTCTGTGTGAACGTTTCCTTTGTCATTGAACACCCAGTACATAGTGAAGTCACCAAATAGTGGAACCGGATCTGTTACCAAACGCGTACGACAGTCAATCTCCTGATCTAGGTCATACAGTGGGTAATCTCCTTGCTCTGGCTCGTAAAAATCAGGTGTAGTAAGAATGTCTCCTGTTACCGGATCTCTTAAATCTGCGAACGGTGCAATGTTTGCACTTTGTCCTAACCCTACATCTCCATGAGCAGGCCAATCCAAAATCTCCTGTGGGATACTGTAACCGTTTTCAAATAGCGGATCAGTACTTGGATCAACTCCTTGATTCAAAAGGGTAAAATAGTATCGGTGCGTTTCTACTGCCTGTCGAGACATTCTAAAGAATGTGTCCCAAAGGGTACAAGTCTCTGGCTCAATAGAAGCTGCTCCATCAGTAGTAAGTGGTCCAGGCCAGAAATCATTTCCGTTCTGACGGAAACGAACTGCGGCTAGTTTCAAGTTACCAGCTGGGTCAACTCCCCCCATCCAAAGTGCACCAGCAAAGATGGCGTGATTACCTTCATTAGCTGGAACCTCATAATACGGGTTTCCATTTCCTCTATCATACCACGTATTACCTCCTGTTTCTGCAGAAGTTCTTACGTTGTTGACGAAGAATTCAGTTAGTGTCTGTGCTGGTGAACAACTCGCTGCCTTAGCTCTAACACCCGACCGGGAATTATTAGCCTTTGGACCAAGATATTCTCTAGCACTGATGTGACTTACGCTGGCTGTGAGCAGAGCTAAGCAAAGTACACTGTATCGAAACACTCTCATAGGTTATAAATATTACTGATAAAAGTTCTAATTAAAAGTCTAGTCTAACACCCAGTTGTATAGTTCTTGGTGCAGAAAAATTGTATGGTGAATTGGCTTTTAACGCATACATATCTCGGAAGGCTTGTGGATCAAGCTGAGACTCAATTGCCGGTTGGAATTGAGGTGCCGTCAAATATCCATCATCATCAGCGTTACCAGTGTATCGGTATACTCCGATGATGTTTTGTGTATTAAGTACGTTGTTAACCAATAGGTACACATTCAAGAAAGCCTGCTTTTGCTTCTCGCCTTCTTTCCCAATGTTTAGCGTCCAAGACTTATCAATTTGCGCATTGATGGTAAACTGCCATGGAAGACGCGAACCGTTGATAGTTCCTTCTAGCTGCGGAGTTCCTCCACCGTTAATCAATAGGTCACCAGTAGCAATTTGCTGCTTTGAGTATGGAGTTCCAGACCCAAGGTTACCTACGATATTAAGTCCAGCGTTCGCAAAGATTTGAGAATTACCAATCACTGGACCATTGTAATCTTTACCTGATCCGTAGCGGTAATCGAATGTCGTAATAAGTACGTGTCTTTGATCACGGTTTGTTGGGAAGATCACACGTAGGTTTGGCTCTCCTGAGTTAACCAGGTTTAATGATGAACCAGCGCTTGATCCAGTAGCTTCAGCAAACTGCAATGTATAAGCAGCTCTCAAGCTGATATTTCCAGTTCTTCTCAAGTCGTATGTCAAAGTCAGACCCTTAGTTGTACCAAAGTCAAAGTTATCGAAGGTTGTATACGTTACAGGGAACGCCTCAAGCAGTCTTCTCGCTGCAATCTCATCTCTGGTTTCGCGGTAGAATGCTGCGATTTTCAAAGATGAACTTCTAGAAAGTACCTGCTGGAAACCAAGCTCGTAATCAATAGTACGGGTTGGTCTCAGGTTTGGATTGCTGATCGCCGTATTTCCAAGGTTCTGAATAAACAAGTAACTAGTCGGATCTAGGATATTTTGTCCTGTAGGTCTCTGCGTCAAGATATCATAGTGTGCAAAGAATACAGCTTCATCCGAAATTGGAAACGAGAATGCAATACGTGGCATTACATTGATCTGTGGCTCGTAGTCTTCGAATGCGTCAGAAGTCAAATCCTCTCCAACCTCATTCGGGTTTCTCAACAATGGTGCAATTCCAGATGCGGTTCTGATAGCACGCGGGTCAGAAATCTCAACCCCCTGTGCGTTGTACCAGGTATTTCCATCACGATAACCATTAATAGCTGTTGGGTTTTGCAGATCATTTACATAAACCACCCAGTCACCACCAACATTAGATGGGTGCTCAGATAGAGCAGGTGTATCGCTTCCACGAGTATCATCAACTGTAAGTGCATCTCCTATTACGAAAGGATCTTTTAAAACCGCCTGGTTGGCATCGAACCGGTCAACACGGAGTCCTACGTTAAAGATAATGTCATCAAAAGCAAACTTATCCATGATATAACCAGCAATGTAAACTGGTTCAAAAGCACCAATTGGTCTGGTTCTATTTCCGTTCTCATCCACTTCGTTGAAGAAGTCATCAATAGACGGTCTCACACCTGTCAACTTCTCTCCAGTGTGGTCATATCCATAGAACGATACCAAGGCGTTATTTCCTTCACGAAGCAATTCGTCCGCGCTAAACATATCCAGCTCGAAGATTTCTGGATCCAAGGCATCAACATAAATATAGTCACTACCATTCGGGTCAAGACCTAATGTTGATCTTAGGTTTCTGTCAAATGTTGATTGCTCTCCAAGTGATATCAGACGGTCATACGTATAATAGGTATTACCGTTGATCACTTGTTGAGTTGGTGTAGAATTAAAGTCCAGCTCCTCAATGTGACGGTTTGCAAGTTGCCTTGCCTGTATCCACAAACCAGCTGGTCCAACTGTAAAGTTTCTTTGAGTGTATTGCTCAAATTCAAACCCCACTGTAATGGCATGATCCCCGATGTCTGCAGATCCAGATGCAGTAACCCTGAATTGGTTTTGCTCAAATAGATTGTAGGAGTTAAATGGGTTACCAATTGGACTGTACAAGTTGTAAACGCTCGGGGCAGTTTGACCATTCAAAAGTCCCCCTGCAGACTGGATGTCATCAGTTGAACGCACGTCAAGCCCCAACTCATCGTAGAACCTGTAAAGTGCCGAAGTGTATGAAGCTAATTCATTGTTTACATCACTAGCCGTGAAGTTTGTCTCAATTTCTCTAAACCCATTGTGGTAGTATCCAAAAGCTGATGTGTCAGCTCGGTAACCATAGTTTGGAACTTCTACGGTTTCAAACTTACCCACGTATCCGTAGTTGAATAGATTTTCTTGGTGAGTCGGATCCCATTGCTTAAAACGACGCTGGCTGTAATCAACCATTACACTGTAATAAGCATTCTTGATCAAACCTTCATTTTCGTCATCATTTCCTCCAAGCCGGTGAGTGAATCGCCCAAAGGCTCTCCATGTATTGTCGATCGACTCCCCGTTATTTGGTGAGTTAAACAGGCTATTGTTGTACGTATTAATATTGTCCTTTACCCAGTCAAAAGTACCTCCAAACGAAAGGTCCATATTATCCGTGGTGGCAACATCCAACTTAGCAGTTGCAGAAATACCTTGTTGTCTATCGTTTTGTCTTGCCGGCACTTCTTCCCAATCATCTGTATCAAGAAATTCAGCATTCGGGTTTCCTTGAATATTCGGCGTGATAATAGTCGCGTTTACAGGATTACCATTCTCATCGATGTATACATCACCTGTAACAATCCCTGTAGTACCAGTTTGAACAAATTGCATTGGGTCTGCAACCAATCTGTTTCTAACATCTTCTTTTATTCGGTATTGATGTGTTGTCGGACGGTTGTCCATAAAGTTTCTATAGTTGGCAGAAACCAAAAATCCTAAAAGTGGTTTTTCCTTATTTCCTTCCGCATCTTTCTTCCAGAGAAGTGGACCAGAGAGGATTCCTTCAATCTGAGTTTGAGAATATCGATCGAGACCGATACCATCACCATCTTCGTTTGCAAAACCTGATGTCAGAACGTCAATACCTCCGAAGAATTGGCGCGTAGCGCCACGAGTGGTAATCGAGATAATTCCCCCTGTTGCATCCCCATAGTTAGCAGGGATACCTCCGGTAAGTACAGAAACTTCTTCGATTGCGGCCTTAGGAAGGTTGGTAGATCCACGTACTTTGATACCATCTATGTAGTAGAACGTGTTTCCTTCACGAGCACCTCTAATAGATACTCCACCACCAGTTTCCTGCACACCACCTACAGTAGATGCGATAGATGTAGCTGAACGTCCTGGCATTTTCGAAATATCCTCACGGGTTACTGTACCTCCTGTCGATCCACCATCTTTATCAATGAGTGGAACTTCATATTCAACAACTTCAAACTCTTCGAGCTTAATACCCGAATCCATCTGAATGTCTAGGAAGGTGATTTTATCAGAGTTCACTCGAACCCCGGCGATCTTTTTTGAATTGTACCCTACATACGACACTAAAACGTCATAAGTTCCTGGGGGGATAGGCTTGATCGTATAAGCTCCATCAAAATCAGTAGCACCTCCGGCTACCTGAGCTCCTCCATTCTGAAGCACAATATTAACGAACGGTAATGGCTCGCCAGTTCCGCTGTCAGTCAATTTACCTTTTAGCGTACCAGAACCCACTTGGGCATATAACGATGTTGTAGCAGCTAGGAAGATTATTCCCAGAAGGTAGAGATTTCGCAACATATAAGACAGTTTACGTTTTTTTAACAATTTCGCAACAAGGCCGTAAATATATAGTTTTTTGATTCACTCAACCAAGACATGTTTAACTTGGAGTGCGAAAGAAATAAACCAAACAATTACAATCCTAAATCACCGCATTTATTTTTCGCAAGCTTAGGTGACTCAAATTGAATATTGTACGGCCAATATACGTTGTAAAGTTAAGGACACTTCTTTCTAAATTCATGGATATACGAGATAGGAAAATTCAATTCTTAACACGTCAGCGAATCACTTTCGCTTCTGCTTTTTAGTGAACAACCTTTTGAAAAAAGGTTCTTGGTGCTTCCCTTTCTTTAGCCGCTTCATCCGCTTCTTATTCTTCTTCATCCGCTTTTGAGTGGCCTTATCTTGAATTTTCTTGTGCTTTTCTCGGTCGGCGTTAAGCGCATCGTGCTCAGCTTTTGCCTGATCATTTTGCTTCTTGACGAATTCCTTTTGCTGCTTTTTCGGGGACTTAGGCTTCTTATGCTTTTGAGCGTGCAAGTCACCTCCAAATATCAAAGCGAGAGACGCCAGAAGAATAATGATTGTATTTTTGCGTTTACTCATGTCAGGCAAAATTAAATTGAATGAATAGATTGCCAAATCTCATCCTTGTATCCGTTACTCTACTTTTTTTATACAATTGTAAAGGCGATGACGACGGAGATGTACAAGTGCCTCGAATAGCAACGGATATCACTATAAACCTAAACCTGCCGCAATATAGCCCGCTCAATAACCCAGGAAGTTGGGCGTACGTAGAAGGTGGTTCCAGAGGAATAGTAGTGTACAGATTGAGCATCACTGATTTCACAGCCTTTGACCGACACTGCACGTACAACGTACAAGAGCTTTGTCAAATATCATTCCTTGAGGCGACCATCTTTAAAGATGAAGAGTGCTGCGGTTCAACTTTTGAAATAGTTAGCGGAACTCCAGTATCAGGGCCGGCTGAAGCCGCCCTTCAATCATTCAACACCCAATTCAATCCAAACGCCAACTTGCTCAGGATATACAATTAAAAAAGCCCTTAACTAAACTAGTCAAGGGCTTTCGATATTGTAATTTATCCGTTTCTAGTAACGGTAGAATTCTGGTTTGTATGGACCTTCAACATCTACTCCAATATAAGATGCCTGGTCTTTTGTAAGCTCTTCGAGCTCAACACCAATTTTTGCCAAGTGCAGCTTCGCTACTTTCTCGTCAAGGTGCTTTGGTAGCGTGTAAACTTCGTTCTTGTAGTTATCGCTATTATTCCAAAGCTCAAGCTGAGCCAATGTCTGGTTGGTGAATGAATTTGACATAACAAAAGATGGGTGACCAGTTGCACAACCAAGGTTTACCAATCGGCCTTCTGCAAGAAGGATGATGTCGTTCCCATTCACATTGTACATATCCACTTGCGGTTTGATCTCTACTTTTGAATCACCAAAGTTGTTATTCAACCATGCCACATCGATTTCATTATCAAAGTGCCCGATGTTACAAACAATCGTTTTGTCCTTCATCTTACTGAAGTGCTCACCTGTAATAATGTCTTTATTACCCGTCGCTGTAACAACGATATCTACTTCTTGCACGGCGTCAACCATCTTCTTCACTTCGAAACCATCCATAGCAGCTTGAAGTGCACAGATCGGATCTACTTCGGTCACGATAACTCGAGCACCTGCCCCTCTCAATGAAGCTGCCGATCCTTTTCCAACATCACCATAACCAGCAACAACGGCTACTTTTCCAGCCATCATCACATCAGTTGCACGACGAATTGCGTCTACGAGAGATTCTTTACAACCGTATTTATTGTCGAACTTCGATTTTGTAACCGAGTCGTTCACATTAATAGCAGGCATCACCAAAGTTCCATTCTTCATGCGCTCATAAAGACGGTGAACTCCTGTTGTCGTTTCTTCAGATAGTCCTTTGATACCAGCAGCGAGCTCTGGGTAGCGGTCAAAAACCATATTTGTAAGGTCTCCACCATCATCAAGAATCATGTTCAATGGTTGACCATCTTGGAAAAACAATGTTTGCTCAATACACCAGTCGAACTCTTCTTCTGTCAGTCCTTTCCATGCGTAAACTGGAATTCCAGCAGCGGCAATAGCAGCAGCGGCGTGATCTTGGGTAGAAAAGATGTTGCAGCTCGACCAAGTTACTTCAGCACCAAGCTCTACGAGTGTTTCAATAAGAACTGCAGTTTGAATTGTCATGTGAAGACATCCCGCGATTCTCGCACCAGCTAGTGGCTTGCTCGCACCGTACTCTTCACGAAGAGACATCAAACCGGGCATTTCGGCTTCGGCCAATTTAATCTCCTTTCTCCCCCACTCAGCAAGATTGATGTCTTTAACTTTATAAGGCAATCTTTTTGTTTCAGTTGAATTGCTCATGTATTGATCTATTTAATTTTCGAGCGCAAAGATACGAATTCAATATCAGAATGGAAGCCTGAGCTGTCCTACTTTCAATATCTTAGCGCAATATGCCATTGCAATTTTACAAGTCGTATAAAGGAGGAGACATTGCTGTATGGGAGTCTATTGAGTCAGACACCTTTTTCACAAAAGAATTGGAAGCCCACGCCTTTGATTTGAGTCCGTTAGAGCAAATACATCATCCAGAAAAAAAGACGCAATGGCTAGCTTCAAGGTATTTGCTTTGCGAAATGTTTCCATCGGCTATTCAGTCATATCAACACAGCAAGCCAACTATTTGGAATGGGCCAAGGCTTTCGTTCAGCCATTCTAAAAATATGGTCGGTGTGCTCTTAAGTGAATCACCTGCCGGGCTGGACCTGCAATGGAAAGACCCCAAACTTGAAAAACTAGCTCCAAAGTATACTGACCAAGAAGAAATCAAGCGTCTGTTTTTCAATTCTGAGCTTGACACCTTGTGCTTGATATGGGCGGTGAAAGAAGCTGTGTTTAAATTTTTCGGAACGGAAATGCCGTTCAAGAATATCCAGATAAACTCATTTAACACAGTCAACGATACTATAGATGTCGAACTTCAACGAAGAGGGCTCGAATACAAAATTCTACTTGGGATAGAATTCATTAAGGGTTTCACCTTGGCCTATGTGATGGAAACGTCTAAATTTGGCCCACGACCTTGAACGTACTAGACGACATATTAGAAGCGAGAAAAACGGGTGAAACCAGATTGGCCCAACTTATAGATCCTGATCATATCAAAGATTTTGATCATCTCGCTGATTTGGCTAAAAGAGCTGAAGAATCAGGGGTCAATCACTTATTCTTTGGTGGAAGCTTAGTCACACAGAAAATGGAGTTCGACATCATACAGGCACTTAAGAAAATTACAAGCTTGCCCGTAACTTTATTTCCTTCTTCCCCAAGCCAAATAGATGAAAGCGCTGACGCAATCTTATTTCTTTCGCTACTAAGTGGTCGAAATCCTGAATACCTAATTGGACATCACGTTACAGCTGCGCCCTTGCTCAAAAACTCAAGTTTAGAAGTGATTCCCACAGGCTACATTCTCGTAGGCTGTGGCGAACCTACTACTGCCGAATATGTGAGTCACTCTTTTCCGATCCCTTACAAAAAGGATGAAATAGCTGCCAGTACAGCACTTGCGGGCCAGTTACTTGGAATGAAGATGATTTATTTGGATGGTGGAAGTGGTGCCGAAAAACCGATTTCCAAATCGATGATTTCAAAGGTCAGATCTTGGATTGACACACCGATTGTCGTTGGTGGCGGTATTCGGACACCCAAGGATGCGAGAAGGGCGTCTGATGCGGGAGCTGATCTTATCGTTGTGGGAAATCAGGCAGAAAAATATCCCAACTTTCTCGCTGAGCTAAAAGAACAAATGAGATAGATGGAAGTCATAGTTGTTTCTAGCACCCATGAAGTGCCACAAGAAGTTGGCGAGGTCGTTCAAATGTTTGAGATGGGACTAAAATATTTCCATGTTCACAAACCCAAGCTAAACAGAAAACAACTGCTCGAGTATCTTGAGCAATTTCCAGAAGAATATCGAAGCAAGCTGGTGCTTCACTCCTACCATGGCCTAGCATTTAAGCTAAAACTTGGCGGGATACATTTAACCAGAAAGCATCGCAAAAGGGGGAGACTCTATTATTTTAGGCTATGGATTCGGAGAAAGCTCAATCCCAATTTGATCGTTTCTCGCTCTTTCCACAAGCTCTCAGACCTAACGAATGACAAGAGAAAGTATTCGTATGCATTTCTAAGTCCAGTTTTCGATAGCATCTCGCACAGCTCCCTGTCGGCGGGTTTTAGCAAACGAGCACTTCTCATTGTGATCCCTCAAGCCCGGCAACCCGTTTACGCCATGGGCGGAATCTCAGAAGAAAAATTCGATTACATCCATAACCATGGATTTGACGGAATGGCACTCCATGGAACAGTTTGGGAGGGAAAAATCCCTCCCAGTGCCGTATTCCGTTCAGCTTTCGAAAAAGCCATCCAAATCAGGTAATCTACCTAAAACATCAAGTTGAGTCCAACTAAGAAATTGGTTCCGGCTTGCGGATAGTAAAAGTTCTCGATGATCACCTCATCACTTGTCCACGTATCATTATAGGTATAGCCATTAGATGAGTACTCTTCATTAAAGATATTGTTGATCAGAAGATTTACTTCTATTCTCTTGAATACCACATCATAGATGTTGTATGCAATGCGGAAGTCGTTGACAAAATACGCGTCGATTTGCTTACGGCTGCTCTGCGTATTGTCGAGGTATTGGTCTCCCACGTACTTGGATATTAGATTCAACTCGAGATTCTTGATAGGCGTCCACAAGAATCGGCTAGCACCTATGATACCAGGACTAAAGCTGATGTCCGTATCGGAATATTCTATGCGATCGTCTCCAACGAATTCCGTGAAGTCCTGAATTTTATTCTGACTGAATGTCGTATTCACATTCCAAGACAAGGCACTACTAAAGGCATAGGTCGCATCTAGCTCAATCCCAGCACGGTAGCTTTTACCAACGTTTTCACGCACAATTGCACCAACATCATTCAATTCACCAGTAGCCACGAGCTGGTTGGAGTATGCCATGTAATAACCGTTGGCATTAAACAGGAGGTTTCCACTTGTAAATGAATAACCTACTTCTACGTTGGTCAACTCTTCAGCTTCTGGAACTTGTCCTTCATTCGCATCCAGATAATCTCCACGAACCGGCTCCCGGCTCCCCATACCCGCATAAGCGTAAACCGAGCTCTTCTCGTTTAGGCGATAGCGCGCCCCAACTTTTGGATTGAAGAATAAAAAGTCGTCATCTATATCGATCGGGCTCTGATCATCGTCTATTCCTTTTGATTCATATCGAATACTCCTCACCTGAACATCGGTCATGAATCCCCAGTTTCCTGTATCCCACTCCCACTTCAAGAAAGTATTGATGTCATCCTTGTCTCCAAATGAGTAATAGTACTGATCTAAGTGCTCAATGTCCTGCGAGTACTCAGCCCATACTATTTCACCAAAGTGATCTCCCCTATAAAAGTGAGCGGCGCCACCCCATGTAAGTTTATGCCCATCCTTGTTGTGTTTCAAGGAAAAAGTTCCACCGTAATAGTCATTGTCTAGCAATCTTCTTCGAATGATATCAGAACTAGAAATGGTATCCATTCCGATAATCTGATTACTTAACCCGTAACCATCGAATGAATCGTCCGGCTTGTATTCCTCAAAGAATCCAGCTCCGTCGGTATAGTGACCAGCCATAGTCAACTCCAGGTTTGGCGTAATTTCCTGAATCCAGTGTAGCTGATAGAAATCCTGTGAATAGTCATCCACCTGATTCTCGTAGATGTAGAAGTTATAAGTCCTGCCTGAGTTTAGAAGATTAGCTCGATCATCATCAGAGAGGTAGTTTCTATCGGCAAAATCATTCATTTCATCCACATCACCATTCACACGCGATTCAGGAGTTCCATACCAGCTTTGATACGTTCGTTCATTTCCACCAAGCGTTAAGGCTTTGATTACGGTTTTCTCACCGTAGTATCCAGCCTGGAAAAAATAGCTGTTAAGGTCACTCGAAGCTCGATCTATATACCCATCCGACTGGATATGCGAAAGCCTTCCTTCAACAGCTAAACCGTTTTCCATTCTACCAGATGAATACTGAGCAGTATGCTTTCGAGTATTGAATGAACCAAAGCTGTTTGATATCAAGCCACTAGGCTCATTATCCACCACATTTGTTTCCAAATTGATCGAAGCTCCGAAAGCACCAGACCCATTGGTAGAAGTTCCCAGACCACGTTGGATCTGAACACCAGAAAGGCTTGTGGCCAAGTCAGGCGTATTGACCCAAAATACACCATGTCCTTCTGGATCGTTCATGGGAATCCCGTTCAAAGTAACATTGATTCGCGTTTGGTCGCTTCCTCTAATTCGGAGCCCTGTATAACCTACACCAGCTCCGGCATCACTTGTAGTGACCATAGAAGGAGTCCATTTCAAGAGAACGGGAATATCTTGACCCAAGTTAAGGTCTTCAATTTCCTTTTTTTCGATGTTCTTGGCGGTAACCGGTGCCTCGCGAGAAACCCTGGTAGCTTCTACCACTACTTCATCTGTCATAAACGGACTTGGTTGCAAAACCACATCGACGACCACGGGAGCTCCATTTACTTCTACACTTTTCGAAAAATCTTCGAAACCGATAAAAGACACAGTAAAATTGTATGAACCCGATTTTAACCTACCGGTCGAGTAGCTACCATCGGGTCGCGAGAAGGTTGATTTGAGTGTTTTATTGACCACAACATGGGCTCCCGAAAGCGGATTTCCATCTTGATCAACTATTTTCCCGTTGATTTCGCCTTGGGCGAGAACTTGCCCGGCACTAATTGCGATCAGAAAAATCGCAGACTTAATTTTGAATAACATTTGACTGAATTAAATAGTTAAGGCAGCCACTTCAGGGAAAAGTGACAATTCCAACTAAATTTCTCCCTACGCCGGTACTAACCGGATCAGGTGTACAACCCATTCAGAAAATGGTTGTAGGGTATAATCTCAGCCTGGCAGTTGATTCTCGTTCGAATCTTGAACAGGCACCCCTGTGAGATGCCGCAAAGGTAGGTGTAATATTGAATCAGCCAATGGCTTCACTTACAAAACCACTGAGAGAAGATCGATCGCATTTTGAAAACGCTGATTTCCATTACCTTTCAAAATAGCATAGGAACGACCTAAATCCTTCAACTCATTTTCATAAATGTCAAAAATGGCTTTTCGTCCCTCCCATTCTGGAATAGATCTCAACGGATCGGGCTCCCAGGGCAAATCGGGATAGCAGAGCAAGGTGAAATCATATTTGCGATCTTTCCACGCCGAATGAATGAAGGGCGATACTCTTCCATAGACAACTTCCGCCCACACCTTCACGACGATTGTTTCCGTATCGCAAACCAGAAATTTGTCATTCGGGTATTGATCTTCTTGACGGAGTTGTTCCGCCAAAATCAGATCTAAGTCTTCATAAATTACTTCCCTATCAAGTTTGGGAATGTACTCCCTGGCATATTCAGAAACGAAGTTGCAGCCAATATGATTGGCCAGCCAAGGCGTGAGTTCAGACTTCCCAGATGACTCGGGGCCAATGACCGCAATTTTAATCGGCATCCTTAAACTTGTAGTCTAAGTCGAGCTCACCGGGTAAGATTTTCTGGATAAAAGCTGCTTTCACACCTTCTTCATATGTTTCGGCGATGCATTCTTGAACCCAGTCCATCAATGACTCAATTTCTCCGGTAGCCTGGGTGCTCATGGCATTCGTCTTGTAATTAAACTCTGGGTTTGACAGGAAAACAGTTAAAAAATCCTTCACTTGAGTCTTGTAGTCCTCGTGAAGTGGGTACATCGTTAATTCTAGGGTAATTGTCATAGCTATTCGCAGTTGCAGGGGGCGTTGAAGTAAAATGTAATATAAGGATACCGCTCTTCGAGTTCATCTTGCTTCTCTTTTGAGATACCCGTATGTCTCATGTCCACCATCTCGATTTGCCCCATGTATTCGGGTAGATCATAGACATTGGTTCGCGTTAGAATCAACGATTTTAAAGCGGGTAAATCTCCAATCCAATTCGGAAGTTCAAATATTTCAGAACCTGTAAAATCCAGAGTTTCTATGAACACAGCACCCTTGAGTGATTCGGGCACCATACGCATCGAACAGGCATAGAAGCTTATCTCTTTCAGTGACTCGTTGTTTAAGGCACAATCCGGTATTTCTGGGAACTTCCACTGATTCAGCTTTAAAGATGTCAGATTTGGGCAAGCGCAGGCATCTGAGACCCGGCCCTTTTTTTTGTACTTGACCTTGAGCTGCCCAGAATTACTCACCCGAGAGCAGTCGTCTTGGGCAAAGCCGGAAGAGCAACTAATCACTAGAGCCCATGCGATCAAGAACCTGAGTCGCCCTACCTGCATCAATATCAAGTTGTTCTTTAAGCTGATTAACATTTTCAAATTTGACTTCTTTTCGGAGATTTTGGATGAAACTCACTTCTACCTTCTTTCCGTAAATCGTTTGATCGAAATTAAAGATGTGCACTTCGAGTTTAGACTCTTCTTGTTCCGAGACTGTAGGTCTGCGACCAATATTGGCCATACCACCGTAAACCTGTCCATCAATGCGCACTCTGCAAGCGTAAACACCGTTTCCTGGCACCAACTTAAGCTCATCGTTCAAAGCAATGTTTGCCGTCGGATAATCAATGGTTCGGCCTATTTTCGAACCACTGGTCACTTCACCAGAAACCATATATGCGTAGCCAAGGTATTCATTGGCTGTAGTCACATCACCTTCAATGAGCGCCCTTCTAATTTTTGTAGAACTGACATTTACATCATCAATCTCTTGTGCTGGTATTTCTTTCACTTTAAATCCATGAGCTGGAGCCAAGGCCTTCAAGTTTTCCAGATTTCCTTCCCTATTGCGACCAAAGTGATGGTCATATCCGATCACCAACTCACTCACATCGAGCGAACCAACGAGAATCTCAGTAACATAATCAATTGCAGTTGTTCGACTGAACTCTCTTG
The DNA here is from genome assembly GCA_965230375.1 of Cryomorpha sp. Lineage (GTDB taxonomy): Bacteria > Bacteroidota > Bacteroidia > Flavobacteriales_D > Cryomorphaceae > CBDDKU01. The sequence continues at coordinate 131,016 of CBDDKU010000016.1, forward strand.
AAAAAGGGTGAATAATAAGATGATCTATTCCCGTTTTCTCAAGCCGCTCTATTTTCTCCTGAAGCGTATTGAGCAGCTTTAAATCCGAACTATCTGGGAACAAAACCAAGCGGGGATGTGGCCAAAAAGTCAATAATACTGACTCGTATGCATCCTTTTTAGCTTCCTCGGTAATGGTGTTGAGTAGGGTTTGATGACCAATGTGAACACCGTCAAAAGTCCCGACTGTTACGACTGCCTTTGAACTCGAGTCGTATTCAGACAGATTGTGGTAAACTTTCACTCGCTTTTGGGTCTTAGAGAATCGTGATTCGACACTATTTTAGCGCGTTTTAGCAGTCTTATCAATTTCAGCATCAAAATTAGGAAAATAAAATAAGACAACACGTTGTCTATACTGGCATTAAATCTTACATTTGCACCGCGAAAAAAGAAGCGTTCAACAATCTTTTAATCCCATAGAAATGGCGAATAAAACTGGAAAAGTAGTTCAGGTCATCGGACCAGTAGTTGACGTGAGTTTTGCTGATGAGCAAAGCTTGCCTAAAATCTATGACTCTTTGGTAATCAAGAGAGCAGATGGTTCTGAGCTAGTTCTTGAAACCCAACAGCACACAGGAGAAGACACGGTACGTGCAATTGCAATGGAGGCAACTGACGGTATTTCACGAGGTACTGAAGTAATCAACACAGGTTCTCCAATTGTAATGCCAGTCGGCGACGAAGTAAAAGGTCGTCTATTTAACGTAACTGGTGATACAATCGATGGTATCGGTGCCATTTCAAAAGAAGGTGGTTATCCAATTCACCGTGAAGCGCCAAAATTCGAAGATCTTTCGACTTCAGAAGAAATTCTTTACACAGGTATCAAAGTTATCGACTTGATTGAGCCTTACGCAAAAGGTGGTAAAGTTGGTCTATTTGGTGGTGCCGGTGTAGGTAAAACGGTATTGATTCAGGAGCTTATTAATAACATCGCCAAAGGATATTCTGGACTTTCAGTATTTGCCGGTGTAGGTGAGCGTACTCGTGAAGGGAATGACCTTCTTAGAGAGATGCTCGAGTCAGGAATTATCTCTTACGGAGATGAGTTCTTGAAGTCTATGGAAGAAGGTGGATGGGACCTTAGTAAAGTAAATAAAGAGCAAATGCTCGAGTCTCAAGCAGCTTTCGTTTTCGGTCAGATGAACGAGCCTCCCGGAGCTCGTGCTCGTGTAGCCCTTTCTGGACTTACACTTGCTGAGTACTTCCGTGATGGTGATGACGAATCTGGTGGACGTGATATCCTTTTCTTTATCGACAACATTTTCCGATTTACGCAAGCAGGTTCTGAGGTATCTGCACTTCTTGGACGTATGCCATCGGCTGTAGGTTACCAGCCTACCCTTGCTACAGAGATGGGGCAGATGCAAGAGCGTATTACTTCTACAAACCGTGGTTCGATTACATCTGTACAGGCCGTATACGTTCCTGCTGATGACCTTACTGACCCGGCTCCTGCTACAACGTTTGCCCACTTGGATGCCAAAACGGTACTTTCTCGTAAAATTGCTGAGCTAGGTATCTACCCAGCGGTTGACCCACTAGATTCTACATCTCGTATCCTTACGCCAGACGTAGTAGGACAAGAGCACTACACTTGTGCAGAGCGAGTAAAAGAAACGCTACAGCGCTACAAAGAGCTACAAGATATTATCGCCATCCTAGGTATGGACGAATTGAGTGATGAAGACAAGCAAATTGTACACCGCGCACGTCGTGTTCAACGTTTCTTGTCTCAGCCATTCCACGTTGCCGAGCAGTTTACAGGACTTCAAGGAGTACTTGTACCGATCGAAGACTGTATCAAAGGATTTAACATGATCTTGAACGGTGAGCTAGACCAATATCCAGAGTCTGCATTCAACCTGAAAGGATCAATTGAAGAGGTAATTGAAGCAGGTGAGAAAATGCTTGCTGAAAACGCATAATTATGATCGTTGATATCATCACTCCAGACAACTCTCTTTTTTCAGGCGAAGCATCATCTGTGATTGTACCTGGAATCGATGGTAGTCTCGGAATATTAGAAAACCACGCACCACTTATTTCTGCTTTAAAAAAGGGAGAAGTAAAAGTGACGACATCGAAAGGCGATGAGCTTTTTGAAATCAACGGTGGCGTTGCCGAGGTGGTGAATAACAAGGTGATTATTCTAGCAGAGTAATTACCCTGAGTGATAAGTTTAGAACGCCCCGATCTTCATCGGGGCGTTTTTTTTGAGCGTAAAAAAAGCCCCGACAAAAGTCGGGGCGGTGTTGAGTGAGGATAATATTTGATTAAGGGAATTGAAATTCCGAATACAGTACGGTAGTCTTCAACCCATTGTTACATTTCAATTCTAAATTTTCAGAATAAGCATCCGAGGTGTACCTTTGACAATTACTGGTCTTCACCAAAGGACCAACAAGAAAAGCGACAAATAGCATGACTTCACAGGATAAAAAAAAGAAGATTAGAAAATCGGATATACTCGAGTACCACGAAGGGAAAAGACCTGGAAAAATAGAAGTGGTACCAACGAAGCCGTCCAACAGTCAGCGCGATTTGTCTATCGCATACTCTCCCGGGGTGGCAGAGCCATGTCTCGAAATCCAAGCTAATCCGGAAGATGCCTATAAGTATACCGCAAAAGCCAATCTTGTAGCAGTAATCTCAAATGGTACCGCAGTTCTTGGATTGGGTGACATAGGTGCTCTGGCTTCCAAACCAGTGATGGAAGGAAAAGGAGTCCTGTTCAAGATATTCGCAGACATCGATGTTTTTGACATTGAACTCGACACCAATGATGTCGAAAAGTTTATCGAGACCGTCAAAATCATGGCACCAACTTTCGGAGGAATTAATCTGGAAGATATCAAAGCGCCAGACTGTTTTGAAATCGAACGCCGTCTTCGTGATGAGCTCGACATCCCAATCATGCACGACGACCAGCATGGAACAGCCATTATTACTGGAGCGGCCTTGCTCAATGCTACTGAGCTGAACGGGAAAAAGCTGGAAGAACTCAAAGTAGTTTTTAATGGAGCAGGTGCCAGTGCTATTTCATGTGCTTCGCTTTACTTAGCACTTGGGGTTAAGCCAGAAAATCTTCTCATGCTAGATAGCAAGGGAGTAATCTCTACTAGTCGAGAAGATCTAAATGATCAAAAAAGAAGCTTTGCACGCGTCACCGACCTAAAGACACTGCCCGAAGCAATGAAGGGTGCTGATGTTTTCGTTGGGTTGTCAAAAGGTGGTATTGTAAGTAAGGAAATGGTGAAGAGCATGGCCGATGACCCTATCGTTTTTGCCTTAGCTAATCCAGACCCAGAGATAGCCTACCGAGATGCACGTATGGCAAGGAAGGATATCATTATGGCCACCGGCCGTTCTGACCACCCTAATATGGTGAACAATGTACTGGGATTCCCTTATATCTTCCGCGGCGCTTTAGATGTTCGTGCGACTTCAATTAATGAAGAGATGAAGCTTGCAGCGGTAAGAGCCATAGCCAACTTGGCCAAGGAACCCGTGCCAGAAGTAGTAAACTTAGCTTACAACCAACGTGATCTAGCTTTTGGGAGAGATTATATAATCCCGAAACCTTTTGATCCAAGGTTGATAGCGACTGTTGCGCCTGCTATAGCAAAAGCCGCCATGGAGTCTGGTGTAGCTCAGCACCCAATTAAGGATTGGGCTGCATACAAAGACAATCTTCTATCGAAACTGGGGCGAGATGATAAATTCATCAGACTCGCTATGGAAAAGGCAAAAGCTGATCCAAGAAAAATTGTCTTTACAGACGGAGAAACGTACAAAGTCCTTAAAGCAGCTCAGATTTTGGCTGACGATGGTATCGCCCACCCAATCGTTCTTGGCCGAAAAAGAAGAATCGATGCTTTGGTAGATAAATACAGTCTCACACTGGAGGGAATTGAAGTAGTTGATGTGGAAGAAGATCAAGATAAACTTGAAGAATATACTGAAGCATTCTATGAAGCTCGTAAGCGAAAAGGTGTCACAGAATACGAAGCTTGGAAACACATGCGAACTCGTGGATATTACGGCTCGATGATGGTCAAACAAGGTGATGCTGACGCTGTTTTAACTGGTCTTTCGCTTAAATATCCGGCGGCTATAAAGCCTATTCTCGAAATCATTGGTCGCGCTGATGGTGTAATCAACAGTGCGGGAATCTATATTCTCCTTACCAAGAACGGACCACTTGTGCTGGCCGATACTACGATCAATACAGATCCAACCATTGAAGAAATTGTAGAAATAACGATCAGCACTGCCGAAGCAGTCAGACGGATGAGTCTAGAGCCAAAAATTGCACTTCTCAGTTACTCCAATTTCGGCTCACACAAAAGCGATACCCCAACAAAAATGCGGGAAGCGACGGCCATTATCAAAAAGCGGAGACCCGACCTAATAGTAGATGGTGAGATGCAAGCCAATTTTGCAATGGACAACGAACTACTCGCTGAAGTATTCCCATTTAGTGACTTGGTGGGCAAGAAGCCAAACGTTCTGATTTTCCCAGGCCTGGCTTCTGGAAACATTGCTTACAAGCTCTTGCAATCTAATGGAGTCGGTGAAGCAATAGGACCGATCCTTATCGGACTAGACAAGAGTGCTCATGTACTCCAAATCGGAAGCAGCGTAAGGGAAATAGTAAACATGGCTACAATAGCCGTGGTGGATGCACAGACGCGATCGAAGTAGAACTTAGAGCTTCGGGTTGTTCTTATGCCTTTCGGAGTCGCGTTGCGTCTTTTTTGCGATGTTTCGCTGAATGGCATCTTCAAGGTCAACTCCAGTTTGATTAGCCAGACAGACAAGAACCCAGAGTACATCGGCAAATTCATCGCCGAGGTCCTTATTCTTGTCTGACTCTTTTTCAGATTGCTCACCATAGCGGCGTGCGATAATTCGCGCCACTTCACCCACTTCTTCAGTGAGCATGGCCATATTGGTCAATTCATTAAAATACCTGACTCCTATGGTGTTGATCCACTGATCTACTTCTTTCTGGAGTTCTCTGATCTCCATATTATTCCTTGTTATGTGTGTCGATTACTATGGTGACTGGCCCATCATTCACCAAACTTACTTTCATATCGGCGCCAAATTCGCCAGCAAACACTTCACCTTTGATCTCTTCGTTAAGTCGATTCATAAAGGCTTCGTAAAGTGGAATAGCTTTATTGGGTTTAGCTGCATGGATAAAGGAAGGCCTGGTTCCCTTTTTGGTCTTGGCGTGAAGAGTAAACTGACTAATGACCAGAACATCGCCAGAAACATCATCGAGCGAAAGGTTCATTCTATCGTCGCTATCGTTAAAGACCCGCAAAGTGGCCACCTTCCGGGTGAGCCAATCCACATCGCTTTGTTCGTCGTCTTCCGAGACTCCCAGGAGAATCATATAGCCCATTCCAATTTGAGCTTTCGTTTCTCCTTCAATCTCGACTGAAGCAGATGATACACGTTGAATTACTGCTTTCATTACCTGTAGTTGTTGTTAAATTCTTCCTGATACATATTCAAATAGCTCTTGTATCGAGACTCGGCCACTTCACCGGTCTCCAGCGCCTTCTTCACAGCACAACCTGGCTCATTTACATGTAGGCAGTTATGAAACTTACACTCAGGGAGCAACTTTCTCATCTCGGGGAAATACCCTGCCAACTCGTCTTGGTCGATATCGACAATTCCAAATCCCCGAATACCAGGAGTGTCCACAATGTATCCGCCTGCTTCAAGCTTAAACATTTCGGCAAAGGTAGTAGTGTGCTGTCCTGTTTCATGAGCTTCAGAGATATCTCCTACCCGAAGATCCAGAGATTGGTCTATCTGATTAATCAAAGTCGATTTACCCACTCCCGAATGCCCTGAGAGCAATGATATTTTTCCGGTGATTATTTTTTCAAATGCATCCAAGCCTTCACCTGTATCAGCCGAAGTTACCACCACTTTATAATCGATGTCGCGATAAACTTGGGCAAAGCTTTCTAAAATTTCTCGCTCTTCCTTTTCAAGAAGATCTACTTTGTTGAATGCAATGACCACTGGAATGTGAAATGCTTCGGCCGCAACACAAAACCGATCGATAAACGTCGGGAATGTCATTGGGCTTTTGATGGTAGCCACCAGTATAGCCTGATCGAGATTTGCCGCGATAATGTGGCTCTCCTTGCTTAGGTTTACCGACTTACGGACGATGTAGTTCTTTCGCTCTTGGATTTTGTCGATGAAATAGTCATCATCAACTTGCTTCAGCTCCACAAGATCTCCAACGGCAACGGGGTTTGTGGACCGAATCTTATGCTTTCGAAACTTACCGGGCATGCGGCATTCAAGGAGCTCTCCCGACTCAGTTTCAACAGAGTACCAGCTCCCGGTACTTCTTATTACCCGACCATTTATCATCCGAGAAACGAAGTTAGTATAATTCAAGGCTATCCTTAAAGACTTGAAGCCAATTAAGGGATAGAATTTAACTAAATTCGCTCTTTGAATTATGTCGATAGAAGTACAGTCAGTAACCAAATACTACAAGGCTCAAGCAGCCTTAAACGAAGTTAGCTTCAAAGCAAACAAGGGAGAAATAGTGGGCTTTCTGGGGCCAAATGGTGCTGGAAAGTCAACGATGATGAAAATTATTACATGCTACATAAAGCCAACCAGTGGCAATGTTCAAGTATGTGATTTAGATATTTTCGAGGACTCGCTCAAAATCAGGAAAAAAGTGGGCTACTTACCAGAGACCAACCCGCTCTACCCTGAGATGTACATCAGGGAGTACCTGCGGTTCGTTGCTGGAGTATACGGTGTTAAGAATAAGAAAGAGCGCGTTGAAGAGATGATCGCTCTGGTAGGACTTGAGCGCGAAAGTCATAAGCGCATTCGTGAACTCTCTAAAGGATATAAACAGCGTGTGGGCATTGCTCAAGCTTTGATACACGACCCAGAAGTCGTGATTTTGGATGAGCCCACATCTGGTCTCGACCCCAACCAATTAGATGAAATCAGATCTCTAATCAAGCGAATTGGCAAAGAGAAAACAGTTCTTCTCAGCACCCACATCATGCAAGAAGTGGAAGCGATTTGCGACCGCGTTGTGATTATCAAATTGGGTGAAATTGTTGCGGACAGTCCCGTTTCTGAATTGAAAATTGCGAAAGATGCGGACATCTATCTCTTACGTATCAATACTGCTCTTGACCCAGCTAAAATAAAAGTACTAAGTGGTGTGGAGAAAGTAGAAACACTGCAAAAAGGTTCTTATCGAATCACAGCATCAAAAGGCAGTGGAATTGGAGCTAAACTCACTGAGTTGACACGTGAGTTGGGAGCAGAGATTGAAGAGTTTAAAAAGGAAGAAATTAGCCTTGAGAACATCTTCAAATCGCTCACAAAATAAACCTGTTGATCGCGTCGTATTTTTCCTAAATTTGTCGCGCTCAAGTGGAAAGATTTGGCTCTTGCAACCACGGTAAAAAATGCTAAAACGCATTCTTGTCCCCTTCCCACCTGAGGCTATTGATAGATTGTAAAAACTAAAGCTAATTATATGCCTTATTCATTCACTTCTGAGTCTGTATCTGAAGGACACCCAGATAAAATTGCCGATCAAATTTCAGATGCCATTCTGGATAATTTTATCGCTTTCGATCCTTACTCAAAAGTAGCATGTGAAACATTGGTGACGACAGGACAAGTCGTTCTAGCCGGAGAGATCAAATCTTCTACTTACGTTGATGTGCAGCGAGTTGCCAGAGAAGTGATCAATAAAATCGGATACACCAAAGGTGAGTACATGTTTGAAGGCGACTCATGTGGTGTCCTTAGTGCTCTTCACGAGCAGAGTCCTGATATAAACCGTGGTGTAGATAGAGGGAATGCTGAAGATCAAGGAGCTGGTGACCAGGGAATGATGTTTGGTTTCGCGAGTAATGAGACTGAAAATCATATGCCGTTAGCACTCGATTTGTCTCACAGACTATTGATCGAGTTGGCCAAGCTGCGTCGTGAAATGAAGGACATTACATATTTGCGTCCTGATGCAAAGGCGCAGGTAACGATCGAATACTCTGACGATCACGTACCGCAAAAAATTGAATCAATTGTTCTTTCCACACAGCACGATGAGTTCATCGCCCCAAGTGAGACGAGTGAAGCAGAAATGTGTGCTCAGATCAAAAAGGACATCGTTGAAATTCTCATCCCCCGTGTAGTGGCTCAATTGCCTGCAAACATTCAGGCCCTATTCACAGATGAAATCAAGTATCACATCAATCCAACTGGAAAGTTTGTAATCGGTGGGCCACACGGTGATGCTGGATTGACTGGAAGAAAAATCATTGTAGACACTTATGGTGGAAAAGGTGCCCACGGTGGAGGGGCTTTCTCTGGCAAAGATCCTAGTAAAGTAGACCGCTCAGCAGCCTATGCGGCTCGTCACATGGCCAAGAACCTAGTTGCAGCAGGGGTTGCCGACCAGATTTTGGTTCAGGTTTCATACGCCATTGGTGTTGTAGAGCCTATGGGAGTGTTCGTCGACACATACGGCACAGGAAAAGTTGACATGAACGATAGTCAAATTGCCGAAGTTGTGAAGAAGATTTTTGACCTACGCCCCGGTATTATCGAGCGCGACCTTGGTCTGAGAGCTCCTATCTACAGCGAAACTGCAGCATACGGCCACATGGGAAAAATGCCACAAAAAGTGGTGAAGTGCTTTGACAATGGAATAGAGAAGAAAGAGCTAGAAGTTGAACTTTTCACTTGGGAAAAGCTCAACCGAGTAGATGATATCAAAGCGGCCTTTAACCTTTAAGGCCGCTTTTACTTTTTCCTAAAGAATATTTTTACCGGGACTCCTTCTAAATTGAAGTGACGTCGAAGTTGATTCTCCAAGTAGCGCTTGTACGGATCCTTGATGTATTGCGGTAGATTGCAGTAAAATGCAAATGCCGGTCTATGCGTTGGCAGCTGCATCACATACTTTATTTTGATAAATTTCCCCTTGTAACTCGGCGGTGGATTATTGTCGAGTATAGGCTGGAAGACATCATTTAACTTAGATGTTGAAATGCGAGTTGAGATACTATCGTATACTTCCATCGCCTTTTCTACAGCTTTGTGTATACGCTGTTTGGTAAGCGCACTTGTAAAGATGATCGGCACGTCGGTAAAAGGTGCGATGCGCTCCCTAATTTCCGCTTCAAACTCCTTCATGGTCTTAGCGTCCTTCTCTACCAAGTCCCATTTATTGATGAGAATCACAATCCCACGACTGTTCTTCTCAACCATATAAAAGATGTTCAAATCCTGCTTTTGAATACCATCATTCGCGTCGATCATTAGAATACAGACATCACTTTCTTCAATACTACGGATCGAGCGAAGGACAGAGTAGTACTCCACATCTTCGTGTACTTTGCTCTTTTTACGGATTCCCGCTGTATCCACCAAAAAGAAATCAAACCCAAACGATTGATATCTCGTCAAGAGGGCGTCTCGTGTCGTTCCAGCGCTGTTGTTTACGATGTTTCGCTCCTCGCCAAGCAAGGCGTTTATGAAGGAAGATTTCCCAACATTTGGCTTCCCAACTACGGCGATTTTAGGAATGTCCAAATCTGGAATCTCATCGGTATTCGGAAAAGTCTTCACCAAGGCATCAAGTAAATCTCCTGTTCCGCCACCGTTGGTAGCAGAGATACAGTACACCTCGCCCATTCCCAGGCTGTAAAATTCACTTGCAGGAAGAATTCGGTCGTTGGTATCCACTTTATTTGAAACCACTAAAACGGGCTTATCAGTACGTCGCAAGAGCTCTGCTATAGCCGTGTCGTGATCAGCTATTCCCGTTGTAACATCTACGAGGAAAAGAATGGAAGTGGCTTCATCGATCGCAAGCTCAACTTGCTTCTTGATTTCATCTTCGAATACATCATCCGAGTTGACAGTGTAACCACCTGTATCTATAACGGAGAATTCGACTCCTGTCCACTCCGCTTTTCCGTAGTGACGATCGCGCGTCACCCCACTTGTGGGATCTACGATTGCATCTCTTCGCTCCGTGAGTCTATTGAATAATGTCGACTTACCAACATTTGGTCGTCCTACTATTGCAACAATGTTTGCCATTTTAATGCTTATATCCGAACGCTTTAAGTCGGCGGTCTTTATTTCGCCAATCTTCGTCGACTTTCACGTAAAGTTCTAAAAATACTTTCTGGTCAATAAACTTTTCAAGGAGTTCTCTGGCTTCAGTTCCCACCTTCTTTAGTTTCGACCCTTTGTGACCTATGATGATCCCCTTTTGGGTTTTTCTCGCTACATAAATCACTGCTGAAATTCGAGTGATATTGGGCTCTTCCTTGTAGCTTTCTATTTCTACTTCTACCGAGTAGGGAATTTCCTTCTGATAATTTTCTAGGATGCGCTCACGGATAATCTCGCTCGCGAAGAATCGCATCGGTTTATCTGTCAAAGCATCTTTGTCGTAATAAGGTGGTGCTTCTGGGAGCAGTTCGAGAATTCGTGCGTTCAAAGAGTCCACTCCTAAACGTTCTAATGCAGATATTTCAAAGAGTTCGGCTTTCGGAAAATGTGCTGCAAGAGACTCCCGAGTAGTTCGAACACGCTCTTCATCGGCTGCATCCACTTTATTAATCGCAATCAAAAAGGGTATATCCAGATGCTCTAAGGCTCGATCAAAGCCAAAAAACTCAAAGTTCTTATCGAAAACATCGATAATCAAGAGCATTACATCGGCGTCTTTCATCGCTTCTTTCACGAAAGACATCATACTCGACTGAAGTCCATACTTGGGCTCAAGCATACCAGGCGTGTCGCTATACACGATTTGGTAATCGGGTTCGTTGACAATCCCAACGATGCGATGCCGCGTGGTTTGAGCCTTTGGGGTAATAATCGAAATGCGCTCGCCAACCAATTGGTTCATAAGCGTCGACTTGCCCGCGTTTGGTCTTCCGATTAGATTTACAAAGCCGGCTTTGTGAGCCATTGAAAATTTATTTTGCAGACAAAGAAACAAAATATATATTTGCACTCCCAAAACATTGCGGGGTGGAGCAGTTGGTAGCTCGTCGGGCTCATAACCCGAAGGTCGTAGGTTCGAGTCCTGCCCCCGCTACTAAGTAAAGCCGATCAGAAATGATCGGCTTTTTTATTTGTATCCAACTAGTTTTGAGATTATTCCGGACTACCTAAAGCTCATTTCCTGATAGCTAAACGTAAATTGTTTTATTAGTTTTAATTGAAATGTTCACTGTTTACGTCTTGTTTTCTCCTTCTTTCAAAAAGATCTATGTCGGGTTTACATCTGATTTAGAACAAAGGCTTTTGTCTCACAACAAGCTTGGAACCAAATGATACACAGTAAAGTACAGACCATGGGACATCCTATTTACAGAAGAGTATGCCACAAAAAAGGAAGCTATGGCTCGTGAAAAAGCTCTGAAAGGTGGACAAGGAAGAGCGCACATCTGGAAAATTATCGAAGAAAAAGGGCTCATATCCGCCTGTCCCGCGTGTCGCCGAAGCTTTAGCGGAGGAGCAGGCGGACGTAGGTTCGTCCCGATAGCTATCGGGAGCCCCAGCTAACGTAAAGCCGATCAGAAATGATCGGCTTTTTTGTTTTCTTTAAGTCCAAACAAGTTTTAAACTACCTCGCTCATTGAAGTCCATCTTCTTCCTTTTTAGCACCATTTTCTTTTTTGCATGTACAGGTCATTCACCAGAAAGTACTTCCATCATCCAAAAGAACATTTCTCTAGATAGCGTCTTAACCATTGCAGCAGGGCAGTGTATGCAGTCCGATTTAGAACTCGATACACTTGAGTTTTGCTCAAACTACATTGTAAGTGGCCAGTCTGGATTCTCCATAGATGGAGATGAAGCTCTCTACAAGTCAGAATTGATTCGCGATGTTCTTTCAGATATCTCAACAAATAAAAATGCTGTTGAATACTCCTTTGTCAAAAGCCCGAACGTCCCGTTTAAGGCTTTCAAAGAGTTCAATGAAAAAAAATCCAAGAATTACTTTATTCGGTTGCGGCCAATTTTAGCTGGCAAAAAATATACCTGCATCTTCTTTGATGTTATTCCTCCAGGATCCACTAGGAAGATGTTCGGATTTGAGATGATTTTAGAGAGCAACGGTGATATTGTTAATTGCACAGCTACTGAATCATTAATAATTCCACCTGAAGTTATTGAAGTAAGAGACAAGTAAAGTTAAATAGTAAACAGAGATCTTTCGTCATTGAAGCGCAGATAACATCTTACTTCTCCAACACCAGATCATAGTAACCCGTAAACTCCTCCCCCACAGCCTGCAGGCTATACTTCTTTTGAGCTTCACTCCCGATTTGCTGTCTATCGTATTTCGAGCGACTCTCGATAAGATGTAACATCGCATTTTTTAGTTCAGATACATTTCTGGGTTTAACCAAAACTCCATTTGATTCATCCACCATCTCCGGTATTCCACCCACATCAGTTGCGATCACATTCCCTCCAGCGCAATGCATTTCGGCTATCACACAAGGCAGATTCTCAAAATTGCTGAACAAGACATGGGTGTCGGAGTTGAGCATGAGCTCGGCTACTTCCCGATAATTCAGTTCACCCTTTAACTCAATGTCTGGAGAATTTCCCTTGAATTCGATATACTTTCTTATACGCTCCGTATCACCATCACCAGCAATGATCAGCTTAGCACTGCCCAGTGGCAACTGAACAAAGGCATCGATGATCCCTTCGGTGTTCTTGGCGCGCAAATCAAAGTTTGAAATGTGAATAAACCTGTATTCACTATGTTCCCCTCTTTTCTTATAGTCAAAAAGGTCAATGTGGACGCAATTTGGAACAGTGTGATAATCACCTTCAATGCCTTTCTGGCGCATGCTTTCACCTAGGTTTTCTGAAACGGGTAGAAACAGGTCTATATGCTCAAAAACCGATTGGTTATGACGTGCAACTTCACGTGTATAGCGATCGGCATTTTCAGGTTTGTAGCCTGACCAATGTTCGGTGAGCACCAAAGGGACTTGAAAATGGCTCTTAAAAAAGACCGCATTCTGTCCAATCGGAAACAGGACGTGCGCGTGGATAATCTCGGGCTTGAATCCAATCGCTTGTACGCGCTTCAGCAGTTTTTTATTTATGCGCTTTTGGGCTGGCGGCGAAGATCTCATCCATCGGGGAGCAAAGAGATGAATGACTCGCGTACCGCGGAGATCTCTTTCTTCCATCTTTGGTATCAAGACGCGGTTGGTGTATTCCACATGTACTACCAATACATCATGTCCAACCTCGATCAATGCGTCGAGGTGTCGTTCTACAAAGTTCCCATTAGTTGGAAGATACTTTGAAGGGAACCAAGATGTTGTGAAGAGTACATTCATCACTTAGTGACCGTGATTTTCGTTTCAATATAGTTCACCATTTCACTATACACATCCTGCCAGCCCGAATCAGAAGTAGAAATAGTGTCGTTGTGCCAAAGTGAAGTGAACGTGCCGTCCACGTCATAACAGGCGTCTACGAGCCTTTTAATCTGCTTCAGCGCATCTTCTTTCGTGAGCTTCAGGTAAGACATTAACGTGCCATCCATGATCGTCAATGGAAACACCTTCAAGTCGGTTATAACCCCTTTCTTGAGATCAAAAAAGTAAAATGGGCTACAGGTACCAGCTCTGAATCCGATTCCATCAGCAAACCCCATGGTATAGTCATCTGAAATTCCTGCTTGAAGCAAGTTTCGGTAAGTAATCGGCAAATCGAGTTTCAAATAGTGCTGACGGCTGATCGTCACACCATCTCCCAAAATCGAAACGAGCTTCCCTATTTCCTTCTTAAGTATTTCCGTATCGTTATTGCTGCGATAAGATGGATGGATACCAACTTTGGCTATAGCTGAAAACTCTTTGATCAAGCTTTCCATACCCGCAGATGCCGGATCTAAATTTCTGTCGTATTCTCCACCTTCACTGAGCAGGAAAAAATATCTATTCTCGGAAATACCCTTTGCGATGACTTCCTTTTGAAAATCATAGGTGTCGAATGGGTCGGCTGCGTTACCGGCCAAAACCTGACGACGCTCTTTCACTTTTTGGTATTCTCCGGACAATAAGTTCTTGGCGGTTGCTCCCAGCTTGCGCTTCAATGGTCGGTGCTTGTATGCATATGCCACGTCTATATCGAAGGTGTTGAGCCATTTAAATCTACGCTCATCAAATGAAAGCGATTGAAACGCGCTCTTGAGTTCAGCTTTCAACATCGACAACCAAATATCCACTATAGGTTTTGCCACAAAAGGCTCTTTGCCCATGATGGATGATTGGGCTTCAAAACGGCCATGCTCGTCCCTTTTCTCTATCACATACTCTTCAACTCGGGCTAGCAGATAGAAGACGGATGAAAAAAGGTCGAAGGGAATGTCACCTTCTCCGGCCCAGAGTATGGGCTCACCTTTCCAGGAATCAAATTTGATTTGCGGATGGTTAACAAAGTCATTTCCTTCTAGGTAGCCTAAACTGGGTACGGAGAAATATTTAGATGTACTTTCTCCATATGAAATAACGTTGGCATCGATGGGTAAATCTCGTTCATCAAAGACCAATTCATACGATAATCCCAGCCATTGGCCGAAAATAAATTCTGCAGTATAAGTCAGTGCTACTGACTTTTGCCTGGCTAAGATGTAGACTCTAGATGGCATTCAGTATATCTGAAAATTTTTCCCACTCTTCCATTTTCGACTCGAGTTTCTTTTCTTTTCCGTTCAACTCTTCCATGTGGCCTTTTACAGCTTCATGATCCGCAAAGTCCAACGCTCCACCTTTCTCTTTCAAAACTTCTATTTCAGACTCAAGTTTCTCAATGTCCTTTTCAAGCGCTCCTACTTTTTTCGAAAGCTGCCACTTTTCTTTCTCATTGACTTTTGCCTTCTCCTTTTGCTCTACCTTTTTTACTTCTTTCTTTTTCTTGACGCGCTCAAACTCCTTAATCGAGTCGGCCTTTTTAGTCGATAAGAATTCAGAAATATCCCCTGGAAACATGGTGATGTCACCGTCCTTGATCTCCATGACGTGATCGGTCAATCCTTTCAAAAAATCACGGTCGTGAGAAACCACAAGCAGCGTTCCGTCAAAGCCCATAAGCGCTTCTTTTAGCACATCCTTCGATCGCATATCGAGGTGGTTAGTAGGCTCATCGAGCAAGAGAAAATTGAACTTGTGAAGGAGTAGCTTACAAAGTGCCAAACGGGCTCTTTCTCCCCCTGAGAGAACACTGATAGGCTTAAAAACATCATCGCCTTGAAACATAAACGCTCCGAGAAGGCTCCTTACTTTCGATCGATATTCTCCTGTAGCAGCATTATCAATAACTTCCAAAGCCGTTTGCTTTACGGGAAGCTCTTCACTTTGATTCTGGCTATAATAACCAATGTCCACCTGAGTTCCGAGCTCGCAATGCCCGGTATAGGATGTGAGCCCGGCTATGATTTTAGTCAAGGTCGTTTTTCCAACACCATTCTTTCCTACTAGGGCTACACGCTCACCTCTGATCAGTTCAAAATTCAGATCGTTTAACACCCTCTTTTCTCCATAGGCTTTACTGAGGTGTTTTGCTTCTACAACCACTTTTCCAGATCGAGCGGCAGGAGGGAATCGAAGGTGCATTGCAGCCGTATCTTCTTCGTCAATCTCGATAATATCCATCCGATCGAGCTTTTTAATCAAGCCTTGGGCAAACGCAGCCTTACTACTCTTTGCTCGGAATTTATTAATCAGATCTTGTGTTTGCTTTATTTCACGTTCTTGATTCTTTTTCGCTTCACGCTGCTTCTGGATGATGTCTTGACGAAGCTCTACAAACCGCGTGTAAGATGCCGGATAGTCAAATGTCTTTCCATTGATGATCTCTACTGTTCGGTTTGTAACCTGATCGAGAAATTGGCGGTCGTGTGAAATAAGTATGACTCCACCAGGATAGTCTTTCAAATACGTTTCTAACCATTCCACTGATTCGATATCGAGGTGGTTTGTCGGCTCATCGAGCAAAATCAAACTCGGTTGGCGCAAAAGAATCTTGGCCAAGGCTATTCGCATCTTCCACCCACCGCTAAAAGCCGTCATGGGCCGGTCAAAATCTTCTCTAGTGAATCCAAGACCCATCAGTACTCTTTCGAGCCTTTCTTCTTGATTGTCCACATCGAAAACTCCTAGTCGAACAGAAGCTTCGTTTAGCTTCTCCATCAACTCGATATACGCCTCCGACTCATAATCTTCGCGGCTTGAGAGTTCATGGCTCAGTCGCTCAATCTCAGTTTCGAGTGATTGGCTTTCCTCAAAGGCTTTCATGACTTCATCCTTGACCGATAGGTCCGAAATGAAGTCAAGATCTTGAGGCAAATAACCAATTGTAAAATCCTTTGGAGCAATGACTCTTCCTCCTGTTACTGGCTGGGTGCCCATAATAACCTTTAGTAAGGTCGACTTTCCAGCTCCGTTCTTCCCCACGAGACCAACCTTGTCTTTCTCTGTAAAGAACAAGTCAACACTTTTAAAAAGCGTCCGCTCACCGAAGTGAAGATTGATCTGATTTAATTTTAGCATGGTATTCTAATGTAAGCAAAAAGGCATCCGACTAAGCCGGATGCCTTTTAATATCTAATAGTTCAACAATTTAATAACTCCAAAGGTCATGCTCCATGTTGAACAACTTCATTTTTATCTCTTCCGCCATCAAGAGGCGATCCATTCCGGTATATACATCATTCAAACTTCGGTTGTATACGTTCGATTCTTTTACAATCGTCGAACTAAACATCCGTTTCTGAAACAGGTCGTCGAATGAGCGTCGCTCTGCATCGTTGAATCGGTTGAATGAATCCCAGTTGGCAAACACGTATCGACACTCAGGGAAGTACAACCAAAACAATGTTTCATATGCTCCAGTTGGTTCTCCGTCTTCAGAAAGACGCTCCTTAAGTGGCGCTATCCCGATAATACGGATATATCGCTCCGAGCGCTGACGATCAAAGAACCAGTCTTCTTTCAATCTGTAACGTGTGATATCGGCAGAATTAACCACGATTGGTTGAATTACCTCAACCATTTCGCCTGTATCTGGATCTTCAGTAAAGGTTGTATCCATGCGCTCAAGCATGCCCTTAACCTGACTAACCAATAGAGGTGTCCTGAAATCATCTTCCAAACCGGTTGTTCCCGTACTGTAGGCCGTGATAGATCCTTCCACGAGAAGGGCGTCTCTGATGACATCAAACAGGTTTTTCATTCCATTTGCTTCATCGAGTGGGTAGTACAAGGGCAAGTTGATTTTCTCGCGAAGATCAATGTCTTGCCAAATTCTACGTGCCCATACAACGTCTGCTTCGCGAATAAAAGGATAGGACACGACTTTTTTAGTCTTGTTGTTCTCCTTGATATACGCTCCATCAAGAACTGTTTGCGCATTAGCTGACTCAGTCGAAAAACTGATCGCCAATAGGCTTAAAACGGAAAGAATGAATAACCTTTTCATAAGCGTAAGATTAAATTACGCGCAAATTGATTGAACCTAGTTTACGCACGGTTCCATCAGGTGCGCTTGCTTTAATATTTTCAATGATCACTGTGTGATTCCTACGTACTTGGCTTAGAAGGTCCTTTTGATCTGCTGTAAGACGGTTAGAATTAGATTTAAGCGTCTTAACATTTCCACCCATGATTACAGTCAAATCAAACGATTTAACAGGGTATTTCAAATCAAAAACGAAATCTTCCAAATCAGCAATTACACCGAGTGCAGCTGTAAGTTGGTTTTTCTTAACCGATCCATCAACTGGAGTTTTACCAGCAAACTTAGCTACTGGATCTGGTACAGACTTCAAACGGAATTCGAAATCACCCATCGGTTTTGTTTTACCATTCACTTCTGCAGAAACACTAACCTTAGCCGTTGAACCAGACTTTACTCTGGCAATGTAAGATCCATCAGCTTGCTTTGTAAGAGATCCTGTACTGATTGTCGCTCTCAAAGATTCTTGTGGAATACCAGGTACGGAAATAGCAACAGGGTTGTCGATACCACGATACAATACGTTCATCTTTGTTGGAGAAACAACTAGTGAAGGACGAGCTACCTCGTAATCGAAGCTGTAGTTGTAGTAGTCAAACCCACCACCTTGTGGTTTTCTGAATTTGATTACACCTTCCCAGTGCTTGTCTCCGATCGAATTAGCCGGAATACGAAGCTTTCCACGTCCGTCAGAACCAATTTCTACTTCCATTGCATTCGGATCATTAAGTTCCTTCGCAATCGTATCAACTTCAGTTCCTTCAGGAGCTAGTTTAATCGTTGGCAAGTTCGTGTTGTCATAAGCTGCCAAGAAAACGTCCGCACGGAATGAATCATTCTGTAGGATGTATGTTTTCTGTGGTAGTACAACAGGTATAAGTTCAGTAAACTTATAAGAAGCAGCATCTACATCTTGGAAAAGGTGTCCGAGAACATCAGACTCTGCATTACGAACATCAGACTGCAACTTTGACAAGATAGTCGTGGTTGCCGCAAGAGGTACGTGGTTAAAATTCAATGCCTCCCAACTTACTTTAGTTCCCGAAGCATCCCTTACCTTCTCAGGGTAAGTGAATAGACTATCCAATGAGGCTACGAGCCCTGGGCTATCTTTAACCATCGCCTTTAGGCTATTACCGTAATCGGCTAAGCTTTGCTTTAAAACCGTCGCACGGTAATTATTACCATCTGCGTTATCATCACTTTTAGGCTTTTCAGGTTTGTCACCAATCATGATCAAACTATTGACATCGTAGTTATCCTTAGATGCCACATATTTCAAACTCAATATGGTATCTCGGCCCGTACTCTCGTCCAGCGCCATCACTTGATCCATAGTCAAGCCTTCAGTTTCGGCAATTGTCTTTGCCTTGATCAGATCAATGTGCTTAACAAGAGCATTAGCTTGCTCCTGAAGAGACTGAGCGCTTTGCCAAGCATCACCATACTTTACCTTGTTTTCATTGTACGAAGCAGCGAATCGACCATATTGATTCGAAAGCTTCTCATCAAAGGTCACCTTTGTAGTTTCAAGACCGTTATTAATAGTCGTAAAAGCGTCCAGGATCTCTTTGGATACGTTTAGAGCCAGAAGTGCGGTCAGTACTAAGTACATCATCCCGATCATCTTCTGCCTTGGGGTTTCTTTTCCTCCAGCCATAATCTATCCTCGTTTCTTGACTTTTAAGTGAGAAAATTACCCTTGTTGGTTTGACATGCTCATTGCAGAAAGCATGTTACCATATACCGTGTTCAATGAAGACAAGTTCTTAGCAAGCTCTGAGATATTCTCTTTGTACTTCTTAGTATCTTCAACTGAGTCAGAAAGGTTCTGCATCAATTCAGAAATACCAGAATATAGTTCGGTAGACGTTTGAAGCTCTTTCAACTGAGTTTCATACATCCCATTTAATTGCTCCAAGTTTGAAGTCATACGCTTCAGGTGTTCACCAGTAGACGCACCTTCAGCTTGGTTTGCTGTAAGACCAGTAAGCGCTTCAGAAGCTTGCTCATATGTATCGCTGAGCTTTCCAACTTTTTCAGATGCTCCTCTCAGAGAGTCTGCGTATTCAGTAGTCGCAACAGAGGCTTCAGTCAAGTCAGAAATCTGGCCTGCTTGAGTACTGAATGTTCTTAACCCATCACCCAGACTGGCTATTAGTTCAGGTTCGATTTTTGCGTCTTCGAGCATGTGATCTAATTGCTCAGTGATAGAGCCTTCGTCAGCTCGGTGAGAAATAGCATCAGCAGCAGGCTCACCAGATCTCAACTCTGGATAAACCAATGACCAATCAATTTCTTCGTGTACTGGTTCAAATGCAGAGAAAAAGAAAATAATTGCTTCAGTACTAAGTCCTGCGATCAACATTTCATTCGCTCCCGGCCAGTGCATAATCTTAAACAATGCACCAACAATTACGACGGCCGCTCCAATTCCGTAGAGCTTCGCCATAAACTTTTTCCAACCTTTACTTCCTGGTTTCATCTTTTTCCTTGCTTTTAAAAATTAATATTTGGGTTTCACTTGGGTAATTAGTTCCAATCTTCAGGGTTTCCTGCTTTACCCCTTCCGAGGTAAGACATCACAGATCGGAATCCGATGTAGCACTTGGCTGTATCTTGATATTCGTAAGTTCTTGTACCATTTTGGAGGTAGAAGTATACATCCTTCCAAGAACCACCACGAATTACTTTTCTCTTTAGGGCTGGTGGATCATCAGCCAATGCATCATACTGATACTCTGAGTTCAAGTCATGAGAGAACTCATAAACTGACTCGTCATAAGCTGTGTTTGTCCACTCAGCAACGTTTCCTGCCATACAATACAGACCGTAGTTGTTTGGCTCGTAAGACATAACATCAACAGTCATCGAACCATTATCATCAACATAGTCACCACGCTGTGGCTTAAAGTTTGCCAACGGACATCCAAGAATGTTTCTGATATACGGTCCACCCCAAGGATATGGAGAGTTTTGAAGACCTCCGCGAGCAGCGTACTCCCACTCAGCTTCAGAAGGCAACCTGAATCGCTGGAAGATGGTTTCACCATTTCCTATTCTGTATTCAGATAGAATTTGAGTTCTCCAAACGTTGAACGCCTTCGCTTGATTCCATGTCACTCCTACTACAGGGTAGTCATCGTAAGATGGGTGCCAGAAATACATTTCTGTCAACGGCTCATTAAAGGCGTAAGTAAAATCATGTACCCATGCTAATGTATCTGGGTAAACATTTATCACTTCACGAATGATAAACTGAGATCTATCAGAGTGTCCTTGAATAGCGTTACTCTGACCTTTCGTGTTTGTGTATGACAAATCGAGATCACGCCCGCTTTTCGCAGCAGCTGCTTTCAAGTCTACCCAGTAGTACTCAAATCTCAACTTACGCGTATCGATTTCCTTTCTTCTGTAGAATCGCTCATATTCAGGAAGGAACATGTCTGCGAGCTCAATACGCTCATCTTCTCCTTCCCATTCAATTCGCTCTTCCCAGTTGATGATTGGGGGATCAATGAATTCACCGTACTGGTCTTCTTCAATCACGTGTTCTCCAATTCCCGCTTCACCAAGGTACCGGTGAGCTATAGAGTCTCTTACCCAATAAACAAATTGACGGTACTCGTTATTTGTGATTTCCGTATCATCCATGTAAAATGCAGATACAGTAATTCTTTTCTTGTCGTTGACTTGAGCGTATGGTACGTCCTGATCGTTTCCTCCCATTACGAAAGAACCAAAATGGATGTAGTTCATACCATAGGGATTGTACTGAATCCAATCTTCTCTAGGTTGAACACCAATCAACTCACCTCGACTACCACCACCACAGCTGTACAGCGTACTAGCTATGACAAGTAAAAAAAACAACTTTTTCATACTGTGCAGGTTTTTAATCCTCATATAAATCCTCAATCAGCAATCTTATACGGACTGCTTTACGAATTAGTTTCAGCAATCTTACAAGAAACGTGGATTCTTGTACACTTGCTTAGACAGAGGTTTTGCTAGTTTGTAACAATACCCTAGCATTAGCTCATGGCTACCACTAGAGTAGTTATTGAGCTGAGATGTTGTGAAGTCATAAGAGTATCCAATTTTCAAAGCACTTTTCCCATCAGGGAAGTGGTATTGGTACCCAGCCATTGGCGCCACAGCATCTTCAAGACGATAGGTAAACCCTATCCAAATGGTTTCGTCATAGTTAACGGTGGCATTTACATCTAATTGTGTAGAAGCCAAATCAGTTTTTGCTAGAACGCTTGGAGTCAACTTCCATTTTGACCCAATATCGAATCCGTAACCCGCCATAAAGTATAGGTGTCGAGCCACTTCGATGTTCATATTCTCAAGATCTGCTTCATTCAAGTGAACAACTGACGCACCTACGTAGTAATCAGGGTTTGAGAGGTACAAACCGAACGATGCATCAAACTTCGTTGCCTTCTGACCAGACTGATTGATCAATGGGTCTCCCACACCAGTTCCAATACCCGTTGATCCTTGGTCATTATAATCATAAGCGATCCAATCGCTATTCAAGCTACTTGAGATTATTCCCAAAGAAACTCCAATACCTAGCTTAGATGCACTGTTACCAAGACGGAGTTGATAGGCGTACGAGAGTCGTGCTTGCGTGCTGGCCTGTGGGCCAATTTCATCGCGATAGACACTCAAACCAACACCACTATTGATTGATTTCACAGCGGAATAAATGTTCAGCAAGCCCGTATTAGGCTGACCTTGTAAACCAGACCATTGCTGACGCCCCAAAAAGTTGGCGCAGAATTGATCTTTGCTACCAGCAAACGCAGGGTTTACTGACAGACGGTCGAACATAAACTGTGTAAACTGTGGATCTTGCTGCGCAAATAATGTACTAACACCGATACAGGCAGCTACTAGAGTAAGACAGATTTTCTTCATGCAGTTTCTTAATTTTCTCAACAAAAAACAACCCCAAAACAGGGGTCATTAGGCGTCAAGATCGTGGCTAAAATAACCAAATTCCCAAATAGACAAAAATTTTTAACCTCTCATGGTTTAATTCTTGTCACTCGCGGCCTTGACATTAGTGACCGACTAACCTAATTTCTGATAGGTTCTCCACCACATATCAGGCACTTCACCCTTACAAGCTACCTCATAATCCTGATAACTGCAAGGTACTATATGGTGTCGATTTAATTTTCTTTTCGCCGCTCTACTACTATAAGGCACATTCATCCACCACTTATCAGTCCGTTTGCTCTTGTAAAAAGAAAGATGCTCGCCTTCATTGGGCATTTGAACTTTAAACTCTACAAATTGCTTCTTATTGATAAATGGGAACTCCTTTTGTCTATAACTGAATCCATCTAGAAGACACCATAAAGCTTGGGCCACCAGGGCAGCACCTTGTCCACCTGTATCACGATCAGGACGATAATTATAAAATCCAACACAGGTAGCCTTATCACTAAGCCCAGCATACCTTGCCATTTGGCAGAAAGCCTCACCAGAAAAGCCATTTGGTTGATGCGTACCAGAGAGCGCCTGATTTGAAACAGCATTTAGATCAAAACTTACCACATCGGCATTTCGCAACAAAGGCTCAGTCATTTTGAGATCATTTGCAACCACACCTAATCTATGTGCATCAAAATAGAGCTTATCGATAAGCTCTAATGTAGCAGGGTTCGTTTGGTAAGTCTGATAACCAAGTACGCTTAAGTTGAATAAGTAACTTGGGTCGTGAATGACAATTTTGCTGAGGTAGTTTTCACTCGATAGGTCATCCCTAAATTCTCCGAGATCAACTTTAAAGTCAATCACGGCAAGATTTACTGTAGTCTCGAGAATATGATAGGCGGAATAAGCTGGGTAAGTGATGTCTTGTGACGCTCCAATAATAACAACTGGAATATTGTGATCAATTAAAGTCTCGACGACCTTTTTGACCGCCGCATCGGTATCGTATGGCTCCTTTCCACCTTTAATGTCTCCAAGGTCAACAATCTTAATATCGTTTCCGTGATGAAACAGCCCGTAAAACTCAGAACGGATCGCATCTGAGCCACCGTCGGCTTTCGGAAGGCCGGCTCTTCTTCCATCTTCAACACCGAGAATGACGATGTCTGCTTCTTCGATATCCGGAAAGTGATCAGGCGTATGCACATCGACATAGGCGTCGTACCTACGCGATTCCTCCACTTCATTCTTGGACCCAAGATCAATTGGAGTCAAGTAAAATGAAAAATCATCAACCCAGCTCATTCTAACTACTTCTTGGTTCGACGACCGCGACCTTTAGGTTTTTCAGGAGTCTCTTCGATCAGCTTGAGACAGTCCTCGTAGGAAAGTGATTTTGGATCAGTATCTTTTGGAAGTCTGATGTTTCTTTTACCTGCCTTAAGGTAAGGACCCCAACGTCCATTCAGCAACTGTATTGAATTATCCTCATCAAAAATTCGGATAATCTTTTCGCGATCCGCCTTTCTTTTGGCCTCTATTACTTCGATTGCTCTGGTTTCACCAATGGTCATTGGATCATCTCCATCAGCTTCCTTTATGCTGTAGAAAGCTCCTTTGTGACGAAGGTATGGTCCAAACCGGCCAATGGCAGCTGTTACTTCTTCTTCTTCATACACCCCGACTTTTCGAGGTAATTTGAAAAGATCTAGTGCTTCTTCTAGAGTAATACTTGTAATGCTCTGGTCAGCACGGAGACTGGCAAACTTCGGTTTCTCTTCGTCGTCAGGACTTCCAATTTGAACCATTGGTCCAAATCGGCCGATCCGTGCAATGATTGGCTTTTGAGAAGCAGGGTCTATTCCTAGCTCGCGCTCTCCAGTGGCACGCTCACTGTGCTCAAGAGTTTGTTCTACCGTCGGGTGAAAATCGGAGTAGAACTTCTTGATCATCTGGTTCCACTTCAGCTGACCAGCGGCTATGTCGTCGAATTGCTTTTCTACTGAAGCTGTAAAATCATAGCTCAGTATTCGCTCAAAATTCTCGACAAGGAAATCGTTTACAACAATTCCAATGTCTGTCGGGAAGAGCTTGGCTTTCTCTGACCCAGCATTTTCAGTTTTTACTTCTTTAGTGAGCTCATCTTTCTGAAGAGAAAGTACGTTGTATTCGCGCGGCGTTCCGTCCCGGTCTTCTTTTACCACATAGCCTCGCTTCTGAACAGTAGAAATTGTAGGAGCATAGGTGGAAGGTCGTCCGATTCCCAACTCTTCGAGCTTCTTAACCAAGCTAGCTTCTGAATAGCGCGGTGGATGATTCGAGAAACGCTGGGTAGCAATAATTGATTTGTAAGTCAGCGCATCGCCTTTTGACATTTTCGGAAGAAGACCTTCTGTCTCTTTATCATCATCTTCATCGTCAGTGCTCTCCAAATATACTTTAAGAAAGCCTTCAAATTTGATCACTTCTCCTCTACCGATGAACGAACCATGGTCCAATTCTCCTGATCCATCGGCTTTCACAGTCACCTTCGTTTTCTCGAGTTTAGCATCTGCCATTTGAGATGCAAGCGTACGCTTATATATTAGGTCATACAATCGCTGTGCTCCCGAATCACCAGAAACCGACTTCAACCCCATATCAACTGGGCGGATCGCTTCGTGAGCCTCTTGTGCTCCCTTAGCCTTCGTAGTAAACTGACGTGGCTTTGAATACTCTGCACCGAAAGTTTTTTCGATTTCAGCCTTAGCCGAATTTCGAGCCTGGTCAGACAAGTTTAAACTATCGGTACGCATATAAGTAATGCGTCCTTCTTCGTAAAGCTTCTGTGCCACGGTCATGGTTCTAGCAACTGAGAAACCGAGCTTCCTTCCCGCTTCTTGTTGAAGCGTGGATGTTGTAAAAGGTGCCGCTGGGCTTTTCTTCGCTGGCTTTACCTCTAGATCGCCAACAGAAAAGTCAGCATCCTTACACGCTTTCAAAAAAGCTTCAGCTGCATCCTTTTCTTTGAAACGCTTTGACAAATCGGCTTTAAAACTCTTGCCACCGATCTCGAATATTGCCTGAACGCGGTAATTAGTCTCTTGCTTGAAGTTTTGAATCTCTCTCTCCCGTTCTACAATCAGACGAACAGTAACAGATTGAACACGTCCGGCGCTCAGTGATGGCTTTACTTTTTTCCAAAGAATCGGCGAGAGCTCAAAACCGACCAACCTATCCAAGACACGACGCGCTTGTTGGGCATCGACCAATCTGTAGTCAATTGATCGCGGATTCTCTATTGCCTTAGCGATTGCGTTTTTGGTGATCTCGTGAAAAACGATCCGCTTCGTTTCTTTTTCCTTCAATCCAAGAGATTCTTCCAAGTGCCACGATATAGCCTCTCCTTCACGGTCCTCATCAGTTGCGAGCCACACAGTATCCGATTTCTTCACTAAACTTTTGAGCTCTTGAATAACTTTTTTCTTGTCTGGCGACACTTCGTACTCTGGCTCAAAATCGTTTTCTACATCTACAGCTATCCCCTTCTTCTTTAGGTCTCTAACGTGTCCGTAGCTCGATCTTACAGTAAAGTCTTTTCCCAAAAACCCCTCAATTGTTTTGGCTTTTGCGGGTGACTCTACGATGACTAAATTCTTTGACATTCCTTGTTCTATTTGAAGCCCAACATTGCAGTTGAGCCGGATGCAAAGTAAAGCAATGAAAATTTAATGTTCGCCAAAAACAATGTTGGCAAATGTTTAACGGTTGTCCTTTGGCAAGAAAATAAAGCCGTAGAACCACTCTGTCATTTTGGCAGATTATTGAATTTGTAGTAAATTTGCGACCATTTTAGAATAAAGGACATCAATGATCTCAGAATCAAATAAGGTACTCGACGAGTCGCGGCAGGGAGAAGCAATTACGCTTGAGAAGACAGGAGCAGGGAATGGTAAAAAGTTTTACCTCGAAAGCTACGGTTGTCAAATGAATTTTTCTGACAGCGAGATCGTCGCTTCCATCTTGGCTAAAGAAGGGTATGAAACCACTCGAAACCCAGAAGAAGCCAATCTCGTCTTGCTTAATACTTGTTCGATTCGAGAGAATGCCGAACAACGTGTTCGAAATAGGCTGAATCACTTCAACGGGATAAAGAAGCGAAATCCCAAATACATGATCGGGGTTTTGGGCTGCATGGCGGAGCGCTTAAAGGCCAAACTCTTGGAAGAAGAAAAGCTAGTAGACATAGTTGTAGGGCCGGATGCCTATCGAGAGCTTCCTGGATTAATCGAAGAAGTGGAAGATGGCCGCAAAGCAGTGAATGTTCTGTTGTCGAGAGAAGAGACTTACGCGGAGATCAACCCGATTCGACTGAACAGCAACGGAATCACAGCATTCATCTCTATCATGCGTGGGTGCGACAATATGTGCTCGTTTTGCGTTGTGCCTTTCACACGTGGTCGAGAGCGCAGTCGTGACCCGGAATCCATTGTACACGAAGCCAAATATTTGCATCAAGAAGGATACAAAGAAGTAACCCTATTGGGGCAGAACGTAGATTCTTACCGATGGAATATTTCCAAAAAGGGGGAAATTATTGATCCGGAAAAAGAAACGGTAAACTTCGCTCAGCTTCTTGAGAAAGTAGCGCTGGTAGCTCCTGACCTTAGAATTCGTTTTTCGACGAGCCACCCTAAGGATATGAACGACGATGTGCTCCACACCATGGCCAAGTACAAGAATATTTGTGAATACATTCACCTTCCTGTCCAAAGTGGAAGCACCGAAATGCTCAAGCGCATGAACCGTGGCTACAGCCGCGAATGGTATATGGATCGAATTGCGGCCATTCGCCGCATTATGCCAGACTGCGCCATCTCTACCGACATCATCACAGGGTTTTGTGGCGAGACTGAAGAAGAGCACCAAGACACGCTTTCTTTGATGGAAGATGTGGCCTACGAATTCGCCTACATGTTTAAGTACTCTGAGCGACCAAAGACTTTAGCTGAGCGCAAATACGAAGACGACGTTCCCGAAGAAGTGAAGCAGCGCAGACTCGAAGAAGTCATTGAAATTCAAAATGCCAATGGGCTGATGCGAAACAAAGCTTCAGTCGGCAAAACTTTCGAAGTACTGGTGGAAGGAGTATCCAAAAAATCTGAAAACGAGTTGTTCGGTCGAAACAGTCAAAATGCGGTTGTGGTATTTGAGCGCGGCGATGTGAAGCCAGGAACGTACGTCGACGTAAAGGTTACTGACTGTACATCAGCAACTCTTAAAGGAGAACTTGTAGCATAATCATGGATATCCAACAAGTCAAACAGCGCTTTGGAATTATTGGGAACGATCCCATGCTCAACAGGGCCATCGACATTGCCATGCAAGTGGCACCCACCGATATTTCCGTACTCATTAGCGGTGAAAGTGGAACGGGTAAGGAAACAATGCCCCAGATCATTCACCAGCTCTCAGCTCGAAAGCATGGGCCTTACATTGCTGTAAACTGTGGAGCTATTCCCGAGGGAACGATAGATTCTGAGCTGTTCGGACATGAGAAGGGTTCTTTTACGGGAGCTCACGAGTCCCGAAAAGGATACTTTGAAGTAGCCAATAAGGGAACCATTTTTTTGGATGAAGTCGCTGAGCTTCCACTTCAAACGCAAGTGAGACTGCTCCGAGTTTTAGAGACAGGCGAATTCATTAAAGTTGGATCTTCCAAAGTGATCAAGACCGATGTGCGCATCATTGCTGCATCTAACGTTGATATCCCCAAAGCCATTCGTGAGAACAAATTTCGGGAAGACCTATACTATCGTTTAAATTCGGTACCCATTGCCTTGCCACCTCTTAGAGATCGCGGGGTAGATGTGTCGCTTCTTTTTAGAAAATTCGCCGTTGATTTTGCAGACAAATACAAGATGCCTGCGATCAAACTCGATGAAGAAGCCAGCCATGTACTTGAAGCCTACAACTGGCCGGGAAATATCCGTCAGTTGAGAAATATCACCGAACAGCTTTCTGTTATTGAAGAGAATAGATTAATCTCAGCAGAGACGCTTAAGCAATACCTGCCGAACTATTCGCACAACAATTTACCAGCCCTTGTGGGCCAAGAAAGGGCTTCAGGTGATTTTACAGAGCGTGAGATCTTGTACAAATTTCTATACGAAATGAGACAAGACCTGGGAGACCTGAAGGCCATTGTGTTAGAGCTGATGGAAAACCAAGGGACTCAAATCCAAACTTCCAATCCAGAAGCTGTTAAGCGCCTGTATGAAGACACCGATCTTCATCCTTCGGTGAAACAAGACTCTTATTCAAGCTCTGAATCAAATGGAAGCGGTTACTCCTACCCTGTGAGACCAAGTCACAGCGTTCACCATCCGATTCATCACCACATTGATGATCATGAAGAAGTAGAAGAATCACTGTCGCTGGAGGACACCGAGCGTGAATTGATTCAAAAGGCTTTACGAAAGCACAACAACAGAAGAAAACATGCGGCCAAGGAGCTCGGTATTTCGGAACGGACCTTGTATCGGAAGATCAAAGAATACAATTTGAAATAATGATTCGGAAAGGGCTTTTCTTCATTCTCGCCTGCATCTTGATAGAGAGTTGTACTGTTGGCTATTCCTTTACCGGAGCAGATATACCAGCAGATGCGAAGACTTTTTCGGTCAAGACATTTAAGTTGGCAACACCAATGGCTGCGCCCAATTACGACATCAGGATCTCTGAATCCTTCAAAGATTTGATGCTGGCACAAACCAAGCTCGACCTTATTGAGAAAAAAGGAGATCTACAGTTTGAAGGCGTCGTGACTAAATACGAATCGAGTAACGCAGCCGTGTCTGGTGAGGAGTTTACCACAGTAAACAGATTGACCATTTCAATCAAGGTCAAGTACATCAATACCTTCGAACGCGAGAAAAACTTCGAAAAGGTCTTTAGTAGATTTGCAGATTACAGTTCAAGTCAAGACTTTAGTTCTGTAGAAGATCAGCTGATTGAAGAAATAAACGATCAGTTGACTCAAGATATATTCGATGCATCTTTAGGTGCCTGGTAAATGCAACAAAGCGATATCATAAAAGCCATTGAAGCCAAAAGTCCAGTAGGAATACTGACAGATGAAGACCTTCAATACCTTACATCGAAGTATCCTTACGCTTCTACTTTTCACGTACTACGTGCCATTGGCCTAAAAAAGTCTGATCACATCGATGCCAAGTCGCAGTTGAATTTGGCTTCTGTCTATATTCAAGATCGGTCCAAACTATATGAATACGTAGTGCGCAAAAGCTTGCTCGATCAGATATCCTTGTCGGAAGCACTTACGAAGGATGAAGAAGAATCGCCTGAAGTCTTCACAGAAACAACCGAAGCAAACGATACAGTACAAGAGCCAGAACTGGAGCCAACGGTAGAAGAAGGAATCGAAGTAGAAGCCGTTGATGTCGAATCGCCGATTTCAGCGACACCGCTGGAAGAAGAAATTCTTCGAGAAGCTATCGTTCACGTAAGCGAGATTGAAGCCAATTTCAGCTTGGAAGAACTGGACGCTGAAAAAAGAGAAACTTCGAGGGAAGGAGAAGATTTAGAAGCAGATGCTGAAGCTAAGCCTTCATCATTCGGGGCCTGGCTTATGCAAGTTGACGGCCGAAAATCAGAATCTGAAAAGGAGTCGAAACCTGAGAGCAGAGCGCTCATAGAAAAATTCATTCAAGAGTCTCCTCAAATCACGCCAGTCAAGACTGCGTTTTTCTCCCCATCGCAAATGGGAAAGATGAGCTTAGTGGAAGATGAGTCCTTTGTAACAGAGACATTAGCTAATGTTTACGAGCGTCAGGGTGACTATAAAAAAGCAGTCAGAGCTTATCAAAATCTCGGGTTGAAATATCCAGAAAAAAGAGCTTACTTTGCGAACCTTCAAAAAAAGGCTGAAGAGAAAATTAAAAACAATTAAGAATGAGTGTATTCATTTTCGTCCTTATTATCATCGTGTGTGTATTCTTAGCACTTATCGTTTTGATTCAAAACCCAAAAGGTGGTGGACTAGATTCAAATTTTTCAGGCGCCAACCAAATTGGTGGTGTAAAGCGTACGGCTGATTTCCTTGAAAAAGGTACTTGGACCTTGGCTATTGTGTTATTTGTTCTTTGTTTGGCATCTGCCGGAATTTTGGGAACAAATGCCGGAAGCGTTGAAAATCCAAACAGCTTTGAAGAAACAGAGCTTACTGCTCCTGAAGCAGCCCCAGTAGAAGATACAAGTGGAGATGCGGCAGAAATGCCAGCTGAGTAATCCACTCTAAGATAAATCAGAATTAAATGTCAGTGTGTCACTTTCGCACTGACATTTTTTTTGTGCCTATGCCATTTTGTTCCATCTACGGACATATGATCATTTGGCACACTTTCTGGAAAGTCCGAAGTCAAACCTTAAATAAGAATACATACCATGTCAGTAAACGTAACTCCACTAGGAGATAGAGTGCTTGTAGAAGCTGCTCCTGCTGAAGAAAAAACTGCTAGCGGAATCATTATTCCAGACACGGCAAAAGAAAAGCCTCAACGCGGAACTGTTGTGGCCGTTGGAAACGGAAAGAAAGACGAGCCATTAACTGTAAAAGTGGGCGACACTGTAATTTACGGTCAGTACGCTGGTACAGAAATCAAGATCGAAGGCAACGCCTACTTGATCATGCGCGAGTCCGACATTTTCGGAATCATCGGATAATTCAATTTTAACCTTAATTAAACTCTTTATAAAATGGCAAAGGAAATCACCTTTGATGTAGAAGCTAGAGATCAGCTGAAGCGCGGTGTAGACGCATTGGCCGACGCAGTAAAAGTTACTTTGGGGCCAAAAGGTCGCAACGTAATCATCGATAAGAAATTCGGAGCTCCAACCATCACTAAAGATGGTGTAAGCGTAGCGAAAGAAATTGAGCTTAAGGATGCCATCGAAAACATGGGAGCTCAAATGGTAAAAGAAGTCGCATCTAAAACTGCTGATATGGCGGGAGATGGTACGACTACTGCTACCGTATTGGCACAAGCCATGGTAACGGCTGGTTTGAAAAACGTTGCTGCTGGTGCTAATCCAATGGATTTGAAGCGTGGAATCGACAAAGCTGTAGGCGCCGTTGTTGCCAATCTCAAGCAAAATTCAAGAGAAGTAGGTGACGACAACTCTAAAATTGAGCAAGTAGCTACTATCTCAGCCAACAATGACAACACAATCGGAAAGCTTATTGCCGAGGCAATGGGCAAAGTAAAGAAAGAAGGTGTTATCACAGTAGAAGAAGCAAAAGGAACTGAAACCTATGTTGACATTGTAGAAGGTATGCAGTTCGACCGCGGTTACCTCTCTCCTTACTTCGTTACCGACTCTGAGAAGATGGTTGCTGATTTGGAGAATCCTTACATCCTGATCTACGACAAGAAGATTTCAAACATGAAAGATCTTCTTCCGGTATTGGAAAAATCAGCTCAAACAGGTAAGCCACTCTTGATCATCGCTGAAGATGTAGAAGGTGAAGCTCTTGCTACTTTGGTTGTAAACAAGATCAGAGGATCCCTGAAAATTGCTGCTGTTAAAGCACCAGGATTTGGAGACCGAAGAAAAGCTATGTTGGAAGACATCGCCATCCTAACAGGTGGTACGGTAATCTCTGAAGAGCAAGGACGCAAACTAGAAGATGCGACTCTTGAAGATCTAGGTACCTGTGAAAAGATTTCTATCGATAAAGACAACACAACAGTTGTAAACGGTAGTGGTGGTAAAGAAGCTATCCAGGCTCGCGTAAACCAGATCAAAGCTCAAATTGAGACGACTACATCTGACTACGATAAAGAAAAGCTTCAAGAGCGTCTCGCTAAGCTTGCTGGTGGAGTTGCTGTACTTTACGTAGGTGCTGCCACAGAAGTAGAGATGAAGGAGAAGAAAGACCGTGTAGATGATGCCCTTCACGCAACGAGAGCTGCTGTAGAAGAAGGAATCATCCCTGGTGGTGGAGTAGCTTACATCAGAGCTATCGAATCTCTTACTGACCTTGAAGGCGACAACGCCGACGAAACAACAGGAATTCAAATCGTGCGTCGTGCGATTGAAGAGCCGCTGCGTCAAATCGTTGCCAACGCCGGTGGTGAGGGTTCTGTAATCGTGCAGAAGGTTCGCGAAGGAAAAGACGACTTCGGTTACAACGCTCGCACAGAAAACTTCGAAGATCTATTTGCTGCAGGTGTTATCGACCCAACAAAAGTGGGACGTGTAGCGCTTGAAAATGCAGGATCAATCGCTGGAATGTTGTTGACTACGGAATGCGTAATTTCTGACATCGAAGAAGCCGATGGTGGTGCAGGTGCTGCTGCAGCCATGGGTGGAATGGGTGGCGGAATGCCAGGCATGATGTAATCTCATCTTAAATATTCATAAAAGCCCTCCCATTGGGAGGGCTTTTTGCGTTATCGTGGTATATACATTAGAAGAGCACCCTAATCCATATGTAACCTTTGGGCGCTTTTCTCAGTTTAACTCTCTGTGAGTAAACTACTTTACACACTATGAAACAATTGGATACAGCAGGACTAACTGTACAAGATTTCAGGAGACTTCTCAAGGTCCCTGACAAAGAAGTGATTGGTGAAGTAATCCGACTTAATTGTACACTTTATTCAAACAGTCTGGACGTCATTAAAGTCTGCACTCGAATAAAGACGCAAAAGAGAGGCGTACTCTAAAAAAGATAAGAATGAAAGCCGATTAGTTATCGGCTTTTTTCATTGTTATAAACCTGTTAACGTCGTTCACACCTCAAATCATTCACTTATTTTAGTAGCATGAGCCGTCGGCTGATTACTACACTACTTCTCCTGGCCATTGTGGCCGTTATTGGTATTGTCGCCACACAAATCTATTGGCTTAATAAGGCATTTGAAGTCAAAGAAGAGCAGTATTCGCTCATACTTGAACAAGAAAAAGCCGAAGCAAAAATATTCAATGACCGGATAACCATCGCCCTGACAAACGTGGCGAATGAAATTCTGACGATCAATAACGATCCGGCTCAACTCTTTCAATCCGTAAAACAAATCAGACCAAATTATTTTACGGTAGCGATTAACGATACGGTTCACCCCTATCTATTGCAAAGTCTCCTCAAAAGTGAATTTGAGCAGCGAAATATCAAAGAGAACTTTGAATACGGAATTTACGATTGCTTTACCGATAGCATCGTTTACGGGCAATATGTGGCCCTGAATGAAAAGGCTCCAGAGGAAGTGGCTGGATCTACTGAAGCACCACAAATAAAATGGGACAAGGATGGACATTACTTTGGTGTGTACTTTCCCGACAGGGACCCAGTTGATTTGGAGCCGCCGTCTGATAAAATCTCAAACTGGGCTTTCTCTGCAATAATCAGCTCTATCGTTTTCGCATTTTTTGCCTACGCTATCTTTCTGGTGAATCGCCAGAAGCGCCTATCGGAGATGAAAACAGATTTCATCAACAACATGACCCATGAGCTTAAAACGCCCATTTCGACCATTGGGCTTTCGAGCGAAGTCCTGCTCAAACCCGATATCGTGGAAAAGCCGGACCGGCTTCACAAATACGCACAGCTTATTTCCACCGAAAATACTAGGCTCAAACAGCAAGTCGACAAAGTACTCCAGCTCGCCACACTCGAGAAGCAACATCTCGAACTCAAGCGAGCGCCAATTCACATCCACGAAGTGATTGAGAATGCATGCGAATCTTTGCGCATGACCTATCAAGAGAAGGATATTGATCTACAAGTTTCGCTTCAAGCATCGAACGACACCGTAAATGGCGATTTGGTACATATCAGCAATCTGATTCACAACTTGCTCGACAATGCCGTAAAGTACAGCAAAGAAGAAGTCAAAATTGAAATCAGCACAATGAATAAATCTGGTGCTGTGATCATTCAAGTTAAAGACTACGGAATCGGCATTCCAGCAAAATCGCTCCCACACATATTCGATAAATTTTATCGCGTTCCCAAAGGGAATAGGCACGATGTAAAAGGCTTTGGTTTAGGTCTCTACTACGTGAATGAAGTAATAGCAGCTCACGATGGAAAAATTTCAGTAGAAAGTGAGCTTGGCGAGTGGACAAAATTTAATATCGAACTGAGATAGATATGGCATCAAAAGTCAAAATACTGCTCGTAGAAGATGATCCCAGTCTGGGTTTTGTCATACAGGATTCCTTGAAAGAAGAAGGCTATACAGTGCACTTAGCACGAGATGGAAAAGAAGGTTTGAGCCAGTTTCACGCACAGGAATACGACTTGTGCCTACTCGATGTAATGATGCCCAAAAAAGACGGCTTTGAACTCGCTGAAGATATCCGAAAAGTGAATTCAGAAATTCCGATCATCTTTCTCTCGGCCAAGTCGATGGTGGAAGACAAAATAAAAGGACTCAAATCGGGAGCCGACGATTATATCACCAAGCCTTTTAGCCAGGAAGAGTTAACTTTAAGAATTGACGCTATTCTGAAGCGCACTAGAGCGAACGGAAGGGAAGAAGAATCAAATTCACACGTTCACCAAATCAGCAATTACACGTTCAACACCAACACGTACGAATTGAAGGGTCCAGAGTTTGAGCGCATCTTGACGAAAAAGGAAGCTGGAATTCTGAAACTGCTTGCCGAAAACGTTAATAAAGTTATTGAGCGAGAGCTTATCGCCAATCTGGTATGGGGTGATGACAGCTATTTTGTCGGGCGAAGTCTCGATGTGTTTATCACCCGCTTGCGAAAGTATTTTTCGAAGGATCCTTCTATTTCCATTACCAACATCCACGGCATCGGCTTTAAGCTAGACACATCAGCCACTTAGTTTCAATACTTTATTGTAGATTCAAGACGAATTGAATCGATGGTTGAAAATAGCGCTGGGTCCGATCCTATTCGGCTTTTGCATATTCGTGCTTCCCATGGCAGAAAAGCAGAGCGCAACTTTGGGAGTAATTGCCTGGATGATTTCCTGGTGGATTAGTCAGCCTATTCCGGTTGGAGCCACAGCGCTATTACCTATGATTTTATTTCCATCGCTGGAAATAAGCGCGCTTAAGGAGGTCGCTCAAAATTATGCTCACCCCATCATCTATCTCTTTTTTGGTGGTTTTGTCTTAGGTCTCGCCATAGAAAAATGGAATCTGCACAGACGATTTGCTCTAAATATTTTGAAGATAAGCGGCTCGAGGCCAAATCGAATTATTGTCGGGAGTATGGGAGCCACCGCGCTGATGTCCATGTGGATAAGCAATACGGCATCCACTTTAATGATGCTCCCAATTGGCCTTTCCATCGCAGAGCTACTCGAGAAAAAGTTGGACAGTGATCGCACCCGACGAAACTTCACTATCTGCCTTTTGCTGGGCCTAGCCTTCGCCGCGAACATAGGCGGTATGGCCACCTTAATTGGGACACCACCAAACCTTGTAATGGCCGCTTTCACAGAAGAAGCCTTAGGTATTCAACTCGGATTTTCAGAGTGGTTTTTCATGGCCACACCGCTTGTTTGCATTCTCTTCCTTGCCGCCTTTCTGATCAACACAAAACTGGTATTTCCTACATCTCGTAAGCCCGTTACTGGATTTCGCGAAATGATAGACGAAGAAATTTCAAGCTTGGGAAACCTGAACTCAGGAGAGAAACGAGTTGTTGTCGTCTTTATCATAACAGCATTGCTCTGGATTTTGCGAAAGCCGATAAGTGAAATACCAGGAATGGAATTCTTGAACGACAGCATCATCGCAATTGCATCTGCACTAGCGCTTTTCATCCTACCAGAGAAAAGTGGTCAACCCCTTTTAAAATGGTCAGATACGAGTCGACTCCCTTGGGATATTCTTCTCCTTTTCGGTGGCGGGCTCGCCATTGCTGGGGTGATGAAGAGTTCGGGTCTGGTTGAGAGTTTAGGCTCATTGCTAGAACAGGGTAAAGCGCTTCCCTGGATATGGGTCATAGCTGGATTAGTCACGCTTGCGATTTTCATCACAGAAGGGATGAGCAATCTTGCTCTCGTCACTATTCTTATTCCCATTGTATTTACAGTAGCACCATTAATCGGTGGTGACCCTGTTCAATTGGCTATTCCGGTTACGCTAGCTGCTTCCTGCGCCTTTATGCTTCCAATTGCCACACCGCCAAACGCCATTGTGTTTTCGAGCAATAAAATCAAAATGCAGCAGATGATTACGGCCGGCTTCGTTATGAATGTTGCAGCGATCATCATCATTACGCTGTGGTGCTACTACCTCGTGCCGGTTTTCTTTTAGCAGAAGTCGGTAGATCGTCGAGTCTGATTCTTCAATTTTTAACAAATTTCTCAAATCAGCTACAATTAACATTGTAAAAATAGTCGTCGGTTCGAGTGATCCCGATTACTATCGGGATTGTATCGAGAACCATTTAGGCGCTGGAATTTCAATTAGCTTCTCGATACATTTTATTTTCGTCCCTCAGATAAAACATCCTGATGGTGCCGAATTAGAACCTCACCCCAATCACCAAAACATCGTCGATCTGGCTCTGGGTCCCCTTCCACTCATTGAACGATTTGTTCAAGATCTCAAGCTGGCGTTCCATCGGAGCATGATTAACCTGAAGAAGTAAATCTCTGAACCTACGCATAGAGTATTTCTTATCTCTTGCTCCACCGAATTGATCAGGGAATCCATCAGAAATCAAATACACGCAATCACCTTCTTGGAATTCCATGGTATGCGTTGTGAAGGGCTCATTCTCCAATACGTAGTGTGTCCCTATTGGCATTTTGTCTCCTTTGATGATTTGAACATCCTTGTCTCTGACGAGAATTAACGGATTGTTTGCACCAGCAAATGAAATGGTCCCAGTCTCGTGATTAACTGCAATCAATGCCATATCCATGCTATCGCTACTCTTCCCATTTCCTTGCTTGAGCGAGTCGATCACTTCCTTGCGAAGGGTGTTTAGAATGGTCCCTGGGTCAAAGTTACGCTCATCGCTGATGACTTTGTTCATCAAGGTATTCCCAATCATACTCATAAATGCACCAGGAACTCCGTGCCCCGTACAATCGACCGCAGCGAGAATCGAGACATCACCAAAGTGCTTGAACCAATAAAAATCTCCACTTACAATGTCTTTAGGTAGGTAGAGAACGAAATGATCTTTGAATACTTCGCCGATGGCTTCTTGATTTGGCAAGATCGCCTCTTGAATGTTCTGAGCGTATTCGATGCTCTCGATGATATCTTGACTCTTTTCTTCTACGAGATCCTTTTGGATCACTAATTCCTTGTTCGATTCTTCGAGAGCCAATCTGGCTATCGTAGCCTTTTTGTTTAAGTTGTAACGTGTCTGAATAAGTAGAATCGAAAATATAGCCACCGACAAGGTCAAAATACCACCAGCCGATAGAAGCGTCGTCACATCCACCTGACTATTGACATTGAGAAAATATAAGTTCGCGATTAGCGAAACAACGAAGATGGAAATGGAGAATCTGACATCCCAAACCACGAGCATTCCCGCTCCTATAAAAACGGCGATGTATGAGAGCGTATGCTTTTGGATAAACTCTGCATCCATATAGCTCCACATATAGGCGTTTTCGATACAGATCAGCACGAAAGGGATATAAATAACCCATTCTACGCTCCAGTTTTGTCTTTTGTGAAGAATGATCCCCAGCAGGGTGATCAGGGAGACTGCCAACCGTACCTGAAAAAAGTCGGCCCAAAGGTGTGGGAAGTTGACATAATCAGCGGCAGAGAAAACCAAGTTAAAGGCAAATCCAACCCAGGCACCAATCAAGTGGTAACGGCTAGCCGACTTCTTGATCTCGGTCTTCCATCTCTCTTCGGCCTTCTGCGGCTTTGCTTCTATCTGGCTGGCCAGTGGCGCAGCCGTAAACCCTTTTTGTTCTCTGGGAATATCAAGGGCAATAGATTCTCCTAAATAAGTTGACATAGCTTGGGGCTTTGCCAGTCTTACGAGTTGTGGAGTAAAGGGTTACTTTATAGGATGGAGTTCATTGTAGTGATGACAAAAACGACAGTCTGAAAAAATGATTAATGAAAGTCTTCCGTCAACGTCGAATCAAGAATGCTAACACCTTCTAAGTGAATACTAAACTCCTTACTTAGGACTTGGCTAATCTCAAATTTCTCTTTCATTGTTAACCGAGGACCAAAGATTATTCTTGAAATTTTTACGCTCGGATAAAGCCTTTTGATAAGAATACTATCTATTTCAGGGTCATCTTTGAACCTTTTCCAACCATTGTAATTCAATTCTAGCTCATAATAATCTGTTAATCTTGATCTACTATTTACATCTGGCTTTATTCTCACTCTTCGCTTAGTTTCGATCAAACATTTCTCAGAATACACGCCTAATCCATGCAGCGTATGTACTAATCTAATCTCTCTTTCATTCTTGTATGATTCTGATTTGTGGAAAGCGTGAATCATTTTGAACAAATCCTGAAATCCTTCGATAGAAAAGTTTGACCTCGAATAGAATTCTGAGTACGCTTTTCTAAAATCATTGATAAACTGGAACGTACTTTCACCATAATAAATCTTGCTCAGAGCGAAGTTCATCCAATCCGCGGCATACCTCTTATTTATAGATAGCTCAAGAGCTACACCATGTCCGCCATCACCATAATTTTTCCACAAATCCCAGGAACTTTTGCTTCTTTCAAGTTTAGGGTTCACTAAACTCAATGAATAATATCCATCCTGCTTCCATTTCCTTTCATATTCACCTCGATACTGTATTTTAAGATTTTCGGTGGCATATCTGATTTCCTTTTGGTCATCCATATCCATAAGATTATACATTCTAATCTTTTGATCCCTCATGATTCCGAAAAAGGATTTCAAAGAAGTATAGTGATGGAACTTATACACACCGTCGAAAAAGTATGGAGTAGACTTTAATTTCTCAAAATCAGCCGCCATTTCCATATTTACATATCCAAACTTTTCAACTTCTGCTGGGCCCATTACAGATACACCAGCTGGAGTTGCAAATGGAAAAAATGGTTTTAGACATTTCTCTACGAATTCGTTCACCATATTTTCGTCAATACTCGAAACTCTTTTTCCCATAAGTCAAATATTTCTTTAAGCACCTTAAACTAGCTTATAATTCAAAAAAAGGAGCCCTTTCGAGCTCCCCTTTCAATCCCAAAAAATATGTTTTGCCTTAATTGGTTAGAAGTTTCTTGACAATGGATGCAACGACTTTTCCATCGGCCTTTCCGGCTAATTTTCCACTCGCTACGCCCATGACCTTACCCATGTCTTTCATGCCTTCAGCGCCAACTGAAGCGATAATGGCGTCCACTTCCTTTTCGATGTCGGCTTCAGACATTTGCTCTGGTAAGAAGTCTTCAAGCACCCCTGCTTGAAACTCTTCGTCTTCTGCCAAATCAGGTCTGTTTTGCTCACGGAAAATCGCAGCCGAATCTCTTCTCTGCTTATGCATTTTCATCAGAACCTGCATCTCCGTTTTCTCATCTATCTCGGCGTCCCCACCCTTGGTAAGCTCGAGAAGCAAGGCCGCTTTCACGGCTCTCAGCGCCTCGAGTCTGGGCTTATCCTTTGCACGCATGGCATTCTTTATGCCATCGTTTATTTGATCTGTTAATGCCATGTTTAATCTACGTTGTCGTGAAGGTAAGGATTGTTTGGTCGAAGACCAGAACGGTTGTTTCCTTCATCATCCTTCTCATCAGTTAGCGTGTATCGAGACACTTCAGACTCACTGCTGTGCGGTACGATATCGAGTTGAATGTTTCTTCTCTTGTACGCTGGTTCCTTTTCCAATTGGTTTAGACCTTCAGGGCTTTTGATTCGCTCTGAAATGTCTCGCAGGTTTTTCAGGCGCTCACGATTAAGCTGTGCTACCATTTCAGCATTTACTTTCAAGGAGAGAGAGTCGCTATTGTCGGTATCGCTTGCATTTCCAGACGGCTCGTTTACCGAAGCTTCATCTTCCAATGTGAAGTACTGCGCATCTGGTTGCTCCTGCTGTGGTGCTGGACTTGGCTCAGATGGTTGCACAGGTCTGTCAGTATGTGAAGCAGATGGTTGAGAAGAATTCTCAGTCGGAAGCTCATCAAAGAGATTAAAGCGCTCTACAGGCTTCTCTGTTGGCTCTGCTGGTTTTGGAGCAGGAGCCGAAGCTTCTTGTTCTTTCATGTATGGCTCAGACGCGTCAGCCGGCTGCACAGGCTGCGTTGATGGCTGTGATGCTTGAGCAGCTTGTTTTTGCT
Organism: Cryomorpha sp.; assembly: GCA_965230375.1. Taxonomy (GTDB): domain Bacteria; phylum Bacteroidota; class Bacteroidia; order Flavobacteriales_D; family Cryomorphaceae; genus CBDDKU01. Next base: position 171,913 of record CBDDKU010000016.1, read on the forward strand.
CAGAATCTAGGTGGTGAACCACACGCTCTTCGATGTCAAATCCAGTATCTGGCGATGTTTTAAATCCAGTGGCAATAATGGTTACGCTCAGTTTTTCTCCAAGCGTTTCATCCATTCCATGACCCCAGATTACATCGGCTGTAGATCCAGCAGCATGCTGAATGTAGTCGGTGATATCGGTGATCTCGTCCATCATTACTTCGGTAGCCCCGTAAGTAATGTTGAGGAGAATGTACTTCGCTCCTTCGATGTCATTGTCGTTCAACAATGGTGACTCAAGCGCCTTGGTAGCCGCCTTGATTGCACGGTCGTCGCCTTCGGCTTCGGCCTGACCCATGATGGCCACACCACTGTCGCGCATTACGGTGTTCACGTCGTTCATATCGACGTTGATCGCACCTGTTACCGAAATAAGCTCGGCGATACCCTTTGCAGCCGTAGTCAGGATATTATCTGCCTGCCCAAAGGCGTCTTGTAGGGAAAGGTTTCCGTGGATTTCTCTCAACTTATCGTTTCTGATCACGAGAAGTGTATCTACGGCAGCGCGCATTTCCCGCAGACCTTCTTCGGCCTGGTTCATACGCTTTCTCCCTTCGAAAGTGAAAGGAACGGTTACGATACCCACGGTCAGGATGCCCATTTCTTTGGCAGTATTCGCAATAACTGGAGCAGCTCCAGTTCCTGTACCACCGCCCATTCCGGCCGTGACAAAAACCATAGTGGTTTGCTTCTCCAGAATCTCCTGGATATCGTCAATATTTTCAATGGCAGCGTTCTTCCCTACTTCTGGGATAGATCCTGCCCCACGTCCTTCTGTTAAACTTTGTCCCAGTTGAACTTTCATAGGGACCGGGCTGATGTCCAGGGCCTGAGAATCGGTGTTGCAAACGATGAAGTCTACACCTTTGATGCCCTGCTCGTACATGTGGTTTACGGCATTGCTACCTCCACCCCCAACACCGATCACCTTAATGATCGATGACTGGTCTTTTGGCAAATCGAAATTCATATTTCTAAGGTTTTTTGGGATTGTTGGGTTCTTTAAAAGTCTTCGTCTTCAAAGAAAGCTTGACCTTTCTTGATGATCATATCGAGTAAACCGAGTTTCTTGCCCGTTCCACTTCGAACGGCATTTTGCCTCGGCTGATTTCTTTCTACGGTCTTCTGGTGGTGTTCATGACCTTTCATTACAAGGCCGATACCTGTAGCATACATCGGGCTTGATAGTTCTTCGGCATTGTCTTTCCCCAAGTGCTCGCTCGGATATCCAATCCGGGTATCCATACCGCTTAGGTACTCCACGAGCTGCGGAAGGTGCTTCAATTGAGATCCACCTCCAGTCAATACAATTCCGGCGATGAGTCGTCCTTCGTAGCCTGAGTTTTTGATCTCGTACATCACCTGCTCGATGATCTCTTCGGTACGTGCCTGAATGATGTTCGAGAGGTTTTGGATGGAAATCTCTTTCGGCTCGCGTCCACTGAAACCAGGAATGCAAACGATTTGGTTCTCCATACTCTCAGAGCTCAAGGCCGAACCAAACTTGGTTTTCAACTGCTCAGCGTGCTTTCGCAAAATGCTACAGCCTGCGGCGATGTCGTCCGTGATGATATTTCCACCAAATGGAATGACTGCCGTGTGGCGAATGATTCCATCCTGGAAAATGGCGATATCCGTAGTTCCACCACCTATATCGACAAGCACTACGCCAGCTTCTTTTTCTTCCTGACTCAATACCGCTTCAGAAGATGCGAGCGGTTCGAGAACGAGCTCTTGTACTTCGAGACCGGCTTTGCTCACACTGCGGTAAATGTTCTTTGCCGCATTCACCTTACCCGTGATGATGTGGAAGTTTGCTTCCAAACGAATTCCGGCCATACCGACAGGATCTTTGATGCCCTGCTCGTTATCGACGATGTATTCCTGCGGAAGTACGTGAATGATTTCTTCTCCTGGGTTCATGACCAGTTGATGCATGTCGGCCACAAGGTTATCGATATCGATAATCGAAATCACTTCTTCGTGATCTTTGGCTTTTCGGGTGAAAATACCGCGATGCTGCAGGCTGCGAATGTGCTGACCGGCTATACCGACAACTACTTCGCCAATCTCAACACCGGCTCGCTCCGTGGCGATGGCCAAGGCTCTTTTGATCGAATCTACGGTTTGGTTGATATTACTTACAACACCATTTCGGACCCCGAGAGATTCTGACCGGCCCATACCGATGATCTCCACCTTATCGTGCTCATTGATACGGCCAACGATACATGCTATTTTGGTCGTTCCGATGTCAAGGCCTACTATGATTTCTGGTTCCTCCATAAGGCTATTTTTTTGTGCAAACAATTTGGTCTTCGTATTTCAAATTTATTTTGGCGTATTTGTTCCAGTTGGCTTCTGAAACTCCGCCCTGGTAAAAGCGTCGCAGCTTTAAAAATTTCGTTTCAATCTTTTCGGCGTTGCCGAAAAGTACTTGGTGCTTGCCTACTTGTGGATAGGCCGTAAAACCACTTACCGGGTGGTAGGTAGTGTGTTGAATCTGGGCTTGCCAAAACGAGTCGGACGACACCACTTTGGCGTAGCTATAGAGCTCCTGGTGGATGGAATCGACCATGCTCATTTGGCCATACTCATCGTAAGCCACATCAAATTCGCCTGTGATAACCGGTAGGCGCACACTCACTTCCCGATCGGTAGGCATCACCACTCCCTCTCTCGACAAAAGCGCAGAAAATCCGTGTCGGTCGATGAGCCGCACAATGGGTATGCGCTGCTTCACTTCTACGATCAGCCGCTTATCAATAGTTTTGTACACGGTAGCCTCCGCCACAAATGGAATTTCCTTGATGTTCGACTCGATCGATTTCGTTTCGACTTGATTGAGTGGACTACCCACAATTGGACCACTTGTTTGGAGAATAAATCCACGGAGATTGTCTTCGCTCAGCAATGGAATGTCGAGATCGCGGTTGATCTCAATTAAAACTTCTTCGCAAGACGAAGACGTGCGCATACTGCCCACAAAACTGAGTAGCACAAGGACGCCAGCCATAGCCAGCGATATCCCGCAGATTCTCAATATTTTATTCGTCTTTGTCATCCAAAGCTTTTTTGAGTGGCTCAATCATTTTATCGATGTCGCCAGCTCCCATAGTCAACAATACTTCAGGCTTCAATCTGGCCACTTCATCGACAAGTTCTGCACGGTCACACAACTTTTTATTCACCATGCGTATTTTATCAAATAGTATCTCGCTGTTCACCCCTTCTATCGGCTCTTCTCTCGCAGGATATATTTCCATGAGAATCAAGTCGTTTAGCTCTTCTAAGCTAGTCGCGAAATCATCAGCAAAGTCGCGGGTTCTAGAGTATAAATGGGGTTGAAATACACCCGTGATTCGCTTCTCTGGAAACAGGGTTTTTACCGACCCTACACATGCCGAAATTTCGGTGGGGTGATGTGCGTAATCGTCTATAAAAACGAGATCATCGCGCTTTATCTGATATTCAAACCGCCTTTTAACACCTTTGAAACTCGCTACGGCGCTTTTAATTTTGTCGTATTCAAGACCTAAAAACCGCGCAATGGAAATAGCGGCCAAGGTATTTTGCACGTTGTGGGTACCCGGGTAAGGAGATGAAAGTTCGGCTTTGAACTCTCCATCCTCGTAAACCGAAAACACAAAGTTTCCTTCTTCTACCCGAAGATCTCTGGCAGCAATTTCCAAATCGCTCTCCGAGATCCCAAATCGCTGTGCTCTCGGGTGCTCCAACGAAACTTGCTCGTGGAGAGAAATCAATCCATCGGGTGATGTCAAAGACAAAAACTCTTCAAACGTCTTGTGAAAATCGGCTTTGTCAGAATAGATGTCCAGGTGATCGGTATCAACTGATGTCACCACCGAAACAAAAGGCTTGAGTCGAAGGAAAGAGCGATCGTACTCATCGGCTTCCACCACAGTGTATTGAGCTTCTGGATGAAGAACAATATTGGAATTGAAGTTATTGGCTATGCCGCCGAGAAAGGCATTAACCGGAACTTTGCAATGCGTGAGCATGTGGGCCACCATAGCCGAAGTGGTCGTTTTGCCGTGGGTTCCAGCTATGGCAATGGTCTTCTGCTCGGCCGTGACTTCACTAAGGGCTTCTGATCGTTTTGAGACCTGATATCCATTCTGATTGAAATACCCGAGAATGAGATTGGTCTTGGGGATAGCCGGCGTGTAAATTACCCAGGCCCGATCGAGTGGCTGAAAAAGAAAGTCCTCATTAATGGCATCGATGCTATCCGTGTAAGAAATCTCGATCCCTTCAGATTCTAACCTTTCAGTAAGTTGGGAACGCACTCGATCATAGCCATAAACTGCCTTTCCTTGGCCTTTAAAAAATCGAGCCAAGGCGCTCATTCCTATTCCGCCAACTCCTACAAAGTAGATGCTATGTATCTGGTCTAGATTCACTTTGCGGGGATGAGATTTAGGATTTCGGTTGCAATTTTCATTGACGCATCGGGGTGAGCCAGTTTCTTCACATTCACCGACAACTCGTTTCTTCTCGCCTCGCTGTCCATCAAGGAACGGATCGCTTCATATAGCTTTTCTCTTGCTTCGGCATCGCGCACCAAAACTGCGGCATTCTCATTTACTAAGGCCTGAGCATTTTTGGTTTGGTGGTCTTCAGCCACATTGGGAGATGGCACCAAAATGGATGGCTTTCCCGTTAGGCAAAGCTCTGAAACCGACATGGCTCCCGCTCTGGAAACCACAACCGATGCCAAGGCGTAGGCTAAATCCATTCGATCGATAAAGGGCGAAGTCTTCACATTACCAGCGTTCAATGCCTTCACAGCCTGAGCTGCTTCATCGGCATAGGCCTTACCCGACTGCCAGATCAGTTGAACCCCAGAATCTTTAAAATAAGCCAATCCGGCTTGGATAGACTGGTTAATGGTGCGTGCACCAAGTGAGCCACCAACAACTAAAAGTGTTGGCTTATTTGGGTCCAACCCAAAATGAGTAGCTGCTTCTTCGCGTTTACCTTCCAACTCCACGACGTGCTTTCGCACCGGATTTCCCGTCATCACAATCTTATCGGCGGGAAACCAACGCTCCAAACCAGAATATGAGACACAGATCCGGTCTACATTTCCAGCGAGCCAGCGATTAGTGATTCCTGGAAATGAATTTTGCTCTTGAATAACCGATGGAACCCCACGCATGCTAGCCACTTTGAGCAATGGCCCCGAAGCGTATCCACCGACACCTACAGCCACGTCGGGTTTAAACTTCTTTACGATTCCCTTGGCCTTCATCATGCTACTGATCAGTTTGAAAGGGAAGGATAAATTCTTGAGCGATAGTTTTCTTTGAATTCCGCTAATCCAGAGCCCTTCAATTTTATACCCCGCTTTGGGAACGCGCTCCATTTCCATGCGCCCTTTGGCTCCAACGAACAAGATTTCAGCATCGGGATGCATTTCTTTGATGGTATCGGCAATGGCGATGGCGGGAAAAATATGTCCACCCGTTCCCCCGCCGCTTATTACAATTCTAGGCGACGGCATAGTTCTTTCCTTTTTTGGTTACTGGTTTCGGCTCTCCTTCAGTTACAGTTCGGCTTACGGAGATAATCATACCCATGGCAATACAAGTGAACCACATGGATGTTCCACCCATAGACACCAAAGGCAATGGCTGCCCTGTAACAGGGAATATGCTCACGGCTACGCCCATATTGATCAAGGCCTGAATCCCGATCAGGAAACTCAAGCCGACTACCAGAAGGGCTGGAAAATCTCTTTGCGTATGCCGGGCTACTTTGACACATCGGTAGATGAAAATAATGTAGAGCAGTAGGATTCCGGCTCCACCGAGAATGGTTCCATACTCTTCGATAATGAAGGCGTAAATCATATCGGAATAGGGGTGCGGCAAATAATTTCGAGAATCGCCACTTCCGGGACCACCAGGCAGCAAACCTCCCGATTGGATGGCCATCATGGCATGCTCTTTCTGGTAGTTTGCGTCGCTATCGCCAGACTCAAAATTCACGATACGAGCTTTCCACGTTTCAGCACGCGGCAGAAGACCCGGAAAACTAGATGAAAGAACGATTAAGAAAACAAAAGCGGCTATTCCTGTTCCAACCGTTCCCAAAAGATATTTGAAGGGCATTCCCCCGATAAAAAGTAAGAGCATGCAAACCATAAAGAGCATGGCCGCCGTAGAAAAGTTGGCTGGTAAAATGAGCCCACAGATCAATAGGATTGGACCGATAATGGGTAAAAACCCTTCTTTCAGGTCTCCTAGAATATCTTTTTTCACAGTAAGCATCCGCGCCACATAGGTGATCAACACGATTTTGGCGAGATCTGACGTCTGGAAATTTTGATTGATAATGGGGATTTTAATCCACCTGGAAGCGTCGTTGATGTTCTCACCCATCAACAGTGTGAGGAGAAGTAAACCGGCCGTGAGCCAGATACCCATCTGGGCGATGCGCGCGAAATACTTGTACGGTACTTTGTGCACGAAATACATAATCAGAAACCCGGTTCCGAGCATGAGCCCATGTTTGAACAGGTAGTAAAGTGTGTTGCCACCTGTGTATTTGTACGCAAGAGACGAAATACTCGAGTATACGGCGAGAATAGACGTTAGTCCAAGAATCAAACAAACCATCCAAATGGTTCGATCTCCTTTTAGGTATTTGAAAAGTCCATTCATTCTCGCTCTTTCAAGTCGTTTACCATTTGGATAAAAGCCTGTCCTCTATCAGCGTAGTTATTGTAGTCATCTTTTATCGCACAGCTCGGTGAAAAAACAATGGCATCGCCTTCTTCAGCCATTTGATATGCTTTCTGCACGGCTTCATCCAGTTCAATGCTCGCATCAAATTTGGATATGACTCCACCCAGTTTCTTCTTCATATCTTGCCCAAGTCCACCATACACTACAATACCTTCCACCTTCGCTTCCACGTATTTTTCAATCAATGCGTAATCGCGATCGTGAGATGCCGACGCGACGAGCCAGCGAATAGGCCTTTCGATGCACTTAAAAGAATCTCTCGTACTCAGTAAGTCACTCGCCTTGGTGTCGCAGTAGAACTCCACACCCGAAACTTTGCGCACAAAGTCCAGTCGATATGGAGTCTTGGCAATATTCTTCTTCAGACTCGGCTTGGCAGTTAAATCCTTGTCGACCTGACTCTTTTTACTCTTGTGTATGGTATACTTGTTGTCGGCCACTATTAAAGACTACCTTTTCTTTTAAGCTCTACCAGTCGATTGAAATAAGCGCCCCTTTCTTTGTAATTCTCGAAAGGATCGGATGCCCGGCAACCTGGAGAGAAAATGACCTCATCTTCTTCACGCGCCAGTTCCAAACTTATATCGAGTGCTTCACTCCAAGTGTTTGCCGAGACAAACATGCGGGAAGCTCCCCAAAGTTTTTCCAAAAGTTTGTTGGATTGACTTCCAACAGCGACGATAGCAGATACCTTCTCTTCAACCACTTCGGCCAAAAGATGCATGTCTCTGCTACGCTCGTTAGCTTCGGCTATCCATATCACAGGCTTTTCGAAAGTCATAAGCGATTCGGCTACCTTGTCCACAGAGGTAGCTGCTGAATCATTTATGAGTCTTACCCCTTGAATCCAACCCATTTCATTGAATTCAAACGGCATGAGATCACTCAAACCTCGCTCACGCGACTGAATGAGCTCACTCAACCTGGCACGGTCAATATGTGCTTGTCGTTCTTTCATTTTACAGTGCTCTAATTGCTCTTTTGAATTGGTGACCACGCTGCTCGTAGTTTTCGAATAGATCGAAACTCGCGCAAGCTGGAGATAGAAGTACTACGTCGCCTTTCGTACCGAATCGGTAGCCCAGATTTACTGCTTCATCTGCGGTAGATGCTTCTTCAATGAATTCTACCATTGGTGAGAAGTAATCCTTCACCTTTTTGTTGTCCTTGCCTAGACAAATTATGGCCTTCACCTTCTCTCTTACCAATGGCTCTAGCATTGAGTAGTCATTTCCTTTATCGACACCACCAACGATCCAAACGATAGGCTCAGATATGCTTTCCAGAGCATACCATGTTGAATTGACATTGGTCGCTTTCGAGTCATTAATAAACTTAATTCCGTGGATGGTTGCTACGAACTCCAAACGGTGTTCTACGTTTTGAAAGTCGGATAGACTTTCGCGAACGATTTCTTTTCTGATCTCGAAAATTCGTGCTGCGACACTCGCTGCCATCGAGTTGCTTGTGTTGTGCTTGCCTTGCAATGCTAATTCGTGTATGGACATTTCAAATGGTTTATTAGTAAGGTTTACTACAATATTTTCTTCTTCTAAATGGGCGCCTTCTCGCACCGGGTGGTTCAGGGAATAGGGATGGAATTGCGCTTTGATATCTCTCGACTCGTTGCCCTTTTGGATCACTGGATCATCATCCCAAAAGATGAAATGATCTTCGCCATCCTGGTTTATGGTCATTCGATACTTGGCATCTATATAGTTGTCGAACTCTCCTTTGTATCGATCGAGGTGATCGGGTGTGATATTGAGCAAAACCGCTATATAGGGCTTGAAGTGAACGATGTCGTCGAGCTGAAAACTGCTCACTTCAACGACATAAACATCTCGGTCTCTCTCCGCCACTGCTCCAGCAAAACTCTGACCGATGTTTCCAACTATGGCCACATCCAAACCAGCCTTCTCAAAAATGTGGTAGATCAACGATGTCGTTGTAGTCTTCCCATTGGTTCCGGTTATCGCTACAATCTTTCCGCTGGTATGGCGCGATGCGAACTCCACTTCTGAAATCACTTCGGCGCCATCCGCCTTTAGATCTTTGATAAGGGGAATGTGTCCCGGAATCCCTGGACTTTTCACCACCAAATCTGGCTGACCAATACCACTCTTTGAGTGTCCATTTTCTTCCCAGAAAATACCCGCCTTGTTAAGAACGTCTTTGTACGTTTCTTTGACTTTGCCTTTGTCTGAAACCCTGACGTTATATCCGAGTTTCACACCGAGCAAGGCCGCTCCTACGCCACTCTCTCCCGCACCTAATACGAGCAAATCCATTAGCGAAGCTTAAGCGTCACAATGGTGAGAACAGCAAGGAGTATCCCCACAATCCAAAACCGAGACACGATTTTTGCTTCGTGCATTCCCTGTTTTTGATAGTGGTGGTGCAAGGGGGCCATCAAAAAGATCCGCCGCCCTTCTCCGTATTTCTTTTTAGTGTACTTGAAGTATGATACTTGAAGCATCACCGATAAATTCTCTATTAAAAACACACCGCAGAAAAGCGGAATGAGTAGTTCTTTGCGGATCGCTAAAGCGAAAACAGCTATGATTCCACCAAGTGCCAAACTCCCTGTATCGCCCATAAATACTTGTGCCGGGAAAGAGTTGTACCAGAGAAATCCAATACATGCCCCAACAAATGCACCGATGAAAACGGTAAGCTCTCCCGAGTTCGGGATAAACATGATATTGAGGTAATCGGCGAAAACCAAATTACCCGACACGAATGCGAATATGGCCAGCACTACACCGATAATTGCTGATGTTCCTGTGGCCAGGCCATCCAGCCCATCCGTCATATTAGCTCCATTGGAAACTGCAGTAACAAGAAAGATCACAATTGGGATAAAAATGAGCCAAGCCCACTTTTTTGCATTTTCAGGGCTTAGGAACCCGAGGAGCCAGGCGTAGTCAAACTCGTTGTTCTTAACAAATGGAATGGTTGTCTTTACCGACCTTTCTTCCACCCAATTGTCTCCAAGTTCACCATCCTGGGCAATTTCTACAGTGTTTTCACCGACCTTCTGTTTACTAACAACGCCTTCATTGAAAAACAGCATGGAGCCAACTATAATCCCAACTAAGACTTGACCTACAACCTTGAACTTTCCGGCCAATCCCTTTTTATTCTTCTTGAATACCTTGATGTAATCGTCAATAAAGCCTATTGACCCGAGCATCACCGTTGTCACAAGCATGATGATGATGTAAATATTATCTAGCCTTGCGAAAAGCAGTGTTGGTATAAGTATGGCCGAGAGAATGATCAAACCACCCATCGTTGGTGTACCCTGCTTTTGAAGCTGTCCATCAAGTCCTAAGTCACGCACTGTTTCACCGACTTGTTTCTTATGAAGCATAGCAATAAGAGACTTCCCAAAAACCAATGAAATGATTAGCGATGTGATCACCGCCATAGCCGCTCTAAACGAGATATACTGAAACACCCCTACACCGGGCAGGTCAATACTATTGTGGAGGAAGTCAAAAAGTGAGTATAACATCAGTGATTGAGCATTTTGAAGGTGTCGTGAACAATAGCGAAGTCGTCAAATGGCAGTTTCTCACCATTTATATCCTGGTACTTTTCATGGCCCTTTCCTGCAATGAGAATGATATCACCTTCCACAGCAATGGAACACGCCATCTTAATTGCTTCTTTTCTATCTACGATTGAATTCGTTTTCTTGAAGTCCTGTGGTTCAACGCCAGTCATCATATCATCGATAATGGCTTGCGGGTTTTCAGTCCTCGGGTTGTCGGATGTAAGAATCACTCGATCACTGTATTTGCATGCAATACGAGCCATTTCTGGCCTTTTGGTTGTATCCCGATCTCCTCCACAACCAACCACTGTAATGACAGTCTCGTTCTTTGTGCGAATATCTTCTATGGTCTTCAGCACATTTTTGAGAGCATCTGGCGTGTGGGCGTAATCGACAATTGCCGCAACCCCATCAGGACTCATCACATATTCAAAGCGACCTGAAACTGGATTGATATTGCTAAGAGCTGTCAGAATATCCATTTGAGAATCACCGAGCAACACAGCCGTACCGTAGGCGCTAAGAATATTGTATGCATTAAAGCGACCTACCAATTTGGCATAGAGATCGAATCCATCAATATTCAGACAGAGCCCGGTAAATTGATTCTCGATGACCTTTGCTTTGAAGTCGGCCATCGATTTAAGTGCATAGGTTTTCTGAACTTCCGACTTACAGTTTTGAAGCATGGTGAGCCCTTGGCGATCGTCCAGATTAACTAAGGCAAAAGACTCGCGTGGCAGATTATCAAAAAGGAGTTTTTTTGCCCCGATGTACGCATCGAATGTCTCGTGATAATCGAGGTGATCATGTGTGATATTCGTGAACACCGCCCCAGCATATCTCACTCCAGACACTCTTTTTTGATGAAGGGCGTGGGAACTCACTTCCATAAAACAATAGGTGCATCCCGCTTCTACCATTTTACGGAGAAGGGCGTTAATGCTAAGCGCATCCGGAGTAGTATGTGTTGATGCGATTACTTCATTGTGAATTTTATTCTCAACGGTAGAAATCAATCCAACCTTCTTACCCAATAGCTTGTACAATCCGTAAAGCATGGTGGTACAAGTAGTCTTTCCATTGGTTCCTGTAATCCCCACTAGCTTTAGCTCATGAGATGGGTTGTCGTAAAAATTGGCCGCCATTACTCCTAGCGCGTGCTGCGAATCTTCTACCTGAACATAAGTAATGTCTTCACGCAGGTTTTCAGGGATTGTTTCACAAACCACAGCAATAGCACCGCTCTCAATAGCTTTATCAATAAACTCGTGACCATCTACAACAGTACCTCGAGTGGCAACAAATAGCGAAAACCCAACTACCTTCCGACTATCGAAGGCAATAGCTTCAACCGCAATATTGGTTGTTCCGATTACCCGCCGAATCTTTGTTTCGTATAGTATGTCTTGGAGGAGCTTCATCACGAAAGTTCTATTGTTATGGTGTTCGTATTTTTAACTGATGATCCCGGTGGAACACTCTGCTTTGTAATCATTCCGGCACCTTGTACTTTCACTTGAATACCAGCGTCTTCGAGCAAATAAAGTCCATCTCTTAAGCCCATACCCACCACATTCGGAACGATTCCATCCTTTACAGAACGCCGGTCTATAGTTACGGTATCCCGACCTGTGCGCGTGGTCACCCAATCGTAGTCTTTACTCTGATCTTCGATCGGCACCCTAAATTCTTGAAAAAGTGTCTTTAGATCAGCCGCATTTCCACTCATTGATACGGGAACGTGCACGGCCATTTGGTTTCTGGTAGGCTCTTGATGCTTAATAAGGTCGTAGCGCTGAGCGTAAACCTTATCTGAAATCTCTTTAAAAACAGGACCAGCTACCTGGTTTCCGTAATACACATTATTAGATGGACCATTTACAACTACGATACAAGTATACTCAGGCGCCTCGGCAGGAAAATACCCCACAAACGAAGCCTGGTAGCTCACTGCCTGATCGTACTTATATCCATATTGCGCATTGGCAATTTGAGCTGTACCCGTTTTACCTGCGATAGCATATTCTCCAAAACGCAAATTGGAAGCTGTACCTTCATCTGACACCACACTCTCTAGCATTTCCTTCGCCATTTGAATGGTAGATCGCGAAGCAATCGCACGATTGAGCACAACAGGTTTGTTCACACGCACTGCTTCGCCATTGCGCTTCACTTGCTCCACAAAAAGGGGCTTAACCATCACACCGTCATTGGCCACTGCATTGTAGAAGGTGAGTATTTGAAGCGGAGTCATCAAGGTTTCATATCCAATACTCATCCATGGCAGCGTAACACCTGACCAAGAAGGGTCTGATGGGTCCTTGATTTTTGGCATCCCCTCACCGGCAATTTCAAGACCTAGCTGTGAACCAAGCCCCAACTTGTGTAGGCGATCCACGAATCGACGTGGGTTGTCACCATAGTTGTCTACTATCAACTTTGAAATGGCTACGTTCGATGATTTCTGAAAAGAAGTGAGAACATCAATTTTACCGTAGCCTTTATCGTTACTATCCCGCATCCAACGATCGTAAAACTTCACCCTACCACGCTCTGTATCTACTGAGTCGGAAAGGTCAATTTTACCATCTTCAAATGCGGCCATGAGTGAAGCTAGCTTAAACGTTGACCCAGGCTCTGTCGCCTCACCAACCGCGTAATTATAAACTTCCCGGTAGGTGCTATCCTTTGTCAAAGTAAGATTCGAGATAGCCTTTATGTAGCCCGTTTTCACTTCCATCAGCACCGCACAACCGTGTCGGGCATTATGCTTCTTAAGCTGCTTTCTGAGAGCACTCGTAGCTACGTCCTGGATATTGACATCTATCGTAGTATAGATATCACAACCATCTTCAGGTTCTACTTCATTGCGGCTATCAAGCGGCATCCAAACCCCACCAGCCAGACGCTTCTCGTAGCGTTGGCCCGGTCTGCCTCGCAACTCACTATTATATGCTCCTTCAATTCCAACGGGCTGAGAATTCTCCCGGTGATACCCTACAGTACGCGCGGCAAGCCCCTTAAATGGCTGCAATCGCACAGTGCGCTTTTCGAAAATCACCCCGCTTTTGAATCGTCCATCTCTAAAAAGTGGAAACTCTTGAGCCTGCATCACTGCATCGAAGTCTACATCGTCCTTAATCAATAAGTAGCGATTTCCCTTTTCGCGTGCTCGCAACATTCGCGATTTGTACTCAGCAGCCGTACGATCTTTGAAAAGATTGCTCAGGCTAATAGACAAGGAGTCAATATTGGAAAACAAACGCTCATCAGTGAGCCCATCAGCACGCATATCCATCCGAATTTGATAGATAGGCACCGAAGTAGCCAGCATATCACCGTTGGAAGCGTAGATATTTCCACGGACAGGTTTAATCTCATTGAGTTCAGTGGTCAAGTGCTCTACTCTCTCACTCCACTTTTCTCCATCCACAAATTGAATATGAATGATCTTGCCAATAACCGCCAGGGCAAAGAGAACCATTCCTATGAATACCAACCTTGCCTTGAATATCATCTTCTGCTTATCCATCACTCCCCTCCTTCGGCTTGGTTGTCGAGCTCAGATACTCGAATAATTGTGGGAGGATTGGTGGATTCTTCCAACCCCATATCAGCAATGGAACGGGCAATTTGAGACTGCTGCTTCAACTGTTCGAGTCTTGCGTGAATTGCCAAGTTTCGAGCTTTAAGCTCTTGAAGCTCCGCTTCACTCGAAACCATCTCTTTCATATTGCTCTCAGCAAAATAACCGTAGCCGATAAGACATATCATCACACCAACCAGAAAGACAATGAACCCCAAGTTGGCTTGAACATAGTCTCGGGTCAAGAAGCTACCGTTGAGCACGGCAAAGAAACCCCTTGAGAAAGCTCCCTTGCTCTTGGCAGACTCTTCAGATTTCATTTTCTCCTTACTCATTCCTTGTTGCTATTCTCAACTTGGCGCTACGCGCTCTATTATTCTCTTCAATCTCTTTCTCACTAGGCACAATAGGCATTCCCTTGTCTGGCGTAAATGGCCTGATCTTATTCCCAAAAAAGTCTTGCTCGACTTCTCCCGAAAAATTTCCGTCGCGCATAAATCGCTTTACCAATCGATCTTCGAGCGAGTGGTATGAGATCACCACCAGTTTTCCACCCGGCTTGATCACATCTGCAGTTTGCAACAACATATCTTCCAACACCTTCATCTCTCCATTCACCTCAATTCTCAATGCCTGAAAAACCTGGGCAAGAAACCGATTGAGCTTGTGCGGAGATGTAAGCTTTTCGACAACCTTGATCAATTCACCTGTTCGCGTAATTGGTGACTCAGAACGAGCCGCTTCAATAACCCTGGCAATCCTTCCGGCTTCTCTCAGCTCTCCGTAATCGCGAAAAACCGCTTTCAGCTGATCGATTTCATAATCGTTTACCACCTGCTGTGCTGTTAGCGACACAGTTTTACCCATCCGCATATCAAGCGGCCCGTCCTGCCGGATCGAAAACCCGCGCTCACCTTCATCAAACTGATGAGATGAAACACCGAGATCAGCAAGCACACCATCTACCTGATTAAAACCCGAAAAACGTAGATGGTTTTTTAGATATCGAAAGTTGGATTGCACAAAGAAGAATCGCTCGTCTTGAATTTGCGCATTAGCTGCTGCATCTTCATCTTGATCAAAGCTTATCAGCTTTCCATTTTCACCTAGCCTAGAAAGAACTTCGCGGCTATGCCCCCCGCCGCCAAAGGTGACATCCACATAGATGCCATTTATATCACTTATCAATCCCCCAACACTCTCATTCAAGAGCACCGGGTTGTGGTATTCACTACGAATCTCCATCCTTATTCAAATCCCCCATCACTTCTTCTGAAAGCGCAGCCATATCAACATCTTCATCAATCATAGCTTCATAATTCGACTTACTCCAGATCTCAATTCGATCACCATTTCCAGCCACCTTGATTTCCTTCTCAATCCCAGCATACGAACACAAGGACGCAGGCAAGAGTAAACGCCCAGCAGAGTCCAACTCCACAGGCGTTGCACCATTATTAAACTTTCGAATAAACTTGACATTCTTTGCAACGAATCGATTGAGTCGGCCGATTTCAGACGACACTTCCTTCCATTGCTTCATAGGATAGAGAATCAAACACTTGTCGAACATGTCTCGATTTATAACAAAACCTTCATGCACAACATCCTGCAGCTGCTTTTTAAGCCCCGCTGGCAACATCATCCGCCCTTTGGCATCCGACTTACAATCATATTCTCCTAATAAATTCAGCACGCGACAAGTGATTCATCAATGCTAAAGTAGAAAATGTTTACCACATTTTCCCACAATCACCCATTATTTACCACTTTGTTGATAAATTCTCAGAAACACTCTTAAATCAAGGGCTGAGCAGCCAGATTGAACCGGCAATTTCATCTATTAATTTAGTGCGATTACATCCGATGTACGATCAGTTTCAACATTACCTTGTCAAGTCACTAAAACGTAAACTGAAACCGTTATGACATATTTCAGCTATATTTGACCACACTGTATACTATGGATATTCAGCTCAAAGAAGACGGAAAGTTCAAGTACATCGACGAAGGTTCAGGACCCAACTTATTGGTATTGCATGGGTTGTTTGGAGCCTTGAGTAATTTCGAAGGGGTTATTAATGAGTTTAAGTCAACGCACCGTGTATTGGTACCGATGATGCCACTCTACGACCTTCCACTGATTAAGACCGGTGTTAAGTCCCTATCGAATTTTATTCTCGATTTTATTTCCCATCTCAATTTATCAGACAGCATTCTCTTAGGAAATTCACTTGGTGGGCACGTGGCACTTGTCACAGCTAAGTCAAATCCAGAGTTGTTCAAAGCTGTTGTGCTCACAGGTAGTTCCGGATTGTACGAGAATGCTTTTGGTGGAAGTTTTCCGCGGAGAGAAGACAAAGAATACATCCGCAAAAAAATCGCTGTGACGTTTTATGACCCGGAAATGGTCACAGATGAGTTAGTCGATGTGACTTATGATTTGGTTCAAGACAGAGGCAAGCTCGTAAAAGTGTTGGCGCTAGCGAAGTCAGCTATACGCCATAATATGCGCGACGACCTTGCCAACTACCCCATGCCTTTTTGCCTAATCTGGGGAAAGAACGATACGATCACCCCGCCTGATGTAGCCGAAGAATTTCAAGAAAAACTACCCGATTCAGAGTTGTTTTGGATCGACAAGTGTGGACATGCCCCTATGATGGAGCACCCCGCTGAGTTCAATACGATTTTGAAGGGATGGATATCCAAACGACTTTAGTCTAGAGTCGTATGGATGAGCCCGAGGTATATGTCGATGCAGAATTCTTAAAGAGTAGCAGCAAACTCAGTGAGTGTCCTAAACCTTCGCTGCCCGAATACGCTTTTGTAGGCAGAAGTAACGTAGGCAAGTCTTCACTGATCAATATGCTCACCGGCCGAAAAGATTTGGCTAAGACTTCAGGAAAACCGGGTAAAACCCAATTGATCAATCATTTTTCAATTGCGGTTCCCGGCAAAGAGAGCCAACCTATCTGGTATCTGGTAGACTTACCTGGTTACGGATATGCTAAAGTGTCGAAAACGCTAAAGGCAGCATTTCAAAAATTGATTTACCCCTACCTGGAGCGGAGAGAATCCCTGAGCTGTGTTTTCGTTTTGCTCGACTCAAGGCACACCCCTCAGGAAATCGATATTGACTTCATGTCTTGGCTCGGTCAGCGCGGTATACCTTTTGTCATGGTTTTCACAAAAACCGACAAGCTGAAACCCGGAGCACTTCAAAAGAACATTGAAAAATACAATGAGAAAATGCTGGAGTACTGGGAAGTATTACCAGATCAATTCTTGACATCATCATCGAGTGGCGAAGGAAGACTAGAACTTTTAGAGTTTATTGAGTCCACAAACAACACCTTTTACGAAGGGGCTTGATCTAGCCAATAATTCCCGTTTTCTTTCCAAATTTTTTAGCGTACTCACGCATCTCCTTTGAAACATCTTCTTGTCCGGTAGCCCGGTCGAATGTGTCAGCCATGGTCAGTATGGTTTGGTGAAAAAAGCGTTGCATATCGTAGACGCTCATTTCCTTATCCCAAAGATCTATACGCATGGCATTTTCTTCAGCCCCATCCCAGATCGAGAGCATAAAGGCTTTGCAATCACCATTTCCTCCCCCGTCAGAAGCATTCCATTTCATCTCCACAGGCACTTGATTTTCATCGAGGCCCACTTCCAGCTTAATTGTCGTTTTCTTTACCACTTCTTTGCTCATCCGGCTAAGGTCTATAATTATTTAAAATTGCTTGGTCCAGGTCTTGATTCATCAATTCCCTTAATGTCATTTTTTTATTGTTTTCCATAAACTGATTGACCATATCAAAACCAATCCATCGGCCCGCTCCACCAGGTGACTCTGGAGGCATACCCGGAGTAAATGGGCCAGCGCCAACCAGTTTATTGATCAGCATCAGATCATTACTATACACCAAGTCATTTTCAAGCAAATACTTCCACATGCCGTATGCGCTCTCTTCACACCATTGCAACTGCGCATCTGTGAAATTGAAAACATCCTTCAGAGGAGTTTCTTCCAAAAGAACATGAGTAATAAAGTGAACCTTTCCTTCAAAGACCAGACGACTCAGAACGGTCTCCCCCTTCAAATTTTCCTGGTGCTTAACAAGTATCCATCCCTTGAGTGCGTTTGGCACCAGATAGCTTGGCTGCATGGCGTCGCGCTTGTACTGTGGAAACATATCTGGTGGGAGGCGATCGATCACATCAAGGTCAGACCCTGAATACCACTCCAGGCCGATACCGAGGTACTCTGCTGAAGGGTATACCCCAATGTTAAAGCCTGAGTTATAAGCAATGACTTGCGGAAGCGTATCTGCGTTAAAAAAAGAGCCATATCGCTTAAACCCCTCGGAGAGTTGGTCTTGCTCTAGCTCTAAACTTGGGTGAATCCTTTCAATATCCTTTTGCAACTCTTGCCAAACTCGATCTCCAACAAAACGTCCTAACAGCCCCGGGGTCATCGCGTTATCATGCCTCCCGATCTGCATAATATCCATCAAATAAACATCTAGAAAAGGCCCATAAGTCTTTTCAAGAGCTGTAAGTCTTTCCGCATCTAGAGTAGTCTGATAATCAAAAAGCTCCTTATCCAAGCGCAAAATCTCGCCATCGTATTCGATTCCATCCGTATCTACTTCCCATCGAGAATCATCGCAAGACCATAAACAGACTACGGTTAGAATAAGTAAAAGCACCCTGAATTTTATCATCGTAAAAAATGTAATTTTGGCCTGAACAAAGCATCGCAAAAGTAATGAAAAAGATAGCGGCAATAGCCTTTCTAGCTCTTTTCGGAATGGGATATTCCTTCGGGCAAGACACAACCTACACCCCACCACCTACTCCGGCAGTTGCCAGTACAGACTCGCCATCGCTACGGATGGGGTTATCTGTATCACCGGTATTCTCTTGGTTCGGCATCGAAGACGGTATCGACTTTGCCGCTTCCGATGGAACGCGCTTTAATGTGCAATACGGACTACACATTGACAAACGCCTAGGAGGAAATCCGAATTACTACCTGAGCACTGGAGTTTTCGTAACCAACATGGGAGGATCTATGAGGTATACTCAAGCGGTTTTGGATGACGATGATAATGGCTCTTCTGAGTATCAAATTCAAGAGGTGGTCTCAGATTTCCGTTTCAATTACATCAGCGTGCCTGTAAACCTGATGCTGCGAACAAATGAAATAGGCTATATGACCTATTTTGCGCGAGTTGGTTTTGACGCTGGCTTTAATATCGAAGCGAACCACGATTACACCATCACTGGCTCGAATGAAACGTTTGAGAACGAGGATGCCAGCGAATTGGTTGACCTTTTTCGTGCTGGACTGCACGTGGAGGGCGGGATGGAGTACAACTTCTCTGGAAATACCCGATTAATGGTGGGAATCGAATGGAACAATGGATTAAACAATGTGTTTAACAAGGACTTTAACGTGGTTCGCGACAACAACATCGAAGACCCAACAACAGAGCCGGACACCAAAAAAGTAAAAGGCCAATTGAATGCCATCAAATTAAACGTAGGCATCTACTTTTAAGGAAAGGACACAAACTCATGAATACAAGTTTGGTCATCGACCACATAGTCAATTGGCTGCGTGAATACTCGGAAAATAGTGGTTCGAAAGGATTTGTTGTAGGTGTTTCTGGTGGAATTGATTCGGCGGTAACATCAGCGCTCTGTGCCCGAACAGGCCTTCCAACGCTCTGTCTTGAAATGCCAATTCATCAGTCGGAAAGCCAAGTAAACAGAGCCTTAAAGCACATCAATAAGCTCAAGTCTGAATATTCAAATGTAGAGCTAAAGTCTCTTGAGCTGACCACCATTTTTGATGCCTTTGTCGACGCACTCCCTCAAGCAGATAATCAAGAGCTTCACGAATTGAGCCTTGTAAACACGCGAGCTAGATTCAGAATGAGCACCTTGTATTATTTTGCAGCCCTACGCCAGAGCCTTGTAGCTGGAACGGGCAACAAGGTGGAAGATTTTGGAGTTGGTTTTTACACGAAGTACGGAGATGGCGGAGTTGATTTGAGTCCTATAGCAGACCTCAACAAAACAGAAGTTTTTGCAGTCGGGAAGGAACTCGGCATTATCGATGAAATAATGACTGCTCCTCCTACAGATGGACTGTGGGGAGATAGCCGAACGGATGAAGACCAACTAGGCGCCACCTACCCCGAACTGGAGTGGGCAATGGAATACGCCGGAGATGAATCAGACCTCAACCAACGTCAAAAGGAAGTCTTGTCGATTTATCGCAGGCTCAACAAGCAGAATCAACACAAAATGCTTCCGATTCCCGTTTGTGAAATTCCGGATAAATTAAGGTAGTTACTTAATCTCCCAGGTATTTGTTCCTGCTAAAAGGGCGTCCAAATCTCCTTTACCTTTGCGCTCGACAGCATAGTCAATTTGCTGGTGAAGCAATTCTTCATAACAAGGTCGTTCCGTTTCGAAGAACACACCAAATGGACGCGGCAAACCGTTCTCTTCAGGAGATTCAAAACAACGCATCAAAACATCGGCCTTAAAACGGTTGTGTTTATCATGCACCCAAAGGTCTTCTACACTGTACTCTCCCGTAGTCAAATCGACCACTTTAGGAGTCGCATTATCCAGAATCAACCCTTTTGAATCATCATTTCCAAAGACCATAGGTTTTCCGTGCTCAACAAACACGGTAGATTCGTCGCGGGTGGCTTTATCTGTAAACTGGCTAAAGGCACCATCGTTGAATACATTGCAATTCTGATAGATCTCTACAAGGGATGTCCCTTTGTGATTATTCGCATCGCGAAGAATATCGCGAAGGTGTTTTGGGTCGCGGTCCATCGCTCTGGCGATAAACGTTCCATCAGCACCTGAAGCCAATGAAAGTGGATTGAATGGATGATCAATAGATCCCATGGGTGTTGACTTAGTCACCTTTCCTTCCGGAGATGTTGGGCTATATTGTCCTTTCGTCAAACCGTATATTTCATTATTGAAAAGCAGAATATTTAAGTCGAAATTTCTTCTCAATAAATGAATCAAATGGTTTCCCCCAATTGAAAGCGCGTCACCATCTCCCGTAATAACCCAAACACTCAAATCTGGATTAGCAACCTTAAGACCGCTGGCAATAGCAGGTGCGCGACCATGAATGCTGTGCATTCCATAGGTATTCATATAGTATGGGAAACGCGATGAGCAGCCAATACCAGAAATAAAGACGATATCTTCCTTTTCAACTCCAATTTCAGGCATAACAGACTGGACCTGCTTCAGAATAGAATAGTCTCCACATCCGGGACACCAGCGTACATCTTGGTCGCTACTGAAATCCTTAGCAGTGTATTGTGCAGATTCTATTTCACTCATGAGTTGATGTGTTTTAAAGCTTCTTCTTTTACTTCAATAGAAGTAAACGGCATTCCCTTAATCTTATTTAGCGGCTTGGCATCGATCAAAAATTCAGATCTGATAATGCGCACCAATTGACCGTTGTTCAACTCAGGAACGAGTACCCGGTCAAAAGATTTCAAAAGAGTTTCAAGGTTCTTAGGAAACGGATACAAATATTTCACGTGAACATGAGCTACGCTGTACCCGGTCTCGATCATTTCTTTCACAGCAGTTTTAACAGCTCCATAGGTTGAACCCCAGGTCAAAATACATAGCTGGGCTCCTTTTTCACCTTGATCAATTTCCTGTTCTGGAAAAACGCTAGAGAGATTCGCAATTTTCTCTGCACGGATTTTCACCATCTTCTGGTGGTTTTCGGGATCGTAGGAAACATCTCCTGTTAAATCTGCCTTTTCAAGCCCTCCTATCCGGTGTTCAAAACCTTTCATTCCGGGCTTTGCCCAGGGCCGAACGCCTTTTGCATCGCGCTTGTATGGAAGAAATACCGGATCTTCAGACTCTTCGGCAAACCTAGGGTTTATCTCACCCAGATCAGAAGCCGAGGGATACATCCACGGCTCAGCACCGTTGGCGATGTATCCATCCGAAAGAAGCATAACCGGAGTCATGTGCTCTACGGCTATTTTCGTAGCCTGAAATGCCATTTCAAAACAATCCTTTGGAGATGCCGGTGCTAAAATTGGAATTGGCGCTTCACCATTTCGGCCATACATAGCCTGAAACAAGTCTGCTTGTTCTGTCTTGGTGGGCAAACCTGTAGATGGCCCACCACGTTGAACGTTTATTACAACCAAGGGTAACTCTAAAATACAGGCCAATCCGAGCGCTTCTCCCTTCAGAGCAATTCCCGGACCACTAGAAGCAGTTACACCGAGGTTTCCAGCGAAGGAAGCTCCGATTGCTGATGTAATGGCGGCAATTTCATCTTCTGCCTGAAAAGACCGCACATCAAAATTTTTGTGTCTCGCAAGCTCGTGAAGTATATCAGACGCCGGTGTGATGGGATATGATCCGTAGAACAAAGACAATTCGGCCTTCTGGGCTGCAGCAATTAAACCGATTGCCAGGGCTTGATTACCCATTGCATTTCGGTATTTACCCGCAGGCATCGGAGCAGGCTTCACTTCGTATCGCGATGTAAACACCTCGCTTGTGTCGCCGTAGTGATATCCAGCCTTAAGTACGGCCATGTTAGACTCGACGAGATCTGGCCGTTTGGCAAACTTTTCCTCTAAAAACTTTTCGGTAGGAGAAAGCTCACGGTTGTACATCCAGTAGAGAAATCCAAGAACAAACATATTCTTACTTCGGTCTTTCTCCTTGGTTCCGAGGTCTGAGTCCTTGAGCGCCTCGCGCGTTAGCTTTGTGACGTCAATTTCTATAAGGCGATATTTCCCGTGAAAATCATTCTCAAGCGGATTCCGCATATCGACGTACCCTGCAAGCTTTAAATTCTTCTTATCAAAACCAGCGGTGTTCGCTATAAGCGTACCACCAATTTTCAATTTATCGAGGTTGGCCTTTAATGCCGCAGCATTCATAACTACGAGAACATCGCATAAATCTCCAGGAGTATATATTTCTACGCTCCCAAAATTGAGCTGAAATCCTGATACTCCGGCAATGGTTCCTTGTGGGGCTCTAATCTCAGCAGGATAATTGGGGAATGTGCTTATGTCGTTCCCAAATAGGGCTGATGTATTACTAAACTGACTACCCGTCAGCTGGATTCCATCTCCTGAGTCACCAGCAAAGAGAATGGTCACATCCTTTTTCTCTTCTTTGACTCCAGTAGACTTCTCAGATATTTGATTTTCCAAAAACTTGTCTTTGTGTCTCTTTTAAAACAATGAATGGCGATAGAAGTTTAGGCTTCCTGCCCCATCAGATTAATGGCTTCTACGTATTTAATCTCAGGAGCAATTTTCTTGATACTCTCTTCCACCCCGGCTTTCATAGTCATGTAGCTCATCGAGCAATCTTTACACGCGCCGTGTAGCTCCACCTTCACTACCATATCATCCGTAACTTCCACTAGTGAAATATTGCCCCTATCAGCTTCCAGGAAAGGTCTGATTTGGGTTAAGGCTTTCTCTATTCTCTCAATAAGATTGTCCATCCAAATGTGTGATTCAGGTAGCTAATTCCGCTGATTTTCAACTTTCTTTCTGCTACTTCAATTCAGTTGTAAAATTACGAATTATTTCACGAATTGCTCGTGATGCCTGTGTGTTCTCTTGAAGTACTGCCGGCCTACCGACATCTCCGGCTTCTCTTATCGATTGCATCAAAGGCAGCTCACCCAGGAATGGCACCTTAAGCTCTGCGGCAAGGTTTTTAGCTCCTGACTCTCCGAAAATATAGTACTTGTTGTCTGGAAGCTCTGGAGGAGTGAAGTAGGCCATGTTCTCAATCACCCCTAGCACAGGCACATTGATAACGTCCATCTGAAACATCGAAACAGCTTTAGACGCGTCTGCAAGGGCAATTGGTTGAGGTGTACTTACCACGATTACACCTGAAAGCGGAACGGCCTGTACCAGACTTAAGTGAATATCGCCAGTACCCGGAGGCAAGTCAATGATCATAAAATCGAGCTCGCCCCAATGAGCATCCGTAAACATCTGGTTGAGTGCCTTACTTGCCATCGGGCCTCTCCACACGATGGCCTGAGATGTATCGGCAAAAAAGCCAATTGACAACATTTTCACCCCGTAATTCTCAACGGGTAAGATCATATTCTTTCCATCAATCTCAGCAGTTTTTGGCTTTTCCAGCTCCACATCAAACATAAGTGGTGTAGATGGACCGTAGATATCTGCGTCAACTAAGCCCACCTTATAGCCTGCATCGGCAAGCCCTGCTGCCAGGTTTGAAGAGACGGTAGATTTTCCTACCCCGCCCTTTCCAGATGCAACTGCAATGATGTGCTTCACACCAGGTAATACTTTTCTTTGGTCGATGCTCTGCGCTTCTTTCGATAAAACACTCACCTTGATATCAACTCGAAGCTCTTTTCCAAAATTTCGCTCAAGCGCAAATCGACAAGCGTCTTCCATTCTGCGTTTTGCGTGCATAGCAGGCTTGAGAACAGATAGCTCAAATGCCACCTGGTTTTCTCCGATTTCGACATTCTTGACTAAATCTAAAGTGACGATGTCCTTTTTCATATCGGGCTCCATCACGTTGCCCAATACTTTCAATATATTCTCTTTGCTTAATTCCATTACAGTGTCAATTCAATATTTGGATCCCAGAAAGACTCTTCAAAATCAGCGACTACATCGTTAACAATTTCATGCCCTTCCTGTTCCAGTAATTCCTTCATTCTTTCGGGACTTTCAAAGTGGCCTTTTCCAGTCAGAGCCCCCACGCGATTGACCACCCTGTGAGCCGGTACATATTCATCTTGATTGTGAGATCCATTCATAGCCCATCCCACCATTCTCGATGATTTTGCCATACCGAGATACCTGGCTATGGCTCCGTAATTAGTCACTCTACCTTCAGGAATCAACCTGACCACTTGATATACTTTCGAGAAAAAGTCCTTATTCGCTTCACTTAGCTTTGTTACTGTCATCAGAAAGTCTAAAGCTTACATAGTGTATATTTTTCCCAACGGCTAGAAACTTTTCTTCGTAGAATGTCTTCACATTAAGGATTTCTTGCATATCAGAATTGAATGTTTCGAAATCCTTTTCATACAAATCATCGGTGTTGTGTATGATATGGTGATTCCCTTCTTCTATAGCTTCCATCGTTTTCTCGTAGAGCACATCACTATCAGTTTTCACATGAACGATACCATCTGGCTTTAAAAACTTTCGATATCGGTCAAGGAAGATATTACTTGTGATGCGCTTCGTTCCCTTTTTGTCTTTTGGCTGCGGGTCGCTAAAGGTAAGCCAGATATGATCGACTTCATTGGCACCAAAATATGTGTTGATGAACTCGATTTTTGTTCTCAGAAACGCTACGTTCTTCATCTCATCTTCGTCAGCCGTTTTTGCTCCACGCCATATCCTTGCCCCCTTCACGTCGACACCAATAAAGTTCTGGTCTGGATACTTCTTTGCAAGGGCAATGGTGTATTCACCTTTGCCACAGCCGAGCTCCAAAGTCAAAGGGCCATCATTTTTGAAATAATCCTTGTGCCAACAGCCTTTCATATGATGAGCACCCGATGTCATCTGCTCGTTGGTGGGTTCAAAAACGCATGGAAACGTTTTCATCTCTGCAAAATGTTCTCTCTTCTTTTTTCCCATGGTAATATTCAACTGGCAAAAGTAAGTATTCAACATTGATAAAGGGTATTTATACTTTTGGTGACTTGAAGGTATTATACGCCATATTAGACTGGGGCTTGGGCCACGCTACTCGGAGCACACCCATCCTTAAGTTTTTGGAAGAAAAAAGTATTGAAGTGCTTATCGCCTCACGAGGACTTTCACAGACCTACTTAAAGCGAACCTTCCCAAATTCGCATCACATAGACTTACCTGATCGAGAAGTCACATACGCAGTGAATGGAGCTAAGCCCTCCATTCTGGCTCGCGCTATTTTACAGCCTGGCATCAATCGCACTCAGCAGAATTGGACAGAAGAGATTATTAGGAAGCATGGCGTCACACGTATCATCTCTGACAATGTATATGGTGTTTACTCGACCAAAGTCAAGTCAATTCTTATCACACATCAGCTCCAGCTCAAAACAAAGTTTTTCAGATCTCCGGCTAATAAGACCCTTGCAAATTGGATCAATCGATTCGATGAAGTTTGGGTTCCGGACATCTCGGGTGAAGGTTCAATTTCGGGCAACCTGACCAAGAACCAATACATAACTACTGATGTTCACCATATCGGAATTCTTACAGCTCTAAAGCCAGTCCAAGTAGACAAAATTGATTTTGACATTCTTGCTTTGATTAGTGGTCCAGAGCCTTTGCGATCTCAACTCGAAAACACATTAGAAAAGCATTTGGATCAGCTAAATGGTAATCACGCTATCGTTCGCGGCACAAAGAAACCAAAGTCTGCACCAAAGAACAGTGAGATCAACTACTTCGACCTTCTTAATAATGATGAGTTAAGTCACTTAATGTCGCGATCCAGAGCCGTTATTTGTCGTTCGGGTTACTCGAGTCTCATGGACTTGATTGCATTTGGAAAGCCAGCAATTCTAATACCTACTCCTGTTCAACCAGAACAAGCATATCTTGGGAAACGCTGTGGTGAAAAAGGGTGGTTCACCGTTTCAAGTCAGAATAGTCCATTGAGTACAAAGCCTATTTTCGGCCATTCGGGAGTCATCCCTAATAAGTTTGAAGAAAGAGTCCTAGCGTCTCTTTATTAAGCTTTTTCGAGCGTAAAAGAAAAAGCAGACCCCTTTCCTACCTCGCTCCGCACATTGACGTGCTGCTTATGAGCTTCAATAATGTGCTTGCAGATGGCCAGACCCAAACCCGTTCCACCTTGGTGCCTTGAGCGGCTCTTGTCTACTCGGTAAAATCGTTCAAAAAGTCTGGCTAAGTGCTCCTGACCAATACCTGGCCCATTGTCTTCGACTTCTATCAATATCTGATCTCCCATATCGAAGTAACGAACAGTGGTCTGACCGCCTTCCTTACCGTATTTAATACTATTCGAAATCAAATTGGTAAGCACCTGGCTTATTCTGAAACGATCGGCTAAAACCATGATGGGCTTATCATAGGCCTTATCAAATGCAAGTTTGATGTTCTTGTTTTCAGCATCTCGCTCCATGTTCTCAATCACTTCACGAGTCAAATCCAGGATATCCATCTTTTCGATATCCAATTTCAAATTACCGGACTCAAACTGGGTGATGGTATCGAGGTCTTCCACAATCATGGTCATTCTCTCAACCGACTTGGCTGCCTTCTTCAAGAATTTCTTGTTGAAGTTTGGATCTTCCAGCGCACCTTCCAGTAAGGTCAGGATATATCCTTGAATGCTGAAGATTGGGGTCTTCAGCTCATGAGCTACGTTACCGACAAACTCCTTTCTAAAATTTTCCTTTTCGCGTAGATCTTGAATTTCGGCCATTCGGTCTTCTGCCCAATCAGCCACCTTCTTGTTGACATCACCGATTACATCTTTAGCCATATCAAACTGGAAAGCATCGCGCTCCACGCGCATAGAGTGCATATTCCGAAAAATCAGCTTGATCTTTTGGTAAATGAATTGTTGAAGTGACTTGTAGAAAATCAGCCATGTGCCTAAGAAGACTAGCACGGTAAAAATTGTGGACTCCAACCAATCTACACTGCCACTGACTAAAAAGCGCACACCTACACCGATAAGCGTAGAGACTAAGGTAGTAGCAAGAGCAGTTAATAATGCAATTTCCCGAGGACTTCGGCCGTTCATTTAGCTTCGAATTTGTAGCCCACTCCTTTCACCGTCTTGATGAAATCGCTACCAATTTTCTCTCTCAGTTTTCTAATATGTACGTCGATTGTTCTGTCTCCAACAACCACATCATTCCCCCACACCGTATTGAGAATAATCTCTCGTGTAAAAACACGACCAGGCTTGCTAATAAGGAGTGCTAACAATTCGAATTCCTTCTTTGGTAGACTCATCTCATTGCCATCCTGAAGAACTAAGTACTTCTCCTTGTCGATAATGATCCCGCCAACTTCTGCTGTCTCAGAAACCACTTCGGTTGTACCTTTTCTTCTTAGCAAAGCCTGAATTCTAGAAAGGAGTACGCGTGGCTTTATTGGCTTAGATATGTAGTCATCAGCTCCAGCGTCAAACCCAGCAATCTGCGAGTAATCTTCTCCACGAGCTGTCAAAAAAGCAATGACACTACCGTTTAATCGGTCTATTTCCCTTAACTCAACACAAGTCTCGATACCATCCATATCAGGCATCATAACATCGAGTAATATAAGGTCTGGAATAAAATCTTTTGCAATACCAATTGCATCTCTTCCATTGCTTGCCGACTTAATATGATAGCCCTCTTTCTCGAGGTTGTATGTTATCAGGTCGATAATATCTGGTTCATCATCTACCAGCAGAATTTTCTCTTTTGTGGCACCCATGGTTGAAGGATTCATAAGACTGACAAAAGTAACGTGGGCTCCAAGGCTCGGTGTTACTCTCTTGTTAAGCCTATTTTAATTCAAATATAGGAATAGAGAAGAATTCAGCGCTCCCTTAACATTAAGGAAACAATGAAATAACACAGCGGTAAGAGTTGCTTCATCTTACCATCACAGAATGGAGCGTACTTCGCAGACGAATTTCAAATCGGATTAACAAAAAATTAGTTTAATGAACACGTTAAAGAAAATTGCACAATCTACTATGATTCTCGCTATGGGGTCATTGGTATTGGTTTCATGTAGTGATGATGATGAGGAAGACCCTACACCATCTAAACCTACAGTACGAATTATTACAGGAGAGGAAACTTGGTCAGCTGACGAAGTTGTAACTCTTGATGGAAAAGTAGTAGTAGAAGACGGAGGTAAATTGACAATCGAGCCTGGTACTATTATTAAGGCTGCTGCTGGTCAAGGAACCACAGCATCTGCACTTATCATCGCAAGAGGTGGTATGATCGATGCTGAAGGAGACGCTGACAACCCTATTATCTTCACATCTGCTTCTGACAACATCGAAGTTGGTCAAACTGCAGGAACAAACCTAGAAAGAGAAGATAACCAACTTTGGGGTGGTGTTATCATTCTAGGAAGAGCGCCTATTTCAGCTGAAAACGGAGATGATGAGTCAAACATCGAAGGAATTCCTGCTGAAGCCGGATACGGTAAATACGGTGGAGATGATGAAGAAGATGATTCAGGGGTTTTCAAATTCGTTTCGATTCGTCACGGTGGTATCTCTATCGGAGATGGAAACGAGATCAACGGTCTTACTCTTGGTGGAGTAGGTACAGATACTGAAATCAGTGACGTAGAGATCTACGGTACACTAGATGATGGAATCGAGTGTTTCGGTGGAACAGTTGATATCGACAATGCATTGGTATACTACCAAGGAGATGACGGGCTTGACCTAGACCAAAACTACTCAGGTACAATTTCAAACTTCGCTGTAATTCACGGTGATGGAATCGGTACTGACGAGAGTCTTGAAATCGATGGACCGGAAGGATCTACTTACACTGATGGTAAATTCACACTTATGAATGGTTTCTGCATCATTGAAGGAGAAGATGGTTCAGCCGCTGACTTCAAATCAAAAGCTCAAGGTTTTGTAGAAAATGTAACATTCATGGCTGGTGGTAAAGAAGTGAAATTCAGAACGAAGTTTGACGACAACTGCGACCATGGTTCTGATGCTTACCAAAACCTACTTGATGGCGATTTAACATTCACTGACTGCGACATCGAAGATGGTGTAGAAGTATATGATGCAAACGCTGATGATGAGAACCCAACAACTTGTCCTGATGAGCTAGCTGCATCACAGACAACTGCTGATGGAGAAGTTACTCAAGATGGAGCTGGAAGTTCACTCGATTACCAATCTGTATTTAGCTGGACTTGTGCAGGTGAGCGTGGAGAACTCTAATTCCCAAGAATAAAAATTAAGCTTTAGTCTTAGAGCCCCGATACTGGAGTATCGGGGCTCATATAATTAATCCGAATCATGTTTTTAAGTAAGATTTCACAGTTATTCATTGTTGTAGCGTCCATGCTGTCGGCACAGCTGGCATTCGGACAAGAGAAAGGATTTTTAAGAGGAAATATCACCGATGGTGATTTTGGTGGCCCGATGATCGGCGCGACTATTGTACTCGCAGACAATCCAGGAGTAGGTACGGTTACTGACTTTGACGGGAATTTTTCCCTCTCGTTAGACCCAGGGACATACACTGTGAACATTTCTTATATCTCCTATGCGACCCAGTCGTTTACCGACATCGTGATCACAGCAGGAGAAGTAACACCACTAGATGCGACTCTAAAGTCGGCCATTGACGAACTAGACGTAGTAGAAGTGGTTGCTGAAGCGAGAAGAAACACTGAAAATGGTGTCTTACTCGAAATGAAAAATGCATCGGCTGTTCAAGATGGACTCTCGTCTCAGTCGATTAAAAAGGTTGGTGACTCCGATCTTTCAGGAGCTATTAAACGTGTAACAGGTGTAACCGTTCAAGGTGGAAAATATGTCTACGTTCGTGGACTTGGAGACCGATACACAAAAACTACCCTCAACGGACTAGCAATACCAGGACTCGACCCTGATGTAAACGCGGTTCAAATTGACATTTTCCCAACCGCAATTCTGGAAAATGTGAACGTACTGAAATCATTCACCCCGAATGAATACGGGGATTTTACCGGTGGACTCGTCAATATTGTCACCAAAAAATTTCCCGAAGAAAAAGAAACTCAAGTAAGCCTTGGACTTGGATATGTACAAGGCCAAACTTTCAACGATGACTACATCCTTTACAATCGCGGAGGTCTCGACTGGTTAGGATTCGACAACGGAATGCGCGAGCTACCAATCGACAAAAACACCGTAGTTCCAGTAGAAGTTGAAGGAGATCCTGCTCTCGAATCAATAACGCGCTCATTCGGGCGCGATCTAGCGGTAAAGAAGGCAACAGCCCTTCCCAATGGTTCCTTATCACTGGTTCACGGAAATCAAATCAATAGAGAGTCCGGTACGACCTACGGATATAATTTCGTTTTGAACTACCAGAACCAGACTAATTTTTACGAAGATTTCGAATCGAATGCCTTCCTAAAGGATAATGACAAAAGTGTCAATGAGCTCTTTCAAGATGAGTCAAGGATAGGTGATGTTGGTATCAACACAGTGCAGTGGAGCGCCATGGCTAGCGGATCGATGAAGAAGGAAAAGTACTCTTTAACAGGTATGCTTTTGAGAAGTCAGAGTGGAGAGACAACTGCATCGGAGCGAACCGTTAGAAACTTCAATCAGACCGGAGCCATTCTGAAAGAATACATTCTTACTTATTCTCAGCGATCGTTGTCAACCTTCCTATTGGATGGGAATTTCAACCTTGGTAAACTGCAACTGGATGTGGCCGGAGCCATATCTAAATCACGTGTATACGATCCTGACTTCAGATCAACAGCATACTCCCTTACGAATGGACCTCCGACTCTAAATCCTGGAGATGGAGCTGGGATTAACCGTTTCTGGCGTGATTTGAATGAATGGAATGAAAGCTTCAGAGCTGACGCTACTTATACATTTTCAAAGCAATTCAAGCTCAAAGCTGGAGCAAACCTCTTGTTTAAACAACGTGAGTTTGAAACTATCGCCTATATCCACAGCCGAAGAAATAGATCTGATGTTGACCCCGACCCAGACTGGTTTCTTCAAGAAGACAACATTTGGACGTCTGATGATCGATCAGGTACATACACTATTGGTAACCAAGAACCAATCAACAACTTCGAAGCTCGCCAGAATGTAATGGCCGGTTACTTAATGGCTGAACATCAAATAACCCCACTTTTTAGAGCTATTTATGGATTGCGTGTTGAGAAGGGAGATATGTTCTATACAGGAGAAGGTCAAGTTGGACTAGATTACCTATTCTACAATGATGAGAAAACTCTGGATGAGTTAAACTTCCTTCCTTCGGTAAACTTAGTTTACGCGGTTACTGAAAAAACGAATATTCGTGGATCGGTTACTCAAACTATTGCAAGACCAAGCTTTAAGGAAAAGTCTATCGCTCAGATTTACGACCCAATCACCAAACGTACCTTTATTGGTAACATCGATTTGGAACAAACGGAAATCACAAACTACGACTTGAGATATGAGTGGTTCTTCGGACCGAGAGAAATCCTTTCGGTTGCTGGTTTTTACAAGCAGTTTGATGGTCACATAGAGCTTGTATCATTCGAAACAGCTCCGGATAACATTAAACCAAGAAACTCGGGCGATGCCTTTGTTTATGGGATTGAATTGGAAGCTAGAAAGCAGCTCGGATTCATTCCAGGAAAATTCTTTGACCGACTGTTCTTGGGTGGTAACGTAACACTTGTAGAATCTGGAGTTGATATGAAGCAAGTACAGACTGGAAACGAAGGTCAGACAGAATACGACTTGCGTACCACGAACCTTCGAAACGGAGAAACACTTGATGACACAAGAGATATGGCAGGACAATCCCCTTACTCTATTAATGCCAACCTTTCCTATGAAATCGTAGAAAAGCAGATCAATGTGTCATTTGCTTACAACGTACAAGGTGAGCAGCTGAGCATTATTGCATCAGGTCGTATTCCAGATGTTTACACGAGACCTTTCCACAGCTTTGACTTCAACTCATACATTGGTCTTGGGAAAGAATTGAGATCAAAAATAAGCTTCAGAATACGTAACCTTCTCGACGATAAACGAGAAATGGTTTACAAATCATTTGGAGCCGAGGACGAAATTTACCAGGCGTTCTCACCTGGCAGAACCTTCAATCTGAAGTATACCTATACTTTCTAAGTACACAACCGAGAATAGACAAAAAAAGGCGCCCTACGGATAGGGCGCCTTTTTTATTTCACGTAGTAGAATCTTTTATTCGTAATCCTTCTCGCTGGTTACGTTTCCTTCTGAGTCGTACATCACCCATTTACCAACGCGCTGACCGTTTTTATACTCCATGTGAATACGGAGAACATCTCCTTCCCACACTTTCCAAATACCGTCCTTTTGTCCAAGGTTGTAATACCCTTCAGAAACAAGCTGACCAGCTTCATTGTACTTCATCCACTTTCCATGTTTCTGGCCATTTATCAATATTCCAGATTCATCTAAGGCACCATTGTCGTGGAACGACTTAATAGATGCAGAGACTTTTCCATCTGCAGATCGCTTATAAGTTGCATTATCTGCGTAGTAACTCACATCGCCACTTCCATCATTTGAAAGTTGCGTGTATTTAGATTGATCAATTTCACTTAGGCTTTGAGCATTCGTAACGCTTATCCCTACTACCATCGCCAATCCAAGTATCATCCAATTTTTCATAACTATTGCGTTTACGTTTTTACGTCTCTTTATACAAAGGTAATCATTTCTTAACGTTTTCATAACATTAAACGACGAAACGCACGAAATGGTTACAACTTATTGATTAAGAAGTAACCAGAACTATCTTAGAATGAAGAAAGGTAAAATTTCTTGGAAGAGCCGTCAGCCTTGACAACCACGTCCTTCACCGTTTGCTTTTCGTAGCTCAAAGAGCTCACTTCAACAGTGTAAGTTCCTTCTGGAAGATTTGGAATCTCATAGGAACCATCAAATGACGCATATGCAACAATATCGAGTTCAACGATTTTGATCGTCGCACCAGTAAGCGCCTCAGCACTCATCTCATCAATGACCCATCCCTGGAGAGCACCTGTTGGCTTCTCTCCTTCATTCTTTCCGGGAGTTCCTGCTGACAGTGAAATACTGATCAGTCCAAAAATGATAGCTAGTGTTAACTTCTGCATTGCACGGGCAAAATTAAGGCGCTATATCGGCTCAAACTTTAACTCATTATTAAGATCATGCATCTATTGTTAATCATTTGTTAAGCGTTCAATTCAGACCGAAGCTTATCTTAGCGCGAAAAAAGTGCAAAGACGTTTTAGCCTTCTATCTATCTTGTTTCTAGCGTGCTTAACCATAGGTGCGCAGACCAACGAATCTCCAGATTATCCAACTATTGTAGAGACGTTTCGCAGTATTGCAGATGATCATCCTGAACATGCCAAACTAAACAGAGAAGGGTTAACCGATTCGGGACTTCCGATGCACACAATTGTGATTGGCAGCAATGGATTAACCGCAGAAGAAGCTTCCAAAGCAGGTGATCTCGTGGTGCTGATTCTAAACGGTATCCATCCAGGGGAGTCTTGTGGAATTAACGCCAGTATCACATTTGCCGAAGAAAAGGCGGCAAATCCAGATGATGGAATTACCTATGTAATTATTCCAGTCTACAATATTGGTGGATGCCTGGACAGAAGGCCGAACACCAGAGCCAACCAAGTTGGACCAGAACTACAGGGGTTCAGAGGCAATTACCAAAATCTCGATCTCAACAGGGACTTTATTAAAGGTGATTCCAAAAACACAAAGTCCTTTGCTGAGATATTTCACCGCTGGAATCCACATATCCTGATCGACACCCATACTTCTAATGGAGCCGATTATCAGCCTACCATGACTCTGCTCACCACTTTTCCCGAAAAGCTAAATAAGATGCAGGCTAATTTCCTGAGTCTTGAAATGGAACCAGCGCTCTATACAGGGATGGAAGAAAAAGGGAACAAGATGGTGCCTTACGTGAATACGATTAAAGGCACACCCGACAATGGTATTAAAGCATTCACCGATCTCCCACGATACAGCATTGGTTATGCCGCTTTGTTTAATTGCATTGGCTTCACTACTGAAGCGCACATGCTCAAGTCATTTGACGATCGAGTCAATGCCACTTTAGACATTCTGAATGTTATTTCAGAAGTGGCAAGGGAAAAATCGGATGTTCTAAAAACGCTCAAGAAGCTTGCCGACGACGAAGACCTTAACCGAACAACCTATAGTTATGGCTGGAAAGTGAGCGATCAAGTTGATTCACTCCTATTTTCAGGCTTCGAGGCCGACAGTATACCTAGTGAAGTAACTGGAGAGCTTAGACTAAAATATGATCGGACGAAACCTTACCTGAAAAACATCCCCTATCAGAAATGGCATGAGTCAACAGAGACTTTTGACATCCCAGAGTACTACATCATTAAACAAAGTGCAAAGAAGGCTATTGAAATGCTTGACGCAAACCAAATTGAGTATCGCGTTTTAGAAACTGATACCTTAGTCAATCTTACCACGCAGTACATTCTTTCTTATGAAACACTTGACTTTCCTTATGAAGGTCATTACCTGCACTACAAGACAGCTGTACGTCCAGGACGAAGCAATATCGCGGTTCGCGCAGGAGATGTTTTGGTAAAAGCAAGACAGAAAGGGTCTAAATACCTAGCCCATGCGCTTTTCCCTGAGTGCGCCGACAGCTTTTTTAATTGGAACTTTTTCGATTCTCACCTCGGGCAAAAGGAGTATTTCTCACCATATGTATTCGAGGATACCGCAGCAGAACTTTTAAAGAAGAACAAAAAATTGCGTGAAGAATTTGAGTCACGGAAAGCATCAGACGCCGATTTTGCGAAAGACAGTTATGCCCAGTTGAAATTCATCTACGAAAACTCACCTTATTACGAACCTTCCCACAAGAGAATGCCAGTATACCTAATCTACTAACGTACGTCGTAGCTGTATCCGATTCCTTTGTAGGTTTTTATGTGACGCGGTCCAATTTTTGTCCTCAGATTTCTGATGTGGACATCAATAGTGCGCTCGCGTACATTTTCCCTATTTGACCAAAGAGACTCTATAATCTCTTCCCTGCTAAAAACTTTGCGCGGTTTAGAAACAAGGAGAGATATGATTTCAAACTCCTTTCGTTGTAAGTCAATAGGCTCATTGTTTACAATAGCTAGGAATTTTTCGTCGTCGAGAATTACTTCGCCAATTGTTCTGGAGCTCGGCTTGGTTAAATTACGACAAGCACTCTGGCGGAGCCAAGTTTGCAATCTGCTTCCAAAAACACGCTTATTTACCGGTTTTACCCTGAAATCATCTGCACCAGCATTGAGGGCTGCGACTTCAACATATTTCTCCTTTCTATCACTAAAGATTACAGAAACTATTTGATCACTTAGCCCTTCCGACTTGAGTTCATTGAGAAAATCTGTAGCATCTCGTCCATCCACTAATAGATCCATCAAGAGCACAGCAGGCACTCGCTCAGCAATCGCGGCTCTAGCTTGATCAAAAGTCTCTACGACCTGAAAGCTTGCATTGCAACCTTCAATGATAGAAAATAACTCATCAAACTGCGAGTTCTCACCTTTAAAGACCAAGACGGACTGAGTAGAAATCATTTTCGGTAAAACTTGGAGTCCGAAAGTATCTTGAGTTGGTTAATTCAGCTTTAACCCCTTGTTAATTAATGCTTATTACTTGTTAAGTATATTAACTTCACACACATTAAAGTTTTAATTGATTCGATTATACCTATTTAATACAAGCATAATCTTTTAAGTCAATTTTCGATTTTAATAATCCTACCTTTGCCGGCTATACATTTTCGGATGACGCGGAGATTTGGATTTATCATAGGCCTTTTTCTTGTAGTTCTTTGTGCGGGTGATTTGATCGCGCAAGAGCCATTGGAATTGCATGGCCCGGTTATTTCTGACGAAGGCGTGCGGATAACCTGGATGGTAAGTTGCGATATCGATGATTCGCCTGACTCCGTAATCCTGCGCTATAATGGTTCAGCTAGCCTCGCGAATGAAGGCGAAGTGTGGAATTATGCTCAACCTGCCGCATTTACACAGGGACATATCGATTTGACAGACCTTTCACCATTGACTTCATACGTCTACCAAGTAGGGTATCAGAATGGAAATGGGGAGTATATATGGACCAAGCGATCCAACTTTAAGACTGATATCCCCTGGGGAGTTACCCGTTTCTTACTTATGGTCGGTGCTTTGTGTCTTTTCATTTATGGAATGAAGACCATGAGCGAAGGGATTCAAGCTTCTGCTGGTGTAAGGCTCCGAAGGGCCTTGGAGCGAATGACTAAGAACCGCTTCAAGGGAGTACTATCGGGCTTTTTCCTGACCGGCTTGCTTCAATCGTCGAGCGCCACAACGGTAATGACGGTGAGCTTTGTAAATGCAGGCCTGATTACCCTCACCGAATCTGCCGGTATCATGATGGGTGCGAACATTGGAACAACCATTACGGGTTGGCTCGTTTCACTCTTGGGCTTCCGTGTAGACATTAGTGTATACGCACTGGTAATTTTTGCGTTTGCCATTCCATTATTACTCTTAAAGAGATACCAAAGTAGATCTTGGAGCACAGCCATGATTGGTTTTGCCTTACTCTTTATGGGCCTTGGGTTTCTAAAGCAAACGGTCCCAACTTTCACCCAAGATTCAGCTCTCGTTCAATCTTTTCTATCATTCTCAAACATCCCAGTACTGGGCACCTTGATGTTTGTGACGCTTGGAATGATCGTGACCATTATTGTGCAGAGTTCTTCTACCGCATTTGCGCTGACCATGACTCTCTGTGCAAGCGGAGTCATCCCTTTTGAAGTGGCCGCAGCGATGGTGCTAGGAGAAAACATTGGTACGACGGCCACTGCCGAAGTGGCTGCTCTTGTTGGAAATGTGTACGCGAAGCGAAGTGCTCGAATTCACACCTTATTCAATATCATTGGTGTAGCCTGGATGGTCTTTGCTATGCCTTTTGTTCTGAAGGCTATTGGTGAATTTCTACCAGCCGATCCTTTCGCCGCAACCGACAGCGGAAGACAAGCAGCAACCACAGGTCTGGCTGCATTTCACACGGTATTCAATACAGCCAATCTACTTATCCTTATTTGGTTCACGCCATTCTTGGTGAAGCTGGCTACAAAAACTGTTAGATCAAAAGGTATCGAAGACGAGGAGTTTAGACTCGAGTTTATCGACACATCGATTGAGATCTCAGAGATTTCTATCATTGAGGCGAAAAAAGAGCTTTCCAAGTTTGCGGAACTTACCAAGCGGATGTCTGGTTTTGTTCGATCCTTGCTTATCCAAACCGATCAGAAGGATCAATCGCCTATTCTCAAGCGCATAAAGAAATACGAGAAAATTACTGATCGACTGGAAGTAGAAATCGCCGAGTACTGCCGTGAGTTATCGCGACGTGAGCTGAGCGCAACAGCTTCGGAAAAAATCAGAGCGATCCTGAGCATAAGCGGTGAATTGGAACGGGTAGGTGACGTTTTTTACCAGATGTCAACGATCTTGGAAAAAAAGACAAGCGCCCGAATATGGTTTACTCCTGAGCAACGAGACAAAATCATCGAGATGTTCGACTTGGTGGATAAAGCTCATAGGGTTATGATGTCAAATCTATCAAAGGAAGAAACGGAAGAAGTCGACATGGATAAAGCAGAGGAACTCGAGAAACAAATAGATCTCTTTAAGGAAAATCTGCGCAAAGACTACATGACTAAAGTGGAGCGTGGCAGCTATAATATGCGAAGTGGTGCTATTTATAGCGACCTATTCTCTTCACTTGAAAAAATTGGAGACCACATTCACAATGTGAGCGAAGCCCTTTCTGGGGAAATCTAGTTTGCAGGAACGTAAAGTTCCAAAGTCTCTTCTGGAATACTCTCGTTTTTGGAACGGTCAACGAGCGTCACTACAAACTTAATTGTATCCGATTCAGCAAGGGGGTAAGGTATATCAGCTGAAAGATCGTTAGTGATAACCACTTCCAACTGCTTGTTTTGTCCAGTTGGAGTCAGCACTGGCACTCTAAAGTTGAATGAATTCTTTGGTTCTATCAAAACCCATTCTCCCTCTTGTTTCTCGAAATAGTCAATCCACAGATTGTAGTAATACGGGTTTAAAATCGTGCTATCGGGGTCAAGAAATTGCGGAAAGTCTGTATCGTCTGCATCAATACCAAAATCGCCATCTCCGTCGGTAAACTCAATAACCATGGATCTCACTTCGGTGTCGAACTCGAGATTTGTTATGACTGGCTCATCTGGAAATCCATCACTGCGATCGCACGAAAACACGATACCTCCTAAAATCAAGGCAATTACCACGAATGTGGTCAGATTGGCGTATTTTCTGAACAAGTCCATCTATCTTTGTTAAAAGTACAAACTTATCTCAAGCCTTCCCTACTTGAAAGACTTAAGTGAAATCGAAAAAGCCATTTTTGAAATTGACTCCTGCGAATCATTTAACGAATTGGCCCTCGAAATATTTCGCTTTCAATCGGTCAAATGCCAACCATTTGCAGAGTATATCGACTTACTTGGGGTGAGGCGGGAAGATGTTTCCCGAGTTGATCAAATCCCCTTTCTTCCGATAGAGCTCTTCAAGTCGCATCGCATATACGGTTCTGATACGGAGCCTGAAATTTCGTTTTCCAGTAGTGGAACAACTGGTAGCATCACATCGAAGCACCATTTGGCCAAACTCGATCTCTATGAAGATTCCTTTATTCGAGGATTTGAAATGTTCTACGGCCCAATCGAACACTTTCGCATATTGGCCCTGTTGCCATCCTATCTAGAAAGAACGGGCTCATCGCTAGTCTACATGGCCGATCGCATGATCGAAATGAGCATCCATCCAGATAGTGGGTTTTTTCTCAACGACTACTCCAGACTTTCATCGATATTAAAGCAAGATGACAAGTCAACGCTTTTGATTGGCGTGAGCTTCGCCCTTCTGGACTTAGTCGAACTTGAAAGCTTTAAGCTCAACAACACGATCGTGATGGAAACCGGTGGGATGAAGGGCCGAAAAAAAGAAATAACCCGGCAAGAGCTGCATCAGCAGCTTAAAGCGGGATTTGGAGTGAGCGAAATCCATTCAGAATACGGCATGACGGAGCTTCTTTCTCAAGCTTATTCAAAGGGCGGAGGAAAGTTCCAAACACCACCTTGGATGCGTCTAATTACAAGAGATGTCAACGACCCACTTTCTCCTGCCAAAGAGAACCAAACCGGAGGACTTAATGTGATCGATCTGGCCAATCTCTATAGCTGCTCTTTCATCGCAACGAGCGATTTAGGCCGCATCTATCAAGATGGAAGCGCCGAAATACTGGGACGGTTTGACTTTAGTGAAACGCGGGGATGCAACCTAATGGTCGCGGCTCCCTAATTAAAGCTTACAATAAAGTACTTCTTCTTTCCTCGCTGCAGGAGCACGTATTTATCGTTGATGAGATCAGACTCTTTCACCACACACTGATCATCCACTTTCTCCTTATTTACAGAAATTGAATTCTCCTTCAAAGCTCGGCGCGCTTCACCCTTTGATGAAAGGAATCCCGTTTCATCGGCTAGAAGGTCGACAATAGGCACTCCTTCACCCAGTTGAGCTTTTTTCACCTCGGCTTGTTCTACACCTTGAAAAACATCGAGAAAATCCCGTTCACTCAACTTCTTAAGAGAGTCGGCTGTAGCTTTTCCAAAAAGGATTTGAGACGCTTCAACGGCCATTTCTAGAGCCTTTTCACCGTGAATTCTACTCGTAAGCTCCTCCGCAAGTGCCTTCTGCAAAATTCTCATGTGTGGTGCTTCAGTATGCTCTGCGATCAAACCTTCTACTTCGCTCCTATCTTTTAAAGAGAAAATGCGAATGAAATTGACGATGTCATCATCAGATGCGTTGAGCCAAAATTGGTAGAATTTGTATGGGCTGGTCTTTTCAGCATCGAGCCATACATTCCCATCTTCCGACTTTCCAAACTTCGTTCCGTCGGCCTTCTTAACAAGCGGAGCCGTAATAGCAAAAGTGTCGCCACCGCCCATTTTTCTCGTTAACTCAATACCTGTGGTGATGTTTCCCCATTGGTCACTACCCCCCATTTGCAGCTTGACGTTATTCTCCTTGTTTAGGTGGAAAAAATCAAACCCCTGGATAAGCTGGTATGTAAACTCAGTAAATGACATACCACTCTCGAGGCGGTTCTTAACTGAGTCTTTCGACATCATGTAGTTAATGCTGATGTGCTTACCAACTTCGCGAATGAAATCGAGAAATGACCATTCTTTAAACCAGTCGTAATTGTTCACCACCACGGCGTCGGTTTCTCCTTCTCCAAAAGTCAAAAACTGCTGAAGCTGCTGCTTTTGACAGGACAAATTGTGCTCAATCATCTCAGGGCTCAAGAGCTGTCTTTCCTGTGTTTTCCCTGAAGGGTCTCCTACTCTACCTGTTGCTCCTCCTACAAGTACATATGGCTTATGTCCTGCTCTCTGAAGGTGCACCAAAAGCATAATTGGCACCAGATTTCCAATGTGCAAGGAGTCTGCGGTTGGATCAAATCCAACATAACCACTCGTACATTCCTTATTCAATTGTTCTTCCGTACCAGGGGTCATATCGTGGATTAGCCCACGCCACTTTAGCTCTTCAATGAGTGACATAATCAAGTATTTTGCGCAAAGATAATATTTGATCGGCCCCGACTAAATTCGATTTTATGTTAAGTTGGTTAGCATCGAAAAGGAATTCTCAAAACCCCTGACTCCTTCTAGTAATTGAACTATTTTTGATCCATGATTTTTATCACAGGTGCAACTGGTCTTTTGGGTTCTCGTGTGGCCTATGACGCGCTGAATCGCGGCTTGAAGGTGAGAGCCCTGAAGCGAAAAACCAGTGATTTGAGTAAGGCGAAGTCCTACTTTCATTTTATTAACCCGGCCCAGGGAGACGCACTGTTCGACGAAATCGAATGGGTAAAAGGAGACATCAAAGACATTCACTCTTTAATGAAAAACCTGGATGGTATTGATCAAATCATCCATTGTGCCGCACTCGTTTCGTATCAGCCGCGTGACTTCGAGAAGCTTATTGAAGTCAACCAAGAAGGCACATCCAACCTGGTAGATGCGGCCATCGAAAAAGGTGTTCAGCGATTTTGTCACGTCTCTTCTGTCGCTGCATTTGGTAATCCGGTCACTGGCGATGTAATCGATGAAAGCTGCTACGGCAAACGCGAAGAGCTTCGTTCTGGTTATGGATTAAGCAAGTATCTGGCCGAACAAGAAGTTTGGCGAGGTGAAGCAGAAGGCTTAAAAGTAGTGGTAGTAAATCCCAGCGTGATATTGGGCCTATCCCAGCCAGGTGAAAGCTCCGGCCAACTCATGGACATGCTGAGAAAAGGAACTTCGTTCTATCCCGACGGAGGGACCGGCTTTGTAGATGTTGCGGATGTGAGTAGAGCCTGCTTGAAGCTTATCGAACTTGAGATCGAAGGGGAGCGCTTTATCCTAAATGGAGAAAATTTAAAGTACCGCAATCTGCTTAACCAAAGTGCAGACGTATTCAACAATCAAAAGCCTTCGCTACGAGCATCGCCTTCTTTATTAGAGCTCGCGTGGCGTGTACTTTGGGTTTGGTCACTTATCAGCGGAAAAAGTCCAAGAGTCACTAAGGAATCTGCAAGGAGTTCGAGTAGAGTCACGAAGTATTCGAGTGAAAAAATTCGCCAGAAGCTCGACTTTCGGTTTACGCCAATAAAAGAAGCTCTTGCTACCTACCGGGCATATTTCGAGTAGCCTTGGCCGTGCTATCTTTTTTGTGCTTGAGGTATTGGCCGTACTCTTGCTTTACTTCTACATCGAGTTTGCTCAGGCTATCCAATACTTGCTCGTAAACAACTTCAAAAAGTTCTGGTCGTTCTCGGTAATACCTGAATGTTTTTTGAAATTCTTCTTCGGTAACACCATGCTTTGCGAAGATGTCTTCGTAGAGCATATTTATGGCTCCAGGGTTCTTTTTGGTAACAAAAATCTTTTGAGTTTTCATCCCTTCGGCTAGTTGAACGTCGATCATCAAAGCAGTAAACTGCCTTTTCTCCAAGGGTGGTTTTTCCTCATTGTCAGGAGCAGAATCACAGCCTATCAAAAAGCTAATCGCTATGAAGATCGCCCATCTCATCGATCGA
The DNA here is from genome assembly GCA_965230375.1 of Cryomorpha sp. Classification (GTDB taxonomy): domain Bacteria; phylum Bacteroidota; class Bacteroidia; order Flavobacteriales_D; family Cryomorphaceae; genus CBDDKU01. The sequence goes on from CBDDKU010000016.1 coordinate 214,910, forward strand.
ATAGCAATCTTTTTCCGAGCTGAGAATCGATAATCAATCCGCGATCATATACTACCTGACCGTTGACCAGTGTATACTCAACAGACGATTTGAACCGATGGCCTTCAAAAGGACTCCAACCACATTTGTACTTGATATTATCCTTAGTGACTTCAGTTTCTTGATTCAAGTTTACAAGAACTAGATCGGCAGCATATCCTTCTCGAATGAAGCCTCTGTTTTTAATTTGGAAGAGCTTAGCAACAGAGTGGCTCGTCTTATTCACGATTTGCTCAAGTGTAAATACGCCATCGCGATACATATCGAGTAAGGCTAGCAATGCGTGTTGGACCAATGGCCCACCCGAAGGTGCTTTGAAATACGTTCCAGACTTTTCCTCAATGGTATGCGGTGCGTGATCTGTGGCTATGACATCAATTTTATTCGAATTGACAGCCGCTCTAATTGCTTCTCGATCGGCTTCCGTCTTTACCGCCGGATTCCACTTGATGCGACTTCCCTTTGTCTTGTAATCAGCATCGGTAAACCACATGTGATGAATACATGCTTCAGCCGTAATCTTCTTCTCTTCAAGTGGAATGTCGTTTCTGAAAAGCTCAATTTCCCTTCCCGTAGAAATATGCAGAATATGAAGCCGCGCGTTGTGCTTTGTTGCCAATTCTACAGCCAAGGAAGAAGACTTATAGCAAGCTTCTTCAGAGCGAATTAGCGGGTGTGCGGTGAACGGAACATCCTCGCCATATTTCTTGCGATAGATTTCCATATTCGCTCTTACCGTAGCTTCATCTTCACAGTGGGTAGCTATGATAGTTGGGCTTTCTTTAAAAATCCCTTCGAGTACAGAGCGCTCATCAACAAGCATGTTTCCCGTGGAAGAACCCATGAAGACTTTAACCCCACAAACCCTTTTCGGATCTGTTTTTAATACCTCATCAATATTTTCATTCGAAGCCCCCATAAAAAAGGAGTAGTTGGCTAAACTCACTTCGGCAGCTCTGTCGTACTTGTCTTGCAGTAATTCTTGGGTAAGCGCATTTGGAACGGTGTTGGGCATTTCCATAAAACTGGTAATTCCCCCAGCTACAGCTGCTCTGCTTTCGGTGTAAAGATCTCCTTTGTGCGTGAGCCCAGGCTCCCTGAAGTGAACCTGATCGTCGATCAAGCCTGGCAAAAGGTGTAAGCCTTGAGCCTGAATGGACTGATGATATTCCATCACTTGGAATGTCTTCGGCAATTTTCTCGATAACACCGTCATTTACCAGCAAATCAGAAACCCACTGCTTCCCTTCATTAACTAGCGTGGCACCTTTTATCAATACTTTTCCCATCAGCTAAATCTCATTTTAAGTACTCCCAAAAAGGCTTCGGTAAAAATGTTCATACTCATTTTACTTTGGCCCACTTGTCTGTCTATAAAGGTAATAGGAACTTCAACCAATTTAAAACCGGCTTTCATGGCCTTGTACTTCATTTCTATTTGGAATGCATAGCCTACAAACTCGATCGAGTCTAAATCTATCGTTTCCAGAACAGCTCTGTGATAGCAAACAAATCCCGCCGTTGTATCCATGACATTAATCCACAAAATGGCACGGACGTAAAGTGATGCGAAATACGACATCAAAATACGCGTCATCGGCCAATTGCTAACTTTTCCACCGCGAACGTATCTAGACCCTATACTCATTCCACCCGAACTTTTGCACGCATCCATCAAGCGAGGTAGATCTTTGTAATCGTGGGAGAAATCGGCATCCATCTCGAAGATGTACTGATAAGATTGGGCCAAGCAGTGCTTAAAACCAGCTATATAGGCCGTGCCTAAACCGTTCTTTTCTGCACGCTCTAAGAGTTGCAACCGTTCACTAAATTCGGGCTGTAAACTCTTTACGATTTCTCCAGTTCCATCTGGCGAATTGTCATCTACAATTAAGACGTGGATATCAGCATCCATAGCGAAAACACAGCGCAAAAGCCGCTCTATATTTCCTGCTTCATTGTAAGTAGGTATAATGACAATCCCTTCCTTCAAAATCAAAATTTGTGGCTAAGATAATCGAAAAGAGATCAAGAAACAGGCTCCCCAAAAAACAGTGAAAATCCTAACTATTTTTAACGAATTAGATTGACATGGCCATTGTAATACTGGGTCTCTGTATTATACTCTGGCTTAATAACTAAGTGCCAAGTATACGTTTGATTTCGACCAAAATATAGCTCCCCTTTCGCCGTGCCATCCCACTTTTCAGTTGGGTCGTTTGTCTCAAATACAACTTCACCCCTGCGATCATTAATCCAGAAGTGGTATTCTCTCACATCCACAAACGAAATCACCGGGTAAAACAAGTCATTTAGCCCATCACCGTTCGGAGTAAACGAATTCGGGACATAGAGGTAAAAATCATCCTTCACTTCCACCAGATCACAAGAGCGGTCAATACAGCCATAATCATCGACCACTTCAAGACATACTTCGTACTCAAGCCCACCTAAATCTGGGAATTCGTAATAAAGATGTCGATCATACTGCACCCCAAGCGTATCGATATACCAGACAGAACTCACATTGGTTGGCGAGATATTCTGAAAGTACGCATGTGGAGTTGTAATGGTTGGTTGCTCAGTTACCAACTCAAACTCAGCATGTGTTTTAAATACTTCGATGGATTGAGGAGTAGTAAATGCGGATGTACACCCATTATCTGCAGTAACCGTTAAGCTGATATTGAATGTTCCAGCTTCATCAAATTGAACAATAGCCATATCACCCTGACTGATCAGCTCTCCAGCACCTGCGACATTCCATGCGTATTCATTTGTCTCTATAGGATTCTCAGCGTGAAGGATAATATCGACCGGCGCACACCCAGACTCAAGCCCCGGGTCGAAAAAGGCGGTTGGGGATTGGTTTACGGTCATTTGCCTGGACACTTCATTAGTGCATCCGAAATCAGACTCTACTACAAGTGTCACTATTTGATCGGCCGCCGCCCAAAAGGCCGTGTTGCTCGAATCTGGATCCGAAAAGAATTCAGCAGGCTCCCAGTGGCATTGGCCACCTGTACCAATCAATGAAATGGAATCACTTGAGCAGTATTCATCAGGACCAAAAATGAAAGGCGATGGTGTACTCGCCATGATTATTTCTACACTATCGGTGTTAAAGCACTCATTGAGTTCAGACTCTATGCGCACAGTGTAATAGTCTGGAAAAGGAAGAGTATTAGTTTGGGTGAATGAAGCCTGGTTCAGATTGGTTTCAAACAAGCCATCAGTATAGTTCCACTGGTAGGTTTGGCCAGGAAAAAACATGGTTTCAAGGTTTACCGTATCTCCTGAACATAGAGTCAAGTCTTCGCCCAAATCGAGCTGAGGAAGTGGTTTTACCGTCAGGATAAAACTACTGGTATCCTCGGCAAAGCAATTCGCATCACTAAGTTGAACCAGCTCATATTCTCCTGCTGTGTGGATATTGTGAGTCGTAGAATTACTCGCTTCTCCAGTGAGATAAAATTCACCATTCAGCCAAAGGTCATATTCAAAATTAGGTGTCCCATTAAAAGCGAGATTCAAGTCAACGGTATCTCCAGCACAAATCTCATTCTCACCTGAGAGCTCTGAAGTTGGAAGCTCATAGAACTCGACCCGCACAATTCCATCCACATCACCTGGACAATAAGCATCTTCAATTCCTACCAACTCAAACATCCCAGAATCGGGAATACTTATCTCAAAACCGGGATTCGAAATTTCAATGATCTCGGTACCCTCGGGCGATTCGTATGTAAGAGTCAGCGGAAATTCGCCTTCCAAATCAACAGGAAACAGCGACTCGACATTTGGGCATACCACCAGATCGCCTGAGATGCTCGCTACAGGAGCTTCTCTGTAAATGACTGGAGTACCTTCAGCTACAGACAGCAATGGGTCATTGAGATCAATTGCTTCATTGGAAACAGTACCTACAACTGAGGAAATGAAGTATACCTGATTGTATTCCATTCCAGGCTGTAAGCCGAAAGTCGGACTCGAATTCCATTGATAAATATCGCCAAGGTCTTGTCCTTGATTTTCATGCAAAGCAAAGAGTAGCGTATCATTCGAGTCCAGAGTAAAATCCGATGGAATTGCTGCCAATGCTGACTCTCCTTCGCAAATGATCAAGGTATCTTGATCCATGGTACCCGCGAAAGATAAAACTGGACAAAACTTGGTTCCGGCCAATGTGTCGTTCCCACAAATTCCACCATCCATCAACACCACTTCAATTGGTGTATCTGATAGGATTGGGTCAGAAGTAAATGAAAGTGCATTCAGATTGCCGGCAGGTCCATCCAAAGCATAGTTAGCCGTATCGCCATAGCCCAGATCAAAAGTCAGAACAAACTCAGCGTCAGCCCCTGTGCATTCCCACTCAGGATCTAGAATCTGCGGTGCACTATGAAACTCAATTTCAACGAAGTCCTGATCAAGACATATTCCGTTTTGCTCTAATACTTCAACGGTGTAAGTCCCATACCAATCTGCATCGATTACCGCAGTAGCTGAAGTCGGGTTTGAAAAAGTCAGCCCTGGACTATCGATCCAGATAAACTGCCCGACTGAAGGGGTGGCTTCCAGCTGATAAGAAAGACCGCAAATAGCTGCATCCATTCCCGCTTCCACTTGCGGCTGCTCGTAGAACGTGATTTCAAAATTACTAGTATCCCGACATTCTCCCCCATTTTCCAATACCCAGCCGAATACGTAGGTACCCTCTACCAGTGCTGTAGCTGTTGTATTTGGACTCAAGTCATTGTCGAAACTAAGATCTCCATCACCTATCCAGTAGCCCACATCAGCTGTGTTTGCTGCATTTAGCGCAACTTGAAAATCACAGATCGTATCAATCACAGTTGGTTCTGCGATCGGTTGCTCAATTAATTGAACCTCTAGAGTATCCGAATCTATGCAGCCATACCCATTATCAGCGTGGAGAATAACCGTGTTTACCCCATAGTTTCCATCAAAGATTGTTGGCATGTCTTCTGTCGAAACACTTGTTCCAGATGGAATTTCCCAGGTCAGTTCCCCAATAGGATTCGGAAAATCGATTTCAAACTCATCGGCACAGTACATATTGTCTTCACCAATGTAGACTTGCGGCTGCTCAACAAACCGTAATTCAACCGTATCAGATGATGCGCAAAAACCACTTTCCGACGAATATCTTATTGCCTCGAATAATCCGTATCCGCTGCTAGTTACATCAATATTTTGGCTCTCAATAGGGTCCATTGTTTCCAGCCCCGTAGGAATCTCCCAGTATGCATCACCAAAATCTTCTGTCCCACTCAGGGTTGCTTCCAATCCACATACAGAAAAGTCAGCTCCAGCATTAACATTTGGAGTATTGAGAAAAGTTATTTCTTCACTTGCCAGAGTTTGACATGCTCCGTTATAGGCATTGAGCTCAACAGTATAAGTTCCATAATCTGGGGCAATCAGCGTGATTTGATCTGCCACAGGATCTGAGACTACTATGCCATCTGGTGAACTCCAGGAGAAAGCCCCCAGCTGCACACTTCCTTCTGCCGTAACTTCAAGGCCACAAACTGTATCGACCAAGCTGATCAACGGTTCGGGGTGATCGTAAAATTGAACTTGAATGGTGTCACTATCCAAGCAGCCACCTCCGGCATCTTCGGTCCACACAAATTGATAAGTTCCCGTGCCTGCAACCGCAACCACAGTGGTGGGGTCAGTTGAATCGATAAAGCTTCCAGTTGTAACGCTTGTCCAGTAGCCATCGCCTACGCTAGGAACTGCACTTAATGTGTGAGCAAGTCCGCAAACGTCGGTATCTGAGCCTGCTTCGGCATCTGGTATCTGAATTTGACCTAAATCGAATTCAAATGTTTTCGAACAGCCGTGATCAAGATCTTCAACAACGGCCGAATAGAGCCCTGACTGCATGCCCGTTCTGGTCAATGTCCCAACACCGATATCACTCCAAGTCACCTGATAATTGCCCGATCCTGTTAATATGTCAATTTCGATAGAACCATCATTTCCAAAACAAGTTTCCAATGCAGTGCTGGTTTCAGCGTTGAGAGGGACTTCAATAAACACCGAGTCTACATTAGAACAAGAAGAGTTCTCATAAGCCCCCACAACCTTATACCAACCCGTAGTATCGGGAAGAATCTGCGTATCGCGACATGGGTTGCAAGTAGCCTGATCTGGAACGGTCAACAGTTCATCATCCGGACCATACCACGTATAAACAGTATCATTTTCAGCAGTGAGATCCACCCAGTCTCCTTCACAAAAAATTCCCCCACCGATTAAATCGATTTCTGTACGGATGACGAGCTCAATCGGGTAATACGATTGGCCATAAACGGGGCAAGCATCGTCGATAGCCGTGATTAAAAAGTTTCCACCATCAAAATCTGGCGGGAGCGTCCCACAAAAAGTAATGGTAGCCGGATTCGTTCCAGCAAGGACCTCTGTTGTGCCTGGAATAAGGCTCGAAATATTTGAAGAAAGTTCTACACTTAGACTTGGGTCCGATGAAGTAAAATCAATTGAAAAGCAAAAATCGTCATCAGGGCACAAGCCCACCACGGCGGGTTCAAGAGGAAAACCACCACCACTGACATGAGTTAAACTTTCAATATCAGGTTCTGGTGGAGGAATTATACAATCGATAACGATCATCAAAAAATCGTAGGATATTGTGCCTATCTCCTGTCCATCACGATACTCCACAACTTGCACAACGATATTGAATCGGCCCAGCATAGACGGTAGCACTTCAATTTGACCTGTCACAGGGTCAATTGTGATTCCGTTCATTGGTTCTCCACCAGAGAGACCTGCGGTATATGCAAGTTCAAATGGTGATAGCGGAGTCATGGACGCTTGTGCAGGAACCAGCGAATACGCAAGGCTATCGCCATCACTATCCACAACTCCTAAATTGTAAAGGAGATTTGAGTTAACACAAACGTAAGGAAGGTTTAACACGGTTAACTCTGGTGAATTATTGCAATCTCCAGATGAATTATCAAGCTCAGCTTCGACGTGAATATTGAAAGTAGCTGGATCTATGAGATTTGCAGTTGCCCCATCCCGATTTTGCTCGGCGACAATAATCTTCCAGTCTGAGCAAGGGTCAAGCGTTACCTCCAGCTCGTATTTGGCCAATTCGACCCCCGGCTGAAAACCGCCATTGCATGTGCTATTAGGAAGTTCAGCATCACACAGCTGAGAGACTTCTTGTTCGCTCACTTTCGGAACGGGGATAAACCCCACATTCCCACACGACGAGCCAATAAAAACGCTGATAACATCTGGAACATCCTGTGAGTCACCGCAATCGTGAAACAAATTGACCGAAACCAAATATTGATTTCCACCCAAACAAGTGTATCCCACATTCAACCCCGATATATGCCCAGCTCTTCCACTAATGGACAGCAAAACAGCAGTAACTAAAAGGGTCGTTATGGAGACTACTCTTCTCACGAATGGCTGAATTCTAGTGCAAAATTAGCAAAGAAACAAGCCCATGCTTGGCCATTTCTAGCCGAATATTAACTTTATATTAAATTGCTGCCTATGAAAGTGATAGCCATGGGAAATATCAATCCTTCCCCATACTTTCGCTGCAAAATTCTTAAACCAAAACAACGAATAAGATGAAAAAATCTTTACTCTCTCTTGCTGCTATCGTTGCAGCTTTCGCCGCTGAGGCACAATGTGACCAACTATTTATCTCTGAATATGTGGTTGGAACAGGAAACAATAAAGCCTATGAGCTTTACAACCCGACTGATCAAGAGATTAATTTGAATGGATGGGTTCTTGAAAGATGGTCTAATGGTGAAGGGGCATCAACTGATGAAACAACTCTTATGGGAACTATCCCAGCTTATGGAACATGGGTAGTAGCCAACGGACAAACTGAGGACATTGACCTTGGAACATTTATCTCTCCAGCATGTGACCCAGAGCTACAAGCACTTGCCGACCAACTTGACAACCCTTACCCAGCACCAACTTTTATGAATGGTGATGATGCACTAGTACTAGTCTACAATGGCTCTACAGTAGCTGATATCTTTGGAAAACCAGGTGAAGATCCAGGAGATGGATGGTCAACAGAAGACGGAACGATCATTACAAGTGGACACACCATGATCCGTAAGCCTTCGATTACCGGAGGTGTTACAACTCCACCAGATTCATTCGAGCCATTGGCTGAGTGGGACACACTCGGTACGGACGACTGGTCAAACCTAGGGACGCACACTTGCGACTGTAACGATGTGACTTCAGTAGGTGACAGAGAAGACTTGGACGTTCAAATTTACCCAACTATTGTTACAGGTGATCAACAAATCACTGTAAAAACAAACTATGCCATCAGAGAAGTTGAAGCATATGATGCCACTGGTAAACTCGTAAAAACAACTTTGAACCTAACTAATTCAAACAACGGTTCAGTTGTGCTTGGAAGCGTGCCTTCTGGGGTTTACATTGTAAACATCATTATGGAAGGAAACGTTGGTTTCTCTACCAGAATCATCAAAGAATAATTTGATCTCGGATCCAAAGGCCTACCAGAATATGGTAGGCCTTTTTATTTAACCAAGACCTTCTGTTTTGAAATATATTGCACTTGCTTTTTTAGGCATGTTGCTGTCGGCGACAGTTTATGCCCAAACTGGTACTATCTCCGGTACCGTATCTGACAAAACCACAGGAGAAACCCTTATCGGAGCCACAGTGCTCTACTCAGAAGGAAAAGGAGTTGTAACCGATATTGATGGAAAATATTCCATTGAACTGCCATATGGGACTTACTCGATCGAAGTTTCGTACGTCAACTATGACCCTATTGTACAAGAAGTAACCCTCGACAAGAATTTCCTGAACTTAGATTTTGCAATGTCTACCACAACCCTTCGAGAGATTGAAGTGGTGGCAGATATGGCAGTTCAAAATGAAACACCGGTTGCATTTACCAATATCAAACCCGCTCGAATAAGCGAAGAGCTTGGAACCAATGACGTTCCCATGCTTTTGACTACCACACCAGGGGTATATGTTACTCCTGCCGGTGGAAGCGACGGTGGAGCACGAATCTCAATTAGAGGATTTCAACAAAGAAACATCTCTGTAATGATTGATGGAATTCCCATTAACAATATGGATGATGGACGTGTATTTTGGTCCAACACATACGGACTTGATGCCGTACTTGCCAACTTGCAAGTACAGAGAGGTTTGACTTCATCTAAACTAGCCCTTCCAGCCATTGGGGGAACCATCAATTACATCACAAAAAGCATTGAAAACGAAGAAAATTTCTTTGTTCAGCAGAGTTATGGTAGCTACAATACCCTCCGAACTACCATAGGTTATAACTCAGGGCGTTTAAAAAATGGCTGGGGTTTTTCTGTGGCAGGGTCTGCCCGAACAGGTGACGGTTTTTACACAGCCATGTTTAAGGAAGAGTACTTTTACTACGGTAAAGTGCAGAAGGACTTCGGTAACCACATCGTATCATTCACTGCTACAGGAGCACCAATCAGGCAAGGAATCAGAGCCAGCAAGAACAAAATTGTTGTCTATGACAAAGATTTTGCCCGGGACCAATTTACTGGAAGTGACGAGCAATATAGACAATACGCGGAGTTCAATGTTATCTCAAACAGAGCTGGAGAAAATGACCAAGACGCTATAGCACAGCGGAACGCTATCGCAGAAGAAAACGGATGGGGTACCTATGATCCCAATACCGGAAACTTCGTCTACGACAGAGAGCTGTTTCTTCAAGAAGTAAGTCAGTATGACTTTATTGACACCACTGGGGTTATCTCCAAGGGAGTTCGATATAATAACCATTGGGGATACTTGAACGGAAATAAAAAGAGCGAGCGGTTTAGAGACTATCACAAGCCCATCTTTGTTTTGAGCGACTTTTGGAAAGTTTCTGATCGGATTAATATGTCAAACAAGGTTTACTACTCCTTTGGACGCGGAGGGGTAACAAACCGCATTCCTTTCCTCGGTTTTGGTGATTACGATTCTAGCCTTCAGGTAGACTTCGAAGACGACTGGCATAACAACACCGTCGGTGGGCTTTTCGGACCACCTATTTTCCCTAACTATTCTGACACTGAGTTGCGTTCGAGCGTTATCATGAGAAAGGTTTACGATAACCACTCGTGGCTCGGATATCTTGGAATTCTCGACTTTCAGATCAATGAAAATTGGTCTTTCGCAGGTGGTCTTGACTTCCGTTACTACAAGTCGCACCGATATGCTGAGATCAGTGACCTGCTAGGTGGTGACTATTTTGTTCCCGAGTTGAGTGGACTACCACAAGACCGACCTACAGACTATCCAAACCAAATGTACCGCAAGGGTGACAAATACGATTTTAACAGCGAAAATTATATTCGTTGGGGTGCCTTCTTTACCGAAACAAAATACAAGAAGGATAAGTGGACGGCTTTCATAAATCTATCTGGTGTAATTAGCGGTTACAAGCGAAAAGACCTTTACGGAAACAAAGACTTTATTGCAGATGACGGAACCCGATTCGCAAACGCAATTGGTTACGGCGATGTGCTTTTTTACAATGGATCAAACGTATTGGTTGCTGCTGACAACATCAATGAAGGAACTTCTTCGTTTTACACATCCGGAGACACCACTTTTGTAACGAACCCAGCGCAAAATGAGAATGACTATGCTCCAACTGGAACAAATTACATAGTAGGAGCTGAGCAGGTAGAGTACAATGATGATCGGAATCAGACTTCTGAAACTCCGTGGAAAAACATCCCTGGGTTCACAGTAAAAGGAGGGGTTGGATACGCCATCAATGATCACCATCACGTATTTGTGAACCTAGGTTACTTGAGTAGGACACCTCGATTCAGAAACGTAATCGATATTAGCAACATCAACCAGTTCTTTAGAGATATTGAAAATGAGAATATTACTTCTTTCGAACTTGGCTACAATTACAACTCCAAGAAATTTGCAGCCAGTGTAAATACGTATTATATCGATTGGAGAAACAGACCTTATGAAGGGGGGACGAGAGTAAGACTACCAGGAAGAGACATTCCCGTTCAAGCCAATATCAACGCTATGAATGCACGTCATATTGGTATAGAAGGAAACTTCACTTATAATATCAATAAGCATTGGACGGTAGAAGCGTTTGCATCAATTGGAGACTGGAGATGGACAAGTAAAGACACGGTTAACTTTTTTGATGACAACGGAAATTTAGTTTACGAAGTAGGACCCGACAATCAGCCGACAGATGAGCCTGTCGAGATCTCCTTCGATGCTGATGGCGTCTTTGTTGGTAATTCCCCGCAAACACAAGTCGGTGGATCTGTAAGGTTTAGATTCTTAAAGGAAGAAAACGCCTATCTGGGTGGAAGATACACCTACTACGCGCGACATTACTCAGAATTTGACCCTTTGCAATTGCAAGGAGAAAAAGCCGGAAGACAGTCTTGGATGATACCAAACTACGGCCTACTCAGCTTGTATGCTGGTTACCACTTCGATATTTCGAAAGTTAGGTTTGACCTTAACTTTGTTGTAGACAACGTGCTAAACGAGTTATACATATCAGATGCCGACAACAACAGTGGTGGATCTTTGGTAACAACAGATTACCTGGACAGCCCAGCTCCTGCATCAGTCACTTTCGACGCAAATTCTGCAGCCGTTTATTTTGGACTGCCTACTACATACGGAATTACATTAAAAGCTACTCTCTAAACTTATGTGCTTCACTAAAAACATTCTTGCTTCATGCGCATTTTTACTCTCTGCAGCAGGGCTAAGTGCTCAATCTGACATCGCTGATCTTCGCGCAAACTACGATGTCGGAGAGATTGTCACCATCTCTGGAATTATCATCAATGGACCTGAATTGGGATCTGTAAGATATTTACAAGATGAAACCGGAGGAATTGCGCTCTATCCTGGATCTGACTGGTCTGGCCAAGATGCCGAGCCAATGATTGGTGATATAATTACAATCACTGGAGAAATCACAGAGTTTGCTAATCTACTGGAGATAGGCCCAAACATATCTTCAATCACCATTGACAGCCAAGGAAATGACTTGCCCGCTCCAATCGTGGTAACCCCAAATGAATTATCAGAGCAATACGAAGGAATGCTATTGCAAGTCACCGGGGCTTCATTCTTTGATGGGGGAGCTATGTTCGGAAGCTCAACGTATGGATTCAGTGCCAGTGACGAAGAAGGTGTAGTTTACGTTAGAAATGGATCACCGCTAATCGGAGAACTAATCCCTCTTGGTCCAATTAATTTGGTTGGGGTGCTTTCTCAATACAGCAACAACAGTCCATCAGAAGGCTATCAGCTTTTGCCGCGAGACTACAACGACTTCATCTTTTCGAGTCCTATCAACTTCACATCATCCATAGAACAATACAATCTTACTACTTCAACTTTTGACCTGGAATGGAGTACTGATCTTGAATCTACTACAGAAGTAGAATACGGCCTAACTCCAGAGATGGGAAGCTTTGCGAGTGCCGCCGGAGAAGGAGTTGACCACTATATTACCTTGGAAGGTCTGGAGTCCGGATCTCCTTATTACTGCCAGGTCTTTTCAGTAGCCGGTGAAGACACGGCCAGAAGCACTATTGGTGTCTACAGTACGGTATCGGAATCATCAGGAGATATCCGTGTCTACTTCAACCGCTCAGTTAACCCAGATTTTGCAGGAGAAGAAGAAGCCGTTGGGCTTTTCGGGCTTACCGACGACACGCTAGCAGCTTACATTGACCGTGCGCAATATACGCTTGACATTGCTGTGTACAATTTGAACAGCTTCACTATCGTAGGTGCTCTAAATGATGCTGCCGAAAGGGGAGTAGAAATAAGATATGTGTCCGAAGCTCAAACTTCAAATACAGGTTTCAATAGTTTGGATGAAAGCATCACAACATTTGTTCGACAAGGAGCCACTTCAAGCGGAATGCATAACAAGTTCATGGTCGTAGATAGAAACGTTGTAGATAGCGCAATGGTGCTGACTGGATCAACAAACTGGACCACGAACAACCTACTACTCGACCCGAATAATATGGTTATTATACAAGATCAGGCACTTGCGCGAGCTTATACCATTGAATTTGAAGAAATGTGGGGAAGCTCAACAATGACCCCAGACCCCGATAATTCGCGTTTTGGTGCACTCAAGATGAATAATACACCAGAAAAGTTCATTATTGGGGGGAGCAATGTCGAACTCTACTTTTCACCATCTGACAATACGACAAATGCCATTGTAAACGCAATTGAATCGGCCGATCACAACCTAGATTTCGCACTTCTTGTGTTTACTAATGACATGCTGCGTGATGCAGTAATCGACCAAACAAATCTTTTCTTGACTCCGCGTGGTGTTATTGAACAAGTTGGTGGGTCTGCATCGGATGTTCCCGCACTTATCGATGCTGGTGTGGATATCTATTCGCATGCTGATGTGGATGCCCAGCTCCACCACAAATATGCGATCATAGACCATAGTAATCCGAGCTCAGATCCAATAGTTGTCACTGGCTCACATAACTGGAGCGCCTCAGCAGAATCAAACAATGATGAGAATACCCTGATCATTCACGATGCACGAGTTGCAAATCTTTTTTACCAGGAATTCATGGCGCGACTAGAAGAAACCACACTTAGCGTTAACGAGTTGGATCAGATGAATTTCAAGGTGTATCCCAACCCAGCTCAATCCCAAACCCAAATCCAATTCTCCTTGGAGAGCTCTGAAAATATTGCGCTTCAAGTTTTCGACTTGAGTGGCAAGCGTCTCTCATCAGATACATTCGTTGGCGTGAGCGGTCTAAACCAGCGAGTAATAAACACGGCCAATTGGGCCAATGGAACCTATGTGATTGCAGTTCAGATTGGTGATCGGATCACATTCCAGAAGCTAATCGTAAAGCACTAAAAACAAACAAGGGTCTACTCGTTCGTAGACCCTTGTTCTTAATCACCAATTAAACCTTATTAATGAAATCCGGATTCTATTACGGAACTCAATCTATAGGGTTACAAATTTTTTGACTTCTTCATAAAATCCATCTGGATCTTCAGCATGAACCCAGTGGTGAGTGGGCAATGCCGCAAACTCGGCGTTGGGAAACAGCCCAAGGATACTTCCGAATTCTTCGGGGACAACGTAATTAGATTTCTCTCCATACAGGAATAGCGTGGGTACATCGACCTTGCCTGGTGGAAGAGGCTCCAAAATGCGGTCCATCTTCTCTTCCAACACATGCACATTGGGGCGCCACCCAAACTGGGTAGGCGTGACGCGGTAAAGGTTTTTCAGAATAAACTGTCGTGTACCAAAATCCGGTAAATATTCAGACACAGCATCTTCTGCTTGCTTACGACTTGTCGTATTCTCCAAATCGACACTGTGAAAAGCTGCCAGCACATCTTGATGATGCGGCGGGTACGACTTTACCCCCATATCAACGATGATGAGCTTCTCAACATATTCAGGGTATTTCTGAGCAAAGCGCATGGCGGTCTTCCCACCCATTGAATGGCCTATGACAATTGCATGCCTGATTTCGTGTGAAGTACAGAAGTCTTCTAAATCATCGGCTAGAATATCGTAGCTGAACTCATCGCTGTGCGGCGACTTCCCGTGGTTTCGCTGATCTACTAAATACACCTTGTAATCTTCCGCAAATCGCTTCCCTAGCGTTTGCCAATTATCGGAAGAGCCGAATAAACCATGAAGGATGATCATAGGCTGACCCTCTCCCATTGATCGATAAGCTAATTTCATTTCATCAAGCACTTTTGGTACATTCTAATGGTGTTTTCAAGTCCGAGATAAAGCGCATCGCAGACCAAGGCGTGGCCGATAGACACTTCATCAAGATAGGGAACGTTCTGAGCAAAGAACTTGAGATTCTTCAAGTCCAAATCGTGTCCCGCATTCACTTTCAAGCCAATTTTATGCGCGTATTCTGCCGCTTTTGCGTAGGGCTTTACAGCGTCGGTATTTCCCTTTGCAAACTCAACGGCAAAGTTCTCAGTGTAGAGTTCTATTCGATCGGCACCAACTTCTTTAGCGCCTTCAATAATCTCTTCCACCGGATCTACAAACAAGCTCACCCTTGCCCCTGTAGCCTTCAATCTTTTTACTTCAGATTGGAGAAACTCCCTATTTCTGATCGTATCCCATCCGGCGTTTGATGTCAACACATCTGGACCATCTGGCACGAGAGTGACCTGCTCTGGCTTCGTATCGCTCGCAAGCTTAAAAAATCGATCGTCCGGAAAGCCTTCGATATTATATTCCGTAGTGATAATCGGCTTTAGATTGTATACATCTTGGGTGGTGATGTGACGCTCATCTGGTCTCGGGTGAATTGTAATCCCATCCGCACCGAAATTTTGACAATCAATAGCAACTTGAACCAAATTGGGGTTGTTTCCCCCTCTGGCATTTCGAATAGTCGCAATTTTGTTAATGTTTACGCTTAGCTTTGTCATCTATTTTAAAGTATATTTCGAAATATAGACGGCCACAAAGGTAAGGATGTATCGGCCAGTTTAAAGATTCAAATTCGAATGCGCGCAGGAGATCTCATAAGTGACGAAATACCTACCCTAAAAGGGTCAGACAATGTATTGTTCGCCATGCAGTTGCTCGACGAGTATAAAATGACTCATTTGCCAGTGGTCGAGAATGGAGAATTCCTAGGTCTTTTATCTGACGATGCGGCCTTGGAAGTTCAAAACTACGATGCCAACCTAGCGAGCCTGAGACCAACGCTGAAACGAGTCTTTATTTTTAATACCCAGCACGTATACGACATTGTAAATCTAGCTGCCCAATTCCAACTGAGCGCCGTTCCAATTCTCGATGAGAAGGAAGCCTATGTAGGAGTCGTGAGCATCTATTGCCTGGTCAGAGAGCTTGCTCAACTGGCAGCGATGAAAGATCCCGGCGCCGTTATCGTACTCGAGTTAAATCAAAGTGACTATTCACTCTCAGAAATTGCTCAAATAGTAGAAGGAAACGATGCCAAAATATTGAGCGCGAATGTGACTTCGCATCCCGATTCAACAAAAATGGAATTGACGCTCAAAATCAACCGAACCAATATGGATGGCATCATCCAAACACTGGGCCGCTACGATTATCAGATAAAGGCCTCTTATCACCAATCTTCATATGAGGATATGATCCATCGGCGCTACGACGAGTTGATGCGCTACCTTAAAATCTAGTCCTATTTGATGGCCAGGGCGCTTTTCATTTTATTTTCAAGTCTATTTTTCTGTCTTTCTGCGTCAGGGCAGCAAGTAGAAACGCTCCAACTTGATACGATAGGGAAGAAATATATCCTTGACATTACCATTGAAGGAAATGATAAGACCAAGGATAGAATCATTCTTCGGGAAATTTCTATCCAACTCGGCGACTCACTGTATTGGTCAAACATACTCGCCGGCGCCGAACAAACGCGTAACAACATACGCAACCTTAACTTATTCAACTTTGTAGAGGTCACCCCTTTGCAAATTGGGAACGATCAGGTAATCATTCTAATCAGTGTTCAGGAACGATGGTACATTTACCCTGTACCAATTTTGGAGCTGGCTCAAACCAATTTCAATACCTGGTGGGAAACCAAAGAGCTCCGTTGGCTCAATTATGGAATGGTGGTCCAGCACAAGAATTTTCGAGGATTAAACCAACGGGTCTCCCTCACTGCCAGATTCGGATACACGAAAAAATTTAGCGCGAGCTGGACCATTCCCAACTTGAATAGAAAGCAAACGCTAAGCCTTTACCTAGCTGGTGGATATTATGAAAATGACGAGATCGTCTACAATACATCAAACAACAAGCGTGAGTTTTATCGCGTTTTTGATGAAGGTAAGGCCCGTGAATACAGCAAATTTGAAGTCGGTCTAGGCTACCGCGAAGACATCTTTCTCCGACACTACGTTCAATTGGGATACTTCAACGCCCACGTTCAAGACTCTGTTGTGGCTCTACAGCCAAATTATTTTACGGGAAACGTTTCGCGGTCGCAATTTTTAAGAGCTTCATACCTCATAAGCTATGATACGAGAGACTACAAGGAGTATGCCTTGAACGGGCTTTTACTCTCAGCCACCCTTCAACAAGACGGGTTGGGTTTAGTGAATAGAGAAGGGCTAAACCTTTTTACAACCTATCTAACCTTTCGGCATCATCTTAAATTGAGCGACAGGTTTTATTTCGGATACGCTGCGACTGGAAAATCTAACTGGTCAACGCCACCTTACTACCTGACACAGGCGCTAGGGTATAGCAAAAACCTTCGCGGCTATGAGTACTACGTCATCGATGGAACCAGCTATGGGCTATTTCAAAGCAATTTCAAGTTTGCTTTGCTTAAGCGCAAAAAATTCAACTTACCCGTTATCAGAGCACAAGAATTTGGCAAAGTGCACCTTGCTATTTACGCCAATTGGTTTGTAGATGGTGGCTTTGTATGGGGCGAAGGTTTCGAATCGCGCAATTCGCTCGTGAATGAATACCTTTACAGCACTGGATTCGGACTCGACTTTGTAACGTATTACGATCGTGTTTTCAGAGTAGAAGGAGCCATTAATGCACTGGGAGAAACAGGATTGTTTATCCACTTTAAACAAGCGTTCTAATGAAAATTGCCATTTACGGTAAACCATATGAAAATTCACTCAACCAACGGGTGAATGAGCTTCTCAATACTATATCGGCGGCGGGGTTTAAGTACGCAGTTTACGACAAGTATGCAGATTACCTAATCAAAAAGGGCTTTATGCCTGCGACTTCAGAACGCTTCTCAAAAGAAGAAATAGCCATAGAAGAGTTTACCTGTCTTGTCAGTATTGGTGGGGATGGAACCCTACTTGAAACGGCTACGTTGATCCGAGATTCGGGGGTTCCCGTCATCGGAATTAACGCTGGAAGGCTTGGTTTCATATCGAGTGTGACCATTGAAGAGTTTGAAGGAGTTTTGAAAACTGTCAAAGACAATACTTTTGAATGTGATGAAAGAACCTTGCTTCAGGTGGAGACAGAGCGTGGACTCTTTGGTGACTCAAACTATGGTCTCAACGAGCTGACCATCCACAAAAAAGATACCGCGGCAATGGTTAAGGTAGAGACTTATTTGGATGGCGAATTTTTGAACAACTACTGGGCGGATGGCCTTATTGTAGCTACTCCAACTGGATCGACTGCCTATAGTTTGAGTTGTGGCGGGCCAATTATTGTTCCCGGATCTGAAAATGTGGTACTCACGCCCATTGCCCCGCACAATCTGAATGTGCGACCGGTAGTTCTATCCAACAATCACCGCCTGTCTTTCAAGGTGCGCGGCCGCAGCGACAGTTATCTTATCGCTTTGGATAGCAGAACCGAAATACTCGAGCCAAACGAAGAAGTAATCGTTTCGAGGGCCCCGTTCAGTTTCAGGTTAATCAGACCAGAAGGCAGCTCCTTCCTAAATACAATGCGTAAAAAGCTCGCTTGGGGTCTCGATAAGCGCAATTAGATTAATTTTGGCTCCTCATGGAATCTATCCGCACAATAAAAGGCCGCAATAGTCGATTTAGAATTGTGAAACAGTTTCTAGCCATATGCTTTTGCCTGGTTGGCCTTTCGGCCTATTCTCAATATCACGAGATAGGTTTGATGGTCAATACCTCGTATTACATTGGCGACTTGAATCCCGCATTTAAATTCCCTAGCAAGTACTATCCAGGTGGTGGTTTGATCTACCGATACAACTTTAACGATCGACTTGCTTTCAAAGCAAACGTCATGTACGGAAGAATTTATGCCCACGATAGAGACTCGGATTCTGACTGGCAGAAAAACAGGAATCTACATTTTAGGTCAGACATTTTTGAGATCAGTGCACAAGTCGAAATTAACTTTCTCACATACGAGATTGGCGACCCAAAGCGCCCAAGTACGCCTTACCTGATGACGGGAATCTCAATTTTCCGTTTCAATCCCCAAGCTGAATTCAACGACAATTGGGTCGATCTACAGCCCTTGGGTACCGAAGGTCAAGGAATTGACGGCTATGAAGATCCATACACACTCACTCAAATCAGCGTTCCATTTGGAATTGGGTTTAAGTTCAACATATATAGAGGACTTGCCGGATCTGTAGAATGGGGAATGAGACGAACCTTTACCGACTACCTCGATGATGTGAGCTCCGTATATGTAGATCCAAATACCTTGAGAATTGAAAATGGATTGCTCGCAGCAGAATTAGCTGACCGTACCTTGGCTCCACTTAACCCTGATCCAGATGGCCCCAATACCGGGTACCAACGTGGAGAAACAAACCGAGAAGATTGGTATGTTTTTGCCGGATTTATGCTGACATACAAGATTGGAAAGCCCAGAGTTAAATGTCCTTCAACATATAATTAGGTTGACTTTTTCATTTGGCCTAAAATGCTGACCTTTGCGTTCGCTTTTTTATGAGCTACAAAGAGAAGATACATAAAGATCGCTTGCCTCGTCATGTCGCCATCATAATGGATGGCAACGGCCGATGGGCAAAAAATCAGGGAGAAGCACGCGCCTATGGTCATCTCAATGGGGTGAACGGAGTTCGTGAATCCTTGAAGGCTGCAACTGAAATTGGAGTTGAGTTCTTGACACTCTATGCGTTTAGCACGGAGAATTGGGATCGACCACCAGAAGAAGTAGAAGCACTTATGGATCTTTTGGTGCAAACCATAATTAAGGAAATTGATGAGCTCGATGAAAATGAAGTTAGCCTTCAAGTAATTGGAGACATTGATAAACTTCCGAAAAAATGTGGGGCAGCGCTTAAAGATGCGATCAAAAGAACGAGTGGCAATAAACGCATTACGCTTATTCTAGCTCTGAGCTACAGTGCGAGATGGGAAATGACTCAGGCGATGAAAAATCTCGCAATAGATGTTAAAAACGGTGAAATAGACCCAAATGAGATCAACGAGTCGGCCATAACTCAATATCTTCAGACCCGAAACTTTCCTGACCCCGAACTATTGATAAGAACAAGTGGTGAAAAGCGAATTAGCAATTTCCTTCTTTGGCAGATTGCTTATAGCGAGCTTTATTTCACCGAGACACTGTGGCCCGACTTTGGAAAAGAAGACTTCTTTAAAGCCGTCCATGCGTTTCAAACAAGAGAAAGAAGATTTGGCAAGATCAGCGAACAGGTTAATTCTTAAAATAGCTCTTCTACTTACCGTTGCAGTTGTAGGACTCACGGAAACTGGTTTTGCTCAGACAGGAGTTGGGTCATTCGACCTTGACTACCGCACACCCAAAGAATTTACAATCGGTGGAATTACTGTTGCTGGTGCACGAAATTTCGACGCGCAAGCAATTATTCTATTTTCGGGACTCAGCGTCGGGCAAACCATTACGCTCCCCGGTGAAGAAGTTTCGCAAGCCATAAAAAACTTGTGGAAACAGAAGCTTTTTGACAACATTCAAATCAAGCTCTCAGAGATTCGGGGAAGTGAAATCTTTCTAACCATTGAGCTGACTGAAAGGGCTCGCTTGTCTCGATTTAAGTTTGAAGGCCTGAGCAAAGGTGAAGCTGAAGATGTTCGTGAAAAGATTAAATTGATTCGAGGTACCATCGTCAACGAAAACCTCTTGACCAACACTTCAAACATCATCAAGAAGCACTACCGCGAGAAAGGCTTCCTCGATACTGAAGTAAAGATCAGTCAGTTTCCCGATACCCTGGTAGCAAACAGTGAATACCTCGTGATTGACGTCGATAAAAAATCGAAGGTAAAGATTGGGAATATCGACATCATTGGAGCAGAAAAGCTAAGTCCGCAAAAGCTCAAAAAAGCCCTAAAGAAAACCAAGGAAAAAGCCTTCTATAGGTTCTGGAAAAGAAGTAAGTACATCGACTTACTTTACAAGGAAGACCTGGAAAACATGATGGCAAAGTATAGCGCACAAGGCTATCGAAACGCTAAGATTCTGAGTGATTCGGTTTACCGTAATCCGAATGGAACGGTCGGAATCAAGATCAATATCTTTGAAGGAAACCAGTTCTACTTTGGAGACATTACCTGGGTAGGAAATACGAAGCACACGAGCAGCAAACTCTCATCGATTTTGGCCATCGAGCGTGGGGAGATCTACGATGAAGACAAATTCCAATCGCGCCTATTCATGAATGCGGCTGGAGGTGATGTAAGCTCATTATACTTGGATGATGGTTACCTGGCGTTCCAGGCCATCCCTGTTGAGAAGAGCGTTCAGAACGACACCATCGATGTACAGATTCGGATTTACGAAGGGCGTCAATACCGCATAAACCGGATCATCGTTAAAGGGAACACTAAAACCAACGACCACGTTATCAGACGTGAAATTCGAACAAAGCCCGGTGATCTCTTTAGTCGATCAGACATCATCCGTACACAGCGTGAGCTCGCCCAGCTCGGATACTTTGATCCAGAAGCATTCGACATCAACCCTATCCAGAATGATCAGGACGGAACTGTTGATGTTGTATACACCGTTGCGGAAAGACCTTCTGATCAAATCGAGCTTTCTGGTGGATGGGGAGCCGGTACGATAGTAGGAACATTGGGTGTATCGTTCACTAATTTCTCCATGCGAAACTTCTTTAAGAAAGGAGCTTGGGATCCTCTTCCAGCCGGAGATGGTCAGCGTCTTTCATTGAGAATGCAGACAAACGGTGCGCAGTACCAGTCTTACAATATGTCGTTTACTGAGCCTTGGCTCGGTGGTAAAAAACCCAACTCATTTACCGTAAGTCTTCAGCACTCTGTTCAGGTACCAAGTGGACTTACCAAAAAAGAAGCGGCCAGACTCGGTATCGAAAGACAATCACTCAAGATTACCGGAGGTAGCGTAAGTCTTGGAAAGCGTCTTAAATGGCCAGATGACTATTTCCAAATGATGGTCGGGGTAAGCTATTTGTACTACGACATAAACAATTACACGAATGCGAGAAGAACCGGGGTTTTCGTTCTGACAGATGGCTCGTCCAATAACCTGGCTCTGAACTTCAATATTTCGAGAAATTCAATTTTCGACCCGATTTTCCCTCGCTATGGATCTAATATCCGCCTGAACACAAAAGTTACACTACCATATTCACTTTGGGATGGTGTAGACTACGGTGGAGACATTCTGGATAGAACCCGTTATAAATGGGCCGAATACTACAAGTGGAAACTCGTTGCAGAATGGTACAACGAACTATTCCCTAAACTCGTTTTGCTGACGCGAAGTGGGTTTGGTTACCTAGGGTACTACAACAAGGACAAGGGAATTTCGCCATTTGAGAGATTCTACCTGGGTGGGTCTGCACTTTCCGGTTTTGCACTGGATGGTCGTGAGATCATTGGACTAAGAGGTTACGACGACGTGAGTCTTTCTCCTAATACTGGATCAAATATTGTCGTAAAACAAACGTTTGAATTGCGTTACTTGATTTCTCCAAACCCATCAGCAACGATATACGCTCTGACTTTCTTAGAAGCGGGTAATACGTATGATGGAATTGAGAATTTTGATCCCTTCAGAATGTACCGTTCTGGTGGGGTTGGTTTGAGAATATTCCTACCTATGTTTGGTATCATGGGACTTGATTATGGATGGAGGTTTGACGATGTGCCAGGAGATCCTTTGATGCCTCAAGGACAATTCCATTTTACGATTGGTATGAATCTTGGAGAACTCTAAAAAAACAGTATTTTCGCTCACCCGAAACAGCAGCTTGACGATATGAAAAAGCTCATTCTCACACTCGTAATTGGACTCGGCCTAGGATTCGCGGCCAATGCCCAGCGCTATGCCTATGTCGACACCGATTACATCTTAAGCAATTTGCAGTCATATGACGACGCGCAAAAGGAACTCAATCGCTTGTCAAAGCAATGGCAAAATGAGATTGAGCAACGCTACGATGCCATTGATCGCCTCTACAAGGCATATCAAGCAGAAAAGGTTCTCCTTACGGAGGAAATGAGAAAGCAACGAGAGGATGAAATCGTAAGAAAGGAACAAGAGGCCAAAGAGCTTCAGAGAAAGCGCTTCGGAGTAGATGGAGATCTATTTCAAAAGCGTCAAGAACTCATCCAGCCCATTCAGGAAGAAGTTTTCAACGCCATTAAAGAAGTGGCTACAGGTGGTGGGTTCTCCGTAATTTTCGATAAATCAGGACAATCAAATATTCTTTACGCCGATCCACGTTACGACAAAAGCGACCGCGTTTTGAGCCGATTAGGTGTAAGTGCAAGAGATCGCGAACAGAATGACTCGGGTAGTGATTCTGATTCAGGAACTAGAGATAGTGGTGGAAGCCAAAGTTCACCAATTAAAGGCGGCGGCGACCGCAAATAATTCAATTACACATTTGAAATAAACACACAATGAAGAAGCTGATTTTATTAGCAGTACTTGCCCTTGGGGTAGTGACGCAAGGAGTAGCTCAGAAACTAGGACACGCTGATTTTCAGGCAATTGTTCAATTGCTTCCGGAAAGAGCTGCAGCAGAGAAACAAGTACAGGATCTTCAGCAGAAGCTAGAAGGAAGACTGCAGACTATGCAGCAGACTTACCAGTCTAAAGTGGCTGAGTTCCAAACAGACACTACGCTTACAGAATCGATGAGATTGAGTCTTAGAGACGAGATCGTCGACATGGAAAGACGTATCCAAGAATTTCAGCAAACAGCTTACCAGGAAATGGAAATCAAGCAAAATGAGCTGATGAACGCCATGATCGAAAAGGTAAGACTTGCTTCTGTAGAAGTAGGAAAAGCGAATGACTTTACTTACATCTTCGATTCTTCGGCTAGCGGTGGTTTGCTCTACGCCGGCGGAGAAGATGTGACTGGACTTGTAAAAACTCACCTGGGAATTTAATCTTAGGAAAGACCTTTTAAAAAGCGAAAACATCCCTATTTTGGGATGTTTTTTCGTTTATGGGTGACTCTAGACCAATAGGAATTTTTGACTCCGGAATCGGAGGGCTCACGGTAGCTTCTGCCATAGCGCGCAAGATGCCGAATGAGCGTTTGGTCTATTTCGGCGATACCGCTCACCTACCTTATGGAGAAAAGTCGGCATCTGCTATTCGCGGCTATTCCGAGTCTATCTTCCATTTCTTAAAAGAGCAGAATTGTAAGGCCATAGTTATTGCCTGCAATAGCGCTTCAGCTGTTGCAACACAGCGGGTTAAAAAGCTTGCTGGAAAAGAAATACCAGTGATCAATGTGATTGATCCTACATCGAAGTACGTGGCTAATCTATATCAGAATGCAAAGATTGGCTTGATAGCGACAAAAGCTACGGTAAACAGCCGCGTCTACGCAAAGCGTATCGGCAAGCTTAATGAGAGCTTGAAAGTGACCATGCTGGCTACGCCACTTCTGGTAGGAATGGTTGAAGAAGGGTACTTCAACAACAACATTTCTCAGGCCATCATAAACGACTACTTGAGCAGATCAAACCTGAAGGATATTCGAGCCTTGATTCTAGGTTGTACCCACTTCCCTCTCATTAAAAACGAAGTGGCAAGCTTTTATAAAGGCTCCGTAGATGTGATAGACTCAACTGAAATTGTGGCTCAATATACCGCCGATGTACTCGAAAAGCGAAACTTAACTCATTCCGGTAAACCACGAAATCACCATTTCTACGTTTCGGATCTCACTCCTTCCTTCGCGAAAAGCACGAAGATTTTCTTTGGCAAAGAGCTTAGACTTGTGAAGAAGAACCTCAGGACCTAGCGATACCAGGAAGCGTAGTGCACATAACCTTCCGCCATCTTCTTCATCTGTTCAATAGATTGCTGACCATCTAAAACTTTGACTTGTTTGGCGGGAACACCTGCCCAAATAGTGTGAGGCGGTATCACAGTATTCTCGAGTACAACCGCTCCAGCCGCCACGATAGCTCCGGTTCCCACTTTAGCATTATCAAGAACTATGGACCCCATTCCAATCAAAGCGTAGTCTGCCACCTGACAGCCGTGTACGATGGCACGATGCCCAATGGTCACTCCTTTACCAACTTCCACCACACTCTTACCCGTGGTGGTATGGACCACAGCACCGTCTTGAACGTTTGAATCGTTGCCGATGTGAATATGGCCAACATCACCGCGCAACACGGCCTGGTACCAGATGCTACATCGATCGCCTAAAACGACTTCTCCCACTAAAGTCGCGTTGGGTGCGACCCAAGTATCGCGCCCTATAGTGGGAGAAACGCCGTTTAGTGTTTTGATTACAGGCTTATTCACAGACTCCTTCGGCTTTGCAGCAACCGTGAAGGGCATCATAAGCTTCCTTTGTTGGCTTCATGTCATCTGCCACATAGCCCAACTTGGTAATCGCTTCTTTCACTTCCTTCTCTGTGATTTTGCTGTCGTTGTATTTCACATAGATCTTGTTGGCTTTTACATCAACTCTCACGGTTTTGATGCCTTCTGTGTAAGCAAGACCCTTTTCAATGGTATTCTTACACATTCCGCATACGATTGAAGATGATACCTCCATCTCAACATTACCTCCACTAGCGTAGGTCGATAAGCTGATTCCAAAAACCATTAACAATAATGCTAGCTTTTTCATTTCTCGTTGTTTTTCAATTTAAGTTTATATCTAATTCCTCCGTAAAAAACCCTTCCGTTAACAGGGCCATAAATCATTGTTGCATCAAAGTTCGCTCCAAATGGGTTCTCAGCATCTACAATGGCATCTTCTTGAATAAAATTACCCAAGTTTTCGGCTCCAATATAGATTTCAAGATCTCCAAATTTTCTTGTAACCTGACCATGCACAAGGAAAAATGTTTCAGAATTCTCTCCGAGCTGAAACTCAGGTGGACTGCTCGCAGTACTTGGCAATCTAGACATACCGTAGTAGTTCCCAGTGATATCAAAATACCACTTCCCTTTGGGCGTGGTATAACCAATATTTAGAAGCGCTCTGTGCTCTGGGATAAGCGGCGTTTTGAGCTTTCCACTGATGTAGTCGGTCTCCACAAGCTGATATTTGTATGATGCTTTTACCGCCAAGCCTTTTAGCACTTCTACCTGAAAGTCTCCCTGAAAACTATGTGCGGTCGATTCTCCATCCAAATTGTAGAATCTGAGTTGTTGCGGATCAAAATCTCGATCGGCAACAAGTTGATTCTCGAAATAAGTGAAGTAGTAGTTGAAGTTAATCACAGCTTCTCCGGCAAGTAAGTTGAACTTCTTCAGGAATGACCCACCAAAGTTCCACGACTTTTCGCGATCGAGGTCTTCCTGAATGGTTATCACTCTGGAGTTTGCAAATATCCCCAGCTGATCGGCAAATACATTAGGCGTTCTGAATCCGCTTCCAGCAGAAAAACGCACCGTGGTCAATGGCTGTAGATTGTACTTTAAATGCACCCTTGGCGTAAACTCCGTTCCGTAGATATTGTGCTCGTCGAGCCTTAAACCAATTACTGTCGAAAAACGCGGCCTATCGTAGTTGTACTCTGCGAATACTCCTGGCACCCGCTCTATCCTTCGGCGCTCGGTCAGACCGTCTTTGTCATAAAATTCGGAGATATCGTCGTATACGATTTGCCCTCCCAAATTAAACGTGTGATCAGAAAATTGATCCGTTTTTGTGGTCCAAATAGCAGTAAATCGAGCGCTTTCCTGAAGGCCCTGGTATGGGTTGTTTCCAAAATAGGCGTCTACATCCGTACGCACGTATTTCGCTCGTAAGCCCAGACTCTGGTCTTCTCTCTTTTTCGAAAGAATTCCCATTTTCCAAATGGCTTCGGCGTGCTCTACATTCATTCCAAACCCATAGAGATTTGGTGTTCCGTAATCTCGGTCATAGTCATACCCTACCTGACCTGAATTCCGTTCTTCGTTGATATACCTCAGCATGATCTGGCTTCGCAAATACTCCCCGCTGTACTTCCAGCGATTCATGATGTTGTAGCTATTCCGCATCGGCATGTCGAGAAAGCCATCCTTGTTATTATCAACTTCCTTTTGCTGGTCGGCGTAGTTCACAAACAATGCTGTAGACCATTTCTCATTAATCGGCTGAGCCCAAATCACATTCCCTTCGTATCGGGATTGGTTGTTGGCGAAGAAATCCAGGTGAATCTCCGGCTCTGTATCTGGCTTAATGTATTCGACATTGATTTGTCCGGTCATGCTTTCGTACCCATTTTGAACGGTTCCAACTCCCTTTGTTAGTTGAACCGATGAAAGCCATGGCCCTGGTATTTGATCAAATGCCAGTACATTACTCAAACCTCTCGAAAAGGCAACATTTTCAAAGAGATTCTGAACGTAGATCCCATCGAGTCCAAGCATTTGGATTTTTCTTGTGCCGGTTATCGCATCATTCATCACCACATCTACCGATGCCGATGTTTCAAAACTCTCCGAAAGATTACAGCACGCCGCCTTTCGCAGAACTGCTCTGTTGATCTCCTCAGTGTTGAGCTTGGTTGCAGCTGAGACGCTAAAGGCATCCTTTCGCTCTTCAACTACAAACTCATCCATATCAATGGAAGAAGAAAGCCGAACCTGAATCGTTTCTGGACCTTCTACCTGAAGTGTATCTGAAACGTAGCCGACAAAACTGATGATGAGATTGGCTGGCAAATCTTCGGGCAATTGGATCTCGAATTGTCCCTTCTCATCAGAAAAAGCACCGCTGCTAGCGCCCTGCCAATACACATTGGCACCGACAATGAGCTCCTTCGACTTTTTGTCTTTGACACTCCCCTTTACCGACTGCGCTTGGACAGCACTGAAGAGGCCTAAGAAGATTATAAATAGAAAATATTTTGTGTTCACATATTTGATTTTAGATAGTTATTGACTTCAACTATCTATAAATCAAATTGTCCACTTAGAAATTGATGTGAGTATCTCTCTGCCCGAAGGCTTTGGCGGTCCAGTAGAAGGTGGCCAGATATTTTGCTTTTGAGAACTATACTGTGTAGCGACGTAATCGGGAGTTTCGCTCAAATGTGCTACTGCTACAAAGTCTACATCTGAACCATGAGATATAAATGTGAATGACTTCGAGATAGATTGGAAATCGCAAACAAGCCGATTTTTCAATTCCAAAATCTTCTATATCCAGAGCGCAGCAGCTATCGAACTCACCGACAGCGACCATTTTTTTACCCGTGGCATTGCACGACATCGTATTGATCGAAACAAAACTCGCCTGCATGGACAAGGCCACAGCCAGAACCACAGCAAGGGTAGCTGACAAAACAAGCTTTATTTTTTCAATGGAGATCAATGCTGTGTCGTGCATTCAGTTTAACTTTGCAAAAGTACAAATTATTGTGTTGATATGTTTCCAACTACCTTATATGCCGAGCTTACGCCCAACCCCAATACGATGAAATTCGTATCAGATCGAGTGATTTTCAAATCGAATTTTCCAGCGGAATACAAGTCTGCGGCTGAGGCAAAAGACTCTTCGAGCCTGGCTTTAGAGCTCTTTAATTTTCCATTTGTGACTGGCGTATTTATCGCTTCTACTTTTGTGACGATCACAAAAAGCGGAGATGTAAGTTGGGACTTGATCACATTCGAGCTTCGCGAATTCATCCGCACCCACTTGCTTAAGAACGAGTCTGCGGTGGAAAAAGCACCGGAATTGAGTGAAAGTGGTTCGCAAAGCGATACAGCCGAAGTGAAAAAACCTAGAAACTTAACTCCCTCTGAATTCGACAATGCCATTGAAGGGATTCTTCACGAGTACGTGAAGCCAGCGGTGGAAAGTGACGGTGGAGCTATCGACTTTGTTTCTTTCCACGAGGGAACGGTTACCGTTCAGCTTCGCGGTTCGTGCTCAGGCTGTCCGAGCTCTACAGTTACGCTCAAAGATGGAATCGAAAAACTCCTAAAAGCGGAAATCCCCGAAGTAAAAGAAGTAGTCGCAGAGTCTGTTTAAGACAAATCGTACTTTTCTTGTATCACCTTCATGTGATGGAGGTTGTGTCCCGGAATCACATAAAGAATGGCGCCGATGGTAATGTGGTTTCCATTAGTGATACCTGCTTTGCTGAAATCGCTTTCATCAAAACTTCTGAAAAGCGCCCGGGTCGAGTTTCTCAAATACTTCCACTCAGCTTCTAGTTCTGCAAGTTTTCGCTCGTTGGCACGGGAGGCTAACACATAGGCATCGTGATCAAAACCCTGAATGGATTGTTGTTCCCCGCGCGCTATCATCAATGCCCGACTAGAAAAAATGCGCTCTACGTCTATGCAGTGCTGAATGACTTCTTTGATCGACCACTTGCCTGGTGCGTACCCACGGGTACTGTTATTCTCATCGAGTTTCGAAAAGAGAATTCCCAGCTCAGCAATATCTTCTTTGAGAATGCTCTCAAAATTGGAAGGTTTAATATTGGCTACATAACCAGCGTAGTAGTCAGCGTAATCGCCTTCTGAAATATGGATGGTAGATAGTGGGACAAGTTCCATTTTGTAACTTTAGAGCAACATCAAATCAACAATAAACTCACATACAAGTTTAAATAAACTAATCTAGGAATGGCTTTTTGAGTTGCGAATTCGAAGTGTGGAATTCGGAATGTTCTAGAATCGATCAATTAAGTCATAATCCGATGGGATCTGAGTCATTTCGAAGCTAGTCCCGACCCTTGGCGTCGGGATGGGTTTCTTTTTGCGAAGCGATAAGAAAGCTGTATTGAGTTTTAAATCCGGACCGCAGCGTCGGGGAAATAAACGGCAAAAGGTGAGTTGCGAATTTGGAA
>CBDDKU010000017.1:0-11663 GCA_965230375.1 Cryomorpha sp.
GGGGCAGGGCCAAAAGTGATTTCCACTTGATCGGTTTCGGCCAAACAGTTTCCATTACCTGTAGATGTCAAAGTTAAGGTTACAGAGCCAGCGGTTACTTCAGCAGCAGTAGGTGTGTATTCCGCATCGAGCGTTCCCGGAGTTGGGTCGAATGTTCCGGCACCACCACTCCAAATTCCACCTGTAGCCACATCGATGAATCCATCGAGTGTAACCACCGTATTGTTCTCGCAAGCTGCGATATCCGTTCCTGCTACTACAACAGGTGCAGGTGTATAGGTAATGACTACTTCATCTTCAACTGGGAAACAGTTGCTCACTGAAGTTAAAGTCAGAGTAACCGTTCCAGCGCTCAAGTCAGCCAAACTCGGTTCGTAAATGGCGTCGAAAGTGGTCGCGTCGGGAATAAAGGTTCCCGTTCCGTTAGTTGTCCACTCTCCCTGAGTGGCACCTCCAGTTACGCTACCAGCCAATTCTGTATCGCGGTTGGCGCAGACAGTTTGGTCAGGACCAGCGTCTACAATGATTTCAGCTGAGAACTCGGAGAAATAACCGAATCGACATCCAGAAGATGAGCCCCCATTGATCAATCCCATTGAGAATACTTCTTCCGTATTCGTGATCAGGTTGTTCACTCCAACCGGAATCTCAGTCGTATTGAATTGGATTTGGGCTCCTACCCATGCGCCGCCTGTACCAGGTACCACATCGAAGTCGGCCGGATCAATTACCGAAGCATCTCCATTTAATACGAAAGCATCTTCGTGACCAGCTGAAACGAGTAGGTTAATAAAGAAACTTTCACTTGTAGATCGTACGAAACTTACCTGTTCAGATCCAGCACAATTTAGCGGTGGAAGCTGAGCCATACCCGACTCACATCCAAATCCAGATACGTGAATCAAGTAGAAATTCTTATCACCTGTTATATAGGTCAGGTCGTTGGTAATTTGGATCGGGTATGTTTCGGCGTTGAAAAGAGTCGTTTCAAATACCCCATCAACAGAAATCTGGGTGTTGTTGGCCGTTGCAACCACATAGACCCATTCCATCGATCCTGCGTTCAGACCACCTTTATTAACGATATACTCATCTCCAACGATGTCGGCAGGCACAATCTGATCTCCAACCAAATCGCGACAACCTTGTGTTGGTGGACTGATGGAGTCATCCTTAATAGACACGGCAATGGGCTTGTCTGAAACAATAATAGAACCCGTTGGGTTGTTCTGCGGATTACTAATATCGGTAACCGAAGCCGAATAAGTTTCCCCTTCATTTAGAGTAATGGTAAAACTTTGGTATGCGTTTTGACCACCGTCAAGATCAGAGGTAGGATAGATTAAGATGCTGGTGTTGTCTTCTGTTGCGACAATGTCAAAAGACGTGTATGGCGTTGGGGAATAGCTTCCGTTCGGCCACAAGTTTTGCATGGGCACGTAAAACTCAGTACCCAGACCGTTTGCTCCTTTCAAGGCCCAGATATCCGGGTTGTTGCCTGGACTCACTTCATAAATCGCCGTGATGTCGGCTGTAGATGAAATGTGAATTCCCGTATTCAGGACCGTGTGCGTAGGGCGGGTTTCTAGATCATCGACAAATGCAGAAAGGTCGACTGTTTGCGCGCCGTTGGCAGCTAGGTTCACTGTAATCGGGCTGCCGCTGTTGAGTGCACCCGGGTTTGCCGGCATATCTATGGTAACCGTGGCTGGGTTGGCCCCCGCTGCCAATCGGATATAAATTGGCGTACTACCGGCGTGTCCTTGTGAAACTTCGGGTGGGGCGAACCAAAACTCAGTACTAGTTTGGGCATAAACGCTACCAGAAATTAAGGCGATTAAAAAAAGAGTCGCAAAGGCCTTACTAGAAAAATTTGTAAGTGCCTGAAGTAAAGATTTTCGCATGGGTCTTAACCTATCTAATTCAATACTGAAAAGTAGAAGTTAAGCAAGGGGCATTTTTCAGAAAAACACCAATTTTTAGAGAGCCTTCTGTTCATAACGTGGTTTGAAAATCAAGCGTTTCTCTGAAGTTCAATAAATCATCGTCGAACTCGCAAATTTTCCGGTTTATTCCAATGATCAAAATTGGTTATTCCTGATTGTCATGGATTTGAAATACGCTTGTTTAAAAATTGTATATCTCAGCATATCGCGTTAATTAATCGAAATATTGCCGCCTTATCCTTTTCTTACTTATTACATTTGGCGCCATGAACAAAGTGCTGGTTCTAGGCCGTAACGGACAACTTGGTAATGCTCTTGAGCGACTTCATACGGGTGATACCTGGGAGTTTTTGACTAGAGAAGACGTGGACGTCTCTCAGATTGAAAACATCGAAGGATTTCTCATGTCCAAAGAATTTGACATTCTTATTAATTGTACGGCCTATACAGCTGTTGACCTCGCTGAAGACGAGAAGGAGCTTGCTGAAACAGTCAATGTCGAAGCAGTTCGAGTTATGGCCGTTGCCTGCTCGAAGAAAAACGCTGTTCTCTTTCACTACTCCACAGACTACGTATTCGGAAGTCGGGAGGCTATGCCATTCACAGAAGACATGCCCACCAACCCGGAAGGCGTTTACGGTCGCACCAAGCTCGATGGTGAACTGGCCATTTTAAAGTCGGGCTGCAAGCACTTTATTATTCGGACATCCTGGCTATACGGAGCTACAGGCGACAACTTTTTGAATACCATGTTGCGCCTCGGTGCGGATAGAGATCAGCTCAGCGTGGTTTACGATCAGGTGGGTACTCCTACTTTTGTGGATGATTTGGCAGATGCTACTCTGCAAATTATTTCGCAAGACGCCGAGGGGATGAAAAGTGGGATTTATCACTTTAGTAACGAAGGTGTGGCAAGCTGGTACGATTTTGCCCTAGCCATTTTCGAGAAGACGGGCAATCAAGTAAAGGTATCGCCCGTTACATCGGAAGCTTTTCCCACGAAAGCGAAAAGACCGCACTATAGCGTGCTAGATAAACGCAAAATCAAAAACGAATTTGGGCTCGTGATAGCCCCTTGGCGCGACGGATTGGATCGTTGTCTAGCCCAAAAGAAGAACTAAATGGAAAAGAGAATCTTAGTAACCGGAGGAGCCGGATTTATCGGGTCGAACTTTATTGAGTATTTGCTTTCTGAAGACGAGACTGCTCTTGTCATCAATCTCGATGCCATGACCTATGCAGGAAGCGATGAAAACATGGCGAGCTTTTCGGATCACCCGCGATACGCTTTTATAGAAGGTGACATCTGCGACCGCGAGCTAGTCGAGACTCTTTTTGAAAAACACCGCATCAACAGCGTGATACACTTTGCTGCTGAATCGCATGTCGACAACAGTATTTCGGGGCCTGAAGCTTTTATCCGCACCAACGTTCACGGTACATTCACCCTGCTGGATGTAGCTCGAAAAACGTGGATGGATGCTCCTTTTCAGGTAAAAGAAGGTCATGAAAACAGCCGTTTCTTGCACATCAGTACTGATGAAGTGTACGGTACCCTTGGAGCAGAAGGCCTGTTTACGGAAGAAACACCTTACGCCCCAAACAGCCCATACAGCGCAAGTAAGGCTTCGAGCGACATGATTGTGCGAAGCTACTTTCACACCTACGGGATGAATGTGGTGACCACCAATTGTTCGAACAACTACGGCCCAAATCAGCACGATGAGAAACTCATCCCGACCATTATTCGCAATGCGATTAAAGGCAATGCGATTCCGATATACGGCGATGGATTGAATGTGCGCGATTGGCTCTATGTGCGCGATCACTGCACGGGAATTTGGACGGCTTTTTCTAAAGGGGAGTCTGGTGAAACCTACAATATTGGTGGGCTCAATGAGCGAACCAACATATACATTGCCGAAACCATCTGCGCCCTGCTCGACGAACTTCACGCAAAGAATGGTGCTTCATATAAGGAGCAGATCACTTACGTAAAAGACAGGCCAGGCCACGACAAAAGATACGCCATAGACGCTTCAAAAATCACTAACCAACTCGGCTGGAAAGCTGATGAGAATTTTGAAACGGGCATCAAGAAAACCATCCAACACTACCTCGCTAAATACCTTTAAAATGGAAGAAAACATTCTAACCAAAGCCAAATTCTGGACAACCGAAGCCTTTGATGAAAAGACCAGAAAGGAAGTTCAGGAACTTATTGACTCAGACCCAAAAGGGCTGGAAGATGCCTTCTACAAAGACCTCGAATTTGGTACTGGTGGACTCCGCGGCGTGATGGGCGCTGGAACCAACCGGATGAATGTCTACACCGTAGCCATGGCTACCCAGGGATTGGCAAACTACATCAACTCAGCCAAACCCGAAGGGCAGAAATCCATCGCCATAGCACACGACAGCCGAATCAACAGCCCGCTTTTTGCTAAAACAGCCGCCGAAGTGATGGCTGCCAATGGCATCAAAGCCTATCTGTTCGAAGAGCTACGCCCGACGCCGCAGCTATCTTTTGCCGTGCGCGAACTGGGATGCACAGCCGGAATTGTGATCACAGCTTCACACAATCCCAAAGAGTATAACGGCTACAAGGTGTATTGGGAAGATGGAGCACAGATTATTGCACCACACGACAAGCTCATCATAGAAGAAGTTCGGAAAATTTCAGGGCCTGAAATGGTCAAAAAAGACTTTGACAAGAAGCTTATCTCCGAACTCGGAGAAGAAATGGATGTGAAATATCGCGATGCGCTCAAGAAGGAAGTCGTACATCCCGAAGTCATTGAAGAGCAGGCCGACATGACCATCGTATACACATCCCTTCACGGTACGGGCGTAACGCATATTCCCAATCTGCTCAGCGAGCTCGGTTTTGACAATGTCAATATCGTTCCAGAGCAAGCCAAGCCCGATGGAAATTTTCCTACCGTTGATTCACCAAACCCGGAAGAGAAGGCGGCACTGGACCTAGCTCTTAAGCTCGGTGAGAACATGGATGCCGAGATTATCCTCGGTACCGATCCAGATGCCGATCGAGTTGGGATAGCGGTGAAGGATCTGGAAGGAAACTTTGTTCTGCTCAATGGAAATGAAACAGCTTCGATGCTGACACACTACCTTTTGGAAGAGCGGAAGGCTAAGGACTCCCTGCCAGACAATGCTTTTGTTTGCACTACCATCGTAACGAGTGAAGTGATCAAGGACATTGCCAAGGCGCATAACGTGGCCTGTTATGAGACCCTTACGGGATTTAAGCACATTGCGGGGATCATCCGAGAAAAAGAAGGTCAAGAGAAATTCATTGGCGGTGGCGAAGAGAGTTATGGATACATGATCGGCGATCAAATCCGCGACAAAGATGCCGTGGTTTCAGCGACCGCGCTCTGCGAAGTGGCTGCCTGGGCCAAGTCAAAAGACTCGAGCTTTTACCAGGAATTGGTCAACATGTATTCGAGATACGGACTTTACCGCGAAGCCTTGGTCTCGTTGGTGAAGAAAGGGAGAGATGGCGCCGATCAGATCAAAGGCATTATGAACGACTTCCGAGAGAAAACACCGAAATCGATTGCAGGATCTGAAGTCATTGAGCTGCGCGATTACCAATCGGGCGAAATCAAGAATCTCCGCGACGGATCAACCTGCGAAACGGGACTTCCAAAGTCAAATGTGATACAAATGTACCTTGCCGATGGATCGAAAGTGACGGCCCGTCCTTCGGGCACAGAACCCAAGATCAAGTACTACTTCAGCGTGAAAACAGACCTGAGCAATGACGAAGATTTTCCATCGAAGCGCGATGCACTCGACGCTCGCCTGGAAGAGCTCAAGGCTGCTTTTGTGAAAGACTAAAGGTGTGCGGGCCGTAGCAGGTCGAATACCGTTTTTACCGGATTGAATGTCTCAAGGGGCACCTCAACGAATACGGTGTTCCAGTGATACATGGCCCCGTTCCACAAGCCGGGGCGCTCCAACGCTTTGATGTCGCTCCCCAAGTACGACTTCGAAACAACCATCCCCGCTTCGGGATTGACGAATTCCATGATGTCGTACTTTTCACCGCGATGGTTGCGTGTGCCTAGCACCAGATCTACCGGGTTGAAGTGCGTGGCCGACTTCAGCAGTTCAGCTTGTTTTGGATTCTCCAGATCAATTTGTGCCTTTTCGACAATCTGGAGAGATGGTTCGCCGTTTTCATCGGCAACTACAAATGGTCCACCGCCGGGCTCGCCCTGATTTTTGACCATGCCACAAACGCGTAAAGGCCGATCGAGAATTGATCTTAAATCGTTAAGGTTTTTTCCCTTGGTGGGTATAGAAAGCCATTCTTCGATAAACCCGGCCACAATACCCAAATCAGCCGTTTCATCATCCATCTGCAAAAGGTATTTGTGGATCTTATCCTGAACTTCAATCAAAATCCCACCCAAAACTTGCTTGTACTGGGTAGTCGATTCTTGAAGCGATTTGTTGACTACGTTGTCAATGTTCTTGACGAAAATCAAGTCCGCATCCAAAGCATTGATGTTCTCTATCAAGGCTCCGTGGCCAGCAGGCCTGAAAAGCAGACTTCCATCTTCCTTGCGCACCCATTCACCCGTTTCTGCATCGATTGCAGGCGAGTCGGTGTGGGGAAGTTGAATGCTCGAAGAAATATCGAAATCCCGTTTTAAGCCAACGTCGAGACAAGACTTTAGACTTGCCAAGAACTGATCAAGACTTTCCTTTTGCGGAGCAGGAAGTGTAAAGTGAATCCGCGACTTTCCGTTTCGCGAAGCATAAGCAGCCCCTTCGTGAAAGTGCTCTTCGAAAGCTGTCCGCACTTCTCCCCCATCGTATTTGTGAAAGAGGATGGAACCCTTTGGAAGAGATCCATAGCCGAGCCCATCTTCATCCAACAAAACAGAGATCAGTTTATTGACCTCGCTTACCTCAAGTTGGTCATCGATGGACTTGCCGTAGGCCGATTCGAGCGCATTAAAAAAGGCGAATTGGCGCAGGCCGGCCTTAAACTTTTCGCGCGCATCAGACGGCTCCGTGTGCGTTGAAGCCTGATGAAGCTCTTTGAACATCCGGCTCGCTGCTCCGCTGGCAGGAACGAACTTCAGGACCGTCTTCTTCTCGTTTTCCTGATACAGGGATGTGAAATAATCGATGTTGTCGCCTTCCAGTACTTTGATCTCTTTCTCGAGCCTGCAATTTCCAACCAGGTTCAAAGGCGAAAACCCCTTTTCAATTTGCACGCGGTAGCCCTCCATCTGACTGAGAGTAACCCCCTGCTCTTCCAACTGCTTTTTATCGACTAAACTTAGATTTTGGCTCATAATTAGATCAAAATTGGTGACCAATGGGTCGGCTAAATTATGGATTTATATTCCAGCATGCTGAGGTTTGGCGACAATCTTTACACTTGAAGCAATTTTTTAATGCGAAATCGATATCTCTTACTCATCAAATTTGTTGGAGCACTTCCTAGAAACTCGCTTTTCGAGTAATTCTCGATAAAACTCCACCAAACGAGAATCGCCATTTTAAACCGATTATTGAAAAAACTTACAAAGGAGTTAACAGTTTAATAATTTGTCCATTCGAAATGTTTTACTAATTTCATTGCGTGAGATTTTCATAAGTAGTGAGATATCGTGCCAGAGAATACATGAAAAGTTGTTCAAATCAACCTGAGATTTGAATCGTGAGATTTTAAGACATTAATCCATAGTGCATCTGTGAGAGACGGTTTGCTAAGGCGATGTAGCATTATAGATTTTTAAAAATACCCAGCTCTATTGGGGCAGACGTACCACTGTCATGTCTGCTGTGCTTTCGCTTTCAGAATCCGCAGTAGGTATGCTAGCCGTTAGATCGATCAATTTCGAACTATCGACCGTGATACTTACTCATTTTTATTAATCACCTTTTTTCATGAAAACCTTAAACTCATTTTCAGCTCTATTTTTATTAATAATGAGCTGGCTCTTTTCGGTCGAGTCTAGTGCTCAGACCACGCTTACCATATCAGACCCAGATAGTGTCTGCGTTGGAGAAGTTTCAACTTATACCCTGAGTCCAACAATACCAGGGTTAATCTACAACTGGAACGTCAGTTCCGAAGGATCCCTGCTCAACGGGGGACAGTCGGCAGTTATTCAGTGGACGGATGACGGTAGTGCAACGATAAATGTCCAAGGTGTCGATACGGCAGGGACAATTATAGCCCAAGGATCTCTCAATGTCTTAGTTAGCGAGATACCTCAACCCACTATTATACCAGAATTGTATGTGGATTGCATTCCCGACACCCTTCACATTTACGAAACTGAGTGCCTTCAGGCTTGTGAAAACAGCCTTGTCTATTATTCTGTTGAGAATATTACTGGAGCCACCTATAACTGGACAGTTAACGGAGAAGATTTCGGCTTTTCTTTCGGCAGCCTATTTTGGGTTCAATGGGGTGATGCTGGCTACGGAACCGTGTCAGTCGAAGTAGTCGTTGGAGATTGCGTCAGTTCGGACGAGATATGTGTTGAACTTATTCCAGCGCCACAAGCTTCTTTCACAACTGCACCTGAAGTTAGTTCAGGTGGGATTTCGGTCTGTGCGAATACACCTATTCTTTTCTTTGATGAATCCACAGAAGTAGGAGATTCGCCAATTGTTTCATGGGAGTGGGAATTTGATGATGGTACATACCATTACGCAGGGATTGGATCTGCTGGAGCCCCGGTAGAACATGCCTACAGCGTACCAGATGATTATGTCGTAAAACTAACAGTTACAAATGCCTGCGGTTGCACAGATACCTACAGTATAGATGTTGAAGTGACTGAAAATCAAGGGATCCAAATCGAGTGCCCACGTGTAGCTTGTGAAGGCGAACAGATCACTTATACCGTCGATAACCCGGGATGCCAGCAGGGGCAATGGGCTGTAGATGGTGGTCAGATTGACTCTCAAACTCCTCAGAGCGTCACGGTAACCTGGAATAATGTAGATGAGCTTGGTTTTGGCTATATCACCTACAACAACGGATGTGGCCCATGCGCAGGCGAAATTATGCAACAAATACCAGTTGTAACTGATAATGCCGCCATCCAGGGGCCAACCACAGCCTGCCCTAACCAAATCTATCATTACTTTATGCCTCAGTGGCCAACGACACGACACGATTGGACAGTCTCTGGAGATGCAGAAAGCATTATTACCGATTTCAACACAAACTATATCGCCGTACAAACGTTAGGAGCCGGAAGTTTCACAATAGATGTTCACTCTTGCAATTCATTGTTGGATTGTGATGCAGACACCTCAATTACTGTGACTATTGCCCCTGAAGCGTATATCGTAGGAAGTGAAAATGTATGCCTTGAAGATTCTAGCCTGTACACATTAGGTAACGCGACTACTGCAGATTGGATCTTAACCGATCCAGCGGGTGGGACAACAAACTTTACAGATGAAGCCAGCATTGAACCAACTTTTGACCAACCCGGGATATATTCTTTGGAAATAACTGGGGGTTTTTGTTCTCCA
Organism: Cryomorpha sp.; assembly: GCA_965230375.1. Classification (GTDB taxonomy): domain Bacteria; phylum Bacteroidota; class Bacteroidia; order Flavobacteriales_D; family Cryomorphaceae; genus CBDDKU01. The sequence goes on from CBDDKU010000017.1 coordinate 9,489, forward strand.
GAATTATACCTAATCTCAGTACACCCGCGACCGCAACCACCTATACTGCTGGGTCCCGACTCAACATGCGTCGGCGTTCCAACTGAGTTTACTACTGCAAATCAACAGCCTGGTGCTACTACTACCTGGTGGGCCTTTTATGGTACTCCAAGTCCAGGGGAGGGACCGAACACAAACTTCACATTCAATCAGCTACCTTCTGCAATATCAGTCACCAGCGAACTCTTGGATGTACCTGGCTGTTCTGTTTCAGTTCTTGATACAATTTATTCTATAGCTCCCACATCTATCAATATCTCAACTAATGCACCGGGCAGTCTCCAAGTTTGCGGGAGTACCCAATGGGAGTTTGATGCAGATTATACAGATGGAGATTTCTACCAATGGGAAATCATAGACCCAACCATGGGAAGTATTGTATCGGGAAACAATACCCCGCACATCGAAGTCTTGTTTAATAACCCTACAGGTTCTTCCGAAGAAGTGGATGTAATCGTGTCGATGACAAAATGCAATACAGTTGTCAAAGACACCTTGACAATGACCGTGGTTAATATACCCACTTATACAGCTACTCCAGGCGACACGACAATTTGTGCCGGAGAAGAAATTGAGTTTACGATTAGCCCGACACCAAATAACTACTCAAGCCTAACCTGGGACTTTGGTGACGGAAATGAATCGACTGAACTAAATCCGACATATGCTTTTCCAAACAACTTGAGCACCGCCGAATTTAACCCTACAGTAAGCATTGAAAATCCAGAAGGATGTATAAACACTGCTATCGTTTCTGCAGGGCCTGTGGAAGTTTTACCAGCACCTGTTGCCCTGATTTCACCAGTTGCCAACATCATTACCTGTGGGGCATTTTCAGAAACACTCGAGGCGACTATATCAACAGGTTTTGGTAGTACCACGAACTATTCTTGGTCTGGACCCACAACTAGCCCCAGCCCTCCTGATTGCAGTACATGCGATAGCTGGACCATTAATGAGCCAGGTGTTTACTTTGTAGAAGTAGAAAACAGCAATGGGTGCTCTGCCGTTTCAAATGAAATAGAAGTCATTGAAAATTGTGACTCTTGCCCTGGTCCCAAGCCACAACATACCGGGTCGGATAGCAGCTTTGTATCATGCGGTGTATCTCAAGCCAATGTTCAATACAGTGAAAATTCGCAAACAATTTTAAGCGAAAGCTGGATTTTCCCACCAGAAGCAACTAATACATCTTTTACCTTGAGCACAAACGCGACTGCAGCGGCTACTTTTGAAGAGGCGGGAGTATATACTTTCAACTACGTTGTAAACTATGGCGATGGCACCTGTCCGATCATTTTTGATCAGCAAGTATATGTGCCATTTATTAGCGATATGCGCTATACAGCTACGTGCGGCTCTGGAAGTACATACGACGTAACCCTACAAGATCATTCCAATATATTTCCGCTGGAGCAAGGATTTATGGAATATGAATATGCATATAGAGAGTGGCCAAGCGGTAGTTGGACTACCATAATAGCTCCCTCAAATGCACTTTCTGTAGATATCAATTTACCAGATGGTGAGTATGAGTTTAGAGAAATCATTTCGAGTACAGAATCGTCTGCTCCGGCTTGTACGACACTGATTAGCACAGTTGTTTTACCAGAAAAACCAGATGCCGATTTTGATATAGTCTCTCCATTTATACCTGCATGTATAAACGATGTCGTTGTTGGGTTCGACAACCAAACCACCCCAACAACTGGGCTAAGCTATTTGTGGGATTTTGGAGAAGGGCCTACAAACTATCAACCAAGTCCAAACAAAGTTTATGGTACTTTACCACTAACTGACTCGTTTACAATCAGTCTAACCGCCACAAACGCCTTTGGCTGTGTCGATAGCGCAGAAAGTTCGATTCAGATACAAGAAAATGAACTCTGGGATGGATCAACAAACCCAGTCATTTTGACCAGCCCATCACCTCCCGTTTGTTCGGGCACACCGATAGCTTTGACTTATTTCAACTCGAACTTTGATGATGAAGATCCTACAAGCTTCACGTGGTTTCAGGGAAACAGCCCTATTACACCAGCCATAGCTTCATCGACCTTTGACGTAACTCAGTCAGGCGACTATTGGGTAATGGGTTCTGATGATTACGGGTGTTTGGTTCCTTCCGATCCGGTT
>CBDDKU010000018.1:0-10380 GCA_965230375.1 Cryomorpha sp.
ACAAATTACTGGCTACTACTTCATCACCTTGCTTCACAACTGACCAATAACGATGCCCGTCAAAGGCTGGACCCAACAGTTTTTCGACGTATTCGGCGGAGAAGAGAAAGTCTCGTTCTTGGGCTGTTTCTTCAAACAAGGCATATACTTCTTCTCTGTGATCATTCCACGATACACCAAGAGACTTTTCAGCCTTTTTGATATTTCGTCGGCGGTTTGTTGACATCACCTTTAATAGCTGCTCTTCAGTAAAATCGAGACTCAACAAGTGGGTCTGACGTTCGATTGCATCGACCTTAGGTAACTCGAAAAGGTGTGGATCAACATCTGGGTGGAGATCGAGATCAACATATTTACAACTACCGAGACAAGCGCGGAGATCTTTTTTCGCGGTCATATCCTGACTTGGCCAAATAGCGTAAGCCTGCAATGGCGGTGTTCCACAAATTTGAACTCCCATCTTTCGATACCGATTTAAGGTGAGCTCGTAGCTGCTTCCACTTTCACTTATCTGGTGAAGCTCCAAACCCTTTATTCTGGTAGATGTCCATATTTCAGAAATTCCATTCTTCATACTACACCATTTCCTGCCCAAGCAATTTTTTGTAGGATTTCCATTGTTTATCGAGACTATCTGTCCAACTATAATTTTGCTTTACAAACTCGCGGCCGCGTGCTCCGTAAGTCGAAACTTTTGTTGGGTTTTTCGCAAAATCAATGATGGCATCTTCTAGCTCTGTACTGAAATCGGATGGAATCAACACACCTGTATGGCCATCTTCAACCACTTCGGGAATACCACCAGCATGGGTAGCAATCACAGCCATTCCTGATGAAGAAGCTTCAAGAATTCCCACCCCAAAGCTCTCTGTTATGGGCACGTTAATCAGTACATCCTTATTCGATAGAAATGCTGGCATGTCGGTCGGGAGGATTCTACCTGTGAACTTTATTTGATGGTTGACACATGAACCAGCGGCAACGCGGGCAATTTCAAACTCAGGGCCATCGCCCACCACATACAGCTCAATTTCCAGTTCAGGGTTTGATTCCAGCACTCTCCGGAATGTCTCCACAATTTTTGGGATACGGTAAATCGGGAAGTGAGACTTGGTGGTGACGAACTTCATCACCTCGTCATTACTCTTCCTGCCAGGTTGAAATAGCTCCACATCTACTCCAAACGGAATAATCACTGGCTCCTTTTTCGTGTATGTCTTAATTTCTTGAGCCATATCATGGCTGGTAGAATATATTGCTCTGGCGTTTTTGAAGGCCTTCTTGATGATCGACTTGTTGATGAAATTACTTTTCGGAAAAGCGTAAACATCAGATCCCCAAGCTGAAATAACGTAAGTTTTGAACCCCGACAGCGCTGCAAGCAATCCATAACTCGAAACGTAGTGGGCGTGCAAGACATCTGGCTTAAACTCTGTGATAAATTGCTTCAGGTCTGGAATTTTCTGAAAGTATTGCAGTTTAGCAAAGGCGCTCGACTCTGCCAATCTGGTTTCACCGTATTTTAGCACTACACCATTGTAGATGCTCTTATTTGCCGCTTCTAGTGGCGATAAGGAGAATACCCCAAGGGTTGCACCCTTCGACTTCAGGCCAACAACCCATTTTAAAACGTGAGTCGAATTCGCATCTGCCAGAATTAGTATTCTCATCACTTTAACAGCTTTTTCTCTATCCGATTGACAAGCGAATTCCAAGTAAATTGGTTTTGGATTGCGAGAACATTTCGCTGAATTTGCTGGTACTCTTGTGGATTTGATTTAATCTTAAGCAAAGTCTCTTTGACACTTGATTGATCATATTCACAAACCCAACCTATGTTCTGATCTCGAATAAAGTTTGCTACTTCGGTACCATTAAAAGCCAAAACCGGAATACCATGGCCGATATATTCAGCGATTTTCACGCTAAATGCAAGCTTTACATATCCTTTTGGTTCAAGTGGATAAATTCCAATTTGCGCTTCGTTGTAGTGTGGAACCAAGTCTTCTCCATGTCCATGAACCACTCTGACATGTGCTTTCCACAATTGTCGTTCATTCATTTCGCTCCCTCGAATACAACAAGTACAGTCCACTCCAGGCACTTGATTCATCCCTCCAAAAAAAACGGCTGGATCGTACATACCAACTACACCTCCTACATAAAAAAGCTTCAATACACTATCAGAAATACTTCTCTTATCTTTCACCGCTGCTGAAGTTCCGGGTCTCAACACCGTTGAATCTATATTCCAGTTATCCCTAAGATATTTTGCAAAACATTCTGAAGGAGAAAATGTAACTACTTCTGATTCTTTTAGAAATAATAATTCTTTTCTACCATACTTTCTTAAAACCGCTTGGAGATATATCTTCTTCAGCTTACTAAAATCCTTGTACACTTCTGGAAAATCCCAATGCAAATCTCGAAGAAAAAACCCTACAGGAATTCCTTGTTCAACCCAGTATTGAATATTTAAATAATCTGTAAGTTCTTCTTTATAATATGACTTACCAAACAGTTTAGCAATAGTTAAATTAGTAGGTCTCGATAAGCTCTCAACATAAGCATAATCGAACTTCTCTCCAGCCTCTATCTGCTTGGTAAGAACTTCAAATAGCTCCTTTCTCTCATAAATGTCACCAGTTATTTCAAAAACGTTATAGCCTCGAGCTCTGAGGGTTGAAAGAATCTCTGCTGGTCTTAACTTGCTTCCAGAAGTACCTTGACGAATTTTATCAGGATGAAGAAATATTACATTCATTGGATCAAACTTCAGAATTCTTGTTCTTCTGCTTCAATATGAGCATAAACCATATCCCCAAAAATATGTTTAGTACCGTATTTACCGCTGCATAGGTGCCTAACACGCTGATAAAATCGAATTCATGAACCGACATGAACGAAAGTGCTCCTATTGCCAGAATCGAAAAAATGACATTAATAAGAAAAAATGTTCCTTGCCGACCAACAATACTAGGAATCATCGAAACAGGAGAAATCAAAAAGTTAGAAAAAAGCCAAGGCACCATCACAGCAGCATATTCTCCTGAAACCATCCAAACTTTGCCGAAAATGAAACTAAATAGTTCAGGTCCAAACAGAAGAATTGCACCGAAAGGGACCACGCCTATTATGAAAAGTAGAGCAAATGCCTTTTGGACCCGGTGAACCACACTGAGACCTTCAGCGTATTCAAGTGCTACTTGAGGAATCAAAACTTGACTTAAGGAACTTCCAAAAACTTGTACTGGAATGCGAATGTATCTGAACGTCAATGCGAATAACCCCATTACAAGTTCGCCATAGTAAATTGAAACCACAGCAAACAGGAGAAATCTAACTCCTTCATCATAAAATGAATGAGGCATATTGTAGAGAGGAAATTGCCTATACTTTACTGCGATTTCTTTCAAGCCTAATCTCTGATGCCAAACTGCCTTTATCATTTGACGCAGGTTCTTGCTTTTCATCATTGTCAGTGTAGGAATCGCAACTCCTAAAATTTGACCAAGAACTAAGCCCAGCCCACCAGAAATCCGTAACCCAATCAAATACTTTCCGATATTCCCGCTAGAAGAAGCTGTTATTTTATTGAATGCTACAGTTTTAAAATAGTTTTCTCTAACTAAGTATTGAGTAAGAATGAAAAGTGCACTCGTAAAGAAAATTGCTAATGGTGCCCAGATTAAATATGACTCCAATTCACTATTGCTAGCAAGCCGAGCAATCTCAAATCTAAATGGAATCAATATTAAACCGCTGAGAATAGTAAACCAAACTAAAATTCGAAAAGACAAGCTCACTACTTTAATTGCTTCAGAGTGATCTTTTGGTAGAATAATAGCGAGATCATAGCGTAGAGTTGCTATTGCGGCTAGTAAGGCCACCACTCGGGCAAACAGCTCATAACCCGCAAAATCTTCTGGCGTGTAGAGTCGTGTGAGAAATGGAGCAATAAGAAACGGAATCACGAGGGCGAGGCCATTTCCCGAGAATACAAATCCGAAGTTTTTTAAAAACTCCGACTTGAATATTTCATTTAGCTTCTTCCTCATATAGCAAGGCTTATGCTAAGATGAAGTTTTAAACTGATGAATCGCCGTGATACCATTCAACTTATCCACGTAGTGGAATGAATCTTTTTACTTCGCTTGCAGGGAGTTCCAGTACCAATTCATGGCTTCTTCTACCCCATCTTTTAGCGAATGAGTCGGTTTGTAGCCGAGAAGTGATTTGGCCTTTGAAATGTCGGCTAAAGAATCTCTCACATCACCTTGACGTGAAGGACCGAACTCGAGCTCGACATTGGCTATCTCTTTGTCGTGCACGACTAAAGCTTCTCGTATGATTTCGATCAGGTCGATAAGTGTGGTACGATCTCCAAAGGCCACATTATACACTTGATTGACAGCTTCGGGGTTCTGCGTACCCGCTGCCAAATGGTTCATCTGAACCACATTTTCGATGTAGGTAAAATCTCGTGTTTGAAGCCCATCTCCGTGAATTGTTGGAGATTGGTGATCAATAAAAGCTTGAGTAAATTTTGGAATCGCAGCGGCGTAGGCTCCATCGGGAGTTTGTCGTTTACCGAATACATTGAAGTACCGAAGCCCTATGAGCTCTAGTTGAAAAAGGTCGCCATAGACATGGGCGTAGAGTTCGTTTACCAACTTCGTCACAGCATAGGGAGAGAGTGGCTTTCCGATCTCATCTTCTACCTTCGGAAGCTTTTTACTATCGCCATATGTACTGGAACTAGCGGCATATACCACGCGGCTTACACCCAAATTTCGAGCAGCTTCAAGCACGTTCAAAAATCCGCTTATGTTGACATTATTCGAAGTAATCGGGTCGTTGATACTACGGGGAACACTACCCAGAGCCGCTTGGTGAAGTACAAGGTCAACTCCTTTCATGGCTTCTGCCACCTGATCATAATTTCGAATATCACCTTCAATAAAAGTAAAAGCACCTTTAGATTCCAGGTGCTCAATATTCGATCTAAAACCGGTTGATAGGTTATCAAAACAGATGACTTCATTATCCGATTCAATGAATGAATCGCAAAGGTTGGAGCCGATAAAACCGGCTCCCCCCGTGATTAAAATGCGTTTTCCGCTGACCTTTTGGTACATGGATTACTTGGCGTAATTGATCGCTCGTTTTTCGCGAATGACCGTAACTTTTACTTGACCTGGATAGGTCATCTCATTTTGTATTTTCTGTGAAATGTCGAAACTCAACACATCTGCTTGCTCGTCGGTCACCTTCTCGCTCTCGACCATTACGCGGAGCTCTCGTCCCGCTTGAATGGCGTATGACTTGGTAACTCCATCGTAACCCAATGCGAGATTCTCAAGGTCCTGAAGTCGTTTGATGTAAGACTCGACTACCTCGCGACGTGCTCCCGGACGGGCACCAGAAATGGCGTCACAAACCTGGATAACAGGCGCCAACATGCAGTTCATTTCGATCTCGTCGTGGTGGGCTCCAATTGCGTTGCAGACATCTGGTTTCTCACCATATTTCTCTGCCAGCTTCATTCCGAGCAATGCGTGAGGCATCTCCGGCTCATCTTCAGGCACCTTTCCGATATCGTGAAGAAGTCCAGCTCGCTTAGCCAGCTTGGTGTTTAACCCAAGTTCTGATGCCATGGTAGCACTCAGGTTGGCCACTTCACGGCTGTGCTGAAGCAAGTTCTGACCATAAGATGATCGATACTTCATCCGACCAACCATTCGAATCAAGTTAGGGTTCAAACCATGAATGCCCAGATCGATACAGGTGCGTTTACCCGTTTCGATTATTTCTTCTTCGATTTGCTTGGTTACTTTTTTAACCACTTCCTCGATACGGGCTGGGTGGATACGTCCGTCCGATACCAATTGGTGAAGTGCGAGTCGCGCTATTTCACGGCGCACAGGGTCAAAGCAAGAAAGGATAATCGCTTCGGGCGTGTCATCAACGATGATCTCCACTCCTGTGGCTGCTTCCAGCGCTCGAATGTTTCTTCCTTCGCGACCGATTATTCGTCCTTTCAGCTCATCGCTCTCAATGTTGAAAACAGAAACTGAATTTTCGATGGCGTGCTCTGTTGCCAGGCGCTGGATACTCTGAATCACAATCTTCTTGGCTTCAGCACCAGCAGTAAGCTTGGCTTCGTCCATGATATTTTTGATGTGATTCATGGCCTCAGTCTTGGCTTCATCCTTCAGAGCTTTCATCAGCTCAGACTTGGCATCTTCGGCTGAGATACTCGCTACCTTTTCAAGTTGTTCCACGTGCTCGATGTGAGACTTTTCGAGATCTTTTTGCTTCTTGCCTACCACTTCAAGTTGACGATTCAAGTTTTTGCGAATCGCTTCAACTTCTCGTGTCGCCTTCTTATTCTCTTCGATTTTCTTACTCATTACAGACTCGCGCTGCTTGAGTTTATCTTCAGTGCTCTGGATTTTTCGATTTCTATCCTTGATCACCTTTTCGTGCTCTTCTTTGAGCTGAAGGAATTTTTCCTTCGCTTGTACCATCTTTTCCTTTTTGATGGCTTCTCCTTCCTTCTCAGCTTCCACTAAGATTCCGGTTTTCTTTTTGTTGATGGCGGCATTGAGTGCTACCCAGGCGATTCCTCCCCCGACTAGCAATCCTCCAAGCACTCCCATCAAAATTGATGTTAGATCCATTTTTCTTTCTTTCGGCAGATTCCTGCCCTTTAAACACTTAATTAAGTGGAGATTGCTTAGATAATCTTGTCGATGGCCGCTTCGATACGGTCTAAAGCTGATGAATCGATAATGGGAGCCTTCGCTCCACCTGCGTCTGGGCTTTTGGTCGACAACTCAAGCGCCGTCATGGCAAGCAAATCCTGCTTGTCTTTCACGGCATAGTTCTGTTGCAAAAACTTGATGTTGTCGTCTATTTCCTTCGCGGCACTTCGCACACGCTCTTCTTCATCACCTTTTACGGTGATTGGGTATATGCGTCCTGCTATGGTTACCTTTATTGATTTTTCAGCCATCTGGCTACAACTATCTATTTAAAAGTGCTAAGCACTTATCAATCTCCTTCACTAATTCATTCACTCGAAACTTCATTGCCGTCTTATCATCAGTGTGAGACACCAGTGATTTAACGAGCTTTAGCCTCTCGTATTGCTCTTCTATCGACTTGCGCTTCAATGACTCATCAGCCAAATCAGACTTGAGCTGTTGGTTCTCCAACTTCAACATGTCGCGATCTTTCTTTAGCTCAGCTACCGATTTGGAAGCTTTTACCAGCTTAGATTCTATACGTGCTAATCTCGAAGATACTTCTTGGCTCATTGATTGATATTCTCAAACCTTACGAGAGGTTACACAAATGTAGCTTCGTCGCGATGAATTACAAAATTGAATTAAGCAGTCAACACAATTAATTTACACCTGTATATGTTTAAATCTTAGGCAAGAAGGAAATGGGTATTCCCCTTCACAGAATTTACTTTTACAGAAATTGTCATTTTGAGAAAATCACTCACCGTTTTAATCACTCTTTTTTCGTTTTTCCACTCGTTCGGGCAGGATAGTTTGCCGCATTTTGGTGCACCGCTCGACATCCCGCTTTACCTATCGGGAAACTTCGCCGAGTTGCGCACCAACCATTTTCACACGGGTATCGATATCAAAACCCAGGGTGTGGAAGGGTTTCCTGTATTAGCAGCAGAAGATGGAGTTGTGAGTCGAATAGGGGTATCGCCATGGGGCTATGGAAACGTGCTTTACATAGCTCATCCGAATGGATATACCACGGTGTATGGGCATATGCAGTCATTCAGCGAAAAAATCACATCTGTAGTCAGAAAGGAGCAATACACTAAAGAATCGTTTTCTGTGGATTTCGGCCCAGAAGAACGGGTGGAGGTAAAAAAGGGCGAGGTGATTGGACTAAGCGGAAACTCTGGGGGTAGTGGTGGTCCCCACCTGCATTTTGAAATAAGAGATTCAAAAACCCAGCGAGCTCAAAATCCATTGTTGTATGGCTTCGACATCAAGGACAATATTCCACCTCGCATTCGTGGATTGCGCGTTTACCCAATGAGCGACACTTCCTTCGTAAACGGGACCCAAGAGCCCAAAAGCTTTGTGGTGCACGGAAGCAGTGGAAACTACCATTTGAAAGCAGGCACAGCAGTCAGTACCTACGGCCCTATCGCCTTTAGTGTCCACACGATTGATTACCTCAACGACCAACCAAATAAATGTGGTGTATACAGCCTGGACTTGGTTTTGGATGGCGATACGGTTTGCGCTCAACGATTTGATGAAATAGACTTTGCCACTTCAAAGCAAATAAACACGTATAAGGATTACGATGCCTACCATTCACACCGCTGGCATTACCACAAATCTTTTAAATCGCCAGGAAATGAATTGGAAATTTACAGAAGAACACCGCAAAACGCAGGTGTGGTGAATCCATCTAGTGGTGTGCATTCAGGCATTTACAATTCTGTTGATGCCTATGGAAACACATCAGTTTTAAACTTTGAATTTCAGGTGGAAGAAACCATGCCGGGCACTCCCGTGAAAAGTGAGTTTGACGTTTTATTTACGTGGAGTACTGAGAACGAGTTTGCGTATCAGGATGAGTTTGAGTTGGACATTCCAAAAAACGCTCTTTATGAAGACTTGCCATTCAATTTTAGTCGGCAAATGCAAAAGCCTGAAATGTTCTCGCCCGTCTATCTTGCCCACAACGCACTTGTTCCGCTACAATTCAGTGCCACCTATCGAATCAAGGTAAATGCTCCCATTCTGGTAAAACCGAGTCAAATTATTGCCGTGCGCGAATCGGCAAGTGGAGGGAAGTCCTTTATCTCTGGAAAAGCAGATGGAGATTGGTTTGAGTTTAAGTCAAAGTATTTCGGGAAATACTACCTATCTACAGATACGGTGCCCCCTACTCTATGGGCATGGAAAAACTCAAGATCAGGACCAGTGAATGGAAAAAGCAAGATTCACTTTAAAATCCAGGATGATCGATCGGGAGTGGACTCCTACAATGGCTACTTAAACGGTGAGTGGGTTCTACTTCAATACGACCCGAAGAAGAAGCACTTGTGGCTCGACTTAACTGAAATCGATTTGGCCAAAGGCGAAAACGAACTCAAGGTTGTGATCAAAGATCGCGGCGAAAATGAAGTTTCGCAGACCTATAAATACACTTATTAGCTGCGGTGATATTCTACGAGGCCGTCAATGGGAGCCTTGATAACGCGTTCCAGCTCAATGCCTACTCGCTTAGCTTGGATCTCTAGTCGATCTCGCAAAACAAATCCAACCGACCCCACAATACGCAGTTTATGTTGCCTGTAGTTAGGAAACTTCACGATGTAGCGATCAAAGTATTTTTCAAAAGCATCATCTACCAGCGACTGCATGTAAGGACTGGAAATATGTTCGCTAGCAAAACGACTAAATGAAGCTAAAAACCGATTTGGCATTGGCTTTTTGTACACTGCATCGACAATCTCTTGTCTACTGATTGGATAGGCTTGTTCGAAAAGACGCTCAAATTTTTCAGGCATTAAGTGGTTGATGTAATCGCGGATTACTTTTCGACCTATATGCAAACCACTTCCTTCGTCGCCGAGAATATAACCAGCACCACCGAGCTGAACGGTTATCTCACCGTTTTCGAAAAGGCAGGCATTGGAGCCAGTACCGAGAATTCCAGCTATACCATCACTTGAGTGATAAAGGGCACGGGCCGCACCGAGTAAATCGTGGAGTATATGAATCTCAGCTCGTCGAAACACAGTCGAGAAGCCATCCTTCATGAGCTTTACATTCTTCTCTGTGCTACAACCAGCACCATAAAAATATACTGCTGACACATCGTCGAAATGACCCAGCGGAAGTGTGATATTCAATAAAATCTCTGAAACAGATAGTCTCGTATGGAAAAAGGGGTTGATGCCTTCTGAGTGAAAAGAAAGCTCCTGGCCTTCGGGTGTAAGAAGTCGCCAATCCGTTTTTGTGGATCCGCTATCAGCTACCAAAATCATATGGCAGCAAATCTATGTAAATTACTCAATGGGTGCCGCCCCTGACGAGAAAAGGAACTTATTTACATTAACCAGATTTGACTTAACCGCATACATCACGATTGAAGCGGTATTCTTTACTCCTAGTTTCTGCATGATGTTCTTCCGATGCGTATTCACCGTGTGGGGGCTTAGGAATAGCTTCTCTGCAATAGCCGTGTTGGTATGGCCTTCGGCGATGAGCGTAATAATTTCCTGCTCCCTGGCCGAAAGGTAAATTGGTTCACAAGAGAACTTTTCTATCGACTGATCATTCGGGTTTATATCAACCTCGCGAATGGTTTCGAGAATTTTAC
>CBDDKU010000019.1:0-45456 GCA_965230375.1 Cryomorpha sp.
TCATCTTTTCCAAGAACTTCAAAAGTTAGAAGGTCTTCAATCTTTGTATGTCCTTTTTGAGCTTCGCGACTTAAGAGGAAGAACCCTGCTCCTTCACCTACTTTCTTGAGGTAGGCTGACGGTTTGTTCAGACAAAGCTTTTGGTGCAATTCTTTTACGATGGGGCTCAGTTCATCGCTTCCACCTACCAAGACGTTGTCTCTTCCTTCTTTGATGTACATTATTCCATCCATCAAAGCATTTTCAAAAGAGTGACCACGGTTGGAGTAAGTCATGTTTTCGCAGTGCTGTTTCTCCAGCAGAGCAATTTGACCAGCCATGGTATTGTGGGTTGACTGAATAAACGGAGTAGGGGAGAGCACCGACGATTCGTCTTCACTCACTTGGATCAAAAACTTTTCGCTGTCAACCACACATCCTAAGCCCGTACCAACCAGAATTGCTCCGAAATCTGAAACTTTCGTAACCTGTTTGATTTTTGCTGAGCAGGCAATACTCATTTTGACTACCCTACTCATGCGTCTTATGAGGTTTCTGGGAATGTAGTCAACATAAGGTGGTTCATCTGCTTTGATAAAAGAGTCATCACTCTTTTCGTTCAATTCCCAATCATCACCGAATGAATTGAAGGATGAAATCACCGCACTTGATTTGATGTATACACTCATATAGCGGAGATTATTACAGAGCTACAGTTTCCACCAAAGCCGAAGGAATTGGACAGAACGTGGCGTATTGGCAATTCAGTAGCTTCGAGTACCGGAGGCTTTAAGTCATCAATTGGGTCGGTAAAGTTTAAGTTGGGACAGACCTTTTGATTTTGAATGGCAATTATTGAAAAGATTGCCTCTATGGACCCAGCTGCAGCTAGTGTGTGCCCCGTGTAAGATTTTGTAGAACTATAAGGCGGGATCTCCGTTCCGAAAATTCTCTTGAGGGCGTTTCCTTCAGAGCTATCGTTTATTGGAGTAGCCGTCCCGTGCGCGTTTACATAGTCAATTTGCGTAGTTTCAAGTCCACTGCTTTCAATGGCCATGTTCATAGCCATGAATGCACCATTTCCTTCAGCTGAAGAGGCCGTTTGATGGAAGGCGTCATTTGCATTACCATACCCGCTTATCTCAACTATAGCTTTGCCATTTCTTTTCTTCAATGACTCTTCACTTTCCAAAACCAAGTAGGCTGCGCCTTCCCCTAAGTTTAGCCCTTTTCTGTTTTTATCAAATGGCCTACACCACTCCGGATCGAGAATTTGGAGAGATCTAAACCCATTAAAAGTGAACAAGGACAGGGCGTCTACACCTCCAACTATCATTCGATCTGCCATCCCGAGCTTAATCATCCGCGCTCCCTGCATGATGGAATTGGTGGAAGATGAGCAGGCCGTACTTATTGTGCTTCTAAAACCATTAATGCCAAAATGATTTCCCAATGCGTTGCCGCTATCTCCACAATCGTGGTGCAAGTATGTGGAAAGGTCTACATTCTCATGTGCTAGCAAATGGCCGTGTATTACTTCCGTTTTGTCCATACCACCCACGGTAGTGGCATTAATAAAACCTGTGTCCTTGAGTTGCTCAGTACTCAATTTAGCCGATTCGATAGCTTCAGACAATGCGTATGCCCCGAGAACTATGTTTCGAGACACATCATTGAATTCTTCCCATTGATGAGATTCGGCCAACTCCTGAGTTGTTTTTCTAATTTCACCCACATGAAAATCTTTGTGTTTCGTTGGTAAAATTGATACTGGAGAAATACCTGTTTCTTTTGAAAACAACTTTCGTGTATGTTCATTAATCCCAACCCCAAGCGCTGAGATAATTCCTACTCCACTGACATACACTTTCTTCATAGACTACTACTGATTGGCTTCGATAAACTGAGCCATAGAATCTATCGATTTGAATACTTCTTTTCCTTGCTCTGCTGATTTTAGTTTGAGTCCGTAGTTCTTTTCGAGAAGCACAATCAACTCAAGCGCATCAATTGAATCCAATCCCAATTCTGGACCAAATAGCGTTTGGTCGTTTCCAATATCCTCCGGGCTCATACCTTCGAGATTCAAGATTTCAATTATTTCCTCCTTCAGCTTTCCTTTCAATTCTTCCATTTTCGAAGCAGTTGTTTTCTCAATTTTCTTTTTCGTAAAGTGCGAGATGGGCTTTTTGACCATCTTTTGATGAGTCTACCCATCCGAGCACGCAATATCTGTATTTTTCTCTTGCAAACAGGTCATTTGCCAGAGATGCCATCATGGAATCATCATAGTGTTCCATCATATAGCAAGCCGACTCACCGGTAATTTTGTGTTTGATGCAAATTTCTCCCACCATGATGTTTGGCAAGGTATACACAAACACTGCTGGGCTGGGGTAGAACTGATCTGGATCACGGTACGATTCTACGTGCTTCATATCAGATTCAATACATCCCGATTTGGTTGCCAATAGCACGGCAGTTTTATCACCCGAAAAATCGATTTCCGACGTGCTTTGATCCAAGCAAGTGCTGGCCAGGGTTGCTAACTTACAGGGTGAATCCATCTTAAAGAACTTGATGTAATTCATTTCCAAAAAAGAATATGCCCCTTTCAAAAAGGAACTGCCATCCGAATCAGAATACACCGTCTTTCCGTCTAGGAGAAGAGATGAATTTTGGATTTGTACAGTCTTAATCAGTCTCATCTATTCTATTTCAAAAACGGCTACGCCATTAAAACCCCCGAACCCGGAAATTGTTTTCAAAAAGTATCTCGAATCCCCGAGTTCCAGTGACTTGCTGAGAGCTTTTATCGGCTTTTCGGTTCCGATGTTTTCAAGTCCATGCGTTGGTAGTATTTTCTTCGCCGACATCTGGTTGTATCCCACGACAGATTCAATAATACCTGCTGCTCCTAGAGTGTGGCCGAAATATCCTTTCAGACTATTGAGCGGTGTTTCGTTGAGTTTTGTGCGGGTGAATGCTTTGGACTCCATATCATCATTGTAGCGAGTGGCGGTGCCGTGAGCGGAGACATAGCCAATATCGTTACCTGTGATTCCAGTGTTTTCAAGTGCTTTGCTTACCGCCAAGGCAAGGCCGCTTCCATCGCGCGAGGGACCGGAAATATGATTAGCATCGTTCGTACTCGATCCGCCTAGAACGCGTACTGCTTTTTTGAGCGACCTATGTTCGTGATTCCCCTTGCGCAATAACACGACTCCACACCCTTCACCGAGTGAGATTCCATCGCGGTCAGCGTCATACGGCCTGCAAGCCATAGGACTAATGGCTTTGAATGCGTGAAATCCACTAATGATGAAATCTGAAAGGACATCGACCCCGCAAACAATCACTGACTCAAATTGTCCTAATCGGATGAGTTTTCTTCCCATAAGGATGGCCGAAACACCCGAGATGCAAGCATTGGATATAACAAGTGGTGTAGAGCCAATTCCGATGGATTCGGCAATAGTTTTGGCAAAGGAGTGCAGATAGACCCGACTCATTTCCAATCCGAGCTGATTGTTTTCGAGCAAATCAACATTGCCTTTGGTGGTGGAGATGACTAACCCCGTTTTCTCCAGATCTAAACCTTCCTGACTTGCTAGCGTCTTTCTAATGCTTGCAATGGCCAGGCGCTCTGCGTGGGTATGCGTGGTGCTTAGGTCTGGGCCAATGTATTCTTCAAACTGGGTTTGGTCGAAAGTCGAAAGCGATGTTTTTTGGTCGTAGCGTTGATCATCAAGAATCTTAATTCCCGATAATCCATCAAAACAGGAGCGAACCGTCTCAGCCGTATTCATCCCAATGGGTGAAATGATACAGTCTGCAACGATCGATGTTTGTATCTCGCTCAAACCTTCAGCCACTTTTGCTTCCACTTCTCAAAAAACGGTGGAATGGTAAGCTGTAGCTCGCCATCTTTGGTTAAAAACACTTGCACTGAGCGACCAGTTGCCGCAAGTTGACCAGTTGTCTTGTTCGTAATGCGATAGTCAAAAATCAACTTTGCTGCAGGTGTATCGACAAATCGAGTCTCAATCTCGATTTCATCTTCGTATTTGATCAGTGATTTATAGTTACACTCCAAATTTACAATCGGCATCGAGTAGCCCTGGCGATACACTTGCATATAGCCGAGGTCATGAGTTTTACCAAATGCTTCTCGTCCATCTTCAAAGTATTTGACATAATTGCCATGCCAGACAATTTGCAAACTGTCTACTTCACTAAACCGAACGGAAATCTGCGTTGTGTGAATTAGGTCTCTCATTCCTGAATGAATATGCGCATTTCGCAACCAGCGACTACTTCATTGTTCGATTTTACTCGGGCTTGAGCAATTTGGATATTCATCACTTCATTTACAATTTCGATTTCGGTTTGGATGACTTGACCTATTTGAGGTAAAGACTTTATCTCTAAGTTTTTAATTCCAGCGATAAACCCCACTGGCGGATCTGAATCAGGTGCTGACTCTTGAGCTTTTTTACCTGCGAATAGCGCAACGGTTTGAGCCATGTTTTCAATGAGACCACCTTCCGTGAAATATCCATCTTCACAAAGGACATTCTCGGATTTGATTTCAAATTGAGAATTCGCGCTTGTCGGTGTGAACTTTCTAAGCTCATCGACCATGACAAATGGAGTTTTTTGAGGTATCAGACTGTGAATATTATCCATTTCTGTTCAGATCGTCTTTAATTTAAGAACGATGCGTCCCACCCAGTGCTTCGGTCGACCAAAAGTCGTAATAGTTAAACCATTGCAAAGGATTTTCAAGGACTTTTCTTTCGAGGTGTTGGGCGTATTCTAATGCAATTTCCTGCGGTTTTTTATTTGCCGAGAAAATCTCAGTCGAGCACAAATTGTAGGTTTTCCCTTTCCCCCTGAAGGCAAAAGTAAAAACGTAATTTGATTTCAGCGTGGCTGCCAAGGCAAAAGGCCCAATAGGAAAGTGTGCTTTGGCGCCGAGGAAGTCGACTTGAACTGTCCGGCTACCTTCTAAAAAACGATCTCCATGCAAACAGATAAACTCCTTGTCTTCCAGTGCATTTTTAATGATAAACAAATGCGACATGTCTTGTTTCATCGGGATGATGTGAAGTCTTTGGTCTGATTTGATGCTATCTAAGAAGGCTTTAATTTTCTCGTGCTCCACCTCGTGCATGAGCACATTTGTTCTCGATATGCGTTCGTCGAGTAGTTGGCCCGCTACTTCCCAATTTCCCAGGTGAGCACTGTATAGAAAGCCCCCATTTTTAGACAGTTGAACGAGCTTTTCTTCACCATCAAATGTGTAGTGAAATTCATTCTTTTTTCCACTTGCTATAGCAACTTTATCGAGTAGCGTTTTTCCAAATACCACAAAGTTCTTGTAAACACTGCCCACAGCCTTTAGCTTGTTGTATCTCAATCTTTTTCTGTAGAAGTCATAGCTCGACTTCGTTGCTTTTGGGGCGAATACAAAAAAATAAAGGGCAACAAAGCGAAGTACAGTGTAGGCAACGCTGAGGCCGAAAGTGTTTATAAGAAAAACGAAAATGCGATATCCAACAAGACCGCCCCGAGTCTGTCCCTTCCAGGAAGACATTAGTTCTGTCCTACTTTGTCAGCGACGTAATCGTAAAAATCCTGAAAAGTATGTATGTCAGAAAAGTCTTCAGGCTTTACCTTAAAGCCGAAGTTACTTTCAATTTCGACCACCAAGTCAACATAGTCTAGGCTATCTAGCTCTAGAGATTCCTTTAAGTTTGCAGTAGGCTCGATCACAGATTCTTCTACCTCGAACTCTTCTACCAAAAACCCATTGATGGTTTGGACAATTTCTTCTGTACTCATATTCTAGTCTACTCTTTAAACTTTCGAATTACGAGGCTAGAATTAGTGCCCCCAAATCCGAAAGAATTCGACAAAAATATATCAAAATCTTGGTATCGAGTATCGGGAGTGATGTTTAATTGCTTCAATTCATCATCTGGCTCGACCAAGTTAATGTTTGGCGCTATGAATCCATTTCGCATCATGATGAGTGAATAGGCAACTTCACTAGCTCCCGCCATCCACATTTCATGCCCTGTCATTGACTTTGTAGAACTAACGATTGGTCCTTTGTTTCCAAAAGTTTCCAAAATTGCCTTCCCTTCGCTCAAGTCTCCTGCTGGAGTAGATGTAGCATGAGCATTGATGTACTCAATATCGGATGCTTTGAGTCCTGATTCTTTTAAAGCCATTTTCAAAGAACGCACAGGGCCTTCTACATTCGGGTGCGAGATGTGGTCACCGTTTGATGAGAATCCATACCCCAATATTTCGCCTAGAATAGTTGCGCCCCGACGTTTAGCCGATTCTAGTGATTCAATAATCACAGTGCTTGCACCGCCGCTGGGAATCAAGCCATCTCTGCTTTTGTCAAATGGTCTTGAAGCTTTAGAAGGATCATCTTCTCTTATCGAAAATGTGCTCAACCCATCAAAACTTCCCATAGAATGGTATGACACTTCTTGAGCTCCACCGCAGAGAATGCGCTCTTGCATTCCATGCTTAATCAGGAAGTATCCCATACCAATAGAGTGGGAGCCACTTGCACAGGCAGCGCTAATCGTCATGTTAATTCCCTTCAACTTCAAAATTGTGGCCAAATTCATGGTCACAGTTGAGTTCATTGACTGAAAGATAGATCCACTTCCAATTAAAGTCGTGTCTTTTTTTGCTCGCAGTGCATCGGTTGCTTCAATTACTGGTTTGGCCGATGAATCGTTTCCATAAAGAATACCGACTTCATTTTTTTCAAAGAAATCCAGATCCATATTAGCCATTTCCATGGCCTCCTTCGTAGCCATATAGGCGTACTCGCCTTGTGGAGCTAGACCAATGCGCTGGCGTCGATTTAAGAAAGGTTTGAGTTCTGGAGTGGGTACTATTCCCGTTAGTGCGGATCTGAAACCGTGCTCTTTTCGAACAGGGTCTATGCCTATTCCAGAGATGCCGTTTTTTAAAGAATGCTCAACTTCTGAAATGTTTGAACCCAAACATGAATATACTCCGATACCAGTGATGACAACCCTGTTCATTTTATTGCTAGTTTAAGAGTAGAGGCCTCCGTTTATCGAAATCACTTCACCTGTAATGTAAGATGAATCTGAAGAGACTAAAAACCCAACAGCACCGGCCACTTCTTCTGCAGTACCAAATCTACGCATTGGAATAAGGGATGTGAAATCTTTTTCGTTGATCGTATCTGTCATATCAGTTTTGATAAATCCAGGAGCTACGGCATTCACCCTAATTTTTCTTCTGGCCACTTCTTGGGCCAAAGCTTTGGTAGCCCCAATTACACCGGCTTTGGCTGCTGAGTAGTTGGTCTGTCCTGGAAGCCCTTTTAAACCGGAGAGTGACACGACATTCACGATGTTTCCATCTTTCGCTTTCATCATTTCGGGCACGATGGCTTTGGTAACATTGTAGAATCCAGTAAGACTGATGTCTAAAACCTGGTCCCACTCGCTATCTTCCATCCACATGAGCAGATTATCCTTCTTGATACCCGCATTGTTGATCAGCACATTGATTTGAGACTCCTGATTTTCTTCAATCCAGTTTTCAATGATATTTCTGGTTTCCGTACGATTTGAAACGTCGAATTTCAATAGCTCTGCTCTGACTCCTTCGCCTTCAACAATCTTTTTGGTCTCTAGAGCGGCTTCTTCATTTGATGTATAATTGATCAAAATGTTGTGCCCCATTTTGGCAAGCTTCAAACATATTGCTTTACCTATTCCTCTGGATCCTCCTGTTACTAATGCGTATTTCACCGTGGTTTTATATTTTGTTAAATGGTGAGTGGGCCTTCATTCTTCATGAATTCCTTTACTTCCTTAAGCTCCTTGTAGAGAGCAGAATCTGATTCAAACCGCCCGATTATAGCCCTTACTTTATCAAACGTTTGCTTAGATACCGTTGAAAGGCCTTCCGATTTGTTGAGATAGTCAATGGCTTGGACGATTGAAACAATTTCTATCGCCAAAACTTCAAATGCATTGTCTATGACCTTGCTTGCCATATTCGCTGCATTTGTTCCCATGCTTACTATGTCTTGATTGTCATTATTGTTTGGAATGCTGTGGACGTACATGGGGTTGCTGAGTGTTTGGTTCTCGGCCGTCGTAGATGTGGCTGTAAACTGTACACCTTGCATTCCAAAATTGAATCCAAGCTTTCCAAGGTTTACGAATGGCGGAAGTATTCCATTCAGTTTCGGGTTCATCAAAAAGTTAATCTGGCGCTCAGCCAGCATCGTTAGTTTCGTAATGGCAATTTTGAGTTTGTCCATCTCAAAAGCCACGTAGTCTCCGTGAAAATTACCGCCGTGATACACGTTCTGACTTTCAACGTCGATAATCGGGTTGTCATTAGCTGAATTTATTTCTTCGACTAAGACCTTTTTGCATTGCTCAACAGTCTCCAGAATTATACCAGAAATCTGCGGTACACAGCGAATGGAATAGTACTCTTGAACCTTTTCGTCCAAGACTTTTTGATCAGTAATGCCTGCGTAAAGCTGCTTTTCTCGTTTTTTGATGTACGAGCTTTCGCTCAGGTTTTGATAAATAGCCTTTGCAATGCTCTGCTGTCCTTTGTGCTTTTTGGCTCCGTTGAGTTGAGGTGAAAAGTAATCGTCGTAAGCGTCGATCAGCTCTGCGATCATGATTGTGGCAAGAGTGGACCATTGAATTGCTCGCTCGGCGTAAACCGTATTTACAATTCCAATTCCGGTCATAACGCTGGTTCCATTCATCAAAGCAAGGCCTTCTCTCAATTTGATTTGCATCGGCGCAATACCAAGCGACTTAAACACTTCGGAAGTTGGCCGCTTAACGCCTTTGTAAAACACCTCACCTTCACCCAACATAACAAGAGCCAGGTGGGCGAGCTGAACAAGATCGCCGCTGGCGCCTACGCCACCGTGGGCAAAGATCACTGGCGTTACATCCATATTGATCATATCGACCAAAACCTTGATGGCTGAGGGGTGGACTCCCGACTTGCCTATACAAAGTGTATTGAGTCTGGCAACCATTGATGCCTTTGTACAAACTGGGTCCAGGTAATCTCCCAGCCCAGACGAGTGGCTGCGAATCAAGTTTTCTTGAAGCGCTTTTTCCTCCTCGGGTTCAATGCGGTACGGAGCCATTGGCCCAAAACCTGTATTGATCCCGTAAATGATTTTGTCCTTTGAGAAATTTGTCAGGAAATCAAAACTTTCCTGAACGATAGCTTCTACCTTCGAATCAATTGTCACTCCAAATCCATCGAATAGAATTGCCTTCAGTTCTGCAAAACGCAAGTCTGTTTCTCCGATCATAACCATGGTGTCAATAATACGGCCTGAACCGGTATGATCTTGATGGGTTGAGCGATTAGTTTCCATAATCTATTATTGAAAAGGCCCTTTTTAGGCCTTATCTATTGATTCTGATTCGGTTTTAAACTTCTTCAATCCTTCTTCTAAAGGATTGTGTATGCTCTTGTGACCAAGGTATCCAGCACGCCCTTTCCGGAAAGTCATAACCCCGCGATCAATACCTGCACGCTGCTGTTTTTGCTCGGCTTCTGGTAGGTGAATAACGTCCTTGCATTCACTTGAACAGCAGCCTTCGTATTCCGCTTTGCATTCGTCGCATTGAATGAACAAAAGGTGACAACCGCGGTTTTCGCAATTGGTATGCGTATCGCATGGCTTCCCACATTGGTGGCATTTCGAAATGACGTCGTCTGAAATGCGCTCGGCCCATCTTTCATCGAAGACGAAGTTCTTCCCGATGAATTTATTCTCGAGATTTTCGTTTTCGGCTTGACGCGCATATTCGATGATTCCACCTTCGAGTTGGTATACGTTTTTAAACCCGTTGTGCTTCATCCAGGCAGATGCCTTTTCACAACGAATTCCACCTGTACAATACATCACCAGGTTTTTATCTTCCAGGCCTTTTATCTGATCGATTATGTAAGGAAGCGAATCACGGAACGTGTCTACATCGGGGGTGATGGCATTCTTAAAATGACCAATCTCATGCTCATAATGATTCCGCATATCGATCAGGATGGTGTTGTCATCCTCAATGATCTCATTAAAATCCTTGGCTCTAAGATGAGTCCCCTTGTCAGTGACATCAAAGCTCTCATCGGTCAATCCATCCGCAAGAATTTTGTTTCTGACTTTGATGGTAAGCTTGTAGAAGCTCTTACCATCGTCTTCAATAGCCAAATTCAGTCGGATATTTTCCAGAAAACTTATGGTGTAAAGGTGATCTCTAAAAGCTTCAAAGTTTTCAGCTGGTACAGAGATTTGGGCATTGATACCTTCGTGTGCCACGTAGGTTCGACCTAAGACACCTAGTTCGCTCCAATGGATAAATAAATAGTCGCGGAAGAGTTGAGGATTGCCAAGTTTGGCATACTGATAAAATGAGATGGTCACGCGTTGCCCCATCTCACCTTGAAACATTCGTTCCTTGAGTATGCGCCAATCCTCTTCGTTGTGTAGTTTGCTCATTTTACAATTTCAAGTTATACAATGATCTACTCTGAAGAGTACGGGCGGCAAAGATAAGCTTTCAGACGATTATTCTAAATAGAGCCGTACCTTTGCGCCAAACGGTTCCATCGCCCCGATCCCGATAGCTATCGGGACAGGTCGGGGAGGAAAGTCTGGACAATACAGAGCACCACGCTTCCTAACGGGAAGGATGCAGATGGTAAAACATCAGTAGACAGATAGTGCCACAGAGACAATACCGTCCGCCTTAGGCGTGACAAGGGTGAAAAGAGTGGGGTAAGAGCCCACAGCTTTGTGTGGTGACATGCAAAGGAGGTAAACCTCGTGGATTGAAAGACCATGTAGACCCGGGCTTGAGGGCTGCTCGCCCAAACCGGGAGGGTAGGTTGATTGAGCTATTCGGCGACGAATAGCCTAGATAAATGATGGAAGCCCCGATTTATCGGGATACAGAATCCGGCTTATACGTTTTACTTTTAAAGCACATCTTTTGATGTGCTTTTTTCTTTGATTAACCTTGCAACACCCGAGCTCACTTCGGCGTAAGAGAAATATGAAGTACTGGTTGACATGCTCCCTTATGACTTTAAGTCTATGCTTCTATGGTCAGGAATCTAGAAAGGACTCGTCTTCTATCGCACAGTTTGTAAATCTTGATGCATTTGTCATCAGCGCGGGAATGGGTGATTTTGATGTGGATGATTTTATTAATCAAGTTCAAGAAGACACTACATTTTATCAAGCTTTTCTCAACTTAAAATACTTTCCGCATCGTAGTGAGAGTTGGATGGAAGTGCACGATAAGGATGAAGATGTAGCTGCAAGACTTGAACGAAAATCCATTCAATTTCGAGATGACCAAAGTCGACGCTGGGTCGAGATAGAAGAAGAGAAGTCTAAGGGCAAAATCAAGAAAAGGAACGGTGATTGGAAATACCTTACTGCCGAGATTTACGACGATGTATTCTTTCCCACCGAAAAGGAGAAGGTAAGTCGAGATTACAAGTCCCGAAATCAGTCGCTCGAGCATTCATCGAAAATGGAGAAGCACAAGGGGCAGCTCAAGAAAATGCTTTTTAATCCAGGGCAAGAGATCGAAAATGTGCCTTTTATAGGTGATCGGATGGCGATTTTTTCGGATGAGATGGTGCAGTATTACGAGTTCAAGATTTTCAATTTCGAATGGAAGGATAGTATTCCATGCATTGGGTTTAGTATTTCGACCAAAGAAGGTGAAGAAGGAGAGACTGTTATAAAGTCCATGACATCTTACTTCGACGAGTCAACTTATGCCGTGATGGGGCGAGACTACTACTTGGAATACCGCACCCTGCTTTTCGACTTTGACATCCATATGAATGTGGAAAATGAGATTATTAGAGGCGAGATTATTCCCGTCCTTATTCAATATGATGGTTGGTGGGATATTCCTTTCAAAAAGCCCGAGAACATCGCATTTGAGTTGGTCAATTCTGACTATGCGATCCCCTAAAGCCTCCGTTTAAAAATTGAAAATAGACTGTAGTAAGGCGATGTATTTTCTATCTTCGATCCATAGAAACTGCAAGAAATGTCTCAAAAAGAAGTTTACTACAAGGATTACCTTCAACTCGATAAAATACTGAATGCTCAGGCGCTTGAAAGCGATGCAGCTGGGGTGGATGCACACGATGAAATGCTGTTTATCGTCATTCATCAGGCATATGAACTTTGGTTCAAGCAAGTGCTTTTCGAAGTAGATTCGATTCTTGATATTTTCAATTCACCAAAGCTAGACGACAATGATCCCACCCTCCAAGTGGTGGTGCACCGTTGCAATCGAATAAACACCATATTGAAAGTCTTAGTGGAACAGATGAACATCATGGAAACCATGACTTCTCTCGACTTTCTTGACTTTAGAGATTTGTTGAGACCTGCTAGCGGGTTCCAAAGTGTTCAGTGGAAAGAGCTGGAAGCAAAGCTTGGACTTGTTTTTGAAGCTCGCCACGGTAAGCACTATTACACATCACAATTAAGACCTGAAGACGTTGATCAAGTAAAACAGAATGAACAAGCTACATCTTTGCTCGAATACCTGAATGCATGGCTTGAGCGGATGCCTTTTATGCACGATGCGAAAATTTGGGGTGAAGAGTTTGAGTCAAATCCAACAGACCACCCTTTTTGGAAGTCGTATCGTGAAGTGTACACAGGAGGTTTGTTAGAAATAGAATCAGCGAATATCGATCAGTTTGACTCGGTAATGTTTGGAGCTGGAGAGCAGAGTAAATCAAGACGACTATCGCCAAAGGCATGTCGTGCGGCGCTTTTTATCACCTTATATCAGGGTTTCCCGATGCTTCAACAGCCTTATCAGCTTTTAGACGCCTTATTAGAAACAGATACACTCATGGCCACTTGGCGCTCACGGCATATGAATATGGTGGGCCGCATGATCGGTACCCGTGTTGGAACTGGAAATTCAAGTGGTCGCGGTTATCTAAAAGCGGCTATGGACAAGCACTATGTTTTCCAAGAACTGGCTCAGCTCAATGGTCTGCTCGTAAGAAGAGGGGCTCTTCCAGAGCTTCCTGAAGCTCTAAGATCGCGTCTCGGGTTTAGCTGAAAGTATTTTCGTGCTGAGGGTATAGTTCGTTGAATCTATCTCGCCAACGGAAAAGACTGAAATAACCAAATCTCCAGACTCTTGCGATTCACCTTTCCATGAGTTGTATTCCATGTTTACATCGTCTATTCCACCAATTGTAAACCAGGCGCGCTGAGAAGGCGATGACACAGAGATTTCAATTTGATCGCCCATCGAAGCATTCAAGTAATACACATCTACTTGCCCTGACGAAATACTACCTTTAATTTCTGAGGCCTTCTCTCTAATTCTCTGGTGGTAAGATCTTGATTGTTCAAGACTCTGAAGGCGCTTAGCTTCTTGAACACATTTGACGATTAGTTTTTGGTCTGCCGGCGAATCTGAAGGGTCGATGGGTGTCCAAGTGCCCTCGTTCATTTCTGCTGATGCATAAGGTGATTCATTGGCGTAGGCGGTGATGACTATTTTTTCGAGCTTATCAGACTTCCATTCAGAGTAGATCAGTCTACTGCCCTCAAAAAATACGGTGTACCATTCATCTCCACTGTGCGCTATGGTTTTGTAGAGCGCATCATTTGCGAAATAGTGAAGCAGTTCAACGTGGTCACCACTTAAACTTCCACTGAGCATATACCCTGGTGAACTATCGGCTTCATCAATCCAACCGTTTGCTTGCTGCACCCAAAGGTCAGCCGGAATGAGCAATTCAGATTCCGGCACCAAATCACCTGGTCCAGAATTTAGCTCGGTTTCGCACCCAATCAAAAGAGTTGAAAGTGTGAGAAAAACCCAAAATTTTAGAAGAGAATATTTTGAACAGAGATACATTTTAAACCCGCAGACAGGTAGAAAAGGTATTGCAAAAAAAGGAGAAATGAAAATTTAGGATTTCAATTCTAGTCCTTTTATTAATTTTTTGCCCGTACTTTTTCCGAGCGCTTTTCCCCACGACTGTCGGAATATATCGGCTGGATTTGGACAATTAGCAAGGTAGAATGCCGAATCTGACGCTAAGCAAACTCCTGGGTAATCACCTTTTCGATTGCCCATATCAATGATCATTTGAAAATGAAGGTGTGGTGGCCATCCAACATTTTCATGTGGCCCGCCCAACTCGGCAATTTTAGCCCCCCTTCTTACCATTTGCCCCTTTTTTAAACCGGCTATAGATGCCTTGCTCAGGTGTCCGTAAAGTGTGTGGAATTTAGAATTACCAACGAGGTGCTCAATGATCACAGTGGGACCATAATCACCGGGAGTATCATTTATTCCGATGCTATGAATGGTTCCTGGTAAAACGGCTAAAACATCTGTACCTGCTGCGGTCCAAAAGTCGATACCCAAATGAATTTCTCTTGCTTCATCACTTTCTTCAAAGTGGTCGAATCTGGCATAAAGGTTCCTCTGCTCAGCGTATCCTCCAACGGCTACTTCCTTGCCTTTCCTTTTCAGTCGTCCGTCAATAAAATTCCCTAGCTCAATGTGGTCGCTGGGACTAGCTTTCTGCAGTTTTGGATTGTGCTTCGATAGATCGATATGATAAAAGTCACTGGGACCAAAATTCCCACCGATGGGCAGTGAAACAAGAGGAAGGTATAGTTTTCCGAAAGCTTTGGTTTCAATCATTACTCGACTACTTCAAAAGTCAAATGTAATTGTTTGAGCAAATCTCCGGAACTGTCGACGACATCAAGTTGGAGAACCTGCTTACCTTCAAACACACCGGCCATTATATACCCTTTAATCGTTTCGCCACTTACTTCTACATCTACAACCCCGGAAGGTGAGTTTACCGAACCAACTTTTACACTCCCCTCAGCAACATAATTAAAAGTGAATTCCGGTTTCGATTCGAGGTTGATCTGTCCCAGATCTATGATCTCTTTATCAAATTGAATTTGAAAGGCTTGTTCGCTTTTGGCTTGCTGAACACTCGAGATTTCAATTTTTCTTTCACGAGCCGCGTGAATACTGTAAACGGCATCAGATTCATTCGGGTTATCGCTGATATAATTTGATGCTACATATTCACCAAAGGGGATTTCATTAAAAACAATTTTACCACCATTCGGCGCCGTTCCACGAATAAATGGGATCAAGCTTCCACGGTTATAATCGCGTATGTAGTTGATGAGTGATGAAATTCGACGAGACGTTAGTTTCACGTTGTAATCTGTTTCCGCCAATGGACTTGCAAACCCTTTAATCGTAATTTCTACACGAGATCCTTTTGCTAGTTCTGACTCTAATAATTGCATAAACAATTCCAGATCCCAAATTCCACCGTCAATCTCATCGAGGAAAAATGATTCCATCTCTTCTTCTGCTTTATCCTTCTCATCAGCGCTCAATCCCTGACGGTATTGCTCGCGATATGATGGTAGCATGGCCGTGTAGTCTCTATATGTTTCTACGTATGTCATACTCGTGGTTGACTTACGCGTGCGGGGGTCGGGTTCATCATTGTGGAAATAGAGTACCACAGGTAGATAAGCGTTGAGCGATTCCAAGTCTTGAATTTCGGGCAAAAGCTCTTCTTGAGAAGGCTCTGAAAACATCCATAAGTCATTGCAGCAAGTACCAGATTGGGTCTCGCTTCGGTTACTCGTGATACATCCCAGATTTTGCTCTGGCTCATATGTGTAGTACAAGTCGTTGGCCGGTGAATTATAGGGCGGTTTGAGATTTTGCGGAAAATCGACGTCTCCACCATTTACATCTGCTTTGAAAATATCGAATCCACCTAGGCCGTAGTGCCAGTCAGAAGCGAAGTAAATGGCATCTTCGCTGGTCTTATAAAATGGCGTGATCTCATTTCCGATACTGTTTACCCTTACTCCCAGGTTTTTTATTCTTTTGGAATCTAGCTCAAGATACCATATGTCACTTCCACCTAGTGTTCCTTTTCGGTCTGAGGAAAAGAGAAGTACTTCACTCTCGCCAATCATGCCAAACTGCGGATGCGAATACCAGGCTTCTTCTCCTTCAGCGGGTAATTCTTGGAGCTTTTTATCTCCTTGCCATAATTCAATACTGTTCTTGAAATCAGAATCAGATCGTAGGATTGCTTTATACGTTGAGTCGATTGAAAATGATATTCCAGCCAATTCTTCATCTCCTTCACTTATCAGTACTGACTCAGAATAGGGCGGCTGTGATTGATAAGCTTTCGCTCGATACGATCCCTCAGCACTAACCACTTCATTTTTATCGTTGTAATTACCGCTCAATCGCGAAAATTGGAGCAGGCTATCTTGATAAAACTGACCATCAAATTGACTTTCTAATTCGCCATCGGCCATCTCGATTTTTTGAAGCTCAAGGGACAGTGTGTCTTCTTTCATCCAAAGAATGGAAAAATCACAGGCTCGCATTTCTTGAATCGCCTTTTTGTACTCGAAGCTCTCGGGTTCGTTTTCAAACTGATCTCTTACTCGTCGCCAAGTTGCTTTCGAGGCTTTATAGTCTCCCGATTGTTTTTGCATTTGCGCGAGATAGAACCCACTTAGTGGATACACTTTTCCCTGCTCTCGACGATAGGTCTTATAATAATAGTAAGCCGCATTTCGATATTGGTGATTCTCTCGAAGGGCGTTGGCGTACTTGTAAACTAACTCCCCCCGTGCACTATCAATATACATGGCTTTTTGATAATAGAGCAAGGCACCATAGGGGTCTCCATCGGCAATGGCTTCGTCACCAAGTTTGGTCCAGTCGTCTTGTGTCTGAGCGCAAAGTAGGGTAGAAAAGAAGATCGGGAGTAAGAGTAGAAAGTGCCGAATCATAAATACACGGGGCAGTATTTGTGCATGAAACTACTCGAATCGCTCTTTCGGCCAAAAATATATTGCAATGAAAATTCGAGTCCACCACGATTTCGACTTGCGACATCCAGTTCGCTCATATTGATGTCATAATTCATCGCAAACCGCCAAGCGTCGAGCTCAAACCCACCCATGGCGATACCGCTGTCGGCAAGTCGGCCGTAATACCCAAGAAAAACCGCTCTATACATATCTCTTTCCTCGAGAATGCGAACCCGTAGCGCTCCACCGAGCATGATTTCTTGGAACGTTGATTGACGCATGTAACGGAATGAAGGCATGGCATCAACCCGTTCCGTTATTTTCCACTCGCTGTTGGCGTAAGCTGAATACCGCAATGGCAGGTTTACGCCCGTGTCGTTATAAAAGGATTGATCAGGTGTAAGGATGTTGTGGGCTGTGAGTCCAACTCGAATAATCTTCCTTCTATCGTAAGTAAACTCATAGAGCGCACCCAAGTTTAAGTTGGCATACCACCGCGATAGCCGTGCTAAGTCTTCGCCTGAGCTCAAATTTGGGTCGTACACCACACCGTTGTATTGGTTGTTGAAGGTGAGATCGTCCTGGGAAATTTTGATTTGAGTTGCACCTATTTGAACACCCAGATTAATGCTGTGTTCGGAAGAAAAAGTCAATGCGTAGCTTCCAGCTGTTTGGATAGAGAAGGTGTTGAATCTCGAATCTCCTGCCTGATCATTGAGTATGATCAACCCGAGAGCGATGTCTTCGGGCATGAAGTCGAAATGTCCATCACCCATTAGTGCAAAAGTAGAGTAGGGGCGTGATACTTCGCGCCATTGGGTTTTTTGATTGGCGTTTATCCGATACTTTCCATCGAATACACCTATTTCAGCAGGATTCGTGGTTTGTGGTGAAAAGAAAAACTGAGAAAAGTGAATGTCTTGCGCATTGGCTGCACATGCCAGAAAAGTAAAACCAAGTATGTGAAACCAGGTTTTCATTATCTAAGCAAAGTCACGTTTCCTTTCTTGAAATACTCTTCTCCCTCGGCACATCGTGCTCTGAGGTAATATACATAGACAGCTGGTTCAGCCAAATCGCCCTTGTAAGTGCCATCCCAGCCTTGACTTAGGTCGTTCGTTGCAAAGACCTCTTCACCCCATCTATTATAAATCACAAACTCCATGGAAGTGATTAAGGAGCCGCGAACCCACACTTGGTCATTTTCGCCATCTCCATTTGGAGTAAATGTATTGGGGACAAAAATGTTGGGCTCTCCGCAGAAGGCTTCATAGACGAATACCGTCACGGAGTCAGTTCGAACGCATATTCCAAGTGGATCTTGGTCAATAATCGTGAGGGTATAGGTGATGGTTTCATCAGGCTGACTTGTCGTGTTTCGACCTATTGGTGAGGTCAGATATGTGGGTGGATCCCACTGATAGACGTAACTGCTATTATTGGGAAAACCACTGAGCTGGCTTATGTCGCCTTCTAAAAGATGGATTGGATCAGCAATGGCATCGACTTCAGCTGCTCCGAGAGGGGAGAGAAAGACGGTAGTACTATTCTCAACGCTGCAACCAAATTCAGTTTCACTTACGACAGTAAATGTTGTAGGCTCATCAACTAGCAGGCGAATAAAGCTAGAGTTCTGTCCTGAGATGATGTACTCATCAGGCGACCAGGTGTGTGTGAGTTGACTCCCTGGGAAATCGTTGGATACAAATATCGAAGCCGTGTCGTTTAGGCAGATGTACTGATCGGCAGTAACGGTAGTTCCCGCCGAGAGTAAGCTCACCGAAACGGTATCGATCAGAATACATCCATTGTTTTCCACTCTTGCAAAATAGTGAACAATCGACGTTGGTATAATGGTGATCGTGCTATCGCCACCTGGATTTAGAATGTTGCTAAAATCAGGTGAGTCTGACCAAACAAAGCTTTCTGCCAACCCATTGCTATTGGCCAGGAGTTCTATCGGGTTGTTTTCACAAGCCAACGTATCATTCGGAACTTCCAATTCGATAGGATATACATCTATTTGAACCGATTCTGAGAGGTCACATCCATATTCTGTGGTTACGGAAAGTGAAAGCGAAATGGGTTCATCGGCGTCAAGTACGATATTGGGACTGTTTTGCCCTTCAAGAATCTTATCGCTTGGAAGCCATTCGATGCTCGTTAGGTCGTACCCTCCTGTAATTGTCGCTTGAACAGGAAATTCCTGAATTTCGCAGAGTAGTGTGTCATCGGTATCTAGTGTCAAGGAAGGCGCAGGCGAGACAAGAACTGAGTCAATTTTTTCACACTCATCATTTGAGACTCGGATGTAGATCATGATTTCGTCTTCACCAGTATAGGTGATCAGACTATCCGTTGGACCCTCTGCGATAATTGAATTGAATTCGATGTCTTCTGCCCACTCGAAATAAGTTCCAGCTCCATTATTACTCACTTCCAAATCAAAGGTGTTCTCTGTACAAGATTGAACATTGTCAATAGAGAGAACGATTTCGGGAAACACTTCGACTTGATGGGTAATTGTATCCGAGATATTGCAAGCCAGCGGATCAGTGATCACTAAAGTTACATCGTAAACTCCGGGTGCATCAAAAAGATACGTGGGATTTTCCTCCATCACCATGTCATCATTTGGAAAAATCCAGGTGTAGCTTGGGTTTCCATCGGAGTTGATCGTACTGGTGTTAGTAAACTGTACAGGATCGGGCAAACAAGATGATGTACTCTCGTATTCAGCGAAGACAAGGGGTAAGTCGAAGTCAATTTTTGCAACTCCCAGGTTACAGTTTGGGCTTCCATTGGTCGGGCTCCACGCATCAGAAGGCTCGATCGGAAAATCATCATTTGAGCCACAGCCAGCACAAACTGCTTGGTATATTTTTCCTGTTCTATCAAATCGACTCGTACCACCATCGACGTGTTCTTGGCTTGTATTTCCTCCAAAGTAAGTCGCGAACGTAAGCTCAGATGCATCAGCTTCCATGACCATAAAATAGAAGTCACTTCCATCGGTAGTGCTTTTGATCGCGTCATCAGTGACTTCAAGACCATTTGTGGTGGTTCCAACAAGTGAGATATTTGGTCCGCCACCCCACCCAGAAAGATACACGCGGTTGCAGATATCTACTGAAAACGCTGTGGGAGACAGGTTGGGCGCATTGTCTCCATCACCAAATACAGTTGACCAGTTGATATTTGTCAAACCTGGTGTAAAGCTGGTCAGAAGCATTCCGCTATTGGGTATGCTATAGGCTGCATTTTCGATAAATGTATCATCCGGTGCTTCGGTTTGACCGAAAATATGCGGGTTTCCATCACCATCAACATCTACAAAGTAGACCTGGTCATAGCTTGATGATCCCAGATATGTGACGCGAATAAGGTCGGAAGCGTCATTTTCAAACCTGGCAATAAATCCATCAGCTCTTCCACCTTCATAGTCTTCTTGGTATGATCCGCCATCGGTGGGTAAATCAGAAGATCGAGTTCCGCCTGCTACGGTCAACTTTGAGTCGCTTGTACTATGAATGGAATAAATTGCATCGTCATCATCACCCCCGAAAAAGGTAGAAGACAGGATAGCTGAAAGATCGGGTGTCAACTCGATGATAATTCCGTCTTGGCCATCACCTTTCACACTTTGATAGGGCGAGCCAACTATCGGGAAATCATCTGAGAGCGTGGTAGAGCCAATCACGACATTACCTGAAGGCTCGAGTTCGATTTCACCGCGCACTTCGTCGGCGTAATTATATTTCAATTGAGAGCTGGAGTTGATCCCATCATTGCTCGTTCCGCCTAGATATGTGGACCCTTGTAATGCGGTTCCATCGGGGCTGAGCTTCGAAACGATCATGTCAGATCCTTCAGCATAGTTGACGCCAATCCCAGTCAGGGATAGGAAAGAACCACCTCCAAAAACTTCTTGAGCCGGGCTGTCGCCTAGCGGAAAGTTGTCAGAGCTTGTAGTCCCGAATACGTATAGACTTCCTAATTCATCAACGATTATACTGTGCGGTAGCTCGTCGTTTCCTCCACCGAGGTATGTGCTGTATATAAGTGAAGTTCCATCGAGTGAGAATTTGGTCAGAGCAATATCGGTTCCTGCGTTTGTTGAAGCGCTTCCGCCGGCCCAGTCGGTTTGATAGGCCCCTGTAGTGGTAGGATATTCGGTTCCAAATGCAGTACTTCCCGAGTAGAGATGGCCATCTAAGTCGAAGCTGGCAGTGTAGCCAAAATTATCCGTTCCAGATCCGCTGTACGTGCTGAAAATGAGTTCAGGATCAATAATCAAGTCAAGTGATTGGTCGTAGCTTCCCAAGCTAAAACTGAGTTTTCGTCCATTTAGTTGATATGAGCACGCTACCACTTCTATTCGACCATCTCTCACCTGATAGGCAAAGGGTTTCGATTCAGTAATCGTACCTACAGATGTTTCGATAATCAGTTGCCCCTTTTCATTTGTTTTCGGCTTTACGCCGTCGTAAACGAGTTCAATATCTTCCACATCACCACCAGGGTGAATGATGAAATCGTATTTCGTATTGTCTTTTTGATAGATTTTCAAGTCGATCTTCTCGTAGACGTTTTGAAAGGTGATTCCTTCATAGCCCTTTAGGTTACTTCCCCATTTCGAAGGATCATTTCCTTTGAAATAGCTGTAAGCACCGCTCGATTCTCTTCCAGTCTTGATAGAGTTCCCTTTCAGTGCATTGGAGAGTGAAATGGTGTAGGCGTGGCAATTTAGTTTTTTAGGTATAGGAGTAGCCATTCCACCACCGTGTGCGGCGTTCACGCTATTGACCGTTTCCTGGTCGTATAAGTCAAATGTGAGTCTAGTACCTTCTAAATAGAGCTTTCCACCGGGAAGGTCTTTGGCAAACTGGACCTGACTGGGCCATTGACCACCGTTTTCCACAAATCTATTTTGCCCCTTTACCGCATTGGTCAGGGTGCCGAACAGGATTGCTATAACGACGACAATTTTTCTCATGGCTAAAACACGGGAAAATACAAAAATCGGAGAAAGCACGTTTTTTTAACATTCGTTCATCCTCGGATTTTTATACATTGGTATATGCGCCCATTCGACAAGTATTATAGGGTCTTGGAAATACCGATCGGTGCATCGGATCAGGAAATCAAAAAGGCTTATCGCTCTATGGCGAAGAAGTATCACCCCGATCGTAGTCATACGGTAGGAACGCGTGAGCAGTTTATTCGGATTAACGAAGCTTATGAAATATTGATGCGGAAAGATCAGTACGTATTGGAAGCAATTCAGCGCTACCAGAAGAAATATGGCGGAGTGCAGAGAACAGCTCATCCGGACCCAGCCTACGGAGCAGGGTCAAAAGAGCGCGCAGCTGCTTACGCGGATATGAGGTTCAAAGAATTTGAGAAGACTGCTATCTACAAGACCGCAGTCGTTTTCAACTCCTTTTTTAATTATTTGATGATTCTTATCGGTCTGACGATGGTTTTCTCACCAGTAGTCCGTTATTTTGGGATAGAAGGATCATTTCAGTCAAAATTGACTAATCATCCTATATTGATTTTGCCTTTTGTCCTTGGAGTTGGATTCTTGCTCGGGTTGTGGCATTTCGTTTTTAAGAATGACTAAATAATCAAAATATGTTTTCGAGATTAAAATCGCTAGGTATTACCTTTTTACTTATTGCCGCATTTCCACTGGCCATGCTGGCTCACGAAGGAATGTGGATCCCTTCCACCCTCGCAAAACTCGTGATCGGAGATATGCAGGATGCCGGATTGCGATTGACAGCAGAAGAAATATACAGCATCAACCAATCTAGTCTCAAGGATGCCATTGTACATTTTGGCGGTGGTTGTACTGCTAGTGTCATCTCAGAAGATGGTTTGATATTGACCAACCACCACTGTGGTTATGGCCAAATTCAATCTCATTCTTCCGTTGAAGCCGACTATTTGAAGGATGGATTCTGGGCAATGGATAGGTCTAAGGAGCTACCAAATGAAGGGCTCACAGCCACTTTTGTAGTTCGCATCGAAGATGTGACAAAGTCCATGCTCAAAGCAGCTGGAGATTTAGAAGGAGATGACCTCAACCAAGCGCTCGCAGCTCAGGCGAAGAAGCTACAAGATGATGCCGTAGCGGGTACTCACTACGAAGCTGAAGTAAAGCCCTTTTTCTACGGCAACGAATACTATATGATTGTGACCGAGACCTACCAGGATGTGAGGCTCGTTGGCGCTCCACCGTCTTCAGTTGGGAAATTTGGTGGCGATACTGACAACTGGGTTTGGCCCAGACATACGGGCGATTTTTCACTGTTTCGGATCTATGCTTCTCCTGACAATGAACCAGCTCCGTATAGTGAAGAAAATGTCCCTTTCAAAGCAGAGCGTCATCTTTCAATAAACATGGAAGGATTGGATCCGGGCGATTTTACAATGGTTTTCGGGTTTCCAGGAAGGACAGAGCAGTACTTGACAAGCTACGCAGTAGACTATGTGGTGAACATTGAAAACCCCGCAAAGATTGCCATGCGTGAAGCCAGTCTCGATGTAATAGATGCGGCAATGGAAGCGAGCGATAAAACGCGGATTCAGTATGCGGCAAAGCAGTCTCGTATCAGCAATGCCTATAAGAAATGGATAGGGCAGAATATGGGATTAGAGCGGTACGATGCGATTGGAACGAAACAAGCACATGAGGAGAAGTTTGTTCAGATGGCCAGGAGCACGAAGGGATATGAAGGAATGCATAGTTTGATGTCCGACTTCGAAGTGCTGTACACCAAGAGTACGGATGTGAAACTAGCTCGAACATATTTGATTGAGATGTATTACTACGGCCCTGAGGTACTCCGCTTTGCGCAGCGATTTGGCAAAATTGCAGGTACCCACGAAGAGTTTACTGATGAAGAGCTTCAAGTAGAGCTCAACAATCTAATTGCGGGAGTAGACGGTTTTTATAAGGATTACGATGCCGAGGT
This sequence comes from Cryomorpha sp., assembly GCA_965230375.1. Classification (GTDB taxonomy): domain Bacteria; phylum Bacteroidota; class Bacteroidia; order Flavobacteriales_D; family Cryomorphaceae; genus CBDDKU01. The sequence goes on from CBDDKU010000019.1 coordinate 23,923, forward strand.
AGATCGCAATATTTTTAAAGCGCTTTGGCCACTTTTTGATGAAGGATGTCCAGAGATTTTGAGTTCTGAAACGGCTGATAAATACCTGTCAGATTCTGACAAGCGCAGCGGTAACGTTGACAAGCTATACGAAGACTCCTTTTTTGATAATAAGGAAGAGCTAGTCGATGCTTTGGATAATAAGAACCCGCGTAAATCAGTGAAGGCCATTGTCGAAGACCCGCTCTTTCAAATTGGCTGGCAATTGCTCGAAGCGTATCGCGGAGGAGTTCAAGTGGGTTATGGTGAGTACCGAAATGAAGAAGATGCTATGATGAAGGTCTATCTCAATAACTGGATGGCCTTAATGCCCCTTGAAACTTACTCTCCGGACGCCAACAGCACCTTGCGTCTTACATATGGAAAAATGGAAGGCTCAGAACCAGTGGACGGTGTGGAATACCAGCCTTACACCACCATGGATGGTATTGTGAGCAAGTATATTCCTGGCGACAAGGAGTTTGACGTACCACAAAAGCTTTTGGATTTACACGCCAACCAAGATTATGGAAAATATGCGACAGATGGTGAATTACGTGTATGCTTCCTGGGGTCTAATCACACGACAGGAGGAAACTCTGGTAGCCCTGCTATTGACGCCAATGGAAATTTGGTTGGGCTGAACTTCGACCGAACCTGGGAGAGTACGATGAGCGATATCATGTTTAGCGAGGAGATTTGCCGAAATATTATGGTTGATATAAAATACGTGCTGTTCATCGTCGATAAATACGCAGGTGCTGGTCACTTGGTTGAGGAAATGGATCTAATGTGGTCTTCAAAAGCTGAGGAACTCAAGATTCCTGAAGATGTAGAACAGGAAGTAATGGAGTAGTAGATATCAGGAAAGCATTAGGATAAAAAAAGCCCGCTAGATCATCTAGCGGGCTTTTAATTTTTTTATCCGAGCTTACACTCCTTCTGGTACTTCTACATCAGCAGTGATGGTCAAAACAGTTTTTGTTGGGTTGGTATTTGCCGTAATAGTTACGTTTTTGGTCTGCTTGTTCTTTTGCTTACCAGGCTTGTATACTACTTCGATTTCACCTGTTGCTCCTGGAGCGATTGGCTCTTTTGGGTATTTTGGAACAGTACATCCACAAGATCCTTTTGCGTTCTCAATAATGAGTGGCTCATTTCCTGTATTGGTGAACGTAAATACTTTTTTGTTTTCAGAGTCCTGAGATACTTGACCAAAGTCGTGGTTCACTTCAGCAAATTCCATCATCGTTGATGGTGGGGCTGGTTTTTCAGCAGCGTTTGACAAAGGGTCAACGGCTGATGTGAGCTTGGCATCTGTGCCTACTGGCGTCGATTTCTTCTCTGCAGTTCTCTCAAATTTAGGCTTCGACGTCGACGGTCCCGATGAAGATCCATTCGTTAATAAAAGTCCTGTATTTACAACCAAAAGGGCTGCAATCAATACTAGTAGTCCATTTTTTACTTTTTCACTCATGGTGGTTCGTTTTTACTTTACTTGACAAATCTAATAAATCGCTTATGCGATGGGTTGGGTTTAACAAAAACTTTAAGGTTTAATCTCAGCCAGGTTGTACGATTCATACCTGTCTTCTTCTAAAAGCTCAAGAGCCTTCGTATAAGCCGGCCAATACGGATTAAAGACTTCGTAGTACGCTGAATAATCCCAAAGGTTTCGGGCAATCAATGCCTTTAAACGGCCTTTAATCATATTTTCAGAAGTTGAATAATCATCGTCGTTCCAGTCGATTTCTTCATCTTCTTTCTCGGCGTATTTTTTAAACTCTGCAATTACGTCATCCATTTCAAGACCAGCTTTGTACAATTCAACGGAATGGTAGTCCTTCAAGAGCTTGTCCCGGTTTTGGTTGGTATATGTGATAGCAAAAGAGTTCATGATGCCCTTTCTGATCAGGTCCGAATTCAAATCAGACGATTGAGTAGTATCGATAGGAACGAAGACATCTGGTGTAATTCCACCGCCGCCATATACTACACGGCCACGATTGGTTTCATACACCAAAGAGTCAGGAACACTGATGCTGTCAGCTGACCAAAGCTCACCATTTTCATAGCGCTCGTATTTCTCCATGATGTAGGCCTCGCGACCATCGTCGTATGGCTTTTGAATGCACCTACCTGCAGGTGTATAGTACTTTTGGATGGTCAACCTAACAGAGCTGCCATCGGGCAATTGAATGGGACGTTGCACGAGACCTTTTCCGAAGCTGCGACGACCTACTACCAATCCACGATCCCAGTCTTGAATTGCACCAGAAACAATTTCTGATGCCGAAGCCGAACCTTCATCAATAAGCACTACCAGCCGCCCATTTTGAAACGAACCTGCGGCGGTAGCAACAGCTTCTCTTCTTGGATATGCCCTTCCCTCGGTATAGACTATGAGTTCTTCTGCTTTCAAAAACTGATCGGCAAGCTGAATGCTGGTCTCTAACATACCACCTCCATTTCCTTGCAAGTCAAGCACGAGATCTTCCATGCCTTTTGCCTTCAAATCAGCCATGGCCTTGTAGAATTCTCCCATGGTCGTTTTTGCAAAACGGTTGAGCTTGATGTAACCGATTTTATCTGTAGCCATATAAGCAGCATCGAGACTGTAAATTGGAATTTTGTCACGGGTAATCTCAAAAACCAGCGCTTTCTTGACACCTCTTCTTCTGATGCCTACCGTTACTTTTGTTCCCTTGTCACCACGCAATTTTGTGGTCACATCATTGTTGGTGACTCCATTTCCAGCGACAAGCTCACCATCTATCGTTACGATTTTATCTCCAGCTTGAATTCCGAGTTTTTCACTCGGACCACCGCTAATGGGTGATACCACCGTAATGGTATCGCGAAGAATGTTGAACTGAATACCGATTCCTTCAAAATTTCCCTCGAGTCCTTCATTGGCTCTTTCTACGTCCTTCGCTGGTATATAGACTGAGTGGGGATCGAGATCTTCCAGCACTTTTCTGATGGCATCATCCACCAATTCTTCCGTATCAACGGTATCCACATAGCTATTCTCAATATGATAAAGCAATGCTGTGATTTTCTCCGCCTGTTTTGTAAACCCTTCCGATTCGGTTTGCGCCCAGATACTCGTGGCGACCAATAGGGCGACAATGCCCAAACCTACTTTTTTCATAGAAATCTTTTAGATCAGATAAAGTTAACCAAAGATGGGCGGAAATGGTTTCAGAATGGCCTGTTAAATATGGTTAACATTTGTTTTCAACTCCAATATTTACCAGCCATTGAACAAGTTTATCACTGTTTTGAAACCTTTTGATCACCTATTCCGTAGAATGGCAGTTAAGACCAGTAGTCATTAATTTTTAGAATGATTGCAACATAGCTAAAGGTCAATGAAAAACGAAAGACTGTATGTGATCGATGAAAAAAGTTGGAGCTTGATTTCGGATCAGTACTCCAGCCTTTACAGGGATACATTCTTGTTTGTTACCGAAAACAAAGGGACGAATACAGAAGCTCTCGACGTATACATCGAATCCTTTTTATACTACACCCAGTTACTCGAACTTCATGGAATGGATTTGATCAGTAAGGGTGCTGATATCATTTATTCATTTGCCCGCTGTATATGGGTGAGCAAGCTTAGAAAGAGAAATGTAGATGTCAATTTCGTTGTTCACAAGCGTTCTTATTTCGAAATGGAAGACGCTTTTCACGAGATAGATTTGATCGCTAAGCGAAGCGAAGCCACGGCAGAAAAGCTCGCATCAGTCGGTGAGCCATCTCGGACTTTAATCCTGGAGCATATTGGACAGGGAACTCCACTTAATCAACTATTAAAGCGACTAAGTTTTTCTTCTGAGGAAAGAGCATTAAATCAATTGATCATAGGTCTTAAGAAATTGATCAAATCGAGTGAGAACAAGGAGATTGGTCTTGACGAAAAAACCTTTGCAGAAGCTTTGAGAGTGTTGGAAGGCGAAGAAGGCAGTTCCTTTAGCGATAGGGTATCACTAACGGTTATATCGAGAACGGTGGCGATGATTAAAAATCACGTGACTAGATCAAACAGAATTACGCACTTTAAAGAACTCTCAATTCATTCGGAAAACCAGATGGTTAATGCCAGCTTTGGTGATGATGAGAATAGTGGTAGATATGTTAAGCTTGCAGTTGCTGTTGCGTTGGCATGTACCACGGCAGTATTAGCTTCCCTTTTGACGGCTTTTACGGTCATGTCATCAGGGGGTGATGAAGCAATAGCAAACAATGAGGATAGAGTTGAAGCTCAGATTGAAAAGGTTGAGTCCAAGAGTGAGCTCATTGAGAATACACAGGTCGCTTTTTCAGAAGAAATTGAAGCAGAGAAAGAAGAGAAGCCGAACCCTGAAATGGAAGTTGAAACCGAGACTGCAAAAACGACAACTATCGAGAATATAGTCGATACCCAAGAAAATGATGAACCAGTATACGTAGAGACTGAGTCGAGCGAGATACTTGACTATGCAGGAGACTACACAGCTTTTGCCATTTCATCCGATGGGTATCTCATCACCACTGCTGATGCTGTAGCTGGTAAAACTTCACTCCGCCTTGCTGCTGAAGGCAGTGGTATGAACATTAAAGGAAGGGTTGTATTAGCCGACAAGGCCAAAAACCTAGCGATAGTAAAATGTCAGTTTCCCGATGGAACAAAGGTACCATTCCGATTTCGCCCGGAAGCAATGGCCGAATGCACTGATTGCTTTTTAGCTGGATTTGAAAAAGAAGCTTTTTCAGTGTTGGCGATTGATAGCGCAGCTATTGAAAATGCCTTTTCTGGATCGCCTGTATTCGGAGACTATGGACAAGTAGCAGGAATGATTGGACGAAATGGAGAATTTCTAGATGTAGAGTTCATGACTGCATTTGTAGCTGAGTACAACAAGGCAAATAATCAAGAAATTGAATTGGTCGAAATGAATGGACTCTTCTATTCGGAGCAAGATGCTCAGATTAGGAAGGTTAGCCCTTTCATTTGGAAGATTCGAAAAGATTCATCGATTTAGTATAACCTTCATGGAATACTAACCGTACGATTAACCAACCCATGGGCCCTATGGCCGAAAATAGAAAACCGCCTCCGAGCTATGACGGAGGCGGTTTTTGTATTTGAATATAATCAATTCTTAGTGTAGGCCTTTAGCCGAAAGGTAACGCTCCGCATCAAGCGCAGCCATACAACCGGTTCCAGCGGCCGTTACAGCTTGGCGGTATACTTTGTCTGCAGCATCTCCACAGGCAAATACGCCTTCGATATTGGTTTTCGATGAACCAGCTTTTACTTGCAAGTAACCAGTGTTGTCCATGTCGAGCTGACCTTTGAAAATATCCGTATTCGGCTTGTGTCCGATGGCAACAAAAAACCCTGTAACTGGAATGTCTGTTTCTTCTCCAGTTTGGTTGTTCTTAACACGAACACCTTCCACGCCACTTTCACCGAGTACTTCTACTGTTTCAGTGTTCCAGAGAATTTCGATGTTCTCCGTGTTTTCAACGCGGTGTTGCATCACTTTTGATGCTCTCATTTCATCACGACGTACAATCATCGTCACCTTTTTACAAAGCTTCGCTAAGTAAGTAGCTTCTTCCGCGGCTGTATCTCCAGCTCCTACAATGGCAACATCTTGTCCTTTATAGAAGAACCCATCACAAACGGCACATGCACTTACACCAAATCCATTCAGGCGTTGCTCGCTTTCAAGCCCGAGCCATTTTGCAGATGCTCCAGTAGATATGATAACTGAATCGGCTGTGATTTCTGTTTTATTATCGATCGTCACCTTATGCTTTCCATTTTGGAAATCCACGGCTGTAGCCAAACCAAATCGCACATCGGTACCGAAGCGCTCGGCTTGCTTTTTAAAATCTTCCATCATCGCAGGACCTTGAACTCCTTCCGGATATCCTGGATAATTTTCTACGTCATTGGTTATGGTAAGCTGTCCACCTGGTTGAAGTCCTGTGTAGAGTACAGGCGACATATCAGCTCTCGCTGCATAGATGGCAGCAGTGTATCCTGCAGGCCCTGATCCTATGATCAGACATTTTACGTGTTCTATTGTTTCGCTCATGGTTTTATACGTGTCGTAAATCGCTGCAAATCTACAAACAGATGTCTTTACCTAGACCGAAATGTTATAACCAATCGTTATGGGTTGAGAATCCAAATTTATATGGGGTGCAAATTGGGATGATCGCGGAATGGAACCGACAAAACAAAACCCATGCGATTGCCTTCAGCAATCCCATGTTTTTTTGCGTTTTATTTCTGCCTGAGAATGTAACTCTCGCGGGATGTCAGCGAAACGGTTGGGATGGATTACCCCCAACGCTCATCCAACTCTTCCTTTGGTCAGAGTTTTCTTCGGTGTTTTAATCGCGTTTGGGATTATCCCGATGTTCCTTGCTTCGCTGCGGAAATCGGGATGATCGCGGAGGGGAACCGACAAAACAAAACCCATGCGATTGCCTTCAGCAATCACTATTTTTTTGCGCTTCGAATCTGCTTAAGAGTGCAACTCTCGCAGATTCGAAGCGCAAAAAAACCCAACTCTCAAGCTGGGTTTTGTTTTGTCGGGGTGAGAGGATTCGAACCTCCGATCTCACGCCCCCCAGACGTGCACTTTAACCGGACTAAGCTACACCCCGAATAATCCGAGCGGCAAAACTAATAAAGATTCTAATAGAATAACTAAGGATTTTCTAGCCAAGCTGCCCCGCAAAATGCCCTGTGGTCCAGGCGGCTTGGAAGTTGTAACCACCTGTGATGCCGTCTATGTCGAGCACTTCGCCGCAGAAGTAGAGCCCAGATACAGCTTTGCTTTCCATGGTTTTCATGTCCACGGAGCTTAAACTCACGCCTCCGCAGGTCACAAACTCTTCTTTGAAGGTGGTTTTGCCTTTGACTGGGTAAATGTCGTTTGTGAGTATCTCAGCCAATTTCTGGAGCTGTTTCTTTTTTAGATCCATCCAGGTCGAATTCACATCCAATTCCGCTTTTTCGAGGAGAAAGAACCATAGCCTTTCGGGAATGTCGAAGACTTTCGTGTTTCGAATTTGCTTTTTTGGATGCTCGCTAACTAAGCGATTCAATTCTTCCATAGTCCAGTCGCGGTTTGTTACTCCAGACCAGTTTACGGCAGCTTGAAAATTGTATTGGAGATTGGCCAACTCGCGAGCACCGATGGACGAGAGTTTTAGCACCGCCGGTCCGCTCATACCCCAATGGGTGACTAAAAGCGGGCCTTCTGAAACCAGCTTAGTTCCTTCTACCCTGACGATTGCATTTTTCACAGATAGTCCCATGTAGTTTGTAACGGGATTCTTGGGCATGTTGAATGTAAATAAGGATGGTACGGGGTCTTCAATCTCGTGGCCCATTGCTTCGAGCCAGTCCAGCCCCGATCGCTTTGGACTTCCACCTGTCGCAACGATCACTTTATCGAATATAACTTCCGATTTTTCGAATTGTATTCGGATACCATTTTCAACTTTTTCAATTCCCTTCACGGGAGAAGATAGATTGATTTGAACGCCCAATTTCTCCGCTTCTCCAAGGAGACAGTCTATAATTGTTTGAGAATTGTCAGTTACGGGAAAAACGCGCCCATCTTCTTGGGTGTAGAGCTCTACCCCACGCGATTCAAACCAGGCTCTCGTTTCTTTCGTCCCAAACTTAGCGAATAGGTTTTTGAGCTTTTTGCCTCCACGCGGGTATCCGGCTGATAGCTCTTTTATTGACTCGGTTCCGTTGGTCACATTGCATCGCCCACCGCCACTCACCTTCACTTTCGAAAGGAGCTTGCTGGATTTCTCAAAGAGATAAACTTGCGCATCTGGATGGTGAGTCTGAGCTGAGATGGCGGCAAAAAAACCCGCTGCACCACCACCTATTACTGCTATTTGCATGGTGTAAATGTCGGAGAATTATTGAATCTCTGAGATACTTGATTGCTTCCCACCGATAAGGACAGAATCGCCAAGTGTTTTTCTCAAAACGATCTGAGCCAATGGCGAAGTAGGAGAGACGACCCAAACTTCTACGCCTTCATAGTTGAATTTTCCAATACCGATGGCGATGTAAATCCATTGCTCTCCAGCTTTAAAAAGGCTTCCTCGGTTTATGGTCTCGCTCTTTTCCAGTCTTCCAATTTGGACGAGTTCGGCATGCTTTTGCTGGAGTTCCTTTAAGGTCATGCTTTGATTTTCCAATTCAATTTGAGCCATAGCGCGCCCGGTTTCGTGTTTGTCACCAGCCGAACTTTTACCGTGTGCGTCTCTCGAAGCTTCCAGATCTTTGATGCTAGCCGTAGCTTCTGCGATGCGAGATTCTAATGATTGAATCAAGGCATCATTAAGTGACGCTTTTTTCATCAATGATGGCTTTGAAGGAAGGTCTTAATCAGGCTTACCAGTTTCGGTTCGGCATCACCGGCAACAGCGATGATTTCTGAAATATCAACTGGTTTCAGGTTATCAGGGTCGCACTCGTCGGTCAAAACGGAGATAGCCGCGCACGGAAGGCCAATTTGGTTGGCTACGATGACTTCGGGCACGGTGCTCATTCCAACAGCATCGGCACCAATAAAACCCAGAAAGCGATATTCAGCGCGGGTTTCCAAGTGGGGCCCGTGTACACAAGCGTAAACCCCTTCATGAAGGTCTGTTCCTTGTTGAATGGCTATTTCCTTTAGCTTTTCGTTCATACCCCTGTGATAGGGAGCGGCCAAGTCCACAAAACGCTGCCCAAAACGTTGGTCACTCACAGCTGTGAGGGGCGATCCCCCCTGAAGATGGATGTGATCATCGAGCAACATCAAATCACCTTTTTTAAATCCTTTATTGATTGCTCCTGCCGCATTGCTAAGAATGAGATTTTGACAGCCCAATGCTTTAAAAACGCGAATCGGAAAAGTGATTTCAGCTTGGCTGTAGCCTTCATAAGCGTGAAACCGCCCCTGCATGGCTACTACCTGCTTGGTTCCAATTTTTCCATACACCAATCTACCTTCGTGAAATTCTACTGTAGCTTCTGGAAAGTGTGGAATCTCACTGTAAGGAACTTCGACTTCAATGTTTATTTCATCAATCAGCTTTCCCAATCCAGTACCCAGCACGATTGCCGTTTCGGGTTTTTTGATCCCGCGTTCAACCAGAAAGGAACGGGTCACTTCAATGTCTTCAAATCTCATCCTGCAAAGCTAAAACCATCTATCAAACTACGGTACCCTGACAGCTAGATCCAGCGCCTGCTGTGCAACCATAGCAGTGTTGCGATATCTTGATGTTGCGCGTGCTAAGCGCCTTGATGTCAAAGTCGGAAATATGCGTTTTCGAGCCGTTGACTTTCATGTCGAGCATTTGATTGAAATCGCAGTCGTAGAGGTATCCATCATAACCCACTGAAATGGTGTTGCGGCACATCACGCCATTCACAGCGGCAGGGTTAAAAGCATCTACGAGCGTATCCATGTAGTCTTCGTAATTGTCAGAAGCGATCAAGTATTCGAGAAAACGGCTGATAGGTAGATTGGTAATGGTGAAAAGGCTGTTGAACTCAATCCCAAAATCGTCGAAAAGTCTTTTCTTAAATTCCATTTCCAGGCCGGCCTGATCTCCCGGTAAGAAAGCTCCTGCGGGATTGTAGACTAAGTCTAGTGTCAACCCAGATCCCGACTTTCCATAGCCCAACTTGTTTAGCTCGATTAGTGCTTCGATCGACTTGTCAAAGACACCATCGCCACGCTGTTTATCAGTTCGAGATTTGCTGTAGAATGGGAGGGATGATACAACATGTACATTGTGTTCCTTAAAAAAGGATGGCATGTCGTAGTATTTCTTGTTGGCTCTGAGAATGGTCAAGTTTGACCGAACGATAAAGTCCTTGACTCCAATTTTCGATGCTCCTTCAACAAACCACCTGAAATGCGGATTCATTTCGGGTGCTCCACCAGTGAGATCCAAGGTGTGGACAGTGGTGTTTTTTAATACATCCAATACCGACATCATTGTTTCACGGTCCATAATCTCTTTCCTGTCAGGACCAGCGTCGACGTGGCAATGAGCGCAAACCTGATTGCACATGTACCCCACATTAACCTGTAAGATCTCGAGTTCCGTCGGTTTTAGCGGAAGGTGACCGAGGGGTTCAATTTTCTCAGCAAATTTCGGTAGCTCTCCGTTTTGAAAGACACCGTTGCTGAGGAATTTTAACTGTTCCTTCGGATCGGATAGTGAACTATTACGTGCGTGAAGAGATTTGACCGCCATGAATTACATCGAGAGTTTATTGACTTTGTTCATCATTTGCACTCCGTGAACAAGTGAAGCTCCACCTCGGATTGCGCCTGCAACGTGAAGTGCTTCCATCATTTCTTCCTTTTCGATACCTTTTTTGAGACCATCATCTGTATAGGCGTCGATGCAATACGGGCATTGAATGGTATGTGCCACAGCCAAGGCTATGAGAGATTTTTCTCTTGCTGTCAATTTTCCCTCTTGAAATACGCTGTTGTAATACTCAAAAAACTTTGCCCCTAATTCTGGATTCCAGTCTGAAATGTTTCCAAACTTCTTGAGGTCTTTTGGGTTGTAGTATGTCTTTTCCATAGTTGAATTGTCAAATTTAATCGGAGATTCATCCGAATCTTGTCGGAAGTGCGACAAGGTCAACGAATCTAAACAACCTAATGGAAATAGTGTTCGGGTAGACCTAGAGCTTTAGCAAAAAGTCGAGCGTATCCACTCCGTCGGCGTAGTCCCAAAGCTCTGGTTTTTGGCTTTGACCGAAGGGAATATCTTTTTTAGAGACTATACATTGAATTTCTTCTGCCCGTGAATTGAGCGTTTCGCGAACCATATCTTCGTCGTCAAATCGCTCGTAAAAGAGTGTGGAAATTGGGCTGGCAATGGCATCAGATGGACGCAAAAGTAGAAAACCATTCTCCAGCAAGTCTTCCCGATTCATCATCCACAAAGCCCGATAGTAGTCAAAATTGTTAGCGTATTTGTGATGGTTTATCACAGGGTGATACTTGTAAAGCGCGTTGAATAGGCGATCCAGATCAAAATCATTCTTGATGTAAACTTTCGATACCGAGCGACAGCCCAATCCATAAAACGAAAAGATATCTTGTCCGAGTAATTCTAATTCTTCCTTCGACTCTGTACCGTCTATAATTGCCACTGAGCTTCTATTCTTGCGAATGATGTTCGGATACTTTTTGAAGTAATATTCAAAGTAGCGCGAAGTATTGTTGCTGCCTGTGGCAATAACCGCATCAACTTCGGGGAGTTTTCCATCCGCCCATTCAATTTGAAAAGAAGGAACCAGAGACTGCATGAGTTCTGTAATAACAGGGAGTAAAAATTGATCTTGTGAAGATCGTTTTACGACCGGTAAGTGTCCAGCCATAAGAACAGAGAACACATCATGAAATCCAACCAGTGGGATGTTTCCGGCCAGAATAAGTCCAATTCTTTTCGGTTCTACAGGACTAAACTGATATGAAGCAACCCATTTCTCCAGGGCTTCAGGGCGTAGCATATATCCCAAACCATTCAAGGCTTCGCGTATCGCATCTTCAGTAAACCAGGCATTTGAAATTACACTCTGATCGACGGCTTTTCTGAATTTCTCCACCCAGCCTGGTTGAACATTTTCAACTTCCATGCTCAAATCTTTCGAAAGCGTGAGTAGCACTTCTGACAGACTCGATAGGGATTTGACTTTATCTTCAACGACTGGGGTTTGCATCTTTCTTCTCTTTATATGCCAATATCAATCTGCGGCACTTTATATTTGCAAAAGTATACATCAAAATCGATTTGACTTATGGCAATTATGATCACTGACGAATGCATCAACTGCGGAGCTTGCGAGCCGGAGTGTCCTAATAATGCAATCTACGAAGGTGGTGTAGAGTGGCGAATGAGCGATGGTACTGATCTTTCGGGAAGTATCACGACGACGCTTGGCCGAGAGTTAGAAGCTGATGAAGAGCAAGAGCCGAAGGATATGGATGTTTACTATATCGTAACGGACAAGTGCACCGAGTGCGTTGGTTTTCACGATGAACCGCAGTGTGCCGAAGTTTGTCCGGTAGATTGCTGCGTTGACGATCCTGAGTATAGAGAATCGGATGAAGTCTTATTGAAGCGAAAAGAGTTCCTTCACCTTTAAACACAATCTGCCGAAGATTACATCGTTTTCTTTTTAATGAGAATAGCGACACTATTCATAGCCTGCTTGATTTTTAGCAATCTCTTTGCTCAGAATTTAGACAGTCTCGAAATAAAAATGTCCAAAGTTCACTTGACCATTGGTCAAGGCGAATCAGACGAATTGCGCAGAAGCGCTTCCAAGCAACTTGAAGATTATCTACTCGAATGTTTTGAGTTTGAGTCGTGTTTTGAGCACGAGTTTGATGAGGTGTATTCGATGGCTGCCTTGACGAGCCCTGACGGTGCCTTTCGACTTTTCAATTGGAATATTCCAAATTTGGATGGAACCTATGGTTATGTGGCCTACGTTCTTTTTCCAAAAGGAGAATACGTAAAACTAGAAGATACCGAAGAGCTCGATGGTGAAGACTTGAACAAGGAGTATGCTTCGAGCAATTGGTACGGCGCCTTATACTATGAAATCTTTCCGGTGAAGGAGAAGAAGCAAACCATTTACACCCTAATGGGGTGGGATGGAAACAATGCCCTAACCACTCGGAAGGTGCTTGATGTGATGGTCATTGACAAGAAGAACAGAATAAGCTTTGGCGCTCCAATTTTCCAAACTGAAGATGAAGAGTGGGTGAATCGTCGGGTGTTCGAATATTCATCTGAAGTACAAATGACCCTGCGATACTTGAAGCCCAAGGATGCGATCGTATTTGATGTGTTGGAGCCTGTAAATGCTGGTCTAAAGGGACAGCATGCCTATTATGGTCCAAGCATGGCCCACAGTGGCTACGAGTTGCAGAAAGATGGGAAGTGGTATTTCATTGCTGAAATGGACATGACCCGCCCAAAAGATGAAGAGGGTGCCCAGTTTCAATTCCCACCCAAAGTAGACCCCACAAAACCACGCAGCAACGTGAATCCCTTAACTGGGAAAGAGAATTAAGATTAGGGTCACATGATTCATCTTGTTCAATCTTGGAAGTTGATTAGCTTTGCGCAAGAAATCAGCGCTAACGCTAATAAATAAGCAAATGTCTAAGGTTCACAATTTTAGTGCAGGTCCCTGCATCCTTCCGCCTGAAGTACTTTCAAAGGCATCGCAAAGTGTAATTGAATTGGAAAATCACGGTCTTTCTTTGATCGAAATGTCGCACCGATCTGCGCCGTTTGTAGAGATCATGGAAAAGGCTAGAAACCTTGTAAAGGAGCTGTTGAATGTTCCCGAAGGGTATACGGTTCTTTTTCTACAAGGTGGAGCGAGCTTAGGATTTTATATTTCGGCTATCAACTTCCTCAAAGAAGGAGGAAAAGCGGCTTATGTCGATACGGGATCATGGTCAAACAAGGCCATTAAAGAAGCCAAGCTTCTAGGTGAAATTGATGTGATTGCTTCGAGTGAAGATGCAAACTTCAACTATATTCCAAAAGGTTACGCAGTACCAACAGATGTTGATTACCTACACCTGACTTCAAACAACACCATTTTCGGAACTCAACTTAAGGACTTCCCTCAAAGTTCCGTACCGGTGATATGCGACATGTCTAGCGACATTTTCAGTAAGCCTATTAATGTTGCTGATTTTGCGTTGATCTACGCTGGAGCTCAGAAAAACATGGGGCCAGCAGGAACGACTTTGTACATTGTAAAGGATGACCTGCTTGGGAAAACTGGTAGAAAGATTCCTTCTATGTTGAACCTGGAAGTTCACAAGTCGAAAGACTCCATGTTCAATACGCCTCCTGTATTTCCCGTTTACGTTTCGATGTTGATGATGGAGTGGATGAAGGCTCAAGGTGGTGTAAAAGAAATGGAGAGAAGAAACAATGCCAAAGCTGAATTGCTCTACGGTGAGATCGATAGAAATCCGTTGTTCAAAGGAACCACTGCGGTAGAAGATCGAAGCCCAATGAACGCGACATTCGTCTTGACTAACGATAGCTTGAAAGAAGATTTCGATGCGATGTGGAATGCCGCTGGAATCAGCGGGATCAAAGGACATAGAAGTGTTGGTGGTTACCGCGCTTCCATGTACAATGCGCTTCCACTAGAAAGCGTTCAGGCATTGGTTGATGTCATGCAAGCACTAGAAAGAAAAGCATAAAACATAAGAGATGATCATCTTAGCAAATGATGGGATTAGCCCATCGGGAAAAAACAAACTGGAAGCTGCTGGATTCACGGTTGAAACCGATACTGTAGCTCAGGACGAATTGATCGATTACATCAATTCAAAAGATATTAAAGGACTTTGCGTGCGCTCTGCTACCACGGTTCGACAAGACTTAATCGATGCCTGCCCAGGTTTGAAATTCATTGGTCGCGGTGGAGTTGGTATGGACAATATCGATGTAGAATACGCTCGATCAAAAGGAATCACAGTTTCTAACACGCCGGCTGCTAGTTCTCAATCAGTAGCTGAATTGGTAATGGCTCACTTGTTTGCGTTGGCACGAACGACGTATGACTCGAACCGTCAGATGCCAACAAAAGGGGCAACTGAGTTCAAGGCGCTCAAAAAGAAGTATGCGAAGGGAATTGAGCTTCGTGGAAAGACTCTCGGAATTATTGGTTTTGGCCGCATCGGTCAATCTCTTGCTCAGTACGCTCTGGGTGCAGGGATGAAAGTAATCTGTACTGATTTGTTCGATGTGAATACGGAGATCAAGTTCACGGTAGAAGGTTTCGGTGAAGTGAAGGTCAAAGTTGAGAAAGTGTCAATGGAAGATCTTCTGACTCAAAGTGACTCGATTTCGATCCACGTTCCAAAGCAAAGCGACGGATCTGCCGTGATCAATTCGAAGGAGCTTGACATGATGAGAGACGGAGTGATCATCGCAAACGCAGCGCGCGGTGGGGTGATTGAAGAATCTGCTCTGATGGCTGCCCTTGACTCAGGAAAAGTACGTGGCGCTGCCCTAGACGTTTTCGATAACGAGCCAACTCCGGATGCGAAGGTACTCGCTCACGAAAAGTTGGCCTTAAGCCCTCACATAGGAGCAGCAACTACCGAAGCGCAGGACAGAATTGGTACTGAGCTAGCCGACCGAATTATCGAGACGCTGAAGTAGTATTCACCTTTTTGAATTAGAAAGCCCCCCTGACCATTACAGTCAGGGGGGCTTTAGTTTAGGGGACACTATACTTTTTTTACTCAACTACAACCAAGGTCTTCGTCGCAGAAAAATCATCTGTTTGAATAATGATCTGATACAGTCCCTGATTCAATTCAGAGATATCAATAGAGTAGGGGCTTGATCCGTTGTAAGCGTACTGCGAACTAGAAGCAAGTCGGCCACTCATGTCGTAAATCTTTATTTCTAGAAGAGAGTTAAAGGAGGTTTGAATCAAGATTTGAACTTGATCATGAGCTGGGTTAGGAAATACATCCCAATCAACATTTCTACTCAAATCTTCAATTCCTGAAACACAAGCCGGGTCGTTTTCGTCAAGAAAATAAACTGTTTCTGGGCTAGCTGCGGTTGCACAGGTCGAGCCAGCCAGATCGTCAACATCGGTGTAGACAAAAGCGGTTAGTTCATATTCACCAAGAAATGGGTCAAAGTCATTTGCTGACAGCAATCCGTTTAGGTCGTTGTCGAAAGTGTACGGCAATTCCACACCCGTAAGGTTGATAATGCTGTTGTCATCCACATTCAAGAACTCAATTGCGAGCCCACCGCCAGTTGGAATTTCTGGACTGGTGGAAACATCGACTGTAGTAGTTTCTTCCGGACAGATTGAGTCAGGGCCATTCAATGCAAGCGATTCCACCGAGCAAGGTTCTGGATCAGCACAAGCTGGATCGTTTTCATCGAGGAAGAAAACGGTGACGGCAGAAGAAGCTGTAGCACATGTCGACCCGGCCAAATCGTCAACGTCTGTGTACACAAAAGCGGTTAATTCGTATTCACCTATAAATGGATCGAAATCGTTTGCTGAGAGCAATCCATTTAAGTCGTTGTCGAAAGTATAGGGCAATTCCACACCCGTGAGATTGATGATGCTATTGTCATCTACATTCAGGAATTCGATAGCAAGGCCACCGCCAGTCGGAATTTCTGCCGGATTAGATACTTCAACTGTTGTGGTTTCTTCCGGACAGATTGAGTCAGGGCCATCCAATGCAAGCGATTCCACCGAACAGGGTTCTGGATCAGCACAAGCTGGATCGTTTTCATCGAGGAAGAAAACGGTGACGGCAGAAGAAGCTATAGCGCATGTCGATCCGGCCAAATCGTCAACATCGGTGTAGACAAACGCGGTTAGCTCATATTCACCTACAAATGGATCGAAGTCATTCGCTGAGAGCAATCCATTCAAGTCGTTGTCGAAGGTGTAGGGGAGCTCCACACCTGTGAGATTGATAATGCTGTTGTCATCCACATTCAAGAACTCTATAGCTAGACCGCCACCAGTTGGAATTTCAGCTGGAGTGGATGTTTCGACAGTCGTTGTTTCTTCAGGACAAAGTGTGTCAGGACCATCTAGAGAAAGTGATTCAACAGAACAAGGTTCCGGATCAGCACAAGCCGGGTCATTTTCATCAAGGAAGAAAACGGTGACGGCAGAAGAAGCTGTAGCGCAAGTCGACCCGGCCAAATCGTCTACGTCTGTGTACACAAAAGCGGTTAGTTCGTATTCACCTATAAATGGATCGAAGTCATTGGCTGAGAGCAACCCGTTCAAGTCATTGTCGAAAGTATAGGGCAATTCCACACCCGTAAGATTGATGATGCTATTGTCATCTACATTTAGGAATTCGATAGCGAGCCCGCCGCCAGTCGGAATTTCTGCCGGATTAGATACTTCAACTGTTGTGGTTTCTTCCGGACAGATTGTGTCAGGGCCATCCAAAGCCAAAGGTTCAACGGAACAAGGTTCACTCGGTTCACATTCTGCAGTTCCATCATCGCAAGTAAGTGCTGGATATCCATTGCCAATAGCGTTTGCTACTCCACAGTTGCCAGCTTCATTAATTACGATAAAATAGGTTCCGTCTTCTGATGCCGTCCAGGTGATAGAACAACCATCTCCATCTCCTGCCCCCGATGCATCGATAGCACCACTTGGGGCAATAATGGTGAATTCTGGAACCCAGGAACCGGCACCAGGACCATTACACATGCTGAAAGTATAGGTACCCCCAGCGATAAATCCATTGACTGCATAAGCTTCAGAAGCAAAGACTTCAAATGCATCAATCTCATTGAATGGACAGCCTGATCCATCATCACATGGAGCTCCACCAAATTCTGTGTTGAAGTCATTCCACCCCGTCGTTGGACTAGGATCTACCCAAGTTTCACAATCATCATCAGAACCGCCACCTTCGCAAAGTGTCCAGCCCATGTCTTCAAATAAACCAAGCATCATACTACCTGGATTGTGTATTGCCTCTCCATTACCAATTTGCGGCGTCATCAGGCTTTGAGCATTTCCTGCCGGAAACGTAGCTTCATCCCAGTGAGATAGTGTTGAGCCACCAGCGTATTCTGCTGGAGCATACATCTTAGGCGAGACACCAGAGTTGGCAGTCGTGGCTTCAGGTGAATCGCAAAAAACGTTGTTGCCAGTGAAAGCATCACCTAATCCCGTTCCTTCTGAAATATCTACCAGATTAGTACCCACTATTCCCAAAGTGAGAAAATCGTCGTATTTGAGGGG
Organism: Cryomorpha sp.; assembly: GCA_965230375.1. Lineage (GTDB taxonomy): Bacteria > Bacteroidota > Bacteroidia > Flavobacteriales_D > Cryomorphaceae > CBDDKU01. The sequence goes on from CBDDKU010000019.1 coordinate 41,804, forward strand.
AATAGATTGGGGGCCCAGACCTAGGCTCCCTACTCCAGTATCGTCATCATAGTTTTTTGAAGACGTGAAACCAAGTCCATGACCAATTTCGTGAAGCACTACTGATACGAGGTCGTATTGCTCAAAAGGTGTGTTTCCATCGGTTCCTAAATACCAATCAAAATCGGAGTTGAAACTGGCGTTTATATCTGGGAAACCTGGGTCTAAATCTTCACCAGCAATGTGGTCAGCTAAGGCTGATGCATAAAATCGACCATCTGGGGCGTTCGTAAAATTTCGGAAAACGGTTTCCGGTCCCGCAGAACCCAAGACACCTTCACCGAGAACGGTCCAATTGGCGTTTATTTTAATTGTTACGGGACTGTTTAATGCATTCTCCCAAATGTCAACAGCAGCTTGAAAAGCGGCTTGAGCCTCTGGAGTGAATCCATTATAAGTTACTTCAAAGTTTGCGCAAGATTCCCCGCCGCCACCTAGAGATTGGGTAGTCATTAATTGCTGGATCCACTGGGCTGCCGGCGTGTGATGATGTTCGTGTCCTTCCCCGGCTGGGCAAACTATAATAGGTCCGGGTAGTGATTCGAGTTCCTGTGCTTGAATCGCTGAAAACGTGAAAATACCTATTGCTAAGGCGTAGAGTTTATTCATGTTCTGGGTAGTTGGTGTGACTTTAAATGTATAGAATTCTCTAGTTCCTGTCGGAATAGTTTTACACGCCTAAATGGTTAAATCATTGCATTTAAGTTTATAGCATAAAAAAACCCCTCCGAAATTCTTCAGAGGGGCTGAGTATGGTTGAATTGATCGCTCTTACTCCTTGACAAGTTTTTGCGTTGCTGCGCGCTGCCCGTCGTTTACTTGTATTAAGTACACTCCAGACTCCAGATTGTTCAGGTCAATCTCTTCAATAAGTTCAGTACCAATTTGCTGAACGCGCTTTTGAATGACCACTTGTCCGAGGCTGTTGAAGACGCTAATTGTCACATTGGTGTCAAATCCTGAAAGTCGCACAGAAGCAATGTCTGAAGCTGGGTTTGGAAAAATTTCGAAGCGGTGCTCTGGTGAGACATCTGCATAAGAAAGGGGCTGATCTATAGAGAATTGGTAGATGATCCCATCACCGTAGTCAGCTTCAAAAAAGATCAAAGTCGGCCCACCAACTTCTTTGAGGCGAGCAAATCCAACTCCATCATTATTCGCCCACCAATTCAAGCCGTCATTTCCAGTATCAAATACTTCAAATGTATAGCATCCTGCGTCGAGTAGGAGCGTATCTCGGTATAGCGTGTTGGCACTCATTCCATCTCTTTCGAAAATGATATTTTCATTAGCATCTCTCAATTCGTAGCTGTTTTCAGAAGGCACATTGTTCGTGGCGAACATGATCAAGAAGTGATTCGGTACGACAGGTGGGATATTGAAGCTAGAAGCATAAGTATTGTTGTGCTCATATTCATCTGCCGAACCGTTTGGATTAGAAATTTCAACATGGAAAACGTTGTCTGTCTCAGTTACGGTATTCCATAGCGTTTCAGGAGTTGGGAGAACTACTAACTCAGACTCCATCATCTCCAAGCTTCCTTCCCATGTGTATGTTTCAGGCTCTGTAGCTCCATTCACCCAGTAGTTTATGGTCAGTGAAGTCAATGTATTCGATCCACTATTTTGGATGACTACTTCTGGAGAATGACAAACCGTACCAACACGATCGAACTCGAATCGATCGGATGGTTTACGTACTTCAACAACGCGTGCATCATTTTCAAAGTTTGGCTCCCCGTAAGTCACAATTTGGTGATTGACGATATAACGAGAATCTCCCGTTGCACCTACCACACCATAGTCAAGGTTCACTGTTTCTCCAGGTGTAACATACTGTGTGATGTCCCATTCTTGCACATCAGTCGACATTCCCGGACACCAACCTGCTCGGTCATACACCCAGGTTCCACCTTGTGGAAATAGTGGGTTGGCAGCACATTCTTTCCAAACTTGCCAGGTGAATTCATTTGATCCACCATTGACATCTACCCAGTGTGTTCGCGGAATAAACTCACCTTCTTGCCCGTGTCCAGTTATTGCCGATTTTACTTTAAAGGCATCTCCATCTGCTCGGGTCAAGTAGTCTCTTGGTTCGAAGAACTGATCTTGCCCAATAACTGTATAATTTCGTGATTCAACACGCCAGATTTGGTCGAGTTCTAAAACATCTCGAGGCGGTGTTCCGACGATGAAATGAAATTTAACGTCCATTTCTTCTTGCCATCGGCCAGCTCCTTCAATAGTGATTCGCTTACTACCATTCAATACCGGAGTAAAGTCGGTCATATCAAAAGTCCAGGTCTTTCCGGTTGGGGTCATGTTCAGTCCTATTCCATAAGGTGTAACGAAAGACATGAGTTCAATTTTACTTGTGCTCTTTTGGTAGTAATCGAGATCTTCTACTTCGATCGTGTTTTCAGCCGGTACATTTACTGACCCAACTTGGTTTCCATCTTCATCCCATATTGGCATGTCGCCTGCTAAATAGTACAAGTTCGTTGACACTTCCACTAGATCAGTTCCTTCAACCGTATATTCTATTACGGTATTGGCGCCATTTACCAATGAGTCAAGCACAATGGTTGGGACAATGTTACTATCGTATGTTCCTTGCACCGCCTGGAAGTTTGGTCTTGTATCAAGAGCATTGAAATTGGTCATCACATCATTCCCAACTTTTTGACGCCAGGTAGGTGAAGTTGAGACGTTACTTGAGTAGTTTCCGAGCTCGTCCGCTACGTCTTGTCCAGTTCCTTCATCAAATTTGTAATAAGCAACGAGGTGCTCGTAGTTTGGGTGGTCGCTATCTACCGACTGGTACATGTATTCTCGGATTCTGTTTCCTGAAAGTTCTGCTTTCCAGATTTGCACTTCGTCGAGGTTTCCAACATAACCATTTCCACCATTGATATTGGCGCCAATTTTAATTGCGTCAAGATCAATCGAGTTGTTGAATCCGCTGCCCGAGTGCCAAATCTCACCATTCAAGTAAATCTTCATAACCCCGAGGTTGGCATTTTTGGTGAAAGCCCAGTGATTCCATTTCCCGGCAATCTCATCAGCTGTGGCAGCTTTATCGATTCGATCATAACCACCTTCATTTCCACAATCCCAATACACACGTCCATTACTCCAAGGAAGGTGAATGTTGACTTGTCTTTCGTCGCTTGGGCCAACTCCTTCTATGGCTGAAGTATTGACTGGAAGTACATCTGGATTTCCATAAGCCCAAAACGAGATCGTAATTTGGTCGGTGATGTTTTCCATTGGTTCATCCACAGCTATGTATTCAGAACCGTTAAACTCAATGCTGTAATCAGTTGCAGCGCTTGAGATTCCCATTCCAGCAACTGTCGTTGAGAATACATCAGTGCCAGCCCCTTCTGTATTTAGGTAGGTAAACTCAACAATTAAATTGCTGGTCCCATCCCAGTTATAGGGAGAGCTGAAATTAAATTGATGTACACCAGAATTGTCAAAATCTGTTGTTAGATAGTACACAGTTTCAAAACCTTCTAACTCTGGTGCTATTGCATCTAGCTCGGTTTGAGTGGTGTTTTTTACTCTAATTCTCAAATTAGTGACCGTGCTTCCAGGTGTTTCTACATCAA
>CBDDKU010000020.1:0-25957 GCA_965230375.1 Cryomorpha sp.
GCTTCCGGGAAAACCATATCGGCACCTGCATCTACGTACGCTTTGGCTCGGTCAATGGCTTTCTCAAGTCCCTCCGCAGCGCGAGCGTCAGTACGAGCGATTAAGATAAAGTTGGGGTCAGTTTTCGCATCAGCGGCGGCTCTCACTTTCTGAACCATCGCATCTGTCGTAACCAACTCTTTATTGTCTAGGTGACCACATCGCTTGGGATTCACCTGATCTTCCATATGGCATCCTGCCAAACCAAGATAGGTCAACTCCTTGATGGTACGAGCTACGCTCATAGTCTCACCAAATCCGGTGTCGATGTCCATGATGGTAGGCAAGTCAGTAACGCGAGCGATCGAAGATGCAGCGCCAGCTACTTCTGTCAAAGTCGTCATACCGATATCTGGAAGCCCAAGGGAATTGGCCATGACCGCTCCTGAAACATAGACTCCTTCGAATCCCGTTTGCTGGATCAGCATAGCTACCATCGGGTTGTATGCCCCAGGAAACTGCAAGAGCTTTCCGGAGTCAAGTGCTTTGCGAAATGCTGCTCTTTTGTCGGCTGGATTTGTGTCGCTAATAATCATGCTTAAAAGATTCCTTTTTGATTCGCCTTGTTTTCAAGTACATCATCAAAAGGCATTTCAACAGTCAAGGCCATTATGTCATCAGCCGACAAGCTTCTAAGCTTTTCAGCCAAACCGATAAAACGGTCTCTCTCTTCTTTGGTGATGATGCCTTCAGTTAGCATATCGAATTTACCAACGTAGTTTGGTCGTTTAAATGGACGTGCACCTGCCGGGTGAGCATTAGCTCGCTCCATTTCGTCGATGATCTCTTCACCGTTTTTCATCTTGATGATGATTCGACCACCAAATGCTTTCTTGTCTGGGTCTTGGTCGTGATAAAGCTTGGTCCACTTCTCTTTCTCAACAGTTGAGATTTTCTTCCAAAGCTCTACCGTCTCAGGACGCTGAGCTCTGCTTGGCTCGTAAGATTTTACGTGGTGCCAGGTACCATCTTCAAGTGCAACGGCGAAGATGTACATGATACTGTGATCAAGCGTTTCACGCGTTGCGTAAGGATCGAATTTTTGTGGGTCGTTTGATCCCGTTCCGATCACGTAGTGCGTGTGGTGTGAAGTCTCGATCAAGATGCTTTCAATATCAGAGAAGTCAGAGATTTTATCTCTCATTCTAGCCGCCAGGTCAATCAAGGCTTGAGATTGGTACTCAGCTGAGTGCTCTTTGGTGTATGTCTCGAGAATAGCTCTCTTCTCTTCACCTTCTTCTGGAAGTGGAATCGTGTAGTTGGCGTCAGGACCATCAAGGATCCACGCGATAACTGAATCTTCTCCTTCGTAAATTGGCGATGGACTCTTTTCACCTCTCATGGCGCGGTCTACTGCTTCGATGGCGAGTTTTGCTCCATGACCAGGAACATAAGCTTTCCAGCTTGAGATTTCACCCTTTCGGCTCTGGCGTGTGCTCACCGATACGTGTAGGGCTTGTTGGATGGCCTGGTAAGTTGTTTCAGTGTCGAGTCCGAGTAGGGCACAAACTCCGGCTGCTTGAGCAGGGCAGAGGTGAGCTACGTGGTCAACTTTGTGTTCGTGAAGGCAAATAGCTTTTACCAAGTTTACGTGTACTTCGTAAGCTGCTACGATTCCGCGAAGAACATCTTCACCTGATTTACCCAATTGCTGAGCTACGGCGAGAACAGCTGGAATGCTATCACCAGGGTGAGAGTAATCTGCAGCAAGAAAAGTATCGTGATAATCTAGCTCGCGAACGGCAACACAGTTAGCCCATGCGGCCCATTCAGCGTGAACCTTCACGTCTTTTGGCATCCCGAAAAGATTGGCTCCACGGTCATCTCTTCCATGCGCCAATGCCTGAGAACGTGCATTAACCACCGGTGTTCTGTTTACTGATGCAATGGCTACAGAAGCGTTGTCGATGATACGGTTTATGACCATGTCTTCAACTTCTGGGCTAATCGCCACATTGTCCGTTACCATTTTTGCCAGTTTCCATGCGAGTTGCTCTTCTTTTGGAAGATTGGCTTTAGAAGGATATACCTTTACCGAGTGGTTTTTCATGAATATATTTTTATTGGTTCAAATCGTGTTTTGCGCCGCAAAGGTAATGAATCGAAGCGTTCTTTTTGATGGTTTGAGCTCTGCTTGAAGACCTTGGTTTAGAACATTCAATAAGGAGCGTTGAAAAGGAAGCATTTTTTTGTGGAAATAATCAAACAAGACCTTAACTTTGCGCCCATCCAAAACGACAAGATGATCGAGATTAAAAAAGCGTTTCAAACGATAACAGAAGCTGAGTTTAACCAACTAGTTGACACGCCTGTTTGGCTTGCATTGCTTGCAGCACTGAGCAACGATGGCGAGATTCAGCCATCTGAAAAGGCAGAGGCAGTTAAGCTTGCCCACCTTCGTACGTTTACATCTTCCAAGACTTTGCAAGAATTCTACAAGAAGGTTGATGAAGTCTTTGCATCTCGATTTGATAGGCTTCACGATAGACTTCCTGCCGGAGAGCACGATAAGGAACTCTACATCGAAGCAATGATCAAACAAACTCACAGTATTTTGCTCAAGCTGGATGTAGATGTGGCGGAAGCCATCGAAGGTAGCTTCTCAAGTTTTTACGATCACATCTTCAAGTCTGAAAAGAGCTTCTTCCAATACTTTGCTCTGCCGCTTATTTCCAATCGTTTGGATAAGCAGTCAGGACATTACGAAGTGTGAGTCTAGGCTATCTTGTCTAAATCTCTGATTAGTATTTTACCACGCTCGAAGTAAATCTGGTCTTCATCTCGAAGCAGATTGAGTACTTCACTTACCGTTTGCCGCGACGTAGCGGTCAGCTTTGCAATGTCCTTATGGGTTAGTTTTGTTTTGATCATCACTTCGTGACCCACTGCTTTCCCTTTCCAGGCAGCAGCTTCCTTGAGAAACTCGACAATGCGGGTGCGGGCATCGCGAAAAGCCAGTAGCTCTATCTTTCGCTCAAGTCGCTGAATGCGAAGTCCCATCCATTTTAAAACGCGGAGACTCATATCGCTGTCATTGAGCATAAGGTTCCGAATGTCCTCGATGCTGAGCATGCATACCAACGTGTTGTTGTCCATGGCTTCAGCAAACTCCGTCCGCTTCTTTTCACCAGCTAAAGCCATTTCTCCAAAAACTTCACCATCGGTCAGAATAGCACGGGTCACTTCTTTTCCGTCTTCCAAATACTTCCCGATTTTCACCCGGCCCTGTACCACTACGTGCAAGTACTCTGCATCCTGCTCGGGAATGTAGATGACTTCTCCAGCTTTAAATGATTTGGGGTGAGTAACTTCTTCACTTTGACTTGATTTGATGGGGCAGAGTCTTCCAAATAAATCTAGACCTTCGAGATACCAAAGTGCTTGTGCATTCATGACGTGAAATTAGGAATTACCTGCTTTCATTGGACACACAAAATTGAATGTCGAAATAGATTTTCTTGATTTTGAATTCGTCTTTGTCGCTGCTCCGACAAGACTTTGAGAATGAATTGACCACCTTTGGAATATGAAGGTTATAAATGCTTTGTTTCTGGGATTGCTACTGGGGATGGTTTCCTGCATCGGTACTGATACCGTCGATGATCCAATCGTTGGTGCAAAGGTGGTTCCAGACGACACTCAAGTAGCTTTGTTGGTGAGTGAAACCACTGAGCTTAAGGCTACTTACTACAATATTTATGGAGTAGAAACTGACGCATCCTTCACCTGGGAGAGCGAAAATCTAGATGTGGCTGAAATTGATTCAGATGGAATCTTGTCTGGCGTATCGTCTGGGCAGTCTAATGTATTCGCCTACGTGGGAGATGCGCAGAGCAGTCCAGTACTTGCTACAGTTGTAAATTCAGTTGATGATGTTGCATTCGTGACTGTCTCATCACCAATGGGAATTCAGATTCAAACCAATCAGGAAATCACTCTTGAACTGAGCGTTTCGACTATCAATGGAAACCCAATCGATGATTTTGAAGTGACGTGGCATTCAACGGATACAGAAATCTTTGAAGTGTCTGATCAAGGGGTACTCACTGGGGTGAGTTATGGATTTGCTCGAGTTTATGCTGTCGTGGATGGAATAGAGAGCAATAGGCTCGGTATTACTGTGGGAAGTACGAGCAGAACAGGGACATTTCAGGGAGCCAACGGTTACAATGCCAGTGGAACCACAGAGCTCTTCCTCGATGATCAAGGAAACTTGATGCTACAGCTCAGCCAAAATTTCTCTACTGATTTTGCCTTAGGCACGTACATCTATTTGGCCAATTCTACTTCGGGTAGTGCGGTTTCTGCTTCGGGACTCGAAGTGTCGGAAATTACTTCAGGTGGCGGTGCGATATTCAATATCACCGAGATCGATCCGTCAACTACCATCGATGATTTTGACTACGTTATTGTACTCTGCAAACCCGCAACCATAACTTTTGGATACGCTCAATTGAACTGATTATGAACCGAATTATTCTTCTGATAATCACAGTATGTGTGCCATTCATCTCTCAAGCCGGTGGGGGATGGGTATATAAAAAGGGACAGGGTTTTGTCAAGATAAGCCAGAGCGCCATATATGCCGACCAGTACTTTACTCCAAGTGGCGATTTGAATGACATCACGACTATTGGATATTATGCCACAGCTCTCTATGCTGAGTACGGGCTTTCTGATCGGCTGACGGCCATAGCCTACGTACCTTTCTTTTCAAGAAATACACTGAATAAGACGGAGTTTCGATTCTCGGGGCGAGAGCTTCCAGGTGATGAGTTAAATTCCTTCGGTGATATGGATGTCTCATTGAAGTACGGTATTATGACCGAAGGGCCATTTGTGCTCAGTGGGCAAATTCTTCTGGGCCTACCAACTGGCGAAGACCAAGGTGGAGAAACAGGGATTCTTCAAACGGGTGATGGAGAATTTAACCAGATGATACGCGTAGATGCGAGTCGTGGTTTGGGTTCAGCTGGTTGGGGATCAGTCTACGCGGGCTTCAATAATCGAACTCAGGGTTTTTCGGATGAATTTCGCTGGGGAGCTGAATTTGGGTGGAAATTTTGGGACCATTTTCTCACTATTCTCAAAGTAGATGCGGTAGCTTCTTTCGAGAATGGAACGGTAGCGCCATCGCAAAGCGGAACGTTGTTTTCAAACAATATGGAGTTCATCAGCCCTTCGCTAGAATTGGCCTGGCAGTTTGAAAAAGGCCTAGGTGTAGGCGTTTCGGCAGCGGGCGCTTTGGCGGCACAGAATGTATTGGCCGCCCCTAATTTTATAGGTGGGGTATTCTACAAATTTTGAAGCTGATCTTTCCGAAAAGTGAAAGTGTAGTGCAGCCCAGGACCATCGGTAGAAACGGCATATACGGCTTCCAGTTGCTTCGTGAGCACATCGATAATGTCGAGGCCTAAGCCTTTGTTTTCAGGTGGAAATGAATCGACTCCTGGACCGTTATCACCAATTTTCAGCATGTATAGCGAGTCGCTTTTTTCCAATCTCACATAGATATCAATGCCCTTTTGGTCGCTGCATGCATGCTTTACCGAGTTGGTAATGACTTCATTGATTATCAATCCAAGCGATATGGCTCGATCAGCACTGATAAACAAATTGAGCATGTCAACCTTAAATTTGATCTCATCGTTCAAATTGTAAGAGACCTTAAGGTTTTCAATAAGCGATTTGGTGTAGATGTTCACGTTTACTTCAGCGAAGTTTTTGGTTCTGTAGAGTATCTCGTGCACGTTGGCCATGGATAAGATCCGGTTTCTACAATTGTTGAAGGCTTCGAGCACTGCTGTATCTTCAAATTGATCCATTTGCAAATTCAACAGACTACTGATGATTTGCATATTGTTTTTCACCCGGTGGTGCACTTCCTGAAGTAGGGTTTGGATGTTTTCTTTCTGAGCTTCTATTTCTTTATTCTGCTTCTGCAAAAGCGCCTGATTATTCTTGTTTTCTGTGATATCCGTGATCAATCCGAGTACATATTTCTGCCCGTTATCGTGTTCTATCCGAACCTTAGATGTGATGAGCTTATGCTTCTTTCCTTTTGATGTAAGGTCTTCTTCATTCCAGTTCGTTTTTCCATTCTCCAGCACTTCATCATCCACCCGCCAGAATATTTCAGACTGCTCGTCACTCAAGAAGTCGTAGTCCGATTTGCCGATTAATTCACTGTGATTGGCATTCATCATCGTTTCGAAAGCTGCGTTTACAAGTACATAGCGGTGCTTTTCGTCTTTTATAAAAAGGGGGTTGGGGAGCGAATCGATGATGATTTGAGCAAAGGAGCGGTCTGATTTATCTGGTTTGTTGTGGGTTTTGAGAAGTCGCTTCAGGGCTTGGTTTTCTTCTTCCAAGTGAGCGATACGGTCGATTAGTTGGTCAGGGGTGCGATTCATGGTTTGGTTACGGCGTTTGCCAGAATTGGTATTGGAATTTAACAAAAAAAGACCGCTTTCGTTTATAGCAAAATATATTAGTGCGTTTTGTATTTTAGCATGCAAATAAAATGAGCATTATGCCATTGAGCCAAAACATCAAGTACCTGAGAAAGCGAGCGGGTTTGACACAATCGGAGCTCGCCGAAAAACTGGGCCTAAAGCGCCCTGTAATCGGGGCTTACGAAGAGGGGAGAGCCGAGCCGCGCTTAGCCACGCTTCGCCATATGGCCACCTTTTTTCAGGTCAATCTCGATGCCTTTCTGACCAAGGATTTATCGACTGGTGAGCGGCAGGTGGATGTGAAAGGTGAGTCTCTCCGCGTACTTCCCGTTACCATCGATGCGTCAAACGACCGCGAGCGCGCCGTGATTGTTCCCGAAAAGGCGGCAGCGGGTTATCTGGCTGGCTACGGCGATATGGATTATATCGGAGCCCTGCCCAATTTCCCCCTTCCGTTTCCCGAATTGTCGTCCGACCGCACCTACCGGGTTTTTCAAATAGAAGGAGAGTCGATGCTCCCCATACCACATGGAGCCTACGTGATTTGCGCCTACGTGCAAGACTGGAATCAGATCAAATCTGATGAGCGCTATATCCTCCTGACCAAGGACGAGGGAATCGTTTTCAAGAAGCTGCGGGTTCATCCCCAGAGTAAAACCTACGAACTCATATCCGACAATCCCGAGTACAAGCCATACACCATCAAGCAGTCGCAGGTGGTAGAAGTGTGGAAGGCATTGGGGATGACGTGTTTTGACCTAGATGCTTTTGAGATGAAGGACAAGGGAATGCACGAGGTGCTGGAAGCGATAAATCGAATTGAGAAGCGCATAAAGTAAGCCGAAAAGGGAACTGTGTTGATGAAGGAAGAAGCGAATAATAGCGGAAGCGAGCAGGTGATCACCCACCTTGATTTGGACACCTTTTTTGTCTCGGTAGAGCGGTTGATGGATTCCCGGCTCAATGGCCGACCCGTGCTGATTGGCGGTATTTCAGACAGAGGAGTGGTGGCTTCGTGCAGCTACGAAGCGCGCTCATTTGGCGTGCACTCGGCTATGCCCATGCGCATGGCACGTGAGCTTTGTCCCGAAGCGGTGGTGATACGTGGAAACACGGGAAACTACACCAAGTACTCGAAGATGGTTACCGAAATCATCCGAGAGCGCGTGCCCTTATTTGAGAAGTCGTCGATCGATGAGTTTTACGTCGATCTCACGGGCATGGAGAAGTTTTTTGGAGCCCGACTCCTGGCCGCCGAAATCAGAAAGACGATTATCAATGAAACAGGGCTTCCCATTTCGTTTGGACTTTCCACCAGCAAGACGGTGTCTAAGATCGCGACTGGTGAAGCCAAACCCAATAACGAGCTCTACATAGATCGGGGGAATGAAAAGCCTTTTCTCGCCCCGCTTTCGGTGCGAAAAATACCTATGGTGGGTGCCAAGACTTACCAAACGCTTTGCAATCTGGGTGTGAAGCAGATCAAAACCGTGCAGGAAATGCCCGTGGAGATGATGGAGCGCGTGATGGGGCTCAATGGCCGCGTAATTTGGAAAAAGGCCAATGGAATAGATCGTTCGCCGGTGGTGCCTTACAACGAGCGGAAGAGCATATCAACAGAGCGCACCTTCGACAAGGATACCACCGATGTGATGAAGCTTAAAAGCATTCTCGTGGCTATGGCTGAGAATCTGGCTTTTCAGCTGAGACGTGGGGAGAAGCTCACGGCCTGCATCACCATCAAGGTGCGGTACAGCGATTTTGACACCCGCACCATGCAGGCTCGGGTTCCATACACCGCCGCCGATCACAAGATCATTCCCAAGGTCAAGGAGCTATTCGACAAGATATACAGCCGCCGCCTGCTCGTGCGTCTCATCGGGGTGCGATTTAGTCACCTGGTGAGTGGGGGCTACCAAATACACCTGTTTGACGATACCGAAGAAATGATCAGTCTCTACCAGGCCATGGACAAAATGCGCGACCGGTATGGTGATCGGGCGGTGATCAGAGCATCGGGGATGGGAGCCAAATCCCTAGGCCGTTTTAATCCCTTCAATGGGGAGCCGCCGCCGTTGCTGGCTAATAGGCATCAGTAGTGAGCAAGAGCAACGAGCAAGAGCAACGAGCAAGAGCAACAGTAGTGAGCAAGAGCAAGAGAAATGAGCAACAGTTGTGAGCAAGAGTGAAGGCCCAGTACCATGTGAGCTTGCTTAACATTCACCCTTCTTGCTCGTCACTCCTGCTCTTGCTCAATTCTCTTTTCCTTTTCCCCAGCTTCCAAAGTTGAATGTGCCACCGATCAGGAGATTGTACTGTCCGAAAAAGAAATCTTGACTTGCGCGGTCGGCATCGTCGTTGGTGGTCAGAATATCGGGCATGTTGATGTAGCCACCTTTAAACTCACTCTGGATAAAGAACATATCCCAAAAGGAAATCTGTATGCCAACAAGGGCACTTAGGCCATAGCCAGAGAAGTGATACTCGTCGTTTCTACCGAAATAGAGCAGGTCGGCATCGGTGCGCGGCATCAGGGCCCCAGCTCCAATTCCCTCGGTTAGGTTGATGGCTACAAAGCTCTTCCGGAAGAGCTCATCGCTTCTTCGGAGTTCGAAGTTCAGGTAGTTGAGACCATCGGTGTGCTCCATTTGGAGAAAACTGGGTACAATTTCTATTTCGTCTCTATCGTACACGCCATCATAGTAAGATCGAATGTCGATCTCGCCGCTTATGTCAACCGTTTGACCCGGTGTAACCACGTATTTCATATGATCGAAACCGAAGGAGATATTCCATTTTTCGTGAAAAAAGTATCCGATGCGGAAATTCGTCTGCGGGAGGGTGAGTTTCCCGGGGTTCATATGAGTACCCACTTCAAAATGGGTTTGATCGTCGGTCGACTCTACATCGTAGAGCGTGAAATCGTAATTGTCGCCGGTAAAGTGAATGTCCGAGTTTGAGTAAAAGCCTCGATTCCATCCCCAATAGATATACACATCGCCCTTGTGTTGCGACCGATCTTTTTGCAGCCACTGGGCCTGGCAAAAACTAGGTAAAGCAAACAAAATCAGAAGTGTGACCCGATTCATGGGGCAAATATAGGTGAATGTTTTTGTGTTGTACAAGGTATTTGGTACCGCCCTTTCAGGGCTTGACTTCATTTGGTGGATGCGCATCGGGCTTTGCCCGACGCTATGTCTTTTGCCCTTTCAGGGCTGGATTAATTGATAATCCGATACTTATATGATAATTCTGGCAAGTGTTTTCAATTACAGATTAAGGCTTGAAGATTGAGTTTATGGGAGGCCCGCTGAAGGTGGGCGGCATGTAAAAGCATGGGGCGAAGCACTATGCGTTATTTTCGTTACAATGGAGCCCTGAAGGGGCGGGACAAATGATCCCAAAATTAATATTCATGGTTGGAATGAACATTTCTGACCCTATTCATTTCCATATGTCTCTGCCAAAAATGTATCGCCCTTTCAGGGCTTGACTTCCTATCGTTTGCACGCATCGGGCTTTGCCCGACGCTAGGTGTTTTGCCCTTTCAGGGCTGGAGCAATGATTATTCTGGGATTTGAAATTTCAACCTTCTTTCAAACATGAATTGTCGTTTTATTCATAGCCCGCTGAAAGTGGGCGGCAAACAAAAGCATTGGGCGAAGCCCGATGCGGATATTGAGGTTGGGATTGAGCCCTGTAAGGGCGGTACATTAGTCTCGGAAAACATATTCAGGATTGAAATTCACATCGTTAATCCGAAGAATTTCAAGATATTCTTCCTTGAATGAATTTTTACGATGATGGGTTTCTTGATTCAATACATATTTCTTGATCCTTTCAAGTTCATTTCTACCTACAGAAAAGGCACCGTACCCATCTTGCCAATAAAACTGAGTGTATTGCTGCCCCTGAGTTTTCATCCATTTAGAAGACGCGATTTTCAAATCCTTAACAAAGTCCTGTAAAGGAAGGCTTTTGGATAGATTACAAAGGATATGAACGTGATTTAAATAACCACCAACTGCAATTGGATGACAGCCTACTGAAGCACATGTTCCAGACAAATATTTGAACAAGTCTGGTGCTATCTTGGTGTCAATAAGCTCTTGTCTAAGTTTGACGCTAAATACAATGTGAACGTAGTTTTGGACTAAGGACTGACTCATGGCTGATTTTTGATCTCTTCTATCTGGTTCTCTTAAAGTTACGATATATTTTGGTGGTGAGTGAATCTAGAGTAGATGAGGATAATATTGTCGCGCCCTTACAGGGCTTGAATTTGTGCTGCGTTTGTGCATCGGGCTTTGCCAGATGCTAAGAGCTTGGCCCCTTCAGGGCTGGATCATGGACGATTAAAGACTAAAATGAGAATTCTGGCAGATGTGTTCAACTGCAGAGCTAAGCTTGATAGGGTTTAAACGAGGCCCGCTGAAAATGGGCAGCATGCAAAAGCATGGGGCGGAGCGGAGCCCTATCCGTGATTCCCTTTTAAACAGAGCCCTGAAGGGGCGAAATATTTCTAATGCACGAAGAATAACCGGCGCAATGAATGGCATTGGTTAAGCCTATTACCTCGTCAACGCCACAATCTCAGACTCCAAATTGGGAAAGGCAGCAATCAACTCCTGTCGATCGGCCATTTCGAAATCGGCGAATTCAAAGCCGGGAGCTACCGTGCAGCCCACCAGGCCATAGGCACCATTGCCGTGCACACGCGAACCAAACCACACACCGCCCTTTACCACGTGAAAAGGACGCTGTCCGGAATCGAGATCTGTCCCGAGTATGGTTACCGAATGCGTTCCATCTGAGTCTATTTCATGGATTTCAATAGGGGAACCTTCGTAGAAATGCCACATTTCGTCCTGGCGAATGCGGTGGTAAGCCGAGAAATTGCCAGCAGTCAGCAGAAAGTAGATCGATGTGGCGTAAGCTCTGTCTCCGGGATATCCATCAGGAAGGTGAGCTTGCTTTATGTGATCTGCACTGCGGTATATTTCCTTGTAGAATCCACCTTCCGGGTGGGGAAGGAGTTGGAGTTTTGTGGTGAGTTCTTCTACTCTGGTCATTGGCCGGGGTTTGATACAAGGATAGGGGTTTTGATGTATATGTGCATACATGTTCCCATGGCGTATCCACTAAGTGTGAACCTAGTTAGTACGGAGATGGTCCGCCTGAACACCGCTATAAGACCGCTATAGAACCGCTTTAATACCGCTTTAGAGCAGAATGGAGTTCAAAACCCTATTCCGGTCAATATTTCGCATATTTGAGAAAGACTGGTGGAGTAAAGCGTAGAATTTCACTACACGTATAATTATACGTTTATAAACGTTTTTAAACGCCTAATTGTAGAGCCAGTCTGGAAAAATTTTAAAAAAGAAAGATCAACCCATATGTCGGATAACAAGTATACTGCGTAGGCCGAAGCTTGCGCCACCGCTATAGCTCAGGCGACACGCGGTTAGCGAAGGACTAATGTGTGTTATCCAATTGTTGTGCATAATTAAAATACTAACACTATGAGCATAGAATTACCATACATGAATTCCACAGGAACTCTTCCAAAAATCCTCAATAAGATTATTGAAGCAAGTGTTCCCGATTCTTTCAATTACGACTTTTTAGGAACAAAACTTGGTTTTCCAGGAGGAAATCAAAAAACTTTTGTTCGGTGGGCAAAACAATGTGGTTTTATAAATCCAGATGGAACACCAACTCAGATTTATAAGAATTTCAGAAACCCAAGTTCAAGAGGTGCCGCAATGGCAAAAGCTTTGAAAGAAGGTTATAAAGAATTATTTACTCGTAATGCATATGCACAAGAACTCTCTTCCAAAGACCTGACAAAATTAGTTTCTGAAATTACTGGTAAGGCTCACGACAATCCAACGGTAAAGCTCATTGTAAGGTCATTTACTAACGCCAAAGAGTTTGCTGATTTTGAGGCAAAAGAATCACAACAACCACAAGCCAAACCGAAACCCCAACAAAAGGGTGCAGAAGCTAAGCAACCTGCTCAAACCCATAGTGAAATGCCAGTGACACCAAATGGCATTAAGTTAGGGCTGAACTATACAATTAATCTTGTTTTACCAAAAACAGATGACCCTGCCATTTATGATGCAATTTTCAAATCTTTAAAGGATAATTTGTTAGATGAGTAACATAGATAAAATAAAACTTTTTAGTCTTGCTAACTCACTGACTGAATTTCATTTAGATAAGGTGGAAAATGAGTTGGACTTAGACTTAGGAAGGAATCCTAAAGAAGAAGTTCAAAAAAAGGACTACTATCTTCAATTCGATTCTGACTTCAGAAAAGAAGCTAGTAAAATGGCTGAGCACTATGAGGTCTTCTATTGCCTTGAAAAGTCAATTAGAAAGTTGATTTCAGAATTAATGGAAGAAAAGTATGGTGAAAATTGGTGGGACAGTCAGGTCAAGGAAGCCATAAAGAATAACGTAGAGTCCAATATAAAAAGAGATGAAGATTCTGGATTTACAATTAGGTCTGAAAATAATATTGACTATACAACCTTTGGTGAGTTAAGCCAAATTGTAACAGGTAATTGGGAAGCTTTTGAAGTTTTATTTAAGAGAGGGCAACGTTCTTTCCAAAGAATCATGACAAATCTGAATCAATTAAGAGGCCCTATCGCTCATTGTAGTCCTTTAGCTGAGGATGAAGTTTTAAGACTTGAGTTGACAGTTAAAGATTGGTTTAGATTAATGGAATAAACCCCAACTAGAAATGGATGCTTCACAAATTAGATTATTCAGAGAGAGACTTGCCCAAGACAAGGAGAACCTCAGTATTAGGAGGACACTCCATGAACACTATGAATGGTTAGAATCTTATTGGCAAAATCGCTACAAAGGGAACAATCATATAGATCAGTTTGACCGAGAATTTGGCGAATATTACTGGGCCAGAGAAGATACGAAATCGATTGCCCAAAAATTTTCGTTTTACCCCCCTGTCGGTAGTTCAAAGATGGATTTTGAACCGATAGTTTCCCTCCAAAGAGCAACATTTTATTTAAGGCATTATTGCGATCTGATTGAAGAGGGATTCCCTTATACAAGTAACGAAAAAGAAGTTGGAGGGGCATGGACAAAAAGTCCATTTGTGGCGCTGCTCACAATAATTAAACAAGTACGAGACAATCTGTTTCATGGACGAAAAATGGAATTAGATGAACCACAGTACACAAGGAATAAAGAACTAATAGGAATGTCCGTGGAAGTAACAACCATCATTCTTGACAACCTTGAAAAGGCAGAAGAAAATAACTATGCACAACAAAACCTATAAGCAATAGCGCCCTAACGGGACGCTACTGCTCATAGCCAAACCGTTCCACTCCGAGTGCCAATTGCCAAAATGAACCACCAACTCACATCCAATGACCCGCTAACCAAACTCGCCAAAGCCAAGGGAGTCTCGTCATGGAATGAGTTGACCGCCTATGTGAGTAAGCTGCCGTACGGTCGGAACAAGAATCGGGTTGACCTGAGTCTTGTTTTGACAGAAGAAAAGGGAACGTGCAGCTCAAAACACGCCTTGCTCAAGAAGCTAGCTGACTTAAATGAAGTTCTCGGTGTCAGACTAATCCTTGGGATATACAAAATGACGCAAACCAATACGCCTGATATTGGCGATGAACTCGCCCGTCATTCGATTGAGTATGTTCCTGAAGCGCATTGTTATCTGGAAATAGATGGTGAGAAAATGGACTTTACTACCCACCAATCTGATTTTGATAGAATCCGAATGGCGATAGTCGATGAAATTGAAATCGCACCAGAGCAAGTTGGGGTTTTTAAGATTGAGTATCACCAACATTATATTCGGAAATGGCTTGCCGATACAGAGTCGCAATTCACCTTCGACCAGTTTTGGTCGATCAGAGAGCAATGTATCGAGAATTTATCGCAACTTACGTGAGAGATTAAACCCATAAATCATCCCTTATTGAAACATCTATTCGTCTTTTTATCGGTACTGTTTTTGACAAGCTTGGCTTATGGTCAGGTTGAAAAATCAGATGACATCTATCAATCGATTGCGAATTGCGATAGCCTGCTCTTCAGTGTCGGGTTCAATACATGTGATATAGACATTCTTGAAGAATTGATCAGTTCGGATTTTACCTTTTTTCACGATCAGGCAGGGATTACTGAGTCGAAGTCGGCGTTTATAGAAGGCATTGAAAACGGACTTTGTAAACTACCTTACAAAGCTATTCGGATTAAGAAAGAGTCTTCTTTCGAGATATATCCGTTAAAGAGTGGGGATGAAGTTTACGGTGCTATCCAGCATGGAGAGCATCAATTCTATGCTCAGGAAGGCGAGAATCAAAAATACATGACCAGTACAGCAAAATTTACCCATGTTTGGGTTAAAGAGAAAGAAGGGTGGAAGCTTCGCTCAGCTTTGAGTTACGACCATGTGGAAGTAGCGAAAACTGATCCAGATCAGTAAATAATTGGAATGAAAGAATATCGCCTTCTTATCGCTGCGCTTATTTTACTTGCTGTGGTATACGCCAAAGAATATACCTGGGCGCATTTGGGCAGTACAGGATTCTGGATTATCGGCTTTGCGCTTATGATCTACTGTTTCATTCTCTCTCTCTGGGCGCTGATCGAATTGGTGAAATGGATTAAGAAGGCCAACGACCACGTATCGATTTGGACCATTCTTATATCCATTGGGCTTATTCTTATTTCCATTTATGGAATGAAGTAGTGCTAGCCCGGATATATGGTTTAAGCCCGTTTGTGTAACCATTATCGCCGAAGTTGCACTATTTTATAATGCGGCTAGAATCATCCAATTAGCTTCTACAACCAATTGCCTTATGAAACACGTCTACCTGATTTTCGCATTTCTGATCTCATCCATTTGCAGCTTGGCCCAATGGACCAATTTAGGGCTAAACGCCTTTTTGGTCAATGACCTGACTGTATATGCCGATACGCTCTATGCTAGCACGGAGAACGGGATTTATAAGAAGCACCTGTATTCCCTGGATTCTGCCTGGACTTCTTGCGGAATGCAGGGAAACAACGTGGTGCAGACCTTGGTTGAGAATCACCAGACTTTTTACTCCTTGATTACGATTGATGGCACCTATACCAACCAATTGTACAAATCACTTGATGGGGGACTTTCATTCGAATTAATGACCGAAAGTATTTCTAACAACAACGAGTATCAGTTTTTGGATCAGATGGCTACACCGCCCAATGATTTCTCCACTTTTTACTTGCTCAATCACCAATTGAAAAGCGAGGACGGTGGAAGTACTTGGGAACCGCTCAATAACTCTCAAAACACCGACCGCTTTATCATGGTCAATCCCACCAATACGGCACAAGTGATCATAGGTGGGGAAGCCGATTTTTTCAACCCGATTGTTCAAGTGTCTGATGATTATGGGGAGACCTGGGACTTCCCCGCTATGACAGGCTACTTTGCTGGCGACAATGCCCTGCACGATATCGCTATCGATGGCGATACCTGGTATGCCGCAGGCGAAGGCGTGATTTGTAAAACCGAAGATGAAGGTGAGAATTGGGTGCAGCTTTTGAACTGGTTTACGCTCGAATCTATTTATGCGCTCTACTACACCAATATCGACTTCAGTCCGGCCAGCACCGATGTGGTCTACGTGACCGGGTTGAACAACACCAACGCCAATGAAGTGCCGTTGCTCATTAGCGAAAACCAAGGAGCAACCTGGGATACCATACATTACCAAAGCCCGCCGGCCGTGCAGCGGGTGCAGTGCATGACGGTAGAGCACATGAACAATACCGATTACGTTTATATCGGCGGGAAAGGTGTGTTGCTCTATAATAGACAGGTGACAGGCGTTTTGAATGCCAAGAGCCCGTTAAACTTTAGCCTATTTCCAAATCCGAGTGCGGAAGGTCGGGTACAGGTCAACTACATTTCTCAATCTGTCGAGCCGATTACCATTCAGGTTTTTGACCTTCAGGGACGGTTGATGATTCAAGAAAGAAGACAGGGCATTTCTGATTCTTTCTTCATCGACACATCGGCCTTGTCTAGAGGGACATATGTACTCCAAATTGTGGATGGTAGCAAGATGGGCAGCAAAGAGTTTGTGGTGAATTAAGGGATAGCTGATCGAAATACCTGATTATAAGCCTTGAACCTGCGGTACTTTAGCTACCCCAAAAACTGACCCAGAGCCGATGGATGCTGGAGGAGCCACCCAGTAAGGCTGTATCGCGGCTTGTTTGAAGCAACCACCCTGTGCGGCACATCGGCACTCTTAAACATGACGCATCTTCCTTCTATAGGTTCCACTAGAATAGAAGATCCGTCGGGTCGAAAGATTTCCAGCTCTCCACCATCTCCCTTTTGCCAGTCTTTGTTGAGGTAGGTCACCATCGAGATCATTCGGTTGCTCCGATCGTTAAACTGATCGAGGTGTTTATCGTAATGTCCACCGGTGGGGTAGTGCGCCAAATGAAATTCGTATCCCGAGATTCCCAGATAGCAGTATCGGTTGTAGATTTGGACGGTTTCATCCACCAGACTCCAATACGCTTCCAAATCGCTATCTCGATTCCGATCAAGCCAATAGGTGTAGTCTCCGCGAATATCGTTTCGAATCACGTTTTGATCGAGTGCTCCGATCCCGGCTTTGCTAAATGCATCGAGATGAGAAAGGAAAAATGAACGGATCGAATCGAATAAATCTTGTGCTAAGAAATCATCGACGACCACAAAATCGTTTTGAGAAAGCTCATCCATCCAGGAGAGCCAGTTCTCTAGCTTATGGTAGTTGTTCAAGGCCTTATAAAAGCGTGGTGAATGTAGAAATTAATTCGATCTGATGCATGAGAAAAGTATCACGTAGGATACGCAAGATTTCTGCTGCTAGAATTTGCTATCCTGGGCTCAAACAAAATTGATCTTCAGGGTCTTATTGCTGGGTGCTGTAGTGATTGAAGTTTTTGTTTTTCGTTGAATCATAAATCGGGGTAGGGCAGGATTAGTTCAGGGTATATGTTTGCCTTTTCCACTTCCTTTTACCTTGATGCAAAAGGAACAAAAGATCAGGGCTGTAATTTTATTTCTTGAAACTCTTGAAAACCCTTCAGCACCTTACCCAAACTCGCGAACGGTATTAGCGGAAGCAGAGCTTCCGATACCTGAGCTCAGGCATGGGTGCGGTGGCCTTCCGTTTATTTCAGAGTTTCTAAGAGAATAAAATTAAGGCCGCAATTTGGCTCACAACTTCATTTACGTTTCTTGTGATACCAGCTATACAAGCTGTGAGCCAACTCAGGCTTATGCCAAATCAGTGAAATGACTAAATTTTCTCAATAAAATCAATGACCACATGCATACTTAGCGTGTATAGTTCTATCAACTGTCTTAGTTGCTTGAAATATTGAATCTTACAATAAAATAACCATCTTTAGGATGTGCTGACACGTGAGCAGGGAATGAGCGTTGGATACTGAAAACAGCTTTGCTTTTAAAAATGGCGTTACAGAACCAGACTAGTTTTGTGAGGGCGAGTTGTGACCGAGATCAGCAAGTGAGCATGAAAACCTTAAAACCACCAAATATGGAACGAGTTAAGCTTTTAATCGGCCTACTTGTGCTATCCTGTTTATCAGCTGGAGCCAACCCATCAAATAATAACGAAAGAGAAGAACGCAATAAGGAGATTGCCCGAAACTTTTATCGTGATCTCTGGTTTACGAACAACACCGATAAGTACCTAGACTATGTGGCCGAAGAGTATGTGGTTCACGATATCGGCGATAGAAAGGACGTCACGGAGCAGGCCATCGAGCAGAAGAATGTAGCCGACTTGTTTTGGAACAATGGAACCTGGGATTCGAAAATCAATTATCAAATCGCGGAGGGAGATTTAGTGGCCACCCGTTGGGAAGCGACATACGAACCGAATACACTTTTAGGAAAAGTAGCTTTTGGTGCAGGTACCATCCCGATTATCAATGTTTTTCGAATGAATGACGAAGGAAAGATTGTGGAAATATGGAATCATCGACACGACATAGACACAGGACAAACGCTACGATTTACTATCAAAGGGCTGCTAATTGGCCTGCTGATTGCCTTGATACCCACGGTGATTGCAATTCGTCTAAAAAGAAGATTGAAAGCTCTGAAGAAATAGTATTTTCACTTAACCATACTACGATTCAGATGAAGTACACGACGATATACAATGGCGATAACAAGATTGAAGTTCACAACTCATTTTTGGGAAAGGAGACTATCCGGGTAAATGGAGAGCTGGTTTCTTCCAAATACTCCATTACAGGCACCGAGCACGAGTTTGGGATTGACGAATCAGCTGGCCGAGTCAACTGTAAGATAGTGACTGGAATTGGGCTAAATGGCGTGGTGCTGGACTTTTATAAGAATGATTCACCGGTTATTGTTTCGCCAAAGAACAGCATGTTGGGCGTGCTTTTGATCGCCTGTACAGTTCTTGCCGTGACCCTTTTGTTAATGTAATTCTTCTGAGTTTCTAGTAGCAATATTGGATGGAGTATGCAGAGCCGCCAGTGGTTTCCTCGGGACCAATTTTTGACTGCAGTTCACTTTTTAGTCTAAACAAGTCTAATTCAAATCTAAATGATTCATCCGCACACGGAACTAAAGTTCATCAGCAATGAAGTGGGCTACGGGGTGGTAGCTACTGAGTTTATCCCAGCAGGTACCATCACCTGGGTTTTGGACAAGCTCGACCGGGAGTTCAGCCCAGTCGAGTTTCAGAATATGGAACCCATCTATCAGGATATCCTCGACACCTATACTTTTCGCAACAACAATGGAAATTTGGTCCTGTGTTGGGACAATGGCCGTTTTGTTAATCACAGTTTCAATTCAAACTGCCTAACTACGGCCTACGATTTCGAGATTGCGATCCGCGATATTCAGAGCGGAGAACAATTGACTGACGACTATGGGTATCTCAATATCACCATGCCTTTCCGCGGTATCGATGAAGGTACCAAGCGTAAAATTGTCTATCCCAATGATCTCTTGAAGTACTACAAAGTCTGGGATAAGAAGATATCGGCGGTGTTCCCAAAGGTCAATCAGGTAGCTCAACCCCTAAAGCAAGTCTTGAGCCCAGAATCCTGGAGCCGCATCGAGCGGGTTATCGGTGGGGAAGAGCCCTTGGAATCGATTTTGGCTAACTACTATCGGGAAGAGAATCGGGAGAATTGAAGAGAAAGCGCGCGGAAATTGCGCATCTTCGTCTGATTTAACCTAGGAAGGTCATGTCTAAGAAAAAGAAAGAATGAAATACCTATTTGCTGTTTCTATCATACTGATTTCGATCTGCGATGCAGTGGCGCAATTGTCCAAAAGTGATTCAACCGAATACTTGGCTCAAAAGCTTATCAAAGAATTTGACAAATTGCCCCGGACGCTTCCAATGGGTAAGGATGATTGGGAATCGGTAAGCGAGTATTCTATGGATTGGCATCCAAAAAGTATGCTCTTAGGAATTAATGTTCTAACCTACACGCCAGAAGGTGAGAAACTTCCTGCCGAATTCAAGGTGGCGCTTGATGTTCGCACATTGCATAAGGAAGGTATTCAAATAAGGAATCATCTCAGTGATAGCACGCTGAATTTGGATGTTCGAACAGCGAACAACGATCAGAAAATAAAGCAATACGTCTATAAGAATGGTGGTTATGTATTCGGTTCGAATCAAGATGGGTATGGCATAGGACCGTGGGACTCTTCGGTAGTGTATTCTCAGCTTTCTACTATCAAAATATTGTTGAGAGATATTGTTCGTCTGAACACAGACTGGGGTGATGAAGATAGACCTGATTTCACATTGGTTCAGATGCCAGAGATGATTTCTGAGCCCGGTAGAAAGGAATATTCAGTCCAGATTGATCAAGACATAGACGCGCCAATTTACATGAATCAGACTCTAGATTCCCCCGCCTTATTTAAAACAGCAAAATCGGCAAACGATAATGATGACTTGGTTAATGCGTACATTTTGGAAAAGCTTAAAGAGCAGGGGGTAGAATTTACGGGGTTGATAAGCTTTATGATCATTCTTTCAGATTCCGGTGAAGTGGAAGATGTGAAGCTCTACAAAATGAATGAGCCGAAAGTTGAAGCCGCGGTCAAAGAAATCGTCATAGCAATGCCAAAGTGGAAACCGGGATTGAAAGATGGTTCTCCTGCCAGGGCGAGTGAGAATTTCATTATTCGGTAGGGCGCTTTTTGGAAACATCCGAAAGTCAGTTTACCTTGTTCCGAGTTTTTTAATGAATATAATTTTCAGAATTCTTATGAATAAGTCGCGAGCATTATTGGTAGGTGGCCTAGCTTTGATAGCTACAGCACAATTATTCGCTCATTTCCATTCTATTTCGGATTTGTATAGAGGACTTGCTATGGGTGCAGGATTTGGGTTAATGATTGTTTCCATGTTCTCCTTTAAGCGTAATCGGGTAAATACCTAATTTGGTTTGGCTTCTGTTCCGAGATTTTGGTTGACAACAATTTCTTGGGCATTTTTCGTTTTAATAGTGGGTGCTGTTGGTTGTTCTTAGCACCCCAAGTTTAGAAACCAAAACCTGCCCAAAATGAAAAGAGTATCCTCTCTGGCCATTGTAATTTTGACCATTCTATTTGTCGGATGTAAGGAGAAACCGACAATCGAAGATCTTCAGAAGTTTAAAGCCACTGAAACATATCCAACGGATGTTTTTTTGGATACGGTGAGCCAGAAAAAAGCCTTGATTGTAGTGGCTCACGATGACGACGATTGTGCTATGTCGGGAACCATCGCCAAGCTCACGGCAAGGGGGTGGGATATCAAACAGCTCTGTCTTCAAAATCACACGTCGCCCGAAACAGGGGAGAGTCCTGCCGGACATATCTGCCAGGGAAATCACCTACTTCTTCAGGATAGATATTATCGCAAAGGGTTGGATACGATGAAGCTGCCCTATATGCCCATTCCGTACCGCGAAATTCGCGAGCAGTTTCTTACCGAGAAAGTAGCGGCTGCAATAGTTGAAAACGTAGAGTCTTTTCAGCCGTCCGTTATTTTTAGTCTCGATAATATCAAGGGCGGATACGGGCACCCCGAGCATATTTTTATCAGTCAGCTTGTTGTGGATCTCTTTGAGTCAGGTCGCATAGACATAGACCGGATTTACCAATCGGTATACACTGACCATATGGAGCATGAGATCGTGGATAAGTGGCTTGGAGCCAGAATGAAAAAATGGGGTTTTGAGAGTCCGAGTGATAAGGCAAATGAGCTTTATGGAATAAGTGGAATGCCTGAGCCTACAACACAAGTTGCGATAGAAGAAGGAGCCGAAGCCAAAATGAGATACCTCAAAGCCTATGGTGAAGACGTTCGGAAAAATCTGCGGAAGTTTATTCCCTACTACGAAGAGTTCGACGCGCAGACCTACTTCAGCATTTTCGATAAGGAGTATTTTCGGGTGATTGAGAAGGGAGAGGGAGTTTGATATCGGCGGAATGATTGGTATTGTGGCTAGTATACTCATTGCTGATTAAAATTCTGGACCCTATCAATCGTAGCTTTCAATCATAAGCTGTAGTTCCATCAAATCGAACGATGGAGTTTTAATGAGCCGAGTAAATCGTTTAACAATTTAACTCGGCCCATTTATACAATCATTGTGGGAAAAGTATTTCCCTTTAGCTGTAGTCTTCTGATTAATCATCAAGATACTCCTGATGTGCCCCACTGAGTCCAAAGCCTGAGTTTAAGAATGAAACATCCACGATGTTTATATTTCCGCTGCAATTTAAGTCTGCGAAGAAGTTGTATGCAACATCTCCTTCTGACGAATTAAATGCCGAATTCATAAAGGATACATCAAGAATATTTATAGAATCATCAGAATTGATATCACCGATAACCATTCCTGAGAGCAACAGTTCATTGTTTCCAGGTTCGATATTTGATGATTCAAAACCAATAGAAAGGTAGCCATCAACTCGCACGAAGATATCGTAGACACCGGGAGTCAACATGGCATCAACTACTACTTCTTCACCGACAAAGGTTTCAGATATTGAAGTAATCAGATTTCCATTGGATGGGTCATAGATGTGGATTTCGATTCCTCGAACGCCACAATTTGAAAGACCAGCTGCAATTAATGTAATCTCTGTTTCATCTGCATTGCAAATGCCATCACCATCGTCATCCACTAGAATCAGTCCATCATTGTTTTCATTGCATTCCAGGCAGTTTTCAGTTGGGATGATACAAGAGTTGTCGTCTTGGGTTGCAAACTCATCGTAGTTACAAGCCAATGGGTTTGTACATCCTTGAACACAAGGGGCAAGACCCGTGTCGCCACCAACACATTCACCACAGTCATCGTAGAAAGCAGAACCGTTAAAAACTCCAGCACAATCGAGACAGGTTTCAATATCGTCATCATCGCTGTCGGTAAATCCATCACAATCATTGTCAAAACCATCACAGATTTCTATTGCATCAGGGTTAATTGCTCCGTTTGCGTCGTTACAGTCCAGATTATTAGTCACCCGACCATCGTTAGGATTAGCGCAGAGTGATTCTCCTGGATCGTTGACATCACCATAGTTGTCACCATCGGCGTCGGCGTAGTAGAGTTGGAAGATCAATCCTTCGTCAACTGAACCATCACAGTTGTTGTCCACACCATCACAGACTTCAACGGCATCAGGGTTAATGGCGGCAAGGGCATCATTACAGTCTAGATTATTCGTCACCCGACCATCGTTAGGATTAGCACAGAGTGATTCTCCCGGATCGTTGACATCCCCGTAGTTGTCACCATCGGCGTCGGCGTAGTAGAGTTGGAAGATCAATCCTTCGTCAATAGATCCATCGCAATTGTTGTCCACACCATCACAGACTTCATCGGCATCGGGGTTTATGGCGGCAAGGGCATCATTACAGTCCAAATTATTCGTCACCCGACCATCGTTAGGATTAGCGCAGAGTGATTCTCCTGGATCGTTTACATCACCATAGTTGTCACCATCGGCGTCGGCGTAGTAGAGTTGGAAGATCAATCCTTCGTCAACTGAACCATCACAGTTGTTGTCCACACCATCACAGACTTCAACGGCATCAGGGTTAATGGCGGCAAGGGCATCATTACAGTCTAGATTATTCGTCACCCGACCATCGTTAGGATTAGCACAGAGTGATTCTCCCGGATCGTTGACATCCCCGTAGTTGTCACCATCGGCGTCGGCGTAGTAGAGTTGGAAGATCAATCCTTCGTCAATAGATCCATCGCAATTGTTGTCCACACCATCACAGACTTCATCGGCATCGGGGTTTATGGCGGCAAGGGCATCATTACAGTCCAAATTATTCGTCACCCGACCATCGTTAGGATTAGCGCAGAGTGATTCTCCTGGATCGTTTACATCACCATAGTTGTCACCATCGGCGTCGGCGTAGTAGAGTTGGAAGATCAATCCTTCGTCAATAGATCCATCGCAGTTGTTGTCCACACCATCACAGATTTCAACGGCATCGGGGTTTATGGCGGCAACGGTATCATTACAGTCTAGATTATTGGTTACTCTTCCATCGTTAGGGTTGGCGCAGAGTGATTCTCCAGGGTCATTTACATCACCGTAGTTATCGCCATCAGCGTCGGTGTAATAGAGTTGGAAGATCAATCCTTCGTCAATAGATCCATCGCAATTGTTGTCCACACCATCACAGATTTCTATTGCATCAGGGTTAATTGCTCCGTTTGCGTCGTTACAGTCCAAATTATTCGTCACCCGACCATCGTTAGGATTAGCGCAGAGTGATTCTCCAGGATCGTTGACATCACCGTAGTTATCGCCATCGGCGTCAATGTACCACGTTACAAACTCAATATCTTCATCTGTATCACCATCACAATCATTGTCTTCACCATCACATAGTTCAGGTGCATCGGGGTAGATATCATCATTGGAATCATCGCAATCTCCGTCGAGTAGGACATAGTTTGGTCCCGGTGATTGACAGTCGTTAGTTGGAAGTCCAGCCCCATATCCATCTCCATCTGAATCCAGATAATAGTCGTTAAATGCAAGGCCTTCGTCAACTGAACCATCACAGTTGTTGTCCACACCATCACAGATTTCTATTGCATCAGGGTTAATTGCTCCGTTTGCGTCGTTACAGTCCAAATTATTCGTCACCCGACCATCGTTAGGATTAGCGCAGAGTGATTCTCCCGGATCGTTTACATCACCATAGTTGTCACCATCGGCGTCGGTGTAATAGAGTTGGAAGATCAATCCTTCGTCAATAGATCCATCGCAATTGTTGTCCACACCATCACAGACTTCAACGGCATCGGGGTTTATGGCGGCAAGGGCATCATTACAGTCTAGATTATTCGTCACCCGACCATCGTTAGGGTTGGCGCAGAGCGATTCTCCCGGATCGTTGACATCACCATAGTTGTCACCATCGGCGTCGGCGTAGTAGAGTTGGAAGATTAATCCTTCGTCAATTGATCCATCGCAGTTATTATCCACACCATCACAAACTTCAACGGCATCGGGGTTTATATCTGCAACGGCATCATTACAGTCTAAGTTGTTGGTTACTCTACCATCATTTGGATTAGCACAGAGCGACTCTCCAGGATCGTTGACATCCCCATAGTTGTCACCATCGGCGTCGGTGTAGTATAGTTGGAAGATCAATCCTTCGTCGATTGAACCATCACAGTTATTATCCACACCATCACAGACTTCAACGGCATTGGGGTTGATTGCGGCAACGGCATCATTACAGTCTAAGCTGTTGGTTACTCTACCATCATTTGGATTAGCACAGAGCGACTCTCCAGGATCGTTGACATCACCATAGCTGTCACCATCGGCGTCAGTGTAGTAGAGTTGGAAGATCAATCCTTCGTCAATTGATCCGTCACAGTTGTTGTCCACACCATCACAGATTTCAACGGCATCGGGGTTAATGGCGGCAAGGGCATCATTACAGTCTAAGTTGTTGGTTACTCTACTATCATTTGGATTAGCGCAGAGTGATTCTCCAGGATCGTTGACATCACCGTAGTTATCGCCATCTGCGTCAATGTACCACGTTACAAACTCAATATCTTCATCTGTATCACCATCACAATCATTGTCTTCACCATCACATAGTTCAGGTGCATCGGGGTAGATATCATCATTGGAATCATCGCAATCTCCGTCGAGTAGGACATAGTTTGGTCCCGGTGCTTGACAGTCGTTAGTTGGAAGTCCGGCTCCATATCCATCTCCATCTGAATCCAGATAATAGTCGTTAAATGCAAGGCCCTCGTCAACTGAACCATCGCAGTTATTATCCACACCATCACAGATTTCAACGGCATCGGGGTTAATGGCGGCA
>CBDDKU010000021.1:0-74526 GCA_965230375.1 Cryomorpha sp.
GAATGGCCAATTGACATTGCCATTGCGCTTATTTGGGTAGTCTTTGGTTTGAACATGATGATGACCATTATCAAGAGGAGAGAGAGACACCTCTATGTCGCTATTTGGTTCTACATCGCCACATTTGTAACGGTTGCAGTATTGCACATCGTAAACTCTTTTGAGCTTCCTATTTCATTTCTAAAATCTTACAGCTGGTACGCCGGTGTGCAAGACGCACTGGTGCAGTGGTGGTACGGACACAATGCAGTAGCATTCTTCCTTACAACCCCATATCTAGGCTTGATGTACTACTTCATACCGAAGGCATCAAACCGACCTGTTTACTCATACCGACTTTCGATCATTCACTTCTGGGCCTTGATCTTTTTGTACATCTGGGCCGGACCACACCACTTATTATACACTTCATTGCCAGATTGGGCCCAAAGCTTGGGTACGGTCTTCTCACTGATGCTGATAGCACCGAGTTGGGGTGGTATGCTGAATGGACTCCTTACGCTGCGTGGCGCATGGGATCGCGTTCGAGAAGATCCAGTACTAAAGTTTATGGTTGTAGCCGTGACTTGTTATGGTATGTCTACGCTCGAAGGGCCGATTCTTTCGATCAAGAGTGTCAATGCCATCAGTCACTTCACCGACTGGACTATCGCACACGTTCACATTGGTGGATTGGGTTGGAACGGATTCCTGACATTCGGTATGCTGTACTGGCTGATCCCGAAAATGTTTAAGACTAAGCTTTACTCTGTTCGTCTTGCCAATGCTCACTTCTGGATTGGTACACTGGGTATAATCTTCTATGCACTTCCATTGTACTGGGCAGCATTTACCCAGTGGGCAATGTGGCAAGAGTTTAGCGCCGATGGATTCTTGGTATATCCAAACTTCCTTGAGACAGTAACACAGATTGTTCCTATGTATGTGATGCGTGCTATCGGTGGAACCCTGTTCTTTATCGGAGCTATCATCATGGTGTACAACATCATTAAAACAGTGAAGATTGGAAACTTTGAGAAAGAAGAAGCGGCAGAAGCTCCAGCGCTTGAGAGAGAGTACAAGGAACACAGTAAAGAGCACTGGCACAGAGGTCTTGAGAGAAGACCAGTTCAACTCTTGATCTTGTCTTTGGTAGTTATTCTTATCGGTGGAATCGTAGAGATGATACCAACATTCTTGGTGAAATCTAATATTCCAACTATTGAAGCAGTGAAACCTTATACACCACTTGAACTTCACGGTAGGGATGTCTACATCCAGGAAGGCTGTAATGCCTGTCACTCGCAGATGGTTAGACCATTCAGACACGAGACAGAACGTTATGGTGAGTATTCAAAATCAGGCGAGTTCGTCTATGATCACCCATTCCTTTGGGGATCTAAGCGCACGGGGCCAGACCTGCACCGTGTAGGAGGTAAGTACCCAGACAGCTGGCACTACAACCACATGATAGAGCCAGACCGTATGTCGCCCGGATCTCTGATGCCTGTATATACTTGGTTGGCCGAAACGGAGATTGATACTTCAACCACGCAAGCGAAAATCAACGCGATGAGAACGCTTGGCGTACCATACGAAGAAGGGTATGAGAATTTGGCAAACGCAGACGTTGTTGCGCAGCAAAAGGTCATCGTTGAGAGCTTAGCCAAGGACAACATCAACAACGCCAACCCGAACTCTGAGCTGGTTGCATTGATTGCCTACTTGCAAAGACTCGGAACAGATATTAAGTTGAAAGATCAAACCGCCGAAAAATAAGACCATGCTGAAATTCATAAAACATAATATGGAGACCATCGTGGGAATTGAGATTTTTCCTCTGATCTCCTTCGTAATCTTTTTCTCATTCTTTATCGGTTTGCTGATTTATGCAGCACGGCTGAGCAAGTCGAGTGTTAATGAAATGAGCAGTATGCCACTAAGCGATGGCTTAACCGATGATAACGACCTAAACCTCGATTCCAATGAAATACACTAAAACACTTGGAACATTGATATTGGCATTTTCCGCCCCAGCGGTATTTGCCCAAACCACCGCAGAACCTGCAACACAACCTTTTTGGTCTGATAGCCCAAATATGGCCCTGGCGGCTGTGGCATTCGTATTGCTCATTGCGATAATGAGTGTGGTAGTCATCTTGCGTAAGCTCACATCAAACGCGGAGTATTTCACAAAGCTTAGAGAATTAAAGAGCAAAGGAACTGCAAAGGCAATAGGAATTATTGTCGTTTTAGGTGGGGTCAGCAATTCGCTGTACGCTCAATCAGAAGAAGCTGTTAGGCCTCCAGTGGCAGAGTTTCCGAACTTCTTTTCTGATCCGAATACTGTTCTGCTTCTCTTGTTAAACTTGCTTCTTCTCGGTGCCTTTATCTATGTAATACGCGTGCTGTTGAAAACAGTGGGGATGCTCATGCCTGAAACAGAAGCAGCTCCAGTGGAGGAAGTAGATGTTGAAACAAAAATTCTTCATGCTCTTACAGACGCTGTTCCGGTTGAACAAGAGCACGAGATCATGCTCGATCACGAGTACGATGGGATCCGCGAATTGGACAATAACCTTCCACCGTGGTGGGTATGGATGTTTTATACCACGATTATTTGGAGTTTCGTCTACCTGGTTTACTACCACGTTTTGCCATACGGATTAAGCCAAAGCGAAGAGTATGTAGCTGAAGTGGAGCAAGCCGAAGCCGATAAAGCCGCATTCTTGGCAATGGCTAAGGATCGGGTGGATGAAAATACGGTAGAAATACTCACAGGTGAATCTGACCTTGCCGCTGGAAAAGCTATATACGTTGCCAATTGTCAGCAATGTCACGCTGCAGACGGCGGTGGAGGCGTAGGGCCGAATTTCACTGATGAGTATTGGTTGCACGGAGGTGGAATCAAGAATATATTCTCTACAGTGAAATATGGAGTACCCGCTAAGGGGATGATCGCCTGGGAATCTCAGCTCCGTCCAGTGCAGATGGCGCAAGTAGCCAGCTATATTTTGACCCTGCAGGGAACAACTCCTGCTGAGCCAAAAGAACCGCAGGGCGAGATTTGGGTGGCGCCTGAAGTGGAAACTGCCCCTGCTGATAGCACTGTCACTGAATCGGACCTTGGCGAAGAACAATCTGATGACACTGAGATGACAGATCCTGAACCTTCAGAGTCATAACCTAAAAATTCCATATCAATGGAGAGTGAAGAAAGCTTTAGGGATGCCATAGCCACCGTCGATGAAGATGGAAAGCGTAAATGGGTCTATCCGAAAAAGCCGAAGGGGAGATATACGAGAGCACGTACATGGGTTAGTATTTTCTTGCTCATCATATTATTCACCGCTCCTTTTATTCGAATTGGTGGTGAGCCGCTAGCCTTGTTCAATATCATCGAGCGGAAGTTCATCATTTTCGGTCGGGTGTTTTGGCCGCAAGACTTTCACTTGTTCGGACTAGCGATGGTGACGCTCGTTATTTTCATCGCTCTGTTTACAGTCGTTTATGGCCGTCTTTTTTGTGGATGGGTTTGTCCGCAAACCATATTCATGGAAGGCGTTTTTAGAAAGATTGAGTACTGGATAGAAGGTGACTGGAAGCAGCAAATGAAGCTGAATAAAGCACCTTGGAATCGGGAGAAAGTGATTAAGAAGGTAGGTAAGAACATTATCTTCTTTCTGATCTCTTTTATTATCGCCAATACATTCCTGGCCTACATTATTGGAAGCGAAGAGTTGTTCTCAATTATCACCGACCCACCGAGTGAGCACTTGGGTGGTCTGGCGGCCATTCTAATTTTTTCCGGGGTTTTCTACGGTGTATTTGCTCGGTTTCGGGAGCAGGTGTGTACCACTGTTTGTCCTTATGGCCGACTTCAAGGCGTGCTGCTCGACCGCCAGTCAGTTGTGGTAGCATACGACCACGGGCGAGGTGAATCTCGCGGGAAGATCAGAAAGAACGAAGACCGCGCCGAAGCTGGCAAAGGAGATTGTATAGACTGCGGACACTGCGTGCATGTCTGTCCCACAGGGATCGATATTCGCAATGGAACCCAGCTCGAGTGTATCAACTGCACAGCATGCATGGATGCTTGCGATGAAATGATGGACGCTGTTAATCTCAAACGCGGATTGATCAGATATACCAGTGAAGAGCAAATACAAACAGGTGGGCCATTTGTCTTTTCAGCGAGAGCCAAAGCCTTTACCGTGGTTTTGGTCTTGTTGATTGGAATAATGGTGACTTTATTAGTTAACCGGTCCCAAGTCGAAGCCACCATACTTCGAACGCCGGGCATGCTGTATCAGACGGAAGATAACGGCAACATCAGCAATCTCTACAATTACAAATTTGTCAATAAATCGAATGATGACATTGACCTGCATATTCTACCAGTTGATACAGCGGTTGAGATCCGGATCATCGGAAAAGTACCAAAGCTCGACAAACAAGAAGTAGTTGAAGGAGCATTCTTTATTTCACTGCCGCCTTCGTACTTTGACGTAGGAAAAGCCAAAACAGAACTTCTCTTATTGGATGGAGAAGGAAAAGAAATTGATAAAGTGAAGGTCAGCGTAATGGGGCCTTTGTAAAAAGATCAGACATGAAGTTGCATTGGGGACATAAGATTGGGATCGTTTACACCCTGTTTGCGGGGTTTATGATTTTCATGTTGTTGAAGAGTCGAACGACGAATCACGAGTTGGTGACCGATCAATACTATCAAAATGAGCTCGTAGTTCAGGACAAGATCAACGCCAGTGGCAATTTGGCTGAAGCGGCCTTCAAAGTCGAGATCACACGAGGATCAACCTCCGATATTCAAATTCAGTTCACGGGAAGTCTTGGAGCTCAGCCCGAAGGAAAAGTGAATTTGTACAAACCAGATAATGCAGAGTTTGATCAAGAATTGGCGCTTCGTTTGTCGGATGCTAACGCAATGACTCTCTCACCAAAAGGTGGCATGGGACGCTATAAAGTGCAGTTAATGTTTACCGTTGACGGAACACCGTTTTACACCGAAAGAGAAATCTTGCTTTGATATGGACTGCTGCCATATTGTTGGGTCTTGCTGGTAGTGTCCACTGCCTGGGTATGTGTGGGCCAATCGTGTTGGCGGTACCTGTGGGCGGTGGATCTGCTTTTGCGAAAGCATTAAAGTTTCTAGTCTATCACATCGGCCGGATTTCGGGGTATGCTGTCCTTGGTTTTTTATTTGGAACATTAGGGTATGGCTTAAATCTCACTGGGCTCCAGCAGGGACTTTCCATAGGTGTTGGAGTTCTTATGCTCCTTATGATTTGGGCTCCTGGACTCGGTCTTCGTGGAAAGTCAGTGAAAGGGTTTTCTGGTTTTCACTCGTGGATAAATGGGCAGATGGCCAAAAGGCTCAAACAAAATCGGTCGGCGGCACTGTTGGGACTTGGTTTTTTCAATGGTTTCCTGCCTTGTGGTCTGGTCTATATCGCCATCACGGGTGCAGTGGCCAGTTTCGATCCTGTAAATGGTGTGCTTTTTATGGTACTCTTTGGCATAGGTACGATGCCCGCTCTCTTGGCCCTTGGACTCAGCGGTAGCTTTCTAACACCTCTGGTCAAGCAGAAGCTTTCAAAGCTGGCTCCAGCCATTGTAACCGTCTTTGCCATTTGGTTTATCGTGCGTGGGCTCGGACTCGATATTCCTTACCTAAGTCCGGAATTGGGCCCAAAAGTATCTCAAACAGAAGTGTGTGAACCGTGAAAGATTTAATTGAGAAATACAACGTACCTGTTCCCAGGTACACGAGTTACCCCACCGTTCCCAACTGGGACGCTGATGGGTTTACCAAGGAAGGCTATATCAAACGCCTTGAAAATGGATTTTCAGATGCCAACGCTGAAGGGCTTTCGCTCTATATTCACTTGCCTTACTGCGAGAGCCTGTGCACTTATTGTGGGTGCAATACGCGTATTACAGTCAACCACAAGGTAGAAGGGCCCTATGTGGAAGCAGTTCTGGAAGAATGGAAACTCATTCGCGAGCACTTTTCCGAAAAACCAAAAATCAAAGAGATCCATCTCGGTGGTGGGACACCTACCTTCTTTTCTCCAGAGAATCTAAAGACCTTGGTGGAAGGAATACTTAGGCACTCGGAGATCGCCAGTGACGCGTCTTTCAGCTTCGAAGCCCACCCGGGCAATACTACTGAAGCCCATTTGCGAGTACTCAGAGAGCTCGGCTTCGATCGGCTGAGCTTGGGGATACAAGATTTTGACCCGAAGGTCCAAAAGGCGATTAATCGCCGACAAACAGTAGAAGATGTGCAGCGCGTGGTCACCCAAGCCCGTGATTTGGGCTACCGTTCCATCAACTTCGATCTGGTCTATGGACTTCCCTTTCAGACCATGGAAGGTGTAATGGACGCGGTAAGTAAGGTGATAGAGCTACGGCCCGATCGCATCGCTTTCTATAGCTACGCCCACGTGCCGTGGATGCGTCCGGGTCAACGGGCTTATGATGAAAATGATTTGCCATCGCCAGAACTCAAGCTGAATCTTTTCCGAAATGGCCGCGAAGCCCTCTTAAGCGCAGGCTACGAAGCCATTGGGTTCGATCATTTTGCCTTGCCCACAGATAGCCTTTCTCTAACCTACAAGAGTGGCAGGATGCACCGAAACTTTATGGGTTTCACCGATCTCCGAACGCCTTATCAAATAGGGCTGGGTGTTTCTTCCATCAGCGATATTGGAAATGCTTTCGCGCAAAACGCCAAGACTGTAGAAGGATACATCGAGAAAGTCCAAAAGGGTGATTTGCCCATAGTGAAAGGTCATTTACTAACTGATCTAGAGCTCATTATTCGAAATCATATCCTAAACTTAACATGTCAAGGTGCCACTTCTTGGGCCGATGCTACCCCTGTTGAACAGGAATACATTGAGAGCCGTATCGACTTTCTCATTCCTTTGTTGAATGACGGAATGCTTGAGTTGGAAAATCAAAGCATCCGATTGACAAAAGTTGGAGAGACTTTTGTTCGTCATGTATGTGCAGCCCTTGACAAAGATTTTGTGGTCGATCAGGAGAAAAAGCGGTATTCACAGGGCGTGTAAAGCGAGTAGACTTTTTGGTTCATCTAACGTCATCTATTTCATAGGCTTAATTGCCTATATTTAAGGACCATTCATAACCAATTAGATCATGCGAACCCATCGATTTCTGCTTCTTTTTGCAGTTGCATCTCTTTTTTCTTTCAGCGCACAAGCCCACGATCAAATCAATTTTATACCGAACCAAGGACAGTGGGAAGGTGAATTTCAATTCAAAGCTGAGTTTAACAGGTTAGCCGTTTTTGGTGAATCCACGGGATTCATGTACAGCTATTCTGAAGCCTTGGAACACGAATATGATGAGCACGGTCATCACATTCCAGACTATATCAGCAGACATGCTTTTAGACTCAATTTTATCAATGCCAACCCGATTCAGTTTGAAGGTAATATTCAAAAGAGTGGTTATTTCAATTACCTCTTAGGAAATGATCCATCAAGATGGAAAGGACATGTACCCATATATTCGGATATGGTGGCAGAAGATCTTTATGCAGGCATAGACCTTAGAGCCTACGAAGAAGCACATTCATTTAAATATGACTACCATATTGCTCCAGGGGCAGATCCTGACCAAATCCTTTTTGAATATTCTGGCCTAAACAATCTGACTTTAAAAAAAGGCAAACTTGTTTTAGAGACGAGTGTCGGTGAATTGGTAGAATATATCCCTATTTCTTATCAAACTATTAACGGAGAAAGAGTAGAAATACGTTGTCGATATAAAATTGATGGAAACCAAATTGGGTTTGAGTTTCCCGATGGCTATGATGATTCAATTGAACTAGTAATTGATCCGGTGCTCGTTGCGGCAACTCTTTCTGGAACTGGAGGTGGTGGAAGTAATTTTGGGCATGGTGCCACTTTCGATATGGCTGGAAATATTTATACCCACGCCATTTCGTTTAATTCAGCTTACCCTACCAATGAAGGTGCATTCCAAGAAGTATATGGAGGAGGTGGAACAGACGCAGCGATTAGTAAATTGACACCAGATGGTACTGACTTAATCTTCGCAACATTTATTGGAGGAAGTGATGGCGAGTACCCCCATTCAACCATAGTAAATGCAAATCAGGAGATTTTTGTTTATGGTAAAACGACATCATCCGATTTCCCTACTACGTTGAGTGCTTATCAGACGGAGCACGGAGGTGGAAACGATATTTTTATTACCGGGCTAAGTATTGATGGTTCGGAAGCTGTTGGGTCTACGTATGTCGGAGGTTCTCAGGCTGATGGAGCGAACAATCTTGGGTTCGGATACGATAGCAGTAGAGGTGAGATTTACCTCAATCCTTACGGTGAAGTTTATGTGGCAAGCTGTTCAAGTTCAGACGATTTCCCTATCACCCCAGGGGCATCTCAGGAAACAAAAATGACTGGTCAGGATGGAGTCGTTTTTAAAATGAATTCAGACTTGAGTGAGATGATTTGGTCGACGTTTATTGGTTCTAATGTGGATGATATGGCCTATGGCCTAAGGGTGAAAGACAATCAGTCTGTCGTCGTTGCTGGAGCCATTGGCGGAAATAGTTTAGGTGGAAACGGCGATGGTTTCATTACAACCCCTGGTGTTTATCAGGATACTTTTAATGGTGGTCAGAATGATGGGTTTGTACAGATATTATCTGAAGATGGTTCTACGATTGAGATAAGCACTTTTGTAGGTCTGGATAATACTGATAAGGCCATGTTTGTAGATATTGATAGCAATCAAGATATCTGGCTTTACATGGATAGCGGAAGTGACTGGGTAGCTTCAGACGGGGTATATGGAGACGGCCAAGGAAACTTGGTAGTCCAAAAGCTATCGAGTGATCTCACCTCTCTTTTAATTACATCGAGATTGCTACCTGACGGAAATGGAAATGGCACAGGAACTCCGGTAGCGTTTATGGTCGATCTTTGCAATGGTGTATATACCAGTGCGTACAGCGTAAATGGCTCATATACAGCGAGTGAAGATGCCCTGTTCGAATCAGGTGGGTTTTACCTAGCAGCTTTCGAACCGGATATGACTGGCCTCGAGTATGGGACTTATTATACTGAAAATCATGTGGATGGTGGGACATCAAGATTTGATCCACAAGGGATTGTCTACCAAGGTGTATGCTCTGGGGGTGGCTTTAACACCACGGATGGTGCTTGGTCGGAAGGTCAGTCTACCGGATGGGATATTGGCGTATTCAAGATCGACTTTGAAATAGAAACCGTTAACGCTGTGGCAGGTGCAGCTGGCCAGCTATCAGGATGCGCTCCCCATACTGTTTCATTCGATAATTTTAGTTCAGGAGAAGCTGAATACACTTGGTACTTTGGTGATGGAGAAACTACCGACCAGTTTGAACCTGAACACCTTTATCCTGACCCGGGAGACTATGTAGTGACGCTCGTTGCTTATGATCCCTTGAGCTGTAATGTGAGAGATACCGCATTGATACCAATAACGGTACTTCCTGAAGTTGATTTCATCGCAGACTTTACAGCGGATATTGATTGCGAGACGGGTGTTTTGACGATTTCGGATAATTCTGAAGGACCTGCAGATATTGAGTATGAATGGGCTATGGGAGATGGTACAATACTTACCGACGAGAGCCCAACGTATACTTATGAGAATCCAGGTGAGTATGATATTACCTTGACCTTGAGAAGTGATGCCTGTAACCAAGAGATGGAAGCAACACAATCGGTCATTTATTTACCCGATGTCGATGCTGAATTTGGAGTTGGAATAGTAGATATCTGTGATAGTTTTACTATTCAAGTGGGAAATCAGACCCTTGATGGACTAGAGTATAGTTGGCACATGGGAGACGGAACTATTGTCGATTCAAGCGAGCCAATATTTGAGTACGTGTACGATTCCGCTGGGGAGTATGAAATTATGCTCGTATCTACTAACCCTCAAAGCTGCAATTTGGCCGATACGGCATACCAGTCGATTGTTTTGGATCCTCCACTAATTTTAAATCCTGAAATATCCATCACTCAATCAGGTTTTTGTAAAGATTTGGAGTACGAGGCAAGTGTAGATCTCGACGGTGCTTTTTCTACCATTCAATGGTTTGTGGACGGTGCTGAT
Source organism: Cryomorpha sp. (assembly GCA_965230375.1). Taxonomy (GTDB): domain Bacteria; phylum Bacteroidota; class Bacteroidia; order Flavobacteriales_D; family Cryomorphaceae; genus CBDDKU01. Next base: position 10,162 of record CBDDKU010000021.1, read on the forward strand.
GCCGGTGTGGATCAGATGATTACTGGGAATGTAAATCAAGAGGGAGAAAAGGCTGTTCAAGTTATTGTAACCGATCCGGTATGTGAACATGAATTTGCAAGCGCCGTGACTTTTACATTTTACGAATACCTCGGATTTGAGCTCCCTTTCCAGTTATACCTGTGTTATTATCAAGAATTTTTAACCCTTGATGCGACAGTAGAGTTTGAAGAAGCTACCTATATATGGACACCAGGGGGTAGCGATGAGTCGAGCATTGATGTGTACACACCGGAAGAATATTCGGTGGAAGTTGGCTTCAACGGTTGTATTGAAGTACAATCTACCAATGTTAGTCCAGGAAATGAATTTCCCCTTGCCTTTGAAGAAGTAATTTGTCAGGGCCAAGAAAACCCTGTGACGCTTGTTGATCAGTTCGGAGTTCTTGAGTCAGTTGTCTGGGACAGCGGCGAGACGAGTTTTGATATCGTTGTAGTTGACCAAGGTTATTACCCTTTTACGGCTCTCGATATGTTCGGATGTACCCAACGGGATAGTCTGCTGGCTATAGCTAGAGACGACGAACCAAGCGTCGAAGTTCCCAATATATTCACACCAAATGGCGATGGATTCAATGATGTGTTTCAAATAACAGGAGAAGACTTGGTTTACTACGACTTGTCTATCTACAACCGTTGGGGTATGCTCGTTTTTCATACGGATCAGATCTATGGACCTTGGGATGGAAACATGGATGAAACCTCAGGTGATGATGGCGGAGACGGAGTATACACCTATGTGTTGAGGTATCGCGATTTTTGCGACCAAGCCGACAAGTACGAAACAGGAACAGTAAGCGTTACCAGATAAAAAAAGCCCCGGAATGACTTAATCAAGTCTTTCCGGGGCAATTCATTTGAGGTTTATTCCCCTTATAGGTGAATCACTTCATCGTAGGCAGCGGCTGCCGCTTCCATAATCGCTTCGCTAAGCGTTGGGTGCGGGTGAACCGTCTTGATGATTTCGTGACCAGTTGTTTCTAGTTTTCGGATGGAAACCAATTCAGCTACCAGCTCAGTAACATTGGCTCCAATCATATGCCCACCGAGCAACTCTCCGTACTTGGCATCGAATACCAGTTTTACAAATCCTTCTGGATGTCCGGCAGCTTTGGCTTTTCCAGAAGCTGAGAATGGGAATTTCCCAACCTTCACTTCATAACCGGCTTCTTTGGCATCTGCTTCAGTCATACCCACACTACCAACTTCAGGCATGCAGTAAGTACAACTCGGAATATTTCCGTAGTCGATTGGCTCTACATCCATTCCTTTGATCTTCTCAAGTGTAAGAATGGCTTCGGCACTAGCAACGTGTGCCAGGGCAGGACCTGGGATACAATCTCCAATAGCGTAGTAGCCTGGGATATTTGTCTTGCAAAACTCATCTACCTGGATAAATCCGCGGTCGGTGGCGATACCAACGTCTTCCAAACCAATTTTCTCCGTGTTTGGAGCGACACCTACAGCGCTAAGTACCACATCGCACTCGATCACTTCTTCGCCTTTCTTAGTTTTCACGTGTACCTTACATCCAGATCCACTGGTGTCAACTTTTTCAACGCTCGCACCAGTCATCACTTTGATACCAGCTTTTTTGAATGAACGTCCAAGCTGCTTTGATACTTCTTCGTCTTCACGTGGTACCAAATTGTCTAGGTATTCTACGATGGTTACTTCAGTACCCATGGCATTGTACACATAAGCAAACTCACATCCGATAGCACCGCTTCCCATGACAACCATTTTCTTAGGTTGCTTTTCGAGCGACATCGCTTTTCGGTATTCGATCACTTTTTCTCCGTCAATCTCGATGTTTGGAAGAGCTCTGGCTCTTGCTCCAGTTGCGATTACTATATGATCTGCATCGTACGTAGTTACTTTTCCATCAGCATCTGTTACATCGAGCTTTTTACCAGGCTTCACTTTACCTGTACCCATGATCACATCGATCTTGTTCTTTTTCATCAAGAACTCGATTCCCTTGCTCATTCCTTCAGCCACTCCGCGACTTCTCTTGATCACACCACCAAAATCAGCTTTGGCGTCTGAAACTTTAATTCCGTAATCTTCGGCGTGGTTGATATATTCAAATACAGAAGCACTTTTAATCAAGGCTTTGGTTGGGATACACCCCCAGTTAAGGCAAATACCTCCAAGAGATTCGCGCTCCACAACGGCTGTTTTAAACCCAAGCTGCGAAGCTCTGATTGCGGCAACGTATCCACCAGGACCACTACCCAATACTATTACGTCGTATTTCATAATCTTTCGATTTTAACTTGTCATTCTTGCGGATGCGAAAATAGGAATTATTGCGGGCAATAGGTGCGGTGCAGGGTACAAAGTATGCGCGAATAAGAACTACGTTTTCTACCGATTGCGGTTTACCGTTTAGCCAGCCAAGCCAAAAAAAGCGATCCAAGTCCGCAGAAAAAGAATCCAACAAACAATGGAAGGGGGCTATCAACCAAGAAGGGGCCTATACTGGCCGCTATGGGAACGGCCATGACGGTAGAAACAAAACCGCTGATGGAAGCTCCAATTCCTGCAATATGCCCAATAGGCTGCATGGTCAATGCTCGTATGTTTCCAAAGACAAAGCCTAGAGATGTGAACTGGATTGCGAGAAATATGATTAGCGAATAAATAGAAGGAAGGCTTCCACGGAAAACCAAAATGTAGGCCAACCCCGAAAGGGTAAAGACCACCAAAGCTAATGTGGCTAGTTTTCGCATTCCAAACCTAACCACGAACTGACCATTGGTGAATGTGGCCATTCCCATAAAGAATGCGAGTCCGGCGAAGATGTAGACGAACTCAGATTGCATCCCATACAAGTCCTGAAAAATGTATTGAGATGAGCTTAGGTATACCATAAAACTTCCAGTCATCAACCCAGAAACCAAGGTGAATAACACGCTGTCTTTGTACTTCACGAATTCTTTCACCCCATCGATGAATAGCGTTTTACTAATTCGGATGCGCTTTTCGGGTGGAAGGGTTTCTTCTTGTCGTTTTGAAAACCAAATGAGAAGCAACCCGGCAAAAATCATCTGAGAATAGAAAACCGCTTCCCAATGGAAGTAGTCGAGAACAAATTGCCCCATAATAGGAGCAATCATTGGAACGAGGATGAAGAAAACTGCGATAAACGACATGATACGAGCCATGTAGTCTCCAACATAAAGGTCGCGAATGATGGATGTTGATACACTTCGTGGTGCCGATAAACCGATTCCTTGAAGCACCCTTCCCACCAACATCAGCTCCAGTGTATCTGCCATTGTACAGATCAGACTAGCGATAAGGAATAATCCGATGCCGACATAAACAATTGGCTTGCGACCGTAACTGTCAGAGAGCGTACCCAAAATGAGCTGCCCAATTCCCAAACCGAGAAATATGGAAATGATGATGAGCTGAAGGTCGGCACTTTCAGTGTGGTTTAGGCTGTGTCCAATATGCGGAAGCCCAGGTAGAATAGCATCAATAGACAATGCCGCTAGAGACATCAGTCCAGCCATCAAGGCAATGAATTCTATCTGAGCTATTTTCTTCGGAGGCATCCCACCAATCTTTTAGGAGTGCAAATGTTCGAATTCCGTTTGGTCCCACCTATTTAATTTGAGTGCTCGTTTTGATACGGGTATTGGATTTAGCTATGAATCAGTTTGCAGGGGGGGAGTGGTTGTACTAAGTATTATGTATCAGGTACAAAGATGCTTTGCGGTTTGTACTTCCTTGATGGATCTTGTTCTCTTGGAACTCAGTCCCGCTAGGGACAGCCTATGGGTAACTAAATAATCGTGCTTTAGAGCTATGTGCCGTCAGGTACTATCTATATTTCAGTTAAGGCGGTGTGCCGTGCAAAATCACAGGGCGTACCTCACGGCACGCTTGCCAAAGTTTATTACTGCAGGATTACCGATAGGTAGTCCCTAAAGGGACAATAGCTTAATAGGAAAATCAAGAATCCTACTCTCGCCCTAAAATTCCTACTTCCTTTCTACATTTGGGGAAAATCTCAATCATGCTCTCATATCAAGTCGGGCTAAAGAACCCCGCTCAATATACCCTTGAAGTGCAACTCAGTTTTATTGCTGAATCTGACAACCCAACCCTCCGCATGCCGCATTGGAGGCCTGGTAGATACGAATCGGGAAACTTTGTTCGCAACGTTGTCGGACTAGAAGTAAGTGCTGAGTCGGGTGCTGAAGTGTGGAAAACAGAACCCGAGCAGTGGACTATTAAAGCAATGAAAGGGGAGCGAATCTACGTCTCGTATGATTTGTTTTCAAACGACCTCACAGCAGGTAATACCTACGCCGATGAAGATCTTTTCTTGCTCAATCCGGTCAATGCACTCGTTTATCCCGAAGAGATGGATCATGCCGATGTAGAGCTGAAACTCGAATTGCCCGATAATTGGAAGGTCTGTACTTCCATGACAGAACAAGGTTCAGGTATGTTTTCCTGTGCAGGAGTCCAAAAGTTGATGGATACACCTTTTCTGGCAGGCCCGAGCATTGAGACCCTGACTTATCGCGTTGACGACATTCCGTATTACATCCACGTGTATGGAGAGATCGCATTTGATCGGGAGAAAGTGGTTGCAGATTTTGAAGGCTTTACGCGAGCTCAGGTCAAGGCATTTGGTCGCCTTCCTGTTGATCACTACCACTTTTTGATCATCATGACTCCCCACCGCTCATATCACGGTGTAGAACACGAAGCGAGCACAGTTATAACCCTTGGAAAAGCTGATGAGTTTAATGAGTGGCCGCGATACAAGGAGTTGATTGGGATTTCATCGCACGAGCTATACCACACCTGGAATGTCAAAGACCTGAGACCAAAAGACTGGACACCATATGATTTCACCGGACCTGACTACTCCCGGCTGGGGTATGTTGCTGAAGGGGTAACCACCTACATGGGCGATTTTATGCTCTGGCAGGGAGGAGCCTTTTCTGATGAAGACTTCCTGCAAGAGCTATCTACTTTCGTTCGCCGACACATGGACAATGAAGGAAGATATAATCTATCTCTGGCCGACTCTTCGATCGATACTTGGGTGGATGGTTACGGTGTTGGAACGCCACGCAGAAGAGTGAGCATATATGTAGAAGGGGCCTTGCTTGCAATAGTCTGCGATATCTGGCTCTTGAAAGAGTCAAACGGTAAGCGATCCTTAAACGCAGTAATGAAAGAGCTGTATGAGAAATATGGCAATCAAAAAGGCTATACCGAATCGGAGTATTGGGAAGTGATGAGCGCGGGAAGCGATCTCGACTGGGATGGGTTGAAAGCTGATGCCGTTGATGGAAAGGGCAAGCTTATTGATATCGTCGCAGAAGCTTTAATCTGGATGGGCTTGGAGATCGAAGCCGTTTCAAAGAACCAATGGGAGTCTAAATTTGGCTTTTCGGTTGTCGTGCAAGATGAGCAGTGTCGTGTGGTCAATGTCTTGGAAGGTTCTCCGGCTTTTCAAGCTGGACTCGTTCAAGGTGATTCTATTGAGAAGATAGACACACAAGAGCCAAAAGACTTTTTCGCCCAAGACCAGAGCTTGAATGATGAGCTCAGACTTGAAGTGAAATCGGGGTTTAGAGAACGTGCATTGAATTTGAAAGCCGACGGAGATGAGTGGCTTATGGATTACAAAGTGAATCACATTTCAGATCCAAATCAAAACTTTGAATTATGGAAAACTGTGTTGAAACAAACTGAACGATTCACAGAATTCACTGACAATAAATAAGATATTGTAGTACCAAATTTCAACCCATGACGGAACAATTAGACGATTTTCAAGCCGCAACGGCCAATAAGCGCCCAACATTTCTCACTGTATTGTGTATCCTAACATTCATAGTGAGTGGTATTATGACTTTAGTCGAACTATTTGGAATAGGAACGGCAATTTTTATGGATCAGACCGGAATAGATGAAGCTATCATCGAAATGGAAGATTCAATGAACGATGTGCCGATGGAAGACATGCCAAGCTGGTTCGAGTCAATTTTTGATTCATCAATGGAGTTGGCAGGAGTTGAAGCCGCCAATGCACTGTCACTAGCCATAATTGGATTTTTAGCCGCAGCACTTTCTCTTCTCGGTGCAATTATCATGTTCAACCAAAAGAAGAAAGGTTACTACCTGTACATCGCTTCTAAGATCATTGGGATACTAGGCCCGCTTATCATTTATGGATTTAGTGGTGTAGCACTATTTATAATGGGCTTTCCATTGTTTTGGGCAGCACTATTTATTGTGCTTTACGGACTGAACCTGAAGCATATGCGCTAAGCGGGAATCTCGGCGATCGCTGAGATTTCGACATTGGCACCGGCGGGTAGCTTCCTAACTTCCACCGTTTCCCTTGCCGGATATGGCTCGGAGAAGAAGCTTCCATACACTTCATTCACTTCGGAAAATGCTCCCATATCTAAAAGGAAAATGGAGCACTTAATGATGTTGGAAAAATCCAGCCCCTGAGATTTTAAAATGCCCTCAAGGTTTTTCATCACCCTGTTGGTTTCGGTTTTAAGGTCAGATTGTTCCATCTCGCCTGTATCCGGGTTGATGGCTACTTGACCACTAATGTATAGAGTCGAGCCCGAAATCATGGCTTGACTATAAGGTCCAATAGGAGCAGGAGCAGTTTTGGTGTATGCGTTTTTCATATTCTCTTCTAGGCTGATTAACTTTAAGCAAAACTATTGATTTGAAAATTCAATTCGTTGGTGCCGCGCGAACTGTAACGGGTTCTTGTCACCTGATAGAGCTCAATTCAGGTACTAAAATACTGCTAGACTGCGGTATGTACCAAGGAAAGGAAAGTAAAGGCGGGCTGGCCAATAGGGAATTCAAATTTGACGCATCGAGTATTGATGCCGTATTTTTGTCCCATGCTCATATCGATCACTCGGGCTTGCTCCCGAAATTGGTCAAAGAAGGCTATTCCGGCCCAATTTACTGCACTCATCCCACAGAATCTCTCTGTCAAATAATGTTGGCCGATTCGGCTTACATTCAACAAAACGATGCGAGATATGCCCGCAAGCACGGTCTTGAAGAGCCAGACGAAGAGCCGCTATACGAGATTGACGATGTGGTAGCAGCCATGGAGATGTTCACTCCTTTGGAGTATGGCCAGTGGATTAATCTGACGGATGAGATCACCGTAATGTTCACTTATGTAGGTCATATTCTCGGCAGCGCTTGTGTCAATCTCAGGCTAAAAGAAGGGAAGAAAACTCACCGCATAGCCTACACAGGCGACATTGGGCGAAAAGAACATCAAATCATTAAAAACACAGAGCCCTTTCCTCAGGCCGAAGTAATCATAACGGAGAGCACTTATGGCGACAGGCTCCACGAAGAGATTGGCAGTACTGAAAAGGAATTGCTTCGGATCGTTCAAGAAACCTGTGTTGAGAACAAGGGAAAGCTCATCATCCCAGCGTTTAGTCTGGGACGCACCCAGGAAATAGTTTATGCCCTTGATCGGATGGAAACAGCCGGTAAGCTCCCGCCTATAAAGGTATTTGTGGATAGTCCTTTGAGCACCAATGCCACTGAAATCGTCAAAGCGCATCCCGAAGGTTTTAATGACCGGATCAAGAAGTATATGGAAAAGGACAGCAACCCATTTGGATTTAATGGATTGCACTATGTCCGTGAAGCCAAGTACTCGAAGCTGATCAATACGCTCAATGAGCCGTGCATTATTATATCTGCTTCAGGGATGATGGAAGCTGGAAGAATATTGCACCATGTGGCCAACAATGTTGAGGATAAAAGAAACACGATATTGATCGTGGGATACTGTGAACCATCTTCTCTCGGTGGGCAATTGCGAGCCGGAGCAGAAAAAATCAGTATTTACGGAAGAGAGTACAATGTTAAGGCGCAGGTAATTACTATCGACTCGTATAGTGCCCACGGCGATTATTCTGAGATGATTGATTATTTGAAGTGCCAGACGCCCCATCTCATCAAACATATTTTTCTGGTTCACGGCGATTACGCAGCTCAAGAGACCTATCGGCAGCACCTTATCGACAGTGGTTTTCACCACATAGAAATTCCCAATTTGGGTGAAGTAGTTGATGTATCTTAGCGGCCAATGTGGAATGAAGTAAGAGCCATTCTGGCTAAAGATATTCGCATGGAATGGCGGCAGCCTCATGCCTTGGGAAGCATTTTTCTCTATGTGTTTGCATCCATCTTTGTGGCGTATATGGGATTCAAGAAAATCGTTGATGTGCCCACCTGGAACGCCCTTTTTTGGATTATTGTGCTCTTTGCTGCCTTCAATGCCGCTTCTAGAGCCTTCGCCGTAGAGCACCACGGTCGCAAACTATACCTGTTTACCATCGCTCGACCAGAAAGCGTGATCATCGGGAAGATGATGTACAATGCGCTTCTGATGCTTGTCATGGTAGGTGTTGGGGCTTTAATCTATGGTGTCATGATGGGGACAGATGTTCTGCACAGCGCCGATATATTGAGTTTTATTCTGGCCTTGGTTCTCGGTGCCATCGGATTGGCTTTTGTACTTACGTTAATTGCTGCCCTTGCCGCACAAACCGATAATAATATTGGACTGATGGCCATTCTGGGTCTACCCGTCATCCTTCCTTTCTTGCTGATTCTCATACGCTTTTCGAAAAATGCTATAGATGGAATTGCTTGGTCGGCAAATGGTACCTATGCATGGCAATTGTTGGCGATCACCATGCTGTCGCTGGGCCTTTCTTATATATTATTTCCGTACCTTTGGCGCGAATAATTTCAAGGGTTTATGTCTAATTATTGGTGGAAAATTCTTTCTGCTATTCTAGTCCTCTCGTCCATTGTTTTTGGCCTTATGGCTCCCTTGGCTCCGGGCATTCCTTTTGCTACTCCAGATCAACTAAACAATGGCGTAACTTCGGTGACCATCACCGGCTACAACACGCATTTTGAAGAAGCAGAAGAGAGCTTACAAGTGTGGGTGACAAATGGGGATGCGATCTTTTGTCCATATGAAGTGGCTGTGGTAGACAACACCCATTTGCGAGCGACCTTCAGCATTACCGATGAATTGGCCGATGCTTTTTTCGATCTATACATCAACAACTCCATCGATGGGACAAGGCATCTGCCGAATGCATTTCTCCAAAACGGACTGGAAGTAGTGGACAATCCACGACCAACCGAAAGGTGTATTTCAGATCTTGAAGCGGGGGTGGAAGCTTATAATTTTCCGAATCAACCAATTCTCAACGAGACAATCAGAAACTTGCTCTTTCACGTTCCGAGCTGGTTTGCCATGATTTTTGTCATGTTCGTTTCCCTGATATTTTCCATTCAATACTTGAGCAAAGGAAGTTTCAAGGCCGATATTGCAGCAACAAGCGCAGCCAAAGTAGGGTTGATTTTTGCGACTATTGGATTGGCAACAGGTAGTCTCTGGGCACGATTTACCTGGGGAGCTTGGTGGGTAAGTGATCCACGGTTGAATGGAGCAGCAATCGCCTTCCTAATCTATTTGGCCTATTTCGTGTTAAGATCGTCGGTAAATGATGAAGAAAAGGCGGGGCGTCTGGCAGGTGTTTACAACATCTTTGCCTTTGTGATGATGCTGCTCTTTGTTATGGTGCTGCCGCGCATGTCAGAATCCCTTCACCCAGGTGTTGGTGGGAATCCGGCTTTTAGTCAGTACGACCTTGACGATAATTTGAGAATGGTATTCTATCCGGCAGTGATCGGTTGGATAGGAATAGCGATGTGGATGTACCAGCTCCAGCGAAGAGCAAGCGTGTTGGCCTACAACCGCCTAATGAATTTGAATGCATAAAATGAAGAGATTTCTATATATCATCCTGGCCATGCTAGCTTCAGTAAGTGGAGCCATGGCTCAAGCAGAACCTACTTGGTTAGAAAACACCATGTACGCTTCGGGTAAGATTAATGTTGTAATTGGAGTAGGTGTTATCATGTTTCTCGTTTTGGTAGGATACATGTTTAGCATCGATAGAAAGTTGAGAAAACTAGAAGAAGGAGATAAAAAAGATTTTTGATGAAAAAAACACACATCATAGCCATCATCATCATGGCAGTCGCCATAGGCTTCATGTTCACATCTGTGTCTGATTCGAGTTCTTACGCAGATTTTGAAGAAGCTTTCGACAATCCAGAAAAGGAATACCACGTGGTTGGGGTGCTCGACAAGACGGCTGAGATTGTTTACAATCCAGAAGTTGATCCAAACCTGACGGTTTTCACCATGATTGACAACAATGGCGAGAAGAAAAAGGTAAACCTTTACAAGAGTAAGCCGCAGGATTTTGAGCGATCTGAATCGGTGGTATTGATTGGGCAAGCACATGAAGGTGAATTTCACGCTACTGAAATGCTTATGAAGTGCCCATCCAAATACAAGGAAGAAGGCAAATTCGATTTAGAGGAAACGGCTTCAAGGTAATATGACATATATCGGAGAACACCCTTTTGTAGGGAAGCTCGGTGATACATTGATGATAATATCCATCGTTTCAGCTTTGCTGGCGATGGTTTCTTACATTTTGGCTCACCGTAAAGGAGAAGACGGGTTTAGGAAACTGGGGCGAGCTGCATTTACGGTGCACTCTGTTGCTCTGGTTGGTGGGGCTGTGACTTTGTTTGTCATGCTCTTCAATCAGTATTTTGAATACGATTATGTGTGGAAACACGCCAATAAGGATATGCCACTTCGGTATATTTTCTCTTGTTTTTGGGAAGGAAAAGAAGGGAGCTTTATTCTCTGGAGTTTTTGGCATGTACTCTTGGGTAATGTCTTGCTCCGCACAGCCAAGTCGTGGGAAAATCTCACGATGGTGGTCGTTGCCGCCATGCAGGTTTTCCTGGGGTCGATGATCCTCGGTATCTACATTTTCGATCTCAAGATCGGTAGCTCACCGTTTACCTTAATCAGAGAGTTGCCAGAAAACGTCGGTTTGCCCTGGACAACGATGCCAGACTATCTGGAACGCATTCCTACATTCCAAAATGGACGCGGACTCAACCCGCTTCTTCAGAACTATTGGATGACCATTCACCCACCGACTTTGTTTCTGGGTTATGCGTCTACTATCATTCCATTCGCTTTTGCCTTGGCTGGGCTTTGGAGTGGTAAGCTCAAGGAGTGGATCAGACCCGCTATTCCGTGGGCCTTCTTTTCGGTTTCAGTTCTGGGAATTGGAATATTGATGGGTGGAGCCTGGGCTTACGAAGCACTTAGTTTCGGTGGTTTCTGGGCTTGGGACCCGGTAGAGAATGCCAGTTTGATTCCGTGGCTAACAATGGTTGGAGCCGCTCACGTGATGGTTGTCAACAAGCGCAAAAACAAATCGCTTTACACGGTTCTTTTCTTGACTTTGATCACATACGCATTGGTTTGGTATGCGTCATTCCTGGTACATTCAGGTGTGCTCGGCGATACATCAGTCCACTCCTTTACCGGCGACGGGTCTATGCGTCAACATTTGACCATTCTCTTGTCCATTTCGGTAGTGAGTGTCACATCATTGCTGGTAGACCGAAACCTTCGACTCATATTTCTTGGAGCTAGTCTATTCCTTTTCATTGTTGGTTTAGCGACAGCTCAAGAAGTAGCAACGATTGTCGCTTATCTAGGGATGGCTATTGCCTTGCTCTTGGTGGGGTATAAAAAGATTTTTCCAAAACCAGAGACGGAGGAACCACTGTGGTCTCGCGAATTCTGGATTTTTATCGGAGCCCTCGTGCTCTTACTTTCCGGAGTGCAAATCGCACTAGAGACCTCCAAACCAATTTGGAATATCCTCGCCGAGCCATTTGCGCAACCGCTACTTTCTCTTGCCGATCTGACGGGGATTGATGGTTTGAAAGCTCTGGCAGAAGGAAAACTCGCACCGCATAGCGATGTAATCCAGCACTTTAATAAATGGCAAATTCCATTTGCCTTTATTATCACGTTTATCGTTGGTTTTGGACAGTTTCTCCGGTATGGAAAAAATCAATTTGGAGCTTTTGCAAAGAAAATATCCCTGTCTCTTCTCGTATCCCTGGCCATCACTATTGCTTGGGCTATGAAGCTCGAATTTTATGGTAAGGAATACTTGTACGGGATTTTACTTTTCACTTGCATTTTTGCCGTTGTTGCAAACATCGATTTCTTGATCAGAGTGCTTCGTGGAAAGTGGAAAGTGGCAGGAGCTTCTGTAGCGCATGTTGGCTTTGCCCTGGTATTGCTTGGTGCTCTTATCTCTACAGGTCGATCGGACAAGATTTCTGAAAACGGAAGCCGTTTTGATATTGCATCTCTCAACGAAGACTTCAAGAACAACGAAGACATTCTTCTGTTTATCGAAGATACCGTGCCGATGGGGCCGTATTACGTAAGCTACAACGGGCGTTCGAAGGAAGGGGTGAATGTCTATTACGAAGTGGATTACTACGAGCGCGTTCCACGAACATATAAAAAAGGTGACCGGGTTATAGCTCGAGGGGCCATTTTCACCGCCAATCAAGATCACAGTCCTGGGCCAGATTTTATTATCGATCAGGCAAAGTGGGATCTCATCGATGATCCGAGAGGAATTGATGTAGAATCCTTGAATCGGTGGTCGCCTTACAAGCCGGGTGAACATCTCTTCACGCTCAACCCGAGAATTCAATTAAACCCTGAATTTGGAAATGTTGCTGAGCCATCTACCAAGCGCTACTGGTCGCACGACATATATACCCACGTGCGTTGGGCAGAACTAGAAGTCGATTCTGATGCGACCGGATTCAGAACGGGAGTTGAAGTGAAACTCGCAGTCGGGGATACGGGATTTGTAGGAACGACCATGGTGCGTTTGAACGAGCTCTCACTCCTAAAAACCGAAGAAGAACGTGAGAAGTTTATGGTTGCAGAAAACGATCTGGCCGTGAGAGCGCTTATTGGCGTGAAAGACGGTAAAGGAAACGTGTATGAAGTAGAGCCGCTCTACATTTTGCGCGATTCAGTTTTACCCATTCCCGATCCAGTAATTCAAGATGAGCTAGGACTTAGATTTAACTTTTCGGAAATAGACCCAAGTACTGGAAAGCATACATTTACCATCGCGGAGCACGTATCGAATAGAAAGGAATTTATAGTTCTTCAGGCTATTCAGTTCCCAATGATTAATATTCTCTGGATCGGTTGTATTGTGATGTTCATCGGAACAGTGATGGCCATAGCACACCGAATCAGAGAGTCGAAGAGAATTGCATCAAATGGAAGAAATTAAAAGTGTGGCCATTGTTGGTGTTGGGCGCGTAGCTCAGCACATTGCCACGGAACTATACGCAAATGGTATTGTTATTTCTGGGATTTTTGCCAGAAATCAGGACGAAGCGAAACGTTTGGCTGTAAAAGTTAAATCGCCGGTTATCGACAAGTTGGGTAAGCGCATTGCCGCCGACTTGATCTTGCTTGCTGTGAGCGATGATGCCATTCAAGAAGTGGCTGAAGAACTCGGAAACCAAAAGGCGATTGTAGCTCATACATCTGGAGCGGTCCCAATGTCGGAGCTGCCATCTACACTGCGCAGAGCTGTGTTTTACCCCTTGCAGAGCTTTTCGATCGACAAGCAGATCGTTTGGGAGAATGTTCCCTTCTGTATTGAAGCCGAGAATGACAGTGATGTCAATGCATTAGGTGGATTGGCTGAGCGCCTTTCAACCCGGGTTTTTGTACTCAGCTCCGAACAGCGTAAGACCCTCCACCTGGCAGCCGTTTTCGCGAATAACTTTGCAAATCTGATGTTTGAGTTTTCTGAAGAATTACTTTCCAAAGCACAAATTAATCATCAGATTCTACACCCTTTGATTTTGGAGACGGCCAATAAAGTGCTTATGCAGAAAGCGTCTGAGTCGCAGACGGGGCCTGCATCTCGTGGCGACACTGAAACAATCAAAGCGCATCAGGAATTACTTGGTTCAGAAAATATCTACCGTCAGGTATACGATTTGCTAACCGGTGAAATTTACAAGAGAAACCATGGAAAAGAGCTATAAAGAGCTACTTCCCAATATCAAGACGATCGTACTGGATTTCGATGGGGTATTTACCAACGGTACGATTCAAATTCACGGCGATGGCACCTTCACGCGCTCAGCCAATGTGAAGGACAGTTACGCCATTCAATACGCCGCCAAGAAAGGATTTCGCATAGCGGTATTATCTGGTGGAAGTCTTCAGGCTCTCGCTCCGGTTTTGTCTAATCTCGGGGTGGATGAAGTGATGTACAAATCGCACCGAAAAAAGGAGAAGTTGATGGCCTATATAGACAAGCATCAGCTAAAAAATGAAGAAATCCTTTACATGGGCGATGATATTCCCGACCTTGAAGTGCTTCAAATGGTGGGAGTAGCAGCATGCCCATCAGATGCAGTTCAAGAAGTGAAAGCGGTTTGCCATTATGTATCGCATAAAGGAGGGGGAGCAGGATGTGTGAGAGATGTGATTGAGCAAGTCATGAAAGTGCAGGAAAAGTGGCTGGATCAAGATGCATTTGTATGGTAAATGATGAGTAGTTCATTCGTTCAGTTTGTAAAACTTACAAGGCCACTAAACCTTGTGATCATTGCCTTGACCATGTGGTTGATGAGGTATTACGTCATCAGGCCCTTGGTGGAAGTAAATGGATATGAATTGCAGTTTCCGTTGTGGAAGTTCGGACTCCTTGTGCTCTCTACTCTTCTCATAGCGGCAGCGGGAAATGTGATCAATGACTATTTTGATCAACGCACTGACCGGGTCAATAAGCCCAAGAATATTATTGTGGGTGTTCACGTCAAGAGACGAGTGGCCATGCTCGTGCATCAAGTGTTCAATGCACTTGGATTGGCCATTGCTGTTTACGTTTCTTGGAGTATCGGAAACTGGAATTTGAGCATCATCAGTTTTTTTGCTGCGGGGACCCTTTGGTTTTACAGCGTTCAATTCAAGAAGGATTTGTTTATCGGAAATCTGCTAATTGCATTTCTAGCCGGCTTGGTACCCATTTTGGTTGGCGTCTATGAAATACCTATGCTTGTGAAAGCCTACGGACAGGAAGTGTCTCAATACTTTTCTCTCGAACGTCCGGAAGAAGATCCGATGATCTATTTCAAGATGATGTTTTACTTCATCCTTGCCTACTCGGGGTTTGCCTTTTTCTTAAATCTCATCCGTGAAATTCAGAAAGACATGGCCGATGTGAAAGGAGATATGCGAATCGGTGCGCGAACCATACCACTAGTCTATGGCCTTAGAAAGTCGAAACGACTCGTTTCTGGTTTAGTCATCACAGCTATAGTTGTGCTCATCATTTTAGAGCAGCAAGTTGTCGACGATGACTATTCGCTGGCATATCTACTCGGAGCAATAGTCCTACCACTTTTACTTAGTTTGAGAATGAATTCAAGGGCAGTCAGACGACAGCAGTTTGTTCGTGCTGGAAACTATCTGAAATGGGCTATGCTCGGAGGGTTGCTCTACAGTGTTGTTCACTACTACATTTATTACGCCGATGCTATTGGATAATCTGAAGAAGTACAAGGTAGTTCTCGGAAGTCAATCTCCCCGTAGGAGAGAGTTATTGGCAGGGATGGATATCGAATTCGAATCGCGAGTAAGCGATGCGGATGAGTCTTTCGACCCGGATATGCCGATGACTGAAATCCCTGAGTTTCTCGCTTTGCAAAAGGCAAAAGCGCTAGAATCTGGACTTGGGGAAGATGAACTCTTGATTACTTCTGATACCATTGTTTGCCTCGACGGAAAAATCTACAATAAGCCTGAGTCTGAAGAAGAAGCAGTGGGTATGCTCACAGAATTGGCAGGGAATACGCACACTGTTATTACTGGCGTGTGTATCAAAACGGCGGGTGAAGAACGGGTATTTCACGATTCTACGGAAGTGACGTTTACCCCACTCACCCAGGAAGAGATTCTGAATTATATCAGGAAATGCCAGCCGTACGATAAGGCTGGATCTTACGGAATTCAAGAGTGGTTGGGGTATGCGGCCATCGATTGCATCAATGGTTCGTTTTACACTGTCATGGGACTTCCCACTCAAAAATTGTATCAAGAACTCAAAAAGATCAAGTAATGAAACTCGATATTCTGGCTATTGCTGCGCATCCCGATGATGTTGAACTCGCTGCAGGGGGAACGCTTAGAAAAGCGATTCTCGCTGGAAAGAAGGTTGGGATTTTGGACTTGACTCAGGGTGAAATGGGTACACGTGGAACTCCTGAAATCAGAGCTGAAGAAGCATCGACTGCTGCTGAGATTCTCGGTCTTGCCATGAGAGATTGCGTTGGTTTGCCAGATGGGTTTCTTGAGAACACGAAGGAACAGCAGATGGCCATCATTCCATTTATCCGAAAGTATCAGCCTACCATAGTGCTCACCAATGCACTAGACGATCGACATCCAGACCACGGAAAGGGATCAAAGCTCGTTTCGGATGCCTGTTTTTTGGCTGGACTGAGAGCCTTGCCTACCTATGATAGCGATGGCAATGATCAGGATGCATGGCGTCCCGATTTCGTTTATCACTTCATTCAAGACCGCTACATTCAGCCCGACTTCATTGTAGACGTCACAGATGTGTGGGAAGATAAAATGAAGTCAATTTTGGCCTACAAGAGCCAGTTTCATGCGGAGGAGAATTCAGATGAACCCGACACACCCATTTCCACTCCCGATTTCGTTGAGTTTCTCGACGCCCGGGGAAGAGAGTTTGGTAGGAACATCCGAACCACCTACGGCGAAGGGTTTAACGTGGAGCGCCCGCTAGGCGTTCGTTCTCTGGATGATTTGATTTAGGCTGGCAGTTCCCAATCCGAATTCCCCTTTCCCACCTACTCAGGACCCTATACCAACTTCTTCACCTTCAAGCGAAGCGAATTTCCAATAACCACAACATCAGAGAAAGCCATGGCGAGGGCCGCCACCATTGGATTTAAGAATCCGAAGGCTGCGATTGGTATAGCGATTAGGTTGTAGGAAAGCGCCCAGAATAGATTCTGTTTGATCGTGATATAGGTATGTTTTGAGATCAGGTGTGCGCGCTTAAGGCCATCCATGGGATCGGATGATAGAATAGCGATCCTCGCAGCATCACTAGCCAGAGACGTAGCTCCTTTTGGTGAAATACCTACGTGAGCGAGCGATAGGGCAGGGCCGTCGTTGATTCCGTCTCCCACCATAGCGACAAGTTCCTGCTCGGACGCCGCTTCTATGCGATCGAGTTTTTCTTGGGGAGAAAGACTTCCAGCCCATTTTGAAATGCCTAGTTCTTCGGCAGTGGACTTCACTTTAGAATCGCGGTCACCAGAGATGAGTTCGGTCACTACATCGGCAGAGTTGTAGTAAGCGACCATTTCACGAGCGCCTGCTAGTACCTTATCGCGGATAAGGTAAGACGCCACCATCTCTCCGTTGATTTCAAGCGAAAGATCGGCATCGGCCTTGACGCTGCGTCCGAATCGAACAGATTCACCAGAAGCTGTTTTAGCGGTCATTCCCCGGCCTTTTTCTTCCTGGATATCAGTAAGAGTTTCTGGGGGAAAATCACCAAACTCTTTGAGAAAGGAACTTGCGATAGGGTGTGCCGAATGTTGTTCTAGGGCATGGATAATGGATTTGGCTAGATCGCCAATTTTGTTCCCTACTTCAATGATTTGAAATTCACCTGAAGTCAGGGTACCCGTTTTGTCGAATAGAATCCGTTTTACCTTGGCAAAGCGCTCCAGAGTTGAGCCACCTTTGATCAGGATACCGTTTTTGGCTGCTCTTCCCACACCTGCTACCACAGCAGTGGGCGTGGCCAGCCCCATCGCACATGGACAGGAGATCACCAGTACGGCCACTGCGTTCATCAAGGCCTGAGTAAGTCCTATTTCTCCAACAAAATACCCGACGGTAAACGTCAGCGCGGCAATGACGAGAACAGCTGGGACGAATATTCCACTCACCCGATCGCCAAACTTCTGAATATCGGGCTGATCTTTTCGAGCCTTTTTAACCAGCTCGATGATCTGCTGTAAGGTGGAATCTTTAGCCGGAGCTTTTGCGATCATTCGCAAGTTTCCATTTACAAGTGTCGTACCCGAATAAACAGCTCTTCCTTCTTCAAGGGCGTTGGGAAGGCTCTCACCAGTGATCGCCGACTCGTTTACTTCACCCGATCCACTCAGTACGACTCCATCAACAGGGATCTGATCCCCTTCGTTGATCTGGAGTTCATCACCCGGTTTCACACCCGCAGGATCGGTTTCAAAGATTTTCTCCGTCTTTCCCACTCGCATTACGATCCGAGCCACTCTTGCCTGCATTTGGTCTAGTGCCTGCACGTTTTTGGTGGTTTGTTGCACAGATCGGTGTTCGAGAACATTCCCCAGAAGTACCAGCGAAATAATGGTTGTTGTCGTTTCGAAGAATAAGAAATTGTGTAGTTCGGGCGTCCCGGCATGCATATACCATCCCACAAGGCTGTACAAAAAAGCACTGCTTGAGCCGATGAAAATTAACACGTCCATATTGGCCATTCCGGCCCTGAGCGAGCCCCATGCTGATTTTCCAAAATGTAGGATACCCAAAATGAAAACTGGAAGGGCGAGAGCGAGTTGCACCCATGGATTGTTGATCAACCAGTGGTGGGGCACAAACATGTGCATGAATAGCGGAACTGAGAAGATCAGTGAGAAAATGAACTTTTTCTCAATTGAGCTGAATCCTTTTTCTTCCACTTGAGCGCTATCATCCTTAACAGCGTATCCCAGTTTTTTGATCTGGGCAATCGCCTTGTCCGTTTCCCTTTCAGAAGGGGAGGAGAAGCTCACTTCACCGTCTATAAAGTTGGCGTCGGCATCATCGAAACCGATTTGCTTCAAGGATTTTGAAATCCCCAGAGCACAATTATTGCAGGTCATTCCATCGACCTTTAAGGATACTTCTTCGCCAGTCATTGATACAAAGGTAACAGTCAAAGAGTGATAATTGACCGAAACTATCTATCATACAATTGAAAAAAGTGGGGCAAAAATGGTTTCATAATAGATAGATTCATTAATTTTGCACTCTCATTTTTACACGGTGGTTGTAGCTCAGTTGGTTAGAGCATCGGATTGTGGTTCCGAGGGCCGTGGGTTCGAATCCCATCTTCCACCCGACCGTTGAAAAAGCTCCGATGAAAGTCGGAGCTTTTTTTCTGCCCAAAAATTTGCGAGAGCGCGCTCTCAGGCAAATTTTTGAGCAGAAAAAAGTACGATCGGCTTTTGGGCCGATCTCTTTTTCAACGGTCGAGTCCTCCCCTCCCGGGATCTTCCTGACGGCGGAGCAAGTCAGGAAGAATCCCCTTCAAGCGCGCTCTCAGGCAAATCCGCACTGCTTGGTTTACTCCTACAGTGGTGATATCGCTGCGCTAAGTTGCAACCCTGCGGAATTAACTCAGATTTGCTCCGATTTAAATTGAATCCGGGTTATCGACCACCACGCGATACGCTGCGCTCATCGCGCGGCAGCCGTGGGGCTATTTTTTCGTATCGTTTGTTTCAGAATGTGAAGGTGACGTCGGCCTACTCGGATTGATCGGCAATACTTGCTTTTTTAGCGAGAGATAAAATGGCATCAAGAAGTGCGCTACCTGATGGTTGCAACCTCTGTGAAGTTAAATCGCTTTTGAAAGTTTGAGTCATCACTCGGGTTTACACCCCCAACAACTTCTATTTTTTCAAAACGAACGTTAAATCGGACATGTTTTTAATGGTATGCATTCCTACCATTTTCCGATTTTATCGAATTAATGGGAGTCTACATCGCTGTAGACGCTTATTTGATGTGCAAAAATTGGTAAAGTGGATCCAAAAACTTCGCAAGATTCTTTACACATTCAATTTTTGATTTCTGTTAAATCTTACTATTATTGCATAGGACTTAGGGTTAAGCATGTTGCGAAACTATTAATCCTTGGACCTGATTAGCCTATATGTTTAGTTTGTTTAATGTTTAGCGAAAGGAAAGAGTCTCTCTTTCCTTTTGTTTTTTCACAACATTTCACAAACCGAACAGACTGGTTAGGCCTTCATTACAAGAACTGGAAGTGCAGCTGTTTGGATGATTTGCTGCGTGACTGATGAGTGAAACAGTCCAGTGAAGAAATCGTAGCTGTGGCGTACCGCAACCATCAAATCTGGCTTAAATTCTTCAATAGCCTGATTGATTCCATTCTCAACATTATCGTTTTCGAGAATTTCAAAACTCGAATAGTCTTTTCCGATTATACGAGCTACTTGAGATTTGTACTCTGAGAAGTCTTGTTCTTTGCTGCCGTCTGTGATATGCACAAATCGCGTTTTAGAATCGAACTGGTTGCACAGCATGGCGAGTACTTCAAACGGCGTTTCGTCCTTCGATACTTTCATATCAGTGGCGAAGAGTATCTCTTTGACCGGTTTGTAAGGAGAAGTTGAAGGAACCACTAGAGTTGGTAGGTCCATATTTCTGGCTACCGCAGCTGAATTGGTACCAAGCCATTTTTCAGAGAATCCGCTTGCTCCGTGAGTACCCATCACAACCATGTCGCTGTCCTTTTCTTTGGCATGTCTTCTCACTACGTCCACAACCGATCCGTGCTCTGCCTTAAACTGGAAGTTTATTTGGCTAAACAAGCCATCTCCTTCCATCCGCGTTTTTAGCTTGACAACCTCTTCTTTGGCGTTTTTCTCTAGCATTTCGCTGATGTCTACCATCACCGTTGATCCGGCCGAAGGCATACTGAATGCATGTATCACATCGATTGAACCATTGAAGGCTTTTGCGATTTCTACAGCGTGTTTCAAAGCGTTATATGCGCCGTCAGAAAAGTCAGTTGGAACGATTATTTTTCTCATAGTTGCAATTGTTGATCGGACTTGTTCTCCTTTCTCAAAGATAGTGTCAGGCTTTTATTTGCCCAACAATTTCAAATTTTTCATGAAAAAATAAAGGCCACTTAACAAGCGGCCTTTTCAATGATTTATTCTCTATCTTCTAAGGGAACGTAATTTCTAAGATTCGCTCCAGTGTATATCTGACGGGGTCTTCCTATCGGCTCACCTTTCTCTACCATCTCTTTCCACTGTGCTATCCAACCTGGAAGTCGTCCTATAGCGAAAAGCACTGTAAACATTTCGGTAGGGATACCGATAGCTCGATAAATGATACCTGAGTAGAAGTCTACGTTTGGATACAGTCCGCGACTCACGAAGTACTCATCTTTGAGTGCTACTTCTTCAAGTTGCTTGGCAATCTCTAGCGCTTTATCATTAACACCCATTTTCTTCAATACTTCATCGCAAGACTTCTTGATGATGGTAGCTCTTGGATCAAAGTTCTTGTACACTCGGTGTCCGAAGCCCATTAGTCGGAAAGAATCATTCTTGTCCTTTGCCTTGTCAATCCATTTTTGAAGATCTCCACCATCCTTCATGATCATTTCGAGCATCTCAATCACGGCCTGGTTGGCACCTCCGTGTAGAGGGCCCCAAAGGGCAGAAACTCCAGCTGAAATAGAAGAGTAAAGGTTTGCTTGAGATGATCCAACAATTCTCACCGTACTAGTAGAGCAGTTTTGCTCGTGGTCGGCGTGAAGGATTAAAAGCTTATTGAGTGCATCAACTACTACTGGGTCTATCTCATAATCTTCGCTAGGCACAGCAAACATCATGTAAAGGAAATTCTCTACATAATTTAGGTTGTTGTCAGGATAGATATATGGGTGGCCTTTGCTCGACTTGTAAGAAAGAGCTGCAAGCGTTGTGATTTTCGCAATCAGACGGTGAATTGTTAAATCAACATCTTGCACCGAGCGATTCGGGTTTTGAGACTCCGGGTAGAATGTACTCATCGAAGAAAGCATCGACGAGAGTATACCCATTGGGTGAGCGTTCGATGGGAAGGCTTCGTAGAAGCGCTTCATATCTTCGTGAATCAGGGTGTGATTCGTAATGCTATTCGAAAAGTAGTCCATCTGCTTCTCGTTTGGCAGGTCGCCATAGATTAGCGCGTATGCTACTTCTAGAAAATCAGACTTTTCAGCCAGCTGTTCAATTGGATAACCTCTGTAGCGCAGAATTCCTTTTTCTCCATCGAGAAAGGTGATGGCAGATTGGGTTGCACCTGTGTTTTTATAGCCCGGGTCGAGGGTGATCAATCCAGAGTTTGCTCTGAGTTTTGAGATGTCAATCGCGATCTCGTTTTCAGATCCTGTTACGATTGGTAGTTCGTGGGTTTCTCCATTGACAATTAGCTTCGCTGTGTCGTCCATTTTAGTATCGGAAATATTTTATTGAAAATCGGCACAAAGATACTAAACTATACGCTTTTATCGAGATGATTTTTAGATCAAAAAAAACCGGAAAATCCAAAAGGAAATTCCGGTTTAAATTTTCATTAAGGCAAAATTAGTTCTGTCCTGTATACTCCTGCCACGTTTTTTCTTTGTAGATATCTTCTCCAAAGAAGGTTAGTATTGGCATGATCTGGTCGGGCTTTTGAAGGCCTTGAACAGGAGCTAATATTTGAAAGTTTTCATCCATGTATACGATTGTAGGGTATGCTATGCGTCCCTGCGCTGGTGCAATGGCCTTCGTCAAGTCGTGCGTGCTATTCCGGCCCGCGCGTGAAGGATCGTATCCATCATTTTTGTAGACCGTTCCTTTAAAGTCTACTGGTGTTGGACTCTCAGCGTCAAACTTAATGGCGTAATAGTTTTCATTTACGTAATCGACCACACCCTTGTCGTGAAAAGTGGTTTTGTTCATGATTTTACATGGGCCACACCATTTGGTATATACGTCTACCATTACTTTTCGCGGTTCTTCGGCCATCTTAGTTTCTACTTCGTCCCAGCTTATCCAAGTTATTTCATTGGAATGTTGCTGAGCAAAGCTTAGTAGGGGAGAGAATAGGATTAGAATGAATAGTTTCTTCATGGTATTTTCTTAATTGAGCATTATCGTCTTGCAAAAACAATGCCTTGATTAGCGAACCCCATGCATGAGTTTCTTAATCACAGGATTGAAGACGAATGCTATAAATGCTGCCCCCAAAGATACAATGGTTAGCATCCAAAAGAAATAACTAATCCCGTTTTCGTCCGCTACCCGATCAATATTCTCTCCAAATTTACCGGCACCTTTCATTCCTATCGCAACGGCTAAATTCCATAGACCGAACATAAGTGCGATCATTCGAGGCGGCACAAGCTTACTCACATAAGAAAGACCAACAGGCGAAATGCAGAGCTCTCCCATTGTGTGAAATAGATAGACAAGAACGAGCCACATAATGCTAACCGAAGCCGTTTTGGCTCCTGGTTCAATTCCACCTGCCCCAAAGGCTACGCATGCCATACCCAAGGCGAGCAAGAGCATTCCAATACCATATTTGGAGTTGGCCGATGGATTGTACTTGCTTTCCCACCATTTTGAGAATAGGGGTGCAAGCGTGATGATGAACAATGAGTTGAGCGTAGCAAACCACGAAGCCGGAATTTCAAAGTTTTCCTGGCTAAATTGGTCATTCACCTTCCAAAGTCCGATAGCCCATACAATCACGAAACTCAGTCCTAAAATGATATTAGAAAGGGAGTATTTGGCAAAAGTCTGGCGAAAGAGTAGGACCAGTACCCAAGTGATAACCACCAAGGGAACCAAGGTCATAAGTGAATCTACAATTTTAAAAATCATACCAGCGCTTCCATCGAGTGTTCGGTCGGTGTAGTCGCGGGCAAAAATTGTAAGTGTTCCAGGTGACTGCTCAAAAATGGCCCAGAAAATAACAGTCAAGGATGCAAAGAAAGTTACGGCAATAAGTTTTTCTCGGGTGTTCTTTGAATACTGTGAAAGGCGATAAACAACCAGACCGAGAAATAGGGCCAGACCAACTAAAATCGTAACGTTATTCCCGCTGAATCCAAACACCTGAAAATCGAATATGTCAACTGAACCACCGGAAATAAGAGCAACTGGTTCAAAAATAATCCAGACCAAACCGATAATGACCATAACGGCGATGAGGCCTAATTGACCCATAGTGAATGGAACGCGCTTGTCGTTGTCGTGATTTTTGAAATCGGTGTCATCGTCCTTATTCGGTTTTAAACCGATGGTACCAAAGATGTTTTGCGCAAACCAAAACTGAAGCATCCCGAAGAGCATGAATACTCCTGCCAGTCCGAAGCCCCAGCTCCAACCGACCTTTTCGCCCAGGTAACCGCACAACAGTATTCCAAAGAAGGCTCCTGCATTTACGCCCATGTAGAAAATGGTGTATGCTGCATCTTTCTTCTCGGGCTTGTAGTGGTACATTTCCGATACTATAGAAGTGATGTTTGGTTTGAAAAAACCATTTCCAAAAACCAAAAGCGCTAGACCCAGGTAGATGAAAAATGGTGACTCGAAGGCCATGGATCCATGGCCTAGTGTCATCAGCAAGGCACCGATTACAACGGCCCACCTAAAGCCAATAACCTTGTCGGCCATGTATCCACCAAGTAGGGTGGATAGGTATACCAACCCAACATAAGAACCAAAAAGGGCCATGGCGTGTTCTCTCGGCCAGCCCCATCCTTCGTCGAGCAGTGAAGCGGTAAAGAAAAGTACCAGCAGGGCGCGCATTCCGTAGAATGAAAAACGCTCCCACATCTCAGTAAAAAAGAGTACAAACATCCCCGAAGGGTGTCCGAGTACTTTGGATTTAAATAGTTCTTCGGTAGATGCCTGATCCATAGCGATTAATTATGCAAGTGATTGTTCTGTTGCTTCCCCGATGTCTGCGCTTTTTGGATCTGCGAGGTCTTCTGCTCCATGTGTTAAGCGTTTCAAAGGCTTGAGCATGGCAATAACTATTCCTCCTACAATGGTACAGAATATGGCGATTCCAGTGAAAATCTCAAGTTCTCCAGCAGACTGTGCCCATTCTCCGAGAAGTCCGGCCACTTTGTTTCCAACTCCAGTCGCCGCAAAGTAAGTACCCATCATGAGCGATGCGTATTTGAGTGGAGCAAGTTTTGTGATAAACGACAGCGCAACTGGTGATGCACAAAGCTCACCAACTGTGTGGAACAAGTATGCAAGAACCAACCAGTACATAGCAGAAGAACCTTGGTTATCGAACTCTAATGAAGCGAAAGTCATAAACAAGAATCCCCAACCCATGATGATGACACCAAGCGCCATTTTGAACAATGAAGATGATTCTTTTCCTTTCATCTTACGCTTATACCAGAATCCAGCGACAGCCGTACCAAGGGTAATAATGAAAAATGCATTAACCGACTGGAACCAAGAAGCTGGAACTTCAAAGCCTAAAAACATTCGATTCGTTTTTTGCTCAGCATAGAGGTTCATAAGTCCACCTGCCTGTTCGAAGGCTCCCCAGAAAACGATAATCAAGAGAAAGCTCAGCAACATCACCTTAACCCTATCCTTTTCAATGGGGGTGAGCGGTGCTTTTGCCAACGCTGCATTCGTTGAATCTCCCTTGCTCACGTGATCACCAATCCCAACAAGGAATTTTTGACCCCACATATAAACGAGCTGACCAACGATCATACCGACTCCGGCCATTCCGAATCCCCAGTGCCATCCAATGTTTTCTCCTACATATCCAACTGCGAGTGCTGAAGCAAAGGCACCGATATTAATTCCGATATAGAATATGGTAAAACCTTTATCTCTTCTTTCATCACCCGGAGGGTAAAGGCCACCAACCATTGTTGAGATATTCGGCTTTAGACCGCCAACCCCTAGAATAATCAGAGCTAATCCTGTGAAGAAAGCCCATTGCCCATCAACAGCCAAAATGATGTGACCCGCACAAAGCAGAAGCCCACCAATCATAACAGCTTTTTTCTGTCCCCAGAGTTTGTCGGCAAGAATACCGCCTGGAATAGAAGCCAGATATACGAGCATTGTATACCAACCATATAGTTGCAATGCTTCACCGTCTGTCCAGCCATAGCCTGGGTTGTCGCCAGTCATTTCCGACACCAGGAATAGAACCAAAATAGCTCTCATTCCATAGTAGCTAAATCGCTCCCAGAGTTCGGTGAAGAACAGGATATAAAGTCCTACAGGATGTCCAAATAGTTCTTTTTTGTGTGCTTGGGGTAAAGAATTGCTCATTTCGTGGGTTGATTATAAATTTTCCTTAATAAAGTCAGTCATTTTGGTGTACAGATGGTAACGTGTATTGCCACCGTATATACCGTGATTTTTATTGGGGTAAATAAAGAGATCGAATTGCTTATCTGCAGCCACAAGGGCGTTGATCATTTCCATGGTGTTTTGATAGTGCACGTTGTCGTCTGCTGCGCCATGAACCAGTAGATAGTGACCTTTCATTTGATCCACAAAATTGATCGGAGAGTTCTGGTCATAACCATCTGCGTTTTCTTGAGGGGTACGCAAAAATCGCTCAGTATAGATCGAGTCGTAATATCTCCAGTTGGTAACGGGCGCCACAGCGATGCCAAGTTTAAAGTAATCTGCTCCCTTTGTCAAGCAGAGTGAACTCATATAGCCACCATAGCTCCAACCCATGACACCAATGCGCTCAGCGTCGATATAGTCCATGCCACCAAAGTGTTTGGCCGCATCGATCATGTCTTCAGTTTCAAGTTTTCCGAGGTTGAGGTAGGTACTGTGTTTGAAGTCACGCCCCTTTCGCATCGTACCACGCGGATCGACAGAAACTACAACGTAGCCTTGTTGGGCGAGCATCTGATGCCAGAAGTAGTTGGAACCTCCCCATGAATTAGTAACTGTATTGCTTCCAGGTCCACCATAAATCATAAACATAGTCGGATATGATTTGCTTGCGTCGAAGTCAGCCGGTTTGATCATCCAATAATTTAGCTCATGGCCAGCTTCGGTCTTGTATGTGCCAAATTCCTTTTCCAGGATATTGAATTCAGCCAGAGTAGAGCGAAGACGCTCGTTCGTTTTTAGGTCTCTTTCCTTTTTACCACTCGATGAGTATAGTGCGATATGGTAAGGCAATGAAGCGCTCGACTCGAAGTTTATGAAGTAGTCGTATGAAGCGCTAAAGTTGGCGTCGTTGGTGTGCCCATTAGGTGTGAGTTTCTTCAGACTACCCGACATGTCTGATTCAGGAACCACCGGCTCCCCAGACTTCTTGTGCTTTTTGAGAGCCGATCCAAACCCAAGGCTATACACTTCCTGACCTATCGAGTTGTCAATGGCAGCTGAAAAGTAAAGCGTTTGATTGGAAGTATTGGCTCCATAGAATTCGATCACTTCCCACTCACCCTTTGTCAACTGAGCGACTTCTTCTCCATCCATATTAAATATGTAGATGTGGTTCCAGCCATCTTTTTCACTATTCCAGATGAAGTTTTCTCCATCTTCTAAAAAGATCAGGTTATCGTTTATTTCAATATAGGTTTCGGCGGTTTCTTTATAGATTTCACTGACTGGAAGAAGTCCAGGATTTGCATCCTTTATATCGGCTATGAGAATCTCAAGTTGGTTCTGATGGCGATTCATTCGCATGACCGATACCACGTCGTCATCTCGTGTCCATTTAATTCGAGGGATGTACTGATCATTTTCGTGATTCACATCCAACTCGTAATGCTTTCCACTGCTCAGTTCAAAAAGCTTGACTTGAACTTGAGAGTTCTGCTCTCCCGCCTTTGGGTACTTGAAATCGTATATCTCGGGATATAAGCCGTTGTAGTACTTCATGCTAAACTCCCGCACATCGGTTTCATTAAATCGGTAGTAGGCAATTTTGGTACCTTTTGGTGACCAGTAAAAACCACGGTGAAAACCAAACTCCTCTTCATATACCCAGTCTACAGCACCGTTTATGATCTCCCCCCAATTGCCATCGCTCGTTATTGCGATTTCATTTCCCGAATCAAGGTCTTTCAAAAAGAGATTGTTATCTCTAACAAAGGCCACTTTGTTTTCAGTAGGAGAGAAGTCGGCTAGCTGTTGCTTTCCTTTAGAGAAATCGGTTATCGGCTCTACTTTACCAGTAGCTAAATCTGCAGCGTAGTAATTCGCCTTGGAACTTCTTCTATAGATAGATTCCTGACTGGTCGCCAGAAGAATCCTTGATTCATCACTATTGAAAGTGTAATCGGAAAAGCTGGTTGCGCCATTCTCACCCTGCGGAAGAGAAGTGGATTTAAAAAGCGTATCGGTTGCTTCACCAGACTTGTACTTATACTTGACAACAGCTACACCGTCAGATGTACGCACAATGCTGGTGTAGTGTTGACCATCTTTCATGCTTCGCAATCCGGACACATATTCAGAGCGGAAAGTACCGTCTCTCCAGATATCACTAAGGGTAATTTCTTTTTCTTGAGCAAGCAGTTGGATGCTGGTCAGGCATACCAATGCAAATAGCCAAAACTTTCGATTCATAAGTATTTCCTCTTGGCAGGTTGGAATGTAGCCGGTGAATATATGAAAAAGGCTTTAGACCTGATGAATTGAGCCAATCAACCAAAACCTGACGAATTGAAAACCTATGTGTTTTAGTATTGGGCTATCGATAGGGGGTACGATACCCCCTTGTGGGGGTGCTGTCTATTTTGCTATAGAAAATGGTTATGATTAATTAAAATACTGGATTTGAAAGGGCTTAGCGGTCGTTTTAGCTCAAAATGACAAAAAAATTTCCGAAACGAACATGGTAGTAAGGGTTTTTTGTTCTATCTTTGAAAGCACTTGGAAAACGATGGCTCGGAAGTCCCCTATCTTTCATCGTCTCACTCTAAATCATGACTTTCGAGTTTATCCCAAGATAGTTTTTCTGTTTCATAGCCCTAAAAACCCTTCAAACGTGGAGGGTTTTTAGGTGTCTTGACGCCTCCTTAACTTGAATACACCTTTTTTAAACCATTGATAATGTGTGTCATGGATGCTTTGTCAATTGGAAGAATTGCAGGTGTATTTATATCTCATTTCGCGAAGTACAAAAGAAGACCGATGTCTGTGCTTTCAGCTTGCTTGACTCAGCAGCGTATATTAAGCTCGATGTTTGAGGCGATCGAGAAGAAGAAACTTGTTGTTTAGCTCGATAAAAACGATTCTCAGAAAGGCATAGACGGGAATTGCGGCAACCATTCCACCAACACCACCGATGGTACCAGCTACCAAAATGACGATAAAGATCTCAAGGGGGTGTGCGTTTATGCTATTGGAAAAAATTGTTGGCTGAAAAAGGTAGTTGTCCAGAAGCTGGGTAATCCCGAAGACTGCGACCATACCGAGCATTTTGGGTTGAATAACAGTAGCAAAGCTCGCGTCGATATTGTTGGCGACGAGTATAAAAAGACCAAAAGCAAAACCTATCCACGGACCTAAATATGGCACCAGGTTTACAATTCCTGTAAAAACGGCTATTAAGAGAGCATTTTTAACACCCAGAATAGAAAGACCGATAAAAATGCAGGTTGATATGGCAATGATCTGAATGACAAGGCCAAGGAAGTATTTTGACAAAGTCTTACGCGTGTTTGTCAGAATCTCAACAAAACTGGGCTCGAGCTCTGAAGGGGTTACCCGAATGATCAATTTGGAGAGCATATGCTCGTCTTTCAAGAAGAAAAAGGAGATAAAAGCGATGGAAAACAGGGCAATCAGGAAATTGCCAAAAGCCCCAACTAGTGAATTAAAAATGTTGGGAATAAGGGACATGTCAATGGTGTTGAACAAGTAACTGGTAAACTCAGTATCTGATTGCTCACCTTTGCTTAAGTTAAACCTGACAAGAATTTGATTGATCGACTCCACTGCTGGCGACATGGAATCTTTAACCTGTTCAAGGTCTATCTCCGAGAGAAGTTGAGCTTCTGCGAATACCATGGGCAGGAATGTGCCAAAAATTGTACCCACACCGCCAAAAAGCACCAGAATGGTGAGCCCAGCCAAGAGGCCATGCGGCATTGTTTTTCCTTTGATTTTGATGCGCTCCAAGAAGTGAAATACGGGGCGGCCAATTAAGGCAACTACGGCGGAAAAAAGGATGTAGAGAATGATCGTTGTAGACTCGTAAACGATCCACCCGACCAGAAAGACAAGGCCAAGTAGTAAGAGGAGTTTCAGCGTTTTGGCAACCATTGGAAGATTATTGGTTGATCAAATTAAGGTATTCTGAATGATATGGACGAATACCATGTATTTTTGTACTCGTTTTTATTCCTTAATGAAACCGAATGTCGGAATACAATGTGGAGCATGAGCGCCTGAATGTGGCTACCCATTTAGTTGGAGTAGCTTTTGGATTGATTGGTTTCCCAATACTTGTGGCTCGATTTGTTCTCACTTCAGAAATTCCATGGTGGATGGCAGTAGGAGCAGCTCTGTACGGTCTTACCTTTTTGATGGTGTTCTCTTTCTCATCTCTATATCATGCAGAGAAATCAGAGAAGAAGAAAGTCCTATTCAAAATTTGGGACCATGTGAGCATTTACTTCCTGATTGCCGGTTCGTACACCCCTTTTTTACTGATGTACTCTGAAGGGAGTGACGCATATTGGATGCTTGCGGTGATGTGGGGTTTAGCGCTGGTCGGAACTGTGTTTAAGCTGTTTTATACAGGTCGATTTCGCGTTGTTTCTACAGGGATCTATCTGGCCATGGGCTGGTTGATCGTATTTGCTCCGGAGTCTTTCAAAGCAAATATGCCCGACGTGCAAATTTTGTGGATTGCCATCGGTGGTGGTTTTTACACGTTGGGAGTATTGTTTTATTTGGTGAAACGAATTCCATATCACCACGCTATTTGGCACGTCTTCGTTTTGGCTGGAGCCATTGCCCACTTCATTGCAGTGTGGAAAATGACTTAGTTGGCCGCCCGATAATTTTTGAAGAAGTGGATGTAGAGCCCACCGGATCTAATCAGCATCCAGGCAGCAAATGCGATCCATATGACCACTAGGTTTTGATGGAATTGGTTCAATATCAAAAGTGTTGGCACGAAGCCTAGCAGAGTGGCGGCGATCAATACGTTTCTCAAAAACTTCGTTTCCGCGAGACCTTTATAGACGCCGTCGAAGCCAAAGGCAACAGCATTCAAGGGTTGCGATAGAGCAACTATCCAAAATATGGATTGAAAGGCCATGAGGACATCGATGTCTTTGGTGAATATCTGACCGATGAAAGACTGAGCCAACAAATAGATCACACCAAGTCCAGCACCAACGCCGACAGATATTTTCACAATCTTCATACCGAGAGGCCAGACCAGCTCACGCGCATCGGCGCCCAAGAGTTTCCCAGCTACAGCGTTTCCAGCAAGGGCGTACCCATCGATAAAAAATGAAGAGAACAACCAGATATTGATGGCAATGGTGTGAGCAGCGATGGAAGCAGCGCCATACCCTGTGGCATATCGGATCGCAAGGTAGAATGTCAGATTCAACAGGATGGTTCGGATGATTAGGTCGAAACTCATACCGGCTAGCCATTTGAAGGCAGGGTTAATTTTTCGAACGAGCTTTAAGCCGAAAGGTGTTTTCTTGACCAGATACCACAGTGCAACTGTAAACATGATAACCTGAGCAGAAAAGCTGGCCCAGGCTGCACCTTCTACACCTAAAGCTGGAATCAAATCTCCCACACCAAAAATAAGAACGTAGTCGAGAGCCAAATTTACACCAGCTCCAAGTAGGGAAATTCGCATTGCCCAGGATGTGTTTTGGTACCCTCTAAAAACTCCAAAAAGCATGAGAAGCCCAAGTGTAAAAGGGTAGCCAAGTGCTCTGATGCGGTAATAGTCGATGCAATGACCGAGGATCTCTTCACTTGCATTGTAAAAGTTGAAAATCTGGCTGGCAAATGGAATCGTAAGTGCGATGCAACCGATGCCGATAAACATGTTTGCAAGAATCGCTTGCGGAATAAGTGTTTGAATAGAGCCGAGGTCATTCGCTCCTAATTTGCGGCCGACAATAGCTGAAATGGCCGAAAGGGATTGTGAAAGAATCCACACCATCATCAGGTAAAAACTCCCAGAGATACCGACCGCTGCGAGCTCTTCTGTCCCAACGCGACCTACAAAAGCGGTGTCGGCAAGAGAAATGAGTGGTTCAGAAATCCCTGAAAGAATGGCCGGGATAGCCAAACGATTCAAATTCTTTCCCGATAGGGACTTAGGAAGGTCTCGCTTGTTTATTTCGATAGGCCGTCGAGTTGCATGCCCTGTGGCATGTTCATAAACATGTACCCCGTTGTTTTGACTTCAGTTACCTGATCGAGATTGTATTCATTAACTGTAGTCACGGAAAGTATTTCTCCTTTGCTATCCTCCATCACAATCTGCACCACACCACCTTCTGGCAACTTATCTGCACCCAGTGAAGACCCCGGAATGCTGTTTTGACCAAGTGTAAATTCTGACATGGCTTCCATCCACAAAGGGCTCACATCCTTGGACATCCAGAGTTTATGTGTTTCAGTCTCGTCATTATCTTTCAAAAGATACTCTTCGCAGGCAAACCCCGATATTCTCTTCTTTTTACCTGTTTTTTCAAATGAAAAATCAGCATTATCTGTATCATTAGTTTGACCAATATGCTGGCCTTCTAGCGAAGTTGTAACTCCTATTTTCTGTCCTTCACTTTCAAGTAAAGTCACCATCTGAAGCTCTGCGCTATCCATGATGATCATATTGCTATTTCCTTCATCATTAAGTTCCATCCCAATGATTTGATCGTTTGAAAACAAGAAGGTTAGTTCTTCTGACTGTGTGGCTTTTCCATTTTCATAAACTTCAATTTGCAACTTTACGTTGTGTTGAAATGAATAGGCGTCTTTAACATTTGTGGTGCTCTGTCCCATCATCATTCCACTCATGTCTTGAGCAAAACAAACTGAACTTAAAGCTAAGGTGATAAAAGTTGAAAGTAGAATCTTCATGGTTTTTGGTTTTGGCTTGGCAAATGTGTGGAATTTCGGTGAATTTTGAGACTAACTTTTAGCCGTCGTAATCAATATCCAAATCAAATCTTTTCTTGAGTTCAATTAGGACAGGGTTGTCTTTAGCCATCGCTTCAAACTTTTTCTGCGGTTCGTAAAGACTGTCTCCATCATCAGCATCTTCTTCATCGATGATCACGTCCAAAATAATTTTCCAATTCTGAAGGTCTTCCCGGATGTATTCCAAAAGATTGGCTTTGTCGTGATCGAGATCTTGCTTCTGAACGTGGTTGTCTACAAGGTATTCTACCTTGAAATCTTCCTTCAGAATAGGCTTGTGTTTCGACAGAGTAGCATAATAGCTCTGCTTGTCTTGTTCTTTTATGCTTTTTGCGTAGCGATCCCATGAAGCCCAGAGCTGAGCCATATTGAACTCATTGACAGGCTTTCCTTCCTGAAAACTGTTTTGGTCAAACACCGCAGCTTCGTCACTGGAAAATTTTGATTTTTTCTTCTGGGTACCGATGTCATTGAGCGATGGAAGCCCACGCGACTTTAGCCCAGATAGCTTACCGCCAATTCCCGCCTTCTTCGCAGCAGGTTTGCTCGTTTCAGTTTTTGGTGCTGGTGGCGCTACTTCTTCCTTTAAAGGTGTCTCCAGTTTTGTGTTCGACGGAGTGGTAGGCTTGGGTTGCTCTGGTTTTGCCGGTTCGGGTTTTGACTCTTGCACGGCGATTTCCCTTTCCACTTTTGGTGGAGAATATGCCTCCGGTTTGGGTAAAACAGGCTCAGGAGTTGGCGGCGCTTTTGTCTCGGTTTCCGGTCGGCTAGACTCTGCTACCTGCTCAGGCTGGTCGTTTTTTTTTTCGCTCACGCCCCGCGTAAGCTCGCAAATGTTGAGTAGGGCTATTTCCACCAGCAGTCGCTGGTTTTTGCTTCCTTTAAATTGAGCATCAACGTCACTCAGAATATTCAGTGCGTTTAGGATGAATCGCGGGTTACTCGCCTTTGATTGCTCCGCGTATTTTACTTTAATATTTTCACCAACTTCCATAATGGCCGCAGTCCGCTCGGATGTACAAAAAAGTAAGTTCCGAAAGTGGTTGGCCAACCCTGAAACGAAGTTGTGGGCATCAAAGCCCTTATTCAGGATCGTGTTGAGCAAAACGATAGTTCCAGACCTGTTGTAGGAGAGAAAAAGGTCTGTCATCTGGAAGTAGTAGTCGTAATCGAGAATATTTAAGTTTTCGATTACAGCTTCGTAGCTCACTGTGTTTCCGGCAAACCCGACTACCTGATCAAAAATTGATAGGGCATCTCGAAGGGCACCATCGGCTTTTTCAGCGATTATGTGAAGGGCATCATTGCCTACTTCCACGCCTTCTTCCACGGCTATTTTCGCAAGGTGATTGACAATGTCGTTAATCTGGATTCGATTGAAATCGAATATTTGACACCGCGACAAGATTGTCGGAAGAACCTTGTGCTTCTCGGTGGTGGCCATTATAAAAATGGCGTAGGGTGGGGGCTCTTCAAGGGTTTTCAGGAAGGCGTTGAATGCACTCGTTGATAGCATGTGCACCTCGTCAATAATGTAGACTTTGTACTTTCCAACTTGAGGTGGAATACGAACCTGATCGATGAGGTTTCGGATTTCATCAACTCCGTTGTTTGAAGCAGCATCCAGCTCAAATATATTGAATGCGTAATCAGACTCTGGGTGCTCGCCGTCTTGGTTTCGCTCATTGACCACTCTTGCTAAAATGCGAGCGCAGGTGGTTTTTCCAACTCCACGCGGACCACAGAACAAGAAGGCCTGAGCCAGGTGATTGTTCTCAATCGACTTGAGAAGAGTTTGGGTAATACTTTCCTGCCCTACTACTGTATCAAAAGTCTGGGGTCTGTATTTCCTAGCCGAAACAACGAAATCTTCCATGAAAAAAATTGGGTTCACAAAGATATAATTCTACCCCTTGAACCCGGGTAGATTTGCCATAGATCGCAAAGGAATTATGCACAACTTTGTAACATCCCTGTGAGACGTGAGAAATTGTATTGTGAAAACAATGAATTTCACTACCTTTGCGCTCCATTTTAGATAAATCAATTATTAACAAAAAGGACGTTATGACAAATCGTTATGAAACCGTTTTCATCTTAACTCCCGTTTTGTCTGAAGATCAGGCAAAGGAAGCGGTTGCGAAGTACAAGTCACTTCTTAAAGATGGTGGAGCCAAGATTGTCCACCAAGAAGATTGGGGCCTAAGAAAATTGGCTTACCCAATCCAAAAGAAATCAACAGGTTTTTATCACCTGGTAGAATTTGAAGCTGAAGGCTCAATGATCCATGATCTAGAGTTGGCATTCAGAAGAGATGAGCGCGTTTTGCGTTTTCTCACTGTGAAGATGGAAAAACACGCCATCGCATACGCAGAAAGCAGAAGAAACAAAAAACAAACGGCTGAGGCCTAAAACTAGAGCGATATGGCAGACAATAGCGAAATCAGATATCTTACGCCGATCAGTATTGACACTCAAAAAGAGAAATACTGTCGTTTTAGAAAGAACAGAATCAAATTTATCGACTACAAGGACCCAAACTACCTTTTGAAGTTGGTAAATGAGCAAGGAAAAATCCTTCCTCGTCGTGTTACAGGTACTTCTATGAAGTATCAGCGCAAAGTGGCTCAAGCGATCAAAAGAGCACGTCACCTTGCACTTCTTCCTTATGTTACTGACCTTTTAAAGTAAGCGATCATGGAGATTATTCTTAAACAAGATGTAGAGAATCTGGGCTACAAGGACGACCTAGTAACAGTAAAGCCAGGATATGCTAGAAATTACCTTATTCCGAATGGAATGGCAATAAATGCGACGGCTAAAGAGAAGAAGATCCTTGAAGAAAACATGAAGCAACGCGCTCACAAAGAAGCTAAGGTTAGAGAAGAAGCAGCTAAAACAGCTGAAGCTTTGGCAAACCAAACGTTTAAAATTGGAGCGAAGGTTGGTGAAAAAGGAAAAATCTTTGGATCTGTTAATACAATTCAGGTAGCCGATGCAATCGAAGCTGCTGGATTTAAAGTAGATCGAAAGAGAATTGTGATTAAGAATGAGCCAATCAAGCAGATTGGAACATACGAAGCTGAAGTAACGCTACACAAAGAAGTTTCTCAAACGATCAAATTTGAGATCGTAGGAGAGTAAGCTTTTCATCATATTGAATCAAGAACCCTGACAGCAATTGTCAGGGTTTTTTATTTTTAGCCCACTCAATTCTACCTATGGTGAGATCATACATGTATAAAGCAATTTTTGTACTAGGCCTTTGCTTGACATTCTTTTCTGAAGAGTCCAAAGGTCAGGATTTGATTGTCACTCTTCAGGGAGACTCCATCGAATCCAAAATTACAGAAGTTACTGATCAGTTTATTTTTTATCGAACCAAGAATAGTAGAAAGGAAGACCTCGTTATCTCGCGTCGTGAGGTACTTGAATATCGATATGGGTTTTACGCTGAAAGTCTAGAAGGCTACAAAGAGATAAAGGTAATAGATGTAGAGAAGCACGATCGGTTTCAAGTATATGGTAGTGCAGGATACGCCCGCTCCACGTCTATCGAAGAAGAAGCGAGTCAGGACTTCATCAATGAGTACCTAGAAAAGCTGAAAAACGGTTGGTATTTTGACGTTGGTGCCCGGTTCTATTTTACTGAGCGATTTGGATTGGGCGCAGAGTATTCCCAAGCTAGCTTTAATAATAGTTTAGACAACATTGGACTCGATATAGATACTGCCACTTACTTTGGAAATTTAGCCGATGAGATCACTATGAACCACTTCGGTGTAAATTTCATTTATAGAATTCCATTTAAGACTTCTGAGACGAGTTTGGTTCTTTCTGGCGGGATGGGCTATTCCACCTACACCAATAATGCTGAGTTAATTTGGGAATATAGTATTGAAGCACAATCAATTGGATTTCTCTTTAGTGGTGAACTTTTGCTAGCATTGGGTGGAAATGTTTACCTGCCTATCAAGTTGAAGTTACACAGTGTGGTCTTTGGTGGCTTTGATATTGCCTATGGCGATGAGATTGTAGGAAATCAATTGCGACCAGTAGATTTCGAAGAGATATTGGAGTCGTCGTATGAAGAGGAGTTTATTTCTGGCTCAAGATTGGAAGTTGGAGGAGGTATCCTATTCGCCTTCTAGGGCTAAATTTCCACCACTCGCTTCTTGATTTCCTTCTCCAGAAGTAGCTTCTTCAGCGCTCGCTTCTGTTTCTTTAGTCGTTGCAACCAGCCCATATGTCATGATCAGGCTCGTAGCCAATATGACAAAAAGTAGTAAACCATCAGCTGTGTCGCTCAGGCGCATTGTGTCGGGAATTGAATAGAACAGGAGTATACTGATCAAGCCGCGTGGACTGATAAACAAGAGCGGTAACAATCTCGACTTCGAAACGTATTTTAGATACAGCCCTCTTACCAGATAAATGATTCCTACTACGATCAACCCATTCATCAAAACCGAAAGGCTTAAGAGTGAGTTGATATCCATATTGTATCCGAATATCAAAAAGAAGAAGGTTCGGATAATAAAGGCACTCTCTGCGGTTAGGAGCAAAAACTGGTTCAAGTCGTTGCGTAGCTTATCGTAGAGAAGGTACTTTTTGAACTTGGCGATTGGGATGATTTCGGCGTTATTGAGAAACAAGCCCAGGAAGAGAACCACTATTAATGAAGATAGGTGGTAGTATTTACCGATTGCATAAACCAGGATGAGCAAGGATAGAATCAAGAAAAACTTGATGTGGTGGGTTATCCGTTTCATTAAAAACAGAAAATCACCGAAATTACAACGGCAAAGACGAGCGTTATAATTGTATCCTGTGTCAGATTTAAATAGCTCTTTATTCCGTAAGTCTCGTTCTGGATCGCAAAGTTGAAAAACATGATCCCGAGAATGTCGGAAAAGGAAGAATCGTATATGACGAACTCTTTATCAGCCTTGTTCAGATCGGACACTGAAGGTATGGCGATTGCTGAGCTAATAATGCCCAGGGGTATGGCATTGACTAAACAGGTCTGAAATGGAAGGTGAGTGACGTATCTGAATATAAATGTGATGAACAAAGACGTGGCAATCAAAATGAAAAAAAGCCGAACCAAAGGTTTTACGGATCAACTTTAGTTTGTCTTTTTCAAACCTGAGTTCCAATGCCCCTTCGAGCACAATGAGAACCTAGTCCTACGGTTCCGATTACAGGGAGGGCCTGGCTTACGTTGAGTGAATCGATACCAACGTAGCTGAGTATGTATTGAAGTCCCAGGCCCGTTCCAAATAAGAGTAGGACTGAAGGTATCTTAGTTCTTTTGGCAACAAGGTCGAATATGTATGAAAATACAACGACCAGGCTTAAGAATATGAGTATGTACGTAGTATCCAATAAAAGCCAATAACAGGAGTCACGAATGTAAGATATCCGTTCCAGACTTGTTAAATCTAAAACGGATAATTCATCTTACAACACGTCTTGGAAGGACATGTTTGGTTAAAAAAATACCATGGTAAACGCGGCTGATGAGGACATCACCAGTACGAGAAGTACAATGAGTAATTTGTACCTAAAAGTCGCGCTTATCTCGCCTACGGCGTCTGGGAATAGGAATACGTAGATTTTATCTATAGCTTTCCTGATGTAAGTAGACATACAGCACTAGGTTTTGGTTGGTTTGATTGTTAACAAATTAACATTTGTTAGGTACAAAGCTAGTAAAAAAATGGGGAATCTCAGGGAATCAGCTCTGTGCCCGAAAGCTTAATGTAAATTACTGACACCCTTAACAAATTCTTTAAATTCAAGGAGTTCCGAAATTTGGAATGATTGAATATTTAGATTTGAAATTCGGGTAGGTTTCTGCGCAAGTCTCTCCTGAAACTTATTAACATAGATCTAAATAGGTGAGGTTGAAAGCCTTGTGGACTACTCGTCGAGAATGACAAAAATCTCTTCGTTATCTCGCTTCATTTTGTACTGCTCTCTGGCAAACTTTTCGAGTGACTCTTTATTAGTCGTGAGTTCGATGGTTTGGCTTTTTGCACTTTCCGTATCGGCTTTGAGATATTCCATCTGCTCGTGGAGTTGATTGATTTCATAGCGAATCTTCATTTGTGAAATCAAGTCGTGAGAATGAAAAAACGTGATATACACAAACACTCCGATGAGGGTTAGCGCGTAGCGGTTTTTGAGGATGGTTGGAATGCGTTGTTGCATGGTTTAAAACTACTCGATATGGAAGTTCTTTAAAAAAAAGGCCCCTGTATTTATAAACAGGGGCCTTTTCAATTTATTGTGATTTTCTTAGCCCAAGAATGGGTATCGGTAATCAGTTGGTGGAACCAATGTTTCTTTGATGGTTCTTGGAGAAACCCAACGCAGCAAGTTCAAGTATGAACCAGCCTTGTCGTTTGTTCCTGATCCTCTTGCACCACCAAATGGTTGCTGTCCAACAACTGCTCCTGTTGGCTTATCGTTGATGTAGAAGTTACCCGCAGCATTTTCTAAGGCTTTAGCAGCTTTAGCAATTGCGTATCGATCCTTTGAGAAGATTGCTCCAGTAAGTGCATACTCTGATGTCTCATCAACCAACTTCAAAATTGAATCAAAGTCATCTGCTTCGTACACGTAAATGGTCATTACAGGGCCAAAGATTTCTTCACACATCGTTCTGAACTTTGGGTTGGTCGTTACCACTACAGTTGGCTCAATGAAATAACCTTTCGAACCATCGTAGTTTCCACCAGCGATGATTTCAGCATCATCTTGAGTCTTGATGAAGTCGATGTACCCAGTGATCTTGTCGAATGATTTCTTGTCGATCACGGCGTTAACGAAATTCTTGAAGTCTTGAGGTGGGCCTACTTTAAAAGAGTTTACGTCTGTAACCACTTGCTCTTTTACTTCATCCCAGATATTGCTTGGGATATATGCTCTTGACGCTGCCGAACACTTTTGGCCCTGGAAACTCAAAAGCTCCACGTGAAATAGCCGTAGCTACTTCTTTCGCGTTAGCGCTTTTGTGAGCAACAATAAAGTCTTTACCACCCGTTTCTCCAACGATGCGCGGGTAAGTCTTGTACATGTCAATATTTGTTCCAATCTCTTTCCAAAGAGCTTTAAAGACCGCTGTAGATCCGGTGAAGTGTAGACCTGAAAAATCAGGGTGTTTAAACACTACGTCTCCAGCTGCTGGTCCGTCAACAGTAACCATATTGATTACTCCGTCAGGAAGTCCAGCTTCTTTGAAAATCTTCATAATCAAATTGGCCGAATAAATTTGAGAATCAGCAGGCTTCCATACACAAACATTACCCATCATTGCTGCTGATGCTGGCAAGTTTGCTGCGATAGCAGTGAAGTTGAATGGCGTGATACAGAATACAAATCCCTCTAGCGGACGGTACTCCATTCTATTCCAAATACCAGGTGAGCTTACAGGCTGATTCTGGTAGATTTCTTCCATGAAATACGCATTGAAACGCAAGAAATCGATAAGCTCACAAACTGCATCAATTTCCGATTGAAAAGCGTTTTTACTCTGTGCTACCATTGTAGCCGCGTTCATTTCATATCGGTAAGGCCCAGCAATCAGGTCAGCAGCTTTCAAAAATATAGAAGCTCGGTGCTCCCAACTCAAACTAGCCCATTCGGCTCTGGCCTTCAAAGCGGCGTCGATAGCTGCGCTAACATGACTGGCATCTCCGTAATTACCATGTCCTACAACCTTTCCGTGATCGAAAGGTGGTGTGAGGTCAATTTTATTGTTTGTACGAACTTCCTCACTACCTATATACATCGGTACATCGATCGGGTCTTGCGTATACAATGTGTTAAAAGCACTTTCGAGTTTAGCTCTCTCTGGTGACCCAGGTGCGTAATCGAAAACGGGTTCATTTACTGGAAATGGTATCTGATATACTCCTTTTGGCATAATTCGCGTTTTAAATTGATGCGTTTTTGAAAGTGCAAAAATAGTAAAATCTCACGCCTTGTTTAATGGCTAATTTGGGTATCGAAAACTCAGCTTGTAATCACTACATTTGAACCATAACCAGCTATTTTGAAACAACCCATATTCTCAATTCTCTGCATCATCTTGATGTTGGCTTCTGTCAATTCTCGAGCGCAAGATGTGCAGTTTGATCATATCTCACTTACCGAAGGGTTGTCCCAAGCTTCCGTTACCTGCCTACTCCAAGACGAAGAAGGCTACATGTGGATTGGTACCCGCGATGGGTTGAACCGCTATGATGGATACGAGTTTGATGTTTACCGAAATTCCAGGTCAGATTCTACTATTATTTCAAATAATTATGTCACTGCCCTTTTTCAAGATTCCAAAGGGTTTCTTTGGGTTGGGACCGCCAGCGGATTAAATAAAGTTGATACAGAAGAGTTTGAATCCAAAGCGTATTTCAGAAGAATCAATGACAATACTTCGCTCTCGAGTGGTTACATCAAGAGCATTGGTGAAGATGAGTCGGGTAGGCTGTGGGTTGGTACGGATAACGGATTAAATCGTTTTGATCGACAAACGGAGACATTTGTGCACTTCAGCACAGTAGAAGCCGACTCAACCAGCCTGATTGGAAACGTGGTGTACGATATGGTTCTCGATACAGAAGGGAACATGTGGTTTGGCACAAACAGCGGGCTGAATAGGTGGACGGGCAGCGGGTTCGAGCGTTTTAGAAAGCGCTTTGATAGAAAACCAGGGTTGCCAAGTAACGAGATCTTGTCTTTTTGTAATAGTGGAGAATCGGGTATTTGGATTGGTACAGACAAAGGCTTGGTCAGATGGGATTTGAAAAAGAAATCCTTTATCAAACTGGATATCCAACTTCCAAAATTGAGCGGAGAGCTCGTTGTAAATGACGTTTTGGAAGATCATGCTGGAACATTGTGGCTCGGTACAAACTCTGGTCTTGTAGTGGGGGTAGAGTCTGAAGGGAATTATAGCTGGCGTATTTTCAGAAACTCGTCCCGCGTATATTCTTCCATCCCAGCCGACAACATCGTCACTCTCCTAGAAGATGAGTCTGGGTTGATGTGGTTCGGGACAGAAACAGCTGGAATTGCCACATTGAACCAAAGGACGCTGCAATTCAATTCTGTTAACTTTCCGATAGACGATGGGTATAGACCTGGCCAAAATAGGGTTTACGATTTTCAGGAAGTAGAGGAAAATAAAATATGGCTTGGTACAGGAGAAGGTCTTGCTATCTACAACACCAAGAATCAAGAAACGGTTTTTCTGAGAGACTCGTCCGACCATCCCTTGAGTAATTTGGTTGCCCCGGTTCATGTCATAGCGCTCATGGGAGACTCGCTTCTCTGGTTGGGGACAAGTGGAGATGGCTTACTATCCTTTCATCTCAAAACTCAGGTTGTCAAGAAGTATGAGTTCAGAGGGACTTTTAACGAGCTCGTTAACCATCGGATAAACTTTATTCTTCCGGATAGCTATGGAAACCTATGGCTCGCCACATCTGGAAACGGGCTGGTATGCTTCAATAGTTTTACATCTAGTTACAAGGCTTATGGTTTCGATATCACGAATCAAGCCAGTGTCAAGGATGACAACATACACACGTTGGCACTTGGAGACTCAAGCTGCATTTGGGTTGGTACGGGAAATGCCGGTTTGTATAAGTTCAATATAGATTCAGGTAAGTATGTTTTTCCTGGCAAGGATGTGATGAATATTATTGGCTCTGTTGGTATTAATGATCTGGTTCGAACTAAAAAAAATGAGCTTTGGGTGGCAACGGCTGGAGCCGGTTTGTTTTGCGTAAACCGTGCTGAACACGTAGCAAGTTTTGGGCGAGATCGTGGTCTGGCGAGTGATGTTGTCCTGTCTCTTGTTGATGGTGGTGCTGGAAATATTTGGATGAGCACCAATCGGGGAGTATCCGTATTCAACACGGGTACCCAATTATTCCGAAATTTCAGTGAGCAAAACGTCTTGGGACGGAATACTTTTTTTGCGCGCAGTGCGACACGAGATAGCAGAGGAGCACTCTTTTTTGGTGGAGGTAATGGATTTGAGTTTTCAAACTCATCTAGTCTGAAAACAAATTATTTTGCTCCGCCTACTGTTATAACGGGTTACCAGGTCATCGATGAGTCAAATGTCAATGATCAGGATGACCTTGTGGAACTTGCTCATGACACGATTTATGTCGATCACGATCACTCCGGAGTAACATTTGAATATGCCGCTTTAAATTTTCAAGAATCGGAGAAGAACCAGTACGCCTACAGGCTGCAAGGGCAGTTTGATAAGTGGCGATACGTAGGAGATCAAAGACTGGTGACATTTCTCGATCTCGAGCCAGGAGACTATGTGTTTGAAGTAAAAGGGGCGAATAATGATGGGGTTTGGAGTGACGATACGGCAAAGCTCCACGTATTTGTAAAGCCTGCTGTCTGGCAGAATGTCTGGTTTCAGTCATTCGTGATCATCGCCTTGCTCACCATCGTATATCTATTGTTTAGAATCAAGGTTAGAGCTCAAAATATTCGAAATCAAGAACTGGAAACGGCAGTTAAAGAGCGTACGAAGCAAATAGCCGAAGAGAGAGATACAAACGCCATCTTGCTTAAGGAAGTGCACCATCGCGTGAAGAATAATCTTCAGATAATTGTAAGCCTTCTAAACCTTCAAAATAGGTTTATCGACGACCCTCAGTTTGCCTCGGTATTTACAGAAGTACAGAATAGAGTGCGATCAATGTCCATGATCCACCAGAAAATGTACCAGACCAAAGATCTCCAAACAGTAAATCTGGAAGAGTACATCAATGATCTTGCTGGTAACCTACTTTGGACCTATAAATTGGAGCAAGAGATCGACCTGGAAGTAGATGTGAAGGTCAACCGATTCAATTCGGATACGCTTACACCACTCGGTTTGATTATCAACGAAGTGATATCAAATGCCTTGAAGTATGCCTTTGAAGACGGTAAGAAGGGAAATATCTTCGTTCGCATCTTTCACCTTGGGCAGGGAGTAAGATACCGAATGATAATTGGAGACAACGGAGTTGGTATGTCCAAAGAAGAATGGGCTGAACACAGCGAATCGTTCGGGATCGAGCTGATCAATGCCCTCGTAGAGCAACTTATGGGGACAATCGAATTACTAGAAGATGAACCCGGAACGGTTTACCAGGTTGATTTTATGGATTATGGAGATTAGTTCAGCTGATGCGGAACCATCAACAAAAACCTCGCTTCGCAGGGTTTGCAACTCTGCGGCATTGTTCCAATAATTAATTCTAGATTTTCAGCGGAGTTACAAACCTCGCAGTGCGATTCAATACATGGGAGAGTTCAATAGCATGCCTTCGATCAGTTCAGCTTATGCGGAACCATCAACAAAAACTCAGGGATTTCCACTTCAAAGGTGTCGTGTGTTTCCAGGTTTTCCATAATGTAGTACCCACACATTTTCCCCGTGTCGGTTCTGAAGTCGCAAGAAGATCTATAGGCAAAAGTGTCACCGGGCATGATGATCGGCTGCTCGCCGATCACTCCTTCTCCATCCACTTCTCGTGACTGCGTGGTGCTGTCAATGATGTGCCAGTGCCTTCTCAATAGCTGAATCGGAAATTGGTTTTTATTCTCAATTTCAATCTTGTATGAAAACATGAAGAGCTCATTTTCTGGATTAGAAAATCGGTCTTCATAAGAACAATCAATCGAGATGTTAATGCCAGATGTAAGTGCTGTTGTCATTTGTTTTTGCCTTCGCTTAAACAAGGTTAATCAATTGG
Source organism: Cryomorpha sp. (assembly GCA_965230375.1). Taxonomy (GTDB): domain Bacteria; phylum Bacteroidota; class Bacteroidia; order Flavobacteriales_D; family Cryomorphaceae; genus CBDDKU01. The sequence goes on from CBDDKU010000021.1 coordinate 55,016, forward strand.
CAGCTATTCTGGAGTTTCTTTAATGTTAATTTATTGACTAGAACTATTGAATAATTTATATCCTACCAATCGGTGACAAAAATTCCGCTGGTCCTTGAAGTAGACAAATACCTGATAATCATTTTCTGCCTCCGAGTGATTGCCTTCGGTTAGTAAGGTATTTGGATTTCCTTGACTATTTGAATCCCACAAATATTGATAGTTGTAATAACCCTGCTTTAGCAGAGTTGTGAGAGAATATGTGCTCGAAGCTGAATTGTAATCCAGTTTGTTTGAATTATTTAAATCCCAATTGGAAAGTTGGCCGAAGAGGTAAAGATCGCCAGAACCAAACATGGCATCGACGGGAAAATAGAAGTGAACCCAGACGTAGTCTGCTTCTGTGTGAGCGTTGATCATATCATCATTTTTGATCAAGGTTTTTCCATTTATATCCGCATCAAAAACATATTTCTGATATGCTCTGGGGTTGTCGTCGGCCATATAGATATGGTATCCATCGTTGAGCAATTGAACATCTCGCACTTCTTCAGATCGGTACTGCACACTCTTGGCATCCAGTTTTCTGTACTCATTCGTCCCGTCAAAACTAATGGTGCCTGGCATATCATATATGAGCTTTGAACCATTTGTAAAAGAAGGTTTCAAGTTCTTTTTGGCATTGTCCCACCGATAGTTTTGTACTACCACTACTTCTATTTCCTGATAGGGGTTTAAGCTGCCCACTTTGTCGACATCTATGCTCATATCCACTTCTTGATTGTACTGACGTAACGCGACAATGCGCGACGGAATCACTTTGGTCTCGATCTGTGCTAGGGGTTCGCTAACCATAAACCGCGCGGTAAGCACCACTTTTTCTGGATCTCGGTCTTCAAATACACGGATAATGTAGTTTCCGCTCTGCGTTATTTGAATCCGATCATTCGGAAATTCTAGCCTGTAATTCGTGTATGGAATCAATGTATTGAAAGAAAGCTCGTAATCGTTGATCTGGTCGTTCTCGTAGCCTTCCTGATAGTCGAACTTATCGAGCTCTGATGACTTCCAGTCGTAAGTACAGTGCTCAAACTCGTAGTATAGATCTTTCACGTCGTCTGATAGATCGTCGAATCTGAGCACCAGCTGCTGATTTCCATTTAGGTTGATGACAGGTGGTGAGAGTTCCGAACCCGAGCCGTGTATGAGTATGGTTTGGATGTCTGGAGAAAATGATTCGGTTTTGTATACACCTTGCGCATTAATGGTCTGTCCTGAAAGACTCGCGGTAAGCGCTGCGAGAAGTATACAATGGATTTGCACTTTACGAAAGATGAATGATAAGCCTTGTTTCAAATCTTATTAAGAATAAATCTAAATTAAAAAGGGTGGTTTCATACGAGCGAATCTCGTGTAATTCGATTGAAAACTATTGTTAATTTTGCAGCCAAATTTTAAAGGACTTCCTACGCATGTCAAAAGCCATAAAAGTAAAGAAAGGCGTCGACATTAAACTACTTGGGGCAGCAGAAAGAAAAGTTTCTGATGCCGGAAAATCGAGAGTTTATGCAATTAAACCTGCTGACTATACGGGAGTTATTCCGAAGCTTGCTGTAAAGCAAGGTGATGAGGTAAAGGCAGGGTCGACATTGTTTTTTGACAAGAACAACCCCGATGTAAAGATCGCTTCACCCGTAAGTGGAGAAGTGGCGGAGATTAAGCGCGGAGCTAAGCGAAAAATCTTAGAAGTGCGCGTTCTTGCTGATGCAACAAACAACTACGAAACATTTACGCCTTGGAATGGTGGTGATCGCGAAACTTTGGTGAAAACTATGCTCGACATGGGGCTTTGGCCATTCGTGATTCAACGTCCTTATGGAGTGATCGCCAACCCGGCTGATACACCTCGAGATATTTACATTTCAGGTTTTGATTCAGCACCACTTGGAGCAGATTATTCCTTCTTGTTGAACGAACGTAAAAGTGATTTTCAAGCTGGTATCAACGCACTTTCAGCGCTTACATCTGGAAAGGTAATGGTTGGTACCCGCAAAGGTGACACTTTCTATAGCCAGATTAACGGAATTGAAACTTACACAGTTTCTGGTCCACATCCTGCAGGAAACGTAGGAGTTCAAATTCACTCTACAACACCTATTAACAAGGGAGAGACTATCTGGACAGTAAATCCGATGGATGTTGCTTTAATAGGTAAGTCTCTTTCTGAAGGAAAATACAGAGCCGAACGCACGATTGCCTTGGCAGGTTCCGAAGTTTCAGCGCCACAGTATTACAACACCATGGTAGGTGCCGACATGAAAACAGTGGTTGAAGGAAAACTGTCTGGAGAAAATGTTCGAGTAATAAGCGGAAACGTACTTACTGGTTCAAATGAAGGAATGGAAGGTTCTGTTGGAGCATATAGCCACGTTATCTCAGTTATTCCTGAAGGAGATCAGCGTCAGTTTTTCCTCACAAAAGGATGGTTGGGTCCTGGACTTTCCAAGTTCAGTATCTCAAAAGCATACCCAGCTTGGTTGATGAAAAACAAAAAGTACCGTCTCGATACCAACCTGAATGGTGAAGAGCGTGCATTTGTTGTAACTGGAGAACTGGAGAAGGTATTCCCATTTGACATTTACCCAATGCAGCTTATTAAAGCCATTATGATTAATGATATCGACGCGATGGAAAAGCTCGGTATTTATGAAGTTATTCCTGAAGATTTTGCCCTTTGTGAAGTGGTTTGTACTTCAAAAATCAACATCCAGGAAATTGTAGAAAACGGTCTTCTTGACCTGAGAAAAGAGTTTGCATCATAATTCTGATTGGACGTGAAAGCACTTGAGAATTTATTAGATAAAATCAAACCTTCCTTTGAGAAAGGAGGCAAGTTTGAGAAGTTATACCCGATGTACGACGCCCTCGAAACGTTTGCGTTCGTACCCGATCATACCACTTCGAAGGGAGCCCACATCAGAGATGCAATTGACCTGAAGCGTACCATGTTTATGGTGATCGTAGCCATGGTTCCAGCTCTTTTGTTTGGGATTTACAATACGGGTTACCAGCATTTCACTGCACTAGGTATGGACGCTAGTTTTGGTGAGATGATTGGATTTGGACTTTGGAAGGTCCTTCCGCTCATTATCATTTCTTATGGAGTGGGTCTCGGTGTAGAATTTATATTCTGCATCATTAAAGGACATTCCATCAATGAAGGTTTCCTCGTTTCGGGAATGCTTATTCCGCTCATCTTGCCAATGGACATTCCATTGTGGATGGTAGCCGTAGCAACTGCCTTTGCTGTACTGATTGGTAAAGAGGTTTTCGGTGGAACAGGAATGAACATCGTAAACGTTGCGCTTACAGCACGTGCCTTCCTATTCTTCGCTTATCCTACTAAGATGTCAGGTAACAAAGTATGGGTCAATACAGATGGTGGAACAGCAGTAGACGGGTACACAGGTGAGACTTTGTTGTCGCAAGCTATTGAGCAAGGATCAGCTTTTTCTGACATCACAGGAAAACTCTACGGTTCGCTAGACGCTAGTTTTATGGCATCTTTCCTTGGGTTTATCCCAGGTTCTATTGGAGAGACATCGACTCTTGCAATTTTGATTGGAGCGGTTATTCTCCTTGCTACTGGTATCGCGAGCTGGAGAATCATTCTTTCTGGTTTGATAGGTGGAGCCGTAATGGGACTCATCTTCAACTTTATTGGGCCAGCATATTTCCCTGATAATCTCTACTTGCAAGTGCCGTGGTGGCATCAACTCGTAATGGGTGGGTTTATGTTTGGGGTTGTCTTTATGGCAACTGATCCAGTAACAGCAGCTCAAACAGAGAGAGGGAAAATCATTTACGGATTCTTGATCGGGCTATTGGCAATTCTGATCCGCGTTGTGAACCCGGCGTACCCTGAAGGAATTATGATGGCCATTCTCTTTATGAATGTGATGGCGCCGACCATTGATCACTACGTGGTACAAGCCAATATCAACAAAAGACTCAAACGACTAAAAACGGCTTAAGATGGCATTAGATAGAAATAGCAATGCATTTACGTTCGGATTTGCCATTATCATGGTGGTAGTGGTAGGAGCAATACTCTCTTTTGCTTCTATGTCGCTCAAGCCACGGCAGGTCGAAAACAATATTAAAAAGGATATGATGAGTATTCTGAGCGCTGTTGGGGTAGAGTCTACTCGCCAGAATGCTGAAGAGCTCTTCTATGAGTATATCAAAGAGCGCAAAACTTTGAATTATCAAGGTGAAGAGATTGAAACGCGTGAAGGAAAGATCGACTCAAAAGATACGGGAGAGCCTTTCAACGTTAATGTGAAGAAAGAGTACAGAAACCCAAAGTTGGCAGCTGAAGAGCGAAATTACCCGCTATACGTAGCCAATGTAAATGGAGAAGAAATAGTAGTTGTTCCCGTTGTAGGTAAAGGACTTTGGGGACCAATCTGGGGTTATGTCGCTTTAGAAGGTGATTACAACACCGTGTATGGTGCTACTTTCGATCACAAAACAGAAACGCCTGGTCTTGGAGCTGAAATCAAAGAAGATTTCTTTGAAGAGCCATTTAAGGGAAAGAAAATCTACGACGATTCAGGAGAGCTTGTATCAATCACCATCAAGAAGGGTGGTGCTGACCCAAGTGATGAGCATGCTGTAGACGCCATTACAGGTGGTACCATTACGTCAAACGGAGTAGGAGAGATGCTAGATCGTTCCTTCGCAGTGTATGACAAGTACTTTGAAAAGAAAAAATCCTAAATATCTGAACTACAATGAGCACAGAAGTAGCAGAAAAGGAAGTAGTAAAAGAAGCGGTTCCAAAGGAGCCCTTGTTTAGCGCTAAGAATAAGCGCCTGCTTACAGATCCATTGAATGATGATAACCCGATTACGGTTCAGGTATTGGGTATATGTTCGGCACTGGCTATTACGGTACAGGTGCAGCAAGCGGTAGTAATGTCGCTGTCTGTATTGTTCGTTATGCTTTTCGGAAACATGATCATCTCCATGCTGAGAAATACGATTCCTTCGCGAATCCGAATCATTGTTCAGCTGGTAGTTGTCGCATCTCTTGTAATCTTGGTGAATGAACTGCTGAAGGCATTCCTCCCAGACATTTCTGAGAAGCTTTCGGTATTCGTAGGTCTAATCATTACCAACTGTATCATCATGGGGCGTTTTGAAGCCTACGCCATGGGTAACAAGGTTTTCCCTTCGGCACTTGATGGAATTGGTAACGCGATTGGTTACGCCTGGATACTTGTAGCTGTAGCTGTAGTTCGTGAGATCTTTGGTTCTGGAGCGATTAGCTTCCCAGGTCTTGGTCAAGTAAAGTTCATCCCGCAGAGCTTTTTCGAAGCGGGATACATGAATAATAACCTCATGATTCTTCCTCCGATGGCTTTGATAACGGTAGGAGTGATTATCTGGATACAGCGTTCGAAGAACAAAAAACTAATTGAAGAGAACTAAACCTAAGATTTAGAGAATTATGGAATCATTAAACATATTCGTCAAGTCGATCTTTATCGACAACATGATTTTCGCATACTTCTTGGGTATGTGTTCTTACCTTGCCGTTTCTAAAACGGTGAAGACTGCAGTAGGTCTTGGTGCAGCGGTAATCTTCGTACTTGGAATTACTGTTCCGATAAACTATTTGCTCGAAAACTATGTTTTGAAAGAAGGAGCACTGCAATGGGTAGATCCTAGTTTGGCTTCAATCGATTTGAGCTTCTTGAGCTTTATCATGTTTATCGCAGTTATCGCATCTATGGTGCAGCTTGTAGAAATGATCGTTGAGAAGTTTGCTCCAGCGCTTTACGGAGCATTGGGAATCTTCCTTCCACTTATAGCGGTAAACTGCTCTATTTTGGGTGGTGCCCTATTTATGCAAGAGCGTCAGTATACCAGCATTGGTGATGCTACTGTGTTCGGATTGGGAAGTGGAGTAGGTTGGTTCTTGGCAATTGTTGCCATTGCAGCTATTAGAGAGAAAATTCGCTACTCAAATGTTCCGGCTCCATTGCGCGGATTGGGTATCACATTCATCATTACAGGTCTCATGGGAATCGGTTTCATGGCCTTTATGGGAATTGAGCTTTAACCAAAGACTGTAAAAAGAAAGAGAAATTATGAGCGTTACGATATTATCTACAATCGCCGTTTTTTTAGTCGTTGTTCTACTTCTTGTAAGCCTTTTGCTTTTCGCAAAATCAAAGCTTTCTCCATCTGGATTGATCAAGTTGGAAATCAATGGTGAAAAGACAGTTGAAGTTGAAGCCGGAAACACAATCCTTTCAACCCTTGGTGATGAGAAAATCTTCTTGCCATCTGCATGTGGTGGTGGGGGTACTTGCGCTATGTGTAAGTGCCAGGTGCTAGAAGGTGGTGGAGAAATTCTACCAACTGAAGCTCCATACTTTTCAAGAAAGGAAATTGCCAATAACTGGAGACTTGGATGTCAAGTAAAGGTGAAGCAAGACATGAAGATTCAGATTCCAGAAGAGATTTTTGGAATTAAGAAATGGGAATGTGAAGTAGTGAGTAACTACAACGTCGCTTCTTTTATCAAAGAGTTCGTAGTAAAGCTTCCTGAAGGGGAAAATCTTGACTTTGAAGCTGGTGGATACATCCAGATTGATGTGCCCCCAATCACTGTAGATTTCAAGGATATTGATATCACTTCACACCCAGAATTGCAACGCGATCCGATGGACTTCAAAGGAGAGTGGGATAAATTTGGACTCTGGGATTTGAAAATGAAGAACCCTGAGTTGATTTTCCGTGCATACTCAATGGCCAACCACCCTGCAGAAGGAAACATTGTGATGCTAAACATCCGTATTGCTACTCCACCATGGGATCGTCAGAAAAACCAATGGATGGACGTAAACCCGGGTATTTGTTCTTCTTACGTTTTCTCAAGAAAGCCAGGTGATAAAGTAACTATTTCAGGACCTTACGGTGAATTCTTCATCAAAGAGACTGATGCCGAGATGCTTTATATCGGTGGTGGGGCAGGAATGGCACCTATGCGTTCCCACCTGTTTCACTTATTCCACACGTTGAAGACAAACCGTAAGGTTACTTACTGGTACGGTGGACGATCTAAGAGAGAGTTGTTCTACTTGGAACACTTCCGTGAAATCGAAAAGCAATTCCCTAATTTCCAGTTTCACGTAGTACTCTCAGAGCCACTACCAGAAGACAACTGGGTAGAGAAGAAAAGCGTGGATGATAAAGAAGGTGATGGATTTACTGGTTTTGTTCACCAGGCCGTTATCGATCAGTATCTGTCAAAGCACGATGCGCCAGAAGATATTGAGTTTTACTTCTGTGGACCACCATTGATGAACGCCGCTGTATTGAAGATGTGCGATGACTGGGGTGTTCCAGAAGAGAACGTTTCATTTGATGACTTTGGTGGTTAATCAACCCCAATTCGAGATATTAAAAAACCCTGATCATCGATCAGGGTTCTTTTATGCTTAGCTTTTATTTTGCTCGTTCCATTCCTTTGTGAACGATGCGTTTCAGTTTTTTAGGTTTTTTAGTACCGATAAAGAGTCTACGGCCATTTTTGGTGAGAATGTGAATTCCACTTCTCCCTGTCAGGGTGTACTTCTTCTCGAGCCAGAATGGAAGGTATCGATTGGGCTGTTCAATTGTCAATTCTGGGCTGCTTGACTCACATTTAGCAATCGTATCCCATTCTATTTTATCAGAGCTTCCAAATGGAAGTTTTTTGACCTTAAGCCCTTTTTTCGAACTTTTGATCAGAATACGAGTGTGTGTTAGGTACCAAAGAGTACCCAAACAGATCAGTATCCCAAGTGATATGATTACCAGAGATGATACGGCATATCCTTCGCTAATAAAGAGTTCATAAGTGATGAGATATGCCAGATAGCAACTGAGAGTTCCTAACAAAATAGGCATAGCCCAATCCTTTGGACGCGATGTTTCGATATAGGATAGTTTAGACATAATTTATCACTTTAAAGTGTGAACTTATTATACGCAAAATTAGTACCGAGTCAAAATAGGCCCTGAAAGGCTTATGAACAAAGGGCTGGTGGTAGACGGCCCGGATCTTAGAATGTGATGAGTGGTCTTCTGCTAAAGATACCCTTTTTATACATTTGCCGTATGGAAGAAGCTGAATCAAATTTTGCCCATTTTATCGAAGAATGGCTCCACAACAGCATGGGAGTTGATCATGAAATGACGCAATTTTTCAAAATGATCATTCTCGTTGGTCTAACGCTTATTGTCGCAGTGATTTTCTGGTGGATAGGTCAGTTCTTTATCAATCGCGTGATCGATAGAATGGTCAAGCGTACTTCAACCGATTGGGATGATGTTCTGCATGAAAAAGGCGCCTTCAGAAAGCTCGGCCATATCATTCCAGTTATTGTCATTTCGTCTGTGTTGCCGGTAGCCTTTTCCGATTATCCCGATTGGATTCCAGTAATGCGGAAGGTGCTCGATGCGCTCGTAGCCTTAGTGATCATACGCTTGATTGTAGCAGTTATTTCTGCAGCCAACACCATTCTTTCCGTTTCGGATAAGTACAAGGACAAGCCTGTAGCTAGCTTTACACAGCTCGCCAAACTCCTCGTATGGTTTATAGGGGGAATCATTATGATTTCTATCGTTTTAGGTCGAAACCCCATTTTTCTTTTTAGCGCACTAGGAGCTGTATCAGCTGTACTTCTTTTAATTTTCAAGGATACTATTCTCGGGTTTATTGCAAGTGCCCAGCTGGCTGTCAACGATATGATCCGACTTGGTGACTGGGTTTCTGTTACCAAGTATGGTGCGGATGGAAATGTGATTGAAATCAATTTGACGACAGTCAAGGTGCGAAATTGGGACTATACCATTTCTACTGTTCCAACGTATTCATTCGTTACTGATAGTTTCAAGAACTGGCGGGGAATGGAAGAAGGGGAAGGAAGGCGTATCAAACGAGCTTTCTATATCAAAGTCTCATCCATCAAGTTTTGCACGCCTGAAATGCTCGAAAAGATGAGCGCCATTTCATTGGCTACAGCTCATATCTCAAATAAAGAGATGGAAATCCAAGCCGATAATACGGCCCGAGCCATAGATACATCTCTAGATGTAAATGGTAGAAAGCAAACCAACTTGGGAATCTTTCGAGCTTACTTATTGAACTACATCAAACAAAACGAACATATAAACCAAGACATGACCTGCATGGTCAGACAATTAGATCCCACTCCAAATGGTGTTCCCATCGAAATATATTGCTTCTCTCGTGTGAAGGCATGGGTGGCCTATGAGAGTATTCAAGGAGATATTTTCGACCATGTCTATGCCGCAGTCAAATACTTCGATCTGGAGGTATTTGAGAGCCCCACAGGAAGTGACTTTAAAAAACTTGCAAATGGCTAACCTCATGAGAAACCACGAAATAGACTTCCACATCATCGGCGAAGAAATGCAATGTGTGGAGATTGAACTGGATCCACAAGAAACAGTTATCGCTGAAGCAGGCTCCTTAATGCTGATGGATGATGCCATTGAAATGAAAACCATTTTTGGAGATGGATCAGATCAATCAAGTAGCCTTTTGGGAAAAGTTTTCTCTGCAGGAAAGCGCGTCTTAACGGGAGAAAGTCTGTTTTTGACGTCATACACCAACATGGGCTACGGAAAGCGAAAGGCAACATTCGCTGCGCCTTACCCAGGTAAAGTTCTTCCCTTTGATCTTTCCAGACTCGATGGAAAAGTGATTTGCCAGAAAGATGCCTTTCTCTGTGCAGCAAAAGGAGTTGCTGTGGGTATTGAATTTCAAAAGCGCATTGGCGTTGGGCTCTTCGGTGGAGAAGGATTTATCATGCAAAAGCTAGAAGGTGATGGACTTGCCTTCGTTCATGCAGGTGGAACTATCATCGAGCGCAGTCTGAACCCGGGTGAAACGCTGCGTGTAGATACCGGATGTCTCGTAGCCTTTAGCTCGGGAATCGATTACAACATCGAAATGGTGAAGGGAATTAAGAACGCATTCTTCGGTGGCGAAGGTCTCTTTCTCGCTACGCTTTCAGGTCCGGGAAAAGTGTGGATTCAAAGTTTGCCTTTCAGCCGATTGGCGGACCGCATTATTGCTTCAGCACCTAAAATGGGTGGAAAGCGCAAAGGTGAAGGAAGCATCTTGGGTGGGCTAGGTGACTTGCTCGACGGCGACAATCACTTTTAGTCTTTGATAGCTGAAGGAACTCCATGCTTGTCGATAAGATACAGGAGTGAAGCCATTGAAGCTGCCCCCAGTTCCAATTCACGCTGATTTACGTTTTCAAAAACATCGTTTGATGTGTGATGCACATCAAAGTACCGCTGTGGGTCCGGTACGAAGCCAATCAACGGTGTTCCTTGGGGTTTGAGCGGATTGATATCAACTCCGCCATAGCCCTTTCGAATGAAATGGATGTTAAACGGCTCGAACAGCGATTCCCATTCAGCCAAATAGGCAATTTGGTCTTCAGGTGCATCCACAGAGAATCCGCGTGGGGCAAACCCGCCTCGATCGCTCTCCATGGCGGCAACATGACTTTCACCATTGGCTTTGGCTTCTTCAGCATACACTTTGGCCCCTCGCGCTCCACACTCTTCATTCATAAAAAAGACGCATCTCAAGCTATGCCTAGGCCGTATGTCAAGTTCTTTTAAGATTCTCAACGCTTCCATCGACTGGATGACACCTGTGCCGTCGTCGTGCGCTCCTTCACCAACATCCCAGCTATCGAGGTGCCCGCCTGTTAGCACATATTGGTCGGGGTATTCACTTCCGGTTATCTGACCGACCACATTGTAAGATGTCACATCAGGTAAGAAGTGACAGTATGATTCGAGCTCCAACTCTGTGTTTGGATTTTTTTCGAGGATCTGAGATAGCTTATAAGCCGAGTTTGTGCTCAGCGCAAAAGACGGGATGCTGTCAATTCCTTCAGGGTGCGCCATAACGCCGGTGTGCGGAAAATCGTCGGCTCTCAGACCCAAAGAGCGCATTACATAGGCAATGGCACCTTTAGAAGAGGCAATGGAAGGGCCAATTGATCTCGCTCCAGCACATCCACCATAGGCCCCGAATGTATCAATGAGCTTTGGGTTCATAGGTTGGTTGACAAAAGCAATCTTACCATCAAGCGAACCATCAGGGGCAGACTTCAATTGCTCAAGAGTCGAAAATTCAACCACTTCAGCAGAGATTCTTCCCGATGTTCCCTTCGAAAAACCAATAGCCAATACATCGAGCGTATCACCTTTTGTGGTGGCGCAGAACTCCTTTTCACCACGAATCCATCGCTTTACTTCCACGGGCTGTGTCCAAACACTGTCAAAACCGTATCCTTTCATTTTTTCAACGGACCATTCAACGGCTTTTTGCGCATTCGCTGAACCCGTCATTCGCGGACCAATCTCCTTACAGAGATATCTCAAATCTTCATATGCCTTTCCTTCGGTCAGCGCATAATCATAGATGGATCGCAATTGATCCGGGTCGTTTTGAGAAAATAGAGGTTGGAGATAGCAAAATGATACTAATAGGCAGAGCAGTATTCTATTCATGGTAAATCTTAATGCGCCACAAGATGGCAATTTCTTAAGAAATGGAATTTCGATAGTCAGATCTAAATTAGCCGTAACTTCTAATTCCACCTTACTTCGTATTTTTGCACCCTTTCTGGATAAATATGAAGTACGACCTTAGTGAAGTAACAGAGATAATTCGAAACCGCAGAACCATCTATCCGGAGCAGTATACCGATCGGGTGGTTCAAAAAGATATGGTGACGAATATTTTGAATAATGCCATATGGGCACCAACGCACAAGCGCACTGAGCCTTGGCGTTATAAGGTGTATTCGGGAGAAGGAAAGCAAAAGTTAGCTGCTCTACTCGCTTCAGCCTACAAGCAATTAACTCCTCCAGATCAATACAAGGATGTGAAGCTAGAGAAGCTTCATCGCCGCATTGAGCGTACCTCGGTTGTGATCATGATGACGATGAAGCGTTCGGAGAAAGTGACCATACCAGAAATCGAAGAAATTGAAGCCGTTTCGTGTGCCGCACAAAACATGATGCTCACAGCCACGGCATATGGATTGGGTAGTTTCTGGTCGTCACCAAAGTTCATTTACGATCCGAGATTTGCAGAAATGATGGGCTACGCCACAGAGGATGTGGTGATGGGTTTTATGTATTTGGGATACCCCGAAGTAGAGTGGCCAAAGAGTCACAGGAAACCATTGGAGTACGTAACGGAGTGGATTGATGGCTAAGTCAGGTGTGACATACCGTAATTTTGAACCACATGAGAGACAGCGGAGTTATCTCGTGTTTTACTTTCATGCAAAAGAAGTGGCAGATTATTTTGAAAGCTGCTTGATTGAGCAAGATTTACCCTACGAAAGAGGAGAGGGTAGAGACTTCATCAAGAAGCACTTATTCGGAATTCATATCAAGCACAAAGAGAAGGCGGTTGAGATCAACGATCACACAAATGAATTCTTTCGAAAGCCATTTTTGGGAGATGATAAATTAAAATATGGAGTTCTTATTTTTACCGCTTTAATTATTGGAATGGCACTTGTTGGCTATTTTTTGCGTTCATGAGTAACTCTTTGGACCTTTATCCGTATGAAATCGAGACCCTTTAAACTTATATGTATGATCAGAGTAGCTCTCTTCTTCGTACTGTCCTTGATTTCTTTGGCGAGTTTCGCCCTGGACGGAGATCCCAAAAATTCCAAAAGAGACACGTCTCTCGCCGTTGTTGTTTATGATGCTTCGGCTAAGTTTATTCCCGATGTAAACTACGATGTAGTCGATTATTCAGCGATGATCGATTCGCTGGTTATGCTTGACACCGTTCCCGTTTCATTGGTCAATCAACTGAATATTTATCGAATGCTCGCCGACAAAGAGCCGGAAGAGTTAGAGGCAGTTATAGACAGTATTTTTGAGTCGCGCCATGTGCCAATGCCGGTCATTAATGCGGTAAATATTTACATGAATGCCATGGGGAATTCCTTGTTGGCCCCTACAGGGTTTTATGCCTTTGTGCCCAATGCGGGTAGTGAAAAGCCCGGAGGAGATTTCTACACGAATTGGAATACTCAAGTACCAAACCCAAGCCGAAACAATTTGGCAGACTTTGATTCTACACTAAAGCTTCTCTTGGTTGACACCACTCAGAACTGCGGTTTTTACCCACCTTTTCAGGGTGTTGTCACATCTCATTTTGGATGGAGATACGGAAGGAATCACAATGGAATCGATATTGATCTCGAAGTGTGGGATCCTGTTCATTCAGCTTTTCCAGGTGTGGTGCGTGTAGCGCGCTACTACAAAGGCTTTGGTCGGGTGGTGGTCGTTCGTCACTACAACGGCTTGGAAACAACATATGCCCACCTTCACAGGTTTAAGGTGAAGGCCGGTGATATTGTTGAAGCTGGAGATGTAGTGGGTCTCGGCGGTTCTTCTGGAAACAGTACGGGTAGCCACTTGCATTTTGAAGTACGTTTTCAAGGGGTTCCGATAAAGCCATCGCAGCTTATTGATTTCAAGAATCATGTGCTGAAAGAGCCGGAAGTAGCCCTGCGAAGATCTGGTGCTTTTCTGGCTGTAGTCAACGAACGTCAAAAATTTTACGAGGTGAAAACCGGCGATTACTTGTATAAGATTGCAGAAAAGTTTGGCGTCTCGGTAACTGAATTGTGTAAATTGAATCAGATTTCAAAAAACACCAGCCTTCGTAAAGGCCAAAAGCTAATAGTCGGATCTTAAATGACCAAAAGAACCCTTCTCATACTCACCATCCTTGCATCTTCTCTGTATACCTATGGTCAGAAAAACAATGGAGTAGAATTGGTTGGGGGAGTGGAGTTTCGAGCTTTGGTTCCCGTCTCTTTCTTTACTATGGATCCAGTTAGGCTGGTAGAAGATTCATTAAATTTTACTTCGACTTATTCATACGAAGGTGGAATGGGCTTCGGGGGAGTGGTTCGGATCAATTTTAATAAGTTTATTAATCTCGAAACGGGTATTTACTTCACACGGAGAGTTTACAAATACGATATTATTGATCCGGGAATTGTAGATCCATCCATTTCTTTTGATGCTTCAACAGAGCTCCGAACCGTTGGCTATGAATTGCCTATTAAAGGACTTTTCTATGTTCAGATGGCCGAAAAGATTTTCATGAATGTAGCCTTGGGTGTTTCTGCCGATTTCTATGCCAGCGATGTTGAAAGTCTGAACCCTTATTACTCGGTAAGGGCATTTAAGCAACATTGGATTCAACTCGGTGTCTTAGGATCTCTCGGGGCCGAATATCGCACGGAGAAGGATGGGTATTTTTATCTGGGAGCAACCTTTCATCAGGCTTTTGGAGATATCTACAGCACACAGGTAAACTACTACCGCGATACCGATCCACCTGCTTATTTTCAGAATGGCTTTATCGAAGGTGCTTACTTCTCAGTCGATTTCAGGTACTTTTTCCCGCAGAAGGCAGAGAAGAAAAACAAGGTGAGATACGTGAAGCCAGATTGGAAAAACATGTAAGCCGACCCCGTGCGGAATCGGCTTACCTAATTTTTATGTGAGTCTTGCTTACTTGCTTGCTTTCAACTCAAAGCTCAATTCTACATCATCGTAGATCACTTTATCTCCCAATCCTTCGAAGAAAGAATCAGATCCGTAGCGGATATCGTATTTCGATCGGTCGAATGTTAAGTTTCCGCTGGCTTCGATCATTCCATTCTTCACTTCGATGTGAGCAGGAAATGATAAATCATGAGTATGACCTTTGAGCGTCAACTTTCCGTTTAGCGTGTAGTTTGGCTCATCACCCTTTGCTCCAGAAATAGGTGTAATCGATTCAGCGACAAATTTTCCTGTTGGGTTTTTTTCAACTCCAAAGAAATCTTCTGACTTCAAGTGTCCAACAAGTTTTTTGTTTGTGTCTGGGTCTTTCAAGTCAGTTACCACGATGCTTTTCATGTCCATTACGATTGTGGCAGACTTTGGTTCGTTTCCTTCTACTACTACCACACCATCTTTGATCATGATGGTACCAGTGTGCTCACCTGTTACTTTTTTTCCAGTCCAGTAAACTGTGCTGGCTTTGGTGTCAACTTTCATGCTCTTAGAAGACTCAGCTTCAGCCGGGGGGGTATTTGCTGATACAGAAATGCTCAAGGCGAGAGCGGCAAGGCTTAATACAATTGTTTTCATTTTTTAAAATTTAGTGGTTCTAAGTTTATCTAATAGTCGATTTAATTCTTGTTGTTCTTCATTGGAAAGGACATCCTCTCCGATCGGGTATTCATCCATTATTTGTGCCATTTCTTCCAGAATGGCCAGCCCCTGTTTTGTAATTTTTACATCAACACGACGGCGATCCTTTTCGCAGGTGGTTCGTTCAACCCATCCTTTGGTCCGCAGTTTCTCCACGATTCGAGATGCATTCGAACTCTTATCTATCATTCTTTCAATGATCAAATTCACAGTCGCCGCTTTCGGGTACTGTCCTTTCAAAATGCGCAATACATTGTACTGCTGCATGGTCAGGTCCAGATTCTTAAACAAGTGATTGTGTTTATAGTTCATCCAGCTGCTCGTATAGAGCAAGTTGACAGCAACTTTATGTATTTCGCTTTGAAATGTGCTTTGTATGGCTTCTTCAATTTTCACAGGGCAAATATATGTAGGTACATTTAATATTGCAACATAAAAATATAAATTTTGTTTGTGCAGCAATAGAATGGCAATGTTTACATTTGGCCGATGAAGCCACTTGAAGTACTTAAATCCCTTGAAAACAAAGGGCGGGAGAAGGTAAGTCAGCTGAAGAGAAAGATTATTTTTATCAGCTCGCTGAGACTAGTAACTTTCCTGGTGGGAGCCTTTGCAATCTACATGGTTTGGGGGAAAACGTGGCCAGTTATTCTCATTTTCTTACTGACCATAGCCATGTTCTTATGGCTTGTTAAGCGCCATCAGTCACTCAGAAATCAATCCGATCATGAGAAGGCATTTACTGATCTCGTCTCTACTGAGCAGAAAATGATAGGTGGTGCGTGGAATAAAATTGATGATAGTGGTCAATATAAGAACCCGGATCATCCGTTTGCAAATGATCTCAACTTATACGGTCCCAAGAGCCTTTATAGTTTCCTGAATCGCACCAAGACTAATTATAGTCGTCGTGATTTCGCGGACCGTTTAGGCTCCTTGTCGACTGACCCAGACGAGCTGTTGCAAAAACAGGATGCCCATAAAGAATTGAGTCAAGACCCTGAATTCTTGTTCAGATTACTTGCCGATTCTACCAGGCTAAAAGTAGATCACGACCTGTTCGACAAGCTGAAGAACTGGTTGAAGGAAGATGAGAATGATGGTACCCAAAAGTTTGAACTCATTCTCCGCTATGGAATACCCGTTTTGATGATCGGGGTTGCACTGTTGTGGCTTCTCGATCTGATTCCAGCCAGTATGCTCATCCTTACGGCTGGAATTCCCGCTTTTTTCGTCGGAAGGCGCCTAAAGATTCACCAACGCAAATTCGATGAATTTTCTGATCTCTTTGGAACAGTGGGTGGTTTCAGAAATATTTTGAACAAGATCCAGTCGAAGGAGTTTAAATCGGAGCATCTGAAAGCAAAGCTGCACGATGCAAGCTTGGAGCAAAGTGCCAAGGGGCTCAAGAATCTCGATAAAATTTCATCTGCCGTCGACTCCAGAAACAACATGATAGTGGCCATTGTGCTCAATGTCTTTTTGATGTATGACTTCCAATGCTTTTTTAGAATAGAAGCATGGAAGAAATCTTACGGTCATGCACTGATGCAATGGATGAAGCTCTGTCTAGAGTTTGAAGTACTCGCATCATACGGAATCTATGTTTTCGACAATCCCGACTTTGTGTTTCCGAGTTTCAAATCAACCGATGGTGTCCAAATTCAAGATGGAAAGCACATTTTGATGGAAGGAGATGCAGTTTCGAATGACATGAGATTAGATGAGAATGACCTTCACATCATTACTGGCGCAAACATGGCGGGGAAGAGTACATATTTGCGCATGGTCGGAACATCGCTGGTTTTAGCCATGAAAGGATTGCCCGTTTCTGTGAGTAGAATGGAGTTTAAACCTAGAGAAGTGTTTACTTCTATGCTGGCTTCTGACTCTCTTGGAGACAATGAGTCCTACTTTTTTAACGAGCTGAAGCGGCTACGCTTTTTGATGGACAAGTTGGAAGCTGGTGAACCCCAGTTCGTCATTTTGGATGAAATATTGAAGGGAACTAACTCAAAGGATAAGGCAGAAGGATCCTGGAAATTTATTGAACACTTAAGCAAGTTTGATTCCACGGGGCTTATCGCAACACACGATCTATCACTTTGTGAAATGGCTGATCGTTTTGACAACATTCATAACAGGAAGTTCGAAGTGTACATCGTCAATGATGAACTCGATTTTCCGTATACCATAGAAAATGGAGTTTGTGAGCATATGAATGCGAGTTTTCTCTTGGAGAAAATGGGGCTTGTTAATGCAGAAAAATAAAGCCACCTCGAATTCGAGGTGGCTTTACTGTTTAATGCTTAGCGATATCAGTTAAGACTTTTCACCCGAAGTCTCGTTCTCATCAAAAGTGTATTTCACAGGAAGTACCATTTTTACTTTCACTGTTTTGCCTTCGTGCACCCCAGGTTTCCATTCAGGCATTTTACCTACTACTTCCATGGCCGCAGCTGAAAGTCGCGGGTCTGGGCTTTTCATCGCTTTTACATCGGTTACCATCCCGTCTGTATCGATCACGAAAGAAAGGTACACGGTGCCTTCTATACCATCTTCCTTACAGTTTTCAGGATACTTGATACTATTGCCTAAAAACTGAATCATTTCTGCTTGTCCACCTGGATATTCTGGCATTTGATCTACTTTGTCGTAAACGGTGTTGTCAACAGATGTCGCTGCTGGCTCTGTATCGACTTGATTATTTCCAGCTGATCTTCTTTGCTACAGGCATTGAATGCCATTGCAAGACCCAAAGCTGGGATTAGCAGTCCATACTTCAAGATGGACTTCTTGTTTTTTTGTTGTTTGTTCAACATCATGATTCTTCGTTTTAAAAGATTTGGTTTTGAAAATTGATGAACCAAAACACTCGTGTCGACTCCGAGTGCCTGACTCAACAATACTTTGCTATATCGAGTTCTGTCGTTGTATTTATTTGCAACCACTTCGTCTGCTCTAAATTCGTGGGTAGCTTCAATGGCTGCGCTCATGAAATAGATGGCCGGATTAAACCAGCATATCACCTGGGCCACTCTCAACACTACGATGTCGAGGCTATGATTTTCGCGGATGTGTACCAATTCATGATCGATAATCCACTGCTCGTCATGGTTTTTCACATCTTCATTCCAGAATATGGATTTGAAAAAACTGGAAGGTGATTTAAGCTCATTTTGAAGAATGAAAGCCACTCCGTCTTTGATGGTTTTTTGTCCTGATCTGAAAAGCTTGCGGAGCGTGGCAAACTGTTTCACCAGAAGGATCAAAGCAATGGTGCAACCCAGCAGATAGACCAGAGATAGGGCAGAAGGGATGTTCCAACCGACTGGCGCAGCGAGCGTTTCTTGCTTAGCGGTAATTACCAATGTCTCCAATTCTACAACGTGCAAAGGCACATCTGATCTTGTGAAATCGAGAAAGGGTAGGACAAATGATGCAGCTATCATTCCCAAGATCACAGTTCTATTTAGGTTGTGATATCTTTCATTTCTGAAGAAAAGAAAGTAGATCACCGCAAAAAGGAGAAGCGATATATTTACTTCTAAAGCATATATGAGAAACGAATTCATTTTTGATCTTTTTTAGCGTCTTCGATTATTTTCAATAGATCGTCGAGGTCGGTTGTATTGAGGTCTTTTTCCTTGAGAAAGAAAGACATCAACTTCGATGCCGAACCGCTGAAGTAGCCTTGCATCATATTGTTCATGCTAAACTTTCGGTAGTCGTCTTTACCGACGATTGGAAAGTATCTGTGGCTTTTTCCAAATGACTCGTGATCGACAAAACCTTTTGATTGAAGGATGCGTACGATCGTTGATATAGTATTGTAAGCCGGTTTGGGTTCCGGGAGCTCTGCTATGATTTCCTTCACAAAGCAGTTTTTCTTCTCCCAGAGTATCTGCATAACTTGCTCTTCAGCCTTAGTTAATTCTTTCATACTCCAAATATAACTAAAAATTTAGTTTATAAACTAAGAATTTAGTTTAAAATTTGAAGGAATGAGTGTAAGGTGTTGAAAAACAGTTATAAAGATTTTGAAACTTTATTGAATTCGTGTTTCGGATATTGTGCCCACCGCAATACTTGATCCAATTTGGAGCAATGTCTAGTGCATTGATGTGAGCCTTGATCTTGTTAATAGACTCTTCGTTGATATACTCATCTCGATCG
>CBDDKU010000022.1:0-116164 GCA_965230375.1 Cryomorpha sp.
CTCGAATGGAAGCTCAATGTTCAGCCCAACGCTCACACCTCCGCCACGGTGCGCACCCTTATTTCCAGCTTCCATGATACCAGGTCCACCTCCGGTTATTACACCATACCCTTTCTGACTTAGCTCAAAAGCTATATTTTCTGCAGCGATGTACGCGGGGTGGTCGGGCTTGAAGCGGGCAGATCCGAATATGCTTACACAAGGAGGGATGCGCGACAGCTTTTCAAAACCTTCAACGAACTCAGACATGATCTTGAAAATGGCCCAACTATCATTCGTCTTAATTTCATTCCACGTTTTCTCTTCAAAAGCGTGCTTTATTCTTTTCTCATTATCGCTCATTTCAATTGTTCTTTAATGTATTTGGCCGTGTACCCCACACCTTTTTTGGCAACTTGCTCAGGTGTTCCTTTAGCTACAATATTACCACCGCCCTGGCCCCCTTCTGGTCCGATATCAATGATGTGATCAGCAACTTTTATAACATCCAAATTATGTTCAACGACCAAGACCGTATTGCCGTTATCGACCAGTCTATTTAGTACTTCAATTAGGTGTTTAATATCTTCAAAGTGAAGCCCTGTTGTTGGCTCATCTAGAATGTAGAAGGTGCTTCCCGTTCCTTTCTTCGAGAGTTCAGCTGATAGCTTTATGCGTTGAGCTTCACCTCCCGAAAGGGTAGTGGACTGCTGTCCAAGGGTAAGGTATCCCAGACCAACATCATTGAGCGTTTGGAGCTTTTGTTTGATTTTAGGGTGCTCTGAGAAAAATGAACAAGCGCGTTCAATCGTCATATCCAAAACATCGCTCACAGAATTTCCGCGGTAGCGCACTTCTAAAGTTTCTCGGTTATAGCGCTTACCCTGACAAGTTTCACAGGCCACGTAGACATCGGGTAAAAAATTCATTTCAATCGTCCTTAAGCCAGCACCTTTGCAGGTTTCGCAGCGCCCACCAGCCGTATTGAACGAAAATCGACCCGCTTTGTACCCTCTTATCTTTGCTTCGGGTAATTGCGCAAAGAGATTTCGAATATCTGTAAAAACCCCTGTATAGGTTGCTGGATTGCTCCTCGGCGTTCGCCCAATTGGCGATTGATCAATTTCAATGACTTTGTCGATGTGCTCCAAGCCAGTCGCTTTTTTGAAAGCTAGGGGTTGAGCCACTCCTTTGTACACATGGTTGTTCAGGATTGGATAGAGCGTCTGATTTATCAATGTTGATTTTCCACTTCCCGATACACCGGTAAACACAAATGAATTTCCCGAGGGGAAAGTCGACTTTTATATTTTTCAAGTTATTTCCAGAAGCACCTGTAATCGTGAGTTTATCTCCTGTACCTTTTCTACGCGTCTCGGGCACTTCTATTCGATACTCTCCCGAAATGTATTTGGCAGTAATCGAGTTTTTTGAGTCTAATTTCGACCCAATTCCCTGACTCACCAACTCTCCACCGTGAGCACCCGCTCCGGGACCTATGTCTAAAACTTCATCGGCAGCCAGGATCATGTCTTTGTCGTGTTCTACCACGATGACAGAATTACCTACATCGCGCAATTGTTTGAGCGATTCAATAAGCCTGTCGTTGTCTCGTTGGTGAAGCCCAATGCTTGGCTCATCAAGTATGTAGAGCACTCCGACCAGTTTGCTTCCAATTTGAGTCGCTAGCCTAATTCGCTGTGCTTCTCCACCAGAAAGTGTTTTAGCACTTCGATCTAAGGCGAGGTAGTCTAATCCAACGTCTCTGAGAAACCCGGACCGACTCTTAATTTCCTTCAAGATATCTTTAGCTATGACTTGTTTTCGCTTTGGGAGCTTGTCATTAATTCCATCTACCCAATTGTCGAAATCATCGATGCCAAGGTGAGCTGACTGGGCAATATTTAAGTCGAGTACTTTGAAGTAGAGAGCTTCTTTTCTCAGCCTCGTTCCTTCGCAAACAGGACAAGCCACTTCGCTCATAAAGCTTTGGGCCCACCGCTGAATAGGTTTTGATGCATTTTCAGTGGCCTGACGTTTTATGAAATTTACGATCCCTTCAAACTGTACGCTATACTGATTTACTCCACTCTGACCACTAATCTTGAGCGTTTCATCGGTGCCTGTCATGAGCTTGTTGAGAAGGTCATCATCAATCTCACGAATGGGCGTGTTCAGTGTATGCCCATACTTTTCTAAAAGGGCTTCCACCTGATTGAATATCCAGTTGTTTTTGTAAGATCCCAGTGGTGTGATTCCACCTTTTCTGATGCTCTTCTTGGGGTCTGGGATGAGTTTATCGAGCTCTACCTCGCTGACCTTACCGATTCCATTACAGCGTTTGCAAACTCCATAGGGCGAGTTGAAAGAGAAAAGATTTGGTTCTGGCTCTGGGTAAGAAATACCCGTAGTTGGGCACATCAGGTTTTTACTAAAATGAGTCGCTTCTTCGGTTTCGAAGTCTTGAATCAGCAGAGTTCCATTTCCCATATCAAGAGCCTGTCCGATGCTTTGCCTCAGCCGATCTATATCACCTGCACGCGCCACAACCCGATCAACAACTACCTCGATGTCGTGGATTTTATATCGATCGACTTTCATGTCGGGAACGATCTCCCGAATGCTCCCATCAACTCTTACTCTTACAAAACCTTGCTTGGCTATTTGTTCGAAAAGCTCCCGGTAATGTCCCTTCCTTCCTTTGACTAGCGGTGCGAGTATTGAAATACGTTTGTCGGTGTATTTTTCAAGAATCAAGTCGATAATTTGATCTTCGCTGTATTGAACCATGCGCTCTCCCGTTTCATAAGAGTAGGCATCACCAATACGGGCAAACAGCAACCGCAGGAAATCGTAAATCTCTGTAATTGTTCCAACCGTTGACCGAGGGCTTTTGCTGATGGTTTTTTGCTCGATGCTTATTACTGGACTCAGCCCCGTAATCTTGTCGACATCTGGCCTTTCCATATCGCCCATAAACTGTCGGGCGTAAGCAGAGAAGGTTTCCATATACCTTCTTTGTCCTTCAGCATAGATGGTGTCAAAGGCTAAGGATGACTTTCCGCTACCACTCAGACCCGTTATTACAACGAGCTTGTTTCGCGGGATGCGAACATCAATATTTTTTAGGTTGTGAACCCGTGCACCATATACTTCAATCTCTTCTTTCCCTTCTACCTCCAATGGATTGTTCTATTACTTGATTGAATCGGGTGCGGTTGAATCTGCCGGCGCATAGAGCTCGTAAGGAACCAGCCCAGAACCTTCGTCCATAGGCAATTTGATTTCATATTCCTTCCCTCTCGAATTAGTCAAGAACGAATCGCGCAACCACGGATTCAGGGTTTTCAAAATCTTGTAATTCACTCCTTCGTCTAATGCGAACTCAGCAAAATTGTCAACTGATTCATCTAAGGTGATCACTTTAGTTTCATATGGCGGATATAAATCCTGTGGGCGAAAGTGGAAACCGTATTGAGCTGGTTTGTTTAGAATTTCTTTGACTGCTAGGATTCTATATAGGTATCGACCTGTTTCTTCATTGAGCAAAAGATCGTAATAATTGTATACCTGCTGGCGATCTGTTTGTCTGTTCAGGCCGTTCATACCCATATTGTATGATGCCGCTGCCATGGTCCATGAACCAAATTTTTCATAAGCTTCTTTGAGGTAGGTGCAAGCCGCTCGAGTCGATTTTTCGACGTGGTACCTTTCATCTACTTCGTTGTTGATTTCCAGGTCGTAATCTCGACCTGTACGCTTCATAATCTGCCAAAAGCCTGTCGCTCCAGCGGGTGAAACCACATTGGTGAGACCGCTTTCAATGACGGCGAGGTATTTAAAGTCCTCAGGAACTCCTTCTTCTTTTAAGATCTTTTCGATCTCCGGAAACCAGCGGTTCGCACGCTTATGAAAAAGCAGCGTTTGTGACTGCCAATATGTGTTCACCAACAGTTCGCGATCGAGCTTTTCTCTCACATCGAGAATTTCTAGGGGAACGCGCTCTTCTCCAAATGTCATTTGAGTAGGCGTATTCAGCGAGAATATGCGATAGTTTTCGTTGAAATATCGTTGATAAGAGAGATCGGCTCCTTGCTCATCAGATTTGAATGAAGTTCCGAGAACCCATCCGAACCCAATTGCCAACACGAGTAGGCCTGAGACGAAGGCAAATTTTATAGCGGGGGAGTTTTTTGATCTCATATTATTGATTCACAATTTCTGGTTTTGAACGACTTTCCTGTGGTCTACGTTTTTTATTGTATTCAGTTACTCCGAATAGAAACAAAAATACGACCAAAAAATACGAAACGGTTAACCCAAAAGTGAAGTAATTGTTTGATTCTGAATAGAAAATTATCACGCTGTAAAAAAGGACCGATAGCCCTGACGTGACACAAAATGCGATGGCAACTTGCCTATCGGAGAGCCCAATGTAAGACAGGTTGTGGGTGGTGTGATCACGTCCACCAACAAAAGGCGACTGGCCAACACGCAATCTGTTTATCGTTACCACGGTGGTATCGATAATAGGGAGAAGGTAGATGATTAGAAGAGTTGATATTCCCAGAAGTGGCGAAGAGATTTGCGAAAGCGGTTCGGCATTCCAACAGTATTTGATACCTACATAACCGAGAATAACTCCCAGAAATTGGCTCCCAGTATCACCCATGAAAATACTGCTCGGGTTCCAATTGTAAAACAAGAACCCAACTAGCGCAGATAAGACTCCCGTTAAGAGCAAAAAGTCGACATCCATGAAATTCCCATGGCCTCCCATATAAAGGAGGGCAGCAACCAAAACGAATGCTGAGACGGAAGTCGAAATACCATCCATGTTATCCAGCATGTTGATCGAGTTCATTATTCCAACAACCCAGGCAATTGTTAAAAACTGGTTGAAGAGAATGGATCCAGATGCATCGATGGTTGTCCCCGAAAAGACAAGAATCAATCCACAGAGTACTTGAACTCCAAGTTTCAACAAAGGCCTCGTATTGTACGCATCATCGGTTAATCCCATCAAAAAGCCAAGGGTCGCGGCGCACAACAACCCTAAGATGGCCGTGTTCTTGAATACTTCAATAGGGTCAAATACGATAGAATAAACACAGAGGCTTATCAGAAAAATGATGTAAAAAGTCAAACCGCCAATGGCTGGTTTGGTCTCTGAACTCCAACGCACTACCATTCCAGGTTGATTTTTCGTTCCCAGAGTTTTGATAAAGCGAAGGAGAATGCTGTTGATGAGCAGCGCGAAGGCGGTCATCCCAAAAAAGAAGAAGAAAAAGAGTACTACAAGGCTTACTTGGTCTATCATAGTTTAGAACGGGGAGGTCAGGTTACCCCAAGATAAGCTGAATTTTTCATCCTTTTCAGAAAGAATAGGATCATTTATCCCCCAATCGATCTGAATATCTGGATCGTTCCACTTGAGAGCTCTTTCACTTTCCTTGTTGTAATACCCGGTACATTTATAGCAAAATATGGTATTGTCTTCCAGAACAGCAAACCCATGAGCGAATCCCGGAGGTACATAAAACTGGTGCTTATTTTCAGCCGACAATACCACAGATTGATACCGACCGAATGTAGGGGAGTCTTTTCGCAGATCAACGGCAACATCCAAAACCGCTCCACTCACCACCCTGACGAGCTTTCCCTGCTCATAAGGTGGAATTTGAAAATGAAGACCACGAAGTACATTCTTGTCCGATTTTGACTCGTTGTCTTGAACAAAATTTAGATCCAGGCCTGTCGCTTTTTTGAAACGCTCACTATTGAAGCTTTCAAAAAAATAACCTCTGTCGTCTTCAAATACTGCCGGTTTAATCAGCAGTAAATCTTCAATTTCAAATCTCTCTATTGTCATTAACTCTTAAATATCCGACTTAACCAGGATTCATTTGAGTCCTTTTTGTTATCGTCGTAGTAGCCGTAACCATAGCCATATCCATAACCATAGCCGTAGCCATATCCGTATCCATAGCTATATCCGTATTTGTTCCGATCCACATCTACGCAGTTCAGTACAACGGATAGCTTGTGTAAGTCGTTTTCATTGATCAGTCGATCGACCATTTGCACATATTGCTTCTTCGAGAAGTCGGCTCTGAAAATAAATATCGGGTGATCGGCTTGTTTGATCATTTGGATACCATCTGTAACGAGCCCCACTGGTGGGTTGTCAATGATGATTACGTCGTATTTTTCCTTCAGCTCCACAAGCACATCTTGCATCCGCTTACTGATAATCAATTCCGCAGGGTTTGGTGGTATCGGTCCAGCTGTGATAAAATCCAGATTGTCGACGTTACTGTGCTGGATACAATCCTCGAGATTTGATTTACCGATCAAAACCGTACTCATTCCCTTCACATTGTCAACATCAAATCCAATGTGGATTTTAGGCTTCCGCATATCGAGGTCAATTACGATAACCTTTTGACCGGAATATGAAATAATACCAGCCAGGTTGATCGTAACAAAGGTTTTTCCCTCACCAGATGTTGTCGAAGTAATTGCCACCACCTTCGCATCTCCCTTTGTAGCGTGCCCCATGAATTGCAGATTCGTTCTCAAGCTTCTAAATGCTTCAGAAATCATCGACTTTGGACTCTTGTCGATAAGCAGCTGCGAAGTGGGTATATCCTTCTTGTACTTCGGAATCATTCCAAGTATTGAGATCGACGCATTGGATAGCTTCGTAATTTCACTTAGCGAGGTGATATTTGAGTGCAACAAGTACTTCACCAAAATGATAAGTAAACTGATCAACACCCCAGCCAGAATAGCTCCTGTTGTGATGAGATTTTTCTTGGGTGAAATGGGCTGGTTTGAGCTGATCGCTTGCTCGAGTATTCGATTCTCCGGCACGTATCCCGCCTGCGAAATTCGATATTGCGTCTTTTTTTCGAGTAGGAGGGTGTAGTATTTTTCGTTGATGTCAAACAGGCGCTTCAAGCGGGCAAATTCCAACTCTTTCTGCGGAAGCTCTCCAAAGCTGTTTTCATACTCAGCAATTTTTTCTTCCAAGAATTTCTTCCGCGTATCGAGTTTGTCGAGAGCCGATCTCACCGACTCGATGATCAGATTTGTTTGTATTTCAATACTGTAGTCAAGTGCCTGGATACGCGTACTAGATTCTTTCAGGTCAAACTGTATGTCTTCTCTTTGAACGAGTAGATCTCTTAACTTATCGAGCATCGTCGCAATGGAGTTCTCGTATTTCGTTCCCATCAGGAGCGGGATCATGTTGTAGACATCCAAATCATCATCAGCATTGTCAATCGCTTCGAGCATTTGCTCAAGCATACTCTCTTCAAGTTCAACTTGAACAATCTCATCTTCGTATTGTCGGAAGTACTCGAAGAAAAGAGATGACAAGTTATCGAGGTTCGAAATTTTGTTTTCCTTCTTGTAATTGTTTAGCTGAAGCTCAGAGTCCCGCAAATTTCTGTACACCGTATCGAGCTGGCTATCGATAAATCGAAGGATACTGGTGGCACTTTGTTCTCTGTTTTCCAGATCGAACTTGATATACTCCACAGAATGCGCTTTCACAAAATCGCGCGCAATCCCCGGGTTGTTATCCTTCATGCTGATCTCAATAGTTTGAGCCGTATTGTTAAGGATTTTAACGCCCATTTGTCGGATGTACTTGCTGGCCAGCGTTCCCGGTCGGTTTAACTTGAAGAAAAATTCGATCTCTTCATTTTCAACCCTATTAAAGTGGTTGGCATCTATAACCAGAAGCTTGTAGGTGAAATAGCGATTCGTAACAGTTCGACCGATTTTCTCCGTTTGACCAAGCTTCTGCCCTCGATACTCGAGATGGTAGGTATTGTTTGGCTCAAACCGCACATAGATCGGAGAATCCATGATCGTGGAGTCAGAGATTTGTGACATCTCAACGACAAAAGAACTGGCTGGGTAGCGTTGATCGATCAAGACTTCACCCTTCTCATAGTAGGTGATGTCTAGAGGTAGCTTCTTGACAACTCGTGTCATCAAGAGCTTCGATTTCATTAGCTCAATCTCAGCAAGAAGCGAATTGTCTTCGTGCAACTGATTCACATTGAGCACTTGCTTCGCATTGTCACTGCTGCTCAACTGAATGATGGTCTTCGCTTGGTATACTGGGGCAGAATATCTCAAGTAGATGTAGGCACCTGTCAAGGCGATAACCACCATGAGGATTATCAGGTAGATGTTCTTCCGCAGAATGTGAAGAAAAAGCCCGAGCTCAAACTCATTGCTGAAGTTTGTTAAACGCTCCCGATAACTCTCAAAATTGCTATTTAGATTGGATATATCCTCGTTGTACATCCGCTCTTAGTTTTGAATAAGTGCAATTAAAAGGGCTGCTGTTGTGATCAGAGTAATAATTGGGGCAATTTCCCTTACAATTTCGCTAGCAAGAAGTGGCAAAGGCTCAACGTAAATAATGTCGTTGGGCTGAACGACCATGTCGGCTTCTTCTAGGCCTTCGATTGTTGATAGATCTATCAGATAGACATCTCTTTGGTTGGTTTCTTTATTGTACCTGATGAGCTTGATTTTACTCGCAATTCCGCGATCAGCGATACCTCCAGCCAGGGCAAGTGCCTCGAGAAGTGTCGTATTGGCATTCACCAGAGTGATGACTCTGGCTTCACCACCTGATCCAGGTGAAACAATTACTCGGTTATTGCTTACTTCGAGCTGAACAAAGGGCTCATTGTAGTATTGAGAGTATAGGTCTTCGAGCATGTACTCTGCGTCTCTGATACTGTATCCGGCTATTTTTATCCTTCCGAGAACGGGGAGCTTTACCGTACCATCCTTGTCAACCAGGTAGGTGATCTGATTATTTGCACCCCGGTTCATGTTGTTGCTTCTATTGGTTCCAGTGAGCTGACCAGTTCCTATATTGTTCTCTATCAACATATAGCCATTCCCAGTAAAGAAGTTGAGCTGCAGTAAGTTGTTAGGTGTAATCTTGGCTTCTGTTTCCAGCGTGTCGCTTAGCTCCGCATACTCGTAGTCTGTCGGAGTTTTAAACATGATATCTTTATTGATCGTACAGCTACCCAGAAAGAGTCCTAGAGCGAGCCAAAATAAGGTATTCCTCATTCGGTATTCTTAACTTCTATTTCGGTAGTCGAAAGTATTAAAATTATGCCAATAGGCGGTCGTAAAGGTTTGTTATATCGCTAACAAGTCTCTCGAAATGAAATTTGTCTTTCACGAAAGTCCAGCCTTTTTCTCCAAAACGATCTCTCATGTCCTTTTCTTCAACTAGTTTGAGAAGGTTGTTCTTAAACCCGTCAACATCTTCAGGCTCACTAAGCAGGGCTGTTTCATTGGGGATTACGACGTTTTCAATTCCACCAACTCGTGTGCTGACTATGGCGCGGTTTGAAGCTTGAGCTTCTATTAAACTTACTGGAGTTCCCTCGTTTAGTGAAGTAAGCGTGACTATATCAACTCCGGCATTTACAAAATCGACATTCTTTACCCATGATGTGAAGTATACATCCACAATGTCGTCAGAGTCATTGCTGAAAGATAAGTTTAGCTCAACACATATGTTTTCGAGTTCTTGTCTCGATTCACCATCACCTACAATGAAGGCTTTGACTCTTTTAGAAGACTTCTCCTTGATCCAGGCGATTGACTCCAAAAACAAGCGATGATTCTTAATAGGCACAAGACGACCGATAATCCCTACAGCTACATCATCATCAGCAAGTCTGAATTCATCTCGAAATACCTTCCGCTTTTCTTCGATGTCGTCCTGAAATCTTTGGAGATCAAAACCCAAAGGCACGACTTCTATCTTGTCGGGCTCACAGATGCCGTGGACGCCTGAAAGCTCTTCTTTTTGTCGCTCACTGATGGCGATAATCTTGGTACTGATGTTTGCGAGTTTGCGCTCAAGGCCTTTGTAGAAGCCTGTCATAGCAGGCCCAAAGTACGAGTGAAAAACGTGGCCGTGGAAGGTGTGGATAATCACCGGCACCTTCATTTTGTGCGCGGCAAAACGACCAATTGCTCCGGGTTTTGATGCGTGCGTGTGAACAATGTCCGGCTTAAATTCTTCGATTACATGCTGAACGCTTTTGTAAGCTTTATAATCCTGCCATGGATTTATGGCGCGTTTCATTTCGGGTAAAACTTTCGGCGTTATTCCCAGGTTTTCGACAATAAACTGAGAACTGTCTTCTGTTGAATCCTTCATACCTCCTAAGAGCAAAGTCTCGTAGCGATCTGGAAGGTACTTCGTGAGATAGGCCGCATTGTAAGTGGGACCCCCGAGATTAAATCGATTTATTATTCGTAATACCCTTGGCATAGTGTTTCAAACAGATCAGGGCGAAGGTAAAATAATTACACTTTTCGCAGAGAAGAGAAGTTTTTCTCGTACCAATTCTGGAAGACTAGGATGGCCCAGAGCGTATGCGGAGCATCACCAGGTATAGGGCCAACGGCTTTTTTCTCCAGGCTCTGGACTACGTGAAAATTGAAAATACCTTGAGTCTGGATAAAATCTTTTGACAAGTATTTTTCGCGTAGCTCTGTAAGTGGCCCCTTCAACCAATGGGTTAAAGGTGCTTCAAACCCTCGCTTCTTGCTTTCAAAAAATCCGGAAGGAAAACGATTTTCAAAAGCTTGCTTAAGAAGAATCTTTCCAGCCGATTTGGTCATCTTTTTCGATGCGGGAAGTTTGAACAAAAATTCAACCAACTCATGATCCAAGAACGGAACTCGAACTTCCAGGCCCTGATACATGCTCATCAAGTCTACTTTGGGGAGCATATCATTTGCCAATACGAGATCCATGTCAGCTTTGAGCACGGTATTGAAGTTAGATTGGTCTAGTTCATAATTAATCGGACTTGTACTTGGGTAGTCGACGAGTAATTCTGAAACAGTTTCTTTAGGAGTGAAACTCGCCCAGGCTTCATAACGTTCGCTAAAATCCATTTTCAAGCCATGGCTATAGCGCTTCACTTTGCGAAGCTTGTCGAGGATGGCGCTGTTTCGCGACTCTGGAACAGACTGCAAAACAGGCGAGATAGCTCTCAAACTTTGATTGACAAACCCATTATCAATGGACTGCAATAGAGCCCTGTGCTTATTGTATCCCCCCATCAATTCGTCGGCCCCATCACCACTTAGGGCTACCTTAACGGATTTGCGTGTATACTTCGATAGAATGTTAACCAGAACCGCAGATGAGTCTGCGAAGGGTTCATCAATGGCGTCCAAAACTTCTGGCAATGCTTCATCGAGTAGTTTTGAGTCAACTGGGATGATGTGGTGTTCAAGGCCCAAGTGTTTTGCAATACGCGCGGCTTTCTGGCTTTCGTCAAAATAGGGGTGCTGAGGAAAGCCAATTGAAAAGGCCGGAATATTCGGTAGCTCATCTCGGGCGAGCATTGAAATCACTGAAGAATCATATCCCCCGCTTAGGAAAGTTCCAACCGGAACATCTGAAACCAAACGGCGACGAACGGATTTTCGAAGAAGTTCTTCAAATGTTGATTCCAGCGAATTTGAATTGGTATTATCCAATCCAGGGAGCTGGTAATATTTTTTGACTTCAACTCCTTTTTCACTCACATTCGCATAGTGGCCGGGAAGGAGCTTTCGCACTTCTTTGAGCATGGTGGCCGGAGCTGGTACATAGCTGTGCTGAATGTACTTGGCTAGTGAGTGTTGGTCCAGGGTCTTAGACTTCAATTGGGAGGAAACCGATTCAAGCGAACTTCCAAATAAAAACGCTCCATCTTCTTCGGCGTAAAACATCGGTTTTATTCCAAATCGATCTCTTGCCATCAAGAGTTCACCTTTTTGATGATCATAAAACCCGAAGGTGAAGAAGCCATTCACCTTACTCAAAAAGTCAACTCCCTCGGCGATCAGCCCTTTGAGTAATACTTCCGTATCACCTGTAGTCCTGAAAAGAACACCGTGAGTTTTCTCCAGGTCGTTTCGAAGTTCTTTGAAGTTGTAGATTTCACCGTTGAAAGTGATGAGGTAATTACCCGTCTCATCTTCCATCGGTTGGTTCGAACTCGCACTCGTATCTATTATCGAAAGTCGCGTATGCCCCAGTGAAATCCTTCCTTTCGATGCCGTGCTGTGATGGTCGGGCCCACGGTGTAGTATGGAGTTTACCATTTCGTTGATGGAACCGTCGCGAGACGATGAATCCTTAGTCCATATGCCAACTATTCCGCACAAACTCCAATTGTTTTAGGCGAATGTATACCAAAAGTCTATTCTTTGCATTAAATAAGAAAGAGCTTTTCCATGAGG
Organism: Cryomorpha sp.; assembly: GCA_965230375.1. GTDB lineage: Bacteria > Bacteroidota > Bacteroidia > Flavobacteriales_D > Cryomorphaceae > CBDDKU01. The sequence goes on from CBDDKU010000022.1 coordinate 12,286, forward strand.
TTATCCTTAAAAGTCTTTGCATTCATGCTCATTTCACTTCTTTACTGGCCGCATTAGCACAAGGCCCGGCAGAAGGATTGGTGAATGATGCAGAACTCCAGGGAGCGTCCATCTCCATTTCGGTAGTGGATTTAGTGACTGGAGAAGTCTTAGATGAGTCGGGAGCGAATCAGCTCTTGTGTCCAGCTTCGGTATGGAAACTGTTTACCACTAGTGCTGCGGTGGCTTCGCTGGGCAGCGATTTTAAGTTTCAAACTATCCTGGCGGTAGATGGAAAAGTAAGGAACGATACGCTTATTGGAAATGTAATCATTGTAGGTGGCGGAGATCCGAGTCTGGGATCTCGGTTTCTGGGACTGAGCCTTGCAGAATTGCTCTCGCGCTGGACGGATGCCCTTGCAGCCTATGGAATAGCTTATGTGGATGGAAACATCGTTGCAAATGCTTCACATTTTCAGGGCTTGGATTTACCTGGGACCCGTATTTGGGAAGACATGGGAAATTACTACGGAGCTTCTATTTCAGGACTGAATATCAATGACAACACCTATTTTGTAGATTTTGATGTGCCCGATGTACCCGGGGAAATTGCTGAGATCAAGGCAATCAGGCCTGAAGTTCCAGGGCTTCAAATTGTGTCGGAAGTGGAAGCAAGTGAGAGACATGGCGATCATGCTTACATTTATGGAGCTCCCGGTTCAAACAAACGAACGGTCAGAGGAACGCTTCCAGCGGGATCAAGAACATATACTGTGAAAGGTAGTTTGCCAAGCCCACCCTTGTTCGCCGCAAACCAGCTCAGGCTGGCAATGGAGAACCGTGGAATAGGCATAAATGGTAGACTGATATTAGAGGAAAAGACCTTCAGGGAGCCCGCCACGCTTAAAGTAGTAGACAGATACGCTTCGCCACCACTAAGCGAAATGATTAAACATATAAACCAAAAAAGCGACAACCTATATGCCGAAGCACTGCTCGTACAGATGGGTGCAAAGTCTGGAAAACCAACTATAGAAGGAGGGCTGGAAGCGATGAGGTCGATCATAGACCAGAAGTTTCACATCAGCACCAGGTATTTTGGTTATGATGGAAGTGGACTAAGCAGGTTTACCGCTGTTTCAGCACAGCAGGTGACATCCTTGTTGGTATCACTTCGGGGACAGAATTACAGCGTTATACTTGATCAATTGCCCGTTGCGGGTCGAGAAGGGAGTATGACTTACTTTGGAAAGAACAGCCACTTGGACGGGAACTTTAAGGCGAAAAGTGGAAGTATGAGTGGTGTGAAAGCTTATGCCGGACATATGCAAGCCTTTTCCGGTCGCGAGCTTGGAGTTGCCGTTATCATCAATAATCACGGAATGAGTAGCGTGGATATCCGAAAGCGAATTGAACGATACCTTCTTCAGCTGTATAACAGATATTAAAAGGGATCGACCAAAAATTGGCAAACCTAAATACTTACCAGAATGCATCGTCAGTTCACCAAGGTGGTGATGGCTTTGATTGGCTCACAACTTGCAGAATTGAAAACCGCCAATCCGTGAAGGGTGTCGTGAGCCAACTTTCGGCCTTAATTTTATTCTCTTAGAAACTCAGAAATAAACGGAAGTCCACCGCACCCATGTGTGAGCTCAGGTATCGGAAGCTCTGCTTCCGCTAATACCGTTTGTTGGAACACCTGACGAAGGAAGGTGTGGAAACCCCGAAGAAATTCGGGGCGAGTTTGGGTAAGGTGCTGAAGTGTTTTCTAGAGTTTCAAGAAATAAAATTACAGCCAAGATTTTTTGTTCCTTTTGTATCATGACAAAAGGAAGTGGAAAAGTGAAAATTTTAGTGTTATACTAAGTCGTGGCGGTTATCTCGGTAATCACGTATTAGAACGACATGCGAATCGTACGCTTCTTGCGTTCAGCTTCCCGTTCTTCTTTGTTCAAACAGTGTCGGAAGTAGATGTCTTTTGCTTCTGTATCCCCTAAGTCAGCTGCTTTCTTGTAGGTTTCACAAGCAGCTTCCGGATCTTTCTCTCCGAAGTACTGAGTCTCGGCAAGGTAGTAGAAGTACATCTCCTTGTTTTTTAGATTTCTTGGATTCACTTTTTCGAGAAGCTCTTTTCCTTCTTCGAATCGATCATTTTCAATGTAAATGATCGCCATATTCAAAGCTACTTCTTCTAGTTCCGGGTCGATCTCATGAACTTTTTCAAATCCTGATAAGGCCAACTCAAATTTTCCCAGTTCCGCATTTGTGGCGGCCAGCATGTAGTTCGCATCTCTGTGATTGGGCTCCAAAGCGATGGCTTGTTCATAGGCCTTCGCCGCCGATCTTGATCGGAACCCGTAGTAGTATAGGTTTCCTAGAAAGTAATGAGCCTGTGCGTTCGAAGGATCGCAGGCAATAGTTTCTTCTAATTTCTTCTCACCTCTTTTCAGATCGCCGCTATTCATGATGGCAGCTCCCCAATTGGTGTGAAGCATACAGTCAGAAGATTTTATTCTGCTCGCAGCCTTATAAGTGGTTATGGCCTGACCATAACTCTCGAGTTTTTGATGGCAGTTTGCCTTGATGAATAGAGCATCAAAATCTTCACTGTTTTCATTTAGTATGGCATCGGCCAAATTGAGTGCCTCTTCAAATTGATCCTGAGCGTATAATTCACGCGCTTTTGAGAGATCAGCTTGGGCAGCACATTCCAACCCAATCGCAAAAATGAATAGACAAAAAGCCGTAAGAAGAATCTTCATGGCTTTTTCTACGAAGAAAATCGAAAAATGTTAGCTCATTAGAACCGAAGGACTTAGTTCCGTCAAGCTCTTCAAAACAAGGTCGGCAGCCTTGAGTTTTTCGTTTGTGTACCAATGGGCGTCGGGAACGGCTATCACACGCATTTTTGCAGCCAAGCCAGCTATCAATCCATGGAAACTATCTTCTAAGACAAGGCAGTTTTGCGGAGCGACTTCGAGCTTGTTAGCCGTGGAAATGAAAACACCCGGATGGGGTTTTCCCAATTCTTCAAATTGGGCAGAGTGAATGACTTCAAACTCTGCTCTGATGTTGAGCCGATCGAGAACGGCATTGATCAAATCCATTGGCGATGATGAAGCCAATGCTAGCTTAACACCCCGAGATTTGAACATTTCAATGGAGCTAATCAGTCCGGGTAGCGGTTCTCCTTCTTTTCGAACCAAGTCTATGACAAGTTCCAAAATGCGCTTTTCTACTTCCTTCTTCGATTTCGAATGCCAGGGCTGACGCGTATACCAGAGCTCTACCACTTCATCGAGTCGATAGCCCATGGTCTCCCTGCAGTCGTCTTCAGTGAGCGTAACTCCCACTTCTCCAAAACCCTGAATTTCAGCGCGTCTCCAAAACGGTTCTGAATCGATCATCAGGCCATCCATGTCGTAGATGACCGCTTGAATTAATTGCTTCTCCAAAAGTATCGGGTGAAAATGATGAGTACGGTAAAAATTTCGAGACGACCGATGACCATAAGACCACCAAAAACCCACTTCGCTGTTTGGGGTACATGGGCGTAGGAGTGAGCGGGACCGGTTGTTCCAAGACCGGGACCAACATTACCCAGGCATGTCGCTACAGAGCCCATTGCCGAAATCGCATCCATACCCAAAAGGGAAATGACTACTGAGCCAATTCCAAAAATGGTCAGGTAAATGATTACAAATGCTAGAATGTTTCTCGTGATCTCATGAGCGACTGCTTTACCGTTGAACCGGACTGGGATGATTGCTGAAAGGTGGAGCTGTCGCTTAAACTCGATGATGGAGTTTTTAGCTATGATCAAGTGACGGACAATCTTAACCCCACCTGAGGTAGACCCCGCACTTCCACCGATAAACATCAACGTGAAAAATATCAAAGCAATACTTCCTCCCCAGGCTGTGAAATCATCGCTGGCAAAACCCGTCGTGGTCAAGACCGATACGACCTGAAAGGCCGAAAGGCGGAATGATTCTCCAAAGGGTAGATCGTTGTAAAGAGCCAATATAAATGTTACGAGTATCGTTGTAAACAAGGCGATTGTAGCATACGCACGGAACTCCTCGTTCTTCAGAATTTTCTTGAACTTACCTTTTAGGGTCAGGTAAATTAGGACCAATGATGTACCACCGAGGAACATGAAAATGGTGATCACGTACTCGATATAAGCAGAGTCAAAATGTGCTACACTGGCTTGTTTGGTGGAGAACCCACCAGTAGAGACTGTAGTCAAACTGTGGTTAATGGCATCAAAAAAGCTCATTCCACCGAAGAGTAGGAGAATGGTTTCAAGGAGTGTCAGCCCGATATACAAAAACCAAAGTCGCTTTCCTGTGTCTTGAATTCGGGGCTTTATTTTATCGGCAGTGATTCCGGGCGCCTCGGCAAGAAAAAGCTGCATTCCACCGATACCAAGGGAAGGCAGGACACTTATTACCAAAACAATAAATCCCAATCCGCCAATCCACTGGGTTAAACTCCGCCAAAACAAAATGCTCTGCGGCATTTCTTCGATATTGTCCAAAATAGACGCTCCCGTTGTGGTGAACCCTGAAATACTCTCAAAAAATGCGTCGGTAAAGCTGGGAATGGCGCCAGTGAGCATAAATGGAACCGAGCCTGACAAGGCCATAACCACCCAACTGAGCGTAACGATAATATACCCGTCGCGCTTTTTAATCTGGCTGCTCTTCTTGCTTTTGTATGTCACAGACCACAGTGATCCACCGAGAAAAAGACTGATAACGACGGAGTAGACCCAACTCATCAGGGTGTTGTCGTCGTAGTAAATCGAAAAGGGGATGCACAAGGCCATGAGTATAGCGTTGATAAACAACAGTACACTCAGGATATTCAAGATGCCTACAAAGTTTATTTTCACTTAAAGAAAGCTTCTACTTTGCTAATACATTGTGGTTTAGAAAGAATAACGACGTGGTCTCGTTCTTCAAATTCAAATCCTTTTTCGGGAATATAGCCTTTTTCGTTGCGAATCACACCACCTATGATGGCCGACTTTGGCAATTTCAAACTATCGAGACGCTCACCTATAATTTTTGATTTAGGTGTCACCTCAAACTCAAGTACTTCCACATCGGCACCGTGCAAAGTAGTGAGCGATAGAATCTCACCTCGACGGATGTCACGGAAAATGAAGTTGGCGGCAATCAGTTTTTTATTGATCAAGGTGTCCACCCCAATACTCTGCGAAAGGTGGATGTAGTTCATGTTTTCTACCAAGGCAATAGTCTTGTCTACACCGTGATTTTTGGCGACCAGACTTGTAATGATATTCGTTTCACTGTTGCCGGTAACGGCTACAAAAGCGTCCATTTCCGATAAATTCTCTTCTTCCAGGGCGTCTACATTTCGCCCATCAGCATTGATTACAAGGGTATCTGGAAGCATCTCGGCAAGCTCAATACAGCGCTGCTTATCTGGCTCTACCAATTTCACTCGGTACTTCTTGCTCAGCAATTTTGCCGCGTGATATCCCACCGAACTTCCACCCAGAATCATCAGGTGTTTGATATCAATCCGGTCCTTTTTGAAAATCTCTAGGACTTTATCTAATCCGCTCGGGTTGGCGATGAAATAAGCGTGATCGTTGACCAAGAAACGCGTCGTTTCATTGGGCATGATGGTCTCATTGTTTCTCAAAATGGCCACTGGAATAAACTCCCTGTCGCGATCAAGAAAACCGGTTTCGGTCATGGTCTTTCCAGCCACACGCGTATTGTGCTCCACTTTGATGCCGATCAGTGACAGCTTTCCTCTATCGAATTCGATAAAGTCAGTCAGCGCACTTTCTTTGCAAAGTCGCTTAATCTCGCGCGCTGCCAACGAAGCTGGCGAGATCAACTCATCAATTCCGACACGACACAAATCAAGCTTTTCCTTGCTGAGCAAAAACTCGACGTTTGAAATCCTTGCAATCGTTTTCTTAGCACCAAGGTTTTTGGCGATGATACAAGTCGTCAAATTGACATCTTCGCTACTCGTTACCCCAATTACCAAATCGGCTTTCTGGGCGTCGGCTTGCGAAAGAATTTTAATAGAAGTCGAGCTTCCATTGATTCCGTCAAGGTCAAGGTGATTTAAGATATGTTGAAGGCGCTCGGCATTCTTGTCGATAACCGAAATATTATGTCCTTCCTTAGTAAGGAGCTTGGCCAGGTGAAATCCCACCTCGCCAGCACCAGCGATTATTACTCTCATTGAAGAAATCCTTCTACCAGTGAGCAAATATAGTTAGTCTGAAATTCATTATCACGTCATCAATAGAGCAATTCCATCAAGGCTGAATTTGACCAGAATCGATGGTCTTATGGATATTCTTGTACATTTGCCCCCGTTAGGTTTTGAGCCCTATCACATGGGGTTTGAATTAAAATGGGAATCAGGTGAAAATCCTGGACAGTACCCGCTGCTGTAAGCTCCTTTTAAATCTTTCAATTCACTGCCACTGAGCCGACTGAGTCGGAATGGGAAGGCTGGAAGATCGGAGTAAGTCAGAAGACCTGCCTAGCGTATTAACTAATTGAGCTTTCGGGAAAAAAGGCGACAATAGGCACTGGGTTTACTCGGTTATACTTATCGTTCCGAACGCATGAAATGAAAATTCATGGGTTTAAATTGGATTCGCAAGCAGGTGTTGTGCACGCTTGGGATGATGTACGTGGTGGCTGGCTTTGGTCAGGTCGATACGGTGAGCATTGGTCTTGTACAGATCGAAGCTGATCGGTATGAAGCTTGGCACGCCGATGCTGAAGTCGATGTAATCAACATCGAGAAGACTATGGTCATTCCGTCTTCCGAAGGGATTGACTTTTTAAGAAGGAGTTTACCTGTCAATCTGCGGGGTTATGGACCGGGTTCAAGCTTTGGTCTTTCGCTGCGCGGCTCGGGAACGGGACAATCGCAAGTACTGATTCAATCTGTTCCGTTTGAAAATCCGAGTTTGGGCTCCGCCGACATTTCGCTGTTACCTATCGGCACATTCGACCGAGCACAGCTCATCCAATCGGGAACATCATCGTACCTAGGCAGTGGAGCTATAGGGGGAACCCTGGGGTTTAGCGCTCAGGCAGATTCAACCAACTCTGTAGAACAAACTTTTTCGGTGGGAAGTTTTGGTAAGCGCGGCGCTCACACCAAAGCAGTGGTTGGCTCAAGTAGGTTTAGAAGCGTTTCTCAATTCTACTACCGCGAATCTCAGAATGATTTTCTTCGCCTTCCCAACACCATCAATGCTGAAGAAGGTCCCCAACCCGATGCCTTTTTCAAAACGCGAGGAATTACACAACTTTTCGAGTTCACTCCGGCTGAGAAGTCGCGGCTTGAGTTCTACGGGTGGTACAACGATACATACCGAGAGATTCCGCCCAATCTCACCCAGAAGAGCTCCAATAGCTATCAGGAAGATGAGAATGCGCGACTCCAACTCACCTTCGATCAGGAAATCGGCTTGTATAATCTTGAAGTCATCTCAGCCTGGGACTATGGTGAATTGCTCTACACAAGTTTGCCATCAGTAGCTGACACTTCATCGTTTCAGACCTGGCACAACCAAGTGAAGATTGCAAGGGGAGTGGAGAATTTTCAAGCCTTTCTCCAAGGAGTTTGGCGGCACTCCATTTCAGAAGCTGAAGCCTATGATGAAGCTGAGACGCGTGACTCTCCAGCCATCTTGGGAGGATTCAACTGGGATTTTAGCAAGCGCGATCAAGTCACGCTAAACCTGCGCCAAGAATTGTTGAATGGTACTTCATTGCCTTTGACCTATCACGTGGCTTATGCCCATCATTTCACCAATGTTTCAACGGGAATTGGTCTAGGGAAAACCTACCGCGTACCGAGTCTCAACGATCTGTACTGGAATCCCGGTGGCGATCCCAATTTGAAGCCAGAGTCGGGATTCAATCAGGATTTCTTTTTCAAACATACATTCGGGAAGCCGGTGAAAATAGAGTGGGAGCTGAATGCCTATCACCGCCTTGTGGAAGACTGGATTCAATGGGTTCCAGGTCCTTCGTATTGGTCACCGCAGAACTACAAAGAAGTGAGATCATACGGAGCAGAGCTTTCCTTTGCCGCGACTCACGGTAAAGATGTTCAGTTCAAACACCAGATTTCGGGAGCCTACAACCGTACGTTTCAAACCGACGATGATGACCAAAAGCAGCTCATCTACACACCTGAATTCATTGGTGTGTGGCAGGAAGGAGCTCGATATGGGATTTTCAGTTTCGACGTGATCGGAAGGGTAGAGTCTACACGATTTACCACCATCGACCACAGTCGCTCTCTCGATCCTTATTTCAATTTGGATGTCCAAGCTTCAGCTTCTAAAACCATATCAGATTTCGAATTCACGCTCTTCGGAGCCATCAATAATGCCCTAAATGCAGACTACCAACTCCGCGCTTCGTACCCGATGCCGGGCAGGTGGTTTCAACTGGGAATAAAAATCAAATACCAATAACTATCAAATCATGAAAATTAAACACTTGTTTTGGGGCCTAGCGCTCTTTCTTATCGCTTGTTCTGATGATGATTCGACTCCACCAGTTCAGGTGCCAGAGCAGTCTGTCATCGTCGGAAACCAAGGAAACTTTATGAGTTCGGATGCCAGCTTGAGCATCATCAATACCACCACTGGAGAAGTGACAAATGACGCATACTCGAGTGCTAACGGTGGAGCCGCTCTTGGAGATGTTTTGCAAAGTATGACGATGTACAACGACGAGCTGTACCTCGTGGTCAACAATTCGCAAAAGATAGAAGTAGTAGATCCAAACAGCCTAGTGAGTATCCGCACCATCGAAGGGTTTTCTTCACCGAGATACATCCACTTCATCAGCAATGAGAAGGCTTATGTATCAGACTTGTTTTCAACAACTATCACTATTATCAATCCCATGACAGGAGCTAGTTTGGGCTCAATTGAGATTGGAGAAGGCACCGAGCGATTCCTAGAAGTGGACGGTGAAGTGTGGGCTACTGCCCCGGGTGGAACTTCTGTTTATATGATCGATCCAAGCACTAACGAGATTGTGGATAGCATTGAAATCGAGAATGGACCAAAGGATATGGTTCTCGACAACCAGGGCAAGGTTTGGGTACTTTGTGAAGGTGGATATGATGAGAACTGGGCACCTGCATACGACCCTGCTTTGGTACGTGTAAACCCCGATGATCAAACAGTAGAGTTTACCTACGCATTTCCAGCAGGAACAGGAATTGGTGGTAATATCAGCTCAACCGACAGCGGCGATGAGCTATTCATCCTGATGAAAGAACACGTCTACAGAATGTCGGTAACCGATACGGAATTCCCTTCAGAAGCATTTATCGAAGCAGAAGTAAGCTCAAACGGTATGGCAGTTGATCCATCTACCGGAGAAATTCTTTTGAACGATGCTGCAGGTTTTTCGGGAGCGGGAACCACTTTCCACTACAGCGCTACAGGTGAGCTTATAGAGTCTTACTCGGTAGGAGTAGGGCCGTGGACAGCTTGTTGGAATTGATTTGATTGGTCAGGATTAACTATATTCATTGACCATTAAATCAATTTATGAAGACCATGCAAGATTGGTTTGATGCCTATGGCGTCAGCCACGTAAACAAAACGAATAAGGCGATACACTGGATTTGTGTTCCGCTCATTTTCTTCAGCATTATCGGGCTTTTATCGCTGATCCCTTTCGGGTTTGTCTCGAGCCTTTTTCCTGAAGCAATAGCTCCATACATCCACGTAGGAACCCTACTCATTTTGTTTGGCATGGTCTTCTTTTTTAGACTCAGTTTTTCGATAGGACTCGGCATGACAGTGATTAGCGCCGTCATCCTACAAATCGTATTTCAGGTCAATACAGGCTACACCAATGCTTGGGTCATTTATCTGGCCATTTTTGTAGGTGCCTGGATCGGCCAGTTTATCGGTCATAAAATTGAAGGCGCAAAGCCATCTTTCTTTGACGATCTCAAGTTCTTGATGATCGGCCCCGCCTGGCTACTTCATTTTATTTACAAGAAGCTCGGCATTCCGATATAAGATGGGAGAGAACATCGAATTCAAACTGATCACACCCGAAATATGTTACGATTTGCGGGTGGAAGTTCTGACCGTTCCAAACGAAGTTTACGAGTATCAATACAAAGGCGATCACGATCGCTCCACCTTCCATGTTGGTGGATTTGTGGATGGCGAGCTCGGCTGCATCGCCAGCTTTTTCGAAGCGAAGTCGCCATACGTCGGTGATAGACCTTCCATACAACTAAGAGGAATGGCCACCAAGCCCAATTTTCGGGGAATGGGGCTGGGGAGAGACTTGGTTGAATACGCGTTGACTGAATCAGCTGAGCGAGGATACGATGTGATTTGGTGCAATGCCCGAGAGCACGCGGTATTGTTTTACGAAAAGCTGGGCTTCGACGTGAAAAGCGAGATTTTTATGGTGCCGCGAGTTGGACTGCACTTTGTTATGGCGAGAGATTTGTAGAATGTCGCGGTAATCTATCTTTGTGGCATGTGGAAGCACCTTTCTGTACTTTTCGTTTTGAGTTTGGCCATCGTTGCATGCAGCAAAGTGAGCGATGATGAGACTGATCCTGTGCTTACGCAGTACACTATCTCGCCCGAAGTGGTTGAAGTTGGAGAACAGGTCAGTGTTTCTGTCTCTTGTACCGACAATGAAGAGCTTCGCCAAATTCGAATCCGAATTCAGGAAGCCTTCTCAAAGTCTTTTGGCGCTTGGAAAGTTCTTCGGGTAGACGATATTTCTGGTAGGTCTTTCACCGGTGTTTATCAGTTTACCGTTCCAGATTCAGCACTGGCTGGATACTATTCGGTTGCTGTTCAAGCATCAGATGAGCGTGGTAATGGAACCATCGATTCGGTGCTTTATTTTACCATCGATCGACCCGATCAGGCTCCTTCCCTCATCGATTTCGAAACCAATCCCCCCATTCAAGGAAATGTCATAGAGCTAGAGCTCGGTGACACCCTGAGCTTTTCGGGCACGGCTTTCGACGCTGATTCGCTTAGCTCCATTGAGATAGATCTTTTGGATGTGGATGGAAGTGGAATAGAAGGGCTGACCTATAACATCGGCGATACCACCAACACTTTTTCTTTCGATAACCAGGCCGATTCACTCTTTATCGACTATCAGGAAGACATCCCCGGACGTTTATTGATCAAGGTCACCGATTCGGAAGGCCATCTGCTGAGGGAGTCCTTCGAAATCGACTACCAGTTCTAATTAGTCGCAGACTTGGGCTTCGTTTAGGATGTAGGGAAGTTCAAAAAAGGTACCCTTGTTTAGTCTCAATCTCCCACAGAAAGTCACCCGTTCATCGTTTTCAAATTTGAGCGATTTATCGACGAGCTGGAGATCGATCACCGTCTCGGGTCCAGCCCCACCGCAAAAAAAAGCACGAGCTAAAAGGGTATTTGCTCACCACGTAGTAGTTGAGCTCCACATCCATGGGGATCACGTAGCCCGTGATTTTGATTTCCTGATCTTCCAGGTTTTTGAGCATAGGCGAAAAGACCGGCTTGTCGTAGAAGGTCCCCCGAGTTCTCGTCGTACTCTTCCTTAAACTGAATCATGCCCAGCATTTCCCAGGTTACGGGTCTCGGCTCAATTTCCAGACTCATTCCCGAAAGGAAGAACCCGGCCAGAGCCATAGCGAGTATCAGTTTTTGCAAGCGCATGGCTGCAAATTTAGTGAAAGGAAAAGGAAGATGATGGATTTTGTGATTCTCGGCTGTTGCGGATTTATCGGCGGGATTTCAGACTCGTGCGGTGCGAGAAATTTGTAATTTGGGCTTATTAAACCGAGGACAGGAGACGAGTTATGAGAATTCGAAATTGCGGTATGATGGCAAATCAAATAAGACAGTTAGTCTGGGTGGCTGTAGGAACCACGTGGAGCGAGCAGTGGAAAATTGTGCATACAAATGAATATTAAAAGTTACTGGCTAATATTTATTGATCTTGCAATCCTCATTATGCTGGATACTTATTTTCACGGCAATAGGGTATTGATGCTTTCACTGTGGTTAATATCAGTTTTACTCAATCTTTTAAGGTGGAATGAAGAATATAAAAAAACATCCATGGGTTGGGATTTTTGACGTTATGGGGCTTCTCCTTTTTTATAAATATGCTAGGGAGCTTTCCCAAATGGTTCTTGAAGATGAATTCGTTGTTTACTTGGCGGTCCTATTTTCAGGTCTTTTCAGATTATTTGTCATCCGAAATTTTAGAGTTCTACTCTTCTCAAGGCTTAGATTTAGCAACAAGAACAAATGATTAGATATACACTCAAATTGCGTTTCGCGGGGTTGTAAACCCACTCCGTGCAATATAATCCATGGACTTGGTTTAAGAATACACCCGTAATAAAGCCTTAGAAATCTATGTTCATTCAAATCAGTCAATCATTCATCGACTTTAAAGAGTTTTGCTCCGCTATTGACACTTTGTTTATTGAGATCGATAACCGTGGTTTCGTAGTCAGAGAAATCGGTCTGAGTAAGGATTTACGCGTTGTCCATCGGTTTCCAGATAGTGACTTCGAATACGGAGAATATGGGCTGTTTGATCTTGCGCAAATTGAGTTGAACCTAGACCAAAAGAATGACCTAACTGAATGCAAATTTGAAGAGCTATGGAGCAGGAAAAGTTAGGGTTTTGATTTTGTGTTTTAGGACTTGTGGCGTTGTTTCAATACCGCTGACGCGATCTATGTAGCCGAACAGCGATCTGTAATAACCGCTCCAAATACTAGTCATCAAGCTAAAAAGCTAGCGATAATGGGTAGTTATGTGGTTGGACTTGCTCTAATTTTTAAGTTAATTAATTACCGAACCTTGAAGAAACTTCCATCTCACTTTTAAGCTAGTTAAGTAGTTTGTTGTGATAACTATTCAATAAATTAGAAGAGATATGTATAGACCAAAGCGAGAGAGAATTGACGATATTTTCAATGCCTACTTCTTGATTGCTATTTTGATATTAATTTTAAATGATTTTGTATTTAAGCAAGCGTTTGGCAATTGGTTTACAGGAAAACTGAGTGATTTTGTTGGCTTATATGCATTCGCCTATTTCTGGGGTGTTGTTTTTAAGAAAAAATGGAAGAAAGCAATCTACATTTCTATAGCAGTCATGTTCGTTTATTGGAAAAGCCCGTTTTCTGAAACGCTTATTGTACTATGGAATTCATATGCCCCCTATAATATAGGACGGGTAATAGACTATTCGGATTTGATCGCTTTGGTGGTTTTACCTTTTGGGTACTTTCATCACGCAAGAGAAAAAAAAGTTGTCAATTCAATGGCCGTTCTGTATAAAGTGGGTCGCCCTGTTATAGTGAGCTTTACCATCTTTACATTCTTAGCTACAAGTGGAACAGAAGGAAAAATTAAAAGATACACGTTCCATTCATCCAAGAGAAAAGTATACGATGCTATAGTTGAATTTAAAAGAACCAATGCGAATTTCAATGTTCCGAATGCTTATAGTGGTTATCTCTGGAAACCGGTAAAGATGCCAGATGGCAGCGAACCGATTGATGCACGACACAATGCAGATTCGGTGTCGTTTTATTTCTACATTCCCGATGAGAATCTAATTATCCATAGCAGTTTTTATCGTCTCGAGAGTAACTGGGATAAGGATGAATGTTCATTAGACCTGATTAAATTTGTTTACCCGCCTGGTGTTTATCAGATTAATCTGGATGTGACATCACAGGAAGAAAGGGAAGTGGAAAAACTTTTTGAAGACCAAATATTGGATGCGCTCTTGTTGTATGGAGTAGAATATGAGTGAAGTTGGTATTAGATATTTATACATCATACTCTCGCTCAGACATAAGCCTGAGTGTATTATTCATGGCCTATGTCAACGACAAATCGATAAAAATACGCTTCGCAGGGTTTACTCCTAAAGTCGTGATATCGCTTCGCTAAGTTGCAACCCTCCGCCTTGTTTCAATACTTAGCCCAACTATTTTCCCGCGGGGTTACATACCCACGAGGTACGAAGGTCACTTTTATTTCACATCCACCCAAACCCATCCACTTGACCCCAAAATGTATATTTGGGAAAAATTTTAACCGCTATGCGCAGACTTTGCCTTTTCCTATTTGGGCTTACCCTTATTTCGAACTTATCCGCTCAAGACAAGAAACCACTTGATTTAAACACCGCCATTATGGAGCAATTCGGAGACTTGTATCCGGATGATCTCTCTGGTGTGGAGTGGATCTCAGGTACGGAGTTTATCGCCAAGGGTGAAGGCAAAGACATAGACGTGTATAGCTCGAAGGGAAAGAAAACGAGCAGCATTACACTCAATGATGTTAACGCCGCCCTTACTGGAATTGAAGTGGATTCGCTTAAGTCGATCCGTCCGCTGGGATGGACGAGCACTTCTTCCTTTGCTGCGAAATCGGGTAAGGCAGTAATTGAGTACAACATCAAGAAGAAAACGGCTACTAAACTCTACGACCTTCCCGCCGAAGCGGCGAACCTTACTTTTTCGGAAGCGTCCAAAGCCATGGCCTACACTATCAACCGCGATGTGTATGTTACAACCGAGGACGGCCAAAAGCGATTGACTTCACTTCCCGAAGGCGTGTCGGCAGGTATCGCTATCCACCGTTCGGAGTTTGGGATTGTTAACGGACTATTTTGGAGTGAAAAGGGAGATGCCCTTGGTTTCTACCAAATGGACGAGACGATGGTGACCGACTACCCGCTGGCCAACTACGAGTCGGTTCCTGGAAAGGTCAACTTGATCAAATACCCCATGGCTGGTCAAAACAGTCACCATGCCAAGGTGGGTGTTTATCACTTGGGAATGGAAGGTCCAGTTTATCTCCAAACCAAGGAGCCACTCGATCATTACTTGACTAATTTTACTTTCGATCCGAGTTCGAGTATTGTTTATCTGGCTGAGCTCAATCGAGACCAAAACAGAATGATGCTCAACACCTACGATGCCAAGACGGGCGCATTTCTGAAAACGCTTTTTGAAGAAACCGATGCCGAGTACGTAGAGCCCGAGCACGCTCCTTACTTTATCAAGGATGGAGAAGAGTTCCTTTGGTTTAGTGAGCGGGACGGATTCAATCACTTATACCGATACAGCAAAAACGGTGACTTAATCAACCTGGTGACGTCGGGCAAAGAAGCGGTGAAGAGTCTGATTGGAACCATGGATGGCGACAAGTCTGTACTCGTTGAAATGACCACTGACCTGATGGCAGAGAAGATTGTGAAATTCAGCTTGGACGGAAAAACAGAGAAGCAAATCAATGAGAAACCTGGTTCTTTTTCGGTCTATCTCAGCGATGATGGCAATATGATCACGAAGCGTCAGGCTCGTGATATCGGGAGTGAAGTGCTCATAAGAAATGCATCAGGTAAGCTGATAAAAACCTTGAAGACATCGGTGAATCCATTGACGGAGTACCAGATTGGTGAAGTGCAAACACCGGTTATCACGGCCGATGATGGAACCCTGCTCCAGTGTCGTATCATCAAGCCTTACGACTTTGACCCGAAGGAAGAATACCCCGTGTTGGTGTACGTCTATGGCGGTCCCCATGCTCAGCTCATCACAGAAAATTACCGCTATGGCGCATCGATGTGGATGTATCATATGGCAAACCGCGGTTATATCATCTTTACGGTTGACGGGCGTGGATCGGCCAATCGCGGAATCGAATTCGAACAGGCCATCTTCCGAAATCTCGGGACAGTAGAGCTCGACGATCAAATTGCTGGAGTGAAATATTTGAAGACATTAAACTATGTGGATGGCGATCACATTGCCGTTCACGGCTGGAGCTACGGTGGGTTTATGACTACATCGCTTATGCTAAAGCACCCCGATGTATTTACCGTAGGTGTAGCTGGTGGCCCCGTTACCGATTGGGATCTTTACGAAGTGATGTACGGGGAGCGATACATGGATACGCCAGAGCAAAACCCAGCTGGTTATGAAGCCGCAGATTTGAAAAACCACGTTTCAAATTTGGAAGGAAAACTCCTGTTGATCCATGGACTGGATGATGATGTGGTGGTGCCACAGCACTCCTACACTTTGATCGAAGCCTTTGTAGACGCTCAGAAACAAGTCGATTTCTTTGTCTATCCCGGACACAAGCACAATGTGCGCGGAAAAGATCGCGTGCACTTGATGACCAAGGTGCTCGACTACGTGGAGATGCACAATCAGGTGGAAGAATAGAATGGGTTTTAAGAAAGCCATGAAAGCCTGGAATGGCTTGCCAAAAAATCCGATCGATAAAAAAGGTCGGGCCTTCGAGATTCCACTGTCTGATGGTGGAAGGCGTTGGGCCATTGGCGACATTCACGGTAGTCTGGAGTCCTTTCTGACCCTTTTGGATCGCATTGAGCTTTCGAAACAAGATCAGCTTTTTCTTTTGGGTGACCTGATAAATCGTGGGCCGTACTCAGCTCTTGTGATGGACAAAGTCATCTCGCTCTGGGAAGAAGGCTATCAAGTTTATCCCCTGCTCGGAAATCACGAAGAGATTTTTCTATCGACTTATCACGCAGGAGAAGGGGAGTGGAAGTCTTTTTTATCAAGACAATGCGCACTTCAATTTGCGCAGGTTTCCACCAAGCGCATCGCGAAATACGTCGCTTTTATGGAAGTGTTACCGCACTATTATCGCAGTGGAGATGATCTACTTGTTCACGCCGGATTCAACACAGCTTGCGAGAAGCCCTTAAAGAAATGGAAGTCGATGAATTGGATTCGGTCTTTCGTCTTTGATGAAACAGCTCTCGGAGCCAAGAGAGTAATTCACGGTCACGTTCCCGTTTCGAGAAAAACCATCGCAAAATCCATCAAAACCAATCAGAATTCCCTGAGTCTAGATAGTGCCTGTGTTCGATCGCAAATACCTTATTACGGGATGCTGACGGCTTTGGAGCTAAACTCCGGGCAATGTATCCAGGTGAAAAACTGCGATACGCAATTAGCGCAATAGGCGAGCGTGCCAGCTGTTGGAAATTGGAACCATCCATCCCGACTTCATCTCACCAAGTGTCGCAACTAAGTTATTGAACACGATTGATTCACCGTTGATGTGACCGAGTTCTTTAGCTCTCGCTACGTCGTTCATATGTACGGTTTCGATTTCACCAGAATCAGTGACGTAGGCTACATCAGTTCTCCCAAAGAGAGACACTTTCAAGCTGCGCTCTATTTCTTGTATGAAGTGAACAGAGCTATCGATAGAACAACCTGACGCACCTTCATTCGTTTCATCCACAAAGAGACAGATAAACCGGTTGAAGTATATTCCGTAATCAGCAGTCAGGTTTTTTCCGTGAGCGGCCCAGTCTGTTGTGAAACGATCGCATGCTTCAGAGATGGCTCTAGTCTCGGCATCAGTGAACTCGCGAGTAGATTGGTAAATCCATACTCGCGCTCCATTGGCTAGATCGGATGGGAAATTGACAGTTAGTGGTAGGTCTATCATCGTCATAGGTCGGCGGCTTGAGAAATGAGTTCTGCAATATCGAGTACGGAAGTTTCTTCTTCTTTATTGAAGTTTTTGACTCCATCGGTCATCATGGTGTTGCAAAATGGACAACCCGTAGCGATGATGGTTGGTTTTACTTCGAGTGCTTCTTCTGTGCGCTCGATGTTAACTTCCTTATTTCCTTTTTCTGCTTCTTTAAACATCTGCGCACCACCGGCACCACAGCAGAGTCCTTTGGCACGACAGCGCTTCATTTCGACCAATTCGGCATCGAGCTTTTCGAGTAGTGCGCGCGGCGCTTCATATACATCGTTTGCACGGCCGAGGTAGCAAGGGTCGTGGAAGGTGATTTTCTTTCCTTTGAAGGCTCCACCACCTTCTATTTGAAGTTTTCCGGTGTCAATAAGTTCCTGAATAAGCTGGCTGTGGTGAATTACCTCGTAGTTTCCGCCGAGCTGTGGGTACTCGTTTTTCATGGTGTTGAAACAGTGCGGACAACCCGTTACGATCTTTTTGATTTCGTATCCATCCAAAACCTGAATATTCATCATGGCCTGCATCTGAAATAGAAATTCATTTCCAGCGCGACGAGCCGGATCTCCGGTACAGCCTTCTTCAGCTCCGAGCACGGCAAACTTTACGTTGGCCTTGTTCAGTATTTTCACAATGGCCTTGGTGATTTTCTTGGCGCGATCGTCGAAACTACCAGCGCATCCCACCCAAAACAATACATCGGGTGAATCTCCAGCAGCCATCATTTCGGCCATTGTCGGTACTTTAATCATCTCGCTCATATCTTCTTCATTAAGCTTCTTCAGCCCATTTTAATCGGTCGGCTTGAGGAAACGCCCAAGGGGCTCCATTGTTTTCGACGTTGTTAAACATCCCGGTCAATTCCGTAGGCGATTTCGATTCTTCCATCACCAGATACCTTCGCAGATCAACTATAATCTCGAGTGGACTGATATTCACCGGGCATTCCTGCACACAGGCATTACATGTGGTACATGCCCATAGTTCTTCTTCTGTGATGTAGTCACCCAGCAATGATTTTCCATCGTCGTAATCAGGACCGTGTTTGTCAATATTCTTACCAACTTCCACGAGACGATCGCGGGTATCCATCATGATTTTTCTTGGTGAAAGGAGTTTTCCTGTAATATTTGCAGGACAAGACGATGTACATCGACCGCACTCAGTACAAGTGTACGCGTCCATCAAGTTTTTCCAAGTGAGATCGCGAACATCCTTGGCACCAAATCGCTCGGGTTCACCCGTTGGCTCGGCTGGTGCAGCGTAAGGGTCGGCATTCGGATCCATCATCAACTTCACTTCCTGGGTCACTTTCTCCATATTGGTGATTTCACCCTTTTCCTTCAAGTTTGAATAATACACATTGGGGAATGCCAAAAGGATGTGGAAGTGCTTCGAAATAGGCAGGTAATTGAGGAAAAGTAAAATTCCAACAATGTGGAACCACCAGGTTGCTCGCTCCACCATGATCAGTTGTCCTTCGCTCATACCAGCGAGTAGGGGAGTGATGAACTGGCTCACAGGAAAAGCTCCTGCTTGCACGTAGTGATCAGATCCCATAGATTGTAGGAGTTGATCGGAAGCATTCATGGTGAGCAAAGCGCTCATCAAAAGAATCTCGACAATCAGAATAATGTTGGCGTCGCTCTTAGGCCAGCCAGTCATTTCTCTTGCACGGAATCGAGCGATATGGGCAATGTTTCTACGAATCAAAAAGACGACACAGGCAAGAAGTACCAATAGAGCTAAAATCTCAAAGCTTCCAATCAGAAAACTGTAGAAGCCACCCATAAAAGAAAGTACACGGTGCGTTCCAAAAACGCCATCAATGACTATTTCAAGCACTTCGATGTTGATGATCACGAAACCCGCGTAAACCAGAATGTGTAGTAATCCGGAAACTGGTCTGGTTACCATTTTTGATTGACCCAGTGCAACGCGGGCCATCAGTTTCCAACGCTCTCCGGACTTGTCGTTCCGATCGACATCCTTACCGAGAAGAATGTTTCGTCGGATTTTAGATACTTGAAAGCCGAACAAGGCAGCTGCTCCAACCAGAAGCACTGCAAATACAATATTTGAAATTCCCATAGGCTACTATTCGCTGCCTTCGCCTTCGCTGCTATTGATGTACTCTTTTAGCTGCTCCAGCTCGGCTTTTGAAAGTTGGATATTCTTGTTTTTTCTTCCGAACACAGATACTTGCACATATCTGTTTGGATTGATGCGAATATCCTCGACCAGCAAATCTAAGTTATTCGAGGCAGATTCTAAATTATTGTAGAGGTCGGGATTGTTGACGAGCATTCCGAGACTCCCTTCGCCATTATTGATTTTGGTCATAACAGACTCGATGTCTTCAAGCGCTGCGTTGGCTTTGACCACTGTTTCAGCGATTTTTGCCTGTGCTAAGGTATCGCTGATATCAGCGAAATTGTTGATGATTCGGTCGAGTTCATCCCCGTTTTCAGCAAGCGTGGAAGTAACCGACTCTACATTCATGAAGATCGCTTTTATGCGATGGCGCTCTTCGCGCACCAAAGTGTCTAGCCGAACTGTTGTCTTTTCGAGATTTCTTACGGCTCGGTTTATACCCGTGAAGCTTTCAACCAAGTTTTGCTGCGACTCGGCATTGAGAATTCCCTCAATAACGCGAATTACAGAATCTACAGACGAGATCAAGCTTTCTGCTTTCACTTTTATAGGGCGCAATTGTGCGTTCACTTCTTCCACTAAATCTCCTTCCACATCTGGCGTTAGCATATCACCTGACTGAGCCATTTCACTGCTTTCTCCAAGGAGGATGTGCACCTGCATAGAGCCGAGTAGGTCTCCTGATTTGAGCAGAGCTTTCGAATCTTTTGGGATATCCAGGTCTTCATGAACGAGTATGGTGACCTTAAGGTGGCCAGATCCATCGTTCATGATTTCAATTTTCTTGACTTGACCAATTTTAAACCCATTGAGCATGACGGGATTTGACACTTCAAGTCCGTTGATACGCTCGTAGATTCCGTAGTAGATGTCTTGTTTCCCGAAAACGTGCTCACCCTTCAAAAAGTTGAGCCCGAGGTAAATGATCACCAGGGAAATAAAAGCAATCAGTCCTATTTTAGTTTCTTTCCGAATTTTCACTTCTCTAGTCTTATTTAGCCTGGGCTATTTTGATCGCTTTCTCGAGAGCGATTCGGTTGTTATCCTTATCAAATGCAACTACGAAAGCTCCTTTGTAGCCCTTTTTACGTGCAGCTTTCTGTAGATTTTTAGCACCTTCATACGTTGTGCTTCCGCCATAAAGATATTTATACATATCGTTATCGCGGTATTCTGATACGTTTTCCAAACCTTCGAAGTTCTCAGGCTTGATTTCGACGGGGGTTGAAGATGTCAGTAGCTGTACTTTAAAAACGACTTCTGTATTAGCCAATTCTTCAGGTAGAGCTGGCTTTTCTTCTTCGCTCTCGGAAATACTTCCCACAGTTGATTCAATTTCTTCCAGGCTTTTTTTGTACTCCTTAAACGCTCTATAAATGGCAGATGCCATGTAGTCGCGACCTTGCTCAGAGTTTAGAAAGTCTTCTTCGTTTGGGTTGGTTAGGAAGCCAAGCTCTATGAGAACACTAGGCATAGTAGTAAACGAGATTACCCAGAATGGCGCTTGTTTTACACCGCGGTCAATTCGTCCAACTCGCGTGCGCATTTGATCTTGAACGTACTTGGCAAACTTTAGACTCTGGTGAATGTGCGCGTTTTGGCGGAGACTCAATTCGATAAGACCTTCTGGAGAATTTGGATCAAACCCATTGTAGTTGTCTTGCTGGTTGTCTTCGAGGAGCATAGCCCTGTTTTCACGCTGCGCCATTCGAAGGTTTGCATCAGTTTTAGCAGCTCCCATTACATAAGATCCACATCCTATGGCAGTCGATTTTGTGAAGGCATCACAGTGGATCGAGATGAAAAGGTCTGCTTCTTTGGTATTGGCAAATTTGGTGCGCTCGTGTAGCTCAAGAAAGTTATCGTTGTCTCTCGTGTACAGCACTTCCACATCTGGAAAAGCTTTTTTGATGTACTCACCTACTTGAAGGGCCACATCTAATGCAATTGTTTTCTCCGTCACTTTATACCGTCCGGTACCCAGATTTCCCGGGTCCTTCCCCCCATGTCCGGCGTCAATTACGATACGCTGAATAGCCGTTTGCCTTTCCTTCTTTGGCATGGAAGATGCTAGGAAGAAGCCGCTCGTTACGAACAGAATAGCGAGCCCGAGCCATGTCCACTTATTTAACCTGCGATGCATTTGAAAAAATCGGTCCTTTTATTGCTTTCTAAATACTAGTTTTGGACTGTTTTTTTGAGTCAATCATTAACTAAAATAGATAAATCGAATCCAGCGCGAACCATAGCGTTCTAGTATTTTTCCTTGCAATTGTGTTCATAATTGTTGGGGGAAAAATGCACGGCCAGACTCCCGATGACTCAACGGCTGTTCAAACTCCGTCTGTACTATCGCAAGATTCCATCCCATTGGGTCCTGATTCTGCTCAAGTTGCTCAACCCGATAGCAGTTCTATTCCAGAAACCGAGCCAGAAGTCATACAAAGCGAGGTTTCTTACAATGCCAGTGACTCCATTATAAACGATATACAAAACAAGAAAGTGTATCTCTACGGTGATGCAGTTGTGTCTTATCAGGATATTAATCTTCAGGCAGAGCGGATCGTTTATGACTTTTCGACCTACACTGTGCATGCTGAAGGTACCCAAGATACGTTGGGAATGTGGCACGGAACGCCAGTCTTCAAACAAGGTGATTCGGAGTTTTCAGCCCAGGAAATGGACTATAACTTTCGGTCTAAAAAGGCATTTGTCAAGCAGGTTGAGACCGGTGTGATAGAAGGAACCTTAACCGGTAAGCAGGTTAAAACTACTCAAGACAACAATGTAATTTACGTTCGAAAGGGGGAATACTGTCCCTGTAAAGATCCGAACGCTAAGACGAGGTTCAAGATTGGTAAATTGAAAGTCATCAAAGACGATAAAATTGTGACTGGCCCGGGATATATGGCGCTGGGCAAGGTGCCTACACCGCTGGCTTTTCCATTTGGATTTTTCCCGAATGCGGAGAAGCGGCAGGCTGGGCTTATCGTACCGAGTTATGGTAACGCCCAATCACAGGGATATTTCCTGGCTGATGGTGGATTTTACGCACCAATCGGAGATCAGGTAGATACCAAATTCCTTTTTGATATATATTCTCGAGGAAGCTGGGGAGTGGAGAATGTAACGCGGTATAAGAAGCGATACAAATACGATGGAGCCTTCGATCTGGAATACAATAAATTTAAAGTCGGTGATCGCGATCTCTCCAATTACTCAGAGCAAACGAATTTCTTCATTACCTGGCGTCACCAGCAAGATCAAAAGGCACGGCCGAATTCCAGTTTTTCGGCGGATATTAGAGCAGGTAGTACGCAGAACTACCAGAACAACCTAAATTCTAGTCAGACGGACTACCTGACCAATACATTTCGTTCGAACATACGCTACCAGAAAGGGTTTTATGATTCTCCCTGGTCACTGGCCTTGAATGCAGGTCACGAGCAAAACTCCCAGACGGGTCGTTATAGCTTCACGCTGCCAGAAATCACTGCAAATCGCGCACGTACCTTCCCGCTCGATGGATTATTTAATGACAATCCGAAGCAGGCTTTTTACGAAAAGATTGGACTGAACTACTCCGGGTCATTCAAGAACACGCTAACCGTGCAGGAAGATGAGTTAGCCCTGGATAACTGGGATAATTTGAGTAAGAGCTTTCGGAATGGATTTCGACATTCGGCTTCTGTTTCCACATCGCTGAAGGCAGGACCGCTGAGTATCAACCCGAGTATTAGTTACCGAGAGAGATGGTATTTTGAGACTAGAGGGCGAAAGTTTAATGAGGTCACAAACGCCTATGAGACAGATACGATTTATGGTTTTGATCGAAACAACGACTGGAGTTTTAGCACATCTTTCACCACCAAGCTCTACGGGATGTACTCGTTTAAAGGCGATGGAAATGTCAAGGCTATCCGTCATACATTGACTCCTTCGGTTACGTATAGCTACCGACCCGATTTTGACCCCAGGGAGTATGGGTTTTACGGCACCAATGGGCAGTTGTCTTCATACAATCCCTACGAAGCGGCTATTTTTGGTGGGCCACCTTCAGGAAAATCCAATCTGGTAACCTTCTCCTTGGTGAACAACATTGAAGCTAAGGTTCTCAATAGACGAGATACGACGAGCAAGTTTACCAAGATTCCGATTTTCGAGAATATCACGGCCAGTACCAGTTATAACTTTGCTGCCGATTCTTTGCGGCTCACTCCGATAAGTCTTACCGGGAGAACAAAAATTTCGAAGTACGCGAATCTAACTTTCCAGGGAGCGTTTGAACCCTACACTTATGTGGTTGACAATGATGGAAGCATAAAGCGAGTCGATGCATTTTTGTGGGAGACATCTCGTACAGTTGCCAGTTTTGAGCGAGGTCAGATCGCCATTAATTCCAGTGGGATTGGAAGCGCTATGTTCAAGAAAAATAAGCGGGCGGAAGAAGAAGAGATTCTAGTGGAAGGTGAAGATGATGATGAAGCTCCACCATTGGAGCCCATCAAAGGAGGTATTTTTGACGATTTTTCTATTCCGTGGAATATCAGTTTCGGATATAGTCTAAACGCCCAGCGCCGACGATTCTCAAACTTTGAACAGGAATCGTGGATGCTCAATGACTCCATAGCACTAACCCAAAGTATTCAGGTGAATGGTGACTTTGAACTTTTTAAAAGGATCAAAGTTCGCTTTATGTCTGGGTATGATTTTGTGCTGGAAGAACTCACTCCAACTACATTTTACGTGACGGTTGATCTCAATTGCTGGGAACTCAGCGCACGGGTTGTTCCTTTTGGAGAGCGACGTAGCTACAACTTGTCGCTCAATATAAAATCATCGATGCTTCAGGACTTGAAATTGGAAAGAAATCGGAATTTCACCCCCAATGAACGGCTCATGTTCTAATCTTCCGTTTCCACAAGATCTTCATTATCTTCTTGTAGAAAGATCTCTTTTCGATTCTTTGGCCTTCTGTATTCCTGCCATTCAAAGCCATCAAAAATTGCCTCGTCGGCTGGAAATTTGGAGACGGGGAAGAAAGCTCCATCCGGCTTTTTTAAGAATACGATCCTGTCAATTTGATTGCTTTTTACATAAATAGCAATATTGCTGCAAATGGCTTTATTGACTCCAATGAATTTCTGAGGTGGGGGAATAGAATCGTTCGCCAATGAATCAGGTGTACTTTCGGTTGCGTAGTATATGGATTCGCCGTTTCCTTTGATCTCCACTTTGGTCAATTCATTGTTCTGGAAAAAACCGGTGAGCGATTTCCCTTTGATCTGATTGTACTTCAGAGAATCAATCTTATTGACCATAAAGGCATGCTCGAATACGAAGAGATTCTTGATTTCTCCGCCGAAGGATTTGATCTGAATTGTATCTCCCGTTATTTGCATGTCTTCAGCCCAAAGCACAGGGTTTTCGTACATATGGATCATGCTATCCGCTTCCAGGTACACCAATGAATCTGCAGCACCTTGCAGGTCTTTCCTAAAGAACTTGACATGGGGATAGACCAATATCCGGTCTCCTTTAATCGAGTCTGCTAGGGCGATAAGGGTGTCACCATGAAGGAAAAGAGAGTCTTGTTTGTCGTAGAGAATAAACTCCGGGTCTCCGGTTACTTTGCTCTTTCCTTGTAAATCATC
Organism: Cryomorpha sp.; assembly: GCA_965230375.1. Lineage (GTDB taxonomy): Bacteria > Bacteroidota > Bacteroidia > Flavobacteriales_D > Cryomorphaceae > CBDDKU01. Next base: position 37,669 of record CBDDKU010000022.1, read on the forward strand.
GTAATATCCTTCCTGCCCTGTGAGGATGTACCGATCTACCGTGTCAACAATAAGGACATTGATGAATGCTTCACCGACCCCTTTGTTTCGATCGTAAGCCAGGCTGTCACCGCTCAATTTTTGCTTCCCGTTGTCCAAGTAGGCGTTTTCATTGAACTGGCTTAGGTCGTTTTTGGTGTCGTACCAGCCGTTCTCGCAATAAATAGTATTCTCATCAGAGTAGATGAACGTGGGACCTTCAAAGTAAGCCACTTCCCTAATACTCGCATAGTTAAGCGTGTCGGTCTCAACCAGGTACTTCGGGTTTTCGAGTAAAACGCTGTCTCGAAAAAAGAACATCTTGGACTCTGAATTGTAAACTCCACTTTTGGATGAAAGGGTATTGTCATTCACCCTGGAAGTAATTACTCCGCCTTTTCGAAACACCGCCGTGCTAGCAGGTCGGTCGTAGTCGAGAATATTCGTGGTCAGCGTCATGTCCTTGTCTTTTAGACGCACGCTGTCTCGCACTTCGATCAACTCGGTTATTCCGTCGTAAAAAAGGGTGTTACTGAGAAGGGTCAGCGTATCGCCTTGTACAATTTTGACATTTCCGAAGGCATCAAGGCTATTGTTCTCATTGTACAGATACGCACTGTCGCAATACATCAAGGCGCCTTTGTGGCGGAATTTCACATTGCCAATAAGTCGCTGTGCATCGAGACCTAAATGCTTGTCAAACTTCAAACTCTTGGCTCCAAGAAGCTCGATTTGATTCTGACTATAGGCTCCAGAAATGGCAACCAGAACCAGAATGAAGCTTGCTATAATGTGCTTCAGATTCATGATTCGGAGCATTTCAAAATTGGTGCCAAAGCTATTAGGCTGGTACGGCAGTCCTTTGGATTGTCTGACTTCGGTTCGGTCCGACAGACACTACGGTAATCGGCACTTCGAGCTTATCTTCGAGGTAGTCGATGTATCCCGATAGTTCTGTTGGGAAATCCGATTCAGATGTGAGTCCCGTCAAGTCTTTCTTCCATCCGGGAAGCGTTTCGTAAACGGGTTTCAAAAGGTCTGTATTCAGATCGTAAGGAAGGTAGTCCATGCGCTCACCATCGTAGGTGTAGTGCGTGCAAACTTTGATTTCATCAAAAACAGACAGGACATCAGCTTTGGTCATGTTGAGCTGCGTCACTCCGTTAATCATGATGGCGTATTTCAATGCCGGAAGGTCGATCCACCCACAACGTCTTGGTCTACCTGTGGTAGCACCAAACTCATGTCCTTCTTTCCGGAGTGTTTCACCAGCTTCGTCAAAAAGCTCCGTAGGGAAGGGACCGCTACCAACACGGGTACAATAGGCTTTAAAGATTCCGATTACCTCTCCAATTCGGGTAGGGGCTACTCCCAATCCTGTGCAGGCACCAGCCGTTACTGTGTTGGAAGAAGTTACAAATGGATAGCTACCAAAATCGATGTCCAACAAACTTCCTTGGGCCCCTTCAGCTAATACCTTTCGGTCGGCTTTCAAGAAGTCATTGACAGCCTGCTCCGAATCGATAATTTGGAGTGATTTAATTTTCTCAACACCTTCAAACCAAGCTTTCTCCTTTTCAGTAATGTCGTACTCGAAGTCGTAGTGAGAAAGAATGCGCAAGTGCTTTGACTTGAGCGAGTCATAACGCTCTTGGAAGTCGGCTAGGAACAAATCGCCGATTCGCAATCCATTTCTACCGGTTTTATCCATGTATGTTGGGCCAATACCTTTGAGTGTAGAGCCAATTTTCTTCTTTCCTTTTTCAGCTTCACTGGCACCATCAAGAGCACAATGGGTAGGAAGAATAACATGGGCCTTTCTAGATATTTGAAGTGACTTAGTGATGTCCACTCCCATTTTTTCTAAGGCATCGATTTCCTTCTTGAAAATGATTGGGTCTATAACCACTCCATTACCAACTAGGTTGACTTTATCAGGGTGAAAAATTCCTGATGGGATGGTGTGTAGTACGTGTTTGATTTCGTTGAACTCCAGTGTGTGGCCTGCGTTTGGCCCACCTTGAAATCTGGCGATTACATCGTAATGTGGTGTTAAAACATCCACAATTTTTCCCTTTCCTTCATCGCCCCATTGCAGGCCGAGAAGCACGTCCACTTTTGTACTCATGACTATGTCTTACTGAAGTTCTTTAAAATGATCTTCTGCTTCTGCACGACTTGTTTTCATTGTGAAAACGGAGTCCAGTTTGGTAACTGTAAACAGAGATTTTATCCGTGGCTTTGCACCTACAATCACAGCTTCACCACCTTCATTTCTGGCTTTGTTCATCAGGTTTATCAAAATGTTCAGACCTGTGCTGTTCATGTACTCTAGCTCGCTTAGGTCAATGATAAATCTCGAAGTACCTTCTTCAAGCTCTTCATCAATTTCAACGCGAACCTCTATCGCCTCTACCTTATCTACCAGTTTACCACTCATCTCGAGGGTAACAACATCACTGGATTTGTTCAAATTGTATGAGAATGCCATGGGTTAATTATTATTGTTTTGGGTGTCGTCCGTAGACGCGTTTTGATCTCGTACTGCGTAAAAATAAAGGCTATGGTGAAGCACTTTTACATCGAGCAAATCTTCGATGGTGCGTTTGATGGTCTCAATTCGCGGATCGCAAAACTCCAACACTTCGCCTGTGTCAGTGCAAATCACGTGGTCGTGCTGCTTGCTCTCATGCGATTTTTCAAATTGAGCCAAGTTCTTCCCAAACTGATGCTTTCGAACAAGATTGCAAGCAAGTAGCAGGTCCATTGTATTGTACAACGTCGCTCGGCTTACCCGGTAGTTCTTGTTCTTCATTTTTATGTAGAGCGACTCAATGTCGAAGTGGCCTTCGTAATCGTAGATTTCATTGAGTATGGCAAATCGTTCAGGAGTCTTCCTGTGGCCATTCTGCTCCAAATAAGCAGAGAAAATGTTTTTTACTTTTTCTTGTAGCTCTAACGTAGACACGCAGTAGAATTAAAGGACAAAATTAGCCAATTGGACCTAATTAGCACCATGAAATGTAGCGAATCTTATTCATCTGGTTGTTCACCACGCGTAACGGTCAATACGCCCTCCACTTGCTTGAGTTGGTCGATCAAATCATTGAGGTGGTCGGTGTCGTAGACATACACACTCACATGGCCATCAAAAACGCCGTCGTTACTCTCAAAACCAATTGATTTCATGTTGACATTCAGGTCATTTGAAATGAGCTGGGTAATGTTTGAAACAAGACCTATATCGTCGATACCCTTGAAGTAAACATAAGCTATAAACTCCTTCTCCTTTTGACTCTGCCATTTGGCTTTAATTACGCGGTAGGCATAATTTGACCGAAGTTGCACAGCGTTCGGGCAGTTGATACGGTGAATTTTGATCCCATCGTTGATCGTGACAAATCCAAAGACATCATCTCCCGGAATTGGATTACAACATGGAGCGAGTTTGTATGGAACATCTTTTTCGTCATCTCCAACAAACAAGGTGTCCTTGTGGCTAGGGGTTTTCGTTTTTGGCCCTTTACTAGGCTGATTGCTCGGGCTGGGTTCACGTTCAAAGTGGATGTTATTCTTCTCAACCGTGAAGTTCTTAAGCTTCTTGAGCGAAATCTTGTCCTTGGCAATGTCGTGGTAAAGGTCCAAGGCGGCTTTATACCCATAAAATTTTTCGAGCTCACTCACATTCCGACTGTTGAACGTGACTCCGAGACTCTTAAATTTCCTTTGAACTTGCTCCTTTCCGAGGCTAGCAATTTGTTTCTGCTCCTCTTTAAGTGCAGATTTAATTTTTGATTTGGCCTTAGCCGTTACAACAAAATTCAGCCAGTCTTCCTTGGCCTTTTGCTTCTTTGAAGTCAGAATTTCAATCTGGTCTCCGCTTTTCAGCGGGTGACTGAGCGGTACCAGTTTTTGGTTGACTTTGGCACCGATACAAGTTTCACCTACTTGCGAGTGTATGTCGAACGCGAAGTCAAGAGCAGTAGCTCTGGACGGAAGGGTCTTAAGCTCTCCCTGGGGTGTGAAAACAAAAATCTCATCGCTAAACAAGTTGAGTTTGAAGTCGTCTATAAAATCGATGGCTTCAGCGCTATTGCTATCGAGCATTTCTCTGATTCGCGAAAGCCAGATATCCAGACTTCCCTCTTCGTCTGATTGCGATTTGTACTTCCAGTGGGCGGCATAACCCATTTCGGCTACTTCATCCATCCGCTCTGTTCGGATCTGCACTTCCACCCATTTTCCAGTGGGGCTCATCACAGTAGTGTGGAGCGATTCGTATCCATTCGACTTAGGAGTAGAAATCCAGTCTCTTAGCCTGTCTGGATTCGGTTGGTAGAAGTCTGTTACAATCGAATAGATCTTCCAACAATCAGCCTTTTCTCGCTCAGGTGGGGTGTCAATAATGATTCGAACGGCAAAAAGGTCATAGATCTCTTCAAAGGGAATATTCTTTTGGTGAATCTTATTCCAAATGCTGTGAATGGATTTTGGTCTGCTTTTCACCACGTAGTTGAACCCTTCTTTGTCGAGTTCTCTTCTAATCGGAAGCGTAAAGCGATTGATAAATCGCGTGCGGACGGCCTGTCCCTTTTTGAGCTTTGTCGTGATCTCATTGTACTCTTCTGGCTCTGTGTATTTAAGTGCCAGGTCTTCAAGCTCTGTCTTGATGGAGTAAAGCCCCAATCGGTGGGCGAGAGGCGCGTACATGAAGGATGTTTCGCTAGCAATTTTTAGCTGCTTATCGCGCCTCATGGACTCCAGCGTACGCATATTGTGGAGCCGATCGGCGAGTTTGATCAGGATCACCCGAACATCGTCGCTCAAGGTGAGAAGCATCTTTTTGAAGTTCTCGGCCTGGATGCTGATGGTTGTGTCAAAGACGTCAGCAATCTTGGTAAGCCCATCGATTATGGACCGCACTTTATCTCCAAATAGATGCTCGACGTCATCGAGGGTAAGTTCGGTGTCTTCAACCGTATCGTGGAGCAACGCGCTGACAATCGCTGTTGTCCCAAGACCTATTTCTTCTGCTACTATCCGAGCTACGGCAATGGGGTGATAGATGTAAGGCTCGCCCGATTTACGCCGCATATCCTTGTGGGCTTCAAGTGCTACATCAAAGGCCTTCCTGACAATCTTTTTGTCTTGAGGCGTCTTGACGTGCTTGGCTACTCGAAGCAACCCGCGGTAGCTCGAAAGTATCTCCTTCTTCTCTTGTTCTAGGTCTATATTATCCAGGTCCATTGTAGCTAGCGTACACTTCTTATTTAGCGGGAAGGATCTTATTGCTCACTTCCCCGAACCCGACGCGAACGCCGTCTTTTTCACAATGACCTCGCATGATGACCGTATCGCCATCTTGCAAGAATTTTCGCTCTGTGCCATCTGGCATCTGGATCGGCTTTGTCCCTTTCCAGGATAGCTCTAGCATAGATCCATAGCTCGAAGGCTCTTTTCCTGAAATGGTTCCAGAACCCATCATATCTCCGCACTTCACATTACAACCATTTACCGTATGGTGAGCAAGTTGTTGGTTCATGCTCCAGTACATGTATTTGAAATTCGACTCACACACCGTGTGCTCATCGCTGTTCTCAGGTTTGATTAATACACTTAAATTCAGATCAATGTTCTTTTTCCCTTCGCACTCGAGGTAAGGCAACACTGGTGGGTCTTGCTTTGGGCCTTCTATGCGGTATGGCTCTAGCGCATCTAAGGTCACGATCCAGGGAGAAACCGATGATGCAAAGTTTTTAGCGAGGAATGGGCCCAGCGGCACGTATTCCCACTTTTGGATATCTCTGGCAGACCAATCGTTGAAAAGCATCAGTCCAAAAATATAGTCATCAGCTTCGCTCGTCGAAATGCGATCGCCAAGATCCTTTCCATCAAAGGTCACAAAGGCAGTTTCTAGTTCAAAATCCAGAAGCTTGCAGGGTCCAAAAACAGGTGGTTGGCTATCGTCGGGACGAGTTTGTCCGACCGGACGGTGAATAGGAACTCCAGATGGAATTATTGATGAGCTTCGACCGTGGTACCCTACTGGAATGTGTTTCCAATTTGGAAGTAGCGCGTTGTTTGGATCGCGAAACATCGTACCCACGTTGGTAGCATGCTCGATACTCGAATAAAAATCAGTGTAGTCGCCTACCTGAACAGGTAGCAGCATTTCTACATCAGCTTGCTTCTTTAGGACCAACTCTCGGAGGGATGCATCGTCGCGCAAATCCCCATTGCTTTCATCCAAAAGCTCAGAAAGGCGGTTTCTTAAGTTGCGAATTCCAGCTTTTCCGCTTTTCATCACAGAGTTCAAAACGGGCTGGGAATAAGCCGACTCATCAATACCTAAACCTGACAACAGGCCAGCTTTGGCTAGTTCAAATAAATCAACAATAGAATCGCCAATGGCGGTACAAACACGTGGACCTGTCGCACTGGAGCTATATACCCCAAATGGGATGTTTTGAATAGGGAAATCACTGTTTTTGTCAACGTCGATCCAAGATCGCTTGTTCGGGTCGTTTGCAGGTATACTCATTTTTTAATCTCCTAATATTTATGCTTGAGCGAAAAGGGGAAATCCCTTCATGAGCTCATTTACTTCTCTCTTAATTTCATTCAGTTTTCCATCATCGTCTTTGTTCGTCAAAGCGCGATCGATCAATTCCACGATGCCATCCATTTGATCAGCGGTCAAGCCACGAGTGGTTATGGCCGGTGTTCCAATGCGCATTCCGCTTGTCACAAATGGGGATTTGTCATCGAAGGGGACCATGTTTTTGTTAACGGTAATGTCAGCTCTGATCAAGGTGTTTTCAGCTTCTTTTCCGGTTATCGACTTCGAGCGCAAATCAATGAGCATGCTGTGGTTGTCCGTTCCACCACTTATTACCTGATAACCGCGATCAACAAAAGCTTTTGCCATGGCCTTCGCATTTTCGATCACTTTCTTGCAATACGTTTTGTACTCATCCGAAAGGGCTTCACCAAACGCTACAGCCTTGGCTGCAATTACATGCTCCAACGGTCCACCTTGTGTGCCTGGAAATACGGCTGAATCCAACAGGGAAGACATTTTGCGAACGACTCCTTTTGGCGTCTTAATTCCCCATGGATTATCGAAGTCTTCTCCCATCATAATGATTCCACCACGCGGCCCGCGAAGGGTTTTGTGCGTAGTAGATGTTACGATATGGCAATGCGGAAACGGGTTGTTTAATATACCGCAGGCTATCAGTCCGCTAGGGTGTGAAATGTCAGCTAGCAAAAGTGCTCCGATCGAATCGGCAACTGCGCGCAAACGAGCATAGTCCCAGTCTCTGGAATAAGCCGAAGCTCCACAAATGATGAGTTTTGGCATCTCCTTCTTAGCATTCTCTTCGAGCTTGTCGTAATCGATTACGCCCGTTTCTTTTTCTACTCCGTAAAAACAAGGAACGTAGAGCTTTCCTGAGAAATTGACAGTAGATCCATGTGTTAGGTGGCCTCCGTGAGAAAGATCGAACCCCATAATCTTATCGCCTGGTTTCAGCACAGCCAGCATCACTGCTGCATTAGCCTGAGCTCCACTGTGAGGCTGTACATTGGCCCAGGTAGCACCAAAAAGCTCTTTCAAGCGATCGATAGCCAAATTCTCAGTTTGGTCTACAAATTCGCAACCGCCGTAATACCGCTTGCCTGGAAGTCCTTCAGCATATTTATTAGTCATGACAGACCCCATGGCATCCATCACTTGGTCGCTGACGAAGTTTTCAGATGCGATTAGTTCTATTCCTTCTAATTGGCGTTCTTTTTCTTTCTGGATGATGTCAAAAACGGCGGTATCTCTTTTCATTTATTTTGATTTCAGGAAAACTTCAAAATTAGAAAATACTTCATGATTGCTTAATTTTGCGCTAATGACTTCGTCAAAAAATCGAGAATTGAATCAGTTCAAAGGAAAGCACTACCTAGTCTTGTTTGATGGAGTCTGCAACCTCTGCAATTCCACGGTCCAATTTGTCATTAAGCGAGACAAATCGCGCCGTTTCAAATTCGCGAGTTTGACCTGGCCCATAGCTGAAAAGGTGGCTGAAGAATTTCCTCACATCAAAGGGTTTGATAGCATCTTGGTTTATTCTGGCGGTAAAGTTTACGACAGGAGTTCAGCAGCGTTAAAAATTGCTGGTGGTCTTGGTGGATTATGGCCCTTGATGGGGATTTTTTGGATTGTTCCCAAGTTTCTCCGAGATGCCGTTTACCAATTTGTTGCCCGAAATCGGTATAAGTGGTTTGGCAAAAAGGACTTCTGCATGATGCCATCTCCTGATACCGCAGATCGGTTTATGCCGGCCAATTAATTTTTCGCGAAGATTTGCTTAAAAAAGGGCCATTCGGGTTATCTCAACGCTAAGAACTCTTTCGCTGTTAAAATGGCGATTTTCACGTTTTTGAAATCCTTTTTATTTCTGGTGATGATAATGTCTATTTCGTTCTCCAGGGCTGTGTAATACTGGAGACCATCTTCGTAATCAGGAAACTTATTGTCGCTGAGTGCCAATTCAATAATCTTATCATCTAATTTCAAAACTTCCACCAAGACCTTAAATTTTCGCAGTATTTCCTTTGCTTTAGCGGGAGATTTCTGTTTTGATAAGATGTAATTGGTGTTTGCAAAAGTCAGAGCCGAGATGGCTAGGGACACTTCTTTTTTATCGGCCAGAGAAAAGAGCGTGGCGGCTTCTGGATAAAATTGAGCTCGTTTCGCAAGTAAATCAATCACGATATTTGTGTCAACTAGAACTAGGCTCATTTGTATTTTTTTGTCAAATAGTCAGCGTATGCTCCTTTTTCATCAAAGTGAGCATCGAGTTCGATTACACCACTTAGATTTTTTACCAATGGTGTTAGTTCGGTGGTATTCTCATCCGACTTAGTTAACGCAGCCAAATACGACTCAATCAATTTTGATAAACTAATATTGTTATTCTTGGCGTAGATTTTTGCGTTTTCGATCACGCTTGAGTTTAGGCTCAGGGTCAACTTTCTATCCATGATAAGATGTTTACGTATAAAGATAATAAATGTTTACGTGTATATCTATGCATATAGTTTATTCCTGACTGATGTCAATATTCTGTGTGATTAAAGCATGGCTCATTCTTAAAACTGATTTTAGTCTTGGAGTTACCAATTTCGAATTTTGTAGAAAGTCTCTCTGGTCAACGAATACTAGGGCATGTAATAAGGATTGAGAATATCCAATCGCTATGGAGTGATTACGGTGCCATCTACAGGTTGCATCTAAAGGGTGGGGCTAGTTCATCCGTCATATTGAAGTATATAGATTTATCTCAAAAGTTAGCCCACCCTCGGGGTTGGTCTGGTCATCATTCGCATCAGCGAAAACTGAAGTCCTACCGTGTAGAATGGGCTTGGTATAAGAATTTTGCGGGTTTACTTCCGGCCCATATTAAAGTGCCTGAACTGATTTCAGCTGGAGAAGAAGGCGAAGTACAATGGATGATTCTGGAAGATTTAACCCCGAACTTTCCTGACCTCAAGAGTTCTTGCACCTTGGCAGAAGCAGAGACTGTAGTGAAATGGCTTGCTGGTTTCCATGCAAAATTTATTAATGCCACTCCTAGCAAACTATGGAAAACAGGGACATACTGGCATTTGGAGACCCGCCCTGATGAGCTAGTGGCTATGACAAAATCCGAGTTAAAGGATAGGGCGGTTGAAATTGATCAGGCGTTGAATGCAGCGAGGTTTCAAACATTCGTACACGGTGATGCCAAGGTGGCTAACTTCTGTTTTGGAGGTAATGGACAAGTGGCTGCAGTAGATTTTCAGTACGTAGGTGGTGGAGTAGGAGTAAAAGACTTGGCCTATTTCTTAGGCAGCTGCTTTTCAAACCAAGCTTGCGAACTATATGAAGATCATTTATTGGACTTCTATTTTACTGAGCTCCGGAAGTCGTCTAATTCGATTGATCTGGACTTCGAAGGATTGGAAGCTGAATGGCGAGAGATGTATCCCCTGGCTTGGGCCGACTTTAACCGATTTCTACTCGGCTGGATGCCATCGCATCAAAAACTTCACAGTCATGCTCTATCAAAGAACCAAGAGGCTTTTGATATTCTAGATGAATTAAAAGGGTAAAAAAAAGCCCCGAATTGCTTCGGGGCTCTCATTTTATCTTGTGGTCAGATTAGTTTGCTGCAAGGTACTCAGCAACTCCGTCGTGCGTGGCAGACATCGCAACTTTACCTTTTGTCCAGTTTGCTGGGCAAACTTCTCCGTTTTCTTCGAAGTACTGAAGGGCATCAACCATTCTCATTGCTTCGTCAACGTTTCTTCCAAGTGGAAGGTCGTTTACAATTTGGTGCTTAACTACTCCTTCTTTGTCGATAAGGAAAAGTCCACGGTAAGCGATTAGCTCACCTTCTGCTTGAAGCATTCCTTCTTCATCGTAGTAGAAGTCTCCTGCTAGAACATCGTAGTTGCTTGAGATTGTTTTGTTGGTGTCAGCAACGATTGGATAAGTCACACCTTTGATACCTCCGGCGTTTTTACCCATTTGAAGCCATCCCCAGTGAGACTGCTCAGTGTCAGTTGACACAGCAATAACTTCTACGTTTCTCATTTTGAACTCTTCCAGTTTCTCTTGGAAAGCGTGAAGTTCAGTAGGACATACGAAAGTGAAATCCTTTGGGTAGAAGAAAAGAACAACGTATTTTCCTTTGAACTGCTCCAATGTGAAATCTGAAACAATATTTTGACCGTCAACAACGGCAGCAGCGCTAAATCCTGGCGCTTTTTTTCCTACTAGTACTGACATTTTTTAGCTTTTAATTTGCCGCAAAGATAAGCTAGATTAAAGGGATTTCCAGCTATGATCATTGCTTTTGTCTATCGAATAATAGACATTGAATTACATTAGCAAAACGAGCAGGAGACCAGCTAAAATGGCCGCCATTTTCTTCCAGCTGAGTTTGTGGTGTTCTTCTGCTTCAAAGATGATGGTAGTAGCCACGTGTAGGAAAATTCCCACGGCTACGGCCAATACAGCTCCATATACATACTCTGGATTGGCCGACGAATTTGTCAAGACCCAAGAGCCAACCAACATACCAAGTGGTGTGGCCAATGTGTAGATGAAAATGTAGAGGAATACCCGCGCTTTTGATTCAAAGAAGTGGTAGAGAAGCGCTGCGAGCGCTATAGCCTCTGGAATCTTGTGAACCACGATACCTGTGAGTAGCGCCTCATGATGTGAGTGGTGCACATGATCAATTTCTATAGAGTCAGCCAATGGCATACCCTCTATGGCAGAGTGAATGAACAGACTGACATAAATACCTAGTGGAAACACCTTCGACTCTCTATCACTCGCATGGATGTGACCGTGTTCAACTCCCTTCGAAAATATGTCCATTAAGATTTGAAGCAGGAATCCAACCAGGATAAAATACCCAGCTTGGCGTCCTAAACTCTGGTAAATCTCGGGTAGAAGATGAAGTACGGAAAGTGCCAAAAGATAAGCCCCGGAAAACGCCAGAAGGATTTTCACGTTTTTGGTCATCCGGCCGTGAAGGTAGATTCCTGCTACACCCCCGAGAAGTCCAGCGAAAATTGGCATCAATATATCTAGCAGATTCATTTTGTTTTTCGAGCAATTAATATGAGTCTCTCAGATGAATTTGGTTTAAAAGCGTTCAGATGATAATCTCCAAATGTATCGAGTACTTCAAAACCCGCACGTTGAAACATGCCCATTAAATCGTTCATTGCAAATGCCCTCACCCGCTCTTCGAATTCATGGGTTTCATCTTGGTCTATCACCTTAATCTTTTTGACGATAAATCCATCAACTACGGAACGACTGATCTCGAATTTAACACCATCTATTTCCTCTCGACTTTCAGAAATCAGTCCATTGATTACGACATTCGAGTTCATGAAGTCGATCAAAAAGACACCTTTCGGCTTCAGGTTATAGTTACCAGATTTTAATACTTCCAAATTGTCTTCAATCGAATCAAAGTACCCAAAGCTGGTGAATAGATTTACAACATAATCGAAGGCGGCTTCGCGATAGGGGTGGCGCATGTCATGGACATCAAAATGAAGTCCTTCGGTTTCGCTCTTCTTCGCTTTTTTAATATTAAATTCTGATAAATCTACACCGGTAACCTGGAATCCCTTTTTATTGATGTAGACACTGTGCCTTCCTTTTCCGCAAGCTAAATCCAAGAATGTCGCGTCCTTTTTCGGGGCAAAATATTTCAGCAAATTATCTATGAACATGGCCGCTTCCACCTGGTCTCTATTGCGGTAGAGAAGGTGGTAATAAGGGGAGTTAAACCATGACCGATACCAAGATCCAGATTTCATAAAAAGTGGCGTTTTGCCTATTAATTTGCGAGGTGCGAAGCTACAACACTTCCTTCTAATTTAATTAACAAGTCAATGATGAAACAAATACCCCTCCGCAAGGGGGTAGGGAAGTCAAAGATGTATTTTTGAGAAAATTCAATTCCATTGACGCAAATACAGGAGATATTTGATCTATATGACACAATGGAGAAGAAGAACATCATGCTCTCTTTTAAAGGGGACATGTCGAGTGAGCTTCTCTCTTCCATATTGCTGATTATAGAACGCAAACTCGACCTATTTGGAGAGAGTGCCAAAGTAAAGAAGCGCATGTTCAACATTCTGGTTGAGTGCCTTCAAAATCTACACCACCACATCGAGAGACCACCCGAAGGAAGCGGCGAAGACACGCCATCTGTTATCGTCATGGTCGCTAAAAATGTAACAGGTTATTCGATCATCACCGGAAACTTTGTCTTGACCGATAATGCGGACATGCTAAAGGATCGGTTGGAAGAAATAAATGGGATGTCGAAAGATGAAGTCAAAGACCTTTACAAATCCGTTTTGGCAAATGGTAAGATGTCTGAAAAAGGTGGAGGCGGCCTAGGTATGATTGACATCGCCAGAAAAAGTGGAGAAAAGTTAGAGTTTGGCTTTATCCCTTTTGCTAATGGAAGTTCGTTTTTTAGCCTTAATGTGAAAGTAAAACAAGATTAATCCTTATGGAGAATATTTCTATTGACGGAACGCCAAAAACACCAACTGTCAATTTCAACTCGGAGTCGGGTGTGTTACTTATAAAAGGGAGATCAATCCCTGAAAATTCAATTGATTTTTACAAGCCACTTTTTCAGTGGATCGATACATACGCTCAAAGCGCGAAAGATAAAACCGAGGTTCATATGCAGTTGGAATACTTCAATACGAGTAGTTCAAAATGCATACTTGATGTGTTTAAGAAACTTGAGCAAATCAAGAAGTCAGGTAAAGACGTTGAAGTAATTTGGCATTACGAAGAAGATGATGAAGATATGCTGGAAGCTGGAGAAGATTACGATGCCATTATAGATATCGACTTCAATATGGTGAAAGTAGAAGAGCTTTAATCAGACTTAAAAGAGAATAAAAAAAGCGGGTTAATCCCGCTTTTTTATTTTGATGGAACTAAGTTCCATTCCTCTTTCGAGCAAGCTTATTGCTCGTGGAAATACGTTGAAGAATAAGCAGATTGCCAGAGAGATAGTCATCCCCCAAAGCACAAGAATATTCGCATAAAAAGTATCGATAAATCGACCGAACAAATTCTTAGCAGGAGCATAGAAGTGCGCTTCGAAAAAGCTGCTGTTGTAGGGCATCAGGTAGATCAGATCCTTCTTCTGAATAAGTTCTCCATTATGCTCTACAATATAGTTCACGTCATTGCGGTTTGTAGCGAATACCTCCAGTTGATCGTTCTTATGATCGTTAATCAAGTTCTGAAACTCAACGCCTTCGTCAGTTGTACTCGTCATGGCGTAAATGGCCGTTTCCTTCGATTTATCAGCTTTTAAATACACTCGCTTGTAGTGCTCATTGAGGGCGTCAAGATGTCCGCGAAGAGCCTTGAGAACATCTCGATCAATCTTTTCAGCTGTCAGCAGATCGACATGTTTGAAATCCAGATTCTTTAAGAAGTTGTTCTCTTTTAAAATTTCGTTTTGAAGAACGATTAAGTCGTTTTCAACCATCGCCAGGTCATCTTCGGATTGCAAACTCCGCTCTACTGTCGCAACCTTGTTTCGAAGCTCGGTGAGCCAATAGTCTTTCTTCCAGTTTGAAAACTTCTTGCGTTTTTCCATTTCGAAGAATTCACGCTCGTAGTCATTCCACTTGTACTGCGTTACAGCAATTGCTTCGTACGCCCATCGGCTGGCCATGATGTTTCCAATCCACGGAACTCCTTCTTGTGAAGCGAAAATAGGATTGAGCTTATCAAATCGCACAATGATTCCGCTAAAGAGAAGCTGAGGGATAATGATAATCGGGATAAGGATATAAATAACCTTGGCCGAATTGAAGCTCGCTGAAATGTTGAGCCCAAGAATGTTGGCAAAGGAACAAGTCGAGAATAGAATGAGCCAGTATGGCAAGGTCATTCCCTGAATCTCGAGAATATAGTTTCCGATAATTACGAAAAGGAACATTTGCAATGCCGAAATGGCGAGCATGATTCCAATCTTACTGTACAGATAGCTAGTTCTTGAGAGGTTCAGGAAGGACTCTCGTTGTCTAATTTTCTTGTCGCGGATAATCTCTTCCGAACTCACCGTCAACCCAATGAATAGGGCTACAATCACCGAAATAAAAATATAGACAGGAATGTTTTCGTTTTCTCTGAAAATGTAGCTTTCTCCCAATCCACCTGGAATGAAAAACCGCATGAAAAAGGCAAGGATCATCGCCAGAGCTGGTGCTTCCAGTAGGTTAATCAAGACGTACTGTCGATTCGTGAGCTTCGAAAGAATGTCGCGCTTCATGAATACACCAAACTGCTTGATCTTTGTTGGGATAGTGAATCCGGTTTCTGGTATCGGTTGAACTTTTTGATAATCTGGGAATTCCGTTTCGATATGCTCCTTATACAGCTCATTCCATTCCTTAGGAGTGATTTTTCGCTGATGGGTCAGGTTTCCAAATTCGTCAACAACCTTAGATTCGATAATGTTGAAGATCTCTTCAGTTTGAACATTTCCGCAGATGTGACATTCGGCTTCATCACAGTTGATGTGATCTACCATTTTCTTGAAGTAAACCAAGCTGTCTACTGGGTTTCCATAGTAAATTGGGAATCCACCATTGTCCATCACCAAAAGGCGATCAAACATCTTAAAGATGTCTGAAGATGGCTGGTGAATAACCACGAAAATCAACTTACCCTTCAAACTAAGTTCTTTGAGTAAGTCCATAATATTTTCAGAATCGCGAGATGAAAGACCCGATGTAGGCTCATCTACGAAAAGTACTGCCGGTTCACGGATCAGCTCCAAAGCGATATTCAGCCTTTTTCGCTGACCACCACTAATGGTTTTATCCAGAGGGTTTCCGACTTTTAGGTCAGAAGTCTCAGAAAGGCCCAATGTCGAAAGAAGTTCGTTGACAAGATCGGTTATCTCCTCGTTTGACTTCTGGCCAAAACAGAGTTTGGCGTTGTAGAACAAGTTTTGAAATACAGTTAGCTCCTCAACGAGTAAATCGTCTTGAGCCACATATCCAATAAGTCCTTCAAGAGAGTCTGACTCATGGTGAATATCGATTCCGTTGATGGTTATTTTTCCATTCGACGGTTTTAAGTTTCCATTCAGAACATTCAGCAGGGTAGATTTTCCACTACCGCTGGCCCCCATGATTCCGACAAGGCGTCCGTCTTCTTCGTAAAGATTTACATCTCGAAGACCGATATTTCCTCGCTTGAATTTATACTCAACGTGGTCTGCACGGAAATAGATTTTTTCGCGATTCCCGTCATTGAGAAAGGTCCCGATTAGGTCACTGTAGTATATGGGTTTGATTTTACTTCCTCTAATAGAAGCTCCTTGGTTCAGAACGTAGAAGCGATCGCTGTACACCACTTGTCCTGAAATGTTGTAGCTGCCTTCTCCACGGTATTTGATAAAGTGAAGGTTGACACTGGGTAGCCTCAGCACCCTGATGTAGCCTTCCAGTCCTTCGCAGAGAAAGTGCTTTCCAAACCCAGCGCCCGAATCGGTGCTATCGGTGATATACATCACGTTTGGTGATTCGATCAATTCCGTTTCGAGCTCGCCCACAAAGTGCTTAGCAAGCCTGAATTCTTCCAGGTCAAAATTAAAAGTGTCCGCCACGGTGCTGACGAACTCATCTTCCAATTCAGAAACCTCGGTATGGGTATGAACAAACTCCAACAGTCGGATCAATACAATGACCTTTTGCCGTTGGGTGAGTTCTTCGTTTATCTGGGTACAAATTCGTAGAACTTTAACGGAGTTGACCGATGTCCGCTTTTTCTCGCCATTCTTTCTCTTCGACACTTTTTGGTACTTCTCGACATACTCATCAAAGTTCTCTAAGTAACTATTTACAACAGTTACAGGAAGTCTCTCCTTCAGGAAGGACTCCACAATTTGACGGCCAATCAGCCCATCAGTATGATCGGGATCGAATCGTGCAATAATTGCAAACAATTGCAGCAGTGCGTTGAGTATTCGTTCGCTCATAGTTTTAAGGGTATAAAAAAAGCGCCCCGAATTCGAGGCGCTTTTCAAGTCGTTCATTTAAACGGTTATCGCTCAAATCCGATCAATAGTACGGCACATCCTGATTTTTGTTTCGTTAAGTCAATATGAGCTTTGACTTTGGCGTCAATAGTATGTTCAAATTCGAAGTCCCAGTACACGCTATTGGAATGATCTGCATTCGTGAATAGCACATTGCCTTCCGTGTCTTCAAGAGAAAAGACGAGTTGCTCTCCATCGAGCCCGAGGTATGAAGAGATGCGGTAATTGGATCCACCGAAAAAAGTGGTGTGAAATTCTGCTTCCTGATCTTCAAAGAGCAAGGCGCGATATACCTGACCATCTGAAATATAGTCTTGTCCTAAGGCTTTTGCTGCCAGAGTTGCTGTGCTATCGCACTGGGCAAAACTATCCAGGCCCAAGAATGATGTGCACATAAAAAGTAAAACGAGTCTCAGATTTTTCATGATGCTTGCAGGATTAGTTGTCGGAGCTCGGAAACACGAGAAGAAATCTCTTTTTGTGTTTCAGGTTTCATAATAAATATGGTCTGACTTTTTATCGTCGTTTTTTTCGCTTCAGCGTTAGTGACTGAAGGGCTGTAAGAATACGTTCGTACTACATCGGTATAAGTCATATTCAAGCTGTCCATCTTATTCATAAATGGGCTGTCGGTCAGGTTTTCATCTTCGAGTTTATGCAGGATGTTGCACAGTGTCTCAATGGTCACCTTCTGTTCAGCGATCCGTTGCTTGGCTTCGTCTGTTCCAGATTCTGCAGCTACGATGGTCAAGTAAGTAGATTCAATCCACCCACCAGCCAATACCAGTGTAGCAATGTCAATCCGATCGTTTTCCTTGAGATAAGCATCTGCAGCTCGGTAAAACTGTCCACTGAGAATGAGAAGTGAATCGGCATTTCCGACATGTCCGCCCAGTCTTTTCATCAGTTCGACATCAATGGCGCCTTTCACTTCCAATTTTTCCGCCAGTGTTTCGAGTGCTTTGAATTGCTTCAGAGCTCGCTGGCCATCATTGTAAAGAGAAGCGTAGGCCATATCGGTACCGGCAATTCCCATGTTGAGCGCCATATCGGTTCTGGAAACCAATGCTCCCGCCCTTTGTGGGTCTCCCAAGCGATCGGCTTCGAAAGGTGCACCAGAATTTTTCACCAAAATGGCAGTTTGGATTGGCGATGGAATCCCGAATAACTCGCCGGCCACATTGAGAACAGATGTTTTAGTACTATCCACTTCAACGTTGCTGATGTCTTTTTCACTCGTTACCTGTCTTTCATGACACGAGTTAAGGGCCAGTGCCCCGAGAGCAAGACCAAATAGAAATATTTTATTGATGGACTTCATAGTCTAGTTTTCAATATGCTCGAAATTACCTATTTCGCAAGGAATGCTGACAGATTCTGTTTCAACTTATCGCCAAATCGATGTTCGTTTTAATCCCCAAACTAGCGCAGTTGCACTCACAATACATACAATGGCATAAATCAACACTGAATTCCATTCTGAAAAAAGGACTTTTCCGGTGAGAAAGAGGATGCTGTAGGCGAGCACCACGGCCGAAATCCAACAAGTGAACAATGGGAATAGACTCGTTTTGGACTCTTCGTCGCTTCGAAATGACGCCCAGCTTCCATCTGGTTTTACTTGGTTGTAGAATCGAGTCAAAACGGCATTCGATTCTGGACTAGTAAGCAAAGTCACAACAATCCAAGTGACTGTGGTAAACCCAACCGTGAAGAAGAAACTATCGGGAAATTCCCAGCCAAAGCCATATCGTGAGATTGCAAAAGCCACGAATGGTGCAATCGTTGCAGAAATTTCGCTCCAGGCATTGATCCGCCACCAATACCAGCGCAGTATGAGTACCAGACCCAGTCCGGCTCCACACTCCATAATAAATGACCACACTTCATGAATAGATGTCATTTGAGTGGTAACTGCTAAACCGAGTGCCATCAATATAACTGTAGTAATACGCGAAGCACCTACGTATCCCTTCTCACTGAGATTGGGGTTCATAAAGCGCTTGTAAAGGTCGTTTACCAGATACCCCGCTCCCCAATTGAGTTGTGTTGAAATAGTACTGAGATAAGCCGCTAGAAACGAAGCGAGCAATAGTCCTTTGAGTCCGACGGGAAGAAAGTCTCGCATAGCCCATACGTAAGTTTTACCGAAGTCAGCCGGCGTTACACCTTCGTTGGTCATAGGATTCATCTCAGGATAGATAAGAAGGCACGAAAGGGCAACCAAAATCCAAGGCCATGGGCGGAGACAGTAATGGGCAACTTGAAAGAGTAGTGTAGCATACACGGCTCCCTTCTCCGTCCGGGTACTCATCATTCGTTGCGCAACATACCCACCACCACCTGGCTCTTGACCGGGATACCAGCTGGCCCACCATTGCACACCGAGATATGCGAGGAATGACCCTACTCCTATAGATAAACTTTGCAGTCCGCCTTCTCCACCGATAGTTGGGAAGAAGCTGAAAAGCGAATCTGGCAGCGATGTTCGAAGACCAGTCAAACCACCTACTTCAGGCTGGTTAACAACGATCACAGAAAGAATAATGGTACCGGTGATAGCCACACAAAACTGGACGACATCCGTCACTGCTACACCCCAAATACCAGATAAGGACGTGTAGATAGCGGCAAAGATCATCGCTCCTCCCAAAATCCAATACACGGTAGATAGCTCAAGCCCAAAAAAGGCTTGGAGAATAGAGATCATGGCAAGGTTTACCCAACCGATGATCATGATATTCATAAAAAGACCGAGGTAAACGCTCTTGAATGCACGGAGAATTTTGGCCGGGACACCACCATACCTAAGTTCGATCAGTTCGATCTCCGTCAAAACACCTGCGCGGCGCCATAGCTTTGCAAAAAAGAAGGTGGTAAGCATTCCACCTGCCAAAAAACTCCACCAAAGCCAGTTTCCAGAAATTCCATTCTTTCCGACTAACTCAGTGACTGCTAATGGAGTGTCTGCGGCAAAAGTTGTAGCCACCATAGAAATACCTGCAATAAGCCAAGGCATATCTCGGTCACCTAAAAAGAAACTAACCAGACTCTTGGAAGCGCGTTTGCGAAAATACAAGCCAATCAACAAGCTGATTATCAGAAAACCGGCTATGATAAGCCAATCGACAAAGTGTAAATCCATGCTCGAAAAATAATCCAATTGTCCCAAGCTTAGCGATGAGCATTGATCAACTTGCCACCAATCTTTGTTGGTAATTTGAACTAAATTCGCTCTCCAATTACTTGATCGGGATTATTTGAAAACCTACTTCGCTGATATTGTTCTACCACTGGCGGTGCCGAATGCATTTACTTATCGCATTCCGCAAGATCTGAATGACTATATCAAGGTTGGAATGCGTGTAATCGTGCCGTTTGGAAGGCAAAAACTGATGACGGGAATTGTCCTGAAACTTCACGAAAACCCACCTACGAATTACACGGCAAAGTATGTGGATAGCATACTCGAGACGGAACCAGTTGTAACAGAGAAGCAAATCATGTTTTGGGAGTGGATGTCGACTTATTACCTCTGTCATCAAGGGGAAGTACTGCTGGCTTCGTTGCCAGCCGGTCTTCGACTTTCAAGTGAGAGTTCCTTTATCTTGAATCCGGCGTTTGATGGAGACACCACCGGCTTTTCCGAGCGCGAAATGATGGTGATAGAAGCCATTTCAAATAGAGAAGTTCTTTCGGCCGATGAGGTTTCTAAAACGCTAGGTGTAAAAAAGTATCAACCTATTCTCAAGAGGTTGTTGGAGACTGGCGCGGTAATGATCATGGAAGGAGTTAAGGAGCGATACACTCCAAAAACCGAGATCTTGGTACGGTTAAATGCGACCATCCATGGCGAGTCAGAGCTTCAGGAAGCTTTTGAGAAGGTATCTCGTGCAGCAAAGCAGGAAGCCGTACTTCTGACTTTCTTAGGAGAGACACAGGAAATGGCAGATGCACAGAGAGTGATGAAAAAGTCGATTCTTCAGAAAAAGGCTAACGCGACTTCTTCGCAAGTAAAGGCGCTGGTTGAAAAAGGAATTCTGGATCTCGAAGAAATTACTGTAGATCGCATCGAACCATTTTCAGGTGATACTAAAGCGTTTCCAAAATTGAGTGACATGCAAGAGAAAGCACTTCACTCTATAAACGGCTTTTTCGAGCAAAACCAGGTAACACTTCTGCATGGAGTTACCGCTTCTGGGAAAACTGAAGTATATATCAATCTAATCAAAGCGTGTTTGGACCGGGGAGAAGAAGTGCTTTTTATGGTTCCCGAAATTGCCTTGACAGCTCAGATGATTGGAAGAATGCAACGGCACTTTGGCGACGATGTGCTAGTTTACCACTCCAAATTTAACCAGCAAGAACGCGTCGAGATCTGGAACATGGTCCTCCATAACAAACCTGGTTCTGGGAAGCTTATTCTCGGAGCGAGAAGTGCTGTCTTCTTGCCTTTTAGTCACCTTGGGCTTATAGTTGTGGATGAAGAACATGAGTCATCTTACAAGCAAATGGATCCAGCACCGCGCTATAATGGGCGAGACTCAGCCATTGTGCTAGCTCAGATCCACAAGGCCAATACCTTGTTGGGTTCGGCAACCCCTTCTTTCGAGTCCATGCACAACGCTGAATCGGGAAAGTATGGCTATGTGAAGATGAACGAACGATTTGGTGGAATGTTGATGCCATCAATCTCGACGGCCAAGCTAGGGGCAAAAAATGGTGCGAAGGGGTATTTCACCCTTGACCTCATTCAATCCATTAAAGACACACTTGCATCTGACGAGCAAGTGATTCTCTTTCAGAATAGGAGAGGCTACAGTCCGGTTATCGTCTGTCAGGTCTGTGGTTGGTCACCGGAATGCACAAGGTGTGATGTCACGACAACATTTCACAAGAGCAAAGACCGTTTAGTTTGTCACTACTGTGGTAATAAATATTCAGTTCCTGTTACCTGTCACTCTTGCGGGTCGCACAAGTTAGATGTCGGAGGCTATGGTACGGAGCGCATCGAAGAAGAAGTGGCCATACATTTTCCTAAAGCAAAGATTGGTCGTTTGGATCTCGATGCAACGAGATCCAAAAATGCCTACCAGCAGATTATTTCGGACTTTCAGAATGGGAGTATTGACATTCTGATTGGTACCCAAATGGTCACTAAGGGGCTAGACTTTGATCGGGTCCGTGTTGTGGGTATTCTCAATGCCGATCTCTTGATTCGATATCCAGATTTTCGTTCTACCGAAAGAGCATTTCAGCTCATGACCCAAGTGGCCGGTCGGGCTGGACGTAGAGACAAGCGCGGGAAGGTGATTGTTCAGACTTACGAACCAGACCAATGGATTGTGCAACGCGTAATTAATGGTGATTATTATCCAGTGTTTCAACATGAAATGGCTGAGCGCAAGAACTTTCATTACCCACCGTATACCCGAATGATTTCCCTGATGTTTAGACATAAGGAACTCGAACTAGTCGATTTTACGTCGGCCGAATACTTCAAAGGACTGAAGACTTTTGTTGAGAGCCATCGGATTCTCGGACCTGAGTATCCGTCAGTAGCGCGCGTGAAAAACCGATATCACAAACAGATCATCTTAAAACTTCCTCTTGGTCCTTCCCTGAAGCGAGCCAAAGAGAACTTGCTCGCCTTCAATGATCAGTTTTTTAGTAAAAAACAGTTTCGTCCTGTTAGGTTAATAATCGACGTCGACCCCCAATAGGAAGGTATTTTCCCATATCTTTCCCGCCGCAATGTCATTCAAAGTCAAGAACGTATTCGGTCACTGGCTATGGATCAAGTATCTCTTGATATCCATTTTTGGTGCCTTGACCTGGCCTCGGTTTATGTGGATCAACAGTTCGATCATAGCGGGGATGGATGTGCTGAAGGAGCTACCTGAAAGAAATGTCCTGTTTGTGAGTAATCATCAGACCTATTTCGCTGACGTTACATTAATGTACCATGCCTTCAGTGCGGCAAAATGGAAGATGAAGAACGGTATTTCAAACCCGATTTATCTCATTGCGCCAAAGTTGAACGTGTATTACGTGGCTGCCAAAGAAACGATGAAGAGCGGTTTTCTGCCGAAGGTATTTGCCTACGCAGGTGCTGTTACGGTACAGCGCACATGGCGAGAAGCTGGTAAGGCGATAGATCGCGAAGTAAATCCAGATGACCCGAAGAATATGCGATTAGCTTTACAGTCAGGGTGGCTGGTTACTTTCCCACAAGGAACGACAAAGCCATTTGAGCAAGGGAGAAAAGGAACTGCATATCTTATCAAAGAGACCAAACCAATTGTGGTTCCAGTGAACATTGATGGGTTTAGAAGAGCCTTTGATAAAAAGGGACTGAAATTGAAGAAAAGAGATTCAAGGCTCCTGATGAAATTCTACCCGCCTTTGGATATAGATTATGATGCCAGTCCTGATAAAGTGCTCGAGCAGATCATGCAATCCATAAAGCAGACTCCAGAGTTTATTCGGGTACCGCCACCAAAAGATGGCGAAGAAGAAAAGTAATCAGTCTATTACTTCAATATTCATGACAAGGGGTTCAAGCGGCCATTGACTGTCGTCTGTTTCTACTTCTGACATTTTCTTAAGAACATCCAACCCTTCATAGATTTCGCCGAATACGGTGTGCTCACCATCCAGATGTGGCGCTCCACCTATGGTTAAGTATTTCGATCGTAGCGGCTCTTCGATTCTCATTTCGTGATCTCGCTCAATGGCCAGCAATTGAGGCTCTTTAAAGACTTGCCCTTCTACAAAGTAAAAGTTATAGGCAGCTGATCGTTTCTCTGGGTTGTCTTCATATTTCCGAGCCATGGCAAGTGCCCCGCGGATATGATTGTGATCTGGAGAGACTTCTGATTCGATGGTGTAATTGCCGATTAAGAGTCGTTTTATTTCCTCTGATTCCTTTTCATTGTTCCCACCTTGAACTACAAAATTTTTGACAACTCTAGTGAACTCGGTTTGGTCGAAATAGCCTCGATCCACGAGCATTATAAAGTTAGCCGTATGCAGCGGGGTATCATCGAATAAGCGAAACTTGAGCTCACCAAGTCGAGTAGTGAGCTTAAATTTTCGTTCTGGGTGATCTTTCAGGAAGTTTTCGAGGTAGTCCTTGTAGTTGGACTGGTTCAGCAAAATGTGCTTAGGTCGGGCATCGGACTCTTCTTCGATACTTTTCTCTTCGACCTTTTGGGTGCTGGGCTTTTCTTTTTTTTCTGATGAATTGCTTTCGGTGTGATTTGGAGTGCAGGCTATTGTCGATAGGAGTATCGTCAATAGCCCAATTGGGAAAAACTTCATTAAACTTACTCTAGAGTGTCGTCGTATTCTTCAACTTTTTCGTGGGTTTCCATTTGCTCAGGGCCATTTAAAGTTGCTGGCTTTGGCCGCTTCAATTTGGCGCTTCCGTTTAGATTTAATGGGTTTTTGTGCGTGCCTTTTTCGATAACGGCATGCCAAACACCATCAAAAGGTACGATGAATTCAACTGGCGAAGCGTCGGCTTTTCCGCCTCTGTACTCATAGGTGCGTCCTTGCTTGTATGGTTTCATTTGACTTGCGTGAAGGAGCATAACCTTAGTAGGCTGACTAAACTCCACTATGATTCTATCCTTCGCTTTAGCCTGAAATGGCTGATGTAAAAACTTCATGTCTTTAAGATTTGGTTTAAGTAAGATAGTGAAAAAATGAACCAAAAAAAGAAAAGTGAACTGCCTGAGGCGGGTTCACTTTTCATTGCTCTGCTCAAAGCAACCATCAAAGTTTTTTCTTAACTAATTCTAATTTAAGCACTCTGATGGGTAGTTTTTATGGAGATGTATCAACGATAGGGGTAAAACGATAAGAGGTAGCTTGAGAATATCAACGGTAATTACTCGCCTTTGGGCAGAATTTGGTACTCAAATACGATTCGATCGTCGTACCCCAGCGGATAGGCGTGGTGCTTTCGGGTGCTTCTTATGGCTATGCTGAATGTGGCAATGCGCTTGATATGCTTTTCGAGAACATCGAAAATCAAGATGTTTCCTGGTTGCCATTTTTCACCTTGAATCCGGTATTCAATAGGAAGGTCTTCGGGATCACTAGCTTTTACCACAAACTCAATCCGGTCTCCAGGGCTCAGGCTTAAGCTAGTTTTTACACGACGTGGCTTACCGGGAACCCAAAGATTGCCAAAATTGTCTTTGATGTATTCTATAATCGGAAATCCTCCTTCGTTGGATGCACGCATGGCGCGATAGGCGGTGATCTTAGATCTCACTTCTCCTGACACTCCGAGAATTAAGTGCTTTTGATGTACAAAGAGCTCCCTGCGGTGAATGTTTGGGTCTCGATATAGTTCGAGAATCTTTAAATAGGTAACGAAGGTATGTTTGTCGCCGAATGCTTCCTGAAAGTCGGTGTCCCAATGCTGGACAATAACATCGATCAAATCTGAAAAGGGAGTGTGATAAATCAACCCTTCCGCAGCAGATTCTGGTGGAAGGTTGTTTTCGACTCCAGCTTTAATTTCATTCCAAGATCTAATCTTTTCGGCAGGAATATCACTATTCGATTGCCACTCTTTGCCATAGTGGTTCGCTAGGCTGGCTTCCACAAAATCGCGCAAGGCATTCTCGGCATCGTATATGGCTTTGGTTATTTCCATCGAGCTGCAATATGGCAAAAATTGACTCCAAATTCCAGAACTCCAATCAGAATCTATTCACCTTATATTTGTCACATGAAATTGATTTTAACCGTCGGGATTTTTGTCTTTGCGACTTCTCTTGCTCAAGGTCAAGTTGAAACAGGAGACATGGAATATTTAAAATTTTGGAGTGAAACTGATTCAGTTTTTGCGAGTGAAGAAATATCTCCGCTGAAAAAAGAAGACCTGTCTTCATTTGATAGTGTGCCACGATTTGCATTCGATCCGTCATATCGCGTTGAAGCTTTGTGGACAGGTGTAAAGAGACAGAAGCCCGAAAAGTTTGATACGTCAACCGACCGAAAGGCAACATACCAAAAGGTGGGGGTGATTAATTTTAAATTGAATGGAGATTCTCTTGAGCTATCGGCTTATCAGAACCTAGATTACTTGCGTAAACCTGGAGCTAAACCTTATGTATTTATTCCGTTTACTGATGATTCGAATGGGGAAGAAACATATGGTGGTGGGCGATACATCGATATGGATGTTCCTACCCAAGACACTATAGTTGTGGATTTTAATTTGGTGTACAATCCATATTGCGCCTATAGTGACCGTTACTCATGTCCGGTGCCACCACGAGAAAATTACATTAAAACAAAGGTGCTGGCGGGTGCAAGAAACCCGAATGATCACTAGGTTATTCCGTTTCCGACTTCCAGGTCCGCTCTGTTACCGCTTCACCGTTTTTGAAGTAAAACACACCGCCCCAGTTGTGAACGACTTTCTTGTATTCGTTTCCAGTTCCGTCCTTAACAACAACTCTAGTCGTTGTTGTTCGGTTTCCTTCTTCTTCGATGGTCTCTGATACACCTTCGGGAAATGCCTTGGCTAGTTCTTTTTGGTAGTCTTCCAAAGACATCTGCTCAACATCACCAGTTACAGATTTCGGTGCTGGCTCCTTCTTTTCTTCAGCCTTTCTCTGCGATTCACGCTTCTTTCGCTCAGCTGCTTCCCATTCATCCAGCTTGCGCATTCGATCTTCAGTTGTGGTGCTATCAGGTTTGGTTTCTGGTTTATCGGGAGCTTGAACTTTTGGTTTCGGAGTTTCTTTTTGAATCTTTTCTTCAGCTCTTAATATCTCGAGGGTGTCTTTCATCGAAAGCTCGATGTCAGCGATAATTACTTTTGGGTACACATTATAAGGACGCTGCTCTTGTGCTTCTTCGTACTTGTGGATCGCCTTAAGGTAATGCTTGCCCTTGAAAAGCTCGTGACCTTCCTGCATTTTTTTCTGAAAGACCACATCTTGTTTCGCTTCTACTTCCTCTGACTTTGCAATGGCAATACGTTCTTTTGCCGGGAGTTCAGAAAAATCTTCTTGGCCCACAGCTACTTGAGTCAAAAGAATACTAGCAATTAATACATTTCGAAATAGCACATTCATAACACAAACTTATGCATTTGACCCCGTGATTGAGTTTTCTGCACTTCTAATTTTCAAATTCACTTTGTTTAAGGAAGGCAAAAACCAGACCGAAACCAGGCCACCAATTACATACATAAGAACGTCCAATCCGTCGGAATGGTATCTAGAGCCGACTTTTGGTAAGATCCACTCAAATAAAAGAGATGTGTAAATGACTAACGCTAAAATGTCTTTTGGTTTGAATTCTCGCAGTTTGTTGAATTCATACATGGCGAGAAATGAACCGAGAAATACAACAGGTATTACAATCAAATCTTTGGCATACCATCTTATCCACGAAGGCCCGATACTTTCGCTTTGCAAAATGTGAAAGACAAGGTAGCTGACCAAAAGCCCAATGAACCAATATGAAATATGCTTTACCCCGCTAACCATGCGATAAACCAAAGAATAAAAGAAATGAACCCCATGTAGATATTGAAAACCACTCTGGCAATTGCGAGAAAAAGCTTATGACCTGGTTTATTAGATGCTTCTAACTTTCTGATCCATTTTTCGAATCTGTTTTCATTCTCCAGCTTTTCTCTTAACCTTTCTTCAGCGTGGAGAGCTTTCTCTTTCTCTGCAATTACTTCGGGATGAAGTAAGGCCCCACAGTAAGAGCAATGCTTCTGACTCGTGTTATTCCACTCCCCACAATTCAAGCATTTTCTTTCGTTCATTTCACGTCTACTTTGCTAAGCCGACTTTTTACTCGCTTTGAGCAGTGGACTTACCACTTCATTCTTCTCATTGGTGAGAAGTTTTTCTGGAACACTAGCCTTAATGGCCTCAGCTAAAATCTCAATTATGCTGAGTTTCAATTGTGATTTACTGTACACCAAACTGATCTCTCTTGTTGGTTGAGGGTGTTCAATTGGTTTTATGCGCTGCCGCTCAGTCTCGCCCAAATCTGCAGCTGTGAGATAGGGTAGCAAAGTCATTCCAAACCCTTGATTTGCCAGTTTGATCAAGGTATCGAAGTTTCCACTTTCAAACTCCAGGATATGGCTGTTGTTATCTGTTTCAGGAAACGCTGACTTACAAAGGTTTATCACATTGTCTCTAAAACAATGGCCGTTTTTTAGTAGCAGAATATCACTCAGTCTTAACTCCGAGTGTAGAATAAAATCGTCCTTGTCGAGACGGTGGTGCTCCGGAATGTATGCCATAAATGGCTCGTAGTAAAGGGGTGACTCAATAACCTTCCCATTGTCGAGCGGTGTGGCCATTATACCTGCGTCAATCTGATCATTCTCGAGACGTTCGAGGATTTGATCGGTTTGAAGTTCTTCAATTCTGAACTTTATATCGGGGTTTTGAGCCATGGTAGCCTTCAGGAAACGCGGCAGAAGGGTAGGGGCTACAGTAGGAATTATACCCAATCTGAATTCTCCAGATATCTGACCTTTTGAAACCTTAACCATTTCATCGATCACATCAGCCTCGTGCAAGATTACCTTCGCTTGTTTTATGATCTCGGCACCAATTTCTGTTGGTTCTACGGGGTGTTTACTTCGATTAAAGATCAAAACGTCAAGCTCTTTTTCAAGCTTGTTGATCTGCATGCTAAGCGTTGGTTGGGTTACGAAGCAATGGTCGGCCGCTGTCGCGAAATGTCGGTGAGTGTCGACAGCTACGACATACTTTAGCTGGATTAAGGTCATTGATGAAATCTATTCAGATTGATTTTCAATAAACAAAGCTAAAAATAAGAATCCACTTAATTGAAACCTTTTTGAGCTAAATAAGTAGAAGTGGGAGTAATAATTTACACCCTTAGACATGAAACATATTTTGAAAGTATTCAGCCTTGGATTGGTAGTCATACTGGCAGTTGCTTGTTCTAAAGACACGCAGGAACACGGCTGTACAGATCATCTGGCAGCCAATTACAACCCTACAGCTATAACTGAAGACGGTTCTTGCCTCTACAATCAAGACACACAGATGATTTGGTCTGATGGTGTCCGTGGCGGTTGGAATGGAGACTTGCACGAGGGTGCCTATCGTCTAGAAGTTTGCGCTGGAGAAAAAAGTATTCTTGAAGAGATTAGAGACTCATCTACTGTGGATAAGACTCTTTATCTAGGAACGGGAGGTGGAACAGAGCATCACTCCTATTTTACCTTAATCAATGAGCACGATGCACGTGATTTTGCCGAAGGTAGTTTGAGAATGGATGTACGTGTATCTGATACGGATGACGGAGCCCCTGAATTCTTCAACCTATTTATTTCAGGAAAAATTCATGAAGAAGCAGAATGCGATCCCTTTCGCCGAAGTGAGTATGTCGAGATTTCGACACACTCATTCAACGATTCAACTTTTACGTCAGTTGTTGTGCCGATTCGACACTTCAATAAGATTATGATGGAGCGAGTAGAGGTTGTGTGCGGAATTGCCTTTGAAGGTGAACGCAGCACAGGTGTCGAACTCAACAACGTAAGGTGGGTTGCAAACCCCTACTAGGATTAAAGTATTCCCCTTAATTTAATCTTCAAGGCTGTTCATGTGCTTTTCATGAATGGCCTTTATTTTTCCTTTGAGTTCGGTCTGATACTTTTCCCACTGCTCGGGAGTGAGCATACCCTGAATCATTTTCTCAGAAGTAAGCTCAACATTATCCAAACGCTTTTTAAGCGCATCAATCTGTTCGAGTATCTCCGTCTGCTGATCTTGCTTTTGGATCATGATTTGACCAAGCTCATAAACTTTTTCCTTTTCCAGGCCAAGTTCGTTGACAATGACTTTCATTTGCTCAGTCATTTCTTTACTTGTGTCATACTTCCCTAAAGCCGAGTCTTGAGCGTTAACTCCAGCGGTAAGAGCGATTGCAAAACCTAAAAGTGCTATTCTTTTCATGGTATTCATTTTAAAGTTTGATGTTTTCATCACCTTCTTGATAGTCGGTGAAAGTTATGAAAAACTGAAACATTTCATCAGTAGTCTTCATATGCTCTCCACCTTCGTATAGCGTTTTAGGTGGAAAATTTGGATTCAATGGATTGTCAATGGTATTATCGAAGGTAGCCAATACTTTGATTTCGTATCCTTTCGGAATCCGTAGCATTGTTTCATATGTGTAGAAATACTGCCATCTAAAATCCCAATTGGGTATCCTAATCAATGGGATGGTGTCTTTTTTGGATGGAGAAACGGCATAGGCCAAAAGGTCCTTACCCAGCAAGTGCATATGCGGGTTAATGGTTAAAACCGAAATATCTTTTGGTACGGTATAGCTTGTGCTGAATGTTGAGATTGAGTCCGCATAAATCACAAACTCTGGAACAACATCCGTAACTCCGAGGGTACCCATTTGCAGTTCTTCTAGAGGTCTTTTCGGTTTTTGGTCATCAAAATAAAGTCTGATTTCACTTAGATCAAATGTGTCTTTGGCAGCAGGTCCATAATGTAGAGTGTTCAGGATAAAAGCTCCCTTTTTACTCACATACAGGTTACCAAGATTGTCTGGGTAGACTGGGGGTTCTACTCCGGGCAGGTAATTAAAAGCAGATACGCGCAGCGGTGGATAGGAGCCATCATCATTGGCTACTTCCATCAACTTGTAGGCCTCCAGTGAAGGAACTTTTTCCGCATCCAACATCCATTCGCCACTCATTGGGTCGGTTTTTTGACGATCTGCATAGTTAACCATATGACCATTCACATGGTGCACAAGTTGCCTGTTTCCGGGTACAAATTCGATGGCGCTTACAATGGTGTCACGCGGTAGCTCAAATGCCAACTTGGTCAGCATAAATCGATCTCTGCTATCACCTGCTATGAAAACAGTGTCTGGAAACTTAATGACGAAATCTGGCTCATCCAACTCTGGAGAAACCGGTTGTGCACTGAGCTCAGTTTTCTCAGAATACTGTCCTTCGTGAGCACCCTGGTCGATCCATCTGACAAGCATGTCTCGCTTTTCTTCAGGAAGGAACTTCTCGTCCTTGAATCTAGAGTATTTAGGGTCGGCGGGCCAAGGAGGCATTATTTTGCTCGATACCACATAGCGAATGGTCTTGGTGCGGCGCTTGAGATCTTCAAAGACACGAAATTCGAAAGGCGCAGACCCATCTTGATTGTGACATGCCGTACAATGCTCTTCAATAATTGGAGCAATATCACCCCAGAAATAGAGCGAATCATTTGACTGACTTGAATCATTTTCTGAAGGCTCTTCACTAAGCTCACTTTGCACATCTGGACTCTGACAACCCACAACACCGAGCAGAAAAAAAATACATATCCAGCCTACTCGATATAGCATCCTACGGGTTTTATGTACTCCAATTCAATTTCAATTCCTTCAATATATGCTGAAATCGCATCGTTGAGGTAAAATTCAGTTGCTTGCAGCCTTTTTCGCCCCAAATCAATTGCCCAATTATCGATCGCGCCCTGGTATTGTTTGCGCCCGAGTGAGTCGACCAGAACAGCTTCCGGTGTGGTAGTAGCTTCGAAGTGTTTTGCAAGCTTGAAGTTTGGGTCGAGTATTACGGGAAAGCCTATTTCGAAATCTCTGATGTACGTCTCCAGCTCTTGATCG
The DNA here is from genome assembly GCA_965230375.1 of Cryomorpha sp. Lineage (GTDB taxonomy): Bacteria > Bacteroidota > Bacteroidia > Flavobacteriales_D > Cryomorphaceae > CBDDKU01. The sequence goes on from CBDDKU010000022.1 coordinate 69,021, forward strand.
CTGTGATAATTTCCACTTACAACACCAACCACGAATAAAGACTCGTTTTTCATGTTTGACGATTGCTTAAACCTGTCAGCGTAGTTTTGACACAGGGGGCATACCGGAGACACGAAGTAAAACACCCCTCCTTTATTACCATCCAAAAGACTCTTAAGTGATAGCTGATCTCCACCATAAACTTGGAATTCTTCGGACTTAATACTACAGCCAGATATGACGGCCAACAGACCTAACAAGATAACCAATCTTCGCATGCTCAAAGCTAAGAAAGTTGAAAAGGTCTTATGATTTAAACGAAGAGTAAAATTCTATCTTTAGCGGCTTACTATGCAATTACAGAAGTATTTTCTCGTGTTCGTTCTTGCTGTTTTGAGCACGCTGAGCACGTTTTCACAATCAGAGGTGGTATTCGGTCCATCGGATTTCGAAGTGGAAATTCCGGTCTTCTTTGTCAATAGAATTGAAAGTTCTGGAACCATCATTTGTACAGATGTCGACAAACTCCAAAGCCGTGGAAACCTTGTGTCGGTCGTAGTCAATGGCAAACGGGAAATGCTGGAGTTCAGAAATGGTAAGGCCGAAATTAAGATGATGTTCGATCGTCCAGAACCGCTTTCCATCAAAGCGGGAGGGTTTGCATTTGTCAGAGAGATCACTCCTATACCACTGTGGATGTCTATTATTCCACCCTTATTAGTCATCGGGCTGGCGCTCATTACCAAAGAAGTTATTTCTTCTCTTCTGTTCGGCGTCTTCATAGGAGCCGGTATTACAGGGCACTATGGCTTTGAAGGGTCCTTTTTGTCAGGGTTCTTTCGAATCATCGATACCTATGTTGTTCAAGCTCTTGCTGATCCAGATCATGCTGCAGTGATTCTTTTTTCGGTCATGATTGGTGGGGTTGTAGCTGTTGTGTCTAAAAATGGTGGGATGAAAGGAGTTGTCGAAGTCGTATCGCGAAAGGCTACGGATGCTAAAAAGGGACAATTCGCAACTTGGTTTCTGGGGATAGCTATATTTTTCGACGACTATGCGAACACGTTGGTGGTTGGAAACACAATGAGGCCATTAACAGATCGACTAAAAATTTCAAGAGAAAAGCTCAGCTATATTGTAGATTCTACTGCAGCGCCTGTGGCAGCAATAGCGCTTATCACTACGTGGATAGGAGCTGAGTTGGGGTATATCGATGATGCTTTGGACACAATTCGCACAAGCGGATCAGAAGTTGCTCAAAGCTCCTATGCCATTTTTCTAGGTTCGCTTGAATACGCGTACTACCCCATATTCTGTTTGGGGTTTATATTCTTTCTAATATGGAAGAACAAGGATTTTGGTCCAATGTATAAGGCGGAAAAAGCTGCCCGACTCGGGAATGGATCTAAGCAGTCCACCGTAACAGGTGCGGTTGATTTGTCAGAATTTGAACCTGAACCGGGAACTAAACCCAATCCGTGGTGGGCTATTATTCCAATTTCAATTATCGTTTTAGGAACAGTGTTTGGGCTGCTCTATACGGGGTGGGATCAAGCCGTATGGGACGATACGTCAACTGGAATTGGTAAGAAGCTGTCCATGACAATCGGAAATTCAGATTCCTATGTGGCACTATTGTGGGCTTCGCTCTCTGGGCTGTTTTCTGCTGTGGTAGTATCATTGGTAAGTAAAACACTAAGCCTGGGCCAGTCAATTGAATCAGCTATAGATGGCTTTAAGTCTATGGTTGGAGCAATGGCCATATTAATTCTCGCATGGTCTCTTGCTGCCGTGACAGATGATCTTCATACCGCTGATTTTCTAGCTGGTCTAGTTGCAGGAAATGTGGCATTTTGGCTCATTCCCGGTTTGACATTCCTCATATCGGCTTTGGTAGCCTTTTCTACAGGGTCATCTTGGGGAACCATGGCAATAGTATATCCCTTAATGTTGCCATTAGCTTGGGAGATAGGGATGCAGGTGGATCTGGAGTCCGCGGCGTTGATGGGACTATTTCTAAACGTTACTTCCTGTGTTTTATCTGGGGCAGTGCTGGGCGATCATTGCTCGCCTATCAGTGATACGACCATACTAAGCTCTTTGGCGACAAAATGCGACCACATTGCTCATGTTAGGACTCAAATGCCTTATGCCCTTACGGTTGGTATGGTTGCGCTGGTGTTCACCACCGTTTCTGGTGCAGTCAACTTACCGTGGTACATTGGGCTTCCCGCTGGTTTGACCATTCTTTATGGAGTAGTTCACTTCTTTGGAAAGGAGCTGCCTTTAGCAGAGGAGTGAAGCCAGGCAGGTAATGCTACCAAGTCGAATGCCAGAGCTAAGATGAGCGTCAAGGTTACCAAAAGCCCGATGTAGTAAGTGCCTTGAAACGAGCTGGCGCAAAGAGTCGAAAACCCACCAACCAAAATCAAAGTCGTAATGACTAAAGCTTTCCCTGTGTGCGTGAAGGCATTCATTAAGGCTTCGCTCTTGGCTTTTCCATCTCTCAACTCGAGAATGTATCTGCTCAAAATATGAATGGTGTCATCAACAGCGATACCAAATGTAATTGTGAAAATGATCCCGGTTGTTAGCTTCAAATCGATGCCAGTTGCCGCCATAATGGCTGTTACAGCTAGGAGAGGGAGTAAGTTGGGTATAAGCGATATGATGAGCATCCGCAAAGATCGGAATAAAAAGGCCATCAAAACGGAAATCAGCGCAAACGCTAACCCCAAACCTGTACCCAAACTGTAGACCAAGTTTTGGTTTGTTCGGTCGATGAGATGACCAGTTCCAGTGATCACAAACTGGCCCAGAGACTCCATCTCTTCATCTAAGAAATTCTTTAATCCAATATTCTTTTCAGTGAACACTTTCCCCCCGTAGTCGGGGGCTCTGCCGAAAACGCGTAAGTAATTACTCTCTCGAGCTACGATATGATCGAGCTTTCCACTTTGAATCAGCTTTTCTATGTTTTTCAATACATAATTCCAGACTCGATCAGATTCGGGGAGGGTGTAGAACGCCGACTTACCACCGTGATAAGTTCTATTGAGTTCTTTAGCTATCTGAGGGATAGATTGAATGGCTCCAACCCCATATGTAGATTCTAGATATTGATCTATACGGTTGAGTTCTTCAATTTTTTCTTTAGAAAGAGCGAAGTCTTCTTCGAAGTCGATCCCCATTTCAAATGGCCTGACACCTGAGAAGTGAGTGTCAAAAAAGTCGAAGTCATCTTTGATTTTAGTCCCTTTTCTCATGTCTTCGAGCAGGAAGTTGTTTTGTTCAACTTGTGCACCAGCCCATGCCAGTATTATGATGAGTAGGAGAGATGCTATTCGGACTTGACGATACCTTTGGACCGAAAAGCGCACCAACTTTTCTATGGTTCTCTCAATTCGTGTGTTTCTCTTTTTCTCAGCTTCCCGATGAGTCGATATTTTTAAAAGAGCTGGCATAAGAGCGATGGACACGATGTACGTGGCCAGAACACCTGCCGCAGTTACAAATCCAAAATTTTGAAGGGCTGGAACTTGTGTGAAGTAAAGACTGGCAAAACCAATAGAAGTGGTAACACTCGTTATCAACGTGGCTAGTCCCGTCTTTTTAATCATGATCCTAATGGACTCATCTAGCGTGTTTCCCTCGCGATATTCTTCCAAAAAACGGGCGTAGAGATGGACGCAATCGCTGATTCCAACGACAAATATGACAGGAGGAATCATAGTCATAAGTAAACTGATACCAATGTCCGATGCGTAGATGATACCCATTGTCCAGACCACAGAAAAACCAACTGCTATAAGCGGCACCAGAATTCCAATAAGATTCCGAAACATGAGCCACAGAAATGAAATAACGAAGACAAGGCTTAAAATCAAGAATAGGAAAAACTCGCTCTCAATAGTTTCGATGTATATCGCTTGCCCAATAGCCCTACCCGCTATATGAACTTTTGATGGCGGCCATTCTGCGACAGCATCATTAATGAATTGAGCCAAAGTATCACAGCGCACTTTTGACAAGCCCTGTTCATGAGAAATTATGATTGAGCTGCTCTTTAGATCGTCTGAGAAAAGAGTCCTAAAGTTTGAAGGGTCCTTTTCGACTCGCTCATAGTCGGCCGAGCGGTAAGTCAAGTATGGCTTTTTAACCAGGGCTCCGGTCAGCGGTTCTCTTACAATTGACTCAAGAGTTGTAACAGATGTGACACGTTCAACGAAAGGCCCTGTTTTCAGTTTATCGGAAAGCGCATCAATTCTACATAGGAAGGCAGAATCAAGGGCTGTTATTTCTGACTCGACTCCGATAAGGATGAAGTCATTGTCTGTACCAAACTTCTCTTGATGCTGATTGTAGGCGTAAGTGGAAGAGTCGGATGGGTTGAAGAACGAATTAAAATCGTAGTCGAAATAAAGCCCGGGTAGAAAGGATGAGATATACGCCGTGGCAAAGACGAGAACTAAGATGATTATCCAGGCGAGCTTTTTGGTCATGTCTTTCGTGACTGTAAATCTCGGAAATTAATACATAAAAAAACCGCCCCGAAGCAATTCGGGGCGGTTTCGTAATCTATATGATAACGACTATTTCTCGTCGCTTACTTCTTCGAAGTCAACATCAGTCACTTCCTCATCAGAGCCGGCATCTGAAGCCTGAGCTTCTTCACCTGCATTCGGCTGAGCTTGTTGCTGCGCATTGTACATGTCTTGCGAAGCAGCTTGGAAAACTGTGTTGAGCTTTTCCATAGCCGTGTTACAGCCATCGACATCTTGCGCTTCATGAGCCTTTTTCAATTCAGCCAATGCCTCGTCAATAGGTGCTCTTTTGTCGGCAGGAATCTTATCACCGAACTCGTTCAACTGCTTCTCAGTTTGGAAAATCAACGAGTCGGCTTTGTTGATAGTTTCAACTTTCTCTTTTGCCTGCTTGTCAGCATCTGCATTTGCTTCAGCTTCCTTCTTCATTCTGTCGATTTCATCATCGGTCAATCCGCTAGACGCTTCGATTTTGATGCTCTGCTCTTTACCAGTTGCTTTGTCCTTAGCCGAAACATTCATGATACCGTTGGCATCGATGTCGAATGTTACTTCGATTTGCGGAACTCCGCGCGGTGCTGGTGGAATGTCAGACAACTGGAATCTTCCAATCGTTCTGTTATCGTTTGCCATCGGACGCTCACCTTGTAGTACGTGAATGTCTACAGAAGGCTGATTGTCTGAAGCGGTCGAGAATGTCTCTGATTTTTTCGTTGGGATCGTCGTGTTAGCGTCAATCAATTTGGTGAATACACCTCCCATGGTTTCGATACCCAATGAAAGTGGTGTTACATCAAGAAGAAGTACATCTTTCACTTCACCTGTCAATACCCCACCTTGGATAGCTGCACCGATAGAAACTACTTCGTCAGGGTTTACACCTTTCGAAGGCTCTTTCCCGAAGAAAGATTTTACCGCTTCTTGTACAGCTGGAATACGAGTAGATCCACCTACGAGAATTACTTCGTCGATGTCGCTCTTGCTCAATCCGGCAGCGCTCAGTGCTTTCTGACATGGATCGATTGTCTTCTTGATCAAGTGATCGCAAAGCTGCTCGAATTTCGCCTTGCTAAGAGTTCTTACCAAGTGCTTTGGCACACCGTCTACAGGCATAATGTAAGGCAGGTTGATCTCAGTAGATCCAGAACTTGAAAGCTCAATCTTTGCCTTTTCAGCCGCTTCTTTGAGACGTTGAAGCGCCATTGGGTCAGCTGTCAAGTCAATGCCGTTGTCAGCTTTGAACTCTTCTACTAGCCAGTCGATAATTACTTGGTCGAAATCATCACCACCAAGGTGTGTATCTCCATCAGTAGAAAGTACTTCAAACACGCCGTCTCCTAGTTCTAGGATAGACACATCATGGGTACCACCACCAAGGTCAAATACAACAACTTTAACGTCTTCTGACTTCTTGTCAAGGCCATAGGCTAATGCAGCCGCTGTAGGTTCGTTGATGATACGTCGAACTTTAAGACCGGCAATTTCACCAGCTTCTTTTGTAGCTTGACGCTGTGCATCATTAAAGTATGCAGGTACAGTAATTACCGCTTCGGTAACTCCTGTTCCAAGGAAATCCTCAGCTGTCTTCTTCATTTTCTGAAGAACCATAGCTGAAATCTCTTGTGGTGTGTACATTCTATCATCGATCTGTACGCGAGGTGTATTATTGTCACCCTTCACCACCTTGTATGGTACTCGAGCAATTTCTTTAGAAACTTCATCAAAGCTGTTTCCCATGAATCGCTTGATCGAGTAGATTGTCTTCTCTGGGTTGGTAATGGCTTGACGCTTGGCAGGATCTCCCACTTTGCGCTCTCCACCTTCCACAAAGGCAACTATAGATGGGGTCGTTCTCTTCCCTTCGCTGTTCGCGATAACAACTGGTTCATTACCCTCCATTACAGAAACGCATGAGTTCGTTGTTCCTAAGTCAATTCCAATTATTTTACTCATTACTGCTTGTGCTTGTGATTTAAAACTGTTCTGCTCTAATCAAGCACCGTACCATTGGTATCTGAGAATGTAAATGACCGTTTTTGACACCTTTTATGTCAAAAACGGTGACAAAAAGACAGGAAGTCAGTTTTAGTTGCAGATTGTGATGTCACAGTCGAAGTTGGAACCAGCCCAGCCTTCAGTGCAGTAACAAGGACCATCAGGGCCACCTGTGTCATCACCGTCATTTAGAAGCTCAACAGATTTGTTTCCAAGTATTGCCAGTGATCTCGCCAATGTCTTTGAGCCGAGGATTCCAATGGCGTCACCATCTATATTGGAATACGTTGTTAGAGTTGGTGTGAAGTCACTAATGGGTTGAGCAATATTTATATAGTCGTTTATTACTCGGTTACCTCCTGTAATTCTGACTTCTACATTCTGAATTCTAACGCGTTTTACATCAGGAATCTCTTTGATAATTGGTCCGATGTACTCATACCAGCTTCCTGGATTGAACGGGTAGATTTGGCTCGCGCCGTTCTGGTTTGATAAATTGAGCTGATTAACCCCCAACTGGTAGTCGATGAATTGATTTTCAACCAATGAGCCATCATTTTTTTCGTAACTAAAGTTAAAGCGGAAGACACCTTGGAATCGATAAGTAGGACTGTATGCTCGGTAAGAAAAATTCTGTTGACTGTAGTTTCCATTTGCTTGAACCAAGTCTATCTTAATATCGTCTAAGCCGGCTGAAGGATAGGCAATATGTCCATCGATTAGACGAGGAAAATCAGTTATTGCAGTGTAGGTTTCGCCTCTTACCTCTACATCTATTCTATAACTATAAGGAGACTCAGAGTTCTGTGCAATACTGTTCAATTCTGAATCTGAGAAAAGAGTCTCTGTGGTATACCAGAAACTTACATCCTCATTGTAAAATACTCCAGGATCTCTAGAAGGTATTGTAATGTGCTCTAAATCTATGGAACCTATTTCTGTATTATTATTGAGTTTTACCAGGCGCGCCTGTACTTCAGACGGATCGTATTCAACTGAGTCCTTAACGCTTGCGTATTGAACGGCGTTTTCATTTGTCAGATAAGTACGATTGATTCGAACAAACTGCGTATCAGCTGATAAATCTAAAACTCCAACAATTACTGGCGTTGTTTTGTAAGGAGCAATCAAGTCGACTTCTGTTTCACATGAAGTTAGTATGCTCAAAGCAACCAAAACTAAAAATAGCTGTGTTCGGAATTGATAAAGAGTATTCATTTCTAAAAAACGCGGTTTCTGCAAATGTATGATATTAGTGCTTATTCATAGTGCATAGTTTAGGAACGGCTTATATTTGCAATCCAATAGTTCTTCTCTTTGAGAGAAAGCAAACCTTGAACGATTATGTCCATACACTCTGAAGTCAAACGCGTAACGACTCATACCCTTCAGGAAATGAAAAGCAAAGGGGAGAAAATAGCGATGCTAACTTCCTATGATTTTTCAATGGCGAGAATGGTCGATGCTGCAGGTGTTGATGTGATTCTAGTGGGAGACTCAGCTTCTAATGTGATGGCGGGGCACGAAACTACTCTTCCGATCACCCTTGATCAAATGATCTATCACGCTTCATCAGTCGTTCGTGCAGTGCAGCGCGCGCTTGTTGTGGTTGATTTACCATTCGGTGCGTATCAAGGAAATAGTAAAGAGGCTTTGACTTCTGCAATTCGGATTATGAAAGAAAGTGGTGCTCATGCTGTGAAACTGGAAGGCGGTGCCGAAGTTAGAGAGAGCGTTGAGCGAATCTTATCAGCCGGAATTCCCGTTATGGGGCACTTGGGCTTAACGCCACAGAGCATTTACAAATTTGGTACTTACACGGTCAGAGCTCGCGAAGATGAAGAAGCTAGTAGGCTTTTAAGAGATGCTAAGATGTTGGACGACATCGGTTGTTTCGGAATTGTTCTAGAAAAAATTCCAGCAGCTCTTTCTAAAGAAGTGACAGATTTGGTTCACGCACCCACAATTGGTATTGGAGCTGGTGCAGATGTAGATGGGCAGGTGCTCGTAGTGCACGATATGCTGGGAATCACCAACGAATTCAATCCGCGATTCCTGCGCAGGTATCACAACCTTTTTGAGGAGATAAAAGGTGCAGTTGGAAACTATGTTCAAGATGTTCGATCTCGGAACTTCCCGAACGAAAAGGAGCAATATTAGTGAGATCAAATGCTCAAAATCTTCAGGTGCTCTATGAAGATAACCACATCATAGCGGTCAACAAGCGTAGCTCCGATATTGTACAAGGTGACAAAACCGGAGATCAGCCGTTATCTGATGTCGTCAAGGAGTGGCTGAGAATCAAGTATAATAAACCCGGAAACGTTTTTACAGGTGTTGTCCATCGAATTGATCGACCGGTCAGCGGTGTTGTGGTCTTCGCGAAGACAAGTAAAGCGCTTTCTCGTTTGGTAAATCAATTCAGAGAGCGCGACGTTCAGAAAACGTATTGGGCAGCTGTTTGTAAATCCCCACAAGAAATAAGCGGAAGGTTGGTGGATCATCTCTTAAAAGATGGTGGAAAGAATAAGTCCTTTGTTCGCTCTTCCAATTCACCCAAAGCGAAAGAAGCTACCCTCGACTACGAAATTATTGGACGGACAGATAAGTATACAATTCTGGAGGTGAAGCCTATCACTGGAAGACATCACCAAATTAGAGTTCAGTTGTCCCATATGGGTTGTCCGATTAAAGGGGATTTGAAGTATGGCGCACCAAGGTCCAATCCCGACGGTGGTATCCATCTCCACGCCAGAGCTATTAGTTTCGTTCATCCAGTCAAGAAGGAACTGATTTATATCGAAGCTCCACTACCCGAAGATCCGGTTTGGATGGCATTTGGGCAGTAAAAACCCCTGGCTTCTGACTATTTGACGTGCAAAATATGGGAATTGCGCCATAATGACATGTGTTTTTGTGTGTTTTCCAAATGGTATTCGAATTGATTAGGGTCAAGCGAACCCATTTGAAAACATTAAAACGAAATAGTTATGTCATTAGTAAGAACAAGAAAACCGAGTAGATACTACGACCCTTTTGATTCTTTCTTTAACTCATTCTTTGAAGGAGAATTTTCTCCATCAAACAAGTCTGAAGGAATGTTTACCCCAAAAGTAAATGTATCCGAAAAGGAAGGCATCGTATCAATGGAAATGCCTCTTCCGGGATTCTCCAAAGAGAATATCAGAATAGAAGTGAAGGATGATCAAATCACCATTTCAGGGGAGAAGAAAGGTGAAGAGCAAGAGTATCTTAAAAAAGAATTTTCATATACCCAATTCAAGCGGTCATTCACCCTTGGTGAAGAGTTTGATACCGATGGAATTAAAGCGGGATTTGAAAATGGAGTGCTTAAAATTGAAATGAGCAGAAAACAAAAGGAAACTCCGTCAACAAAGTTGATCGAAGTAAAATAGTTTCAAGATTGATTGGTTAAAGGTTGAAGGCGCCTCGAAGAAATTCGGGGCGCTTTCGTCTTTTACAGAGTGAAGTAAAAATCGTTTGATTTATAATTCTGATACATGTCTTTATCAAATGTGTAATAGCGAGCAGGCTTATGTGGTACGCCAATTTGCTTTTCTTGAAGCGGTACGAGAAAACTCATCTTCAAGATCTTTCTTCGAAAGTTTCTTTTGTCGAGTTCGGTATTCAGAATGGCCTCATAAAGCTTTTGAAGTTGACCTAGCGTGAACTTCTCAGGTAAGAGCTCAAACCCAAGTGGTTGGTACTTACTCTTAAACCGTAGTTCTTTAAGTGCAGACTGTATGATTTTCTCGTGATCAAATCCCAGGCTCGGCAATTTGTCTATATCGTGCCATAGCGCATCTTTAGCAAACCCGCTGGCGTGTAGTTCCAACTGATCTGCGCGAACAAGCGAGTAATAAGCAACCGTAATTACCCTTGCGTCAGGCTGAGCACGAATTGATTTAAGCCAGGCCAAATCCGTTTTTTTAGTCAGTCGATCTGGATCTCCAAAGCTCCCAAACTGCTCGAGAAAAATGTCGTGTAGTCCAGTTAGTTCATTCAATACCCGGTGGGCAGCACTGTCCAGATTTTCGTCATTTCTAATAAGGTTCCCAGGAAGCGCGTAAACCTTTTCACCATCGTCTCCAACCATGACCTGTTCCCGGTCAATCAAAAGAATTTTTAACTTTTCTCCGTCAAACCCAAAAATCACGCAATCAACTGATACGTTCGGATTTAAATTGGATTTTGATAAAGTATTGTCGCTCATTAAAGATCAATGTTTTCGATCGTACTACAGCCCGCTAAAGTATTAATTAATTTGTGTATTGTTTCTATGACACTGTGTAAGTGTTATATTTACACTTTATTGCTCATCAGCTCTTCATGAATTCAATAAAAAAAATTGCCGTGTTTACATCGGGAGGCGATGCCCCTGGTATGAATGCCGCTGTTCGAGCAGTCGTTCGAACAGCTATCTACAATAACCTGCAAGTTGGCGGTATCTTCCGCGGATATCAAGGCTTGATTGAAGGTGATATCGAAGCCTTATCCGCTCGGTCGGTTAACCATATTCTGCAGCGGGGTGGAACCTTCTTGAAGTCTGCACGAAGTGCTGATTTTCGAAATAAGTCTGGTCGAGAAAGGGCTTACGAAAAGCTAAAGTCTAATGGAATTGATGCCATAGTTGCAATCGGAGGTGATGGGACCTTTACTGGGGCGCACATTTTCAATAAAGAATTTGATTTCCCAATCATTGGTGTGCCAGGAACGATTGATAATGATCTCGTAGGAACGGATTACACCATTGGATTTGATACCGCACTCAACACCGTGGTTGATGCGGTCGATAAGATTCGCGATACCGCAGCTTCTCACAACAGACTTTTCTTCGTTGAGGTGATGGGAAGAGATGCTGGATTTATTGCCGCACACGCTGGAGTGGCTTCTGGAGCCTTGGCTGTTCTCATCCCTGAAAGAGAAATGAAAATAGAGCAGCTCGTTGAACGACTCAATGAAGCGCGAAGACATAATAAGTCTTCGAGCATCGTGATCGTGGCAGAAGGAGGTAAGAGCGGAAACGCTACAGAGATTGCTCGCAAGGTAAATGACCTTGCTCCCTATTATGATACCAAGGTGACAATTCTTGGCCATATCCAAAGAGGTGGCTCACCTTCCTGTTTTGACAGAAACTTAGCCAGCCGATTAGGAGTAGCTGCGGTTGAAAACCTCTTACAAGGAAAAAGAGATTGTATGGTTGGAGTGATCAACCAAAAGGTAGTGTTGACGCCATTTGCTGACGCTATTTCAGATAAGTTGACGCTGGATCAAGAGCTTATCAGAATCGCAGATATTCTGTCAATCTAAATGAACTGAGAAATAAAGAAGATATGTTATTAATTGCCGATAGTGGATCGACGAAATGTGATTGGAGATTGGTGGCTGAAGACAAGTCATTTCAGGATTTCAAATCACCGGGAATAAACCCCTACTTCCACGATGAAAGAATCATTAAGTCTTTTCTGGAAGAGAGTGATGGACTACTAGAATACGCCGATAAAGTATCGGCTGTCTTTTTTTACGGAGCTGGCTGCTCATCGCCTGAGCTAAAGCGCATAGTTGATCGCGGCCTGGGAGCCGTTTTCACAAAAGCCCAAATCTACGTTGATCACGACCTTGTGGCTGCTGCGTTTGCTGTATACGAAGACGAGCCTTGCATTGCTTGTATTTTGGGGACTGGATCAAACTCTTGTCACTTTGATGGAGATATCGTCCGCGAAGATGTGCCAGCATTGGCTTACATCCTCGGCGATGAAGGAAGTGGTAGCTACTTTGGTAAAAAGCTCTTGAGGGATTTTCTTTACAAGAGATTGCCTGAAAACATCCACAGCGATTTGATCGATGAATTTGGTTTGAACAAGGATGTAATCATGGATCGTGTATATATGAAACCACATGCCAATGTATACCTTGCATCATTCATGCGTTTTATCACAGAACGAAAATATGAGCCGTATATTCAGAATATGATCTACTCAGGCTTAAAAGAGTTTATGCAAACCCATGTGCAATGTGTCCGTGATTATCAAAACATGGAAACGAACTTTATTGGTTCAGTCGCACACTATCACGAAGAGACGCTTCGAAAGGTGGCAGCTGAATTGAATGTGCAGATTGGAAGAATTGTAAAGAAGCCAATCGAAGGGTTATACAATTATCACATCAAGCACTATTTTTCAAAAATTCCTTTTAATGGCTGATATTAAATCCTGCCTTTTTGACCTTGACGGTGTTATTGTAGATACGGCGAAATATCACTTCCTTGCCTGGAGAAGACTTTGCCGAGAGCTTGGATTTGATCTGACTGAAGAAGAAAATGAATCCTTGAAGGGCATCAGCCGTGTTGAGTCACTTGAAATTCTATTGAAACTCGGAGGGGTTGTTCTGACTCAGGAAGAAAAGGAAAAGTGGCTTGTTAAAAAAAATGAATGGTATCTCGAGTATGTAGATGCTATGAGTCCGGATGAAATACTACCAGGGGTGGTCGAATTTCTCGACCTTCTGAAGGATGCCGATATCAAAATAGCTTTGGGAAGCGCGAGCAAAAATTCCATGCTAATCCTTAAAAAGGTCAATATTCTTCCATACTTCGATGCAGTCATCGACGGAAATAAGGTGAGCAAAGGAAAACCCCACCCCCAGACATTTACGCTAGGTGCTGAAGCCACAGGAGCCCATCCTTCTGAATGTGTGGTTTTCGAAGATTCGCAAGCCGGAATTGAAGCCGGAAATAGGGGAGGGATGTTTACCATTGGCGTGGGTGATGAGTCTGTATTAGAACGGGCTCATGTCGTGATTCCGGGCTTCCAAAATCAGAATTTAAATTTGTTCAATAGGCTTTAATCAAAGCAGATGAAAAAGCACTACAAAGAAGAACCGTGGTCAATAGTTGAAGAAGGCTTTCATCCTGATATGCAAATGTCTTCAGAAAGTATTTTCAGTCTGGGAAACGGGCGAATGGGCCAACGTGCAAACTTTGAAGAAGGATATTCGGGAGAAACGCTACAAGGGAACTATGTAGCAGGTGTTTACTATCCAGATAAAACCAGAGTGGGTTGGTGGAAAAAATGGCTACCCGGAATACTTTGCCAAGGTGCTCAATGCGGCCAATTGGATCATCATTCAGCCGGAAATAGAAGGTGAAAAACTCGATTTGGCGGCGACGAAAGTATCCGACTTCAGGAGAGAACTCGATATGAAGACTGGAATTCTAAGCAGAGAATTCAAGGTCGAGATGAAAAGTGGCGCACAGCTAGAAGTGAAGAGCACCCGGTTTATCAGCATGGCTGATGATGAAACTGCCGCTATCAAGTATTCATTGAAGTCATTAAACTATTCTGGCGAAGTAAAGCTGACTGTAGCTATTGACGGGGATATCGTCAATCAAGATTCGAATTACGACGAGAAGTTCTGGGCCGAAGTAGACAAGAAAACCTGGGACCGCGGTGCAGAGCTTACTATGAAAACTAAAAAGATCGATTTTCAAGTTAGTACGGCCCAGCAAATTGTGGTAACCAAGAATGGAAGTGAGTTTAGTGACGCCAGCCACGAAAGTGACAGAGAGAAGTATGTTGAGAATGTAATCACCGTTCCAATCGAAACAGGTGATGAAGTCACGGTGTACAAATTCGCTTCCAACGTTTCTTCACTCAATTACTCCATAGATCAGCTTAGTGCAAAGTCGGTGGAAGCAGCCAAGCGCGCTCAAGAAACAGGTTTTGAAGAAATGTTGCGAGCTCATTCAGAAAATTGGGCAAAGCGATGGGAAAACAACGACATTATCATCGAAGGCGATGTTTCTGCGCAGCAGGCTATTCGGTTCAATATTTTTCAGCTCACTCAAACCTATACCGGTGCAGACGATAGATTGAATATCGGCCCGAAAGGGTTTACCGGTGAAAAGTACGGTGGCTCCACCTACTGGGATACCGAAGCTTACTGCCTGCCATTCTACATGCTCACAGCTGGCAATGACGTGGCGAAGAAGCTGTTGCTCTATCGTTATAAGCAACTCGATAAAGCAATCGAAAACGCAGGTAAGCTTGGCTTTACAGATGGAGTGGCACTTTACCCCATGGTTACCATGAATGGTGAAGAATGCCATAATGAATGGGAAATAACATTCGAAGAAATTCATAGAAATGGTGCCATAGCCTATGCCATCAAAAACTATATCGATCACAGTGGCGACAAAGACTATTTAAAAGAAGGTGGCCTGGAAGTTTTGGTGGGAATATCACGTTTTTGGGCACAGCGAGTAAACTGGAGTAAGCAGCGCGAAAAGTACGTGATGCTCGGTGTGACGGGGCCTAACGAGTACGAGAATAACGTCAATAACAATTGGTACACAAATTACATTGCTAAGTGGACCTTAGAATATACATCAGAGGCCGTGGCAGATTGCAAAGCTGATGATGAGTTCTGGGCTCACTTCAAGGCAAAGGCCCATTTCAATGAAGACGAGCTGAAAACCTGGAGCGATGTTTCATCCAAGATGTATCAGCCAAAATTAGAAGGGTCCAATATATACCTGCAGCAAGATGGCTTTTTAGATAAAATCGATTTGACAGTCGATGATCTTCCAAAATCTGAGAGACCTATTAATCAAAACTGGTCGTGGGATCGCATTTTGCGCTCTATCTTCATCAAGCAAGCCGATGTTCTTCAAGGAATGTACTTCTTTGAAGACCACTTTGATGAAACGACCATCCGCGATAATTTTCTCTATTACGAACCGAGAACAGTTCACGAGTCATCACTTTCACCTTGCGTTCACGCCGTGTTAGCCAGCAAATTAGGAATGGACGAAAAGGCTTATGAAATGTATTTACGCACTGCTCGATTGGATTTGGACGACTACAACCACGAAGCCGACGAAGGGCTTCACATTACATCTATGGCGGGTACCTGGATGGCCGTTGTAGAAGGTTTTGGTGGTAAGCGCGTTGTAGATGGAAGGCTCTCCTTCAACCCAAGGCTTCCGAAAGAGTGGGACAGCTTTAGATTTAGCATTTTATTCAAAGAGTCCACTGTTGTGTTGGATGTAAATAAAGAGCTTGTTCGCATTTCAAACAATTCAGATTCAACAATAGCTGTCGATGTTTATGGAAAGACGCACGAGATAGCAGGAGGAAAAACTATCGACGTAAACCGAGCATGATGAAAAATACGAGCATAGCCCTTTTAGGCCTACTTTTTCTTCTCAGCTGTTCTTCTCAAGAAGCTATCAATGAACCCTTGGCGATAGGACAGGATATCGTTGGGGTGGCAAGTCCAATTAAGCTTCAGCCGGACACTACTCAAGTGTATATCCAGGATTATGTTCTATTCGCTGAAAAGGTTGATTCGATCTCTTTCACTGATGATATACATTTTACGTTCGATGCTGAGCATGGGATTGTTGATCTTTGGTCTGGATCAAAGCATCATCCACTTAGTGCGATGCATCTTGGTTACAATGGTCAACAATACGTTATCCCAGTGCAGGGAAGTGACATTGAGACAGTAGAACTCACCTACAAAGCAACGAGTAGAGCTGTAGCGGATGTTCGGATTAAAGGAAGCTTTAACGGCTGGAACCCAAACGCCACCGTTTTGGAACGTAGCGGCACGGGATGGAAGACAAGCTTGAGTTTAAGCCCAGGTCTCTATGAGTATCTCATCGTAGAAGATGGAGTAGAGATGCTCGACCGAAACAATCCAAATAAAAAAGACAACGGAATGGGTGGAGAGAACTCCACTTTTCAAGTTGGCGAATTAAGTGACCCAGTTCATATCACGTCTCTGGGTTATGATCCAGAGAAGCGAACTTACTTTATCGACTATTCGGCTGTGTTGGCTGATCCCCTTATTCGCGTAGAAAATCAGCTGTTGTTACCAAAATACTGGGAGCGGAGAACTGATTCGCTGATCATTAGCCTTCCAAAACTTAGTTCTACTAAGTCGCGAACTCATCTCTCTGTGGCGGGATATGGCCCCGGAGGAATGACAAACGACATCCTCATTCCACTATCAGATGGCGCTCCGGTACAGTCCACTTCACAATTAAAGCGGACAGACAAGCATACATACTCTATGTATTTTCTGATGGTCGATCGTTTTTTTAATGGTGACTCAGCTAATGATATGCCCGTTGATGACCCTGAAATTCACCCATTGGCAAATTATATGGGGGGCGATTTAGTTGGTGTGAACACTGTTTTAAAGAAAGGTTACTTCGACCAACTGAACGTCAATACCGTTTGGCTCTCACCAATAGGTTTAAATCCTCTTGGAGCGTACGGCTTGTGGGATAAGAATGGCGTTCGAAGTAAATTCTCTGGATATCACGGTTATTGGCCTGCTTCCTCTTCGAAAGTAGATTTCCGATTTGGATCGAACGAAGAGCTCAAAGCGCTTATCGAAGCTGTACATCAAAGCGATCAGAATATTTTGCTCGATTACGTGGCAAACCATGTACATCAAGATCACCCCGTTTATAAACAGCACCCAGAGTGGGCTACGGATCTTTACTTGCCAGATGGCACGCTGAATACGGAAAAATGGGACGAACACCGACTGACCACGTGGTTTGATACTTTTCTTCCCACCCTTGATTTGAGAAAGGATGAAGTGGTTGAAGCAATGACCGACTCGGCACTTTACTGGTTCGAAAATTTCGAAATCGATGGGTTCCGTCATGATGCGACAAAGCACATCCCAACTAAGTTTTGGCGGGCCTTGACTTACAAACTGAAAAGTCAGGTGATCATCCCAGATAACCGTCCGATCTTTCAAATAGGTGAGACTTATGGAAACCCGAAGCTTATTGATAGCTACATCGGTACGGGACTACTCGATGCTCAGTTTGACTTCAACCTTTACGACGCTGCTGTTAATGCTTTTGCGAAGGAAGACGGCGACTTGTCAAATCTAGACCGGGTTTTAAATCAGGGGCTCAGTGTCTATGGTTCGCACCACTTGATGGGTAATATGTCAGGTAATCAAGATCGAACGCGGTTCATCTCGTATGCTGATGGTTCGGTAGATTTCGCTGAAGACCCGAAAAATGCAGGATGGACAAGAGACATTGTCCCCAATGGAACGGAAGGGTATAGAAAGCTGGCTATGCTGCATGCATTCAACTTCACTATTCCAGGTATTCCTGTGATTTACTATGGAGATGAATTTGGTATGGTAGGGGCCAACGACCCTGATAATCGTCGGATGATGCGCTTTGCTGACCAATTGGATACCACTGAGACAGATCTGCTTCGAACCGTTCAAAAAATCACTAAGCTACGCAAGGAATCTATGGCGCTCAACTACGGAGAATTTGAGAAACTGTACTTGGACGACCATGTCTATGCCTACGCCAGAACGTACCTTGGTGAGTCTGTGTTGGTGTTCTTTAATACTGGAGATGCGACAACCATAGAGATTGATCTGGATAAGCCGTATTTAAAAACAATTTTCGCATCTCATTTCGGTTCATCGTTTTCACAAGAAGAAGGAAAGCTTCGAATCGACCTGGAGCCCAATTCATTTGAAATCTTAACCCAATAATATGCTCAAGAATATTTTTCTCGCCCTTCCTTTTATGGCTTTGATTTCCTGTGGCACAGGAGAGAGTAAAAAGGTGGAAAAAACAGATGTTTCACCGAAAACTGAAATGGCTACGTCGCATGACGCCTGGTCAAAGAACGCCACTATATACGAAGCCAATATTCGCCAGTACTCGCCCGAGGGAACTTTCGATGCGTTTACGGCGGATCTTGCGCGTATCAAAGACATGGGAATTACCATCATTTGGCTGATGCCAATCCATCCCATTGGAGAAGTAAACCGCAAAGGAGGAAAGGGAAGTTACTACTCTGTCAAAGATTACAAGGGAGTCAATCCAGAATTTGGAACAGAAGAAGATTTCCGAGAGCTCGTTGAAAAAGCTCACAGCCTTGGTATGAAGGTGATTATAGACTGGGTGGCAAACCACAGCGCTTTCGACAATGTTTGGACAGAAGCGCACAAAGATTGGTACAATCTTGATTCACTTGGAAACCTTCAACCACCTGCTGGGACTGATTGGTGGGATGTAGCAGACTTAAACTTTGAGAATGCGGAAATGCGCGCCGAAATGATCTCTTCAATGCAGTATTGGCTCGAAGAGTTTAATATCGATGGATACCGATGTGATGTGGCCAGCATGGTTCCGGTAGAGTTCTGGAATGATTGCAGAGATAGCCTGGAATTAGTCCGTCCAGACGTATTTATGCTCGCTGAAGCCGAGTCTCCGGAGCTACAAGAGAAAGCATTTGATATGGGCTATGCCTGGGAGTTTATGCATATCATCAATCATATCGCCAAAGGTGAAATGAGTCTGAACGACCTTGACAACTATTTAGCAAAAGAGGACACCAACTTCGCTAAAAAGGACTACCGAATGTATTTCACCACCAACCACGATGAAAATTCGTGGAATGGAACTGTGATGGAGCGTTACGGCGAAGAAGGCCATAAAACCTATGCTGTCTTAGCGTATACGGTAGCAGGTATGCCACTTCTTTATTCTGGTCAGGAAGCGGGGATGGACTATGCTTTGAAATTCTTTGAAAAAGACACCATCGAATGGGGCGATTACCAACTACAGGACTTCTACACGAAGCTTCTTCAACTGAATAAAGATCAGCCAGCCCTTTGGAACGGGATACATCGCGGAAGCTTCCAACGCCTTGAAACGGGTGCTGATGAAGAAGTTTACGCCTATGTGCGTGCCAAAGATGAGAGCAAAGTCGTAGTAGTGTGTAATTTTTCGGATGCTCCCGCTCAAGTGAAAATAGATGGGCTGCCAGCTGGAAACTTTGAAGCGTTGTTTGAAAGCCCGGAAGTTTCATCGTTTAGCAATGGAAAAGAGCTGAAACCTTTTGAATATCACGTATATTACACCAAATGAAGATAGCCATCATAGCCCACGACGGAAAGAAAGCGGAAATGGTTCAGTTTCTAACTGAGCACAAAACGTTTTTGAAAAGTGCTGAAGTGGCTTTGGTTGCCACGGGTACTACAGGTACCCATGTAGAACGTGGAGGAATGGAAGTGGAAAAGGTCGCTTCTGGGCCCCTCGGTGGCGATGCTCAGATAGGAGCCATGGTCACAATGGGAGAGCTAGATGCCGTCTTGTTTTTCAGAGATCCACTTGACAAGCATCCGCACGAGCCAGATATAGCTATGTTGATGAGACTCTGCGATGTACATAACGTGCCTTTGGCCACCAATCCTGCCACAGCAGATATGATCATCGAGTGCATTGTCAAGCGAAAAGAATCATAAATCTGTTCTGACATAAATTCTCTGCAGTTTGAAAGACTGAATTCTTCCTTTTGGGTTAGTTTTGCACCAAGTATTAATTGAAGTTAACCACTCGTACAATAATGAAATTTAGAGCAGGAGTACTACACGGACAGGAAGTAACAGATTTGTTTAACTACGCCAACGAGCAAGGTTTTGCCCTTCCGGCGGTAAACGTAGTTGGAACCAACTCAGTAAATGCGGTACTTGAAACAGCCCGTGAACTTAATTCGCCAGTCATCATTCAATTTTCTAATGGCGGAGCGCATTTCTTTGCTGGAAAAGCAATTACCAAAGAAGATCAAAAAGGTGCTATCGCTGGTGGAGTAAGTGGAGCACTCCACGTCCACGAAATGGCAAAAGCATACGGCGTACCTGTAGTCCTTCACACCGATCACGCCGCTAAAAAGCTCCTCCCTTGGATCGATGGACTCCTTGATGCCGGTGAAGAGTTTTTCAAGAAGAATGGACAACCGTTATATAGCTCTCATATGCTCGACTTGAGCGAAGAGCCTATCGAAGAGAACCTTGATATCAGCTGCAAATACTTCGAACGAATGAACAAAATGGGGATGACCATTGAGATCGAACTTGGAGTTACAGGTGGTGAAGAAGACGGTGTAGACAATACTGATGTGGACAGTTCAAAGCTCTACACACAGCCAGATGAAGTAGCTTATGCCTATGAGCGTCTCTCTAAAATTAGTCCAAACTTTACAGTGGCTGCAGCATTTGGAAATGTCCATGGGGTTTATAAACCCGGTAATGTGTCCCTCGAACCAATCATACTCCATAATTCTCAAAACTTCATTCAAGAGAAGTTCAATACGGCAGCCAAACCAGTGAATTTTGTGTTCCACGGTGGAAGTGGTTCTTCGCAGGAAGAGATCCGCGAAGCAATTTCTTATGGTGCTATCAAAATGAATATCGATACGGATATGCAGTGGGCGTTTTGGAAAGGTGTAATGGATTACTACAAAGCCAACGAAGATTACCTTCAAGCTCAAATCGGAAATCCGGACGGAGATGATAAGCCCAATAAAAAATACTACGATCCACGCGTATGGCTGAGATCGGGAGAAGAAAGCTTTGTGGATAGATTGAAGGTGGCATTTGAAGATCTCAACTGCTTGAACAGAAATTAAGACATGAGCTTCCCGAATATCCCATTTTCGAAAACCAAGGCTTTTAAGAAGCTTGAAGGCCTGGCTGCTGAAATGAAGGAAACGACGATTCAGAGCCTTTTCGAAACGGATCGAACGCGTTTCGTGCGCTTTTCAGAAGAGTTAGGAGATATTCTAGTCGATTACAGTAAAAATCTCATCACTGAGGATGTGGCTGACGGTCTCCGAGAGCTCGCACTTGAAACGCAGCTTCCTGAGGCCATTGATGCATTCTTTGCCGGTGAAGAAATAAACCAAACCGAAGGAAGGGCCGTACTTCACACAGCCTTGCGAAACAGATCGAACACCCCGGTTCTTGTGGACGGAGAAGATGTCATGCCCGATGTAAATGACGTCCTATTCAAGATGAAACAATTCACCCAAAAAGTTTTGGATGGAGATTGGTTGGGGTATACAGGCAAGACGATAAATCACGTCGTTAATATAGGTATAGGTGGATCTGATTTGGGTCCGGTAATGGTTACTGAAGCACTTCGTCCATATAAGACGCACATTGATTTGCACTTTGTGAGCAATGTGGATGCGACGCACATAGCCGAGACATTTAATGAAATAGATCCTGAACGGACCATCTTCATTATCGCATCAAAAACCTTCACCACCCAAGAAACCATGACCAATGCCAATACTGCTAGAGAGTGGTTTTTGGAGTCGGGTGGTAAGAAAAAGGATGTGGCAAAACACTTTGTAGCACTCTCTACAAATGCCGAAGCCGTTGCCGAATTTGGGATCGACCCAGACAACATGTTCGAATTTTGGAACTGGGTGGGGGGCCGTTATTCGCTTTGGTCTGCCATCGGATTGTCGATTGCATTGGGAATAGGGTTTGATAATTTTGAACTTTTACTCGAAGGTGCTCATGAAATGGACAAGCACTTTCAAGAGGAGAAGGAAGAGAGTATTCCGGCAACTCTGGCTCTACTTGGAATTTGGTATGGAAACTTCTTTGATGCGCATTCACACGCTATTCTTCCTTACGATCAATACTTGCATCGGTTCGCAGCTTATTTTCAGCAAGGCGATATGGAAAGCAATGGGAAGTCTATAGATCGTAATGGTGAAGAAGTTGATTACCAGACAGGGCCCATTATTTGGGGAGAACCTGGAACTAACGGACAGCACGCGTTTTACCAGCTAATCCATCAGGGTACAAAGTTGATACCTTGCGATTTTATTGCACCAGCACAGAGCCAAAACCCTTTAGGTGACCATCATCAAAAACTCATGGCTAATTTCTTTGCCCAGCCAGAAGCTCTCATGAAGGGTAAAACTTATGAAGATGCGCTCCAAGAATGCCTTGACGCAGGCCATAAGCCTGATTTAGCGGAAAAACTGGCCCGGCATAAGACATTCAAAGGAAACCGACCTTCAAATTCAATTCTTGTCAAAAGGCTAACTCCAGAAGTTCTCGGGTCATTGATAGCAATGTACGAGCACAAAGTATTTGTACAAGGTGTTATCTGGAATATCTATTCTTTCGATCAATGGGGGGTTGAACTGGGAAAAGTATTGGCTAAGAATATTCTTCCCGAACTGGAAGGTGACGAAAACGTGAATTCGCACGATTGTAGCACCAATGGCTTGATTAATACTTACAAGCAATTTCGTTGAGAATAGATACTCTGAAACTTTTTTAGAGATAGGGGCGTAGAAGGGGGCAAACTATCCGGCCCAAGAATGGCTGTGAAACAAACCCTCTAAAATGAAAAAGTTTTTACTCCCCGCAATTTTCTGTGCTTTTGGACTTTCGTCTTTTGCACAAATCGCAAACGGAAATTTCGAAAATTGGACAAAGGTCAATCTCTTCGAAATGCCAAATATTGGTATTACCACATCTTCATCAAATTTTGAGACATACTTCATGAATGGTGAGACCAATGTTGTAAAGAAGTTGAGTGAAGGAAACTCATCCATGCAGATTTCAAATATTGAGATTGATGGTAATGTTGTGCCCGGATATTACATCATGGGAACAGAACCAAATTCTGAAGGTCAAAACCTGGTTTTTGGAAATGGATTTGATATAAATCCTGATGGAATTACAGGACTTTCTGTGGATATGAAAATGGAAATTCCTCAAGAAAAAGAAGGAATCGTAATCGTTCAATTTAAGAATGGTGGTCAGCCTGTTGGACCAGGAAATATGGGGCCGGGAACGCATGTATTCCCAGTGTCAGGTACACAAGACTGGACTAACATGGAATTCACTTTCGAAGAGTCACTTGACCCAAACACCAATACGTGTGTAATTGGATTCGCATCTGCGGATCTAGTGAATGACGACGTGACTTTTGAGAACGGAGCATACATGCAAATTGATAACATCGCGTGGATGGGGTCAGAGCAAGAAATTCCTGGTGGTGATATGGACTCATGGTTAAACTTAACTCCATTCTACTACCCAAACGAGTGTGAAGTTGATGCGGACCAGATGGAACGTACATTCTTCAGAACTGATGACGCCTTTGAAGGAAATTGGGCCCTTGGTCTCAAAACAATTATCCGAAACGGAGAATTGGAGCTAGGCTCAACAATTATTGGTGATGTTGATACTGAAGGGCAAATTCTACCAATTAGCGAAATTGGCTCACAGCAGACGAATGTGTCAATGATGTATAAGTACGAAGGAGCTGGTTCGGACATTGGTGAAGTGACATTCCATTTCTTTAAAGCCGATAATGAAGGAAGTTTTAATATGGTTATGGAGAAATCATTTGACTTAGTGTCAAACGAAGAATACACTTTGGTTGACTATAACTTTTTTGAAGACCTCGAAAACAATGGTTTAAGTGCAGATCACATTGCTGTGTCTATTACGGCAAGTAAAGAAGGAGAAGGTCTTACTCCAACAGAAGGAAGCACATTGATTGTTGATGCTGTTTCACTTTCGGGTGCTTTGGGTATTTTGAGCCAAGCGCACACATTGACCGATGCATCAGTTCGTGCATACCCCAACCCGACACATCACAGAGTTATATTTGATTTTGATGGGATAAAAACGGGTTACATGAGAGTTTATTCTCCAGATGGAATCTCAATTGCAACGAGATCATATGCCCAGAAACGTCAGACTTACTTTGATCTTTCTGACCTAGTGAGCGGTACCTATGTATTTAAGTTTTACCACACTGGTGGAATGCAGATTGCTCGTGTAGTTAAACTATAAGCGATCAAGTAAACAACCATTTTAAAGGCGGCCATTGGCCGCCTTATTCTTTAAATAGTGTCTCAATTACACTCTAAGAAAATTCCTATCTTCCGCTCTTGAACTAATAGAATACCATGAGTAATAAGCCGCGGTTAAAGTTTTGGGATATCTGGAATATGAGTTTCGGATTCCTGGGGATTCAGTTTGGATTTGCCCTTCAGGGTGGATTTATGTCTCGAATTTTTCAGACCCTTGGAGCAAGTGAGCACGAGATTCCCATGCTCTGGATTGCGGCACCTTTAACTGGGCTTATCGTTCAACCCATAATCGGCTATATAAGTGATCGCACATGGCATCCGAGATGGGGTAGAAGACGACCTTTCTTTCTGATCGGTGCCGTTTTGAGTTCCATTACTTTGATCTTCGTTCCGCATTCTTCTGCATTGTGGATGGCGGCTGGTTGTTTGTGGGTACTCGATGCTTCTATCAATATTTCAATGGAGCCATTCAGAGCACTTGTGGCCGACAAGCTACCCGATTCTCAACGATCATATGGATTTGTCATGCAAACCCTTATCATTGGAATTGGAACCTGGATTGCCAGCAATTTACCTTGGGCCATTGCAAAGTTGGGCGTTTCAAACGAAGCAATCGATGGAGCAGTGCCGATGAGTGTCAAAATTGCCTTTACTATAGGTGCCTTTGTATTCTTTCTATCCATCCTGTACACTGTGCTTACCACAAAGGAGTATCCACCCGAAGATATGGAAGCATTTGAAGCCGAGAAAAGAGCTTCAGGAGGGCTATTCATCGGAATAAAGACAATTTCAGAGAACTTTATGTCCATGCCAAAAACCATGGCTAAACTTGGTCTTGTCCAGTTCTTCAGCTGGTTCGCTTTTTTTACCATGTGGAGTCTGGCGACTCCTGCGCTGACTGATCACGTATTTCATTCACCAATACCCGATCAAGCTTCGTTCGATATGGTAGACCCTATTCAAAAGGAAGCCTACTCAATGGCGAATATTGCCTACAATGACGCAGCTGATTTGGTAGGGTCTTATATGGGAATCTACGGCTTGTCTTCTATGGCTTTTGCCCTACTCCTTACCTTGTATACTTCAAAACGGAGAATCAATCGAAAATTGGTTCATATGTTCAGCTTGATACTCGGGGGAATTGGTTTTATCTGGATGTTCTTTATGGATGATCCTTCCTACCTGATAGGGTCATTTGTATTGATAGGTATTTCATGGGGATCTATTTTGTCAATGCCCTATGCCATGCTTTCGAGCTCAATAGACCCTAAGAAGATGGGGCTTTACATGGGAATATTCAACATGTTTATTGTCATCCCTCAGATTATTGCCGCCACTGGAGGTGTAAACTTCGTTTCAGGGCTTTTGGGCGATGCGTCAATTTACGCCATGATTGTAGCTGGAATATCTCTAATCTTGGGCGGATTGAGCAACTTGCTTATCGTCAACCCCAAAGCCATCTCCTACATTCCAGATGATTCTACTGAATCTTGAGAATGTACTGAGTAAATGGTGGAAGTTGCATGCTGTCAGTCCATTCCATCGTACTTCCGTCGAGTAAGGTTCCCGATTTTTGACCCTTGAGTCGCTCTTCGAATCGATCCATCTTCACTTCACGATCCTTTTTACCAGCGTTTGTAATGATCATGTACGTCTCCGTGTCAGTGTATCGGAAGAATACATACACATCATCAATTGGAACAAATTGGGTCGTGTTTCCATTCTGAATGGCTGTACAATCAGCTCGTAAATTCCCTAGAGCTTTCACGTGGTTATAGATTTCATTTTCTTCTACACTTCGCATTTCTGGAGTGAATTTGTTTAGGCTATCGGTCTCCCATCCACCCGGAAAGTCTTCGCGAATCTTCCCGTGTCCGTCAGTTTCTTTCATCAATATTTCAGTTCCATAGTATACGCTGGGAATTCCACGCAAAGTATACAGCCAGCCCAGACCGATTTTCATTTTATTTAAGTCTCCATTCACGTAGCCAAGAAATCTGGCGAGATCGTGGTTGTCCAGAAAGGTGACGAGGTCATTGGGCTTCTCATAGATGTAATCAGCTGATAGGGTGTAGTACAGGCGAGAAAGTCCTTCAGCCCAGCCTTGATCTCTCGTCAAGGCATCGTTTATGGCGTAATACACCTGAAAATCGGTTACCCCATCGATGAAATTTGGTACAGGAGCTAGAGCATTTCCAACAAACCACCCTTGTACAGTAGGGCCATGAACCCATGTCTCTGCAAAGAGAAATAAATCTGGAAAGGCCGCTTTCAGCTCTTGAGCCCATTCGCGCATAAAAGCTTGATCGGGATAGGCATATGTATCAATCCGTAAAGCATCAATATGGAAGGCTTCTATCCACCACAAAGTCTGCTGAATGAAATAGCGTGCTACTTGCGGATTCTTTTGGTTTAAGTCGGGCATATGCTTATCAAACCAGCCATCAGTCATGATTGATCTGTCGTGTTCAGAAGCATATGGGTCCATCAATGATGGCGCTCTATAGTTGGTCCTTTGAAACTCTGGCCAGAAGTGAAACCAGGATGAGTCTGGCATATCGGAGTATAGATAGTGCTCGTTTCCGATGTGGTTGTATATCACATCTTGGATGATTTTCATATTGCGACTGTGCAATTCATCGACTAGATCGCGAAATAGTTCATTTGTTCCGAATCGTTGGTCTATTTCGAAGCTATTGGTTATGGCGTACCCGTGATATGATTCATGCGGCTGGTTGTTCTCAAGAAGCGGGTTAATCCAAAGTGCTGTCATGTTCAAGTCTTCAATGTAGTCCAGGTTGTCGATTATTCCTTGAATATCTCCTCCATGTCGCTCATAGGGCTCATTTCTATTTACGGTGTTTTGGTGGAAGGCGTCTAACACATCATTTTTCTTGTCTCCATTGGCAAAACGGTCCGGGGTAATAAGATAAATCACATCTGACCCATTTAAGCCTTTTGGTTGAGCATCTCGAGCTTTGATTGAATATGAGTGCTTATATTTTTTACCCTTGGCCTTACCTGAAATTTTGATCGTCCCCGGCTCGGCCGCTTCACCCACTATGACGCTTATAAGCTGATAATTTGGATTGCTAAAACTTTTGTTTTCTATCCACTTCACACCATTGTCAGATTCAATTTTTAAATCAACTGCACCAATATTGGTTTCATGTATCAAAATTTCCAAAGTATCATTTGGCATACCTACCCACCAATGTGGCGGATCGACGTGTTCAAAGCTCTGTGCTTGGAAGTTTGAACTGACCAATAGCCCCATAAGAAGGACTAGGAAATTCAAACTTGATGGAATAGGTGTAGTTGGGCTTGTGGTGCTATGCATTGAAAACGAGTTAAATAAGTCTGTTTTTGAGTGATTTGATCAACATTCTCATTGGAGTTGTTGAAATTAAATTAAATTTGTTAGTGTAAAAAGAACAATAACTAAATCGAAATCCTTAATTAACAGATTATGAAGAAAATCTACTTAATGGCATTGGCTGGCCTGTTTGGGACATCCCTTATGGCTCAGGTTGATGTGACGTTTCGCGTTGATATGACTGGCCAGACTGTGTCTGACAATGGTCTTCACGTGGCTGGAAACTGGCAAGCCGCAGCTGGCCTTCCTGGTGACTGGGATCCTTCTACAGCTGAGCTTACAGACGATAATGCAGATGATATTTACGAATTGACAGTTTCACTTCCTGCAGGTCAATACGAATACAAATTCGTTAATGATAATGACTGGCCAGGCGTGGAAAGTGTGCCTTTAGTTAATCAAAAGGGCGGAGGAAACGACAACCGTGTCTTCGCAATCAGTGATTGGCATGCAACAGATGGATGGGTACTTCCAGCTATTACTTGGGGTGGTTCAGCTCCAGCTGGAGAAGTGGCTGTTCGACTCATGATCGATATGACTAATCAGGAAGTGGGAGATCTAGGTGTACACGTTGCCGGAAACTTCTCTAATCCAGAGTGGACTCCACAGGTTTCAAAAGCTTTCGAAGTAGCTAACGGTAAGTACGCTTTCGTTGCAAATGTGGCTCCTGACGCCTCTTATGCCTATAAATTCCTTAATGGAAATGACTGGGGAGCAGATGAAGCTGTACCAGATGGATGTGCTGTTGATGGAAACAGACAAGCTGTAGTGGCATCTGATGATCTTACAACTGAAGCCTACTGTTATGGAACTTGTGACCTTTGTGCACCACAGACTGAAGTTACTTTTCAAGTTGACTTAAGCCAGGAAGGAGCTAACCCAGATGGTGTGAGCATCGCTGGTGCTTTCCAAGGATGGTCTCCAGGTGCCACGCCAATGACTGATGATGATTCTGATGGTATTTACGAAGTAGTTCTAATGGTAGACCAAGGTCTTTACGAATTCAAATTCGTAAACGGAAATGACTGGGACTTTGGGGAATCTGTTCCACCAGCTTGTAATCAAAATGGAAACCGCTTTGTAGACGTAGGGGCAGACCCCATAACGTACCTAGCTTGTTTTAATCAGTGTACTGAAGAATGTGTGTTGGATCCAGATCCGGCCAACATTACCTTCCGTGTGGATATGAACGCCGAAACTGTATCTGGTGATGGTGTATTCTTGATGGGTGGGTTTACCAGCCCGGCTTGGCAAGGTGGTGCCG
This sequence comes from Cryomorpha sp., assembly GCA_965230375.1. Lineage (GTDB taxonomy): Bacteria > Bacteroidota > Bacteroidia > Flavobacteriales_D > Cryomorphaceae > CBDDKU01. The sequence goes on from CBDDKU010000022.1 coordinate 97,896, forward strand.
TAGCGATGTCTGATGACGACTCTGACGGTATTTATGAAGTTACTCTTGAAGTAGATGGACCAGCAGATATTCAGTACAAATTCGTAAACGGTGACGTTAACACCCCTGAAAACGAAGAAAGCGGAGACTTTGCAGCTGGTGGTTGTGGAGTTGACAATGGAATAGGTGGCTTTAATAGAACGCACACACGAAGCGGAGAGGATGAAATCCTTGATGCTGTAGCGTTCAACTCTTGTCAACCACTCTCTACTTCTGACTTGGAACTTGGAAACGTAAACCTTTTCCCTAATCCAACGAACGGAGTGACTTACCTCGAGCTGGAAAATCCAAAAGGATTTACACTTCGCATGAATATCATTGATATCACTGGAAAAGAAGTAAGAGATTATACTGTGATCAACTCAACCAGATTTGAGTTGAATACAACAGACTTGACTAGTGGTTTGTACTTCCTCAATGTTGTGAATGAAAACAGCGAAAGAGCAGTATTTAAGCTAATGGTAGAATAAGTTATAAGTTGATTTGAAATAAAGGGTAGCCAACTGGCTACCCTTTTTAAATTAAAATCATGGCTAAACACCGGTATGCCGTATTACTCTTCGTCTTTTGTGCTTTTAATCTCACAGCACAGAACCTTCCTGATGGTATTCTCTACACGACTGTTGAAATACCGGAGATACGTATTACCATAGATCAGGATAGCCTAGACCAGCTCTACCTTCCTGAGAACTGGTACGAAAATCACGAGTACCCCGTAGAATTCATTTTTCAATCGTCTCAGCTTTCTGACACTTTGCAGAATGTAGGGATTCGCTTTCGTGGAAACACATCCCGAGAGAAGATCAAGAAATCATTTAAGATTTCGTTCAATACTTTCGAGCCAGGCCGCAAGTTTCAAAACGTTGAGAAGCTAAATATCAATGCGGAAGTCAACGATCCATCTATGGTTCGCTCGTTCAATGGTTGGGAACTTTATCACTATATGGGGGTGCCTGCACCCCGATCAAACCACGTCAAACTCTTCATCAATGGCGATTACTACGGTCTCTATCAAAATGCCGAGCACATTGATGATGAATTTGTCGAGTCGTGGTACGGAACCCCGACAGGTAATCTATACAAATGCCGTTATCCGGCTGATCTAGATTTTATATCCACCAACCCAGATGACTATAAACAGGCCCCTTGGGGTGAACGAACTTATGAGCTTAAGACGAACGAAGAGCTGGATGACTACGCCGATATAGCTGAGTTTATCACTGAGCTAAACCAGATGAGCGATTCAGAATTTGATTGTAAGTTTTACGAATATTTCGACGTCAACTCCTATATCAAATTAGCAGTCGCTGATATCCTTCTGGGAAATTGGGATGGATACATTTACAATCAAAACAATTATTACCTCTATCATAATCCACTCACAGACCAGTTTCAGTTTATCCCCTATGATATAGACAACACCTGGGGCATTGACTGGCTCGACCGCGATTGGTCAGACCGAAACATATATACGTGGAGTCAAACTTTCGCTGACCGCCCGCTATTCAACAGAATTATGGATTCGGAGAAGTACCGCGATATGTTTACATGGTATATGGAAGATCTCCTGTCTAATTATTATGGGTCAGAGACACACTTGGAAGCGATTAATCAAGTCCATGATCAAATTACCCCAGACGCTATCGCCGATACTTATCGCCCACTCGACTTTTCCTTTTCTGTCAATGATTTTCTCCTGGCTATTGATGAAGCAGCGGGAGGTCATGTAGACTTTGGAGTAGGGGAGTTTATAGAGATTCGAAAATCTTCTGCCCAAAATCAATTGGAGTCTGTAAACATACCACCGATAATCACTCATGTTCGCGAAGACTTTGAGAATGTGCCGGAATCATTTACCGTTAGCATTGAAGTCGATGGACCACCCACGCAGCTGGCAAACTTGACGTACACTGTTTCTGGAGACGAATTCAGTCTCGAGCAAAGTGGAAATAGCGAAGTTTATGAATTTATCATCCCCATAGAAGATTGGCCCACTGAACTTTCATATAATGTCGCTTTGCAAGGAGAAGCTGGACTGATGAGAATGGCTTATTGTGAAAGCCGAACTTTAGGCCTAGGAGACGAGGCTCCACTCGTTATAAATGAAGTCATGACATCAAATGACGCTACTATCCAGGATTCTTTCGGTGAGTATGATGATTGGATCGAAATCTATCACTCGGGGTCATCTTTGGTCAATACCACAGGTTACTATTTGACCGACAATTCTTCATCTCCAACTAAATGGGCCCTTCCTGGGATTACACTAGAACCTGGAGAACACGAGCTGTTTTGGGCTGACAAGACGATCATTCAGGGAAATAGGCACACCAACTTTAGACTGAACAATACAGGTGAAAAGCTCTTTCTGTTCAAAAAGCTCTTCAATGGAATTCGATTGGTGGACTACGTTGATGTGCCTTCTCTACCAGCCGATTATTCTTGGGGAAGATCATCTGATGGTGCTGATGATTGGATATTGTTTGAAGCTACTACGCCCAACGCACCAAATGGGGAGCCTCTAAGCGCTAATAATCGAATTGCTTCTAACCGATTAGAAATCTATCCAAATCCTTCAGCTTCGATTTTTAACTTTTCGGAGCCAATTTCATATCAAGTGTTTGATTTGCAAGGGAAGTTGGTAGAAGAAGGAGATGGAGAATCCATAGCTGTTTATGGCTGGCCTACAGGGGTGTACATTCTACGGGTAGATGAACTTTCCTACCGCTTAGTTGTACTTTCCGACTAAGTTTTTCGGTAACTTGAGAATTAAATTTTGCACCAGTTTAGATTGGATATCTCCTTTCAATTAAACCTATAAAGTGTACATTAGACACTTTAACTGAAATTATGAGATCACTTTCCTTTAGAATTTGCTTCACTCTTTCATTCTTTATCGCATCATTTTCCACCTTCGCTCAGGTGGTTACGCTCGATCCTACCTTTGCTACACAAGATGATGAGGTAACCATTATTTACGATGCGAGCTTGGGAAATGGCGATCTCTCGGGTGTCGTGCCCGTTTATGCCCACACTGGGGTTATTCTCGAAGGTCAGGAAGGATGGCAAAATGTGCAGGGAGAATGGGGTACCGCAGATCCTAATGTTATCATGTCTCCGCAAGGTGGAAATATCCATGAATTGACGATCAATATTTCTGATTTCTATGAACTGGATGAAGGAGATGTGGTCGAACAGCTCGCATTTGTGTTTCGAAATGCAAATGGTACCATAGTTGGCCGAGCAGCGGATGGTGGAGATATATTCGTCGATCTTTTTTCGTCAGAATACGCCGCCTTTATCACCGATCCTTTTGAAGCAGTGATTTCGAATGAAAATCCCGGCCTAGTTGATGTCGAAGCCACAGCAAATGCTGAATCATCGTTTTCAATCTACTTAGGAGATGATCTGATCTACACGGAATCGGAAACTGACAATATTGCTACGCAGGTCGATTTTACGGGATTGGACCAGGGACAGTATTGGATCTGGCTGGAAGCATCGAACGGTGCCGAGACGGTTTACGATTCAGTTCCCGTTATTTATCAAGGAGACCCTGTGGTAGCTGCGGCTCCTGCCGGGACAGAAGATGGAATCAATTACATCGATGATGAGACAGTTGTCCTTCAGCTCTTCGCCCCATTCAAAGACTTTGTCTATGTGTTTGGAGACTTCAATAATTGGCAGAATGATCTCGATTACTTCATGAATATTACTCCTGAAGGAGATCGGTTCTGGTTGGAAATATCAGGGCTTGAACCTAATGTAGAATACGCCTTCCAATACGTAATTGGTCAAGATCAGATGCGCGTTGCTGACCCCTATGCTGATAAAATTCTCGACCCTTGGAATGATCAATGGATTCCAGAATCTGTTTATCCAAACCTAATGCCTTACCCTGATGGGCAGACATCAGAAATAGTCTCAGTTCTTGAAACCAATCAGGCCTCTTATGACTGGGTTGTTGAAGACTTTGAGCGTCCAGATATGTCCAATCTGGTGGTATATGAGCTTTTGATTCGTGACTTTGATGAAGATCATTCTTATCAATCAGTAATCGATAGACTGCCATATCTAATAGACTTAGGAATCAATGCCATCGAGCTTATGCCTTTTGCTGAATTTGAAGGGAATGAAAGCTGGGGATACAACCCCATGTTCTTCTTTGCACCGGATAAATACTACGGTACGCGCGATGATTTGAAAGCATTAGTCGACGCTTGTCATCAAAACGGTATAGCTGTAATCCAAGACATCGTTTTCAATCACTCCTTTGGTCAAAACCCTCAGCTGAGAATGTACTCACAAAGCGGTGGTCCGGCAGGCCCGCCAGCAGAGTATAGTCCATTCTTTAATGTAGAAGCCAAGCACCCGTTTAACGTTGGTTACGATTATAATCACGATTCACCTCATACGCAGGAATTCATGAGAAGAAACCTACAGTATTGGGTGGAAGAGTATCACATCGATGGATTTCGGTTTGACCTGAGCAAAGGATTTACACAGAATTTCTCTTCAAATGTAGGGGCTTGGGGGCAATACGATCAGTCGCGAATTGACCACTGGACTCGTATACGAGATGAAGTGGCTGAGTATGACCCAGAAGTGTATCTGATTTTGGAGCACTTTGCTGACAATTCTGAAGAAACTGTTCTTGCTGAAGAAGGAATGTATCTCTGGGGAAATATAAACCATGAATACAACGAAGCATCGATGGGCTATTCGAGCAACTTGAATTGGGCCGACTACCAAAACCGTGGCTGGGACAATCCCATGCTTGTGTCATATGCTGAAAGCCATGACGAGGAGCGTTTGATGTATAAAAACCTTGAGTTCGGAAATTCTTCAGGTGACTATGATGTGACCGAATTGCCAACGGCGCTAAAAAGACAAGAAGCCGTTGCTGCTATGTTTCTCCCGCTTCCAGGACCAAAAATGATCTGGCAATTTGGAGAGCAAGGCTATGATTATAGCATTAACCATTGTCCTGATGGAACCATCAATCCTGATTGCAGAACGGCGAATAAGCCAATTCGCTGGGATTATCTCGATGATGCAGATCGCCTCTATTTGTATAAAGTCTATGCCGCAATCAATAAGCTTCGAAATGAGAATGAAACTTTTTCCAGCCAAGACTATACTTGGGATGTGTCGAGCAGCGGAAAGAGATTGGTTATTGAACACGAAGAAATGGATGCCGTTATCATCGCAAATTTTGCCGTTACACCTATCGATATCGAGCCTGGGTTCACCCATACGGGTACCTGGTACAATTATATGCTGGGGGAAGCGGTTGAAGTGTCAGATGTTGCGGCTTCAATCTCGCTCCAACCGGGCGAGTACATCATTTATACGGATGTTGAGCTGGAAACCCCTGATTTGAGCGTTGGAATTGATGATATCGTGAATTCCCCCCTCGAGTTTAGAATAGGTGCCTTCCCTAATCCGGTCACTGATCAGGCGAGAATACTTGTGAATATTCCTGTTTCTTCAAATCAGGCGAGCATCGATGTGCTTGATTTGAAAGGAAACAATGTGGCCAAAATTTACGCTGGATATTTGGCCGAGGGAGCCCATGAGATGGTTTGGAATGGCCGAAACGAGAATGGTGGAAAACTTTCTTCTGGACTTTATCTGATTAGGCTGACCTGTGATAATGAGATTTATACAAGTAAAATCGTCATCAAAAACTAAGCGGTATGAAAGAATAAAACCTATGTGTGTATTTGACACATAGAAATTTATTCTAAATTTAAAATCTGATTAATCTGCTCATTATGATAAAACTTTACGCTCGAAGTATTCTTTTCTTGCTCTTCTTGGTTTCATCGTCAACTCTTCTGGCGCAAGTGGTAAAAGGTACTGTGACAGACGAAGATGGAATTCCGATGCCGGGTGTTACCATTCGTATAGATGGGACTACAAAAGGAGCATCGTCAAACATGAACGGGGACTATGAGATTAAGAGTGTTCCGGTAGGACAGCAAACTTTAATTTTCTCTTTTATCGGATTTAAAGAGTACAGAGAAACCATTCAGGTACCTGCTACGGGAGAAGTTGTGGTAAACCATCAAATGGAGGGTGATGCACAGCAGCTCGATGAGTACATCGTTGTGGGTTATGGTGTTCAGCGCAAAAAGGAAGTGACGGGATCCATCTCCAAAGTCGATTCAAAAGAAATCACTGATATTCCGGCGCCGAGTTTTGAAGCCGCTCTTCAAGGTAAAGCTGCCGGAGTGCAAGTTACCCAAGGTAGTGGATTAGCTGGATCGGGCTCGGTTATTCGAGTTCGTGGAATAGCTTCGATCTCTGCAGGTGGAGACCCTTTGTATGTTGTAGATGGTATACCAATTATTCAAGATTACTTTCTCAACGAGAATCGAGGGGCATTCAATAATAACCCCTTGGCTACAATAAACCCGAATGATATAGCCAGCGTCGAAGTTTTAAAAGATGCAGCAGCAACTGGAATCTATGGCTCTCGCGGAGCAAATGGAGTTATTCTGATTACGACTAAGTCGGGAAAAGGAGCTCAGGGATGGTCTTTCGACTTCAGCACACGCCACGGAATAAGCATGCCTACAGCAAATCCTGATATGCTAAACTCCAGTCAATGGCTACAGCTTTATCAGGAAGCATGGGAAAATGATGGAAACGTTGGTCTGGCACCCTTGCCTGGTGGAAGAACTTGGGAGCAGGCTCGAAACACAAATACCGACTGGATTGACGAGACCACCAGAGTGGGCTTCAAGCAAGCGTACAACTTCGGATTAAAGTATGGTAACGCTAAATTCAATTGGATGCTCTCAGTTGGGTATGACGATAACCAGAGCTATTTGGAGTCAAATGCTTACAAAAGGTCTTCTATAAGGAATAATCTGAACTTCATTCTTTCTGACAAACTCAAAGTGGGTGCGAATATTTCGTTTAGCCAAGGAGTAAACCAAAGAGTTGACGCGGCATGGAGTGGTGGATATGGTGACGCTATGTCTACAGCGCTGCCAATTTATCCTATCTTCTATTCGGAAGATGTTTACAATTCCGATGGCGACCTAATGTATGCTGCGGGAGATTATTGGGATCAAGGCTCAAACCCAGTTCGCCAAAGAGAATTGACTGAATGGGAGACAGTCGAAAACCGAATGATAAACAATGTGTCGATCGATTATAACCCGATCGATAATCTATTCATCAAAGGATATGTAGGACTCGACTTGATGAGTCTGAATGATGATAAGTTTACAGATAACCGCCTAAGAGAAGGTAATCAAGCTGTTAATAATCTCGAGAACCTTACCGAAAGGTGGGCGAATACAGCGATCAACTATAATGTAAACCTAACAGCCAACTACATTCATAAATTGGATGATAAGAACTCCTTTACTTATATGATTGGTGGTGAATATCAAGAAGCTCTATTGAAGGATCTTGGCTATGTTTCGATATCCTCTCAAGAAGTTAAAGGTCTGATTAGATCAAACCCTGATTATCTCGATGGAGTAGATATGCCTGAAGTAGGAAGAACGAACTACAATTTTATCAGTGGTTTTGGTAGGATCAATTATTCGCATGCAGACAAATATTTTGCTCAGTTTGCTGCCAGAGTCGATGGTTCTTCCAAGTTTGGAGAAAACAATCGTTACGGATTTTTTCCATCCGTATCTGCTGGTTGGGTGATCAGTGAAGAAGATTTCTTGAAAGACAACGAAACAATTTCTTTCTTGAAACTGAGAGCAGGTTGGGGTCAAACTGGAAATGCTGATATTCCAGCATACCTTCCGACTGGTGAATATCGCCTCTCTTCTCAAACAGGTTACAACAATGAGCTCTATCGATACCAGAGTATTGCTCCTAATCCCGATATTCAATGGGAGACTGCTAATGTGATTGATGTAACACTCGAACTAGGACTTTTCAGGGATCGAATCACAACATCTCTTTCATTCTATAACAAGAATACAACAGACGTACTTCTTAACGTGACACCACAGAGAAGTACAGGAGTAATTGACTACTGGGACAATGCAGGAGAAATTCTCAACCGTGGGGTTGAATTCCAGATCAATACAGTCAATATTGACAAGAAGAACTTGATCTGGAAGTCTTCTCTTAACATTTCCTACAATTACAATGAGATCGTTGATTTGGGAGGGTATAGCCCGGATGCAATCAGCGGTGGAACTAATGATACACGTGTTGTAGAAGGAGCTCCGGTAGGTGCGAACTATTTAGTAAGGTTTTCACATGTCGACCCAGAATCTGGTAGACCTGTTTACCTCGATATCAATGGGAATGAAACCTACACCTGGGATCCAGATAACCGAGTAGAAGTGGGTCGAGTCCTACCAAAAGCACTTGGTGGTTTCACCAACACCTTTGAGTTTGGAAACTGGAATGTTGGATTAGTTATGGTCTACAGTTTTGGGAGTAACATCTACGATTCTTCTCGAAAAAGACAAAATGGGGTTGTTTCAGATTGGAATATGACAACGGAAATCTTCGATCGCTGGAGACAAAATGGTGATCAGTCTGAATACCCTCAGCTTTCCAGACTTCCGGAAAATTACGGCCTTCCAGGAATCTGGGATAACAACACAACTCAATTCCTGAAAAAAGGAGACTACTTAAGGTTGAGAAGACTTAGTGTTGGATACACCTTTAATGCCTTCAAGGTAGGAAGTATGAAGTTTGAGTCTGCGAATATCACACTCTCTGCGGTTAACTTTTTGACATTCACTAATTACGATGGATTGGATCCAGAAATAGCTCGTGATTTTGAAAATGTAAATGATCGAAACCTGAGTTCGAATATTACATATCTCACTCCACCTCAGGAAATGTCGTTTAACCTAGCTATGAACCTAAGATTTTAAAGACATGAAGAAGCAATTCAATTCAAAGTTCTGGATCATCGCCTTGGTTGGTAGCCTGGCTTTAATTTCGTGCGAAAAACTTTTAGACAAAGAGCCTGATGAATCGGGTGGAATAATACTTCCTGAAAATGCCGTTGAAACAGCTGAAGACCTTCAGCAACTTTTAAACTCGGCCTACGATGTATTGGCAAATGGTTACAATGGAAGAATTCAAAACCCAGCGAATCTACTCTCTGATAACCTTGAACGGCCTTTTAATCAGAATGATTATGAGTCTGTCTGGCTCCGACAAACAACAATTTTCAATGGGTCAGTAGGAGATGCTTTCCGAGAGTTGTACATCGCAGTATTTCGAGCAAATACAGTTTTGGAGGATTTGCCAAACGTTAGCGGGCTTTCCGAAGAAGATGCAAGGAGAACAACCGGAGAAGCAAAATTCATAAGAGCTCTTTGTCATTTTGATGCCGTTCGTGGATGGGCTCACCCCTACGGGTTCACCCCCGGAAATACGCATCCTGGTGTCGCAATTCGCAATAGAAGCTCCCCCGAGAACTTGCCCAGATCGACAGTTGGAGAAGTATACAATTTTATCCTTCAGGATCTCGCAGATGCTCAAGAAGTATTGCCTGAAATAAATGATGTTTACGCTACCAAATGGGCAGCTCTGGCTCTAGAAGCCGAAGTACGGTTTCAAATGCAAGATTATGAGAAAGCTCACGAGTTGGCAAACCAGGTTATCGAAAGTAACTCTGTGATGTTTGACACAGAGGTCAACAAGTACCAGTGGCCACAAGCGAGCCCAGAAGCTTACTTTTACATTTTCAGTGCAGAACTATCAAACGGTGATATTGATAACAGAAATAACTTCTTCAGAGATAATTACAATTCTCTTGGAGGTAGTCCTTCCCTTCGGGTGCAACCCGATTTATATGATATGCTTACATCACAAGGAACGGGTGTTCCAAGAGGTGAATTGTATCAAGAGTTGAATCAGGATGGCAATATAAGCTACGTGACTACTATGTTTGATGAGCAGAGTTTCAATATACCGGTTCTTACCCTAACCCAAATGATGCTTATAAGGGCTGAATCTGCGGCTGAGTTAGGACTTGATTTGTCTCAGGCTATTGATGATATTAACGCGATCAGAGAGCGAGCATATGCCTCTCAAGTTTTAAACTTATTACCTTCAGCCAATTCTGAAACTGTAATAACAGCGGCAAGAAATGAACGTCGGATGGAATTCCCATTCAATGCTCAGAGATACCATGATTTGAAGCGAATTGGGGCACAAGGTGAGAATCCTGATATTCTTGGGTATCCTTACGACTGCAATGGTATGATTCTTCAGTTTCCGGCTGTAGAAGGAACGGAAACATTTGAACTCAACCCAGGTGGTGGTTGTTAAATCAGAACGAAAGATGAAGTTTAAATTTTTTAGATACGCATTCTATACAACGGCCTTCGTAATGGCCTTGACTGGTTGCAAAGATGATGAGCCTGAAATAGGAGAGCCTTTCAGTAAAACACAGGGCCTTACAGCTACTGGCTGGCAAATAGCCGAAGCATATTTAGTTGATGAGAGCAACCCTGCAAAACCAGAGCAGGACATTTCACAATACTATACTAGCTCTGAAAATTTGCTTGAGATAAACTTCAGTGCAGATGGATCTTATGAGGTAATAGAAGGAGATGGGATAGCATTTCTTCCTATATCTGGTACCTGGAGTTTTAACGACAACAATGCTCCTAGTTCGATCATTTTTGTTGGTGATAATGGGGATGTGATCACTGCTCCACTCGATGGGCCAACTAGAATTGTTGATAGCCAATTGAAAATTAGATTTGAACGAGAGTTTTGTCAGGTTGATGGTGAATCCAGACCTGTATTGGGATACCGAGTTGTGTTTAACAGAATTGAAGAGTAATGATGAGAATTTCTAGCATTTTATGTGTTGTTGGTTGCTTGATAGTTAGTGCAGCAATGGGACAAGGAGTTTACTTTGATCCATCCCCCACTGACGTAACCGGTACTGCCAGACTCTACATTGATATTTCATCGCCTGATTGTGATAACTGCGGAGCCCTCGCGGACGCCGATCCAGAGACAAATCCAATTTATATTTGGACGTGGAACCCAAATGAAGCGAGAGGGGTCATCAATGTTGATGGAACTGACTTTGATATTACAAACGGAGATTGGGATAGCTCAAATGAAAGTATGGTCATGAGTCAGGATCCTGATAATCCAAACTTATGGTATTACGATTTTGTTGGGGCAACCCTTGTGAATTACTACCAAGCTCCGGCAGCAGTATTCTACGATACGGGTATAGACTTCCTGATCAAAGAAAAAAACGGTAACTCACCTGGCGATGGTGAGCCAGAACAAAAGTCGAATGATATGAATATTGTGTTGGAACCTATCGGCTGCTTTGAGAAAATTTGCCCTTTTCCAACAACATTCTTTCAAGACCAGTACTTCTTCATCAATTACGATAATAACCAAGAAACCATTGGCTTCCTTCAAAACATGGGGCCTGATGAGTGCTTGATTTGGTTTCGTGCTAGCATAAATGGCGGACCCGAGATTATCTTCAGAGATGAAACAGATAAGTACAAAATGACCTATGATGGAGATGGAATATTTTCTCTCCCTATGATCCCGGAAGAGTATTTTGAACTTCAAGAAGGTGATGAATTGACCTATTTTGACGCTTTTATTACCAAAGCCCCAATCAACGTCCCGCCCTTTACTCAGCCCATTACGTTGACTCCGGGATGTGAATAGTTGTTAAAAGATTTTCCCTGCTTAGAGAGCCACCCTTCGCGAAAGTGATCGGTGGCTCTTGCTTTTCCGCACATCTTGTTAAAATACCGTTCGCGTAATAGTCTTACTGCCAACAATTCAATACCATATCTTCGTTATTGAACAAATTTGATGACATGATTAGGCTAGAAAATGTCAACAAAAGCTACTGGGTCGGATCCCGTCCGCTTCAGGTGCTTAAGGGTATCGACATGGAAATAAAAGAAGGCGAAATGGTTTCGATCATGGGGTCTTCTGGATCGGGTAAGTCCACCTTGCTCAACATTCTCGGTATCCTCGATTCTTACGACGAAGGCGCGTATTCATTAGATGGAAAGCTCATCAAAAATGTAAGCGAAACGAAAGCGGCCAAGTTGCGGAGCGATTTGATCGGTTTTGTCTTCCAATCATTTAACCTAATCTCATTCAAGACGGCTCTCGACAATGTGGCCTTACCACTCTACTACCAAGGTGTAAGTCGCAAGAAGAGAAATGAGCTGGCTCGCAAATACCTCGATAAGGTCGGGCTTCTCGAATGGGCAGACCACCTGCCTACCGAGCTTAGTGGAGGGCAAAAGCAACGGGTGGCAATTGCTCGAGCGCTGATCACACAACCAAAAATCATTTTGGCTGACGAGCCCACAGGAGCACTTGATACGAAGACATCCTACTCAGTAATGGAAACGCTTCGTCAAGTCAACAAGGAAGGAATGACCGTGATTATAGTTACCCACGAGCAAGATATAGCTGAAATGACTGATAGCCTCATCAAACTCAAAGATGGAGTCATTGAGTCGCACAATGCATTGGTAGATGTTTGATCTCGATAAATGGCAGGAAATATTATCGACCATCGGGAAGAATAAGCTGAGAACCTTCCTTACCGCATTTTCTGTGATGTGGGGAATCTTTATGCTCGTAATTCTCTTGGGCGTAAGCCAGGGATTGCAAAATGGTGTGATCAGATCTTTTAGCGATGATGCCTTCAATAGTATTTGGGTATTCAGCGGTCGAACCACCAAGCCTTACAAAGGATTGCAATCGGGACGGACAATTCAGTTTACTTCAGAAGACTACGACATGGTACTTCAAAAAGTGGACGACATCGAGTACAGCACGGGCCGGTATATGGTTTGGAACGCTCAGGTCAACAGGGGAACCGAATACAATACCTATCCACTCAGAGCTGTGCACCCAGCGCACCGCTATTTGGAAAACTCGCTGATTACCAATGGTCGATTTTTGAGTCCAATCGATCTAGAAGAAAAGAGAAAGCTCGCAGTTATCGGTCGGGATGTTCAAAAAGATCTCTTCCCTGATGAAGATCCAATAGGACAATTCATTGAAGTTTATGGAATACCGTTCAAAGTTGTTGGTGTTTTTGACGACACTGGAAACCCGCGTGAAATGCGGTACATCTACATTCCGATAACTACGGGGCAGCAAATTTTTGGAGCTGGAAATGACATCAATATGTTCATGGTCACTACTGGGACACAAGCCTTGCCGCGAACTATTCAGATGCGAAAGGAGATTGAGTACCTGCTCAAGCAAAAGCACATGGTGCATCCTGACGACGAAAATGCCATTCGCGTGAGCAATAACAATGAAGAGATGAAGGAGATAACGGATATTCTCCTCGGGATTAAAACCTTTGTCTGGATTATTGGAATCTTCACAATCATCGCTGGAGTGGTTGGCGTTAGCAATATCATGAGCATCGTAGTCAAAGAGAGAACTAAGGAGATCGGTGTACGAAAGGCTCTGGGAGCTACTCCATTTTCGGTGGTGAGTCTCATACTTCACGAGTCTATTTTCATAACGGCCATTGCCGGTTACATTGGCTTGGTAGCAGGGGTGTTTGTCCTGGAGATTATCGGTTCGGAGATAGGTCAACAGCAAATGTTCGACCGACCAGAAGTCAATTTTACAGTGGCTATCGTCACATTGGTAATCATGGTATTTGCGGGAGCACTGGCCGGATTTTTTCCGGCATTGAGAGCAGCCCGTATCAAACCCGTTATAGCCCTAAGAGATCAGTAATATGTTTGACAGAGAAAAATGGGCCGAAGTATTTGAAGTTCTGAGCAAGAACCCGTTCAGGACAGCTGCTACTGCTTTTGGAGTGGTTTGGGGGATACTCATGCTCATCATCATGATTGGATCGGCGAATGGGCTTGAAAATGGTGTTCGGGGCAACGTAAACAGAGTCACAAATTGCACATACATCTGGACGCAGACCACCACCAAGCCTTATGCAGGATTTAATCGTGGGCGCAATTTTTACCTCAGGTCTGATGATGTAGCCTATCTCAAAGAAGCTGTGCCAAATATCGATATCCTATCTCCTCGCAACCAGCTGGGAGGTTACCGGGGTTCCAATAATGTGACGCGAGGAACGCTTACCGGAGCATTCTCAATCTATGGCGATACTGAGGACTATTTCAAGATTGATCCACACCCCATCGAAGTTGGACGCTACATAAATGAAGGTGACCTCGAAGAACTGCGCAAAGTCTGCGTTATTGGAAAGGGCGTTTTCAAAGAACTTTTTGAAAAAGGCGAAGACCCAATAGGAGAGTATATCAAAATTAATGGGGTCAATTTTCAGGTGGTTGGAATGTATGGCTCCAACTTTACCGGTGAGCGCGCAGAAGAAGACACCAAGAGCATTTACATTCCAATTACAACCTTCCAAAAGGCATTCAACTATGGAGATATCGTTGGTTGGATGAGCATTACTAGTAAGCCGAATGTCCTTGTTTCAGAACTTGAAAAGGAAATTATCTCCAAGCTTAAAGTTCGCCACAAAATTCACCCCGACGATGACCGAGCTTTCGGAAACTACAATGGTGAGCAGGAATACTTGGAGATGAATAGCCTGTTTTTCGGGATCAGAGCTCTATCCTGGTTTGTCGGCGTTTTGACCCTATTTGCTGGAGTGATCGGCGTGAGCAATATCATGTTGGTGATCATAAAAGAGCGCACAAAGGAAATCGGAGTCCGTAAAGCGATGGGTGCAACACCGTTCAATATCGTCTCACAGATCATGTTGGAGTCCCTATTCTTATCCAGTATTGCAGGAGTGATAGGCATCATTCTCGGAGTCTGGGCGCTAGAAGGTGTCAGCTCCTTGATGGGAGATGATGCTGGAGTATTTCGAAATCCAGGGGTGCCATTTGATGTTCTCTTCATAGCACTTGTCGTACTTATTTTTTGTGGTCTTATCTCGGGAATCTTACCCGCTTTCAGAGCCGCACGTATTAAACCTGTTGAAGCACTTAGAACTGAATAAACATTAAACACATGAAAAAGGCCATTTTTATCATCGCTTCCATCGTAGCTGTCGGGATTCTTGGTTACACGCTGCACTATGTATACGGCAAGTCACAGGAGAAGCCCATCGTCTTTGATACGGAAAAGCCCTTCTATTCCGATGTCATCAAGAAAACCGTGGCTACCGGTTCAGTCGTACCTAGAAAAGAGATTGAAATCAAGCCCGTAGTTTCGGGAATTATCGAAGAGATATTCGTTGAGCCCGGTGAAATAGTAAAACGTGGCGAAGTCATTGCCCGCATCAAAGTCATTCCCGATATGGTCAGCTTGAACAATGCCGAAAATCGGGTAAATATGGCCCAGATCGGCTACGATAATACCATAGTGGATTATGACCGAAACAAAAAGCTCTACGATGAAGGAGTCATTTCGTATGCCAACTTTCAGCCATTCGATCTGGCGAAGAAAAATGCCAAAGCTGAGCTCGAAGCGGCCGAAGATAATTTGAAGATTATCAGAGAAGGTGTTTCATCGAAGAATAGCGCTTCTGCCAATACCCTGGTCAAAAGCACGATCTCGGGAATGGTTCTCGATGTTCCTGTTGAAATCGGAAATTCAGTTATTGAGCTAAACAATTTCAACGACGGAACGACCATCGCCACGGTAGCCGATATGACCGACCTGATCTTTGAGGGAAAAGTTGATGAATCAGAAGTGGGAAAAGTCAAGGAAGGCATGGCTTTGGTATTAACTGTAGGAGCTATTGAAGATGAAGAGTTTGATGCCACACTAGAGTATATCTCACCAAAAGGAGTGGAAGAAAACGGAGCCATTCAATTCGAAATTAAAGCCGCCGTTGATCTCAAAGAGAATCAGTTTATCCGGGCGGGCTATTCTGCAAATGCCAACGTGGTTTTAGACAAACGCGATAATGTCTTAGTAATCGATGAAAGCTTGGTTCAATACGAAAATGACACGGCTACCTTTGTGGAAGTGAGTGTGGGCGATCAACAATTCGAAAAGCGAGAAGTTTCCTTAGGTTTGTCTGATGGAATCAAAGTGGAAATCATCTCTGGACTCAATGAAAATGATGAAATCAAAATGTGGAATCAACCGAGGCCAGCTGAAGGTTAGTAGCGTATTTTGTCTCTTCTTCATTTGCTTCATAGCGTGCTCGCCAGCTAAAGAAAACTCCAAAAGCGATTCCGCGGTCAACACAGGAGCAGAAGTGGAAGTCATCCATGCTGATGGCCTGCAAATTAGAGAGACACCAAAGTTCTACCTTGTTGATGTGTTCAACCCGAAGGACTCAACTGAGCAAATCGGTTCCTACGTAATTTCTAAGTCACCGGGCACTTTTGGTCAAGACACCATTTCGGGCCCCGTTCAGTCTTTCGGATTGAGCAGTACTACCTTTTCCGCCTTTTTTGATCGCCTTGGATTGATCTCGGCAATAAAAGGAATGACCTATACCGATCGCGTTTTGAATCAGACCATCAAAAAGCGCATCTCAGATGGCCAAATTCTTGAGCTGACATCAGCGGGAGAATTGGATTTTGAGAAGGTAATCTCGGTCAAACCCGAAGCCTTCATGGTCTATAGCTTTGGCGATTCTGATTACTCGAGGCTGCAAGAACAGGGAATTCATATCGTACACAACTTGGAATACCTTGAAAGCACGCCATTGGGTAGAGCGGAGTGGATCAAACTTGTTGGATGTTTAACAGGACAGCTAGATGAAGCTACGGCCGTATTCCAAGCGCTCGAGAAACGGTATATGGACGTGAAATTGAAAGCCATGCTCAGCTCTCACTTGCCGACAATTTTCACAGGGAGCAATTACAAAGGGCTTTGGTATGCACCTGGAAATGATAGCTACATAGCCCACTACATTCGAGATGCGGGAGCTATGTACTCCTTCCATAAATACGAAGGGCAGGGCTCCATAGAGATCGAGTACGAAGCGGCTTTGGAAACAATTACCACTGCTGACTATTGGGGGATGGTCGTCTCTCAAGAAGGTGAGTATACCATCGAAGACTTTGAAGAAGCGCATCAGAATGCAGAGCTTTTCAAATCTTTTCAAAATGGGAACGTATTCGTTTGCAACGCGGCTACTTCAGACTACTTCGGAGATGCTGTTATGGAGCCAGATGTAGTTCTTGCCGACTTAGTTAAAATTATTCGTCCCAACTATCTGCCAGATCACCAACCGAAGTATTTCTTCGATTTAATGCCAAATTAATCCGAAGCTTATCTTTGAGCCATGACCAAATCGCGATTCGGTTTTTGGGGGCTTTTCTCGGCAATCCTATTCATCTTAATGTTGATGAGTGTTTTTGCCGGAACAGTGCATATCCCACTGGGAAACATCCTGACCGGAAACCTGTCTGATATCGAAAGAGTTATCATCTGGGAGTCGCGAATACCGCGGACAGTAGTAGCAGCGCTGGCAGGAGCCGGACTGGCAGTTGCGGGATTGGTCATGCAGACCTTATTTAGAAACCCCCTTGCCGGGCCGTCGGTATTGGGTGTCTCGTCTGGTGCTAGCTTGATGGTTGCACTAGTCACTTTAGGGAGCTTCGGTATAACCACTAATCCAAATCTCCAGATAGCGGCAGCCATAGTGGGTTCACTGCTCGTACTACTCCTGATTCTCTGGGCCGCCAATAGGTTTACCGATATCGCAACAGTCTTAATCATTGGACTCATGCTCAGCTTCTTCACTTCTTCCATCGTATCCCTTCTGCAATCATTCGCATCTGAATCACAGATTAAGGCTTTTGTCTTTTGGGGTTTTGGAAGTTTCGCTGGTTTAGGCACTGATCAGCTTTTCTACTTGATTTTGCCAATTGGTTTGGCACTTTTGGCTTCTCCTTTTCTCATAAAGGGTCTAAACGCCTTACTTCTTGGGGAGATGCACGCAACATCGATGGGGGTGAATGTAAAACGGTTGAAACTCACTGCTATTTTGCTTTCAGGTATCAGTGCTGGAACTGTTACTGCCTTTTGCGGACCCATAGCTTTTCTGGGTTTGGCAACCCCGCATGTCGTGCGCCTTTTCTTTAAATCAAATGATCACAGAATCATTCTACCTGGATCAGTCTTTATGGGGGCGGCACTTGCACTCTTATGCGACTTGATCGCCCGGTTACCTGGCTCAGATTTGGCCCTGCCACTCAATTCAGTTTGTGCTTTTATGGGCGCTCCTGTTGTCATCTACCTGATCTTAAAAGGTCGAAAAAGGAGAATGCTAATATGAAATTCATCGA